>NZ_MCGQ01000030.1 GCF_002242805.1 Streptomyces diastatochromogenes | reverse complement strand
GGCACCACGGTCACCGGCCGGGCCTCCGCGATCGCGACCGCGCTCACCGGTCAGGGCTTCAGCCCGGACACGACCACGGCCAACGCGCCCAGCCCCGCGACCACCACCACCCTCACCTACGGCACCGGTGAGAAGGCCCAGGCGCAGACGGTCGCGAAGACACTGGGCCTGTCCGCCTCGCATCTGAAGCAGGGTGCCGGCAGCGGCCTGACCCTGGTGATCGGCAGCGACTGGCCCAGCGGCACCAGCTACAGCGGCGGTACGTCCTCGCCCGCGCCCGCCGACACCAAGGCCGCGGTCTCCAACGCGCACGCCCAGACCGCCGACCAGGCCAAGACCTGCGCCAAGGTCAGCCCCTACAAGACGGTCAGCCTCAACGGTGTCCCCATGACCCCGGCCCAGGCCTACGCGGCGGCCAGGAGCAAGCCCGACTCCGACGCCTGACCTGAAGGCCCGGTGGAATATGGCCGTTGTACAGTTGCGCAAGGTAGCAATCATGGCAACAGGTGCGGCCGTCCGGCGCGCACCGCTGCCCGGCGTGGAGATGGGGTGGGTGGGATGCTGCGCAACGGACTGGAACCCTGGCACCTGCTGATCGTGGCGATCGTCGTCATCGTGCTGTTCGGCTCGAAGAAGCTGCCCGAGGCCGCCCGCGGGCTCGGCAAGTCGATGCGCATCCTCAAGAGCGAGGCCAAGGCCATGAAGGAGGACGGCGTCGCGCAGTCCGCGGCCCCCGCCGAAGGTGCGCCCGAGCAGTCGGCCCCCAAGGTCTTCCAGACCGCCCCGGGTGACACGGCCGCGGCCCGCACGATGGCCGAGGACACCGCCGCTCGTTGACATCCTGGGTAGCCGCGCGTGCGAACGTGAGTACGGCTACTCAGGCCCGTGTCGCCCTCCTGCCGGATCGTTGGAAGCCGGAAACGATCTCAGGAGGCTCTTCGCCATGGACGGTTCGCCGCGTTCCCTCACCGCGACGGTGCGCCACCACCTGCTCAACCCGATGGCACTGGGCTATCTGGCGATGGTGGTCGGCGTCCTCGCCTATGTCGAGGTGGACGCGCACTTCGTCGAGCAACAGGACGCCAGTTTCGCCGGTCTGTTGCTGTTCGTGGTCACGGCGCCCACCTCCTGGCTGTTCCTGATGCTGCCGGAGCCTCTCCCGTGGACCGGGATCGTCGTGGGTGCCCTGTTCCAGGCTGTGGTGCTCGGAGACGCGTACCGAAAGCTCTCCGGCCGCCCCCGTCACGGCACCCGCCCGAGCGGTGCGTGAGGAGACGGCCGGAGGCCTCTTGTTGCGCTGACTAACGGGCGGTGCCGAAGTCCTGCGTCCAGTAGCTGTTGGGCTGTGCCAGGCCGACGCCTATCTCCTTGAACGAGCAGTTGAGGATGTTGGCGCGGTGGCCGGGGCTGGACATCCAGCCCGCCATGACCTGCTCGGGAGTGGAGTAGCCGTAGGCGACGTTCTCGCCGTAGGTGCTCCAGCTGTAGCCGGCGCTCGTGATCCGGTCGCCGGGGGACGACCCGTCGGACCCGGTGTGCGACATGTTCTGGTGGGCCGCCATGTCCTGGCTGTGGGCCTGCGCCACCTTGGTCAGGGTCGCGTTCAGCGTCAGGGCCGGGCAACCGACCTTGCCGCGCTCGGCGTTGACGAGCGCCACGATGCGAGCGGCGACCCCGGAGGCCGTGGCGCTGGGCTTCGGGGTGCTCGACGGGGTGGGGGTCGCGGAGGCGGTCGGCCTGGGGACGCTGTGCGTCGCGGTGGGCTTGGGCCTGGGCTTCGGCTTGACGGTCGTGTGGGGGGTCGCGGAGGCGGTCGGGGTCTTCGACGGCACCGGCGTGGGCGTGCCGGTCTCGCCATCCTGCCAGTGGCGCTTCCAGTGGCTCTTGTGGTGGTGATGGCGATGGGTCTGGTACTGCCAGGTCTGGGCCGCGTAGTTCCCGGCACCGTCGGCCTGGGGTGCGCCGTCGTTCCCCCAGTCGCCACAGGCCATGGCGGCGGTCGGTACGCCCACGGCACTCAAGGCGACAGCCGCGATGACCATCCGCCGGTAATGCTGCTTCTTACGATGCTTCGCCATGCGTGACCTCACCGGTAACTTCCTGCGGGCCGTCATTCTTAGAAAGGCCTCACAGGGAGCGCAAAGAGCCTTCGTACTACCTTGCTTCGTAGATCCCGAGGGCCCTTGCCAAGGGCAGGTGAGCGTGCTGGTCCGGCGTTCGCAGTTTGCGTGAGTTGCTGTTGCACCGTCAGAAACCCGATGAGCTTCGGAGAACGGGCGGAAATGCCGAGCCGAGGGCATGCCGTCCTGTCTGACCCGCCAGTCTCCTACGTCAAGCCGGACAAATCCCATATGTCGCCAGAGCGGCATCTACTATTCGGCACGGCTAGCTCTCGGGGAGGGCGTGACGGATGTCACGGAACCAAAGCTTCCGGTTCTCGTCGGCCGCCCACAGGGCGATCTGTGTGCGTGAGCGAAGACCTAGCTTGTCGCGGACCTTGTCGAGGTGTGTGGCGACTGTATGCACCGAAAGTCTGAGTTGCTCCGCTATCTGTCGGTTGGTCAGCCCTTCTCGGACCAGCTCGACCACCATGGACTCCCGTGCGGTCAGCCGGGACCCCTCGTCCGCGCCGCGCCTCGCCCGCAGGGCGTACGCGACGAGCCGCTCCCCGTGCAGCCCCCGTGCGCCGGCGACGGCGGCCTCCCGAGCGGCCGGCGACAGCAGTTTCCTGGCACGGTCCGCCGCCTGTTCCATCGTGCGTCGCCAGGGCGCCTCGGGCTCGGTGTCCAGCCGGTGCCGTGCCCGCGCGCTCGCCTCGTACAACCGCAGGGCGCGCTGCGGGTCCCCGCTCTCGGCGGCCACGAGGGCCAGGCCCTCTACGGGATACAAGGAGTGGAAGCTTGTCCCGGGAGTGATCCGCAGGACTTCGGTGAACAGTCGCTCGGCGCTCTCCAGATGCCCGAGAGCCAGGCGTACGGCCCCCGCGGTGTGCAGCGCGGCCGCGGTCCGAGGCCAGGGTGCCTGCTCCCTGAGTACCGGCAGGCACCGCGCCATGAGTGCGTCGGCTTCGGGTGCCCGGCCCGCCTGGAGCAGTGCCCAGGCCAGGTGATGGGTGCACCAGGCGATCTCCTCCGGTGTGCCGAGCGAGGCGACGACGTCCAGGCACTCGCGCAGGTCCGCGACGGCCTCGGTGAACTCCCCGCGGCACAGCCGCGCCGCCGCCCGGGCGTCCAGGGCGTTGGCCAGACCGGCGGGGTCGTGGCGCATCCGCTCCCTGGCCACTGCCTGCTCGCCCCGCCGCAGCGCTTCGTCCAGGTCGGCCTGCTGGCAGGCCACCCGCGCGGCGAGCGCGGGCACCTCTCCGCCCGGCGCCGGGGCGTCGGCTCCGCCCAGCGGTCCGGTCAGCAGTGCGCGGGCGGCGGACGGCTGCTCCTGCTGGTAGTGCACCCGCGCCAGCTCGAGGGTGAGCCGCGCCCGCGCGGCGTCGTCCTGGCCGGTGGCGCAGGCCAGTACCGACGCGAGATTGTCCCGTTCCGCCGCCAGCGGGCTGCTCGCCTGGTCGGCGAACACATCCCCGCGGTCACGGTCGGCCAGCCCGGTCAGCCAGGCGAGGGCTCGTCGCAGGGTGCCGGGCAGCTCTCCGGACGCGCGCAGCCGCTCCATGGCGTAGGCGCGGATGGTGCCGAGCTGCCGGAAACGGGTGGGCGCCGCGTCTCCCGGCAGTCGTACGACCAGGGACTTGGCCTCCAGGGCGCACAGGATGCGGAAGACCTGCCCCGGTCCGATGCCGTCGCCCGCGCACACCGACCGCGCGGCGGCCACGTCGAACCCGCCGACCAGGACCGCAAGGCGTCTGAAGACGGCCCGCTCCGCCGGGTCCAGCAGCCGATGACTCCAGTCGACGGCGGCGGCGAGCCCTCGGTGGCGTCGGGGCCCGGTTCTGCTTCCGTCGGCCAGGAGGTCCAGCTGGGACAGCTGGTCGTCCAGCCCGGCCAGGATGTCACTCGGTGCCAGGGCGCCGACGTGCCGGGCCGCGAGTTCGACGGCGAGGGTCAGGCCGTCCAGCCGCCGGCAGATCTCGGCGACCGGACGAGCGTTGCCACGGTCGAGCGAGAAGCCGGGCGAGCGGTTCGAGGCACGTTCGACGAACAGCCGTACGGCATCCGCCCGCAGCAGGGCCGCCACGTCGTCCCCGGCGTCGGCCGGGGGCAGGGACAGCTCGCCGACCCGGAACACCGTCTCCCCGGGCACCCGCAGGGCCTCCCGGCTGGTGGCCAGGATCCGCAGCCGAGGACAGCGGCCGAGCAGGGTCGCGACCAGCCGGGCGCACGGCTCGGCCACATGCTCGCAGTTGTCCAGGACCAGCAGCCGCGAGGTGTCACCGATCGCCCGGACCAGACCGTCGACACCGGTCCGGCCCGCGCGTTCGCCCACGCCCAGCGCGGTGGCCACGGACTGCGCCGGCACCGTGCAGTCCCGCAGCGAGTCCAGCTCCACGAGGTCGACCCGGGCGAAGCGGTTCGGTAACGCCCTGGCGAACTCCAGCGCCAGCCGCGTCTTGCCGACCCCGCCCGCGCCGGTGAGCGTGAGCAGACGCGTGCTCCTCAGCAGCGCGCGCAGGCGGGACAACTCCTGCCGCCGGCCGACGAAGGAGTCGAGCGCCGACAGCGGGACCCGGTCGTGGGCAGTGGTGGCAGACGTGGCCGGTGGTGCGGCCGGCGCGGCGCGCTGTGCCGCCAGTCGTCGCCTGAGCGCCCGTTGTCTGCAGGCGTTGGAACAGTACCGAGCCGGCCGGCCGCCGTGCGGTCTCGTGATCAGTGCCGCGCCGCATACCTCACACGCTCGACTCCGGGTCATCCCCGTTTCCTGGCCGCCCGTTCCCGGGACGAAACCCTCGCCTCAGGGCGTGGCGGCGGGGTTGATCCCGAGGACTACGGTTCCGGTCACCCCCTTGCCGAGGTCGCTGCCCGCCTGGGTGACGGTCAGCAGGGTCGAGGACCCGCCGTTGCGGTAGATGCCGTCCCGGGCGTTGAGCGTGCGGGTCGCCGTGTTGTTCCGGTACGGGGACAGGGCGGCGACGCGGGTGTTGTACGTCTCCGGGAAGTAGAGCTGGCCCGTGTGGGACACATGGCCTCCGTGGTACGTCCCGTTGGACACCGTGCCGCCCGCATGCGTCTTGACATGGATGTGCAGGGCCCGGCCGACGTACCAGCCCGGGTAGACGGTGGTGAATTCCGCGACGCCGGCGGCGTCGGTCAGCTGCACACCGCGCAGGAAGGTCGTGTCCGGGGTGGAACCGCCGGCCACGTATCCGGAGTAGACCCCGAGCGCGTCGCAGTGCCATATGTCGACCGCGGTGTTGGGCAGCGGGACGCAGGTGGTGCTGTCCGTCACCGTGACGCGCAGGGTGAGAGGGACGCCGGCCTTGCCCTCGGTGATGTCCTTGCGGACCGTCTCCAGGTCCAGGTAGTAGGGCCCCTCGGTCTGCTCGGGCGTGAGGACACACGCGGCCGCGAGCCGGGGCGTCGCGGTGCGGGTGTCCGAGGCGGCCGCCGGCTGCGTGGCGGCGAGCCCCAGTGCGGCCACGCCGAGGGTGGCCCCGCCCAGGGTGGCGATGACGGACCTGCGGGTGGCGCCGGCCGGAGCGTCGGCCGGCTCGGGGGCGCGCTGCGGCTGCGCGGCGTCGTGGTGGGGGGTGTCAGTCATGCTGTGACGATGGCGCAGGCGCCGGACCCTGGGATCGTACGGACGACCGATGAAATCGGAGGCGTTACGAAACCCCCGAGGCGCGTGCGGCAGCCCTCAGGAAAGCCGCCGCGACTCGCGGGGAGCGGTGGGCAGCGCCAGGTGCGCGAGGTCGCCCGGCGGGGGCGAGGTCACCGGCCACAGCGGAGCGGCGACCCCGTCGGCGAGCGCGGCCGGCGCGTCGGTGAGGTTCATGCGCTCGCGCAGCCGGCCGTAGAAGTCCATCGGGCCGAGCCGCACCGCCTTGAGCCGGCGGGGAGCGGCGTACACACCGATCCAGTCCCCGGGGTTGAGCACCCCGCGCACCTGGCCGTCGACGCTGACGGCGGCCTGGCCCGAACGATCCAGGACCCGTAGCGCGATGGGCTCGTCCGGAGCGGCCACGACCGACCGGTTGAACGTCATGTGTGGGGCCACCGGCGTGAAGATGAGGCCCTCCGCACGGGGCGAGACGACCGGACCACCGGCGGCGAAACTGTACGCGGTCGAACCCGTGGGCGTGGCCACCAGCAGCGCGTCGGCGGAGTACGACGCGAGGAGCCGGCCGGCCAGGTAGACGCCGACGGACACCTGCCGGTCCCGGGCCAGCTTCTCCAGGACGACGTCGTTCAGCGCGGTGATGTTCAGGGCGACGCCCCAGTCGTCACCGGTCTCGCACTCCACACGCACCGGGGGCGGGGGCAGCATCGGTCCACGGGCGTAGTGCACCAGCGCCTCCATCTGCTCGGGCACCTCCAGCCGGCAGGACGCCCGCATGGTCAGGAGCATCCGGCTCTCGACGGTGATCCGTTCCTCCCGTACGGCGTCCAGCGCGGCGCGCACGGCCGTGGCGGGGACCTCCGTCAGGAAGCCCACCCGTCCGAGGTCGACGCCGAGGACCAGGGCGTCGTTCTCGGCCGCCAGCCGGGCCCCGCGCAGGAAGGTTCCGTCGCCGCCCAGGGTGACGATGAGATCCGGATCGCCCGCGGCGTCCAGCTCCTCCCGGGCGCTGTGCCGCGCCCCCTCCTGCCACACGTCGATGTCGGCACACCCCACGGAGTGCTCGGCGCTCCACTCACGCACGGCGCGCGCGGCGGCCACGGCTTCCGCCCGCCCGCCGTGCACGACCAGGCCGATCCGGTTCACCGTCATACCCGCCTCCAAGCCGGCTCGCCCACAGGGCCCTCCTTCACCACGATCCCCGGCCCGCACCCCGCACGCCAGGCCGCGCCGTGTGCTTCCGTGCCGATCCCGCCCGGTTCGTGTCACTGGCGTGTCACAGCTGATCCACAGCGGAACCCCTGGTCAGATGAGTCTGTCTCTGTGCGTGAACACCGGCACAGAGCCGGTCGACCGGCTTACTTTCGAAATCGGGGGACCCCATGCAGCACCGAAACACCACCCGCGTCACCGTGTCGGCGATGGCCACGATCGCGGCCGCCCTGTCGCTGACCGCGTGCCAGTCGGGTGGCGGCTCACCGGCGGCCGAGAAGTCGTCCCAGGCCCCGGCCACCGCGGCCGCTTCCCCCACGGCCTCCTCTCCCACCAGCCCGGCCACCGCTGCCTCGAAGCCCGTCGGCGGCGGCACCTCCACCCCCTCGGGCGCGACTGCCACGCCGGCGTCCGACCCGTCGGGCGGCACCGCGCCGACGTGTCCGGTCACCGCTCTGGAGGCGAGCGCGTACCAGGCTGCCAACCGTCCGAACGGCACCGGCACCGGAGCCGCGATCGTCGAGTTCACCAACGTCTCCGGCAAGGCCTGCGTACTGCAGGGCCACCCGACGGTGGCGGGGGCGGGCAACGGCTCGCCCGACCACAACGCTCCGCTGAAGGTCACCCCCACCGGTTCCGCGTCGAGCGTGAAGCTCGCGCCGGGCGGCAAGGCATGGGTGAAGCTGACCTTCGTCCAGGTGCAGGGCGAGGCCGACGGCTACTGCGCCTCCGGTGCGAAGCCCACCGTGTACCCGACACTGGTGGTCGGCCTGCCCGGGTCGGGGGCCCACCAGGTCGCCCTGTCGGACGGTGAGATCGCCGAGTGCGACAACAAGGTCACCGCGACCGCGGTGTCGGCGGTGAAGCCTTCCTGACCTCGTCTTCCTGACGGCGTCTTTCTGACCTCGTCGGGAGCCGGGTCGGCGTCAGTGGGCCGTCGTCGAGGTGACGGCGGCCCGGGCCGCCCGTTCCACCAGTGCGACGCCGTCCTTCATCGAGGTGTTGCCGTCCGACAGGACCGCGACGAGGTAGTGGTGTCCGCCGGTCGTGATCCGGCCGACGCTGTTGACGTCCCACAGCCCGGTCGTGTTGCGCTGCAGCCAGCCATTCTTCAGGGCCCACTCGGAGCCCGCGGCCGCCGAGACACCCCAGGACTGGTCGTCGGCGACGCGGCTCATCAGGGTGCGGATGTAACCGCGGGACGTGTCGGCGAGGGCGGGCGCCGAGCCCGCCTTCGGGGCGGGACCGGTGTCGAACACCGCGCGCAGCAGTCGTATCTGGTCGCTCGCCGTGGTCCGGGTCAGCCCCCACCTGACGTCGGGGCCGCCCTGGGTGGCGGTCAGCCCCAGCCGCTTGTTCGCCGCCTTGAGACCCGGTGCGAGGCCGATGCGCCGCCACAGGGCGTTCGCCGCCGCGTTGTCGCTGTGCTCGATCATCGCCTCGGCCCGGGCGCGCTCCTTCGCGGTCAGGGCCTTCCCGGAGTCCTGCACCTGGAGCAGCACCGAGGCAAGGATGTCGACCTTGATGATGCTCGCCGTGTCGTAGGGGGCGTCGTCGCCGTACACCGCGGGCGTCCGGCCCGTACCGTCCAGGTCGAGCACCGCGGCCGTCACCCGCGCCTTGCCCCGCGCCCCCACCGACGTGGGGAAGTCGGCCGGGGCGGAGCCGGACCGTGTCGACGTGGTGGCCGCGGCCGCCGATGCCGGGGCGAGCGCACCGGCCGCGAGCAGCGTCGACATCGCGGCCGCGAGCGACAAGGAGCGGATTCGGTACGCCATGGTGAGGGACCTCGGCAGTTCGGAGGGCAGGGACACAGAACTGCGAACCTAAACAAAACGCCCGCTCGGCGAAGTGACCGCTGCCACGGCAGGGCCCTTTTGGCGCGAATTGTGAGCAGAGCAACACGTGGACCGAACGTGACCGATCGTCGCGCCGCGTGGCCGCCGGACCGGCTTGCCCTCCTCACTCAAGGGGAAGAAAGTGACCAGAGAGGCACACTGGGCCCGGGAGGCGTCATGAGCACATCAGCTGAGCCGAGAGTGTCGGGCCTGGAGATCCGGTCCATCGACTACGTCCCCCTGGACGAGCGGCACGGCAAGCTGTGGCACCTGGGCCCCCTGTGGTTCATGTCCAACGCCCAGATCGCCACCCTCGCGGTAGGGCTGATCAGCATCACCGAGGGCGGCAACCTCATCTGGTCGCTGCTGGCCATCGTCGCCGGTACCTTGATCGGCACCTTCTTCATGGCCTTCCACTCGGCCCAGGGGCCCCAGCTGGGCCTGCCCCAGATGATCCAGTCGCGGCCCCAGTTCGGCTACGTCGGCGCCCTCCTGGTGTGGGTCTTCGCCTACGTCCAGTACGCGGGGTTCAACGTCTTCAACAGCGTCCTCGCCGCCGACGCCATGCACACCACGGTGCACGGCGGCGTGAAGCTCTGGGTCGTCGTGGTCACGGTGGTCGCGCTCGTCATCGCACTCGTGGGCTACGACGTCATCCACAAGGCCGAGCGGTTCCTGACCTACACCTTCCTCCTCATCTTCGGGGTTTTCACCGTCGGCATCCTGGTCACCCTGCACTACCCGGCGGGCTCCTTCGACCTCGGCGCCTTCAAGTGGACGCCGTTCCTCGCCCAGTTCGGCGTGGTCGCCGGCTACCAGATCAGCTGGGCCATCTACGTCTCGGACTACTCGCGCTACCTCCCGCCGGACGTGACGGTCCGCAAGACCTTCTACTGGACGTACTTCGGCTCCGCGCTCGGCGGAATCTGGCTGATGGTGCTCGGAGCACTGCTGGCCGCCTGGGCCGGCGAGAGCTTCGACACGATCCCCTCGATCAACGCCGCCGGCGACAAGGTGTTCAGCGGATTCGGCGCGATCGTGCTCCTCTTCTCCGCCCTGGGCCTGGTGTCCGTCACCGCGCTGAACATGTACGGCGGCTCCCTGACCCTCATCAGCGCCATCGACTCCTTCAAGCGGGTGCAGCCCACGCTCGGCGTACGTCTGCTGACCATCGGGCTGACCGCCGCCCTCTCCCTGGTCGGCGCGCTCGCCGCGACCTCCAACTTCCTCGCGAACTTCAACAACTTCCTGCTGCTGGTGCTCTACCTGTTCATCCCGTGGACCGCGGTGAACCTCATGGACTACTACGTCGTACGCCGCGGGCACTACGCCGTCGCCGAGATCTTCAACCCGAACGGCATCTACGGGCGTTGGGGCTGGCACGGCATCATCGCGTACCTGGTCGGCTTCGCCGTCATGATCCCGTTCTTCTCCGTCGGAACCCTGTACGTCGGCCCCGCCGCCGACGCGCTCGGCGGAGCCGACATCTCCCTGTTCATCGGCCTTCCGGTCTCCGCGCTGCTGTACTGGTGGCTGACCCGCTCGATCGACGTGGAGGCCGAGACGCGCGTGGCGGAGGCGGAGGCGGCGGCGCTGGAGCAGGCGGCACACGAGCACCGCGAACCCTGACTCAGGGCGTGAGCATCCGGTCCTGCTCCACCGGGGGCGTGCCGTCGTACCAGTTCAGGGGCTTGCCGAAACGGACCAGCTCGCCGTACAGCGCCGGATCGACACCGTCGGCGAGGACCAGGTCGAGCACGGCCCGGGCGGCCTCGGCGGGGGACTGGGCGTGGCTGTAGTCGCCGAACCAGGGTCGGGAGGTGGCGGTGTCGACCATGCCGGGGCAGACGGAGGCGATCAGCGTGCCGGTGGCGAGGTCGTCCGCGCGGCGTTCGGCCGCGACCGCCCGGACGGCGGCGACCTGGGCCACCTTGGAGGGCACGTTCAGCCAACGCGGCCAGCCCGCCTCCTCCGCGGTCCCGTCGCGGACGGCGCTACGCCACGACTCGACGGCGTGCTCGACCTGGTCGAGGCTCGCGCCGTCGAACAGGTGGTGCAGCCGCGTGTCGAGGTGGCCGAGGGTGCCCAGACTGCTGGCCACGACGAGCAGCCGGCCACCCGGGCGCAGGACCGGCCCGAACGAGCGCAGGATCGCGTGCGTGGCCGTGTTGGAGACATCGATGAACTCGTCGGCACGCGCGGCCTGTGACTCGTCGGGCAGCACCCGGGCCACCGCGTTGGAGATCACGACGTCGACCCCGCCGTACTGCTCCTGGAGTTCGCCGGCCAAACGGTCGACGGCGCCGGTGTCGGTGACGTCCAGGACCAGGCCCCGCACCTGACCGCGGGTGCCGGGCAGTTGGGCCACCTGGTCGGCCGCCTCGGCGACGCGCTGCGGGTTGCGGCCGGTGAGCAGGACCAGGTCGTCGGGGCCCATCCGGGCCGCCAGCCCCTCGACGAGAGCGCGGCCGAGCCCCTGGTTGGCGCCCGTGACGAGGGCGATGCGTGAAGCGTTCATGCCTGCCACGCTAGAAACGCGCGGACCATGAGTCCAACGAAAGTCACGCAAGCCTGGTATGCGTAATCGTCATGGACTTCACCGATGTGTCGCTGACCGCGCTGCGCGTCTTCCGCGCGGTGGCCGAGCAGGGGACCTTCACCGCGGCCGCGGCCTCGCTGGGCTACACCCAGTCGGCGGTGTCCCGGCAGATCGCCGCGATCGAACGGGTGGCGGGCGCCGAGCTGCTGGAACGCAGGCGTGACGGTGTACGGCTGACCGCGGCGGGTCATCTCGTCATGCGCCGGGCGACGGTCGTGCTCGACGAGATCGACGCGGCCGCGCGCGAACTGTCCGGCCTTCCCGGGCAGGCCGGGACGGTCCGGCTCGGCTGGTTCCCCAGCGCCGGAGCGGTGCTGGTGCCCAGGGCCCTGATCGCACTGCGCCGCACGGACCCCGGCCTCGACGTCGTCGGCCGGGAGGGCAGCACCCCCGCCCTGGTACGTGCACTGCGCGCCGGCAGCCTGGACCTGGCGCTGCTCGCGTCGGCGCCGCCGTTCCGGCCGCCGGACGCCGAGTCACCCCCGCTGGAGCTGCGAACGCTCACCGAACGCGCCCTGCGCCTCGCGGTGCCCGCCACCCACCCGCTCGCCCGCGGCGACTTCGTCGACGTGGCCGACCTGCGCGGTCAGCGCTGGATCACCGGTTCCACCTCCGGAGCCGACGGTCTGATGGGCGTGTGGCCGGGCCTGGACGAGCGACCCGACATCGCCCACACCGCCCGTGACTGGCTGGCCAAGCTCTACCTGGTCGCCGCCGGCTGCGGACTGACCACCGTCCCGGCTTCCCTCGCTCCCGCCGCACCACCCGGCGTACGCATCCTGCCGGTCCGCGGCGGCCCCCAGGAACAACGCCGCCTCCTCCTGGCCCGCCTACCGCACCCACCGAGCGAAGCGGTCACCCGGGTGGCAACGGCCCTCCGTGCGGCGGCTCTTGACCTCGATACGCCGGACGGGGCGCAGCCGTCCGTGTGACCGGTGGGTGTCGAAGTGGTCACCCGTGTGGCAACCACCCTCCGCGCCGCAGCCCTTGGCCTCGATACGCCGGAGCGGGCGCAGCCGCCCGCGTGAGCGGTGGGTGTGCGGCGTCAGGCCGGTTCGCCTCGCCAGGCGCCGTCGCGCTGGGCCCAGCGTACGGCGGGGGTCACCGCGAGTCCGGCCAGGGCGAACACCACGCCGAGCACCGCCCAGCCGAGGGTGCCGTGGGCGACGGCGGTGACGGTGACCAGGGCCGGTCCCGCCATCATCCCGGCCGACATCCCGGCGCCGAACACCCCCTGGTAGACGCCGTGCGCGCGGGCGTCGGCCAGTTCGTACCCGAGGGTCCAGCCGCCGGCCGCCGACAGCACCTCGGCGAAGACCTGCACCACCGCACCGGCGGTCAGCGACAGCACCGCCCACACGGGGGAGAGGCCGGCGGACAGGGCGTACACCGCGCAGGACGCGGCCAGCAGCAGTCCCGACCAGCCCATCGCCCGTACCGCGCTGGGTACTTGGGAGGCACGGCGGGCGACCCGCACCTGCAGGAGCGCCACCAGCACACAGTTGACGATCATCAGCAGGGCTGCCGTCCAGCGCGGCGCCTCGGTCCGTTCCACGATCCACAGCGGCAGCCCGACCTCGGACAGCGTGTACTGCACGACCAGCACCGCGTTGAGCACGGTCACCGCCAGGAACGGCAGGTCACGCACCGCCCGCCAGCGGTCGACGGCGGGGGCGTCGGCGTCCAGCGCCGCCCGCTCGCGTACATGCGAGGCCAGCGGCATCCGCGGCACCAGCAGCGCGGGACCCGCGAAGGACAGCGCGTTCAGCACGATCACCGCCAGATACGCGCCCCGCGTGTCCAGTTGGAGAGCGACCGCGCCGAGCGCGCCGCCCACGCCCATCCCGACGTTCGTCACCATCCGCAGATACGCCCGTGCCTCCACCCGGGTGGCCGCAGGCAGCACATCGGCGTAGAGCGCGCCCTGCACCCCGCGGCTCGCCATCTGAAACGCCGTCGCACAGATCACCGTCACGAGGAACCCGGTGTAGGAGTGCACCAGGGTGTACGCGGCCGTGGCGATCCCGGTGCCGCCCCACATCAGGGCCCCGACCCGCCGCGCGCCCCACCGGTCCGCGGCCCGCCCGGCGGGCACCCCGGCGGCGACACCCACCAGACCCGCGACCGTCATCCCGACGCCGACCGCGGTCGCGTCCAGGCCGACGATGCGGGTGAAGTACAGGATGCCGAGCGGGAAGTAGAGCCCGTTGCCGAGGGAGTTGACGACGGTCAGCACGGTGGCGAGACGCAGGACCGGGTCGGCCGGCAGGAGCCTGCCCGCACGGGTCGCGCGACTCGCCTCGGGACTGTCGTGCTGGTCAGAGGCGGATGAGACAGGTGTCGTGGTCATGCCCGACAGCCAACCCCGTCTTCACCGGCGTCCGACAATGATTTAGCGTGGCGCTCAATGATCGAGTTCCGCTTCGCCGTCGGCGACCTCGCCACCACCTCCTTCGCCTACTCCCCGCTCCAGGAGGCGGTGTTCTCGCTGCGCTGCCTGCACGACCCGGCCCGCTACCCGCATCACCGGCCGTGGCTGCGCCGCATCCGCCCACGCCTGGAGACCCTCGACCGCGAACTGCTCACCGCACTCATCGCCCCCTGGCTGTGGGTGCCCGACTTCCTCACCCCGCGCCCCGCCCGCGCCCGCCCCACGTTCGCCGAGGAACTCGACGAGGTCCGCCGCACCCCGCCGGACGTCGTCACCGCCGACTTCCACGCCACGTACCGCACCGACGACGCGCTCCCACCGGTCGTCGCGCGGGGCCTGGCCGACCCCGCGGCCTTTCTCGCCCGGCTCACCGACGCCGTCGACGCCTACTGGCACACCTGCCTCAACGACGGCTGGTGGCCGCGCGTGCAGAGCATCCTGGAGGCCGATCTCGCCCACCAGGCACGGGTGTTGGCGGAGCAAGGGGCGGCGGCACTCTTCGTCGGCCTCGACTCGCGACTCGTGTGGACCGGCGAACAGCTGCGGCTGACCCGCACACGCGACACGGCCCCCTGGCCGCCGGCCGACATCCGCATCGCCGGGCGCGGCCTGGTGCTGATGCCGACGGTCTTCGCCCGTGGCGCCCAGACGGTGATCGACCCGTCGCGCCCGCCGGTGCTCATCTATCCGGCCCGCGGCCGCGCCACCCTCTCGGAGGCACCACCACCGGTCACCGACCGCGCCCTGATACGGCTCCTCGGACACCCCCGCGCCCGCCTGCTGAGCCTCCTCGCCGAACCTGCCTCCACGACCGAACTGGCCCATCGCCTCGACGTCACTCCCGGCGCGGTCAGCCAGCACCTGGCCGTCCTCTACGACGCGGGCCTGCTCAGCCGCACCCGCAGCGGCCGTACGGTGCGGTACGCGCGCACGGCGCTGGGGAACGAGCTGTGCCGTTGAGCCTCAGTCGGCGACAGTCCTCGACGGGCACCCGGTCGTACGCCCTACTTCGGTGCCTGGAAGCCGCCGATCTTCTGCTCGAGCAGTTCGGCCAGCCGCAGCGGGGTGCGGTCCTCGAACATCGGACCGATGAGCTGCACCCCCACCGGCAGACCCTCGGGGGACCGGCCCGCTGGTACGGCGGTGGCGGGCAGGCCGGGCATGGTGGCCAGACCGGCCCAGACGAGCTGGTCCAAGTACGGATACTCGACGCCGTCGATCTCGATCCGGCGTTCCCTCGGATCGGGGTTGTGGTCGTGCGGGAACGCGGGAGTGGGCGTGATGGGACACACCACGGCGTCGAACTCGGCGAAGAGCTGCCGCCAGCCGTGGCGGTGGAGCTCGCGACGGCTGTTCGCCTCGATCCAGTCGCGGTGGCTGAACACCATGCCGCGCAGCCGTGCCGCATCGAGACTCTGGTCGTCCGCGCTCAGTCCGGCGGCGAGGGTCCGCAGCTGCTCGTACGCTTCGACGGGAAAACGTACGGTCACGCTCGAAACCAGCAACTGCGTGTAGAGCACCGCGGCTTCGGTCAGATCGGGCAGCAGCGGACTGTGCCGTTCGACGTGGGCGCCGCCGTCGGCAAGCGCGTCGGCCACCCGGTTCACGCCCGCCCGCACGGCGGACCCGGTCGGAATGAGCGGATGCTCGTCGAGGACCAGGACCCGGAAGTCGCAGAGGCGCTCGTGGCGCGGGGGCAGCAGCGTCAAGTCGTGCGCCACACCGAACGTCAGCGGGTCCGGTCCGGCCATGACGTCGAGCAGGAGCGTGAGGTCGCGGGCCGTGCGCGCCATCGGACCGGCGACGGCGAGGTCGGGGTCGGTCGGCAGTGCGGGCACGGCCGGCGGGACCATACCGCGGGTCGGCACCAGCCCGAGTGTCGGCTTGTGTGCGTAGACACCGCAGAAGTGTGCGGGGGTACGCAACGAGCCGCCGATGTCGGAGCCGATGGACAGCGCGCCGAATCCGGACGCCAGGGCCACCGCTGATCCGCCGGAGGATCCGCCCGGCGTGCGATCGTGATCCCACGGATTGTTGGTGGTGCCGTAGATCTCGTTGAAGCTCTGGATATCTTGCAGCCCCAAGGGCACATTGGTCTTACCCAGCACTACCGCGCCCGCGGCCTTGAGCCGCGACACCTGTACCGCGTCCTCGGCCGGCACATAGTCCCGGTGTTGCGGCATGCCCCAGGTCGTGGGCAGCCCAGCCATGTTGTACGACTCTTTGACCGTCACCGGAATGCCGAGCAGCGGCCGGTCCTCACCGCGGGCACGCGCCTGGTCGGCACCGCGCGCGGCGGCCCGTGCACGGTCGAAGTCCGGCACACAGATCGCGTTGATCGCCTTGTCGTCCCGCTCGATACGGGCGATCGCCTGGTCGGTCAGTTCCGCCGAGGTCACTTCACCGGCACGCAAGGCAGCCGCGAGTTCTTCGGCCGTCTGAAAATTCCAGTCCATGAATCCGACCGTACCGGCCGCTGGAACAGGCCACGAAATGCCGCTTCGCGCAACGGGATTGGTATCCGCACCGCTGCCCATGACCCGGATCACACCCGTTGGCGCGGCTCAACTACCGGTCTCGATCACGGGTGTTCGCCGCAACGCAGCGGCCGCCCACCGAGTTGCACCGCGCATGCCCCGACGGTCAGCAGCCCGCCGGCGAGAAAGGCGCCCCGTACGTCGGCCAGCGGCAGGATCAGTCCCCCGAGGGCGGCACCCGCCGCGATACCGGCGTTGTAGGAACCGGAGTTCGCCGCGAGCGCAATGTCCGTACGGCCCGGTGCGCACTGCAGCATCGCGTTCTGGGTGGTCATGAACACCGGCCCGAGCGCACCGCCCATCAGCGTCAGGAACACCACCGCCGCCACGGGATCGCTGCCGGCCGCGTACAGACCCAGCATGCCCACGGCCTGAGTGGCTACGGCAACGGTCAGCGCGGACTGCGGAAAGCGGTCCAGCAACGCCCCGGTGATGCTCACCCCGGCCAGACACGCGACGCCGAAGGCCACGAACAGGGCGGTCACCGTGCTCGGGGAGAACCCGCTCACGTCGCCGAGGAACGTGACGATGTAGGTGTACCCCGCGAACGCCCCGGTGGCGGACAGGGTTCCGGTCGCCAGCACCGTCCGGAACCGCCGGACGTCGGGCCTGCTTCCGTAGGCCGCGGGCTCTTCTTCCGGACGCGAGGTCGGCAGCAGAACGGCGATGGTCACCAGAGAGCCGAGCCCCAGAGCCGCGAGTATGGCGATGGGGACCCGCCAACTGTTCTGCTGGCCCAGCCAGGTCCCGGCAGGAACACCGAGCACGAGGGCGAGCGAACCGGCGACGGACAGCGCCCCGACCACACGTCCGCGGACTTCGGGCGTGAACAGGCCCACCGCGACCGGCCCCATCACCGCCCAGAACAGCGCCTGGGCGAGCGCGGTCAGCAGCCGCGCCACGAGGAGCAGCCAGTAGGAGGTCGCCAGCGACGCGACCAGACTGGACACGACGAGCCCGGCCAGCAGTCCCGTGAGCACATGGCGTCGGGGCACGGCCCGCACGACGTGGGCGAGCGGCACCGAAGCTACGGCCACCATGACGCCGTAGCCAGTGACCAGCAGACCGACCGCTGACAGGGACACCCGCAGGCTCTCGGAGATGAGCTCCAGAAGGCCGACCGGCAGGTTCTCCGCGGTGTTGAAGGTGAAGGCGGCCAGCATCAGAGCCCCGAGCACCGCCGGGCCGTGCCAGGGCGCCGGCTGCCCCGTGATCGCACGGCCCCTTCCTGCCCTCGCCCGCTGCGCCTGCCCCGTGGCACCGTCCATGGAAGTACCTCACCGGCCTCATCGGTCCCGCCGCAACCGAATTCATCTGCCAGATGGGGGTGAGGTCAAAGGCTCAGGCATGGCCTTCGGGACCACCCCGTCGTCCCGGGGTCGAAAGCACTTGCCCAGGCGCGGGGCGGTCTCGGCGCGGGCGCCCGCCGGCCCGGGCGCTTGACCGCCTGGCCGACGATCACCGTCTCCGCCGTGCTCCCGGTGGACGGCGAGGTGTGGGTCGTGGACGTGATCGACGGGGCCGTGCAGTTCTGCACGGTCGACTGCTGCAGGCGCCGGCGGACGGCGCCGTGGCTCCCTGGCGCCGATCAGCGGAATGCGTCGCCGCTCCCGACGCCCGGCCTGACCCCGCTCAGCGGAAGGCGTCCATGCGCTGGGTGCCGATGACCGACAGCAGCCGTAGCGCTTCCTCGGACGGTGAGCCGGGGGCGGCGGTGTAGATCACCACCTGCTGGTCCCGGTCGGTGATGTGGAGGACGTCGCAGTTGACGGTCACCGGGCCGACCATCGGGTGCTGGAAGGTCTTGCACAGGGTCGGCTCGGCGGACACGTCATGGGAGGCCCACAGCCGGGCGAACTCCTCGCTGCCGGTGAGCAGTTCACCGATCAGGCCGGTCAGCTCGGGGTCGTCGGGGTAGCGGGCGGCGGCAGCGCGCAGACGCTGGGCCGAGACACGGGCGAACTCGTCCGCGTCGGACACCCCGTACAGCCGCTGCCCATCGGGGCCCGGCCCTAGGAAGGCCCGGCGCACCAGGTTGCGTTCGCGCCGTGGCAGGGCGGAGAAGTCCTCCGTGAGGGCTGCCGCCAGATCGTTCCAGGCGAGCACCTCGAACGTCGCCGACGTCACGATCGCGGCGGCCTGCGGCAGCCGGTGCAGCAGGTCCAGGATGCTCTGCCGCACCTCGCGCGGCGGCCCGGGCGGTGGGCCCGGCGGTGCGCCGGCGAGGTGGTGGAGGTGGTCGCGTTCCGCGTCCGACAGACGCAGCGCCCGGGCCAGCCCGCCCAGCACCTCGCGCGAGGGACGCGGGCCGCGCGCCTGCTCGAGCCGTGTGTAGTACTCGGTCGAGATGAACGCGAGCTGCGCCACCTCCTCACGGCGCAGCCCAGGGGTGCGGCGGCGCGGCCCGGTGGGCAGCCCCGCCTCGGCGGGGGTGATCCGCTCGCGCCTGCTGCGCAGGAAGGCCGCCAGTTCTCGTCTGTCCACGCCCTCAGTGTGCGCGGGGGCAGGGGAGCCGATCCAGGTACAGCCGGTGCCTGGATCGGCCTCCCCGGACCGGCGCAGGCTCGCTGCCATGAACAACACATCCACCGACTCCACCTCGGGCCTGCTGGCAGGCAAGGTCGCCTTCATCACCGGTGCCGGGCGCGGCATCGGTGCCGCGGCAGCCCGCTTGTTCGCCCGGGAGGGCGCCGAGGTACTGCTCGCGGCCCGGACCGAGGAACAGCTCAAGGCGGTGACCGAGGAGGTCAGGGCGGCGGGCGGCACCGCCGACTACGTGGTGTGCGATCTGGCCGACGCGGCCGGTGTGCGCGCAGCCGTGGACCGCGCCGTCGACCTGTACGGCCGCCTCGACATCGCCTTCAACAACGGTGCGACCATCCAGCGGCCCGGCCCCATGGACCAGCTCCCGGAGGCCGAATTCGACCATGTCTGCACCGTGAACCTCAAGAGCGTCTGGGTGGCCATGGTCGCCGAGGTCGCCGCCATCCGGGCCACTGCCGGGAGCGGGGCCATCGTCAACAACTCGTCCGTCGGCAGCCTGAGAGGAAACCCCGAACTGCCCGTCTACGGCGCGACGAAGCGGGCCGTCAACAGCCTCACCGAGTCGGCCGCCGTCACCTACGGCCCGGAGGGCATCCGCGTCAACGCGATCGCCCCCGGCGGCACGCTGACCGAAATGATCCGTACCTGGGAAGCGGAATCGCCCGGAGTCCTCGACCGGATCAAGGCACAGACCCCGCTGCGCCGCACCGCCGACCCCGACGAGATCGCCGAGGCCGCCGCCTGGCTCCTCAGCGACCGCTCCTCCTTCGTGACCGGCACGGTCCTTCGAGTCGACGGCGGGGCGCGGGCCTGAGCGCCGGCCTGAGTCCGGGCCTGAGCGCGGGCCCGAGTCAAGAACCGGAACCGCCGAGTCCGTGCCGTGTGTGATCTCCCCCATTGCGACCGCCGGTCCGATGCGGCCACCCTCTCGTCGAACGAATCTCCGAAGAACTGTTATCGGGGGCTCGCCGAGCTGTCTCCCAGATATCGGACAGCACCGTTCGGCATCGAGGACAGGGAAGCGATTGATGAGTACTGAGCACACGGTGGAGTCGGCGGCACTGGTGACCGCTGCCCGGGCGGGTGACGCGGCGGCCCAGGACGCCCTGGTCAGCGCGTACCTCCCGCTGGTCTACAACATCGTGGGACGTGCTTTGAACGGCTCGGTCGATGTCGACGACGTGGTGCAGGAGACCATGCTCCGCGCCCTGGACGCGCTGGGTGGTCTGCGTACTCCCGAGAGCTTCCGCTCCTGGCTCGTGGCGATCGCGATGAACCAGGTGCGGGCGCACTGGCAGGACCGGCAGGTCGCTACGGGCGCCGTCGAGGAGGCCGAGGAACTCGCCGATCCGGGTGCGGACTTCGTGGATCTGACGATGGTGCAACTGCAGCTGTCCGGCCAGCGCCAGGAGACGGCGCGTGCCACCCGCTGGCTGGAGCCGGACGACCGGGGACTGCTGTCACTGTGGTGGCTGGAGTGCGCCGGTGAGCTGACCCGCGGCGAGGTGGCGGCGGCCCTGGAGCTGTCGCCCCAGCACACCGCGGTCCGCGTACAGCGGATGAAGGCTCAGCTGGAGGCGGCCCGCGTGGTGGTACGGGCGCTGGACGCACAACCGTTGTGCGCGGAACTGCAGGGCGTGCTGGCCTCCTGGGACGGCCGGCCCTCGACGCTGTGGCGCAAGCGCATAGCCCGGCACGCCCGCGGCTGTGCGCGCTGCTCCGGCCTGTGGAGCGGGTTGATGCCCGCGGAGGGACTGCTGGCCGGCCTGGCACTGGTCGCGGTGTCGACCGCGCTGCTGGCGAAGATGGGACCCGCCTCGGGCGGGATGGCCATGGCCGGCTCGGCGTCCCGGCTGGACGCGTCCGCGGGCCACACCGGTACGGGCCCGGCGTCCGGCCGGCGCGCCGCACGCGGCCGGTCGGCTTCCCGGGGCGAGGCCCGTCGGCGTCGGCGCATCCGGCGCCGGGCCGTCGGCGGTGCCGTCGTGGCGGCCTGCGTCGCGGGCGGCGGCCTCTGGTACTTCGGGACGGACGCCGGGTCGGGGAACGAAGGGGCGACCGCCGCGCGGACCGCCGGCGATCCCGTGGTGGACCTCTCCGCACCCCGCGTCGTCGAGACCTCGCAGTCGCCCTCGGCCTCTCCGACGCCGTCCCCGTCGGCCTCGAAGAAGGCGAAGAGTGCCAAGAAGACGCCCCACCCGGCGAAGAAGTCCGCGTCCGCTCCCGTGCGGTCCGCTCGGCCCCCGCAGAGCGCGCCGAGCACACCGCGGGCCCAGTCGACCCCCTCGGACACCGTGACGCAGGTGGTCGCGCTGGTGAACAAGGAGCGCGCGGCCGCCGGCTGCGGACCGCTCACCGAGGATCCTCAACTGGAGAAGGCCGCGCAGGGCCACTCCGACGACATGGCCGCCCGTAACTTCTTCGACCACACCAACCCGGACGGCGCCGACCCCGGGCAGCGCATCACCGCCGCGGGCTACCGCTGGTCCACGTACGGGGAGAACATCGCCCAGGGCCAGCAGACCCCGCAGGCCGTGATGGACTCCTGGATGAACAGCCCCGGCCACCGGGCCAACATCCTCAACTGCTCGTTCAAGGACATCGGCGTGGGCGTCCACAAGGGTTCGGGCGGCCCCTGGTGGACCCAGGACTTCGGCGCCAAGCTCTGACCGCCGGAGGCAACTGGCATCCGTTCAGGAGCCGTTGAGGTCGTGGCACCGCGGGTACGCTGAGCGGGCCCTGCCCTCCTCCACGAACGGGACCCGACCTCATGGAACTCGTCTTCTCCGGCCGTGTGATCGAGTGGCGTGGGCCGTCGCCCTTCTACTTCGTCGCCGTGCCGGACGAGGAGTCCGCCGACATCCGCGAGGTGGCCACGGCGGCCTCGTACGGCTGGGGCGTGATTCCCGTCGAGGCCCGGATCGGCGAGACCACCTTCACGACGTCGCTCTTCCCGAAGGACGGCTCCTACCTGCTGCCGCTCAAGAACGCCGTGCGCAAGCCGCAGGGTCTCGCCGAGGGCGACGACGTGACGGTGGAGATGGCCGTGCGTCTCTAGCGCCGGATGCCGGGTTCCCGGGCGGCCGGCCTTCGCCGACCCTGATCTGCGGGTGTTCCGCACACGCTGATAGTTGTCTTGACAACAGTTGCCTAGGCAATCACGATGGATGTGTGACTACGACACACGGACTGCACGACCACCTCGGCTACTGGCTGCGGCGGCTCTCGGACGAGGTCCACGCCCGCTTCGAAGCCGAGATCGGCAGGCATGGCGTCACCGTCTCCCAGTGGGGGGTGATGGCGAGCGTGTTCCACGGTCACACCACCACCAAGGCGGTGGCACAGCACATGGCCATCGACCCCGGAGCCGTCTCCCGGCTCGTGGACCGCCTCGTCGCCAAGGGCCTGATCCGGCGCGAACCCGACCCGGCCTCCCGGCGCACCGTGCTGCTCGTCCTCACCGAAGAGGGCCGCGCGCTGGTCCCGGTGCTGGCCGGCCTCGCCGACCGGAACGACGCCTACTTCTTCGGCTCGCTCCAGTCCCCGCAGCGAGACCAGTTGGAGAGCTGGATCCGCCGCCTCGTGGGAGAACCCCACCCCGCGCCCTCGCATCACACCCCTGAGGAGTCGTCATGATCGCGCGCTCTCGCACCAAGACCGTCAGCATCGACCGCCCCGTCGCCGAGGTCTTCGATTTCCTGGCCGACCCGGCGAACTGGCCGAAGTGGGCCGTTGTCAACATCAAGTCGATCGAGCCCACCGAGGACCCCGAATGGTGGGCCATGTCCACCCCGGTGGGCCCGGCCCGGCTCCGCCTGCGCGCCGACGCCGAGTTCGGCATCCTGGACCACGACTACCTGGACGACACCGCGTCCTGGCGTGTCCCCGCCCGCGTCGTCGCCAACGGCGACGGAGCCGAATTCATGATCACCTTTTATCAGCCGCCGGGCTTCAGCGACCAGTTCTTCGACGAGCAGATCGCCCTGGTCGACACGGAACTGTCCACCCTCAAGTCACTCCTGGAAACCCAGGAGTGACCACGTTCGAGCGGCTGGTGACCATCGACGCTCACCAATAATGTCGTCGGCCCGCGAATGCGTGGCCCATGGAGCCCATGATCCACAGGACCGCGCCGATCACCACGAGAATGATGCCGATGGTCCACAGGATCGAAATGCCGAAGACGAATCCGAGGATGAGCAGGATGATTCCGAGGACAAGCATGATGTGCCTCCTGCTGATACCGGAAGTTTCCTCTCTGCGAGTGCCCCGAAACAGCGGACAATCCCATGCGCGGTTCCGAAATCTTCGAGCCGCTGAAATGGCGCCGTAACGGAAGGGGCCGACCAGGAACCTTCAGCCGCGGCTCGCAGACCGCGGAACGAGTCGCAGCGCGTGCAGGGCGGAGCCGAGGTCGGCGAGGGCGGCGGGGTCGGCGAGTGAACGGCCCGTCAGTTTCTCTATCCGCCGGAGCCGGTAGCGCACCGTGTTCGGGTGGATGAAGAGCTGGTTCGCCGTCTCGGCGGCGACACCCCCGGCCGTGAACCAGTGCCCGAGCGTCTGCAGGAGCCGCGCCCGCTCGGGCGCCGGCAGCTCCAGCACCGGCCCCAGGACGACCTCGACCAGGCGTGCCGCCTCGGCAGGCGCGGCGGCGACCAGCATGGCGAGCGGACTGTCGTCGAAGCGGGCCACCCCCGGTCCGTCGCCCGGCAGCCCGGCCAGCGCCAGCCGGGCGAAGCGCAGCGCCTGCGGTGTGTCGCGCAGCGAGTCGAACCGGGGGCTCACCCCCACCCGTGCCTGACGGTGCCGCAGCGCCCGACGGGTCAGCGCCTCGGCGTCGGGATGGGCCAGCGAGAGCAGCCCGATCTGCTCGCCGGGCAGCAGCCGCCAGGCGGACAGCACACCGGTCTGCCGCAGGTCCGCCTCGATACCCGGCAGCGACTCCCCGCCCGGATCCGGCACGGAGGCGGCCACGACCGCGTACGGTCCCCGCTCCGGCAGACCGAGCTGCCGCGCCGTCTCCCACAGGGTCGTCCGGTCCGCGAGCGCGCCCGTGAACAGCGCCTCGACCAGCGCCGAGCGGCGCGCCTCGCGCTGGAGCGCCAGCTCGGCGCTGGCCTCCCGGTAGGCCGCCGCGACAGCCTCCGCGTAACGACCGAACTGCGCCCAGATCTCCGACGAACCCGCCACCAGGTGGGCGTCCGTGACCCCCGGATGCCGCTGGGCCTCGTCGACCATCTGCGCCCACAGGTACTCGAACCCGATCCGGTAGGCGTGCAGTGTGTCCGCGAGGGGCACGCCCTGCTCGGCCCGGAGACGACCGGTCTGGTCCGCGGGCCGCACATCGGGTTCCGCGTCGAGCGCGAAACGCCCGAGCAACTGGTCCGCGTTGGCGGTGCAGGACTCCCGCAGCGACGCGAAGGGGATCAGCGACTCGTCGGCGTAGGACTCGACCTCCGCGCGGATGCGCCGCGCCATCCGCTCGCCCAGTTCCGGCAGCCGCCCCTGCAGGGCCGCACTCACGTCCGAGAGACTCATACGTGCAGCGTACGGCGTGCTTTTTGTCTCCCGGAACAATCCCTGGCAGTGTGAGCTGTCCGCGCGGCCATGGACGCCCCCGGGCACGGAGGCGACCATGCCGTGAGCGCAGGCGGGGGAGCCCGGCGAGCGCAGCGAGCATGCATGCGAGGAGGCATCATGGCCAATCTGGCGGAATTCCTGGCGGAGACGGCGGGCCGGCACCCCGAGAACGCCGCCCTGCGGCTGGGGACGGCGACCACCACCTACGCCGAGCTGGACCGGCTGAGCGCCCAGGCCGCCGCCCTGCTGCGCACCGAGGGCCTGCGGGCCGGCGACCGGGTCGCGCTGATGCTGCCGAACACGCCCGAGTTCGTCGTCCTGTACTACGGCATCCTGCGCGCCGGCGGCATCGTGGTGCCGATGAACCCGCTGCTCAAGGCGCGGGAGACCGAGTACCACCTGCGCGACTCCGGCGCCGTGCTGCTCTTCGAGTGGCACCAGGCACCCGGTGAGGGCGCCCAGGGCGCGGACGCGGCCGGAGTACGGCACATCGCGGTCGAACCCGCCGCCTTCGCCGCCGACCTGGCGCGGCTGGAGCCGCAGTACGAGATCGCCACCGTCGCCGGCGACGACGTCGCCGTACTGCTCTACACCTCCGGCACCACCGGCCGCCCCAAGGGCGCCTCGCTGACCCACGCGGGACTTCGCCACAACACCGAGGTCAGCGTCGTCCACGTGATGCAGATGACCTCCGAGGACGTCATCGTCGGCTGTCTGCCGTTGTTCCACATCTTCGGGCAGATCTGCACGATGAGTGTCGCGGTGTACAGCGGTGCGGCGCTCGTCCTCGTGCCCCGGTTCGATCCGCAGACCGTGCTCGACGCCATCGCCCGCGAGCGCGCGACCGTCTTCGCGGGCGTGCCCACCATGTACGCGGCGCTGCTCCAGCATCCGGGTGCCGACGAGACCGGCGTCCTCACCCTGCGCATGTGCGTCTCGGGCGGCGCGTCCCTGCCGGTGGAGATCCTGCACGGCTTCGAGCGGCGCTTCGGCTGCATGGTGCTGGAAGGCTTCGGCATGTCCGAGACCAGCCCGGTCGTCTCCTTCAACCACTCCGACCGCCCGCGCAAGCCCGGATCCATCGGGACCCCGATCCGGGACGTCGAGGTGCGGCTGCTCGACGACACCGGCCGGGACGTGACCCTGGGAGAGGTCGGCGAACTCGCGGTGCGCGGACCGAACGTGATGAAGGGTTACTGGAACCGCCCGGAGGAGACCGCCGCCACCATTCCCGACGGCTGGCTGCGCACCGGCGACCTGGCCCGGCAGGACGAGGACGGCTACCTGTACATCGTCGACCGCAAGAAGGACCTCATCATCCGCGGCGGCTACAACGTCTACCCGCGCGAGATCGAGGAGGTCCTGCACGAGCACCCCGCCGTCGCCCTCGCGGCCGTCGTCGGCGTGCCCGACGAGAGGCTCGGCGAGGAGATCGCGGCAGCGGTCGTCCTGCGCCCTGGAGCCGAGGCGAGCCCCGCGGAACTCCAGGAGTACGTGCGGGACCGGGTGGCGGCCTACAAGTATCCGCGCCACGTGTGGCTGGTGGACGCGCTGCCCATGGGCCCGAGCGGCAAGATCCTCAAGCGGGAGATCTCGGCTCCCGTGCACTGAGCCTGCTCCCGTCCACCGACCCGGTGACGGGGAGGGGGGTGGTTCCTGGGCGCGGCGGTTGCGAAGATGGGCGCATGACCATGTCCCAGGGCGCCCGCCGGCCCACCATCGCCGATGTGGCCCAGGCGGCGGGGGTCTCGCGGACGACGGTCTCCCACGCCCTCAACGGCATCGGCAAGGTCGATCCGCGGACCCGCGAGCGCATCAAGGGGGTCGCCGCCGAACTGGGTTACCGCCCCAACCTCCGGGCCCAGCGGCTGCGGCGGGGCCAGGCCAGGGCGATCGCGCTGGTCTCCTCGATGCCGTTCGCGGTGGCCGGCGGCCCCTCCCGGCTCGGCTTCTACATGGAGGTGGCCGCCGCCGCGGCCGAACGGGCCCTCGTCCACGAGTACGCGCTCGTGCTGATCCCGCCCGTGCAGTCCGGGTCCGCGCTGTACTCCGTCGACATCGACGGGGCGATCGTCGTCGAGCCCGAGGCGGACGACCCGGCCGTGGCCCAGCTGCGGGAGCGCGGGCTGCCCTATGTGGCGCTGGGCCGGCCCACCGCCCCCGACGACGACGCCCCGTACGTGGACCTGCACGGCGGCCGCGTGGCCGAACTCCTCCTGGACCACCTGCGCGCCCAGGGGGCCCGACGCCCGGCGCTCATCGTGGGCGAGAGCACCCGCCACTCCTCACTCGACGCCCGCGCCGCCTACGAACGCGCGGCGCTCGCGCACGGCTGGACACCGCTCGTCGCCACCGCGCCGGAGGCCGACGGTGAGCAGGCCGGGTACGACCGCTGCGCCGCGCTCCTCGCGGAGCACCCCGGCATCGACGCACTGTGCGTGCTCGTCGACGCCTTCGCCGTAGGGGCGGTACGGGCGCTGCGGGACGCGGGCAGGCGCATCCCCGACGACGTGCTGGTCGTCACCCGCTACGACGGCCTGCGCGCCCGCACCTGCGAACCACCCCTCACCGCGGTCGACCTACGCCTGGACCGGGCCGCCACGGCCGCGGTGGAACTGCTGCTCGCACGGCTGAGTGGCCAGACACCCGCCGACGACGAGACGCCGACGCCCGGACGCGGGGTGCCCGCCCCGGAGCCCGGCCTCGTCCTCCGCACCTCGTCCTTGCGTCAGCCGCCGACGGCCACGGAAGAGGGCACGGTCACGGGTCAGCGGACTCCTGCGGGTTGAATCCGTTCGCTACTGCCTGACGTTGCGTCAGGCGCCCGCCATCAGGCCCCCCGACACCAGGGTGAAGACGAGGTCTCGTCCCTGCGTCAGCCGCAGACGGGGACGAAGGGGGGCACGGTCACGGACCAGTTGACGCCTGCTGGTTGAATCCGCCCCCTCCCTCCCGAGCACAGTCACGGGTCAGCACACACCTACGAGCTGAATCCGCCCCCTCCCGCCTGGCGTCGCGTCAGGCCCCCGCCATCAAAACCACCCCCGACACCAGGGCGAAGACGAGGACGAAGCCGCGCATTCTCTTCGCGTCGACGCGTCGGTGCGCCAGGCGGCTCAGCCATGCCCCCGCCGCCAGAGCGGGCAGTAGCAATGCCGCCCGGCCCACGTCCGCCGGATGACCCCGCCCGGTGGCGAACAGCAGGGCGAGCGAGGCGATTTCGCCGGCCAGGAAGCAGACGGCGACCGTGGCGCGCAGCTCACCGGGCGGCCGGTGCTGGTAGACGAGGGCGAGCGGCGGGCCGCCCACGCCGGTCGCCGTCTCGGTCAGCCCCGTGAGGACTCCCGCGCCCAGATAGGCACCGCGCCCTGGCGTGAAGGCGGGCACGAAGAGGCTCACCAGCGCGGCGAGCACCGTCGACGCACCGACCACGGCCCCGAGATCGCCCTCGGGGATCACCCACAGGAGGGCCAGCCCCGCCGGCGTCGCCGCCAGCCGCGCCGCCGTGATCCACCCGGCACCGCGCAGGTCGAGGCTGTGCCGCTCCCGCCAGGCGACGTACAGATTGAGCGGGATCATCGCGGTGAGGACGAACCCGGGCAGCAGCCCCGGATCGAGCAGCCCCGCGACCGGAGCGACGATCAGCGCGAACCCGAGCCCGCTGGTCCCCTGCACGAACGCGGCCGCTGCCACGGCCAGCGCCAGCACCGTCAGCGCACCGCCGCTCATCGCCCACCGTCCCGGCCCTGCGGCCACACCGCCGCCGACGTCGGATGGGTCCGCGTGATCCGGGCGCGCCGCACCACCTGCGGGGCCAGCTCCGCAGCCCGCCGGACCAGCCCGGGCCCGTCCCAGTCCAACGGCCAGCCCCGCCACAACCGCAGCCGCCCGGCGACGAACACGGCGGTGATCTGGTCCCGGTTGCCGCGTCTGACCAGCTCCCACGGCCGGTCCCAGGACGGCTGCATCTCCGGCCCGGTGACGTCCACCAGCAGGAAGTCGGCGGCGGCGCCGACCGTCACCCGTCCGGTGAGCCGACCGAGACCGGCCGCGTCCGCGCCGCCCGCGGTGGCCCGGTCCAGCCAGGTCCAGCCCGCGCCGCAGGAGGAGTCCCCGCTGGCCAGGCCGTAGCCGAGCCGCTGCGCGAACTCCGCCGCGTCCGCGAGCCGGAAGCCGTCGCCCCGGGTCCCGTCCGTGCCCAGCCCGAACCGGATGCCGCGCTCGGCGAACGTCGTGGCCGGGGCGACCGCGTTGCCCTTCCAGGCACTGGCGACCGGGTTGTAGCTCACCGCGGCCCCGCTGTCGGCGAGCAGGGTGACCTCGGACGGGGTGAGCAGCGTCGCGTGCGCGGCCAGCAACTGCGGGCCCAGCGCGCCCGCGTGGTGCAGATACTCCAGGGGTCGTAGCCCCTGCCGTACCAGGGAGCGTTCGACGGCGACGAGGTGTTCGTTCACATGGATCTGCACGACGCGGCCCGCCTCGGCTGCGAGCCGCGCGGTGGCCGCCAGGGTGCCGGTGGTCGCGGCCTCCGGCACGGAGACGGCGAGCGAGGGGTGGACGAGGTCGTCGCTGCCGTAGCGCGCCAGATGCTTCTCGGCGGCGCTGAGGACGGTATGCGGGTCGGTGTCCTCGTCGGTGCCGTCCGAGGCGTCGTTGCAGACGAGTCCGAGCACGCAGCGGATGCCCGCATCGCGCGTCGCCGAGGCCACCACGTCCACGTCGACCGCGGCCCGGGTGCCCGCCTCGGCGACCGTCGTGAACCCACCCCGCAGCGACTCCAACGCGGCCAGTTTCGCGGCGACATACGCCGATTCCTCGTCGAGCGCGCCCTCCAGCGGCACCCACACCCGGCGGAAGATCTCCGACGGCTCCCCGAAGGCGAGCGCACCGCCGAAACCCTGCGTCAGATGGTGGTGGGCGTCGACGAATCCCGGCATCAGCACGTGCCCGGGCAGTCGGACGGGGGTCAGCGACGGGTACGTGCGGACGATCCGCTCGGTGGGTCCGACATCGAGGAACGTGCCGTCCCGCACCACCACCGCGTGCAGGTCCCTGGGACCTTCGGGTGTCAGCGTCGCGTCGGGGACCAGCAGCAGCGCCTCATGCCGGAGCTGGTCGGGGGACAGGTCGGTCATGGTTCTCCGTACTTCGGGCGGGCAGACGGGGCGGCCGGTCATGCGTGGGCGGCCGGGGAGGGCACCTCGGCAGGCAGCGCGCCGGCGTCCGAGGTGCGGCGCCCCAGGTGGTGGAAGAGGACGTTGAGGACGGCGGCGACGAGCGCGCCCACGGCCACCCCGCTCTCCAGCAGGATCCGTACGCCGGACGGGAAGCCGGCGTACACCCCGGGAACCAGGATCGGCAGCAACCCGAGCGCGAGCGCGACCGCGCAGGTCACCATCGACGTGTGGTCCTGCAGCCGGGCCCGGTGCAGCATCTGCACGCCCAGCACGGTGATCACCGCGAAGACGACCATCGCGGCGCCTCCGACCACGGCCGAGGGCATCACACTGATCGCCCGCGCGACGGGCGTGAGGAAGCCGAGCAGGACCAGTACGACGCCCGCGGCCGCGGTCACATACCGGCTGCGTACACCGGTGACCCGCACGATGCCGATGTTCTCGCCGCTGGTGACCATCAGCGGCAGCCCGAGGAATCCGCCGAGCAACGACGTCAGGGCATCCCCGCGCACCGTCCGCGGCACGTCGGACCGGATGTCGATGTCCTTGCCCACCGCCTCCGCGTTGATGACGGTCTGTCCGGTCGCCTCCGCCATCGACGCCACGCTGTACAGCATCAGCGGCAGCGCGGCGAGGACGTCGAAGACGGGCGCACCGTAGGGCAACGGCCTCGGCACGCTGACCAGTTGGCCCGCCAGCAGTGCGCCCGGATGGACCTGGCCGACCGCGAAGGCCAGGCCCGTGCCCCCGACCAGGCCCAGCAGGACGGCGAGTTGCCGCAGGACCCCGCGCAGCAGCCGGGTGAAGGCGACGATCAGGCCGATCGTGGCGAAGGCCAGCCCGAGGCGGGCCGGATCCCCGAAGCCGGGTGTGCCGGGCTGGCCGGTGACCAGCAGCGCCCCGACCCGCACCAGGTTCACGCCGACGATCACGATCATCGTGCCGATGACCAGCGGCGGGAAGAACTTCAGCAGCCGTGAGAACAGCGGGAGCACCAGGAAGGTGAAGGCCGCGGTGAGGATGACCGCGCCGGTGGCCGTGCGCAGTCCGTGCTGTTGCGCGATGGCCATGAACAGGATCAGCGGCGCACCGCCGGGCAGCATCACGAACGGCAGTCGCGGCCCGAACTTCCAGGGCCCGAGGGACTGCACGAGTGAGCCGATCCCCGACAGCAGCAGTGCCGCCGAGAGCAGGTCGACGGTGAGCTGCGGGCTCAGCCGGAGGGTGGCGCTCATCAGGAAGATCGCGGAGATCGGCGTCGCCGCCATGACGAGGACGTGCTGGACGCCGAAGAGGAGGATCCGTCCGAGGGGGCGGGACTCGTCGACGGGGTGTACGGGACTGGACACGCGCGGGCTCCGTTCGGCTCGCTCGGCTCAGGCCTCGACGATCCGGCCGTGGACGGCGGCCAAATCGATTTGGCCACATCGATTTGGCCGCCAGTATGGCGGTACGGAACACGGGTTGGTCAAGAGGTCGGCCGGAGTCGTCTGTTGCGACTCCGGCCGGTCGGGCGGTCGGTCAGAGCGGGGCGGGCTCTGTCCGTGCGGCTGTGGCGTGGTTGTCGTCTCCCGGGTGCGCGGGGCGCCCGAACAGCAGCGTCGCGGCGCCCAGTCCGAGCCCGGCCCCGAGCAGTTGGGCCGCGACGAACGGGACGACGGAGGCGGGGGCGATCCCGGCGGCCGTGTCGGTGACGACGCGGCCGATCGTCAGCGCGGGGTTGGCGAAGGAGGTCGAGGACGTGAACCAGTACGCGGACCCGATGTAGGCGGCCACCGCGGCCGGTACCAGCCGGGCACGGCCGGTGCGCTGCAGGCCGAGGACGAGCAGGATCAGCCCGGCGGTGGCGACGACCTCGCCCAACCACAGGTGTCCGGCGGACCGCTCGTGGGTGGAGAGCTTCACCAGGGGCCGGGCGAACATGGCGTCGGCCAGGACCGCGCCGCCGATCGCCCCGGCCACCTGCGCCGGTATGTACGCGGCCACCTCCCGCAGGGTCGGTCCGGTGCTCCGACGGCGGTCGGCGTACCAGGCGGACAGGGTGACGGCAGGGTTGAGGTGCCCGCCGGACACCGGCCCCAGCAGCGTGATGAGCACGCCCAGGCCGAACACGGCGGCGAGCGAACAGGCCAGCAACCGCACACCGGAGTCCTGCGACAGTTGGGTGGCCTGGATCCCGGAACCGACGGCCACGACCACGAGCAGCCCGGTCCCGACCGCCTCGGCGGCGACGCGGCGGGCGAGGGAACCGGTCATGCGATGTACGGCGCTTGATGCGTCTGATGCGTCATGACAGGCAGTCTGGGTGTGCCCCCGAGCGCGAGGACAGTGGAGGAAAACCCCATCCTGCCCGGGATCTCTCGTCGGTTGCGCGGTGCTCGACGCAACGGTCGCGCCGCACGGTGCTCGACGGCACGGTCACGCCTCAGCGATGGTGATGCAGCCGGTCGAGCAGAACGTAGGCGCGTTTCTCCGCGGCCGCGAGTTCGGCGGGGTCGATCCCGGCCGGCCACAGCTCACCGGCGGCGGCGTCATCGGCGTCGCGCAGTTCCACGACCGCCACCGCCAGACGCACCTGGACGAGCGAGGGCGGCGGCTCGCCGGCACGGCCCAGTGACCGTTCGGCCCGGTCGGCGGCCGCCACGCACGCGTCCAGCGCACGCTCCACCCGTACCGCGGCCCGGTCGTGCACCACCAGCAGAGCGCACAGCAGCCCCGTGCCGATCCCCACCACGCTGCCGACCACCCGGTCGAGGACCAGTTCGCCGGTAGGTGCGGGCGCCGCCAGGTCGCTCAGCAGCAGCGCCATCGGGGTCAGGAAGACGACCCCCAGGCCGTAGTTGCGGACCACCACGAACTCCAGCAGGAACTCCAGGGCAGCGATGACCAGAGCGAGTGCCATGGGCTCCGGGTGCGCGGCCAGCACGCCGAGCGCGATCAGCAGCCCGAGGAGCGTGCCCAGGGTGCGCTGCACGGCACGCTGGGCCGTCGTACGCAGATTGACCGAATGCAGCACGGCGGCGGCCGAGATCGCCGCCCAGTAGCCGTGCTCCAGGTGCAGGAGGACGGCCAGCCCGCCCGCCACGCCGGTGCCCAGGGCCATCCGCAGCGCGGGCACGGCCAGGACGGCCAGGTGGTCGGGGCCGCCCGGCCGCCCGACCAGCAACTCCGTGGCACGCAGCGCGGCGGCGTCGTCCCGCGCCGCGGCCGACCCCGCCGCGCATCCGGCCCCACCGTCCCGGGCCTGCGGCAACGGCGACGCCGTAGGGAGGAACGGCAGCTCACGCAGCACGGCGGGGGTCCGGCGGCGCCGGTCGGCGAGGAGGGCGGCCTGCCGGCGCAGCTGCACGGCCGTCGCGGCCGGGTCACCGGGCGCACCCCGCGCGGAGCCGACCAGCAGGGTCCAGGACAGGTCGGTCAGACGCAGGAAGACCGCGTCGGGGCCGGGCCCTCTGCTCCGAGTCCGAGCCGGCGGCGGAGAGCCGAGGCACTGGTACGCGTGCAGGACGGCGACGGTGGCGCCGTGCCGGGTCTGCCGCGGTACGTCCCCCGCCGCGGACGCCTCCAGCACCTCGGCGAGCCGACGCAGGGCCATGGCCACCGCCAGGCGCTGCGGCCGCTCGGGATGCACGAACCGGCCGGAGACCGCCAACAGCCACGCGAACGCCGCCCCGGCCGCCGCCAGCGCCGTGTGGGGGAGCACTTCGGCCCACGTGGCGGAGGCGTTGGCCGCCACCGCGAACGAGAACAGGAGCAGCACCGCGCCGAGCCCGCCGAGCCGGGTGGCATCGCAGACGTACTTCGCCACGCCCGCGACCACGGCCGTCGCCGCTGCCACCACGGCGGCACCGGCCGCCGACTCCCCGGGGCGGGCCCACACCGCGAGCGCAGACCCACAGCCCACGCACGCCGTCATGGCCACGGCCACCACCGCGAGCACCCGGGCGCGACGGGCATAGGGCAGATTGCGGCCGAACGTGGTGGTGAAGGATCCGAGCATGGCGTAGACCGCCAGATCGGGCCGTCCCGCAGCCACGATCGGTACGGCGACCAGCCCCATGGCCAGGGCGGCCCGCACGGCGAACAGCAGCGCTCCGTCCGCGTCGTGCAGGGTCAGCGCACCGCGCGGGGAGAGAGCCCGCCCCGCGCCGGCGACCGAGCTGCGCCAGCCGTGCCCAGGCACGGGAGGGGAGAATCGACGCAAACCCGGCATGCTCGGTGTATACCCCGTGCTCCGGCCGGGTGCGCGGTCAGCGGGCGGCCGCATGCCGCTGCCCGGGACGGCGCGCTCCGGCGGGCCGGCCGGCGGCGACGGAACTACCCTGGTGGCGCATGAGCACCTGGTTGCCGCTGGACGCCGTGCCCCGCCTGGCCGGCGCGGTGCTCCTCGGCGCCGCGGTCGGCGTGGCCGTCGGACTGTCGTCCCGGGAGCTGCTGGGTGCGCTGGCCGGGATCGCCGTGACCCAACTCGCCTTCGTGGTGGCCGGCTGGGCGGTGCTGTGGCCCATGGACGCCGCGGCGACCCATCGCAACGCCCGACGCGAGGACTTCCGGCCCGTCGGGGAGGAACTCGTGGTCGTGGCCGTCGCCTCGTGCGGACTGGTCGCGATCGTGCTGCTGCTCCTGCTCGGCGCCTCCGACACCGGCCATGTCGGTGCCGCGATGGCGCTGTTCGGGGTGTTCATGGCCTGGGCCGCACTGCACCTGATGTACGCCACCCGCTACGCCTACGTCTACTACGCCGCCGGAGGCGGGATCGACTTCAACTCCGACCAGCAGCCCGCGTACCGCGACTTCTTCTACTTCAGCTACAACCTCGGCATGACCTACCAGGTGTCGGACACCTCCGTCTCGAGTACGACCGTCCGCGCGATCGTGCTGCGGCACACACTCCTGTCGTACGTCTTCGGCACCAGCATTCTCGCCACCGCCATCAACCTCGTCGCGGGCCTCGTCACCGGCTGACGTCCTCGCGCGGTTCCGCGCCGTACGCAGCAGGATGAGAACAGGAACCATCGAAATCAGGGACCATCGAAATCCGGGACCAGCGCAGAAGGGGGCCGGTTCGTGCCCGAGTCACAGGCCGTGGTCGTCGAACCGGCCAGAGCCACCGTCTTCCTCGTGGTCACGGTCGATCCGGGTGGCGAGGGGGCGGTCCGCGACCTGCTGGAGGACGTCTCGGGTCTGCGCCGCTCGGTCGCCTTCCGCGCACCCGACGACCGGCTCACCTGCGTCGTCGGCATCGGATCGGAGGCCTGGGACCGGCTCTTCGGGGGACCGCGCCCACGGGAGCTGCACCCGTTCGCGGAACTGAACGGCCCCCGCCACCATGCCCCGGCGACCCCGGGAGACCTCCTCTTCCATGTGCGCGCCCGCCGCATGGACCTGTGTTTCGAACTGGCCCGGCTGGTCATGGAGCGGCTGCGCGGCGCGGTCACGGTGGTGGACGAGATCCATGCCTTCAAGTACTTCGACGAACGCGACCTGCTCGGGTTCGTGGACGGCAGTGAGAACCCCGAAGGGCAGGTCGCGGCCGACGCGGTGTCCATCGGCGACGAGGACCCCGACTTCACCGGGGGCAGCTATGTGATCGTGCAGAAGTACCTGCACGACATGACGGCGTGGAACGTCTTGTCCCCGGACCGGCAGGAGAAGGTCATCGGCCGGACGAAGCTCGACAACGTCGAACTTCCCGACGACATCAAGCCCGCCGACTCCCACGTGGCGCTCAACACCATCACCGACGAGAACGGCGACGAGCGCAGGATCGTGCGCGAGAACATGCCGTTCGGCAGCCTCGCGGAGGGCGCGTTCGGCACGTACTTCATCGGCTACGCGCGTACTCCGGACGTGACCGAGCAGATGCTGAGGCACATGTTCCTCGGCGACGGCCGAGCCGCGCACGACCGCATCCTGGACTACTCGACGGCGATGACGGGGTGCCTGTTCCACGTACCGACCGTCACCTTTCTGGACGACCTGCCCGCCGCTCCCGGCTGAGTCCGAACCCGGCTTCTGATCAGCCCTGTCCGCCGGGTGCCCCGCCGAGGGACACCACCATCGCGGTCAGCCGTCCCTCGGGTGCGCGGTAGCTCACCGAGTCGCCGGCCCGGTGGCCGAGCAGCGCGTGCCCCAGCGGACTGTCGGCCGTGATCAGCGTGGGGTCCAGGACTTCCGCCGTCGCGCCGATCTGGAACGTGTCCTCGGTGCCGTCCTGGAAGCGCACGGTGACCGTGCTGCCGACACCCACCACATCCGTGGAGGGCCGGCCCGCTTCGGCCGCCTGCCGCAGTCGCGTGGTGATCTGCGAGATACGGGCGTCCAGGCGATCCAGCGCGTCGACGCGCTGCAACTCGTCGGCCTCGTCGGCGCGGTCGCCGGTCGTGTCACCGTCGCGCAGAGTCGCCGCGACCGATGCGCGTTCGGCGCGGACTTCTGCGAGTTCCTTCTCGAGCGCCTGACGGGCAACCTCGCTGATCGGCTCGGGTTCGCTGGTCATGCGTGCTCCTCAGGTGTGGGGGAGAGGAAAGAACAGGTGTGGGGGTAACGAAAGAAATGGCTGAAAGCATGATCTTTCGGTCATGTTAGTCGAGGTGCTGCATATCACCCCTCGGCATAGCCTGAGGAAGAGCGACGACGCCCGAGGAAGAGCGACGACCACCGGCCTCCGTGTGCCGAAGGAGTGAGAGCCGTGGCCATCTCCGAGCACGACCAGAAGCACCGGGAGCCCCGGGTCGGTCCTGTCCCCAAGGAGGAGCCGGAGTTCCACCCGTACCACCACCCGGCCGCAGGCTGGGGCGCCGCGAAGAGTGTGAGCCAGGTGCTGATGCGCGAGGGCGCCCTGGTGGACGGGCCCCGGGCGATCATGCGGATGAACCACGAGGGCGACGGGTTCGACTGCCCGGGATGCGCCTGGCCCGACGACACCAAAGGGCTCCACCTGGACATCTGCGAGAACGGCATCAAGCACGTCACCTGGGAGATGACCGGCAAGCGGGTCGGCCGCGACTTCTTCGCCGCGCACTCGGTCACGGAGCTGTTCGGCTGGAGCGACTTCGACCTGGAGGACCAGGGACGGCTGACCGAGCCGATGGTCTACGACCCCGACTCGGACCACTACGTCCCGATCCGCTGGCACGACGCCTTCGAGCTGGTCGGCCGCACCCTGCGCGAACTGGACGACCCGAACCAGGCGTCGTTCTACACCTCCGGCCGCCTCGGCAACGAGGCCACCTTCCTCTACCAGCTGATGGCCCGCGAACTGGGCACGAACAACCTGCCCGACTGCTCCAACATGTGCCACGAGGCCAGCGGTCGCGCCCTGGAGGCGTCCCTGGGCACCGGCAAGGGGACCGTCGACCTCAAGGACTGGGAGACCACCGACGCCCTGTTCATCATGGGCGTCAACGCGGCCTCCAACGCGCCCAGGATGCTCACCGCCCTCGCCGAGGCCTACCGCCGCGGCGCCCAGATCGTGCACGTCAACCCGCTGGTCGAAGCGGCCGCCACGCGCACCATCGTGCCGCACGACTTCACGGACATGGCCCTCCTCAAGACGACCCGGACCAGCACCCTGAACCTGCAGCCGCGCATCGGCGGCGACATGGCGCTGCTGCGCGGCATGGCCAAGGCGGTCCTGGAGCAGGCGAGGACCGATCCCAAGGCCGTCGACCAGGAGTTCGTCGACCGTCACACGGCCTACTTCGACGAGTACCGGGACCTGTGCGAGGGGACCCCCTGGGCGGAGATCGAGCACCAGTCAGGTCTCAGCCGCGACGACATCCTCAAGGCCGCGCGCGTGTACCGCGACGCCGACCGCTCCATCTTCAGCTGGTGCCTCGGTATCAGCCAGCACGAGCACGGCGTCGACACCGTCCGGGAGATCGTCAACCTCCTTCTGCTGCGCGGCAATCTGGGCCGCGAGGGCGCCGGTCCCTCACCGGTGCGCGGGCACAGCAACGTCCAGGGCAACCGGACCTGCGGCATCGACCACCGGCCCGCCGAGGAGTTCCTGGACCGCCTCGCCGAGATCTGCGGGATCGACCCGCCCCGCGAGCACGGCCTGGACACCGTCGGCACGATCCAGGCCATGCACAGCGGCGACGTGAAGGTGTTCGTCGGCATGGGCGGCAACTTCGCCCTCGCCGCGCCCGACACCCCGTACACCTACGAGGCGCTGCGCTCCTGCGACCTCACGGTCCACGTGAGCACCAAGCTGAACCGCAGCCACCTGGTCCACGGCCGGCAGGCCCTCATCCTGCCGTGTCTGGGCCGGACCGAGAAGGACCACCAGAAGGGCGGCGTTCAGGCCACGTCGGTCGAGGACTCGATGAGCATGGTCCACCTGTCGGTCGGCATGAAGCGCCCCGCCTCCAAGCACCTGCTGTCCGAGCCCGCCGTCATCGCCGGCATCGCCCGCGCCGCACTCCCGGACAGCGACACCCCCTGGGAGTGGTACATCGAGGACTACGACCGTATCCGCGACACCATGGCCCAGGTGCTCGACGGATTCGAGGACTGCAACCGCCGGGTGCGCCTGCCGCTCGGCTTCCGCATCAAGCAGCCCGCCCGCGAACTGGTCTTCCTCACCCCCACAGGACGCGCCGAGTTCTCCGCAGCCCCGCTGCCCGACGTCGTCCCCGCCCCGGGCACCCTGGCCCTCGGCACCATGCGCTCCCACGACCAGTGGAACACGACCATCTACTCCGACAACGACCGCTACCGGGGCGTCAAGAACCTGCGCACGCTCGTCTTCATGAACGAGGACGACATGCGGGAACGCGGCATCTCCGAGTTCGACCCGGTCGACATCACCAGCACCGCCAAGGACGGCAGCCACCGTCACCTCAACGGATTCCTCGCCATCCCCTACGACATCCCCCGCGGCTGCGCCGCCGGCTACATGCCGGAGATGAACGTGCTGTGCGCGCTCGGCGACTACAGCACGCAGAGCGACCAGCCCCTGATGAAGCACGTCAAGGTCACGATCGAACCCGCCGCTTGAGGGGGCGGTGCCTTCAGGGACCCACCGGCTCCGTCCCGGGGCTCACCGGCTCCTTCCGGGCCTCACCGGCTTGGCTTCTGGGACGCCACGATCGTGTTCATGGTCTGCTCCGCCCCGGCCAGCCGTTGCACCCGCTCCGCGAATCCCGGGAACTGCGACGCGATCTTGGTGAGGAACCTCAACTCGACCGGGGCCACGTTGATTTCGGCGACATCACGCTCGATCGCCCGGGTCACGCCCTTGACGACCTGCTCCGGCGCGACGGTCCGCACCCCGCCGGGCGTCGGCGAGCCCGTGTTCGCGAACATCCCCAGCTCGCGTACGAAGCCCGGCTGGACGATCGAGACACCGACGCCCGTGCCGTGCAGGTCCTGGCGGAAGGCGAGCGAGAAGCCGCGCAGCCCGAACTTCGTCGCGTTGTACATCGACGACGACTTGGTGGCCGCCATTCCCGACAGCGACCCGACGAAGCAGATGTGCCCGCGCCCGGCGGTGACCATGGCGGGAGCGAGCAGCCGCGCGAGCATCGCGGGCGCGCGCAGGTTCACCGCGAGCGCCCGGTCGATCTGCTCCGGCGTGTAGTCGAGCACGTCACCGCTGGAGGGCAGGGCGGCGTTGGCGATGAGGATGTCGGTCCCGGCGGCCTCCTCCGCGAGGCGGAGCACGTCATCGGCGTCGCCGAGATCGGCCAGGATCGTTCGCGCTCCGTAGCGGTCGGCGAGCGGCTCCAGCGCCTCGCGCCGCCGGCCGGTGAGTATGAGATCCGCGCCGCGAGCGGATATCTCGGCGGCGAGCGCCCCACCGATGCCGCCCGTGACCCCGGTCAGCAGAACAGTTGCCCCGGCAATGTGCACGACTATCCTCCCGTACTGTTCGTTCGAACGAACAGTAGAGGGGGCGGGAGGGACTGTCCACCGGAACGCGGATGGAACAATGCATGGCATGCCGAACGCCGCCCCCTCCGCCACGACGCGCCAGCGCATCATCACCGCCGTCCTGCAGATCATCGGCGAGGGCGGGGTCGCGGCGGTCACCAACCGGCGCATCGCCAAGGAAGCCGGAGTGTCACTCGGCTCGGTCACGTACCACTTCGAGACCCAGCACGATCTGCTGCGGGAGAGCCTGCTGCACTTCGTACGCGAGGAGGCGCGGTACTTCACCGAGCTGGCCGACCAGTGCAAGACCGAGGACATCGACGTCCAGGACGCGGCGTCCCTGGCCGGCCAGGTCGCGTGCGGCACGGCGCTGGACAGCGCCCATCTCGCGCCCTTCGAGCTGTACATCCACGCCGGGCGCGACGAGCGACTGCGCGAGGCGGCGGCGGAGGCGTTCCGGGCCTACGACCGGCTCGCCGCGCAGATCCTCACCGCTCTGGGCGTGCCGGACGCGGAACGCCTGGCGGCCACCACGGTCGCCCTGGTGATGGGGCTGCAACTGCGGCGTCTGGCCACCGGCAGCCCCGCGGAGGACCTGGTCGACGCCCTCCTGCTGCTCGCGCGAGGCAGTCTGCCTCCGCAGTGATCAGCGACGCAGCAACTCCGTCGCCTGTTCGCCGATGATCTCCCATGCGGCGGACGGGACATCACCGAGCGCCGTCCGCCGCAGCGCCCGTACGGCGTCCTCGCCACCGGTGTCGCCGGTGGCGCTGCCGCTGACCACGTCGTATCCGTCGCGCACGGCGACACGGAGGCGGCGCTGTCCGTCGGCGTCGGCGTGCAGAGCCGTGGCGACGACGAGCGGCGGCGCTCCGCCCGCCTCGGCCGGCAGTTTGCGGTAGGCGGTGGCGACGGGCTCTCGCCAACGGATGCTCAGCAGCAGCGGACGCTTGGCGATCGCCTCGGCCAGATCGATCTCCTGGACGCCTTCGGGTCCCAGCACCGACGCCCGCGCGTCCAGGACGAGAGCCGCCGGCAGCAGGCAGCGCAGCGTACTGCCCACGAGATTGCCGCCGACCGTCGCCGTCCGGCGCACGGCGCCGGTCCCGACCGAAGCGGCGGCCAGGCGTATGACGTCCGGGACCCGGTCGTCGATCCGGTTCAGCACCACGGCGGCGCCCAGCGTCTCGCGCCCGAGGACATTGGCCTCCGGGAGGCCGCGCAACGACATGGCCTGTTCGGGGAATCCATCGCGCTGCCATTCGGCCCACACCAGCGTCGCCCCGCCGATCGGCACGGCCCCCTCGGCCAGGCACTCCTGCGCCTCGGACACGGAGCTGGGCTGTCGCAAGAGCATCGCAGCCGACCTGCCTTTCTGGGGAGTTGAGCGGCGGGGCCGTGAACCGGACACCCGCCCATCGGCATGGCGCATTCTTGCCGCACGGACCGGGGCGCACACAGGGCTCACATGAGCATGCCGGGCGTCCTCGCAGCCCGTTCGCACAGGCATGGGGGCTGGTCCCCATGGGGACGACGGCGGCAACTAAGCTCCCGCGCATGAACGGAGAGGGCAGCGACAACAGCGGTAGACGGGTTGTCGACGGGCGGTTCGAGCTGGCAGCACGGCTCGGCGGTGGCGGTATGGGCATGGTCTGGCGCGCGACGGACCTGGTGCTGCACAGGAGCGTGGCGGTCAAGGAGGTGCGGCCACCCGATCCCGACCTCGCCGAGTACGATCCGGAGGCCGCCCGGACGCTGCGCGAGCGGGTCCTGCGGGAAGCACGCGCGCTGGCCCGGGTCGACCACCCCAATGTGGTGACCATCCATCATGTGGTCGACGGCGGCCCGGGAAGCTACCCCTGGATCGTCATGGAACTCGTCACCGGCGGCTCCCTGGCCGACCGCCTTGCGCGCGGGCCGATGTCCCCCCAGGAAGCGGCACGGATCGGACGTGAGGTGCTGGCCGCGCTGCGCGCCGCGCACCAGGCGGGCATCCAGCACCGCGACGTGAAACCGGCCAACGTCCTGCTGCGTCCCGACGGCCGTCCGGTACTGACGGACTTCGGCATCGCGGCGATCCGTGAGGCCACCACTCTCACGGCCACCGGGTCGGTCATCGGCACCCCGGACTACATGGCGCCCGAACGCGTCTCCGGCAAGGACGGTGGTCCCGCCTCGGACCTGTGGTCGCTGGCGATGATGCTCTACACGGCCGTGGAGGGCGAGCATCCGCTGCGCCGCGGCACAACACTCGCCACCCTGGCAGCCGTCCTCAGCGACGACATCCCGCCCCCGGTCCATGCCGGTCCGCTGCGGGACGCCCTGATGAGGGTCCTCGTCCGGGACCCCGCCGCGAGGCCCGACGCCGAGCAGCTGGACCGGATGCTGGCCGACGCCGCGCGCGAACCCGAGTCCCCCACCTCCTACCAACTGCATCCCCCGTCGGCACCGTACGTTCCCGGGCCTGCCACGGCACCCACGGGCTTCGGCCCCGCGCCCGCCATGTCCGGGGGGCCGTACGGTGCTCCGCCGGCCCCGACGACGTCCCAGGGCCCACAGGACGCGCGCCCGGCGTCCGCCACGGTCCCCGTACGGCCGGACCGTGGCCGGCGCTGGACGCTGGTGGGCCTGCCCGTCGCCGGAGTCGCGCTCGCCGGGGTGCTCGTGTGGACGCTGCTCCCCGACGGAGACTCGAAGGCGTCCGGTTCCGGCGCGACCGGCAACTCCACCACCAGGTCGCCGTCGGGCGGCGGCTCGACCGCCACGGACGTCACGCCGTCGGCGAAGGAGTCGACCGGCGCCACGGCGAGCACCAAGGGGAACCTGCTGACTCCGGCCGGCATCCGCACCGCCATCAGCGCGTTCAAGCAGCAGACCGGCCGGACCCGGTTCGGGTCTTTCGTCGTGTATCCGGAATACGTCTCCGCCGACCTGATGGTGAAGGGCAGCGACACCAAGGAGGACTCGTACACCTATCGCCCCGGCCAGGGAGTCCAGAAGGGCATCATCAGCGACACGCTCAGCGGTGAGGAGAAGCCCGTCAGCCTGGACGACTTCGACTGGGACAAGGTCCCGGCCCTGCTGGCCGAAGCCGAGCGGAAACTGAAGGTCGATGACGTGCAGACCCGCTACCTGTCGGTGACCCTTCCGGGCAACGTCTTCGGTGACCCTCCCGGAATGTCCGTCTACCTCACCAACGCCTACGGACAGACCGGCTACCTCCAGGCGGACAAACAGGGCAAGGTCTTCAACGTCATGCCCAACGAAAAGTGATGTGGCATGTGAGGCAGGTCACTTGATGGAGTGGAACTCGAAGGCCGGCATCGGCGAACAGGAGGTGACCACGACACGGCTTTCGAGGGATACGACATGAATGACAGAGGTAAGGCGTGACACTGCTGCCGGACACCGGCGCCGCTCTCGCCCCGACGACGGACGCGAGCGGCGACTCCGACGGCTCGGTCATCGAACGATCCTGGGAGACGCCCGACGCGTTCGCCGTGATCTTCGACCGCCACGCCGACGACATCCACCGCTACATCGCACGACGTCTGGGCCCCGACACGGCTGACGACCTGATGGCGGAGACGTTCGTGATCGCGTTTCAGCGTCGTCGGCGCTACGACCCGTCGCACGCGCACGCGCGGCCCTGGCTGTACGGGATAGCCACCAACCTGATCGGCCGTCACCGCAGGGACGAGGCCCGTCGGCTGCGGGCGCTGTCGCGCATGGCGTCCTTGTCCTCGGAGCGGGACCACGCCGGTCCTGAGGACGGGATCACGGAGAGCGCCGCCGGGACGCACGGCACTCTGGCCGGGGCTCTCGCCCAACTGCCCGCCCGCCACCGGGACGTGCTGCTGGTGATCGCCTGGGGAGAACTCGACTACGTGGAGGCCGCGCAGGCCCTCGGCGTGCCCGTCGGCACCGTCCGCTCCCGCCTGCACAGGGCCCGCACCAAGCTGCGACGGGCACTGGGCGGACCGGACCTCACCACCTCGACCGCGCCTCAGAAGGAGACCGATCATGGATGAACTGACGATGGTGCGGGGATGGGACACGGACCAGCACAGGCTGTCCGACGAGGCCCGCGCCGCCGCCCGAGCCCGTCTCGGAGCCGCCATGGTCGAGGAGTCCCGCAGTGGTGCATCCCGTGGGCGTGCACTCAGCCGACGACTCGTGTTCCGTACCGCGCTCGTCGGCGTGACCGCGGCGGCGGTGGGTGTCACCGTCCTGGTGGCCCACGACGCCAAGGACGACGACAAGCCACGTCTGGGTGCGATCAGCGCGACGGAGGTGCTGCAGAAGGCCGCTGACAGGTCACGCGCCGCGGGGAACGATCTGCCTATTCCGCGTAACGACCAGTACTTCTACACCAAGACGTACATCACGCAGACGCCGGTCAAGGGCGGGAAGACCAGGACGTGGATCGACGAGAGCTGGATGTCGGTGGACGGTTCCAAGCCGTCCCTGCGTCAGGAGCACGGGAAGATCCACCACGATCCGCCGCTCGGCAAGCACGAGGTGCGCTGGCCTCCCACCGTCTACTCGAAGCTCAAGGCCATGCCGACGGACCCCGACAAGCTCCTCGCCCAGTTCAGGATGGGCCGGCCAAGCACGACCCAGAACGACATGTACGCGTTCTTCGAAGGATCCATGCTGCTCATGGGACCTCGTGTGATGCCCCCCGGCCTGCAGGCCGGCGCTTTCGAAGCGCTGGCGAAGCTTCCCCGGATCCGCCTGGACTACGACGACGTGGACGTGGCCGGCCGGTCCGCCGTCGGAGTCTCGTACCCCAAGACGACGTTCACGTTCCTCTTCGATCGCAAGACGTACGACTACCTGGGCCTGCGCACCAAGGGGAGCAGTCCGAAGAAGGTGCACGGCGAGTGGAAGCAGAGCAACTGGTACTACGAGACCAGGATTCTGCAGGACACTCAGGTGGTCGACCGTATCGGACAGCATGACTGAGATCTCTGAACTCCGGTTGGCGGGGGCGGCTCGGGCCGCGCTGGGCGGCGGGCGGCGGCTGGCGGCGGTCGAGCGGGTCGCGGGCGGCAGCAAGAAGGGCGTGTACCGCCTGGTGATGGACGACGCCACCACGGCTGTCGCCTACCTGTGGCACGACGCCGAGAACTACTGGCCCGCGGCCGAGGGCGACAACGACCTCACCGACCCGTTCTCGCCCGGCCTCGGGCTCGACCTGTTCGAGGCCGCGCACGCCCGGCTGGACGCGCTCGGCGTCCGCGTCCCGGCCATCCGTCTCGTCGATCGCGAGGGCACCCACGGCCCGGGCGACCTCGCGATCGTCGAGGACGTCCCAGGCGAGAACCTGGAGAAACTCCTCGCGCGTGACCCGAGTGCGGCCGCCCCCGTCCTGGACCGGCTGGGGGAGGCGTTGGAGGCGATGCGGGGTCATCGGGCGTCCGGGTACGGCAAGGTGGCCGTGGTCGACGCGGGAGGCACTTCGCGGGGGACGTCGTGCGAGGGGGTCGTCCTGGACCGTGCGCTGCGCGACCTCGCCGAGGCGGCGGCCCGGGATCCGCGGATCGCGGGAGCCCGCGACCGGCTGGAGCAGCGGCTGACGGATCTCGCGGCGGTGGTGCGGCCGCGCGCCGAGTACGCGGTCGTCCACGGCGAACTCGGCCCCGACCACGTGCTGGTCGACGCGGGCGGGAACCCCGTGGCGATCGACATCGAGGGTTCGATGTACTTCGACGTCGAGTGGGAGCACGTCTTTCTGCGGATCCGGCTGCACGACGCCTACCGTCCGCTGGCGGTGGACGGCCTGGACGAGGACCGGCTCGCGCTCTACACGCTCGCCCAGCGCCTGTCCCTGACGGCGGGTCCGCTACGGCTGCTCGACGGGGACTTCCCCCACCGTGCGGCCATGGCGGACATCGCCGAGCACAACCTGGAGCAGGCGCTGGCCCTGGTCGCCGTGGTCTGATCCCCGGGTCAGTCGAGGACAAGGGGATCCGGCAGGGACGCCGAACGGTGCATGCGCAGGAGCGTGTGGACGACTCCTGACAGGCCCGACATGAGGCTGGGGGAGAACGCCTCGCGGGCCAGTCCGCCGACCGGGCCGCGCTGTTCGAGGCTGGTGAGGATCTCGCCGTCGAGGTCGGCGGGGTCGCCGACGTTCATGGACGTGAGGAACTGCCAGAGGCCGAGGTCGCCGTGGCACAGGGTGTGGCTCCAGCCGAAGCCCTCGGCCGCGCAGGCCCGCGCGGCGCGGCGGGCCATGTCGAGGTGGGCCGGATCGCCGGTGCGCCGGTGGAGGTCGAGCATGCCGACACCGATTCCCGCGCTGCCGTGACACCAGCTGGTGAAGAAGTCCTCCTCGGCGCCGATGCGGACGTCCAGCCAGTTGCCGTGGTCCGGTTGGTAGAGGGACTCCTGGTAGGCGAAGGCCAGTTCGGCGAGGTGGGCCCAGCCGTGCCGCTCGGCCGCGGCACCCGCGTCGCTCAGGGCGAGCCGGGTCAGCGCCCAGCCGATGCCGGTGGCGCCGTGGGCGAAGCCGCCGATGCCCTCCGGGTTGAGCCGGGTCGTCCACCGGGCACCGCTCGCGTCCACCGTGGCCAGGCCGGTCAGCCGACGGCCGATCTGCGCCGCCGCGGCGAGCCAGCGCTCCTGCCCGGTCGCGCTGGCCAGGTTGAGCAGAGGGACGATGCCACCGGCCGCTCCGTTGAGGAGATCCACCTCGACGTCGTCCTCGACGAGTCGGCCCTCCAGCAGCACCGCACGCGCGGCGGCCCGCTCCAGCAGCCGGTCCTCACCGAGCACCCGGTGCAGCGCCAGCCACGTCCACACCTGCGACGCGGCACCGCTGAACGCCCCGGCGGACGGCGTCGGCGTCCGGTCCTCGGTGCTCATCAGGACGCGCAGCGCGCCCTCTAACGTCTCGGTGACGCCGGGTACCTCCTCCGCCCGCCCGGCGCGCACCTCGGCCGCGTACTCCGCGAGCGTCAGCACCACGCCGCCCTGCCCGGTGTAGAGGTCGGCGGGCAGCACCCTGATCGACCACCCCGCGGGGGTGAAGACCGGGCTGATCCAGGTCACCGTGCCGTCCTCGCCGCGCACCCCTCCGTCGCACAGCCGCCGGACCATCCGTGCGGCCAGTTCCCGGCGGCGCCGCTCCCGGTCACGGGCGTGCGGGTCGCGGGCGGCTTCCTGCACCCGCGCCGGCAGCGAACGCTCGTTCAGGTACGCGCCGACCAGCGCGTCCTGGATCACCGACTCCTCCAGCGCCAGATCGGCGGTGCGCCAGTCCTCGACCGTGTTCCGTACGGCGGCCGCGTCCACGGTGAAGCCGAACAACGGCACGTCACCGGCCAGGAGGTCCGCGATCTCACCGTCGATGGCCGCGCGCTCCGTCGGCGCACCGGGCAGCACCTCGGCGTTGCGCCGCAGGATGTCCCGGGCCCGCTCGACGGCCGCGGCCTCGTCGTGCAACGACGCCGGATGCCACAGCATGCGGCCGATGTCGACGTACGCCTGGGTCGGCCGCAGGATCCGGCGGGCCTGCGCGCCTTCGAAGCGGGACAGCAGACGGTACGGGTCCACGCCGGGTCGGTGCAGGTGCGCGGTCATCTCGCGGAAGCCGGCCAGGATCCGGTCCCAGTACGCGCTCAGCACGGGGGTCGGGCTCGGGTGGTTGCCCGCGGTGGGCATCGCCACCAGGTCCACGTGGAAACGGGCCGCCGCGGTGCCGCCGTCCGCGATCACCGGGCTCGGGATCAGCGGCTGCTGGCCGGGCAGTGCCCCCACCCCGGAGATGTCCACGCCGCCGAGCGCGAACCCGGTGCCGCGCACGGGCAGCAGTCCGGTGCGCAGCACCGTTCGCCGGATGGCCGCCGCTGCCACGTCCACCGCGTCGCCCCGGCCGCTGGGCGGGAAGGGGGCGGGGGAGTCGAAGAGCGTCTCGGCGTCCACGATCACCGGCACCGGGCCCGCGGCGATCATGTTCTCGGCGTGCATGTCGGTGCCTCCGGTGAAGCGGAGGACGGCCAGCCAGTGCCCCACGTTGCGGTAGAACGCTGCGAGTTCGACGTCGTCCGCGCAGTACCGGTGGTGCACGAACTCGGCCCAGCCGTGCCCCTCGCACGCCACCGTCCGCGGCACCCGGATCCGTTCGTCCGACGCCGGGGCACCGGGGAAGTCCGTGAACAGCTCGTCCAGCAACGCGCCCAGAGCCACGTCGGCCTCGGACGGCCGGGGCTTGTACATCACGCTTCCGCCGGAGAAATCGACCCGGCTCACCGTCAGGCCGCCCCGGTGGCTGTCGCCCGCCCCAAACGTCACGGCGTGCACCGGCCCCGCGGGTCCCCCGAGCAGCGGTCGCAGCAGCTCGCGGTCCGCGGCGAGCCGCTGCGCGAACCCGGCCGTCGCCGCCACCGACATCCGTGCCACCGCAGCGATCCGCGGGCCGACACTCGCGTACCGGCCGGCCAGCTTGCCGAGATAGCCCTCCGCACCGGCCTGCTCGATGAACGCGGCCCACGTTCGCGTGTCCGCCGCACCGCCGGCGTCCGGACCGGCGCCCCCTGCCAGGCGCAGCGCGTGCAGTTCGACCAGGAGGAGCCGGGAGAGTTTGGCGTGCAAGGACCGGAGCAGGGCCGTGTGCCCGGCCTCCAGCACCACGTCCCGCTCGACCCGGTCCAGGGCGGTCACGGCCGCCAGGCGCCGGGCCAGGTCGTCCCGCCACGGCCGGGCGATGCCTCGTACGGGCCCGGCGAACCACTCAGCCTCGTCCACGCCGTCCGGCGTCGATCCGCTCACCTTCCACCCTCCCTCTTCGACCTCACCGAACGAGACGCGGGGAACCGCGCGAGCAGCGCGCGGTTCCCCGGTCGGGGCCCGAAGGCACCGTGGACGATCAGCAGCACCAGCTGCCGTGCGACCCGCTCGGGCTGGAACAGAAGCCGTAGAGGGAGTCGCTCGGGTCGGTGAGCGCGGCCTCCGCGGCGGCGCCGCCGACGTAGAGCGGCCCGGCGGGGTTGAGCTGGCCGAAAGCGCTCTCGGCGCCCGACAGCCAGGCTTCGAGCACGGCTGCGGTCTGAACACTGGTCTGGGGCATCTGTGGCCTCCGAAGGCGGGAGTTTGGGGCGGATCGCCCAGCCCTGAGTATCGCGATGTTCGAACACCCGTCAGATGCGCAATCCGGCCACAGTCGTGCGGGAATCCTGATGCCTCCTGTAGGAAACTGAGGCGTACGACGTGTGCCCGTCCCGCTCACAACATGACGTGCTTGACCTGTGTGTAGTCGAGCAGGCCGGTCAGGGACAGGTCGCTGCCGTAACCGGAGTGGCGCACACCGCCGTGCGGCATCTCCGAGACTGTCGTGCCATGGGTGTTGACCCAGACGATGCCGGTGTGCAGCGCGCGGCTCGCCCGCATGGCCCGGTCGTGGTCGCGGGTCCAGACGCTGGCGGCCAGCCCCTGGGGAACGGCGTTCGCCATCCGGAAGGCCTCGGACTCCTCGGTGAAGGGCTGGACGGTGACGACCGGGCCGAACACCTCGCTCCGTACGATCTCGTCCTCCTGCCGGGCTCCGGCGACCACCGTGGCCTGGTGGAAGTAGCCGGGGCGGTCCAGGGCGCCGCCCCCGGTGACGACCTCGGCGTGGTCCGGGATCCGCTCCAGCAGGCCGCGCACGCGGGTGAGTTGGGCGGCGTTCGCGAGCGGGCCGAAGTCGGTGTGCTCGTCGTCGGGGTCGCCGGGCAGCAGCCGTGCGGCCCGGTCGGCGAAGGCGTCCAGGAAGGTCTCGTACACGCGGTGGTGGACGAGGATCCGGGTGGCGGCCGTGCAGTCCTGCCCCGCGTTGTAGAAGGCCAGCGACGACAACTGCTCGACCGCGTCGTCGAGATCGGCGTCCGCGTGGATCAACACCGGTGCGTTGCCGCCGAGTTCGAGGTGCAGCCGTTTGAGGTCAGCGGCCGCGGCGGCGGCGATCTCCTGCCCGGCGCGGACGCTGCCGGTGACGGCGACGAGCCGGACGTCCGGGTGGGCCACGAGGGCGCGCCCGGTGTCGCGGTCGCCGCACACCACGTTGAGTACCCCGGGCGGCAGATGCTCGGCGGCCAGCCGGGCCAGCAGCGTGGCCGACGACGGCGTGGTGTCGGACGGTTTCAGGACGACGGTGTTGCCGGCGGCCAGCGCGGGGGCGACCTTCCAGACGGCCATCATCAGCGGGTAGTTCCATGGGGTGATCTGCGCGCAGACGCCGACCGGCTCTCGGCGCAGGACCGAGGTGCGGCCCGGCGTGTACTCGGCGGCCGCGGCGCCCGGCAGGTTCCGGGCGGCCCCGGCGAAGTACCGCAACACGTCGACGACCGCGGGCAGTTCGTCCGCCAGGAACAGGGCACGCGGCTTGCCGGTGTCGGCCACCTCGGCGCTTGCCAGCGCGCCGGCCTCCCGTTCCAGGGCGTCGGCGATGCGCAGCAGTGCGGTCTGCCGCCGCGCCGGAGTCGTGGTCGACCAGCCGTCAAAGGCCTGCTCGGCCGCACGGCAGGCCGCGTCCACGTCCTCGGGGCCGGAGAGCGGGGCCGTGCCGTGGGGGAGTCCGGTGGCCGGGTCGACCAGCCGCACGGTGGCACCGGAGGCGGCCGGTACCTCCTTGCCGTCGATGTGGTTGAGACGGGCGTGGTCAGCCACGGCGCAGCGCCTCCCCGGCGGCGGCGCGGCCGGTGCGGACCGCGCCCTCCATGTATCCGGCGACCCACTGGTCCGAGCCGCAGACGTAGAACGGTGGCTCGTGCGTGCCGTGCAGCGGGCCTACCGCCATGACCTCGCCCGGCGGCCACTGGGTGACGTAGCCCTGGGTCCACGGGTCGGTGCCCCAGAGCCGCAGATGGCAGGCCGTCGGCCGCTGTGCCTCGTCGCCGAACATGGCGGCCATCTCCGCCAGCAGCTCGGGCGTGCGCAAATGGGGCGGGGTGCCGAGCAGGACGCCGTAGCGTTCGGGCGGGATCAGCGCGGACAGGACGCCTTCGTTCTGTGGCCAGGTGCTGCCCAGGACCCCCTCGGTCTCGGAGAGGCCGTTGAGCCCGTCGGCGCGCCAGAAGGGACGGTCGTACACGGCGGCGAACTTGGCGGCGACCGCCTGGCGTTGCCGGTGCAGGGAGGCCAGCCGGGCCTCGCTCACGCCACTGACGGTGACGGACCGCAGCGGTCCCACGGGCAGGGCGCTCACCACGGCCGCCGCGGTGAGGACTTCGCCGGTGACGAGGCGTACGGCGCAGTCGCCGGGGCGTATGTCCAGCGCGGCGACCGGCGAGCCGAGGCGTATGCGCGGCCCCAGCTCGCGGCCCATGACCTCGGCGAGGGTGGCCGACCCTTCCGCCAGCCGGAGTCCCTCCCAGTTGTCGTAGTCGTAGTCGCCCGTACCGGGGACCGCCGCGCTCTTGCGCAGCGCGGCCAGGAGCGAGATGCGCTCGTACGATCCTCCCGCCAGGGCCAGTTGGCCGATGTCCCACAGCCGCACCACGGCGGGTGTGGCGTGGCGGGAGCGCAGCCAGTCGGCCACGGACAGCCGGTCCAGGGCGGTCGCCTCCGGGTGCGACCAGGGATCGTCGGGGTCGACCGTGGCGGCGAGTTCGCTGAACTCCTTGCCGAGTTCCTCGTGTCGGGCCAGGTCGCCGGGGCCGAACCAGTGCGGTGGGTCGCCGGCCGAGAGACCCTCGGGTGTGGAACGGGTGATACGGCCGGGTTCCGCGACGTAGCTGGCGACCAGCTCCAGGCCGAGTTCCTCGGCGAGTCGCAGGTACGCGGTGTGGGCATGGCCGACCACTTCGCCGCCCAGCTGGACGGTACGGCCGTCGGGCGTGCGGGTCTGCTCGACCCGGCCGCCGACACGGTCCCGGGCCTCCAGGACGAGCACGTCGGTGCCGGCGGCTGCCAGGTCCCGGGCGGCGGCGAGCCCGGCAAGACCCGCGCCGAGCACGATCACGTCGTGATGCATCAGCTTCGCTTTCTTGAGGGATGGGGTCAGGCCAGGACCAGGCAGTGTTCGGGCCGCCAGCCGAACTCCACCGTCTCGCCGCCGCTCCAGCGGTCCTCCATGCGCGCACGGGCCGTGTTCTGCTCCAGCACCGACAGCGTGACGCCCGGGGCGAGTTCGATCAGGTACGTGGTGGTCGGGCCGCTGTAGACGGTTTCGCGGATCACCCCGCGCAGCATCGACATGCCCGGTTCGAAGTCCGACAGCCAGATCTTCTCGGGGCGCACCGACACGCTCACGGCGGTGCCGTCCGCGATGCCGGTCCGGGCGCCGACCGGCAGGGCGGGCCCCTGCTCCAGGGCGACCTCACCTGCCCGGTAGGTGCCGGTCATCAGGTTGGAGGTGCCCATGAAGGAGGCGACGAAGCGGGTCGCGGGGTGTTCGTAGACGTCCTCGGGGGTGCCGCACTGTTCGATGCGGCCCTCGTTCATGACCGCGATCCGGTCGGACATGGTCAGCGCCTCGTCCTGGTCGTGGGTGACGAAGACGAAGGTGATGCCGACCTCGCGCTGGATCTGCTTCAGCTCGACCTGCATCTGCCGGCGCAGCTTCAGGTCGAGGGCGGCCAGCGGTTCGTCGAGGAGCAGGACGGCCGGACGGTTGACGAGCGCGCGGGCGAGCGCGACGCGCTGCCGCTGGCCGCCGGAGAGGGTACGGGGTCTGCGGTCGGCGAGGCCGGCGAGCTGGACCAGGTCCAGCATCTCGCCGACCCGCTGCCGTATCTCGGCCTTGGCGACGCCCTGGCGCTTCAGCCCGAAGGCGACGTTGTCGGCGACGCTGAGGTGGTCGAACAGCGCGTAACTCTGGAAGACCGTGTTGACGTTGCGCCGGTTCGGCGGCAGCGCGGTCACGTCCTCACCGGCGAGCAGCACCGAGCCCTCGCTGGGGTCGCTGAACCCGCCGATCATGCGCAGCGAGGTGGTCTTGCCGCAGCCGGAGGGGCCCAGCAGGGAGAAGAAGTGGCCGGCCTCGATGTCGAGGTCGAGACGGTGGACGGCGGAGGAGTCGGCGAACCGCTTGGAGACGCCGTCGAGCCGGACTGCGGGGGTCGCGTCCATGGATCACTCTCCGGAGAGGATGTCGAGGCCGCCGCGGCGGCCGAAGAGGCGCGGGATGAACAGGGCGAGGGCGATCAGGGCGATGGATCCCGCGAGCATCAGCGTGCCGACCGCGTTGATGGTCGGCTGCACCCCGAAGCGGATCGCCGAGTAGATCCGCACCGACAGCGGCTGGGGGTCGACGCCGGTGGTGAAGTACGCGAGGACGAAGTCGTCGAAGACGAGCGCGAAGATCAGCACGGCGCTGGCCAGCACAGCCGGGAGCAGGGCCGGCAGGGTCACCAGACGGACCGCCTGCCACCGGGTGGCGCCGAGGTCCATCGCGGCCTCCTCCACCTCCGGGTTCAGCGCGGCCACCCGGGACCGGAGGATGACCGTCACGTAGGAGATGGAGAAGGTGATCTCGGCGAGCATCACCGTGCCGGTGGACAGGGCCACGCCCAGGCCCTTGAACAGCAGCATCGACGCCACGCCCGTGACGATCTCCGGCGTGATCAGCGGCACCAGCATGATCAGGCCGGCCAGCGAGCCGAGCCGGGTGCGGCAGCGGACCAGACCGAGCGCCAGCGCCACTCCGAGGACGACCGAACCGGCCATCGCCACCAGGGAGATCCGCAGGCTGGTGCCGAGCGACGAGATGAGGACGTCGTCGTGGACGAAGGCCCGGTACCAGCGCAGGCTGAACCCGCCGAAGACGGTCAGGGACTTCTTGGAGTTGAAGGAGAAGAGGGCGACGACGGCGATGGGGAGATAGAGCAGGGCGAAGAAGAGGCCGGTGACCGCGATCAGGATCCGCGGCTTGCGGTCGGCACGGCCGCGCCGCGTGCGGTTACGGGCGGTCGGCCGGGAGGGGGCGGTGGCGGAGGGCAGCTTGACGATGGTCATCGGCGGGCCTCCGCCTCGTCCTTGCGGGTGCGCCGCAGATAGCCGAACATCCCGATCAGCAGCACCAGCATCAGCAGCATGGTGAGCGCGGAGCCCAGCGGCCAGTTCTGGCCCTGGAAGAACTTGTCCTGGATGAGGTTGCCGATCATGATCTGGTCCGGTCCTCCCATGAGCTGTGCGCTGACGAAGTCGCCCATGGCGGGCAGGAAGACCAGCACGAGTCCGGCCGCCGCGCCCTGCCGGGTGGCGGGCAGGGTGACGTAGAGGAAGGTGCGGACCGGGCCGCCGTAGAGGTCGCGGCCGGCCTCGATGAGGGAGACGTCCAGGCGTTCCAGGGCCGCGTACAGCGGGATGATCATGAAGACGACGAAGCCGTAGACGAGTCCCGCGACGACGCCGACGCCGGTGTTGAGGATCTTCGTGCTCCCGTCGGCCAGCCCCACCGCGCGCAGGGCGCGCAGCACGGGCCCGTCGTCGGAGAGGACGACCGACCAGCCGTACATCCGCACCAGGTAGTTGGCGAAGAACGGCACGACGATCGCGGCGATCAGCGCGTGCTTGTACCGTCCGCCGTACAGGGCGATGGTGTACGCCACCGGGTAGGCGATCAGCAGGCAGATCGCGCAGGTGAGCAGGGCGTAGCCGAGTGAGCGGGCCAGGACTTCCGTGTAGGCGGGATCGGCGAGGGCGCGTACGCCGGACAGATCGAAGCCGAAGCGCGGGTTGCCGAGGTCGTCGGTGGTGCCGACCGCGAGGACGGCGACGAGGACCAGCGAGGCGATCAGGAAGCCGGTCATCCACAGCGTGCCCGGCAGCATGAACCAGACCCACATCCGGTTTCCGGTGGTGTCCCGGCGGCCGGTGCGGGAAGCGGGGCGGAAGAGTGCCATGGTCAGCCCGCCTTCACATGCGTCCAGGCGGTGTCGCGGGCGTCCTCCGCCGCGCGGCCGCCGTTGCGGAAGAACAGGTCCGCCTTCAGGTCGTCCTCGGTGACCAGGCACTCGGGGAACGGCTTGACCAGCTCGGCGTAGGTCTTCTCGGAGCCGGCCACCGGCATCGGGTAGCCGATGTACTCGATGTTCTTCTTCACGTTCTCCGGCCGCAGCATGTAGTCGATGAACAGCATCGCCGTGCCGGGGTGCGGGGCGTTCCAGGGAATGGCGTAGCAATCGGAGTTGATCGGCGTGCCCTCCCTCGGGGCCTCGAAGCCGAACACGGAGGGGTCCTTGGCCTGGTTGAGCATGGCGGCCATGTCCCCGCTCCAGGCCTGGGTCATGACCGCGTTGCCGTTGAGAAGGTTGTTGTAGCTGTCGCTGGAGAAGCCGCGCAGCCGCGGGCGCAGCGTGCTCAGCAGTGAGGTGATGCGGTCGAGGTCACCGGTGTCCCCGGTGCTGACGGGCAGACCGAGTGCGAGGGCGCCCATGCCGAGGACCTCGTCGCGGTCGTCGAGCAGGAAGACCTTGCCCTCGGCCTTGTCGCTCCACAGGTCCCGCCAGGATCCGGTCAGTTCACCGATCCGGTCGCGGCGCCAGCCGATGCCGGTCTTGTACGCGGTGAAGGGGACCGTGTGCGCGGAGCCGGGGTCGTACCAGGGATCGGCGAAGTACGCGTACGTGCCGAATATGGCGTGCGCGTTGGTGAGTTGGGTGTGGTCGATACGGCGCAGCCGGCCGCCGCGGACCAGGCGCTGGGCCCATTTGGCGGTGGGGAAGACGATGTCGTAGCGGTTTCCGGCGTTGAGCTTGGCGACCATGCCTTCCATCGAGTCGAAGTTCGACTGGATGACCTTGACGCCGTACTCCTTCTCGAACCCCTTGAACACGGACGGGTCGACGAAGTCGGCCCAGTTGAAGTAGACGAGATCGCCGTCGACGCGCGCCTTGACCGGGGCGAGCTGCTGGGCGTCGGGTGTTTTCGCGGGCATGAACCCGCAGCCCGCGGCCGCCGCACCGAGCAGGCCGTAGGCGCCTGCCCGTAGCACGGCGCGGCGGGGCGGGGGTGGGGATACCTCGGGGGACATGGAGCGTCCTCTCCGTCGAGGAACGGCACAAGTCCAGGGCGGACCGGCTGGTCGGCTCACGGAGGCCCTGACTCCGTAGTGAAGACCGGTCTGGGGAGGGTGCTGGTGTGCTCAGAAGGAGAGGGGTAAGCCCGACGGAAGGCGTACGGCGTACAGCGTGCGGGAGGGCGTCACCGGGTGTCCCCCTCCAGGTCGTCCCGGACCCGGCGGGCGAACCAGCCGACGGCGGCCTCGCGCTGCGACAGCGGTCCCGGCTCGAAACCGGGCGTGGTCAGGCCGGCCTGCACGCGTTCCACCAGCTCGGCGTCCTCGTCGTTGGTGACCCAGCCGATGTGGATGTTCAGCCGCCGGGCAAGCCGGGTGCGGACGCTCTCCCCGTGCCGGGTGTAGAAGCCGCCGGGGATCGCCGCCCGGTCCTGGGCGGTGGGCAGGGCGGTCCACGCGAGCACGTGGTCAGGGTAGAAGTCGATGAGCGTGTTCGGATAGATCACGGCGTACCGCCACACGCGCCGGTCGGCCTCGGTCAGCCCCGGCATCGGGGTCGCGAGGCGCTGGTAGAGCCGCTCGGTCCAGTTCGAGGAGGGCTTGTCGCGCAGCGGGGACTCGAACAGGACGTAGTTCTGCTGAACGTCCACCGTGTACGCCTGGTAGTCCAGCAGCCGCATGAGCGCGGGGTGGGCGACGGGGACGTGGTAGCCCTCCAGATAGTTGTCGACGATCACCTTCCAGTTGGCGTTCTGCTGCTCGCCGCCCGCCAGGTCGTGGATGCGGTGCTTTCCGACGGGGATGAGGCCGGGCCCGGCGTAGTGGCCGACGGCCTGGGCGAGCCCGGCGCAGCTCTCCGCGAGCGGGGTCGCCTCCATGTCGAGGTTGACGAAGACGAACCCGAGGAAGGACTCCACGTTGACCGGGTGCAGTCCGAGCCGGGGCTTGTCCAGGCAGGGGATCCGGCGCGCCTCGGGGGCACCGACGAGCCGTCCGTCGAGCTTGTAGGTCCAGCCGTGGTACGGGCAGCGGATCGCCTTGCCGGACGGCTCCGGTGCGGTGACCAGGCGGGTGCCCCGGTGCCGGCAGACGTTGAGGTGGGCGGCGAGGCCGCCGTCCTCGGTGCGGACGACCAGCACCTCCCGGCCGGCGGCGGTGGCGGTGAGGCGTGCGCCGGGTCCGGGGAGGTCGGATTCGTGGCAGACGAGCTGCCAGGACTTGGCGAAGATGCGCTCGGTCTCGGCCTCGGCGACGGCCGGATCCGTGTAGTAGCGGGCCGGCAGGGCTTCCCCGGGGTGCTCGGGGGGCGGTTCCGGCGGGGCAGCGGAGACGGTGTCGGCTGCCCGGGTGGGCGAGGGGTGCATGGGGTCCTCCTCCGCGCCGCGGCGGCGGCGATGGGCGGTGAGGCTGTGCCCGGAACGGACGGCAGGTACGGCGTCAGGCGAGGCGTAGGGGTCAGGAGAGGCGTACGCATCGGCTGAGCCGTCCGGACCTGCCGGGATCCGGCTGACTGATTGGTTAGTCAGAGTGCGACCGCGGCGGGATCAAGTCAAGACTTGTGGGCTGACTAATTAGTTAGTTAGTCTCGTGGTAGGCGGACGACCGTGCATCTCGCACCGGTCCGGACACCCTCCGTCGCCGTCCACGCCACGCCCGGTCCCGGCCGGGCTCGCACAGCTCCCCACCCCTCTCGTCGCGGTGCCGGAGCATCCCCGTCCACGCCGTCGCCGCGCCACCCCGTTCTCCGGACCACCCGGGGACGGTGCGCCCCCGGAGGCACCCATGAGCGCTCGCCGAAGTCTCGTCTGGCTCGGTCTCACGCCGGAGCCCGAACAGGAACTGCCCGCCGCGGTGGCCGCCCTGCGCGCCCCGGCGGACCACCGCCCGCCGGCGGCCCTCGTCGCCGCCGAGCGGCACCGCGTCGAGCGGCTCGTGCTGCGCGGCACGCAACGCGGCTGGCTGCGCTACCTCAGCGAAGTCACCGACCTGGTCGTCGAGGCCGCCGCGCCGACCGCCACCGCCGACCCGCGGCCGGCGCTGGTGGCCGGTGAGGTCGTCCTCGACCACCACCGCATGCTGATCGGCCTGCCCGGGGCCGGATACGTGCGCACCGCCACGCAACGGCGGGATCTGGAACGGGCGCTGGTGCGGCTGAGAGACCGCGACTACACCGTCCCCTCCAGCCACCGCGACCCCAGGAGCACCGCATGACCGGCGTCTTCTCCCTCCTCCCCGAAGGCCGGCCGGGCCTCCTCGCCCCGCTGCTGTCCGGCGCCTGGCTGTCCGGCGGCAGCGAGGACGCCTCCCGGTACCTGGCCGCGGGCGGCTACGCACCCCTGACCGCGCCCGACCGGCTGCTCGACCGGTTGCTCGACCGCATCGCCGCCGTGGGGCTGCGCGGCCGTGGTGGGGCCGGTTTCCCCACCGCGGTCAAGATCCACGCCGTCCGCGACGCACCGGGCCCACCTGTCGTCGTCGCCAACGGTGAGGAGGGCGAGCCGGGCTCGGTGAAGGACCGCTGGCTGCTGCGGCACCGGCCGCACGTGGTCCTGGACGGCATCCGCCTGGTCGCGGCCATGACCGGCGCCGAGCGCGGCTGCGTGTACCTCTCCGACGGTCCCGCCGAGCGGGCCGTGCGCCGGGCCCTCGCCGAGTGTCCCCCCAGGCTGCGCATCGACGTCGTACGCACGGAGCACACCTACGTCGCGGGGGAGGAGACCGCGGTCGTACGACGCATCGACGGCGGCCCGGCGCTGCCCACGGCGAAACCCCCGCGCCCCTTCGAGCGCGGTGTCGGCGGCGCGCCCACCCTTGTGGCCAATGTCGAGACGCTCGCACGCATCGCGCTGATGTACTCGCGTCCCGAGGCCGCGGGCGCCGTCGCCGGAACCCATCTGGTGACCCTCTCAGGAGTCCGTGGCGCGTCCGCGCTGGCCGAGGTGCCCGCCGGTACGCACCTGAAGGTCCTCGCCGACCTGTGCGGGCACGGCAGAGCCCAGGCAGTCCTGCTGGGCGGCCTCTTCGGCGGCCTGCACGGCACGGGCTGGACGGACCTTCCCCTCGACCACGACCGCCTGCGCGCGGCCGGCGGAGGCCTCGGCTGCGGGGCGCTGCACTTCCTGCATCCGGAGGACTGCCCGGTCGCCGTGGCCACGGAGGCCGCCGCCTACCTCGCGGCACAGAGCGCCCGGCAGTGCGGGGTGTGCGTCTCCGGCACCGGAGCACTGGCCCGCACCCTCACGGCCGTCGCTCGCGGCCAGGCGGGCGACGAGGCGGCGGACAAGCTGCACCGCTGGTCGCGGCAACTGCCCGGCCGCGGGGCCTGCGGGCTGCTCGACGCCGCCGCCCGCATCGTCGCCACCCTGCTCGCCCACTTCCCCGACCACGTCGACGCCCACCGCCGCTCTGGCTGCCCCGCCTGCGAGGGGGCGGCACCTGAGGACGGACGCCGGTTCACGGTGCCGGTGCCCTGAGCCGCGTCCGGCCTCCTAAGTCGCATCCGGACCCCGGCCCCGCATCCGGACCCCTCGCCCCGCCCCCGCCCCGCACCCCGCCGTACCGAAAGGACCCCGCCATGAAACTCCTGCTGGACTCCACCCGCTGCCAGGGCTACGGCCTCTGCCACGAACCCGCGCCCGAGCTGATCGAACTCGACGAGTGGGGCTACGCGCGGGTGCGCGAGCACGACGTCCCGCAGGGCGGCGCGGACGCTGCCGAAGCAGCCGTCGCCGCCTGCCCCAACTCCGCGCTGCGGCTGGTGAAGTGACATGGGACGTGACCTGTCGGCCCTCTTCGACCCCGTCTCCGTCGCCGTCGTCGGAGCCAGCGACGACCCGGCCAAGTACGGCCATGCCATCGCCGCCCAGGCCATCCGCGCGAACGGCCGCCGCCCCGTGCACCTGGTCAACCGGCGTGGCGGCACCGTGCTCGGCCGTACCGCAGCCCCCAGCCTGAGCGCGATCGGCGAGCCCGTCGACCTGGCGGTGGTCTCCGTGCCCGCCGCCGGCTTCGAGGACGCCGTCGACGAGGCGCTGCGGTGCGGGGCCCGGGCGATCGTCGCGATCACCGCCGGGTTCGCCGAGACCGGCGAAGCGGGGCGCACCCGCCAGCGTGCCGTCGCCGAACGCGTGCGCGCCGCCGGTGCCGTGCTGATCGGCCCCAACTGCCTGGGCCTGGCCGACAACACCACGGACCTCTTCCTGGCCTCCGACACCTTCGCACCCGGCGGCATCGCGCTCCTCAGCCAGAGCGGCAACCTCGCCCTCGAACTCCAGCTCCGCTTCCGCCCGCACGGCCTCGGCTTCTCCCGCTTCGTCTCGCTCGGCAACCAGGCCGACGTCACCCTCGTCGACCTGCTCGCCGACTGCGCCCGGCACGAGGGCACCAACGCCATCGCGGTCTACGCGGAGGACTTCGCCGACGGACGCGCCTTCGCCGAGGCGGCCGCCGACGCCGGCAAGCCCGTGGTGCTGCTCACCGGCGGACGCGGCGACGCCTCCGCACGCAGCGCCCAGTCGCACACCGGCGCGCTCACCACCTCCGCCGACGTCGTCACCGCGGCCTGCCATGACGCCGGTGTGGAACTGGTCGCCACGCCCCGTGAACTCACCGTCGTCCTGGCCGCGTTGAGCGGCGCGCGACGGTCGGCCGGCCGCCGGGTCGCCGTCCTCACCGACGGCGGCGGCCACGGCGTGGTCGCCGCCGACGCCGTCGAGGCGGCGGGCCTGACCGTGCCCGAACTCCAGGAGCCGACGCGGCAGCACCTGCGGGAGGCCCTGTGGGCACAGTCGGCCGTCGCCAACCCGGTGGACCTCGCCGGAATGGGGGAGCAGGACCCCGGCTCGTACGCGGAAACCGTCGCCGCGCTGCTCGCGGCCGAGGAGGTCGACGCCGTCCTGATGACCGGCTACTTCGGCGGCTACGCGGCCGCCGACGGCGGGCTCGGGGGAGGCGGTACGGTACTCGCGGACGGGGAACAGGCGGCCGCGCGCCTCATCGCGGCCCGCCACCGGGCCACCGCGAAACCCCTCGTGGTGCAGTCGATGTACCCCGAGTCCCCCAGCTGCCGCACCCTCACCTCGGCCGGCATCCCGGTCTTCGCCGCCACCGAGGACGCCGCCCGCGCCCTCGCCGCGACGGCACCCGGCACACCGGACACCGGTGTCACACCCCTTCCCCGGGCCGCGTCACCGCTCCGGGAGAGCGGTTACATGGAGACACGCAGGGCCCTGGAAGCGGCCGGACTCGCCTTCCCCGCCGCCCGGGAGATCCACGACGAGGCGGAACTGCTCGCCGCAGCCGAGGAGTTCACCGGCCCCTACGTCCTCAAGGCCCTCCACCTGCTGCACAAGTCCGACGCGGGCGGCGTGGCACTGGGCCTGGCCGGACCCGGCGAACTGCTCGCCGCGTTCCGCGAGATGCACGCCCGGCTCGGCGCCTCCTCCTACTCCGTGGAGGCGATGGCCGACCTGACCGACGGCATCGAGCTGATCGTCGGCGTCAACCGGGACCCGCGCTTCGGCCCGGTCGCCATGGTGGGCCTGGGCGGAGTACTGGCCGAGGCACTGCACGACGTCGCCTTCACCCTGGCCCCCGTACCCGCCGACCGCGCCCTGAGCCTGCTGCGCGGACTGCGCACCGCCGCCCTGCTCGACGGGGTGCGCGGCCGCCCGCCCGTCGACGTCACCGCGGCCGCGGCGGCCATCGAGACGATCACCGCGTTCGCCGCCGCCCACCCCGAGATCGCAGAGATCGAGGTCAACCCCCTGCTCGTGCAGCCCGGCGGCGTCCTCGCCCTGGACTCGCGCGCCGTACTCGCCTGACCCACCCGCACGCCGCCCACCGACCGAAGAGGCCCCCATGGACATGCGCTACACCCCCGAACAGGTCGACCTGAAGCACCGCGCCGCCGAGTACGCGCGCCTGCTCATGCGCTACGAGGACCAGTCCGAGCAGGCCGGCGGCCCCCTGCCGCAGCAGCTCGTCACCGAACTGACCCGCGCCGCCATGGACGCCGGTGTCTACGCCATCAACATGCCCGCCGAGTGGGGCGGCGCCGGCCTCAGCCTCCTCGACCAGGTCATCGTCGAGGAGGAGTTCGGCAAGGTCACCAACTGCCTCTGGGACATCCCCTGGCGACCCGCCAACGTCCTGGCGTACGGCGACGAGCGGCAGCGCGAGAAGTACCTACTGCCGGTGATCCGCGCGGAGAAGTTCGACGCGTTCGCCGTCACCGAGCCGGGCGCGGGCTCGGACCCGTCCGCCGGCACCTCCACAGCCACCCGCACCGACGGAGGCTGGCTGCTCAACGGGGAGAAGTGGTTCGTCACCTGCGGAGACATCGCCGACTTCCTGCTGGTGCAGGCGGACGCCGGCCCCGAGCGGCAGCCCACGCTGTTCTTCGTGGACAAGGCCGCACCAGGAGTCGAGATGACACGGGTCCCGCGCTTCATGCACTCCGCGGTCAATGGGCATCCCGAGTTCACCTTCACCAACGTCTTCGTGGCCGACGAGGACGTCCTCGGCGGCGTCGGCAACGGCTACGAGCTGACCAAGGAATGGTTCACCGACGAACGCCTGATGATCGCGGCACGCACCGTCGGCGCGGCCGAGCGCGCCCTGGAGCTGGCGCGTGACTGGGCGGTGGAGCGGGAGCAGTTCGGGGCGCCGATCGCGTCGTACCAGCTGATCCAGGGCATGCTCGCCGACTGCGCCGTCGACATCGCCGTCAACCGTGCCTACACCCACCAGGTCGCCTGGGAAGCCGACCAGCCGCACACCGACCGCAAGACACTGCACGCCAAGGCCTCCACCGCCAAGCTCGCCGCCAGCGAGGCAGCAGGCCGGGTCGCCGACCGCTGTCTGCAGATCTTCGGCGGCCGCGGCTACGACCGCTCGTACGCCGTCGAGCGCATGTACCGCGAGCTGCGCGTCGACCGGATCTGGGAGGGCACCTCCGAGATCCAGCGGCTGATCATCGCCAACGAGCTGATCAAGCGCGGCACCCGCGCCCTCGCCCTGCCCGTCCACTGAAACCGCCCACCCCGATCACCCCACAGCGAGGACTTCCATGGACTTCCGCCTCACCCCGCGCCAGGCCCAGCTGAAGGCCGACGCGCGCGCCCTCACCGACTTCATCACCGCCTACGAGCTGCAGTGCGAGGAGGACAACGGCCTCCCCGCGAGCGCCCACGCCAAGATCCGCGACGCGGTGCTCGACGCCGGACTCCAGGCCGTGAACATGCCGGCCGAGTGGGGCGGCGCCGGACTCACCATCGCCGAGCAGGTCACCGTGCAGGAGGAACTGGGCCGGCTCACCGGCGCCCTGTGGGACATGGTGTGGCGCCCCGCCAACGCCCTCAGGTTCTGCACCCCCGAGCAGCGCGAGCGCTTCCTCGTCCCCGTCATCAAGGGCGAGCGGCGCGACTGCTACGCCGTCACCGAGCCCGGCGCGGGCTCCGACCCGCAGAACCTGGCCACCACGGCCACGAAGAACGACCACGGCTGGGTGCTCGACGGCGAGAAGTGGTTCGTCACCGTCGGCGACCACGCCGACTTCATGATCGTGCTCGCCGCGGCGGGACCGGACCGCGCGCCCACGCTCTTCCTCGTCGACAAGGACACCCCCGGCATCGAGATGACGCGCGTACCGCGCTTCATGCACACCTTCGTCTACGAGCACCCCGAGTTCACCTTCACCGACGTCCAGGTCGGCGAGGACGCCGTGCTCGGCGGCATCGGCGAGGGCTACGACATCACGCGCTCGTGGTTCACCGAGGAGCGCCTGATGATCGCGGCACGCACGACGGGTGCGGCCGAGCGCGCCCTGCAACTGGCGCGTGACTGGGCGGTGGAGCGGGAGCAGTTCGGGGCGCCGATCGCGTCGTACCAGCTGATCCAGGGCATGCTCGCGGACAGCGCCGTCGACATCGCCGTCAACCGCGCCTACACCCACCAGGTCGCGTGGGAGATCGACCAGGCCCCGGCCGAGGACCGCAAACGCCTGCACGCCAAGGCGGCCATCGCCAAGCTCTCGGCGAGCGAGGCCTCGGGCCGCGTGATCGACCGCTGCCTGCAGATCCACGGTGGCCGCGGCTACGACCGCTCCTACGCCGTCGAACGGCTCTACCGCGAGCTGCGCGTCGACCGGATCTGGGAGGGCACCTCCGAGATCCAGCGGCTGATCATCGCCAACGAACTCGTCAGGCGCGGCACGGGGGTTCTGGACCTGCCCGCCGCATGACGCTCCATATCGCCCCCGCATTTCGCCACTGAAGGTCACCACTGATGGGAGAGGAAGACGGATGACCGACATCGAGCGCGTCGGAGTCGTCGGCTGCGGCCTGATGGGCGCCGGCATCGCGGAGGTCTGCGCACGCTCCGACGTGCCGGTGACGGTCGTCGAACGCGACGCGGAGGCGGCCCGTGCGGGCCTGCTGCGCATCACCCGCTCGCTCGACCGGGCCGTCGCACACGGCAGGCTCGGCGCGGAACGTCGCGAGGCCGCAGCGGCGCGGATCACCGTGGTCGACCAGATCGAAGCGCTGCACGACCACGACCTGGTGATCGAGGCGGTGCCGGAGGACGAGAACCTCAAACTCGGCGTCTTCACCCGCCTCGACTCCGTGATCACCGGCGACCACACGATCCTCGCGACCAACACCTCCGCCATCCCGGTCATCCGGCTCGCCACCGCGACCAGCCGCCCCGACCGCGTCGTCGGCGTGCACTTCTTCAACCCCGTACCGGTCCTGCGGCTCGTCGAACTCGTCCCGTCGCTGCTGACCTCGCCCCCCACGACGGCACGGGCCGAGGCCTTCGTGACCGGCACCCTCGGCAAGGAGGTCGTACGGACCCGGGACAAGGCCGGATTCATCGTCAACGCGCTCCTCGTCCCGTACCTGCTGGCCGCCGTCCGCATGGTGGAGTCGGGCAGCGCGACCGCCGAGGACGTGGACCGCGGGATGGTCCTCGGCTGTGCGCACCCGCTCGGCCCGCTGGCCCTGACGGACCTGATCGGCCTGGACACCACCCACGCCATCGCGGAATCGCTGTACGCCGAGTTCCGCGAGCCGCACTACTCGCCCCCGCCTCTGCTGTCCCGGATGGTGGAGGCCGGCCTGCTGGGGCGGAAGTCCGGCCGGGGCTTCCACGTGTACGAGGATGAGCCGCAGCGTGAGACGGCGACACCGGCGAGGCCGCGGTGAGGGAAGATGGTCACGGCGTACGACCACCGAACGAGGGGAGCCGCAGGGTGTCCACGAAGGTGCGCACGGCCGACACACGCGAGCGCATCCTGACCGCGGCGTGCGAGGTCATCGCCGAGATCGGCTTCGAGAAGATCCGCATGCGCATGGTCGCCGAGCGGGCCGGTGTGTCGACGGCGCTGTTGCACTACCACTTCGACACGCGCGAGAAGCTGTTCACCGAGGCGATGACCCACTCGTTCGCCCACACCGCCGTCGACGTCGACCGCGACGTGGAGACCGCGCCGGCGGCGGTCGTCCTGGCCCGCATCCTGCGCAGCCTGCTGCCCACCGATCCCGAACTGCGCCAGGACTGGCGGCTGTGGCAGGAACTGTGGGCCCGGGCCCTGCGCGACGAGACCACCCGGGCCTTCGCCGTGGACCTGTACGCGCAGCTGCACACCTGGGTGGCCGACGCGGTACGACGCGGCATCGCGTCCGGCGAGTTCACCCCGACCGACGTCGACGCGCTCAGCACCCTCGTCCTGTCCCTGAGCGACGGCTACGGCATCCGCCTCATGCTCCGCGACCCGACGGTGACACTGGACAGCGCCCTCACGGCCATCTGGCGCCAGGTGTCCGCGGCGCTGGGCCTGCCGGACGCGGTGCCGGTGGACTGACCTCCCACAGCTCGGGCACCCGGCCCCCACCGGTGTGCATATGGGTCGCCAGTGTCCGCAGCGCGGCGGCGAACGCCACCGGGTTGCGGAGGAACTCCATGTGGATGCCGGGGAATTCGGTCCAGGGTGCACCGATCCGGCGGGCGATCTCGACGGAGGGCCGCGCGTAGTACAACCCGCGGTCCTCAGCACCGGCGCCGAGCACGATCGGGAAGGGCGCCGACTTCAGCGCGGCCTCGTCGGGCCGGAAGGCGGCGAAGCCCGGCCACTCGGATCCGAAGAGGTGCTCCTGGTTGGCGAGGAACCGCTGCCACAGGTCGTCCGGCCAGCGATACGTCCCCTCACCGCGCACCGTCTGCGCGAACCGGCGGCCCGCCGCCGGGCCGCCGCCCTCCGCGTAGAGCGCGGCCAGCTCCGGGAAGAAGCCCCGCGCCGGATCGTCGGCGGGCAGGACGTTCACCGCGGGCGGCTCGTGCGCGATCAGCCCCGACACCACCTCGGGATACGAGGCGGCCAGCGTGAGCCCGATGATCGCGCCGCCGCTGTTGCCGAACACCAGCGCCCGGCCGCCGGCCAGTCCCTCGACCAGCTCGCGGGCGTCGGCCGCCTGCTGCGCGAGCCGCATGGGCGTACCGTTCCGCCCGGTGCTGCGGGAGTTGCCTCGCCGGTCGTAGGTGATGACCGTGAACGCGTCCGCCAGTTCGTCGGCGACGGCGCTGTAGTACCCGGCATCGCCGCCTGCCCCGCTGATGAGCAGCAGCGCCGGCCCGCCGCCGCGGATCTCGTGGTACAGCTCGGCGTGGTCGACCTCGAACATGCCACTGCGCATCGATGCACTCCGTTCTCGACGAGGCGCTGCCGTCGGTAGCGGTCGGGTGCCGCTGGTACCGGTCAGGTGCCAGTGTGTCCAAGACGGCTGTCCTTGAGATGTACCGGCGCCCCCTCCTGCACCGACCGCACGGCCGCCAGCGCGATCGTCAGGGCTGCGCGGGCGTCCTCTCCGGTGGCCGTCGGGGTGCGGGCGCTGCGGACGCTGTCGGCGAAGTCGGCGAGTTCGGCGACGTACGCGTCGTGGAACAGGTCCTGGTCGTAGGTGACGCACTCGGCGGCGATGCCCTCCGCGCCGTAGGAGGTCAGATGGGTGCGCCGGATGTCGCCCAGCGTCAGCATGCCCGCCGAGCCGAAGACCTCGCCGCGCACGTCGTAGCCGTACACCGCCTGGAAGCTGGCCTCCGCGGTGGCGAGGGCCCCGTTGTCGAAGCGGATCGTGACGACGGCGGTGTCCAGCAGGCCGCGGTCCTTGAAGTCGGGGCGGACCAGGGCGTCGGCCCACGCGAAGACCTCCGCCGGCTCGGCACCCGGATTGAGGTAGCGCAGGGTGTCGAAGTCGTGGATGAGGGTCTCCAGGAAGATCGTCCACGGCGGGATGGGCGCCGGGTCGGCCAGTTTCGGGTCGCGGGTGAGCGAGCGCAGCAGGTGCGGGGTGCCGATCGCGCCCGCGGCCACCTTCTCGTGCGCGGCGCGGAACCCGGCGTCGTAGCGCCGGTTGAAGCCGACCTGGAGCGGTACGCCCGCCGCGGCGGCGGCCGCGATGGCACGGTCGGCGTCCGCGAGGGTGGTGGCCATCGGCTTCTCGCAGTAGACGGCCTTGCCCGCCCGCGCCGCGGCCTCGACCAGGTCGGCGTGGGTGCGGGCCGGCGTGGCGATCACCACCGCGTCGACCTCCGGATCCGCGAGCAACTCGCCGATCTCGGTGTACGCCGTGGGGCAGCCGAGCCGGTCGGTCAGGCATCGCGCCGCGCCCAGGGCCGGGTCGGCGACCGCGGCGAGGCGGACGCCGGGCAGGCGGCGGGCGAGGGTCTCGGCGTGGAAGGAGCCCATGCGGCCCGCGCCGATGAGGCCGACGGCGAGGGGCTGTTGGGTGGTCATGCGGGTTCTCCGTACGTCCGTGGGGGGCCGGGGCAGGTTTTTTGGGCGTGTGGTCAGAGGGTGAACGCGGTGCGGAAGCGGGCCATGGCGCGCTCGCTGTCGTCGTCGCGGGCCCATGCCTCCATCGCGACCGTGCCGTCGTAGCCGAGGTCCGCCAGGGCGCGGGCGACGGCCGGGTAGTTGATCTCGCCGGTGCCGGGCTCCTGGCGGCCGGGTACGTCCGCCACCTGGATCTCGCCGATCAGGCCGAGACCGTGGGCCCGGCGCACCAGTTCGATGAGGTTCCCCTCGCCGATCTGGGCGTGGTAGAGGTCCAGGTTCATGCGCAGGCCGGGCCGGTCCACGGCCGCGACCAGGGCGAGCGTGTCGGCGGCGCGGGCGAAGGGGACGCCGGGGTGGTCGGTGGCGGTGTTGAGGTTCTCCAGGGTGAAGGTGACTCCCGCGCTCTCGCCCAGCTCGGCGAGGCGGGTCAGGGTGCGGTGAGCGGCGATCCACATCGGGCCCGTGGCCTCGCCGGTCACCGGCACCACCGGCAGACCCGCGCCGTCCAGTCCGGTGCCGTGCAGGTTCAGCCGGGGGCAGCCCAGCTGCTCGGCCGCCTTGACCGACTCCTCGGCGGTGCGCAGCAGTTCGGCCGCGCCGGCCTCGTCGGTGAGGTTCCCGCGGAGGTAGCCCGTCATCGACGAGAACTCGGCCGGGGTCCGCGCGAGCGCGTCGAGATCGTGCCGGCTCCAGTCCCAGATCTCGACCTGGAAGCCGGCGTCGTGGATGCGCCGCGCCCGGTCCTCGATCGGCAGGTCCCGGAAGACCATCTCGGCACAGACTGCCAACGTGTACATGGCTGCTCGTCCTCTACTCAGGTTCTGGAGGCTCCGACATTTCCGGGGGCTCGGAGCATCTAGAACGTTCTAGACGGTGGGGCAGCAGTACGCCAGCCACTCGCCCCCTGTGTCAAGCCTTCGCAGGGCGTACGTCTAGAACGTTGCAGTACCCTCGGAGCAGCTACGATCCTCGCCGGGAAGGACACCTCGACCGGCTCGACAGGGAGGACAGCCGTGCCAGCCACCCCCGCGGTCCCCGACGGGAAGCGGCCGACCCTGGCCCATGTCGCGGCACGCGCGGGCGTGTCCGTCGCGCTGGTCTCCATCGTGATGCGCGGTGCCTACGGCGCGAGCGACGCCACCCGCGAGCGGGTCCTCAGGGCCGCCGAGGAGATCGGCTACCGGCCCGACACCCGGGCCAGGCTGCTGCGCAGCAGCCGCTCGCGCCTGCTCGGCGTGCAGTTCGGGCTGCGCCATCCCTTCCACACCGACCTGGTGGAGGGCATCTACGCCGCCGCCGAGCCCGCCGGCTACCAGGTGGCCCTCAGCGCGGTCGCACCGTCCCGCGGCGAGCGGCAGGCCGTGGAGGCGCTGCTCGCCGACCGGTGCGAGGCCCTCATCCTGCTCGGCCCCGAGGTCCCGGCCGCCCGGCTGGCGGAACTCGGCGCCCAGGTCCCGGTCGTCTCGGTGGCCCGCCGGCTCCGGCCCGCCCCACCGGGCGTGGACGTCGTCCGCAGCGCCGACGACGAGGGCGCCCGCCAGGCCGTCGAGCACCTGGTGGCGCTCGGACACCGCGCCATCGTCCACATCGACGGCGGACGGGCGCCCGGCGCCGCCGACCGCCGTCGCGGCTACCGCACCGCGATGAACCGCCACGGCCTCGCCGACCACGTCCGCGTCCTGCCCGGCGGGCTCACCGAGGAGGACGGCGCCCGGGCCGCCCGCACCCTGCTCGCCGAAGCGCCCCGGCCGAGCGCGGTCCTCGCCTTCAACGACCGTTGCGCGACCGGGGTCCTCGACACCTTCCTGCGGGCCGGTGTCACCGTCCCCGACGAGATCTCGGTGGTCGGGTTCGACGACACCCGCCTGGCCCGCCTCGCCCACATCGACCTGACCACCGTCGCCCAGGACATCCCTCGCATCGCGCAACTCGCCGTCGGCCGCGCCATCGCCCGCCTGGACGGCGAGGACGTACCGGACGGCGAGAACGTCATCCCGCCCCGCCTCGTCGTCCGCGGTACGACGGCTCCGCCCGGTGGGGCCGGAAGGGGCTGAGCCGACTCGGCGTACCGCGGGGGCTCGGACGCGTCAGTCGGCCAGGTCAGCCGACGACCGGGCGTCGTCCGCGACCAGCCGCGCGGTGCGCCGTCAAGCGTCTCCACCTGCATGTCACAGGATCCCCCGCCCGCCGGCTGCCCGGCCCTTAATCGTTTTTCGTGTCAGGCCGGCCGGGGCTAGTGTTCCCGTCATCCGAGGGGTCCCTGTGCCATCCGCTTCTTCTGTTGTTCCCGGTTCCGATCGACCTGTTTCGCCGAGCCTGTGGCGGGACAGCGACTTCCGCAGGCTCTGGGTAGGCCAGACGGCCTCCCAACTCGGCGAACAGACAAGCCTGGTGGTTCTGCCGCTGATCGCCGTCGTGACGCTCCAGGCGGACGCCGGCCAACTGGGTGCCCTTCGTGCAGTGGGGCAGGCGCCGATCCTGTTGCTCTCGCTCTTCGCCGGGGCGTGGGTGGACAGATGGCGAGCCCGCACGGTGATGGTGCTGACGGACGCCGGTCGTGCCCTGGCACTGGGCGCCGCCGCAGTGGCCGGCCTCCTCGGTGGGCTCGGCCTGCCAGGGTTGCTCGTGCTTGCCTTCGCCGTCGGGTGCCTGTCCGTGTTGTTCGACGTGGCGTACCAGGCCTCTCTCGTGCGGTTGGTGAACCACGATCAGCTGGTGCGAGGCAACAGTGCGCTCGAAGGGAGTCGGTCTTCGGCCCAGATCGGCGGCCCCGCTCTCGGCGGCGCGTTGGTGTCCCTGCTGTCGGCGCCCATCGGCGCCGCATCCAGCGCGGCGTGCTTCGCGGTGTCGCTCCTGTCGATCCGGCGGATCCACCGCCGCGAGCCGATCCCCGAGAACTCGGAACGTCCCTCGCCGGTCTGGCGGCGGATCCATGACGGCCTGCGATTCGTCGTCCATGACCCCTCGCTGCGGGCCGTGGGACTCGCCTCGGCCGCATTCCAGTTCTCGTTCGCGGCCACCATGACCGTCTATCTGGTCTTCCTGCCGCGGGAACTCCACCTGTCCGGCACAGCTGTCGGGCTGGCACTCGCAGCGACGGGACCGGGCGCGCTCCTCGGCTCGCTGCTGGCCGCCCGACTTCCGCAGCGCTTCGGTTACGGCCCGGTGCTCGTCTCCGCGGCGGCACTCGGCGACGGCGCGATGCTGTGCGTGCCTGTGCTCCACGGACCCGACGCCGTGACGATCACCGTGCTCCTGGCGGCCAACTTCGTGTTCGGAGCCTTCGGCCAGCTGGTGAACGTCACGGTCATGACCGTGCGGCAGGCCGTGACTCCGAGCGGGATGCAGGGCCGCACCAGCGCGACGATCACGTTCATCGGCATGGGGCTGACCCCGCTCGGCTCGCTGCTCGGCGGCCGGCTCGCGCAGGGGTGGGGCTTGCGCACCAGCCTCTTGATGACGGCCGCCGGCATGATGCTGTCGCCTGCGGTGATGGCCGTGTCCCCGCTCGCGCGCCTGGGACGGAAGCTTCCCACCCCCACAGAAGGCTCCGGTGCCCTCTGCGTGAGGGCACCGGATCACTGCGAATGACCGCGTACCCGTCAGAACCCCACCGCGTCGACTTGGCTCGAAAATCGAACATGTGGCCTAATTGGAGGCATGGAGCACGCCCCCTTCCCGCCCGACCTCCTGCAGCTCCAGGCGGACTGGCACCGCACGTACGCGGCACTCGCCGCGCCGCACCCGCTGCACCCCACGGCCTTGCGCCGCCGCCTGCAGATACTGTCCGGGCGGCTGCTGTGGCACCCGTACTGGTCCGGCCCGGCCGGAACGCCGGCGGCGCGGGTGGAGCTGCGCCGCCGGGCTCGCACCCTGGAGCCGCTGCCATGACCACGCACCTGGTCCGCCTCCAGTTCGCGGCCGGCGGCCCGGCGGTCACGGGGGAGTGGGCCGACGGCACGACCGCCCGCCGCACCTGGCGCGACTGGGTCGGGCGGTACGGAAGCGACGAGAAGGTCGTCATCCGACTCGCCGAGGGCGCGGACGGAGGCGAGCGGGTGCTGATGGCGTGGGAGCGGGGGCAGGAGGTCGAGACGGACTCGGACGGGCCCGCCGCGACGGAGAAGTCGGGGTTACCGGGTTGCGGCGACCGCCCGGAGCGCGGTCCAGGGGTCGCCCTCGCGGGCGTGGTCGAGGGTCAGGCGCAGCGGCCGTTCGGCGTGTGTGCCGTACACCGTCGCGTTCGTGACGATCCGGCCCGCTCAGCGGCAGGCCGTGGCGATCTCGGTGTGGTCGGCGGCGGCTGGCGTGGGCACGGGTGTCCTGGAGGGTCAGGAGGAGGACGTCGTGGCGTCGTCCTGCGGGGTGACCGCCGGGCGGTCGGTCTGCGTCCTGCCGGTCGGTGACGGCTGGGAGCCGAGCATGTCGAGGAGGACCAGGGCGTCGTACTCGGGCGTGTTCCGCTCGGCGTAGTACGTGAGCATCCGGTGGCCGGGCGTGCCCTCCAGCTCCATGGACTGGTAGCCGAGGGTGAGGTCGCCGACCTCGGGGTGGTGGAAGGTCTTGCGGCCGTGGCTGCGGGCCCTGACGTCGTACCGTTCCCAGAGCCGCGCGAAGTCCGGGCTCTTGACGAGGAGTTCACCGGCCAGCCGGGTGAGGTCGGGGGCGTCGGGTTCCGTGCCCGCCAGTGCCCGGAGGCGGGCGACACAGCCGCGGAGCTGGTTGCTCCAGTCGTCGAACAGGTCGCGGGCGGCGGGATGCAGGAAGACGTAGCGGTTGATGTTCCGCTCCTTGGCCGGCCAGTCCTCGATTCCCGCGAGCAGGTGCAGCCCGCCCGGGTTGTACGCGAGCAGGTCGTTGGTGCGGCTGACCACGTACGCGGGGAAGGGGCGCAGGTTCTCCAACAGCAGCTTCGTGCCCGGGCGTACCGTCCGTGACGGGGCCGCCGCCGGTGCGGGGGCGCTGCGGGCAGCCGTGGTCGCGAGGGAGCGCAGGTGCTCGTGCTCGTCGTCCTCCAGCTGGAGGGCACGGGCCAGGGCGTCGACGACCGACGGACTCGGGCGGGTCTCCTTGCCGCGTTCGAGGCGGGTGTAGTAATCGACGCTGATCCCGGCGAGGGTGGCCAGTTCCTCGCGGCGCAGCCCAGGCGTGCGCCGCAGCCCGAAGCCCGCCGCGAGCCCAGCCTCGGCGGGGGTCAGCCGAGCGCGGCGGGCGCGCAGGAAGCGTCCCAGCTCGGTGCCGCCGTCGGTGGAGTGCTCACGTGTCATGTCCTCCAGTGTGGGCACGCCGTGACCTGCGCGGGAGACGTCTGGGGGGCCGTGTCACACCCCCTAACGGCACTCCCCGGCACAGCGCGGCCTGCCACCGACGGCCCCGGGCACGGAGAGTGGAGGCGGCGGGAAGTCCCATGTCCAACGCCCCTCGCCCCCCCACACACCTCAATCCGCGTTCCCTACTTCGAACGGAGCCACCATGAAGCACATCAAGCTCGGCGACCTCGACGTCTCCCGCATCGGTCTGGGCGCGATGCCCATGAACGCCTTCTACACAGGTAAGGACACCGACGAGGCGGAGGGGATCCGCACAATCCACCGGGCGATCGATCTGGGCATCACCCATATCGACACGGCCGAGGTCTACGGCCCCTTCACCAACGAGGAGTTGGTCGGCAAGGCGCTCAGGGGCCGCCGCGACCAGGTCGTGCTGGCCACGAAGTTCGGCTTCGTCTCGCACACCGGCCGTGCGGGCAGCCTCGACAGCAGCCCCGCCAGCATCCGTATCGCCGTCGAGGGCTCCCTGAAGCGGCTGGGCACCGACTACATCGACCTCTACTACCAGCACCGCGTCGACCCGGAGATCCCCATCGAGGAGACCGTGGGCGCACTCGCCGAACTGGTCGCGGAGGGCAAGATCCGGCACATCGGCCTGTCCGAGGCCGCACCGGCCACGATCCGCCGTGCCCACACCGTTCACCCCGTGACCGCGCTGCAGACGGAGTACTCCCTGTGGTCGCGTGACCCCGAGGCCGAGATCCTGCCGACGACCCGCGAGCTGGGCATCGGCTTCGTGCCCTGGTCGCCGCTCGGCCACGGCTTCCTGACCGGAGCCATCCGCTCGACCGAGTGGTTCGACGACGACGACTTCCGCAAGAACAACCCGCGCTTCACCCCCGGCAACTTCGAGCAGAACCTCCGCATCGCCGACGAGGTCAAGGCCGTCGCCGACGAGGCGGGTGCCACCCCGGCGCAGGTGGCCCTGGCCTGGCTGCTGGCCCAGGGCGACGACATCGCCCCGATCCCGGGCACCAAGCGGGTCGCCCACCTGGAGGACAACGCCGCAGCCGACGGCGTCGAGCTGACCGCAGCGCAGATCGAGAAGCTGAACCAGCTCACCCCGGCCACCGGCGAACGCCTCGACGAGGCGTCCATGCAGCTGTCCGACCGCTGAACCGGACGGGACGACCCCCACGCGCCCGCGTCCGTCGCCGAACCCCTCAGTGCATGCCCTCGACAGGGGACGCGGGTTTCTGCTCGGCCCCCGACATGTCGAGCAGGACCAGTTTGTCGTGGTCGGGGGTGCCGGGTTCGGCGTAGTACGCGATGAACCGCTGCCCCTGGGTGCCTTCGAGTTGCATGGACTGGTAGCCGGGGGTGAGGTCGCCGACCTCGGGGTGGTGGAAGGTCTTGCTGCCGTGCGTATGCCAGCGCACGTCGTAGCGCTCCCACAGATCGGCGAACTCCGGGCTCTTGTCGAGGAGTTCACCGACGAGTTCGGTCAGGTCGGCGGCGTCGGGCTCCAGGCTGTACAGGGCCCGCAAACGGCCCACGACGGCGCGGAGTTGCTCGTCCCAGTCGTCGAACAGCTTGGTCGCGGCGGGGTGGAGGAAGACGTAGCGCACCACATTGCGCCTGTTCGCCGGCCAGTCCGCCATACCGGCGAAGAGGCGCAGGCCGCCGGGGTTGCAGGCGAGGATGTCCATGGTGCGGCTGATCACGTACGCCGGGAAGGGCCGCAGGTTCTCCAGCAGCAGTTCGGTCCCGGGCCGTACGGTCCGGGCGGGCAGGGAGTCCGTCTCCACGGCGGCCCTGCCCGCGCCTCGCACGACCAGCTCACGCAGGTGCGCGTGCTCGGCCGGGTGCAGGCGCAGGGCCCGGGCGAGGGCGTCCACGACGGAAGGGCTGGGGTTGGTCTCCTTGCCGCGCTCCAGACGGACGTAGTAGTCGACGCTGACCCCGGCGAGCGTGGCCAGCTCCTCCCGGCGCAGCCCGGGGGTGCGCCGCAGCCCGGGGCCGACGGGCAGTCCGGCCTCCTCGGGGGTCACCCGGTTGCGGTGGGCCCGCAGGAAGGTGCCCAGTTCCGTGCCGCCGGTGCCGTTCTGCCGCTCACGTGCCATGCGTCCAGTGTGGCAGTCCGGGTGCGAGGGGGCCATGAGCTGCGGTGCGGCTCCGAGGCGGCCATGAGCTGCGCAGGCTGGATCACGGATCACGGATCACCGAACCGCTGGCGGCCGCCGGGCCCCTGGTTCCACCGAAACCACCTTCTCTACGCAGGAGATCTCCGCGTGTCCTCTTCTCTCACCTCCGCCCCGCACAGCGGGAGCCCAGCTCGGCACAAGAGCGCCGGTGTGGCCCTGGCGGCCGCACTGCTCGGCTTCTTCGTGATGACGCTGGATGCCCTGATCGTCAACGTGGCGCTGCCGGAGATCGGCCGCGGATTCGGTGCCGGGATCGCCGGACTGCAGTGGGTGGTGGACGGCTACACGCTCATGTTCGCCGCGCTGCTGCTGTCCGCCGGCTCCATCACCGACCGGGTGGGTGCGCGTACGGCCTTCGGCGCCGGGCTCGCCGTGTTCGTCGCCGCCTCCGCCGCCTGCGGCTTCGCACCGAACCTGGGCACGCTGGTCGCCGCCCGGCTGGTGCAGGGCGCGGGAGCCGCGGTGATCGTGCCCGCTTCGCTGGCCCTGCTCCGCGAGGCGTACGAGGATCAGGCCCAGCGCGCCCGGGCGATCTCCGTCTGGGCGATGGGCGGCTCGGTGGGTGCCGCGGCCGGCCCGGTCGCCGGCGGCCTGCTGAGCCTGGTCAGCTGGCGGATGATCTTCTTCGTCAACCTGCCGGTCGGCCTGCTGGCGCTGTTCCTGCTGACGCGTACGACCCGGTCCCCGCGGCGCGCGGAGGCGTCGTTCGACTGGGCCGGGCAGTGCGCCGCCGTGGCGGCGATGGGCGGGCTGACGTACGCGGCCATCGAGGCCGGTGCCGACGGCTTCGGCGCGCCCCGGGTTCTGGTCGCCTTCGCGGTGGCCGTGGTCGCGGGCAGCGTCTTCCTCTTGGCCCAGGCCCGTGGAAAGCACCCGATGGTTCCGATGGCGCTGCTGCGATCCCGCACCATGGCCGTTTCGGCGGGCGTGGGCTTCGCGCTGAACATCGGCTTCTACGGCATGGTCTTCCTGCTCAGCCTCTACCTCCAGCAGACGCGGGCCCTGTCGCCCCTGGCCACCGGCATGGCCTTCCTGCCGATGACCCTGCTGACCGCGTTCGTCAGCCCGACCGCCGCCTGGTTCGCGGCCCGGTTCGGACAGCGGATGCCGGTGATCGCGGGGCAGCTCGTCATGGCCGCCGGCCTGGTGCTCCTGTGCCTCGCCCCGGCGAGCGCGCCCACCTGGCTGCTGGTCCTGCTGATGATCCCGGTCGGCGCGGGCGGCTCCCTCGCGGTGCCTGCGGTGACCGCGATGCTGCTGGACCGTGTCCCGGCCGAACGCGCCGGCACCGCCGGCGGCGTCCTCAACGCCTCCCGCCAGGTCGGCGGCGCGCTGGCCGTCGCCGTCTTCGGTGCCCTCGTCGCCCGACAGGCCGGCTTCTTCCACGGCCTGCGCACCAGTCTGCTGATCGCCGCCCTGCTGGTGCTCGCGACCACAGCCACGAGTCTGTTGCTCAGGCCTGCCGCCGCCCTCGACGCCCTCACGAAGGAGCCGCGGGCGTGACCACGACGACGACCTGGCCCGGCATGCGGATCGATACGTAGACCCCGGCATGCGGATCGACACGTAGACACTGCGCTGACTCCCCGGACAACTCACCGCTGTTGGTCGTCGGCACGCACCGCCCGCTGGTCTATGCTCCAGCCTCCCCGCACCGGAAGGCGGCCCCCCATGCCCGTGCCGAGCCTGCTCGCGGTCTTCGCTCACCCGGACGACGAGTCGTTGACCGCGGGGGGAGTGCTCGCCCGTCACGCGGCCGCGGGCGCGCGCGTCGCCGTCGTCACGGCGACCTGGGCGGCCGACACCCCGCGCGCCGCCGAGTTGGCCGACGCGCTGCGCATCCTCGGTGCCGGCACACCGCGGATGCTCGGCTACGCCGATGCGCGCGTGCCCCAGTCGGCCCCGGGCCGTGCGCGGTTCTGCGATGCGCCGCTCGACGAGGCGGTGCGGCGGTTGGTGACGCACATCCGGGATTTCCGCCCCGAGATCATGGTGACCAACGACGCCTACGGCGGGCTGACCGGCCATCCGGACCACGTGCACACCCACCGGGTGGCCATGCTCGCAGCGCAGGCGGCCGGGCTTGAGCAGCTCTACCCCGACGCGGGTGCCCCCTGGCAGCCACGTGCCCTCTACCTGGCGACGCACCCGCACTCCGCAGCGTCGGCCCTGAAGGACGTGGTCGGCGCCCACAAGGCGATGTACTCCGTTCCGGACGATCAGGTCACCGCGACCGTCGACGTCGGCCCCTGGATGGAACAGAAGATGGCCGCCGTACTGGCTCATCGCACCGAGGTGGAACGGGGAGCCGTACCCGGCCTGATCGCCGGCCTGCCGCAGGAGGATCGAACGCGGCTCTTCTCCACCGAGTGGTACATCCGCCACACCCCCGTCTGCGTCTCCACCCCGGCGTCCCAGACCGAACTGACCGCCTGACCACCTGGCCACCTGGCCACCCAGGGCCGAACAACCCAGGTGATTCGTGTAATCCATAACGATCTTGGCCGAAACCTTGCGCGAATCCTGGCCGCCTCTAGCCTCCGGACATGGCTTTTCTTTCAAGTCGCCGCAAAAGGGCACGCCTCGCCCCGGAACTCGACGACCAGGACCTGGGCAGGCTGCTGAAGTCCCTGCTGGCGACGACGAGGACCGGAACGATCGCGACGACGGACCTGTGCGCGGCGCAGATGTCCCGTCTCCTGGACCAGGACCCGGGCGACTGGGACCGCCGGACGCACCGCCTGGGCGTCCTGGCGGACTACCTGGCGGACTCGCATCTGCCGCGGTCCTGGGCCACGCGCGAGCCGCACAACGCGAGCGCGCTCGTGCTGCACGCCTGGACACAGCTGGCACGCGCCCGCTCGCAGGGGCGACCGCAGGACACGGGCGACGCCACAGACGCCTGTCTCCGTGCCGCCGAACTCGCTCCGGAGGACCCCACTCCCTGGGTGGTCCTCCTGGGCCTGGCGCGCACGCAACGCTGGGAGCAGTCCCAGGTGTTCGGCGTGTGGAACGAGGTGCTCACGCGCGATCGCTGGAACCGCGAGGCCTACCTGAACATGCTGGGCTACCTCACCCCGGAAGAGGCGGGCTCACGCATCCAGGTCCTGGAGTTCGTGGACGCCCTGGGCGCCCGTATGCCGGCGAACGCGCCCTGCGCGGCGACGGAACTGACCGCGCAGGTCCTGCAGTACCACTCCGTCCTCGGCCGGGGCGGATTCGAGGCGCTGGTGGCACGGAACCACTGGTCCCAGGCGATGGCCGCCCAGGCACTCGACCGCGTGGCCCGGACCTGGGTGCAGCCGGGATTCCTCCACCACGCCAGGGCGCTTGCCGACCTCAACCTCCTCGCCTACGCGCTGATGGCCGCCGACCGGCGCCGCGAGGCCCGTCCGGTCTTCGAGGCGCTCGGCGGCGCCGTCACCGGGTGGCCCTGGCATACCGACGGCGACCCTCTGACGGAGTTCGACCAGGCGCAGCGGAGAGCCACCGCCGGGCAGTGATCCGCCCCCCACACCGTCAAAACGTCGGTGCCGCAACCCGAACGCCGGTTGCGTCGCACCGTGGCACGATGGTGGTGAGCATCACCTACTGAGGGGGTGTGGGGCATGGCCACATCGGAAAAGGCACCTTCCTCAGGAACCCGCCCGGGGTTGCGGCGCGAGATCGGCTTCATCGGGCTCATCTGGGCCTCGGAGGGGTCGATCATCGGATCCGGGTGGCTGTTCGGTGCTCAGGGGGCACTGGCGGCGGCCGGGCCCGCGGCGATCATCTCCTGGGCCATCGGCGGCGTCGCCATCCTGATCCTGGCGCTGGTGCACGCCGAACTCGGCGGAATGTACCCGGTCTCCGGCGGCACCGCCCGCTTCCCGCACTACGCCTTCGGCGGGGCCGCCGGCGCGTCCTTCGGCTGGTTCTCCTGGCTGCAGGCGGCCACCGTGGCACCCATCGAGGTGCTGGCGATGATCACGTACGCCCAGCACTACTCCTGGGCGAGCGGCTGGGAGAAGATCCAGGGTGGCGAGCACGTCCTGACCCCGACCGGCATCGCCGTCGCGGTCGGTCTGATGGCGGTCATCACGGCCATCAACTTCCTCAGCATCCGGCTGCTGGCCCGCACCAACAGCGCGGCGACCTGGTGGAAGGTCGGCGTCCCGCTGGTGACGATCTTCGTGCTGGCCGTCGCCCAGTTCCACACCAGCAACTTCACCGCGGCCGACGGATTCGACCCCTACGGGGCCAAGGGCATCCTGTCCGCCGTCTCCACCAGCGGCATCATCTTCGCGCTGCTCGGCTTCGAGCAGGCCGACCAGCTCGCCGGCGAGAGCGCCAACCCCAAGCGCGACATTCCGCGCGCGGTGATCGGGTCCATCGTCCTCGGCATCATCATCTACATCCTCCTGCAGGTGACCTTCCTCGCCGCTCTGCCCGCGTCCCAGATCGGCAGCCACTGGGCCACCTCCGCGTTCACCGCCCTGAGCGGACCGTTCGCCCAGGTCGCCACGCTCATCGGCCTCGGCTGGCTGGCGACGGTCCTCTATCTCGACGCCGTGATCTCGCCGGCCGGCACCGGCCTGATCTACATCACCGGCTCGTCCCGGGTCTCGTACGGCCTGAGCCGCAACGGCTATGTGCCCACCGCGTTCGAGGCCACCAACCGGCGTGGCGTCCCGTGGGTCGGCCTGATCACCGCGTTCGTGATCGGCTGCATCTGCTTCCTGCCCTTCCCGAGCTGGCGTTCCCTGGTCGGGCTGATCACCAGCGCGAGCGTGCTCATGTACGCCGGCGCCCCGCTGTCCTTCGGCGTGTTCCGCAACCGCCTGCCGGACGCCCACCGCCCCTACCGGCTCCCCGGCGGCAGCTGGATGTCGCCGCTGGCCTTCGTCGTGGCCAACCTGCTGATCCTGTGGTCCGGTTGGGACACCGACTGGAAGCTCGGCGTCGCCATCCTCATCGGCTACGTCATCCTGATCGCCAACCGCGTGTTCAAGATGAACCCCATCACGCCCCAGCTCGACCTGCACGCCGCGCAGTGGCTGCCCGTCTACCTCGTCGGAATGGGCCTCATCGTCTACCTCAGCGACTTCGGGCCCCTCAAGCACCCCTGGTTCCCGCTGTGGTGGGACATCGGCGTCGTCACCGCGTTCAGCCTCCTCGTCTACTACTGGGCCCTGGCGGTCGCCCTGCCGAGCGAGAAGATCCAGAGCATGGTCGACCAGGTCGTCGTCCCGGAGGAGGAGACCATCCTCTGACCACCGCCGGGCACGCATGACCACCCTCGGGCACGAAACGGGTCACGCCCGTCCGTGTGCCTCCTGCGAGCGCCGCGACAGCGAGTCGATGACCACCGCGGCGAAGAGCACCCCGCCCGTGATCACGAGCTGGACTGCGGTGGGGGTGTCCGTGAGCGCCATGCCCGACGCGATCGACTGGATGACCAGGATGCCGAGCACCGCGGACCAGGTCGTACCGCGTCCCCCGAACAGGCTGGTGCCCCCGATGACCGCTGCCGCGATGGCGTTGACCAGCAGCGGACCCGAGCCCGAACCCTGGCTCACCGAGGTGATGCGCGAGGCCAGGAACAGGCCGCCCAGCGCGGCCATGGTGCCCGAGACCGCGAGCACCGCGGTCTGTACCCGCAGCACGCTGAGACTCGCCCGACGAGCCGCTTCGACCCCGCCGCCGAGGGCGTAGACCTGTCGTCCGTAGTGCGTGCGCCGGAGAACGATGTCGAGGCCGGCCACCACCACGAGGAAGATCAGGAGGGCGAGCGGCAGACCCTGGAACCGGTTGAGCACATACGCGGCGGCGAAGGTGATCACCGCGAGCACCGCCGTACGTGCCGCGATGCCCCGGAGCGAGCGGTACGGCATGCCGACGCCCTTGCGGCGCCGTCGCTCCAGGTAGGACCCGACGAAGACCATGCCCGTACCGAGGGCCGCCAGACCGTAGGCGGCGGCGTGGTTGGTGAAGTAGTAGCTGGTCAGCTTCGCGACGATCCCGTTCTCGTCCAGGTTGACGGTGCCGCTCGTCCCGAGGATGGCGAGCATGACGCCGTTCCAGGTCAGCAGTCCGGCGAGGGTGACGACGAACGCCGGCACACGGATCCTGGCGAAGGAGAAGCCCTGGATCGTTCCCGCCAGGGTCCCGGTGAGCACCGCGACGATGAGCGCGAGCCATTCCGGCACGCCCTGGTTCACGTTCAGAACGGCGAAGACCGCCGCGGCGAGGCCGCTGATCGAGCCGACGGACAGGTCGAGTTCACCGAGGAGCAGCACGAAGACGATGCCGACCGCGATCAGACCCGTACCCACGATGTCCACGCTGAGATTGGACAGGTTGCGGGGTGAGAGGAAGTTCGCGTTGAGGGACTGGAAGGTGATCCAGACCACGGCGAGGACGAGGATGACGGGGAGCGAGCCCAGTTCGCCGGCGCGCAGCTTGTGCCGGAAGACGGCGGTGCAGCCGTCCAGGGCCTGGGTGACCGCCCGCATGCGGTGCGGCCGAGGGGCCTCGGCGGTGGGTGCGGAGGATTCGGCTCGCGTGTGGTCCGCCATGTCGTGCATCCCTTCACCACCCCGCTTCCTGGTGCGCCATCCGGCGGGGCACGTTTTCCGTGGCACCGGTGATGGAGGAGATGATCTGCTCCTGAGACGCGGTGTTCACGTCGAAGAAGCCGTTGTTGCGGCCCAGCCGCAGTACGGCGGCCCGGTCCGCGAGGGCTTTCACGTCCCCCAGGTTGTGGCTGATGAGCAGCACGCCCAGACCGCGGTCCCGCAGCCGGTCGACGAGGTCCAGGACCTCGGTGGTCTGCTCGATCCCCAGCGCCGCGGTCGGTTCGTCGAGGAGCAGGACCCGCGGTTCACCGAGCAGGGAGCGGGCGATGGCGACGGTCTGCCGCTGGCCGCTGGACAGGGAGACGACAGGGCCACGCAGATCGGGGATGCCCCTGGTCAGCCCCTCCAGCAGGTGCCTGCTGCGGCGCTCCATCTCCACCTCGTCGAGGAAACCGAACCTGCGGATCTCCCGGCCGAGGAAGAGATTGCCGACGACGTCGAGGTTCCCGCACAGCGCGAGGTCCTGGTAGACGGTGGCGATGCCGAGGGAGCGGGCGTCATGCGGACGCCTGATGTGGACGGGCCGGCCCTCCCACTCGATGGTGCCCTTGTCCGCGGGGGCGACGCCGGAGATCACTTTGACCAGGGTGGACTTGCCGGCCCCGTTGTCGCCCAGCAGGGCGAGGACCTGGCCGGCGTGGAGCTCCAGCTCGATGTCCGTCAGGACATCGACGACACCGAAGCGCTTGCACACGCCGTGCAGTGCCAGTAGCGGGGCAGCCGGCACGGAAACCATCTCCTTCCCGGGGCACGGCCGCGGTCGGGAACCGCGCTGTCAGGTCAGCCCGGCCCGCTTGCAGGCGGCTGCGAGCTGAGGGGTGCAGATCTGCCGGACCGTGTACACGCCGTCCTTCACCAGGGTGTCCTTGATGCCGGGCGCGGTCACGGACACCGGGGTGAGCATGACGGCCGGAACCTCCGTCCCGCCGCGGGTCCGCACCTTGGTCGTGGCGACCCGGTCGAGGCTCTGGCCGCGGGCCGCCGCCACGGCCATGGCGGCGCCGGCGGAAGCCTCGGGTTTGAACGGCTTGTAGACCGTCATGTACTGATCACCGCCGACGATACGCCGCACGGCGCCGAGTTCGGCGTCCTGGCCGGTGACGGGGGGCAGCGGCTGGACCTTGTTCGCTTTGAGGGCGGAGATGCTTCCCGAGGCCAGGCCGTCGTTGGCGGCGTAGACCCCCTGGATGTCGTCGGGGCCGAGGGCGGCGATGGCGGCGTTCATGTTCATGTTGGCTGCCTCCGGCCGCCACTGCTGCGTGTCGTACGACTTGCCGATCTTCACTTTCCCTTTGAGCACGGACAGAGCGCCCTTCTTGAACGCCACCGCGTTGGGGTCGGTGAGATCGCCGTTCATCATGACGATCTGGCCGCCGTGCACCCTGTCGCCCATGGCCTTCAGCAGCGCGCGGCCCTGGAGCTTGCCGACCTCCTCACCGTCGAAGGAGACGTATCCCGAGATCGGGCCCTCGGCGAGCCGGTCGTAGGCGATGACCGGGATGCCCGCCTGGTGTGCCTTCTGGACCGTGGGGCGCAGCGACCTGGCGTCCACGGGCACGAGCAGGATGGAGTCGACCCCCTCGGTGATCATCGATTCCATCTGTTCCTGCTGGATGGCCACGTCGTTCTTGGCGTTGGCGTACTCGATCACGCAGTCGTGGCACAAGTCCTTGATCGTCTTCTCCAGCAGGGGCCTGTCCTGTGTCTCCCACCGGGCGGTGGTGGCGTCCGGCAGCAGCACACCGATCGTCGGCGAATCTCCCCCCGCGGAGCTGTTCCCGGCGCTCGTCCCGCAGGCCGCGACGGCGACGATCGCCCAGGCGGCGGCCATGGCCATGGCCGCGTTTCCCATGAAGGCCTTCATCGGAGAGACCTCCCTGAACGAGCTGGCCGGGAAGACAGCTGGCCGGGAAGACAACTGGCCGCGAAGACGGCCACGCCGTCAGTGTGACACCGGCCGCGGTGATCTGCGAACCCGGCTTTCGGGGCCATCAGCCTGTCCGGTTAGTCCGTATATGCGATTCTGGGGTAAGGGCCTCATCACACCCTGTCGGCACCTCGGCCTGGACGGGAGGTAGGTGCGGACATGCCCCATGACGGCAGTGCCCGGGCCGGAGTCGCACAGCTGCGGGCATCCGACGCAGACTCCGCCGGTACCGGCCCGCCGCCGGTGCCCGAGGCCGCCGCGACTGTCCGCATACTGACATTCGCCGGAGCGGCGCTGGCAGCGGTCTATGTGCTCGGTGCCGGGACGGAAGAGCTTCGACGGGTGGAGACCGCCGGTCGCGCCGCCCCCGAGTGCGGGCTGCCCGAGCGCCTGCCCCTGTCCGGTGACTCACCCGCCGCCCAGGTCTTCCGCACGGGCCGGCCGCTGTGGCTGAACCCCGCGGCACTCGCCTCCTTCCCCGAGGGCGGCCCGAGGCCGCCGCGAGCGCAGACGTCGCTGGCCGCACTGCCGCTGCGGGCGGAGGGCAGGCGTCTGGGCTGCCTCGTCGCCGTGGGCATGTGCGCGGACGGCTTCGAGCCCGAGCAACAGCGCTTCCTGGAGCGGTACGCCGACGCCGTCGCCGGTCTGCTCCAGACGGCGGCCGGGGGCCCCACGCCGTCGCCGCTGCTGGCACCCGCCCTGCGGCGGCTGCGCGTCGGCTCGTTCGCCCTGGTGCCGGACACCGGCCTGATCGAGGCGGACGAGACGCTCCTCGAACTGGTCGGTATCACGCCGGACGAGTTCGACGGCAAGGCGGACACCCTGCTCGCGCACACCCTCCCGGAGGACATGCACGCGCTGATGTCGGCCCTTGAGCCGTCCGCGCACGCGCTCGGCGGCCGGGCGCTGGAGTTCCGGGTCCGCCGCCCCACCGGTGGTATGCGCTGGCTGAGCCTGAGCTGCCGGGTGTTCGCCGGCACCGACGACCGGCCGGAGCAGGTGCTGGGTCTGGTGACGGCCACCTCGGTCCTGCCCCGGAGCACCGACGACGTCTCCAGGATCCAGTGGCTGACCGCCGCACTCGACGACGCCACCACGGTCGCCGACGTCAGCCGGGTGGTCGTCACCGCCCTCCGGGAGCCGCTCGCCGCCGACCGGGTGGCCCTCGCCGAGCTGCAGGACGACCGGCTCGTAGTCACCGTGCTCGACCCGCCGGAGCCCGCCGCCTGGCCCGAGGTGTGGCGTTCGGAGTGGCGCTCGCAGTGGCCCGCCACACCGGTCAGCGCCCTGCCCACCCTGCAGCTGGCACTGCGGGACGGACGGATGGACCTGTGGCCCGCCGGTACGGCCGTCGAACCCGGACTCACGGGCATCGGCCCCGGAGGTCTGGCGGTCCTGCCGCTGCCCGCCCAGGGGCGGGCAGCCGGCCTGTGCCTGATCGGCTGGGACCGGCCGCACGAGTTCGTCCCCGAGGAACGCTCCCAGCTGACCGCGACCGCGGCGCTGGTCGGCCAGGCCCTCAAGCGGGCCCACGCACACGACGCGGAGCAGGAACTCGCCACGATGCTGCAGCGCAGCCTGCTGCCCCGGCGCCTGCCCGAACTCTCCGGAGGGACCGCCGTCGCCCGCTATCTGCCCGCCCGGCGGGGGTTGCAGGTGGGCGGCGACTGGTACGACGTCATCGCCCTCACCGAGGACCGGGTGGCGCTGGTCATCGGAGACGTACAAGGACACAGTGCCGCAGCGGCGACGATCATGGGCCAGATGCGTACCGCGGTCAGGGCGTACGCGGTGGAGGGCCACCCACCGGACGTGGTGGTCTCCCACGCCAACCGCCTCCTCGTCGGCATGGAGACCGATCTGTTCGCCACCTGCTGCTACGCCGAACTCGACATGGAACAGGGCAACACCCTGTTCGTCCGGGCCGGACATCTCGCACCGCTCGTACGGCACCCCGACGGCAGCACCGAGGAGATACAGGTCGAGGGCGCGCTCCCGCTCGGCATCTCCGCCGAGGCGGAGTTCCCCATGACGTCGGTCGCACTGGCCCCCGGCGCACTGCTCGCCCTGGTCACCGACGGCCTGGTCGAGGCAGCCGACCTCCCCCTGGACGAGGGCATGCAGCGCACCCGCACCGCACTCGCCGCGGCCGATCCGTCGGACCCGGGGCGGGTGGCCGACGAACTCCTGGGTGACGCCGGCCGTCGTGAGGACGACGTGGCGCTGTTGCTGCTGCGCTACGACGGCATGAAGACCCGGCCGATACGGGCCGGATGGGCGGTGTGGCGGCTGCCGGACGCGGTCATGCACGCCCGCCGATTCACCGCGCGCACGCTGCGCCGCTGGAACATCGAGCAAGTCGCCGACGCGGTGCTGCTGGTCGTCTCCGAACTCGTCACCAACGCCCTGGTGCACACCCAGGGACCGGTCCACGTCGACCTGACACTCCGCGGGGACCGGCTGCGGGTCTGCGTGAGCGACTCGTCCCCGCGCGCGCCCGCCAAGCCGGTGATCGTCGACTGGGAGTCCACCGGCGGCCGGGGCCTGCTCCTGGTGGAGGCGATGTCGGAGTCCTTCGGCTCCATGCCGGTGGCCAGCGGCAAGCAGGTGTGGAGCGAGATCGTCGTACCGCCACGCGATCCGGAATGCCCGGGCCCGGGGATCGGGACGGACTCAGGGAGTCCGCCATGAACCGGGGGAGTCCGCCATGAGAACTCGTGCCCGGAACTTCGTCGCGGCGCTCGTCGCGGGGCTCCTGGCGACACCCCTGGCCGCTTGCGGAGGAAACGACAGGGTGGGCGCGGACGGTTTCACCATCGGCCTGCTGCTTCCGAACCGATCGGCGCCCCGATGGGAGCACTTCGACAGACCGCTGATCGAGAAGCGGCTGAGGGATCTGTGTCCCCGCTGCGACCTGGAGTACGCCAACGCCGACAACGACGCGACCAGACAGCAGCAGCAGATGGCCTCCATGATCACGAAGGGGGTCAGGGTCCTGGTCCTCGACGCCGCGGACACCCGGGCGCTCCGTTCCTCGATCCAGCAGGCGCGCGCGGCGGGCGTCCCGGTCATCGCCTACGACCGGCTCGCCGAAGGCCCGATCTCGGGCTACGTCTCCTTCGACGGTGCGCAGGTCGGCAAGCTCCAGGCCGAGGCGCTCCTCAAGGCCATGGGCGACAGGGCGAACGACGGGAACGTCGTCATGATGAACGGCGATCCGACCAGCGCGAACGCGTCATGGTTCAGGAAGGGGGCGCTGTCCGTCCTCACCGGCAAGGTGAACATCCGCCGGTCGTACGACACCCAGGGCTGGAGCATGGACAACGCCCACGCCAACATGTCCGCCGCCATCGCGGCCCTGGGCCCCGGGCGGATCGACGGCGTCCTGGCGGCCAACGACACCATGGCGGCCGGCGTCATCGCCGCTCTCAAGAGCGCCCAGGTACGGCGACTTCCTCCCGTCACCGGTCAGGACGCCGACCTCGACGCTGTACGCCGCATCATCAAGGGCGAACAGCTCATGACGGTCTACAAGCCCTTCCCGGTGGAAGCCGCCGCAGCCGCCGCCATGGCCGTCGCCCTCGGGCGCGGCGAGAGCCTGCGCGACATCGCCACGACGACGATCGACAGCCCCACCACGAACAACATCCCGACCGTCCTGCTCACTCCGCGGGCGGTGACAGCCGCCAACATCAGGCAGACGCTCGTCAAGGACCGCGTCTACACCATCGAGCAGATCTGCACATCACAACTCCGCCCCGCATGCGCGAAGGCCGGCCTCGACGTTCACGGGGCGACCGAATGAGCATCGACGGCCGAGCTGTCGTGGTCACGCCCTGCGCTGCTGCCGGATCGGCTCGCCCACGCGGTGCATGTGGGCCAGGGCCTCGCGGTACGACTGGATCAGCCCCGTCTCGTGGTACGGCACCCCGAGTTCGGCGCAGTACTCCCGCACGATCACCTGGGCCCGGCGCAGATGGACCGTGGGCATGCTCGGGAACAGATGGTGCTCGATCTGGTAGTTGAGCCCGCCCAGCATCACGTCGGTGAACCAGCCGCCGCGCACGTTGCGGGAGGTCAGAACCTGGCGGCGCAGGAAGTCGAGCCGCTGTGCACCGGTGATCGTGGGCATGCCCTTGTGGTTGGGAGCGAAGGTGCAGCCCAGGTAGACGCCGAACAGGCACTGGTTCACGGCGAGGAACGCCACCGCCTTGCCCGGTGAGAGCACCAGGAACAGGGCGGTGAGCAGAGCCGCGATGTGCAGCAGGAGCAGAGCGCCCTCCAGCAGCCGGTTCCGCAGGGACGGCGAGCGCAGCGCCCGCAGGCTCGCGACGTGCAGATTGAAGCCTTCCAGGGTCAGCAACGGGAAGAACAGCAGCGCCTGGTGACCACCGAGGAGTCGGGCCACGCCACTGCTGGCGCGCGCCTGTTCGGTGGACCACACCAGGATGTCCGGGGCGACATCGGGGTCCAGTTCCTCATGGTTGGGGTTGGCGTGATGGCGGGTGTGCTTGTTCATCCACCAGCCGTAGCTCATGCCGATACCGAGGTTGCCGAACAGCCGTCCTCCGATCTCGCTGTGCCGGCGCCGCCGGAAGACCTGCCGGTGGGCCAGGTCGTGCGCCACCAGCGCGACCTGCCCGAACACCACGGCCAGGAAGGCGGCCACGGCCAGTTGCCACCAGCTGTCGCCGAGAGCGAAGAACGCTCCCCAGCCCCCGGCGAACAGCGTGCCCACGAGACCGAGCCGCACCGTGTAGTAGCCGGGGCGCCGCTTCAGCAGACCGGCCTCGGTTATGCGCTGCGACAGTCTCGCGAAGTCGCTGCCGGCACCTGCGTCGGAGGCCCGGGTCGCGACGGAGGTATCAGGGGAAGTCGTCATGCCCAGAATTCTCGTGACGGCCGGCCACCCCGAAGAAGCCTGCCAGCCACCGCATACACACGAGGCCTACCCCACATGACCCCCGGGGGTTATCCCCCGGTCGGCACGGTCAGAGGCCCGCGTACACCTGGTCGAGGACGGTGGGCAGCAGGGCTTGGGCGGTGGTCCGGCCGTCGGGCGACAGGGTCAGGTTCGTCCAGATCACGAGCGTGACCTTGTTGTCCGGGTCGTAGCCGATGAAGGAGTTGAAGCCGGGGAGTTCACCGCCGTGGTAGTACATCGAGGCGTGGGGGCCGAAGCGCTGGTAGGCGATGCCGTACCCGTACTTCTGCCCGTCGGGCGCGGCCGGGTCCTCGGCTTGCGGGCTGTGGAGCCACTGCTGCTGCGGCGCGGGGCTCAGGACCTTGCCCGTCACCAGAGCCCGGATCCAGGTGGCCAGGTCGTCCGCGGTGGAGATGACGCCTCCGGCGGCGGTGGCGTAGGAGGGGTTCTGATGGGTGTAGTCCACCGGCCGGAGCTTTCCGGACCGGGCCGCCGCCTGCAGGTCGGCGGGGTAGGGCCGGTCGACCAGCGCGTAGGCCGTTCCGCCGTACATGTAGCCGTGTGAATAGGGCGCGGGCAGGGACAGATCGTGGGCACCGGGCAGCGAGGTCCCCGCCAGGCCGAGCGGGGCGAACAGCCGGTCCCGCAACTGCTGGGCCAGCGGGCGGCCGCCCGCCTTCTCGGCGACGAGGCCCAGCAGCGCGTAGTTGGTGTTGTTGTACTCGTAGGACGCGTCGGGCGCGAAGTTCGGCGGGTGCCGGAACGCGATGGCCAGCATCTCCTGCGGCGTCACGGCCTGGCCCGGCTCGGCGTCCATGCGGGCCGCGAGTTCGGGTGCGTCGGTGTAGTTGTAGAGCCCGCTGCGCATCTTCAGCAGCTCGGCGATGGTGATGTGTTCGCCGTCCGGCACTCCGGGAACGTAGGCGGACACCGGGTCGCTCAGCCGGAGCCTGCCGTCCTGGGCGAGGAGGAGGATCAGCGCCGAGGTCATGGTCTTGGTGTTGGAGGCGATCCGGAAGTGGTCGCCCGTGGTGGGCGGTTCGGCCGCACCCAACTCGGTGGTCCCGACGGTCGCCCGGAAGGTCCCCTGCGGGGTGCGGAGCAGCACCACCGCGCCGGGAACCATGAGCTTCTTCGCCGCACGCTCGACGGTGGCCTGGAAGGCGGCCGGATCGATGGGCTTCAGCGCGGAGGGAGTGAGGCTGGCCGTCGCCGCCGGTGTGGCTGACGCATCGGACAGGGCCATGCGGCCGGGCTCTGCGGGCAGGACACATCCCGCGACCAGCAGCGCCGCGCAGGGCGTCAGCAGAGCCATGCGGCGGGCGGTACACGCCTGAGAATTCCTCATGCCGGCATCACAACCCTCTTGCTCGGCGGTTCGTGTCACAACCAGAGTGAGAAACTGAAGAAATCGTCCATTTTATCACCTTTCGGGACAGTTCATCCGGGCGCCGCCCCCCAGTGGAAACACCGCTCCCGAAGAAGCCGGCCGGCGTTCCTGTGGTGAACCGGGCTCAATTGACCAGGTGTTGTTGGGTGATACGAGGGTGGACCGGTGAGGAGATCGAGACGGGTCCGCGGGTGCGGGTCACGGCTCTGCTCGACCCGCAGCCGATCGGCATCGTGAGCACGGCCCCGCGCCGCGAGGTCTACGAGAAGTGTCTGCGGGCGACCGGGTCCAGTGAGGTGGAGTGGGTTCCGCTGCACGTGTCCGAAGCCGGCATCCGCGAGTTCGGCGAGGACTTCTGGGCGGACCTCCTCGCGTACCCGCCGCTGGAGATGCCGCGCCTGACCGGCCGACTCGTACAGGCTGACCGCACACCGCGACCGGGCCTACCGCAGCGGGAATGAGCCCCGCTGTCGCCACCGCGTTCCGTCGTGGACCAGCAAGTCGACCGACGAGACGTGCGCGACGACGGGGAGACGGCCGAGCAGATCGGCCTCGGCTTTCTCCAGGACATCCTCGTCCTGGCCCTGGGCGACGGTCAGGTGCGGGACGACGTCGTCGAACTGCCCGTCGAACGGCGGGTTCTCCGGCCACCGCGCCACGAACGCCTCGGTGAGGCGCCTGAAGGGAGTGTCCGGTTCGGGTGCGAGATACAGCACGCCGGGAAACCGGCCGCAGCGCTCGAACCGGACCTCGAAGGACTGGTGCCGGTCGAGTACCTCGCCGATCGCGGTGCAGACACCCTGGTCGATCCGGCTCGCGTCGAGAAACGGGAAGAGCACCGTGACATGGGCCGGGACCCCGACACGGGCCGAGGGGTCGAGCCGGCCGCGCCACGCTCGCACAGCAGGCTCCGCCGCCGGGACCCTCACGATCAGCCCCGACTGCCCCGCGTGGAACCCGTGGAAGTCGTCGTCCGCCATCACGCCTGTCTATCAGCGGGGCGCGATCGACGGCGACCGAATATCACTCCGCATCTGCGAGGTCCTCCAGCCCCTCGCCGAAGCCCACACCCGGCAGCCGTTGTGAGTGGCGCCTGCCACGGTGTGGGCCGCTACCGGCCGATCAGCGGCAGCACAGGAATGGAGTGGTCCTGCCAGATGAGGCGAGAGGTCTCCTCCGGATAGGTGGTGACGGCCGGCCGCGTGTCGAAGAGGTGGGTGAGGCGTTGCTCGGCGTCGTACGGGGCCCAGCCGGGGTCGCCGTGAGTGGCGAAGGCTGTCCACGCGGTGCGCATGCGTGCGGACAGCTCCTCCGCGGCGGGGGAGGGGCTTTCGCCGATCAGCGCGGCGGGCTGGCCACTCTCCAGGTTGCCGAACACGAGAGGTACGTCGAGCCCGTGGCAGGCGCCGAAGACACCCCCCATTCCCGGTGCGGACCAGGTCAGTTCGTACAGGTGGGCTCGTCCGCCGCCGGTGATCTGCGCGGTGGCGAGGTGGAGGCTCGGCATGCGGAACACCCAGTCCGAGCAGACCAGTTCGTACAGCTCGTCCGGGCCCGCGTCCGGGAAACCGTCACGGTACCGGCGTACGCCGTCCGGGCCGGGGGCGCAGACCCGCAGAGCGGTCTCGGCCTGCTCTTCCGTCACCTGCCCGAGCATGCCGTCGAGCGCGGTCAACAGCCGCTGCTCGTCACGGGTGTGTCCGACGAGGATGTCGATGTCCCGGCCCGCGCCCCGGGCCAGGGCCTGCCAAGGGGTGTCGGACAGGACGTCACCGTCGACGACGGGCGAGAACGGGATCGACCGGTGCGCGATGGGACCCCAGCGCTCCGCGAACGACGCGGACTTGGCGGTGATCGCGTCACCGGCGGTGGGCAGCCGGTTCGGGTCCACGGTCGCCAAGTCGGCCACCGTCGGCCGCAGTCCGAGTTCGGCTGCGCAGGCGGCGGCGATGTCGGCAGCGAGCGCCGGCGAGAAGAACGTCCCCTGCACGCTCTGCGCGATCGCCCGGCGGAAGAGCCCTGCCGCACGCGGCATCGCCAGCAGCGTGGCGACCGACCCCCCGCCCGCCGACTGACCGAAGACCGTGACCTGGTCCGGGTCGCCCCCGAAACCCCGGATGTTGTCGCGCACCCACTCCAACGCGGCCACCTGATCGAGCAGTCCCCGGTTGGCGGGCGCTCCGTCGATGTGCGCGAAGCCCTCGATGCCCACGCGGTAGTTGAGCGTCACCACGACGACACCGCCCTCCCGTGCGAGGCGGGCCCCGTCGTACTCGGGGAGGCAGGACATGCCGATGCTGTAGGCGCCGCCAGGGATCCACACCAGCACCGGAAGCCCGGCTCCCGGGTACGGCTCGGGCGACCAGACGTTGACCGTCAGCCAGTCAGCGCCCACCGAGTTTCGTGACAGCGCGTCCATGCCGAAGTGAGCTGCCTGCGGAGGCGGCGGGCCGTACGACACAGCCGTGCGTACGCCGTCCCAGGCCGTGACCGGCTGCGGTGCGGCGAAACGGAGCTGGTCCACCGGCGGCTCGGCGAAGGGAATGCCTCGGAAGACCGCCAGGCCCTTCTCCACGCAGCCGCGCAGCGTCCCTGTTGCAGTGCGTACCTCGGGCGCGGAGCCGGCCGGCTCGGACGCGGCAGTGGTCATCACAGTCCCTTCCCAGGCAGGGAGAACGCACAGTGCGAGGTCACAGTTGTGGCCGGGCAGGCGGGTGAACAGCCGACCGACACCGGGGATCATCCCGCCGAGTCGGGTTGAGGGCCAAGTGATTTACGGAGCAGGCCCGTTCGGCCGTGCAAGGCCGTTGACTCACACGGACGAGTATTGGTTGAGTGGCTCATCCACTGAGCCACTGAGGAGGACGGCATGGAGGCACTGCCCCGCGAGACCATCGTCGATGTCCTGGAGGGCCGTCTGCGTGAGGACATCCTCACCGGGCGCCATCCAGCGGGCAGTTACCTGCCACCCGAGCGCACGCTCGCCGACGGTTACGGCGTCACCCGCACCACCCTCAAGCACGCCTTCGGCCGTCTGATGCAGGCCGGACTGCTGGAGACCCGGCACGGCGTCGGCACCCGCGTGCGGGACTACCTGCGCCTGGGCGGCGCCGACCTGTTGCCGATGCTCGTACGGCACAGCCCCGACTGGATCGGCGAGGTCTTCGAAGTACGGCGCAGCATCGGCGCGTTGATCGCCGAGCGCGCCGCGGCCCGGGCGACCGACCGGCAGCGAGCCGAGCTACGCGCGCTGTTGACAGCTGTGGGGGACGCGGCGGACGCCGACGCCGTACAGCTCGCGGACATCGAGGTCCACCGGGCCCTGGCCCGCGCCACCGGCAACCGCGTCTACGTCCTGCTGACCAACACCCTCTTCAACGCCTATCTGCCGGTGCGTGCCGCGCTCAGAGGCCCGTTCACGGACGCCCGGGTGGCGCGTGGGCGCCTGGAGCCGGTGGTCGACGCGGTGGAGCGCGGCGACGAGGCCGGCGCCCGGAGGGCGGCCGAGCAGTATCTGACGGCGACCGAGCGGATCATGCTGGAGGGCCTCTCATGAGCGGGTCGACCACCTCAAGCGCGGCCACGAACACCGGCTCGCCCGCGCGTGGCACCGTCTTTCGCGAGACGATGCTCGGCACGCTGCGGCTCGACGACGAGGACCGCACCCGCCGGGTTCGCCTGGATCTGACGGTCTCGTCGGATGGCCGTCTGCACCTCCTCGGTACGACCGAGTCCCGTGCCACCGGCCGGATACGGATCGCGGGCTGGGCCGACGACGCGCACGCCGAGGGCGAGTTGGAGATCTCGCCGCTCGCGCGACGCCGTATCCGCTACCGCATCACCTTCACCGCCGACGGCCGCCGCATCACCCTCGACGGCTGGAAGTCCGTCACCCCGCGCAGGCCCGTGGCCTCGATGACCGTGCTGCCGTACACCCTCCAGGAGGACGGCGTGCGGATCGGCACCGGCACCCTCCGTTTCCCCCTCGGCACGCAACTCCTCCCTTTTCTGGCCAGTTTCCGCTTCCCCCGGCAGGTGGATCCCGACGCGTTCCTCGCGCCCCGCTGGCGCGGCGAGCCGGGCCGTACCGAGGTCTGGTACACCACCGTCACCGACCCGGTCACCGGCAGCGGACTGTGGCTGCACCACGAACTGACCGCGCCGTCCGACGGATCCGAGCCGTACGCGCAAGGCTGGGCCGCGGTCTTCCCCAAGAACGGCCCCGTGCGGCACGCCCGCTTCGGCCCGGCCAAGTGGACTCCTGAAGGGTCCGGCTTCACCGCCGACGGGGTCGTGGTCCGCCCCGGACGCCTGTCCGGAGCGGCCGAGGGCGGCGCCCTGCGCTGGGACCTGACCGAACGCCCCACGGACGAGCCGCTGTTCACTTTCCCCCGCTGGTCCTGGCGCCGGCCCCTGCTTCCCGCCGCCCAGATGCTCCCCGCGGCCCGGGCCGGCTACGACGGCACCTTCACCCATGACGACACCACGCTGACGCTCACCGCGGCCCCCGGCGCGTCCGCCCGGATCTACGGCCATGGCAACGCCCGCCGCTGGGCCTGGCTGCACGCCGACCTCGGCGGCGGAGACGTCCTGGAGATCGTTGCCGCCGTATCCATGCGCCCGGGCCTGCGCAGGCTTCCTCCCTTGGCCTTCCTCCGGCTGCGGCGGCAGGGGCGCACCTGGCCGCGCCGCCCCGAGCGGTCGGCCGCCGGCTGGGCCGGAGCGGGGCGTTTCCGCGCCGGTATCGCCCTGCCCACCTGGACGGTCACCGGCCGCGCCGGCCTGCGCCGGATCCGCGTGGAGGTCACCCAGCCGGCGGACCGTACCCTCGCCCTCGACTACACCGACCCCGACGGCCAACACGCGACGTGCCACAACAGCGAACGCGCCGACGCGCACGTCCTGCTGGAGCGGTGGTGGTTCGGTGGCTGGCGCACCGAGGCCGAGTGGACGCTGGAGGGCACGGCCCACGCGGAGGTGGGGACACGATGACGCTCACCGGCCTCACGTCCGCCCTCATCGCCGACGACGGCACAGCGGACTGGCCCCGGCACGTCCCCGCCAGACTGGAGACGCTCCTCGCCACCATGCCGCTGGCCGCCCGGGCCGGCCTACGGGCCGCGGCACGCGCCGTGGACGCCTATGCCATGGCGCGCACGGGACGCACCCTGAGCGCACTCACCGCACCCGAACGGGACTCCGTACTGGGCGAACTGGCCGCACGGCCCGCCCTTCTCCCGCTCCTGGACGTACTCAAGGTGCCCGTCCTGCTGGCGGCCGGAACAGAGCGGATGCTCCAGGACGGTCCCGCACCGCGCGGCCTCACGCGTCAGGACCCGCCGCTCGACCTGACACCCGCGCCCGCCTGGCCCGCCCGCTCCACCGCCGACGCCGTGGTCATCGGCTCGGGCGCGGGCGGGGCGATCGCCGCACGGACCCTGGCCCGAGCCGGGCTCGACATCGTCGTCCTCGAAGAGGGACAGCACCACTCCACCGAGTCGTTCGGCCGGCGCACGCCCCTGGACCGGTTCACCGACCTCTACCGGGACGGCGGAGCGACCGTCGCCGTCGGCAACCCACCGCTGCTGCTGCCGACGGGCCGAGCGGTCGGCGGCACCACGGTCGTCAACTCCGGCACCTGCTACCGCACTCCGGGCCACGTCCTGACGCGCTGGAGCAAGGACTTCGGATTCGCGCCCGCCGACGGCTTCGACCGGCATCTGGACGAAGCCGAGCGCACCCTGCGGGTGGCCACCCAGCCCGTCGACGTCCTCGGCAACAACGGCCGTATCGCGCTCAAGGGCGCGCGTGAGCTGGGCTGGCGGGCCGCGCCCCTGCGCCGCAACGCGCCCGGCTGTCAGGGCTCCTGCCAGTGCGTGGTGGGATGTCCGACCGGCGCGAAACAGAGCGTGCAGCTCTCCGTGCTGCCCGAGGCCTGCGCCGCGGGGGCCCGTATCGTCACCGGAGCGCGGGTCGAGCGCATCCTCGTCGACACGGACCGGCCCGGGGGCCCGCGCGCGGCAGGGGTGCGGGTACGCCGCGGGGAGGGCGGCGGGTTCGAGATCCTCGCGCCCCTGGTCGTCGTCGCGGCGGGCGCGCTGCAGTCCCCGCCGCTCCTCCGCCGCTCCGGCCTCGGCAGGCACCCCCGCCTCGGCCGCAATCTCAGCGTCCACCCGGCCACGAGCCTCGCCGGACGCTTCGCCGAACCGGTCACCGCCTGGGAAGGCGTGCTGCAGAGCGTCGGCGTCGAAGAGCACCACGCGCAAGGCGTCCTCATCGAGGCCACCGCCACCCCGCCCGGCATGGGCTCCTTCATCCTCCCCGGACTGGGCACCGAGCTGCGCCGCGAACTGGAGACCGCCGACCGACTCGCCACGCTCGGCGCGATGATCGCCGACCGCCCCTCCGGTCGCGTCCTCGGCCGCGACCGCACGCTGATCCGCTACGACCTGGACCCCCGCGACGCAGGACGCTTGCTACGGGCCGTGCGCGCCATGGGCGAGCTGCTGTTCGCCGCCGGTGCCGAGGAAGTGCTCACCGGCATCCCCCGTACACCCCGCGTACGCAGCCTCACGGAACTGGACGCCGCCCTGGCCGGCACGAGCGCACGCCACCTCCACCTGTCGGCCTACCACCCCACCGGCACGGTCGCCGCAGGCGCGGACCCGCACCGCTTCCCGGCCGACCCGTGGGGCAGGCTCCGCGGAGTACACGGAGTACTGCTCGCGGATGCCTCCGTGCTCCCGAGCTGCCCGCAGGTGAATCCCCAACTGGGCATCATGGCGGCGGCGTTGGCGATCACCGAGACGGCTGTCCGTGCATGAGGACCAGGACAGCCGGTGGCATGGAGCCCGTCTCAGCGACACTGATCGAACGCGGAGAGCACAACCCTGATCCCGTCTTCCCAAGTCGGGAAAAGGCCCCGGATCTGGGAGAGCGACACCGCCGCCGAGGTCTTGCGACCGTCCATCGCGTAGACAACGTGGTTGAACCCCGTCGCTGTGGACACATGCCCCACCCTGGTGAAGCCGCAGTCTCCGGGGTCCGGGTCAGTGCACACGAAGACGAAGGCATCCCGCATGCCGGGCTCCGGGTCAGGTGAGACGAGGAACAGACCCCTCCGTTCCACCTCGGCCCGCACGCGACGATCGATCCTCGACACATCCACTGCCGGCATGGCAAGCACCCCCATGCTCACTGGGACCATCCCGTTGGTAGCCGATCACAGTCTCGGCGGCAGCGGGGACGGAAGCAAGCTGTCATGGCCAAGTGGATTCCACAGGGCGGGAGTTGGAGACGATCCGCGATCGGGACGTGACGATCAAGTACGAGTGGCGGCCCGACGTCGACAACGCCGCCCTTTAGCTCGCGGGCCTGGCCCACGGCACCCCGTGAGAGTCTCCGGAGAGCGGTTTGACCTTGCCCTTGAGGTCAGGGTTTAGCGTTCGTGGAGATGAGCGGCATGAAGATCGGCGAGCTGGCCAGACGCGCCGGCGTGACAATCAAAGCGGTGCGTTACTACGAATCGCTCGGGTTGATCACGCCGTGCCGTCTCGCCAACGGCTACCGGGACTACGAAGAGGACGACGTGCGTCTGGTGCGCGAGATCCGGGCTCTCGCCGGCCTCGGCATCCCGGTCGAACGCACACGGCCGTTCCTGGAGTGTCTGGCGTCCGGACAGCGGCACGCCGACGACTGTCCGGCGTCGCTGGCCGGCTATCGCGAGGCCATTGACGAGCTGACCGAGCGGATCGAGGCCCTGACCAGCCGCCGGGCGACCCTGATGCGACAGCTGAGACAGGCCGCCTATCGCAACAGCAGCAGTCCAGCGCCCGACGACGGAGAGCACACCATGACCGACTTCCACCACCTGCCTGCGGACCTGCCCGTCCCGGAGGATGACGGCGCTGCCGACCACCTTCCCGGCCTGAAGGCACCCCACCTCGAACTGGTGGACACCACAGGCGAGACGGTCCGGATCGATGCTCTTGGATCCGGCCGCACGATCGTCTACATCTACCCGCTCACGGGCCGCCCGGATGTCGACCTCCCCGACGGCTGGGACTCCATCCCCGGAGCACGGGGCTGCACCACCGAAGCCTGCGATTTCCGGGACCATCACCAAGAGCTTCTTGCGGCCGGCGCGCGGAGGGTCTTCGGCCTGTCCAGCCAGGACACCGCCTATCAACGCGAGGTCGTCGAGCGGCTCCGCCTGCCGTTCGTGATGCTCTCCGATCCTCGGCTGAACCTGGCCGCGGCCCTCGGCCTGCCCACCTTCGACGTCGACGGGATGACGCTGTTCAAGCGGCTGACCCTCGTCATCCGGGATGGGGTGATCGAGCATGTCTTCTACCCGATCTTCCCGCCCGATGTGCATGCCCAGCAGGTCCTGGCGTGGCTGCGCGACAACCCCGTGGCGTGAACTTCCTTGCGCTCAGCGGGTGGTGAAGCCCCCGTTGACGAAGAAGACCTGGCCGTTGGCCCACCAGCCCTCGGTGAGCAGGAACTTCACCCAGGGGACGATGTACTCGATCTTGGTGAGGTCGCCGTTCATGGCCTGGGCCTTCAGGTAGGCGACGGAGTCGTCGGTCTCGGCCGGGTAGAAGAAGCCGGTGTCCATCGGCCCGGGAGCGATGGTGTTGACGGAGATGTTCCGGCCGAAGAGTTCCTTGGACAGGGCACGGGTGAAGTCCTCGACCGGTGCCTTGCTGCCGGCGTAGAGGGAGTACAGGCCGGTGTAGCCGGCCAGCAGCGAGGTGACGACGGTGAGGATCTTGCCGCCGTCCTCGATCCGCTTGGCCGCCTCCTTCATCACGAAGAACGCGGCCTTGGAGTTCACCGCGAACATGCGGTCGTACTCCTCGGGCGTGACGTCGACGAGAGGCTTCTTGACGACCATTCCTGCCGTGTTGACGCTTGCGTGCAGCGAGCCGAAGCGGTTCACCACCTCGTCGAAGACCCGCTCGACCTGATCGGGCTGTGTCAGGTCACCCTGCAGCGAGAACGCCTCGCCGCCCTTGGCCGTGATCTCGTCGACGACGGACTGTGCCTTGGCCGCGGACGATTCACTGTTGTAGTGCACGGCCACGCGGGCGCCGGCGTCGGACAGGGTACGGCTGATCAGCGCACCCAGGTTGCGGGATGCGCCGCCGACGAAGACGGGCTTGCCTTCCAGGGTGTTGGGCATGGCGGTGACCATGTGTCGTGACTTCCTTCCAGACCTTCGTCGGCCGCGGGCGCACAGGGCTCGTAGGACCTCCGCAGTTCGATTCTGGTACCGGTGTCCCGATCCTGCGACACGAGCAACCGATCAAGGCAGCCCCGCCGCCCCCAGCCCCTGCCGCTGCGGAGTCACCACGTACACCGGGTCCTGAGCGGACGCGATCCCCGCTGCGAAGATGCCGAAGCGGGTGCACAGCCCGGCCGCCAGGTACGCCCCACCGGCCAGAAGCGGAGCCGCCCGCCGCCCCGAGACGAGCGACAACCCGGCTCCGGCCACGACCAGCGCTTTGCTCAGGGTCAGCAGTCTCCCGGGCCGGCCCGTGACGTAGGGCTCGCCGACCAGCCCGAGGCGCCGCTCGACGCGGTGCAGCGCGGCGAGTTCCATGGCCGTGCCGAGCAGGCCCATGCGGATCGGGGGCCCGTGGTCCGCGCGGGGTGCGCAGAGCAGTGCGGCTCCCGCGGCGCCGGTCAGCGCGCTGCCCGCGAACACGTACGGCAGTTCCGGGTACGCCTCGTGCCACGCCGGCACCGCGGTGTCGGAGAGCAGCACCGCTGTGTAGGTGCACATCGCCGGCCCCAGCACGCCGGATCCGAACCCGGCGAACCGGCCCAGTCCGGGGAGCCTTCCGGTGGCCTGCGAGGCGGCCGAGGCGGTGGCGAGCGTGGAGAACGGCGCGAGGATCCAGGAGCCCACCGACAGCGGTGAGGTGGGCTTGAGGACGCGCAGCATGTGTGCGAAGCGCTCGGGACGGCCGAGGTCATGGACGAGGGCGGCGACGCCGGCCACCGACGCGCCCGCGGCGACCCACCGGCCTGCACCGGCCAGCTCCCGACGCCCGGTCAGCTCGGCCACCGCGGCCATGGTCGCCGATGCACCGGCGGTTCCCCCGAGGAACAGGTATCCCGGCACGTCCGGCACCTTCCAGGTGGGGCGCTTGAGGATCGGCCGGCCGTAGTACGACCGGAACTCCGCGCGCGGCACCATGGACCGCTCCCGCTCACCGCCGCCCGTCACGGCTTCCTCCTCTCCAAGGCCCCTCGCTCCAGGAACGACAGCGCCACACTCACCGCCACCCCGACCGCGGCCGTCGCCGCGTGCCGCCACATCGACGGCAGGTCACGGGTGGTGACCACCGGGTCCGGCGGCAGCCCGTACACCTCGGGCTCGTCCAGCAGCAGGAAGAACGCGCCGTCACCGCCGACGCCGTCCTGCGGGTCCCGGCCGTACAGCCGTGCCTCGTCCACCCCGCGCTCGTGCAGTTCGGTCACCCGCAGGTCGGCCCGCTCGCGCAGTTCCTCCAGCGGGCCGAACTGGATCGAGTCGGTCGGGCACGCCTGGGCGCAGGCCGGTTCCCGGCCCGCCCCCAACCGGTCGTAGCACAGCGTGCACTTGAAGGCCCGGCCGTCGCCCGGGCGGATGTCGATCACGCCGTACGGGCACGCCGGCACGCAGTATCCGCAGCCGTTGCAGATGTCCTCCTGCACCACCACGGTCCCGAACTCGGTGCGGAACAACGACCCGGTCGGGCAGACGTCCAGGCAGGCGGCGTGGGTGCAGTGCTTGCACACGTCACTGGACATCAGCCAGCGCACCTGGCCGTCCCCGGCGTCCGAGGCGTCCCCGGCCGGCGGCCCGATGGCAGGCATGCCCAGATCGACCGGCGGCCGGTCCGGGGTCACCGTCTGCTCGATGAAGGCCACGTGCCGCCAATTGTTGGCGCTCAGCGCGCCCGTGTTGTCGAACGACTGCCCCAGCAGGTCGAGTTCCCCGGTCTCGGCCGGAACCAGGTTCCACTCCTTGCACGCCACCTGACACGCCTTGCAGCCGATGCAGACGGAGGTGTCCGTGAAGAAGCCCATCCGGGGCGGGTGGGTGTCCGGGTAACCGGCGTCCGCGGTGGGGTCGGCCAGCGGGCCGGACAGCCTGTTGCGGTCGGACGTCATCGCTGCCCCTCTCCGGCGCCCGGCGGGGTGCCCTCGTCCTCGTTGAGGCCGGCGCGCCGCCGGTAGGCCGCCACGTGGGCCCGCAGCGCCGGGCCCCGTGGACGCCTGCCCGGTTGGATGTCGCAGGTCGCCGCCTTGGACTCCTGGATGCGTACGTTCGGATCGAGGACGACGGACAGCAGCTCGTTCGCCGCGTCTCCCTTCGACAGACCGTTCGGACCCCAGTGGTAGGGCAGCCCCACCTGGTGGATGGTGCGGCCCCGGATCCGCAGCGGTCTGATCCGCTCGGTCACCAGCACGCGCGCCTCGACCGCCGTGCGGGCCGTGGTGATGGTCGCCCAGCCCAGGTGCTCCAGGCCGCGCTCGGCCGCGAGTTCGGGGGAGACCTCGCAGAAGAACTCCGGTTGCAGCTCGGAGAGGTAGGGCAGCGTACGGCTCATGCCGCCGGCCGTGTGGTGCTCGGTGAGCCGGTAGGTGGTGAACGCGTACGGGTACACCTCGCTCCCGGCCGGGTGGTACCGGTTGGCCGGATGGTCGTAGGCCTGCAGCGCCGGGTTCGTCTGCTGTCCGTAGAGCGGGTTGTCCACCGGCGACTCGTACGGCTCGTAGTGCGCGGGCAGCGGGCCGTCGGCCAGCCCGGCTGGGGCGAAGAGCCAGGCGCGGCCGTCGCTCTGCATGATGAACGGGTCGGTGCCGGCCAAGGCGTCCTGGGCTCTGGCGCCCGGCGGCGGCCGGTAGTCGGGCGGCTTGTCGGCCTCGCAGTCGGGGACGTCCTCCCCGGTCCACCGGCCCTGCTCGGCGTCCCACCACACGTACCGCTTGCGCTCGCTCCACGGCCTGCCCTCGGGGTCGGCGGACGCCCGGTTGTAGAGGATGCGGCGGTTGGCCGGCCAGGCCCAGCCCCAGTCGGGGGCGACCCGGCTCTGTTCGTCGCGCGGCCGGCGGTTCGCCGCGCGGTTGTGCCCGTCGGCGCGGACCCCGCAGTAGATCCAGACCCCGCAGGAGGTGGAGCCGTCGTCCCGCAGCTGGGTGAACGAGGACAGCGGCTGCCCGTCCTGCCCGTGCCCGTTGATCTCGGCGAGCACAGCGTCGGCGCTCGGTTCGGCCAGCGGGCCCGACGTCGGGTAGTCCCAGGTGAGGTCGAGCAGCGGGCGGTCGCGCGGATCGGTGGATCCGGCGAGCTTCTCCCTGATGATCCGTCCGAGGTGGTGGTAGAACCACAGGTCGCTGCGGGCGTCCCCCGGCGGTTCGACCGCCGCGTGGTGCCACTGCAGCAGCCGCTGGGTGTTGGTGAAGCTGCCGTCCTTCTCCGTGTGTGCCGCGGCCGGCAGGAAGAACACCTCCGTCGGGATCTCCTCGGTGCGCAGCTCACCGGTCTCGATCTCCGGCCCGTCCTGCCAGAAGGTCGCGCTCTCGATCAGCCGCAGGTCCCGCACCACCAGCCAGTCCAGGTTCGCCAGGCCGAGGCGCTGCAGCTTGCTGTTGGCCGACCCGACCGCCGGGTTCTCCCCGACGAGGAAGTACCCCTTGCACTCGCCCGAGAGCTGGTTCAGCACCGTCCGGTAGGTGCCGTGGTCGCCGGTCAGACGGGGCAGCCAGTCGAAGCGGTAGTCGTTCTCCTCGTCGGCCGCCTCCCCCCACCAGGCCTTGAGCAGACTCACCACGTACGCGCGCATGTTGCCCCAGAAACCGGTCGTGCCCGCGTCCGCGGCCACGAACGCGTCGAGGTCCTGGTGCTGGTGGGCGTGCGGCATGGGGATGTAGCCGGGCAGCAGGTCGTACAGCGTGGGGACGTCCGTGGAGCCCTGGATGCTGGCGTGTCCGCGCAGGGCCAGGATGCCGCCTCCCGGCCGCCCGATGTTGCCCAGCAGCGCCTGCAGGATGGCCGCGGTACGGATGTACTGCACCCCCACGGTGTGCTGGGTCCAGCCGACGGAGTAGCACAGCGCCGTGGTCCGCTCGCGTCCGGAGTTGGCGGTGATCGCGTCGGCCACCCGGGTGAACAGCTCACGGGGGACACCGCAGACGTCCTCGACCAGCTCCGGCGTGTAGCGCGCGAAGTGCCGCTTGAGTACCTGGTACACGCAGCGGGGGTGTCGCAGGGTCGGGTCCATGGCCGGCTTCCCGCTCAGGGCGGGGCCGCCCGCGCCGTACGAGTGCGCGCGGCCGGTCTCGCGCAGCTCCCCGCCTCCGTGCTGCCGGTCCGCCGCGCCCGGTCCGCCCTCGTCGCCCGATGCGGGCCACCGGTCCCGGTCACCGGCCGCGGCCGAGGCCCGCGCGCCCTCGTACATCCAGCTGGTCGTCTCGTAGTGGTGGCTGTCCGGGTCGAAGCCGGAGAACAGCCCGTCCAGGTCCTCGGTGTCGGCGAAGTCCTCGCGCAGGATGGCGGGCGCGTTGGTGTAGGCGACCACGTACTCGCGGAAGTCCTTGTCGTTGCTCAGCACATGGTTGATCAGTGCGCCGAGGAAGGCGATGTCCGTCCCGGCCCGCAGTGGCACGTGGACGTCTGCCAGGGCGCTGGTGCGGGTGAAGCGGGGGTCGACATGGATGATCGTGGCACCCCGTTCCCTGGCCTCCACCACCCACTGGAATCCGACCGGATGGCACTCGGCCATGTTCGAGCCCTGGATGACGATGCAGTCGGCCTGGGCCAGATCCTGCTGGAACGTCGTGGCTCCGCCACGGCCGAACGAGGTTCCCAGACCGGGAACCGTGGCGGAGTGTCAAATCCGCGCCTGGTTCTCGATCTGGATCGCGCCCAGCGCCGTGTAGAGCTTCTTCATCAGGTAGTTCTCTTCGTTGTCCAGCGTCGCGCCGCCGAGCGAGGCGATGCCGAGCGTGCGCCGGACGGGCACACCGTGATGTGTGTCCTGCCAGGTCTGCCGACGGGTCGCGACGACCCGGTCGGCGATCATGTCCATCGCCCGGTCGAGCGGGATCCGCTCCCACCCCGTGCCGTGCGGAGGCCGGTGCAGGACGGCGCTGATCCGGCCCGGGCCGGTCACCAGCTGCTTGCTGGCCGCGCCCTTCGGGCACAGCCGGCCGCGTGAGATCGGTGAGTCCGGGTCGCCCTCGATCTGGATGACCTTCTCGTCCTTGACGTAGACCTTCTGACCGCAGCCCACGGCGCAGTAGGGGCACACGGACCGTACGACCCGGTCGGCCCGCTCGGTACGGGCGGACAGCCGCTCGGTGCCGCGCGAGCGTGCCGCGCTTCCCCTGCCGAGCGCATCGTCACCGGTGAGCTGCCGGTACACCGGCCAGCCGTCGATCCACTGCCACAGGCCCATGGCGATCTCCCGCCTCGTGCCCTTGCGCTGTCGCAGCCAACGTAACGCCGGGGCCTGCGCGGGGCATGTCGGGCACCGATCAGGCCGGTGCCGTACGCACCCGACGGGTGCTGTCCGGAAGCCGCTCGGTGACACCCCGGCGGTCCAGCAGCTCCAGCAGCGGCACTGCGACCCGCCTGGTGGTGCGCAGCGCCTGCCGCGCCTGGCTGAGGGTGAACGGCTGGGGCAGTTCTCCGAGCACTTCGGCGGCCCGCCTGTCGCCGTCGGGCAGCAGGAAGACACCGTCGGCCACCTTCAGCAGGCGGCCGGCACGCACCGCGGCGGCCAGCTCCTTGGCCCCGAGCCGCAGCTCCGCCATCCTCGCGGCGTCCGGCGCCGCGAACGGGGCGGCGCGCAGCTCGGCGGCCAGTGCGGCCACCGCCGCCTCGACGGGTTCGGGAAGCAGCGCACGGCTGCCCGGCGAGCACACCCGCCCCTCCACCACCGGCAGCGACGCGGCACCGGCAAGGCGTTCCACGACACCGGCGGTGGGCAGCCGCAGCCGTCGCCGTACCGCCTCCACGGGCATCCCGGACTCCAGCGGGTGATCGTCGCGCCACTGGTCGATCTCGGCACGCAGGGAGCCGATCAGCTCGCGCCACACGCCGGGATGAACTCTTGGGCCGTCACCCACCGGCTCGCCCACCACGGGCAGCCCCATGGCGTGCAGTTCGCCCTCGGTCGCGAAGCGCCGCCGGTGCAGCATCGCCTCGGCCACCGCGCGCGGTGGC
>NZ_MCGQ01000029.1 GCF_002242805.1 Streptomyces diastatochromogenes | reverse complement strand
CGCGCTCACCCTGGCCGCGGCCGTCCCCGCCTCCGCGGACGGCAGTGCCGTCCTCACCACGGGCAGCGCCGGCGGCCCCGCCGCCGCGGTCGGCGACACCCTGACCGCGCCGCTGGCCAGCGGCACGACCGCGACGCTCTACTCCAGCGCGACCGGCACCAGCGGGGTCACCTGCACGTCGTCGCAGTTCACCGCCGCAGTCACGGGCAACCCGACCGCACCCGGTACGGCCACCGAATCGGTCACCGGGCACACCTTCGACAGCAGCAGCTGCACCAGCAACGTCACCGGTGTGCTCGGCGTCAGCAGCATCACGGTCGACAACCTGCCCTACACCGCGACGGTCGCCTCCGACGGCACCCTCACCGTCACGCCGGCCAGCGGCTCCACCATCCAGACCACGGTCAAGCTGCGCACCCTGCTGGGCACCATCACCTGCGTCTACCAGGCGCCCAGCCTGACCGGTAAGGCCGACAACAGCGACAGCAGCATCGCCTTCACCAACCAGCAGTTCACCAAGAGCTCCGGTTCGTCGCTGTGCTTCGCGAACGGCTACTTCACCGCCAAGTACGCCCCCGTCACCGACGCGGGCGCCCGGGTCTACGTCAACTGACCCTCGTAGCAGGAAGGTTCAGCGTCGCCGTAGACGCAGAACCAGGGCGGCGCTCCCGGTGAGCACCAGCACCGCGGCGGCGCCGCCCGCCAGCAACGGCGCCGAGGGGCCCGCGTCCGAGCGGGTCGCCTCGGCCACCGGCGCGCTGTCGCTGCTCGTGCCGGCGGAAGTCCCCTTCTTCTCAGCGGGAGTCGGCGTTCCGGACGCGGGCTGCGCGCTCTTCGTCGGTACGGGACGCGGGCTCGTCGGTGCCTTCGAAGCGGCGGAAGTCTCCGTGGCCTTGGCCGACCCTGACCCAGCTCCCGCGCTCGCCCCCGAGAACACCACGTCGGAACACGAGTAGTACGTGTCCGGCGTACTGCTGTTCTGCCAGATCGTGTACAGCATCTGACGGCCCGTCCGGTCCTTCGGCAGCGTCGCCCGGATGTGGTACGCCCCGTTCGTCAGCGGCGGGTCCGTGACCTCGGCGAAGGGGCGCGTCGGCAGGTCGGCCCACTTCAGCGGCTTCGCCGGGTCGTAGCCGGGCTTGGTGAGGTACAGCCTGAACGTGCCCGTGTGCGCGATCGTCGAGGCGTACGTCATCGTCAGTCTGCCGCCCGCGGTCAGCCGGGTCGCCGGCCAGTCCCGCCGGGCCAGATCGAGGCCCCGATAGGCGGGCAGGTTCCCGCTGCACAGCCTGCCGTCCGGAATCACCTGTCGGTCCCGGCCGTTGACCCCCGCCACGCGCAGGTTGTCCCATGCGGTGAACGGGGCGCCGTTCGCGCTGATCGCCGCCCGGCAGGCCGCCGACCGGTTCGCGCTGCCGCCCGAGGGTGAGCAGGCGTACACCCGGCTGACCGGGTCCGTGGGGGCACCGTGCGCCTGGGCAGACCCCGCCGCCCACGGCAGGAGCAGGAGCGGGGCCGTAGCGGCGGCCGCCGTGACGCTCAGGCGGGCGGTCATCCGAGTCATCCGGGACGTCTCCTCGGCAGGCGCGGGAACGGGGTCTGCTGAGTCCAGTACGGGCCACATCTCGGCTCCGTTCACCCTCCCCGGCGTCCCCGGCACGGTTCGGCGCACGACTCAGACCGGTCAGACGGTTTTGGCGGCCCCCTTCGAGGCCGGACCGGAGTGCGGGCCGGGCGCCCCCTGTGGCGGATGTCAAAGGCGAGGCCAGCGCCACCCCTTGGCTTCCGGAAACATGCAGGAGCAGTGGGAGGAGTGCGTTCAGGGGCCGTCCGTTTGCGGAGTGTTACGCCTGGGCCTGATGTCGTACCGGTGAGGGACAGCTGGCGGACAGGGAAGTCCGACCGGCTGACTCCCTTTGGCCGTCGGTGAGTTATCGTATGCGTGGAGTCAAAACAAACCGCGTGTCCCGTTCGTTAGAGCTGCGAGGAGGGGTCAGTCGATGGCGAGGCAATTACGCGCTGAGCAGACCCGGGCGACGATCATCACTGCCGCCGCCGATCTGTTCGACCGACAGGGCTACGAATCCACCAGTTTGAGCGACATCGTGGGTCACGCGCAGGTCACCAAGGGGGCGTTGTACTTCCACTTCGCCGCGAAGGAGGACCTGGCCCACGCCATCCTGGAGATCCAGGCCAGGTCCGCGCAGCAGGTGGTGGCCGAGGTCGAAGGCAGGGGCTACTCCTCGCTGGAGGCCCTGATGCGCGCCACGTTCGCCGTCGCCCGACTGGCCGTGGAGGATCCGGTGCCGCGCGCCGGACTCCGCCTCGCCACCGCGGACGTCCCGGTACGGCCACCGCTCAGGCATCCCTTCACCGAGTGGCTGGAGTTCGCCACCCGCAAGTTCAGCGGTGCCGTCAAGGAGGCGGATGTGCACGCCGAGATCGACGTCGGGGTCGTCGCCCACTCCTTGGTGTGCTTCTTCGTCGGGACCCGGGTCGCCGGCCGCTCCCTCGAACCGGTCGGACGGCTGCCCCGCAGGGTGGCCGAGATGTGGCACCTGATGGTCCGGGGTCTGGTGCCGGTGCACCGCCGCCCCCGCTATCTGACCCTCGCCACGCAGCTGGAACGGGAGGTCAGAACCGGCTGACCCGCACGGTACGGTGACGCCCATGCCCGACACCTCCACGGCACCGGTCATCCTCGGCGACGAACCCGGCTCGTTCCCGCACAGTGTGCTGGCCGAGCGGCACCCCGCGATCATCCGGCAGGTGCGGGACGCCTTCCCGTACGGCCCCGGGCAGCACCACGCGCTCGACGAGTTGCTGAAGAGCTGCACCGAAGGGGTGATCGAGCCGTTGCCCGAGGATGCCGGCGACCTGGACCGGTGGCGCGCCTGGGGGCTGGACGACCAGGTCGGCCGGTCCTGGTTCGACGCGCCGTGGCTGTGGTCGGAGAGCCACTTCTACCGCCGGCTGCTCGATGCCGTCGGCTGGTTCGGGCCGGGTGCCTGGCAGGGCGTCGACCCGTTCCGCCCCTTCAAGCGTGCCGAACTCGACGCGCCGGAGACCGACGAGGAACTCGGGGCGCTCGACGCGCTCCAGGGCCGTCCGGAGCCGGAGCGGGCCCGCGCCCTGCTGCACGGCTCGCTGTGGGGCAACCGCGCCGACCTCGGCTTCCGGCTGTCCGCGGTGGGCGCCGAGGCCGCGGAACCGGTCCCCGCTCTGGTCGCCGACGACAGCGAGACCCTGTGGTCGCTGCTGCCGCCCTCCGGCACGGGCACGCTCGTGCTGGTCGCGGACAACGCGGGCCGCGAACTCGTCCCCGACCTGCTCCTGATCGCCCATCTCCTCGCCGAGGGCCGGATCGGCCGGGCGGTCCTGCACGTCAAGCCGTACCCCTACTACGTCTCCGACGCCACGACCGCCGACGTGGTCGACGCGCTGCAGCGCCTCGTCGCTGCACCGGGCGCTGCCGCCGGGTACGGGCGCACGCTCTGGTCGGCCATGGCCGACGGCCGTCTCACGGTGCGGGCCCACCCCTTCTCCTGCGCCCCGCTGCCGTACGCCGACCAGCCGGACGACCTGCGTGCCGAGTTCGCCTCGGCCACCCTGACCATCTTCAAGGGCGACCTCAACTACCGCCGTCTGGTGGGCGACCGGCTGTGGCCGCCCACCACGCCCTTCCGGGAGGTGACCGCCTACTTCCCCGGCCCGGTCGCCGCCCTGCGCACCCTGAAGTCCGACGTGATCACCGGCCTGACCCCGGCCACCGAGGCCGCGCTGGTCGCGGCCGAGGGGCGGCGCTGGCGCACCGGCGGCACGCACGCGCTGATCCAGGTGAACGCCCTCAAGTGACGTGCACGGGAAGCGACTTGAGGCCGTTGATGAAGTTGGACACCAGACGTCCGGCGGGCCCTGCGGGTCGCAGGCCGGGCAGTGTGCGCAGCACCTCCTCGTAGAGCAGCCGCAGTTGCAGCCGGGCGAAGTGAGCGCCCAGGCACATATGCGGGCCGTCCCCGAAGGACACGTGCGGGTTGGGTGTGCGGGCGAGGTCCAGCCGGTCGGGCCCGGTGAAGACCCGCTCGTCGCGGTTGGCCGAGGCGTGGAACACCACGACCTTGTCGCCCGCCCGGATCCGGCGGCCGGCCAGGTCGGTGTCCTGCGCGGCCGTCCTGCGGAAGCTCAGGACCGGAGGATGCCAGCGCAGCAACTCGTCCACCGCGGACGGTATGCCGACTTTCCCGGCGCGCAGCAGCTCGTACGCCTCCGGATGCTCGGCCAGGGCCAGCAGTCCGCCGGGGGCCGCGCTGCGCACCGTGTCGTTGCCCGCCACCGTGAGCAGGAAGAAGAACATCTCCAGTTCGGCGTCGACGAGTTCGGGGTCATGAGCCAGTGTCGTCATGATGTCGTCGGCGGGATACCGTCGTTTGTATACAGCCAACTGTCCGGCGTAGGCGAACATGTCCCGCAGCATCGCCGGCGAACGCGGATTGACCGGCTTGCCCACCTCGTCCAGCACCGGGGGACCCGCCTCGTCCGGATCCTGGTAGCCGATGACCCGCTGCGTCCAGTGCAGCAGCTGCCGCCGGTCGCTCTCCGGAACCCCCAGCAGATCCGCCAGGTTGAGCAGGGCGTAATCGTCGGTGACAGTGGCGACCAGGTCGACCGTGCCGTCGCCCGACCGGGCTTCGTCCAGGGCCCGGTCGAGCAGGGTCCGTGCCCGCTCGCGCGCGACCGCCGTGAACCGGTCGACGCGCCCCGGAGTGAACGCCCGGCTCACCAGCCGCCGCAGCCGGCCGTGCTGCGGCGGATCCTGATTGAGCATCATGCGCCGGATGAACGGAAGGTCGTCCGGGTCGGGGTCACGGATCTGGGTCGCGCCGATGTACGAGGAGTACGTCGCCGAGTCCTTGAGCACGCGGACCACGTCGGCGTGCCGGGTCACCGCCCAGAACCCGGGACCGGCCGGCCAGCCCAGCACCTCCGGCTCGTCCTGCCAGGCCACGGGATGGTGGTCGCGCAGGACGCGGTAGTCGGCGTACGGCACACCGGCGGCGTACCGGCGCGGGTCGAAGACGTCGGGCACCGGCGGGGCCTCCCGTACGCTCACGCCGGCTCGCCCGCGTCCGCCCGCAGAAAGTCCTCCACCGTGCGGATCAGCTCCAGCGGAGTCTCGTCCATGGCGTAGTGCCCGGCGCAGGGAAGCCCCACGAGTTCGGCACGCGGGTACCAGGACATCCACGTCTCGCGCATCAGCTCGGGCGACAGCGCCGGATCGAGTTCGCCGGCCACGGCCAGTGCGGGCACTTCGCTGCCCTCGACGTCGGCGCGGAAGTCGTCGCCCGCCCAGGAGTCGAGCCAGGCCCGGAACGCCTTCGCGTCGCTGCGCTCCAGGGAGAGGTCCACCATCCGGTCGAGCCAGGCCGCGGGACGACGGCTCCCGGTGGTGAAGTCGATGATCGCGCGCCGGTTCTCCGGCCTGTGCGCCGCGTCCGCGAACAGCACGCCCTGCTCGCCGGGCAGCGGCAGCCCCGAGGCGGGCACGGGGGAGACCCCGACGATCCGCCGCAGCCGGTGCGGTGCGACCGACAGCAGCCGCTGCGCCACCGCGCCGCCCATCGAGTGCCCGACCACCGAGAACCGCTCCCAGCCCAGCCGGTCGGCCAGCTCCACCAGGTCCACGGCCGCCTCGGTCGTCGTATAGGAGCCCACGGCGTCCCGGGCCGCTCCGTAGCCGCGCAGATCGACCAGCGCGTAGGTGAAGGCGGTCCGGTCGAGATCCGGCAGGACGGCCGCGTAGGCGGACCGGTCGGCGAACCAGCCGTGCACGGCGAACACCTTGTGGGCGCCGTCGCCGTGCACCTCATGGGGCAACACGAAGGAGGTCATGCGCCTACCGTGACCCGCGCGCGGGGGCTCGGCAAGGGTCCGGACGGGCCACGCCGACGCCACAGGAACCCGTGAAAGGTCCCCGTTTCGACGGCGGTTCACGCGATGGTGTGATCATCGGCCGCGCGACGGATGGCCCTTTCGGCCCCCGGGTAGGGCCCCGCCATGACGCAGCCGTTCGAACTCCCGCACTTCTACATGCCGTATCCCGCGCGGCTCAACCCGCATGTCGACGTGGCGCGTGCCCACTCGACGGCGTGGGCGCGCGAGATGGGCATGCTGGAGGGCTCCGGGGTCTGGGAGCAGGCCGATCTGGAGGCGCACGACTACGGGCTCCTGTGTGCCTACACCCACCCCGACTGCGACGGACCGGCCCTGTCGCTGATCACCGACTGGTACGTCTGGGTGTTCTTCTTCGACGACCACTTCCTCGACATGTACAAGCGCACCCAGGACCGCGCCGCCGGAAAGGCCCACCTGGACCGCCTGCCCCTGTTCATGCCGCTGGACCCGGCCACCCCCATGCCGGAGCCGGAGAACCCGGTCGAGGCGGGACTCGCCGACCTGTGGAGGCGCACGGTGCCGTCGATGTCCGTCGACTGGCGCCGGCGCTTCTCCGTCGCCACCGAGCACCTGCTGAACGAGTCCATGTGGGAGCTGTCCAACATGAACGAGGGGCGGATCGCCAACCCGGTCGAGTACATCGAGATGCGCCGCAAGGTGGGCGGCGCCCCCTGGTCGTCGGGGCTCGTGGAGTACGCGACCGCGGAGGTGCCCGCCGCCGTCTCCGGCACCCGGCCGCTCAGGGTGCTCATGGAGACGTTCTCCGACGCGGTCCACCTGCGCAACGACCTCTTCTCCTACCAGCGGGAGGTCGAGGACGAGGGCGAGAACAGCAACGGCGTGCTCGTGCTGGAGACGTTCTTCGGCTGCACCACCCAGGAGGCCGCCGAGACCGTCAACGACATCCTCACCTCGCGCCTGCACCAGTTCGAGCACACCGCGCTCACCGAAGCGCCCGCCGTCGCCCTGGAGAAGGGGCTCAGGCCCGACGAGGTTGCCGCGGTCGCCGCCTACACCAAGGGACTTCAGGACTGGCAGTCCGGCGGCCACGAGTGGCACCTGCGCTCCAGCCGCTACATGAACAAGGGCGCCACCTCCCTCGCACCCTGGCAGAAGCTGACCGGTCCCGGCACCTCCGCCGCCGACATCGGCGCGCTGCTCGCCACGGCCGCCGTGGAACGCCTCCGGGCCTACGCGCACGTGCCCTTCCAGAAGGTCGGCCCGTCACTGCTGCCCGACTTCCACCTGCCCTACGAGGTCGAGCTGAGCCCGCACCTGGAGGCGTGCCGCCCCCGCCTGACCGCCTGGATGCACCGCATGGGCATGCTGGAGGAGGGCGTCTGGGACGAGGACAAGCTCGCCGCCTACGACCTCGCGCTGTGCTCGGCCGGAATCGACCCGGACGCCACCCCTGAGGCCCTGGACCTCAGCGCCCACTGGCTGGCTTGGGGCACCTACGCCGACGACTACTACCCACTGGTCTTCGGTGCCCGCCGCGACCTGGCAGCCGCCCGGCTGGCCACCGCCCGCCTGTCCACGTGCATGCCCTGCGACGGCGAGGAGACGACCGTCGTCCCGGTCACCGGCATGGAACGCGGCCTGACCGACCTCTGGGCCCGCACCACCGCCGGCCTGACCCCCGACCAGCGGCGCGACCTGCGCGACTCCGTCGACAAGATGACCGAGAGCTGGGTGTGGGAGCTGTCCAACCAGCTGCAGAACCGAATCCCCGACCCGGTCGACTACCTGGAGATGCGCCGCGACACCTTCGGCTCCGACCTCACCCTCGGCCTGTCCCGCAGCCGCCAGGGCCCCGCGATCCCGCCGGAGATCTACCGCACCGGCCCCGTCCAGGCGCTGGAGAAGGCCGCCATGGACTACGCGTGCCTGACCAACGACGTCTTCTCGTACCAGAAGGAGATCGAGTACGAAGGGGAGCTGCACAACGCGATCCTGGTCGTGCAGAACTTCTTCGGCTGCGACTATCCGGCCGCGCTCGGCATCGTCCACGATCTGATGACCCAGCGCATGCAGCAGTTCGAGCACATCATCAGCCACGAACTGCCCGTCCTGTACGTCGACTTCGCTCTGTCGGCCGAGGCGCGCGAGGCCATGGCGGACTACGTGGCCGACCTGCAGAACTGGCTGGCGGGCATCCTGCACTGGCACCGGGAGGTCGACCGCTACAAGGCCCCGTTCCTCGCCCGCCGCGCCCACGGCTTCCTGCCCGACCGTGCCCCGGCACCCGTGACGCTGGTCAGCTGACGTCCCCGATCCGCTCCACCACCTCCGCGGCAAGCTCGTCCAGCCCCTTGACGGCCGCTCCCCGCAGCTCGCCGCGTATCGCGTCACCGCCCGCCAGGACCGCGCGGGCATCCGCGGCGAGGTCCGCGTCGGCGAGGGCGCGGGCCAGCGCGTAGTGCTCCTGGACGATGAACCGGCCGAGGTTCACCGCCTGCCAGTGCGCGAGGGAGTCGTCGCCCGGAGCGTCCAGGGTGGAGCGGAGTGCGGACAGGGTCCGCGCGGCCGGGAGGAGCAGGCCCGTCTCGCGCTCCAGACGGGCCAGGTCCCGCTGGGCCGAGACCCGGTCCCAGGCCGTCTCCTGCAGCCCGGTGTACAGGCGCTGGGCGCGCAGCGCCTGCTCCGCATCGCCCAGGTGCTCGAAGTCGAAGGCCAGGGAGTGCAGCGGGGAGGGATCCATCTCGGTGCGGCTCCCGGGCCGCAGCAGCAGGCTCTGGTTCATGGCGAGGTCGTCCAGGCGGCGGATCAGGGTGACTCTGGCGAGTTCGGTGAGCCCCTGGGCCGCGGCCAGGTCGGTCCAGGTCGACACGGGTTCGTCGGAGGGATCCGGACCGAACAGGGAGGCGTCCAAGTCCGCGGCCCACTGGCGCAGTTCGGGCCCGCTCGCGTCCCGTTCCGGTATTCCGCCCAGGCCGCACCAGGTGTCGAAGTCCGTGTCGCGCACCTCGTGCAGCAGCGGCAGATCCGCCGGGTCCCCGTGCAGGCCCACCAGGACGGCGGCCAGCCGCAGTTCGTCGGTCATCGAGGACTCCGCCTCACGGCGCAGCAGCTGCCGCAGCAGCGGCAGGTCGTCGTCCGAGCGGTCGAACTGGGCCGCCCGCAGCACCAGTCGGCGTCGTACCGGATCGTCGGCCATGGTCGGGTCCCCGGCGCGCAGCCGGGCGAGATCGGCCCGGCCGCGCTCCAGAACCGGCTCCCACAGCGGCGGGCGGGGGTGCTCGTCGAGCAGGTGGTAGGCCATGCCCTCCTCGGCGTTGAGCAGCACGTGGTCGGGCTCGGTGCGCAGGAGTGCCGCGTGCAGCAGGCCGATCAGCTCGACCGGGGAACGGTCGGGAAAGCCCAGAGCGGCGCGCAGTTCGGCACGCTCGGCGTCGATGCCGTAGTACTCGCGGATCTCCTTCTCGGTCCCGGCCACCTGCGCGAGGATCGCCTCCGTGCCGTCCGCCGGCGACAGGTCCACGTAGCCGTGCCAGCCGGGCAGGCCGATCAGGATCTCCAGCGCCTCGTCCGCGCTCGTCCCGATGATCCCCGCCGAGCCTTCCGAGTCGGCGTACAGCATCGAGCCGTCGGCGCACTGGAAGTACGTGCCGCCGGTGTCGTCGCCCGCGACCACCTCCAGCGGTCCGCCGGAGGCCAGGCGGACCGGTTCGACGTGGCCGTGGGCGGCACGGTCCAGGTCGAAGTTGAAGGGGAACGCTGCCAGTTCGGCGAGATGCCGGTGCTGCCTGAGCAGCCGCAGGGCGTGATCGGTCATGTCACCGAACGTAACAGCCGCCACTGACAGCGACGCACCGGCGGTGCGGTGGCGTTCGGTTCAGGCCGACTGGCGCACCCTCGCCGCGTGTTCGACCGCCGCCCGCGCCAGTGCCCGTACGACGGGGTGCGGATGTGAGCCGTCGCCGGACAGTTCCGGCTGGAACAGGGTGGCCAGGAAGAAGGGATGGCCCGGCAGTTCGGCCACCCGGACGTGCCCGTCCTCGTCGTGCCCGGAGAACCGCAGGCCGTGGGCGCGCAGGGTGTCGAGGTGGCGGGAGGGGCCGTACGCGCAGAAGTACCGCTCGACCGTGCGCGCCGAGCCGATCACCGACTCGGCCAGCGACCCGGGCTCGATGGCCACCGCCGCCTCGTGGCCCACCAGCGAGCAGGCCAGCGGCTCGATGAGCGGGTCCTCGGCGCCGGGGTCGTTCTCCGCGTGCGCGACCCGGGTCAGCCCGCACACGTTCCGGGCGAACTCCAGCAGCGCGTGCTGGAAGCCGCCGCACGTGCCCAGGAACGGGATGCCCTCCTCGCGCGCGGTGCGGATGGCCGCGAGGACGCCCGCCTCACTGCGGTACGGGCTGCCCGGCAGCACCCACACCGCGTCGAAGCCCCGCACCGCGCCTTCGGCCGCCGCGTCCTCCGACGGGATCCAGTAGGCGTCCAGGACCAGCCGGTCGCGTTCGGCGAGGGCGTCCAGCAGGAGCGGGACGCGGGTGTGCGAGACGACGTTGGGGGAGCGGTCCCCGACGAGGGCGAGGGTGGCGGTGTGAGCTGCGGTGTTCGTCATGCCGTTCATCCTGGGCGGCGCCCGTGGTTCACGTCCAACGATGATTCCTGCATGCTCGATAAGCAGTGCTGATGGAGTGGGATCCTGGTCCGCATGGACCCGCACCTGCTGCGCACGTACGTCACCGTGGCGCGCCTCGCCTCCTTCTCCGAGGCCGCGCGCGAACTGGGCTACACCCAGTCCGCGGTGTCCCAGCACATCGCCGCCCTCGAACAGGACCTCGGCGCGCCCCTGCTCACCCGGCGGCCCGTCGCACCCACCGCGGCGGGCGAACGCCTCCTGGAGCACGCGGGCCCGCTGCTGCTGCGCCTGGACGCGGCCCGCGCCGACGTGGTCCGCATGGCCGCCGCGCCCGCCCACGGCCTGACCCTCGCCACCACACCGACCGCCCTCGGCCCCGGCGTCCTGGGCGCGCTCCCGGCCGCGGGCGTGACCCTGCGCGTCCTCACCCGGGACGAGATCCCGGCCGCCGTCGCCACCGGCACCGCCGACCTCGGCCTGGTCGACGGCCTCGCCGCCCCCAGCGATCCGCTCAGGCTGCCCGACGTGGCCCCGCTGACCACGCACGGCGTCGCCGAGGAACCCGTCAGCGTCCTGCTGCCCACCGGCCACCCCCTCGCCGGCCGCACCGGCCTGCGCCTCGGCGACCTCGCCGACGCCCGCTGGCTGGACGCGCCCGACGCGGCCCTCCCGCTCGCCCACCTGCGCGGCGCCAACGGCGGCGGCGCCTTCCGCCCCGCCCTCCGCTACGAGGGCACCGACCTGCGCACCCTCACCGCCCTCACCGCCGCCGGCCACGGCCTCACCCTGCTGCCCCGCTCGACGGCGACGGGCATTCCGGGCACCGTCGCCGTCGCGCTCACCGCACCGCGGGTCGTCCACCGCACGGAACTCCTGCACGGCGGGGCTCCGAGGGGCGCGGCGGCGGAGGTGGTCCGGCAGCTGGTGGAGCGTGCGTGAGCGGGGGTCCGGCAGCTGGTTGACCGTGCGTGAACGACGGTCCGGTGCTTCGCCTCGACGGCTATGACTACCCTCCGCCACGCTCCGGCCAGTCTCACTCGTTCGTGTCTCGTCGTGGAGCGGAGCCCCGGGTAGAGCACCAGCCGGAGGCGAGCGAACCATGGATCAGACTGCGTTGCGTCCCAAGCCGATGCCCGGTCAGGAGCGGCCCGGGAGCGGCACTCCCGGCTCCGCCCGGCACCCGCACGCCGCGCGCCGCCGCGGCCGGCGGCTCAGGACCCTGCTGTTCGGGCTGTTCACCGGCACCGTCCTGGTGCTCTCCGGGGTCGGCATCGGCACGGTCGGCGCCACGGTGATCGGCATGAGCAGACTGGCCGAGCTGCAACGCCAGGCCCCGCCGCACCGTCCCCCGGCCACGCCCGCCCCCTCCCCGAGCCCCTCGGAGACCCGGACCGGCGCGACCCTGGGCGTCGAGGCCGTCGACGCCGACAAGGTCGGCGCCCTGGTGGTGGGTGTCCATGTGCCCGGCCCGGGCTACACGGCGGGCCTGGTCCGCGGCGACATCCTGCTGCAGTTCGGCAGCGCACGCGTCGACACGGCCGCCGACCTCGCCCGGGCCGTCGCCCACGCCCGCCCCGGAACGGAGGTGACCCTCACCGTGCGCCATCCCGGCGGCGGCTACCAACAGCTGACGGTCGTTCCGGGGGTGGTGACCTGACGGGGTGGTCGTCTTACGGGGTGCTGACCTGACGGGTGGGTCGCCTGACGGGGAGCTGACTCGACGGGATGCTGACCTCACCGCGGCCGAAGTGACGGTCCCGAGTGTCCGGACACGTCGGGAAACTCGCTGGTCGCACCCCGCCCCACGCGCCATGATGGCCCCATGCCGAGCCCCGTCCCAGCGGACCGCCGCAGCAGGACTCCGCGATCGGCTCGCGCCGCCCTGTCCGGCCGGGCAGGATGCTGCCCGAGACCGCTTAGCCCCGTCACCACGACCGCGCTCGGAGGCCCGGATGACCGGTAGCACGCCCGCGCCCTTCACCGCCGACGACTACAGGGCCCGTATGGAGCGCGCCGCGCGCGCTGCCGCCGACGCCGGCCTCGCGGGACTGCTCGTGGCGCCGGGGCCGGACATGGTGTGGCTGACCGGCTACACGCCCACCGCGGTCACCGAACGGCTCACCGTGCTGGTCCTCACCCCGGGACACGACCCCGTGCTCGTCGTGCCCACCCTGGAGGCCCCGGACGCCGAGCACGCGACCGGCGCGTCCGCCCTCAGCCTGCGCGACTGGACCGACGGCAAGGACCCCTACGCCGTCACCGCCGCGCTCCTCGACCACAGCGGCCGCTTCGGCATCAGCGACAACACCTGGGCGATGCACCTGCTGGGCCTCCAGCGCACCCTGCCCGGCACCTCCTACGCCTCCCTCACCGACGCCCTGCCCATGCTGCGCGCCGTCAAGGACGCGGCCGAACTGGAGCTCCTGGCAGCCGCGGGCGCGGCTGCGGACGCAACGTTCGAGGAGATCCGGAAGGTTCCCTTCGCCGGGCGCCGCGAGTCCGACGTCGGCCACGACCTCGCCGACCTGCTGCGCCGCTTCGGGCACTCCCAGGTCGACTTCACCATCGTCGGCTCGGGCCCCAACGGCGCCAACCCGCACCACGAGGTCGGCGACCGCGTCATCCAGCACGGCGACATGGTCGTCCTCGACTTCGGCGGCCTCAAGGACGGCTACGGCTCCGACACCACCCGCACGGTCCACGTCGGCGAGCCGACCGAGGAGGAACGCACGGTCCACGACATCGTGCGCGCCGCCCAGGAGGCGGGCTTCCGGGCCGTACGGCCGGGCGTCGCCTGCCAGGAGGTCGACCGTGCCGCCCGTGCGGTGATCACCGACGCCGGCTACGGCGAGTACTTCATCCACCGCACCGGGCACGGCATCGGCGTCACCACGCACGAGCCGCCGTACATGATCGAGGGCGAGGAGCAGCCGCTGGTACCGGGCATGTGTTTCTCCGTGGAGCCCGGCATCTACCTTCCCGGCCGCTTCGGAGTGCGCATCGAGGACATCGTCACGGTGACCGAGGACGGCGGTCGCCGCCTCAACAACACCACCCGTGAGATGGTCATAGTGGACTGAGAGAACGGCTGACAGACCAGGAGACACCCGCTCGACGACATCCCGGAACGGCTACGGCGCGACCCATGACCCAGGCACCGACACCCACCGCGGACACCGTCCGCAGACTGGTCCGTTCCCTGCTCAAGGAGAGCAAGGCGACCGCGGACGGCACCGAGGGCCCCGACGTCCGGCCCGTCACCGAGGGCCGCGAGCACACCTGGTGGGTCGGCACCCGCCATGTGCTGCGCCTCGCCCCCGACCGGGAGGCCTCCGTCCGCCGCCGCCGTGAACTGCGCCTGCGCGACCTGGTCCGCCCGCACGTGCCCGTCGCGGTCCCGACCAGCGTCGCCCACGGCGACTGGGCACCCGGCCTCGCCTACACCCTCGACACCAAGCTGCCCGGCGGCACCGCCGACGAGCACGACGTCTCCGCCGTCGGCGAGGCCGACCTGGCCGGACTGCTCAGCGGACTGCGTGCGGTGCCCGCACGGCAGGTGGAGGCGCTCGGCGTGCCGCGCACCGCCCCGCGCTCCCTGGACGCGCTGCGCCGCATGGCCGTGCACGCGGCCGAACGGCTCGCCGCCGCCGACGAGTTCGACGCCGCCCGCCTGCACCAGCTCACCCCGCCCGGCGCCGCCCAGCTCGCCGCTCAGACCGGCACCGCCGTGCTCACCCACCACGGCCTCACCGGCGAGCACGTGGTGGTCAGCGCCGACGGACGGGTCCGCGGCATCCTGGACTGGACCGCGGCCGCCCTCGGCGACCCCGCCGAGGACATCGCCGGCCTCGCCGTCGCCGTCGGCTCCCCGGCCGCCGTCCGCGCCGCCACCCTCGCCGGCTACGGCGCCCGCCCCTGCCTGCGCGGTCTGTGGCTCGCCCGCTGCGACACCGTCGTCCGCCTCACCGACCACATCGAAGGCCGCGCCACCGGCTCCCTGCCGCTGCTGCGGATCCAGCTGCGGCGCGCCTGGGAGCCGATCCTGCTGGAGCGGGTGACCGAGTTCAAGGACGACGAGACGGAGCCCTAGGGCTGGACCAGCACCACGCACGACTCCCCGGGCACTTGCAGCAGCCCGTCCGGGCCCGGTGCCGCCACCGGGTCCCAGGCGGCGAGAACCCGCACCCGCCCGGTGCCCAGCGGGATCGCCGCCGGCTCCTTGCCCAGGTTCACCGCCACCCGCACGTCCCCGCGCCGGAACGCCAGCCAGCGGGCCTCCTCGTCGTACGCCACCTTGGTGTCCGCCAGGTCGGGATCGGTGAGGTCCGGCTGCTCCCGGCGCAGCTCGATCAGCCGCCGGTACCAGGCCAGCACGCGCGCGTGGGGCTCGCGTTCCGGCTCCGACCAGTCGAGACAGGACCGCTCCCGGGTCGCCGGGTCCTGCGGGTCCGGTACGTCCTCCTCGGCCCACCCGTGCTGCGCGAACTCCCGCCGCCTGCCCCGCCGTACCGCGTCGGCCAGCTCCGGATCCGTGTGGTCGGTGAAGAACTGCCAGGGCGTGCCCGCCGCCCACTCCTCGCCCATGAACAGCATCGGCGTGAACGGCGCGGTCAGCGTGAGCGTGGCCGCGCAGGCCAGCAGACCGGAGGAGAGCAGGGCGGAGAGCCGGTCCCCCTGAGCGCGGTTGCCGACCTGGTCGTGGGTCTGGCTGTAGCCCAGCAGCCGGTGCGCGGCCACCCGCGCGCGGTCCAGCGGCCGGCCGTGGCCGCGGCCACGGAAGCTCGAGTACGTGCCGTCGTGGAAGTAGCCGCCGGTGAGCGTCTTGGCGAGCGCGGCGAGCGGAGCGCGCGCGAAGTCGGCGTAGTAGCCCTGGGACTCGCCGGCCAGCGCGGAGTGCAGGGCGTGATGGAAGTCGTCGTTCCACTGGGCCTGCAGCCCGAGGCCGTGCTCCGCGCGCGGGGTGATGATCCGCGGGTCGTTCAGGTCGGACTCGGCGATCAGGAACAGCGGGCGGTCCAGCTCACCCGCGAGGCCGTCGACGGCCGTCGACAGCTCCTCCAGGAAGTGGCACGCGCGCGTGTCGTGCAGCGCGTGCACCGCGTCCAGGCGCAGCCCGTCGATCCGGTAGTCCCGCAGCCACGCCAGCGCGCTGCCCACGAGGTACGCGCGCACCTCGTCCGAACCGGGCGCGTCCAGGTTCACCGCGGCACCCCAGGGCGTGTGGTGCGTGTCCGTGAAGTACGGCCCGAACCGCGGCAGATGGTTGCCCGACGGGCCCAGATGGTTGTGTACGACGTCCAGCACGACACCCAGGCCCAGTTCGTGCGCCCGGTCCACGAACCGCTTCAGCGCCTCGGGGCCGCCGTACGGCTCGTGCACCGCCCACAGCGACACCCCCTCGTACCCCCAGCCGTGCCGCCCCGGGAAGGGACACAGCGGCATCAACTCCACATGGGTGACACCCAGTTCCGCCAGGTGCTCAAGACGCCCGGCGGCCGCGTCGAGGGTGCCCTCGCGGGTGTACGTGCCCACGTGCAGCTCGTAGAGCACCGCGCCCGGCAGCTCGCGCCCCGCCCAGGCGGAACGCCACGCGTGGCGCCCGTGGTCGACGACCGCGCTCAAGCCGTCCGGACCGTCCGGTTGACGGCGCGAACGCGGATCCGGCAGCACTGGACCGTCGTCCAGCGCGAACCCGTACCGCGAGCCGTCCTGAGCCTGTGCCTCCCCCGTCCACCAGCCGTCGCGTCCGGAAGCGCGCTCCAACGCGCGCGTGGCGCCGTCGCAATGGAGCGTCACACGGTCTGCCTGCGGTGCCCACACCTCGAACTGCACGGACGGTTCCCCTTCGTCTGCTCACCGTGATGTAGCCCGTCCATCGTGCCGCGAAAGCGATCAATCCGCTTTCGAATCCCCTCTTTTCCGGCAGGTGTCGTGGAACGATGCGCGTGCGGTAACCGTTTCCCTCGTTTCTGGACACCACGGGTTCACTGACCGACAATCACCAGCGTGACGTCGTCCTTCGAGTTCCCCACGTACCCCGCGCGGTTGTCCGACGCGGAGCGCGACAAGGCGCTGCAGGTGCTGCGAGACGGCGTCGCCATGGGCCGCCTGTCGCACGACACGTTCGTACGCCGCATGGAACTCGCGCTGGCCGCACGCCGCGCCGACGAACTCGCCGCCCTCACCGCCGACCTGCCCCGCGAGAACCGCCTCTCGCGCGCGGTCTTCGGCACCGTCGAGGCCGTCTCCGGCTTCACCGTACGGCTGCGCCGGGCCTGGCAGGCCGAGCGGCTGCCCAAGCTGCGGCTGCCGCAGCCGGCGAACGGCCATCCGCTGCGCATCGGCCGCGACCCCGCGAACGGGCTGCGCCTGAACCACGAGACCGTCTCCCGCGTGCACGCCGAACTGCGCCGCCAGGGCGGCATGTGGGTCCTCAGGGACCTCGGGTCCACCAACGGCACCACGGTCAACGGCCGCCGTGTGGTGGGCGCCGTCGTGGTCCGCGAGGGCGACCAGGTCGGCTTCGGACGGATCGCCTTCCGGCTCTCGGCGGACTGAGACACCGTCCCGCATTCGAACTGACGCACCGCTGTGCGCCCGTACGGTCCCGTTCGGGTGAGTCGGGGTGCGGAACGCGGGCCGCCGCGTCGATGCTTCGGGAATGACGTACATCACCCGAGCGACGGCGGCGGCAGGCGCCCTGCTGGCCTCCGTCGGTCTCCTCGCCGCGGGCCCGGCCCAGGCCGCACCCCGCGACAGCCTTCACGGCAACTGGCTCGACCTCACCGTCACCCGCGGCGACGCCCAGACCGGCTACACGCGCGGCACGCTGCTGCTGTGCGACCCGCCCCTCGGACACCCGCGCGCGGCCGAGGCCTGCACCGAACTCGCGGCCGCCCACGGCGACATCGCACGCATCCCGGCCAAGAAGGTCTTCTGCCCGATGATCTTCGCTCCCGTGACCGTCCACGCGCGCGGGCAGTGGAACGGACGGCCGGTCGACTACCAGGAGACGTACTCCAGCAAGTGCGTCATGAACGCGCGGACGGGAGCGGTCTTCGCCCTGGACGGCTGAGCCCCGCAGCGCGGCGGGCGCGGGATGCGCGTGAGGTGGCGGCGTGGAGGCCTCACGCCGCCCGTTCACGGGCCTGCTGGGCGGCTACGAGCACGGTCCGGGACTGGTGCTCCACCTGGTTCTCCAACGGCACCCAGCGGGCCCGGAAACGCTCCGCGAAGGCCTCGCACCAGGAGGCGACCAGCTGTTCGAGCCGGGGTGCCGCCCGGTCGTCCGTCTCCCGCAGCACCCGCAGCAGCATCGCCGCCGCCCGTAGCGGCAGCCGCCGCCCGAAGGCGTCCACACTGCCCACGTACGCCATCGTCGTGGCGGCCGGCGGTGTGTGGATCCAGTCCTGCGCCAGGCCCGGTATCAGCTCCAGCGCCCACTGCGAGGCCCGCAGCAGCGGCCCGTCCGCACCCTCCAGCCGGGGCAGCGCCTCGGCGAGCACCCGCTCCACCTCCAGCGAGTCCCGCAGCAGCCGCTGGGCCAGGCGGCGCATCGCCGCCGCCGGAGCCGGGTGCGGCGCCGGGTCGTCCACCAGGTCGCTGGCCCACATCGGCACCTCCACCACGGCCGTCAGACCGCCGTAGCGGTGCGCGTGGTACCAGGTGCTGTGCCGGGCGTCGTCCGGCATGCTCGGATAGGCGACGCCCGTCTCCGGGCCGGGCATCACATGCACCCCGGGCCCCGAGGCAGGCCAGCCCGCGGCGTCCGAGGCACCCGTCTCGACCGGTATGTGCAGCTCGGCGGCGGACTTGGCGAACGGCTCCGCGAGGCCGGGCACGTCCTTCGTCAACTGCACCCAGCTGCCGCCCAGATCGGTGCCGTGCAGGGTCACCTGGAGGTAGGGGCGCAGTTCGTCGATGACCCCGGTCAGGGTCCGGGTCTCGGGCGGCAGGCGGTCCGGCGGCAGCACCGCCGGGGACCACTCCGGCTGCTCCGCGCCGGTCGGCCGGTAGAAGCCGAGGTGGTAGTCGAGCAGGCTGCGCGGCGCCGGGGTCACATGCAGACTCGCGCCGTCCGGGTCGGCGCAGAGCAGGAAGTGCCAGGAGGTTCCGGTCCGCAACTCCCGCTCGGCCAGCACGCGTTCGGCCAGGACCCGGAGGGTGGAGCCGCCCGTCGGCTCGTTGGCGTGGGCGCCCGCGACGACCAGCACGGCGCGGCGGGCGTGTCCCACCGACAGCAGGTGCAGAGGTCGGCCGGCTCGCGAGACGCCCACCTGTCTGAGCGAGCACAGCCCGGGCTCCTGAGCGGCCAACGCCCGTGCGGAGGCGATCAGTTCGGGAACGCTGGGGTAGCGCAGCTCCGGCAGGAGACTCACCCCCGACTTGTCCGCCCGGCTTCGCCCTCCCAGTGCCGCACGGCATGGGTGAACTGTCAAGCATCCGGCGGGGAGGCTCCAGGGGGCGCCCGGACGCATTCACGGGCGGTACCGAACCGCCGCGATCCGGGGGCTCACTGCTGGTGCAGGCCGCGTCCCGCGAGCGTCAGGAACACCTCGCCCACCGCCTCCGACAGCGTGGGATGCGCGTGCACGTGCCGGGCCACGTCCGAGGGCTGGGCGTCCCAGCCGACGATCAGCTGGCTCTCCGCGATCATCTCCGACACGTTCGGGCCCACCAGGTGTATACCGAGCACCTGCCCGCCGCCGGCCTCGGCGACCACCTTCACCATGCCGCCCTGCCCGTGCACCATCCCCTTGGCCACGGCGGTCAGCGGCATCGTGTTGACCTCGACCTCGTGCCCACGCGCGCGTGCCTCCGCCTCGCCGAGCCCCACGGAGGCGGTCTGCGGCGACGAGTACGTCACCCGGGGCACCGCCGCGTAGTCCACCGGAGCCGACGGCAGCCCCGCCAGCGTCTCGGCCACCAGCAGGCCCTCCGCGAAGGAGGCGTGGGCCAGGCCGAGCGAGGGCGGCGGCAGCAGGTCGCCCACGACATGGATGCCGGGCACGGCCGTCTCCAGCCGGCTCCAGTCCGCCGGTGCGACGAACCCCCGCTCGTCCGTCGTCAGGCCGGCGGCCGCGAGGTCCAGGCCCTCGGTGACCGGGACCCGGCCGACGGCCACCAGCAGCCGCTCCGCCTCCACGGTCCGGGTCTCCCCGCGCGCGGTGCGCACACGGGCGCGTACGCCGTTCTCCAGCACCTCCGCGTCCAGCAGCCGCGCGCCCGCCCGCACGTCCACGCCCCGCTTCTTCAGACCGCGGGTCAGATGCCGGCTCACGTCGGCGTCCTCCAGCGGCACGATCCGGTCGGCGGCCTCCACGAGGGTGACCTCCGCGCCCATCGACCGGTGGAAGGAGGCGTACTCCACCCCGATCGCACCCCCGCCCAGCACCAGCACGGACCCCGGGAGCCCGGGCGCGAACAACGCGTCGTCACTGGTCACCACGCGCCGTCCGTCGGACACGAGCCCCGGGAGCGTGCGCGGTCGCGAGCCGGTGGCAAGGACGATTCCCCGGCGCGCGGTGAAGTCGTGCACGCCGGGCGTGGAACCTTCGTGCACGTCCTCCACGCGCACCGTGCGTGCCCCCGTCAGCCGCGCGCTGCCCCGCACCACCCGCACGCCCGCGTGTGCCAGATGTGCCTCCACGCCCTTGTGGTTGCGCGCCACGATGTCGTCCCGGGTGGCCGTGAGCGCCGGCCAGTCCACGGATTCCAGCGTCGCCTTCACGCCCCAGCGTTCGCGGGCCTCGGCGATGCCGTCGACGAGTTCGGCGGCGTGCAGCATCGCCTTGCTCGGGATGCAGCCCCGGTGCAGACAGGTTCCGCCGACCTTGTCGCGCTCGACCAGCGCGACGTCGAGCCCGAGGGAGGCGGCGCGCAGGGCGGTGCTGTACCCGCCCGTGCCCCCGCCGATGACGATGACGTCCGGTGTGTTCATGCTCATGGCCCCACCCTCCGCCCGCCCCTTGCCATGAGTCCAAGGCAATGTTCTTGTGGAACCCATGCAGGATCTTCATGGGAGGGCGCGGAGTTGAGCCTGCGGCAGATGGAGTACTTCCTGACGGTCGTCGAGCAGGCGTCCTTCACGCGCGCGGCGGAGCTGCTCCACGTCACCCAGCCCGCGCTCTCGCACCAGATCAAGGCCCTGGAGAAGACGGTCGGCGGCGCCCTGCTGGAGCGCATGCCGCGCGGAGTGCGCCTCACCCCTATGGGCCGTGCCTTCCTGCCGCACGCCGAACTCGCCGTCCGCAGCGCCGCCCAGGCCTGCCGCGCGGCCCGCGCCGCCGCCGGCGCCGAGGGCGGTGAGCTGCACATCGCGGCCCTGCACTCCATCGCCGTCGGCGCGCTCCCCGACGTCTTCGCCCGCTGGCGTACGGCCCATCCCAGGGTCCTGCTGCGGCTGCACGAGTACGCCACCTCCGAGGCCCTGGAGGAGGCCGTCCAGCGCGGCACCGCCGACCTCGCGATCGGCCCCGAGCCCGTCGGCGCGCCCGGCACCGTCGTACCCGTCGGCGAGGAGGAACTCGTCCTCGTCGTGCCCTTCGACGACCGGCTCGCCGGCCGTACGAGGGTGACGCTGCCCGAACTCGCCGACCGCGCCTGGATCCGCTGCGCCATGGAACCCGTCGTCCACGGCGAGCGCTTCCTCGACTGGGCGTGCGGACGGGCCGGATACCGCCCCCGGACGGCCGTGTGGACCGAGCACACCTCCACGGCCGTGCGCATGGCCGCCGCCGGGGTCGGGGTGTGCGTGGCGCCCGCCCACGTCGTACGGGGCGCCGTCGGCGAGGACTGCGTCGTCCTCACCCCCGACCCGGCCTGGAAACGCGCCCTGACGATCTACGCGCGCGTACCGCCCACCGGGGCCGCCGAGGCCTTCGTGGATCTCCTGCGTGCCGCGTGGCCCTCGCTGGGGGCGGCCGTCGTGCGGGAGTACGAGGCGTGCGACGTGCCCGCCGCGCGGGTCGGCTGAGGGGGCGTCAGTCCCTCAGCCCTGACCGGTCGGCTCCAGCAGCGAAACCGGCAGCCGTTCGACTGGGTCTGCCGCGCGCGCGTACCGCCCTGAACGAGGACTGCGCCCTGCCCGCCGGGCAGGTCGGCTGAGCGGGCGTCAGCACCTCAGTCCTCGGCTGTCCGCTCCAGCAGCGCCACCGGCAGCCGGTCGAAAAGGTCCGCCACGCGCGCGTGGCCCGTGAACTCCCGTCCCGGGGCCAGTACGTCCGCCCAGCGCCCCGGCGGCAGGTCCAGCCGTGTCTCCCGCCAGCCGCCCGACTCCGCGAGTCGCAGGGACAGCCGGGTCACCGCCGTGATCACCGCTCCGGAGCGTGCGAACGCCACGCAGTGCTCCGCTGCCGGCCCGTCCGCGGTGAGCGGGGCGTACGTCGCCGACGGTCCGAAGGCGTCGGGCCGTCGCGCGCGCAGCCGTAGCGCCGCCGCCGTCAGCGCGTTCTTCTCGCCGGGCGCCGCAGGGGGGAACGACACCGGTCGCCGGTTGTCCGGGTCCACCAGTGCCCGGTACTCGCCCTCCGTGCCCTGGTACAGGTCCGGCACGCCCGGCATCGTCAGATGGACCAGCGCGGTGCCCAGGACGTTGGCCCGGACATGCGGCTCCAGCGCCTTGCGGAAGGCGGTCACCCGCTCCCCCGGCGGCCCGCAGGGCCCGGCCGTGACGAAGGCCGCCACCGCCTCCTCGTAGGGCGGCTCCTGCTCCGTCCAGCTCGTGTACATGCCGGCCTCGCGCACATGCTTCAGCAGCGCCCCCTGGACCCGCCCCTCCTCCGCCGGGCCCAGCCCGAACACCGTCTGCCAGGCCGCCCAGGCCAGCTGCCCGTCGGGCACGCCCTCCTCGGCCAGGGTCACCTCGGCGAGCAACTCGGCCCAGCGGTCCGGGCATTCGGTGAGCACGGCCAGGGCCGCGCGGACATCGGCGCTGCGCTTGGTGTCATGGGTGGACACGACCGTGCCGGTGGCCGGCCAGTCGCGCTGCACGCGCGCGCAGTACGCGTGGAAGTCCTCGGGGGACACGCCGGGCGCTCCCGGATCGCCGCCCACCTCGGCCGCCGACAGCAGCGGCACATAGCGGTAGAACGCCGTGTCCTCCACGGCCTTGGCGCGCAGCGCCGACGCGGTCTGCGCGAACCGGATGCGGAACTCCGCCCGGCCGGCTTGGTCCGTCGCCGGCCCGCCACCGGGCGCCTCGACCAGCAGCCGGCGCACGATGCCGACGGCCTCGGCCTCCTCGGGCACCGCGAAGGCCGGCCGGGCCTCCTCGGCGGCCTCCTCGGTGACGACGGCGGCAGCGTCACCGGAGGCGTACGGGCGGTACACCCGCAGCCGGACCAGCAGCTCCTCCAGGGCCGTGCGCAGTGCCCAGGGCGCCCGGTCGCGCAGCGAGAGGTCCGGGGAGGCGGCGCACAGCCGGGCGGCCACCCGGGTGAGCCGGTCGGTCTCGGCGGCCAGCTCGTGCGTGATCACCTTGTAGGCGGCCCGCCGCACCGTGGCCTCCCAGTCGCCGCCCCGGTCCGTCTGCGGCGCCGCGAACGCCCGGTACCGCCCGAGCAGTCGATACGCCCCGGTGCGGTCCGTGAACAGGCCGTCGACATGGCGCAGGGCGTCGTAGCCCGTGGTGCCCGCGACGGGCCACGAGGCGGGCAGGTGCTCACCGTCGGCGAGGATCTTCTCCACGACCGTCCAGCGCCCGCCGGTCGCCTCGTGCAGCCGCTCCAGGTAGCCGTCGGGGTCCGCGAGCCCGTCGGGATGGTCGATCCGCAGCCCGTCGACCACGCCCTCCGCCATCAGCTGCAGGATCTTGGCGTGGGTGGCGTCGAACACCTCCGGGTCCTCGACCCGCACCCCGATCAGCTCCGAGATGCTGAAGAAACGCCGGTAGTTCAGCTCGGTGCGGGCCAGCCGCCACCACACCGGGCGGTACCACTGCGCGTCCAGGAGCTGCGGCAGCGGCAGTTCCTCGGTGCCCGCCCGGAGCGGGAACGCGTGGTCGTGGTAGCGCAGGACACCGTCGTCGACCACCAGGTGGTTCAGCTCCGTCCCGACCGGCCCGCCGAGCACGGGCAGCAGCAGGCGTCCGCCCTGCGCCTCCCAGTCGATGTCGAACCAGCGCGCGTAGGGCGACCCGGGCCCCTCGCGCAGCACCTCCCACAGGGCGTGGTTGTGCCGCGGTGCCATGGCCATGTGGTTCGGCACGATGTCCACCACCAGGCCCAGGCCGTGCTCCCGAGCGGTGTGCGCGAGCGCGCGCAGCCCCTCCTCACCGCCCAGTTCCTCGCGCACGCGCGCGGGGTCCACGACGTCGTAGCCGTGCGTGGAGCCCGGGACCGCATCCAGGACGGGCGACAGGTGCAGGTGCGAGACGCCGAGCGACGCCAGGTACGGTACGGCCGCCGCGGCGGCGGCGAACGGGAACGCGGGCTGGAGTTGCAGCCGGTAGGTGGCCGTGGGCACCCCCGGTCCGGGTCGCGCAGAAGTCATGGAAACCTACGTACCCAGCCCGCCGCCTTTCGTGTCATCGCCCCCTGCACGCACCCACGCGCGCGTGCCTAGCTTCGAGTGATGGGGACGAAGAGACGGCTCAGGACACGGCACGGCACGCTCGACACGTACCGCGAGGTGATCGGCCTGACCGGGCCGCTGCTGCCCTGCGTGTCGTTCCTGGGGCGGCTGCCGACCGCCACCATCGAGTTCGGCAGCGTGCTGCTCGTCGCCCGCACGAGCGGTTCGCTGGCCACCGCGGGACTGACCGGCGGCGCGCTCGCCCTCGGCCAGGTGGCCTGCGGGCCGCTGGTGGGGCGGCTCGCGGACCGGCACGGCCAGCGGACGGTCGTGCTCGCGTTCTCGCTCGCCAACGCGCTGGCCGTGGCCGCCCTGGTCACCGGCGCCCTGGCCGGCCTGCCCACGCCCGTCCTGGCCCTCCTGGGGGCCGTGGCCGGGGCCACCGTGCCGCTCGTGGGCCCGCTGGCCCGCACCCGCCTGGTCGCCCTCGCCCGCCGCGCGGGCGCCCCCGAGGCGACCGTCGGCGCCGCGCTCTCCTTCGAGAGCACCCTGGACGAACTGTCCTTCGTGCTCGGCCCGGCCCTGGTCGGCGTGGCCGCGGTCCTCGCCCACCCGGCGTACGCGCTGGCCGGCGCGGCCCTGCTGGTGGCGGTGTGCGGCAGCGCCTTCGCCCTGCATCCGACCGCCAGGGCCGCCGCCCCCGAGCCCCATGACCCGGCACGCGCACGGGACACCGGCCCGGATGGGACGGCGAAGGCTCCGTGGCCCACCCCGGTCGGCGACCGCCGGGCGCGCGCCCGTGACACCCCGCCGGATCCCGCGGTGGAGGCCGGCCACACCGCCCCGGGCGCCCACCGCCCGGCACGGGCGCCGCGCGGCGCCCGCGCCACGGGACGGCTCCCCATGCCCCGCTCCGTCCACGCCCTGCGCGCCGCCCTCGCCCTCCAGGGCGCCATGTTCGGTGCCTGCCAGGCCGGGATCACCGCACTCACCGCCCGGCTCGGGCAGGAGGACCAGGCGGGGCTGGTGTACGCCGCCATGGGCGTGATGAGCGCCGTGGCGGGGCTCTCCATGGCCGCCGTACCGGCGCGCCTCGGGCTCCCGGCGCGCTGGCGTCTCGCCACCGGGGCCGCGCTCGTGCTGTCGCTGCCCCTGCTGCGGACCGACGGAATGACCGGCCTGTACGCCGTCGTCACCGTCCTCGGGATCGCCTATGCCCCGCACCTGATCACGGTGTTCGGGCTCACCGAGCGCGCGGTGCCGCCCGCCCGGCTGTCCGAGGCCATGGCCTTCGCGACCAGCGCCCTGGTCGGCGGCCAGGCCCTCGCGGTCGCCGTCGCCGGCCGCCTCGCCGAGTCCTACGGCCCCTCGGCGGCCTTCGCGGCGGCGAGCACGGCGGCCGCGCTCACCTTCGCCATCGCCCTGACGGCCCGTCCGACGACGTATTGGGGGCAGCCCGAAACCGCCCCCCGCGCGCGCGTGCACGACGAGCCGGCGGATGCGACGCCACCCGCTAGTGCGCCGCTGTCAGCTCCGCCAGCCGCCGCAGGCGCAGCAGATACCGAAGCTCCTCCGCATCGGTGACGAGCGGCAGGGCCCGCTCCAGTTCCCTGGCGCAGTGGAGCAGGGTCCGTTGCCGCCCGGCGTCGAGACGGCCGCCGTTCTTCCGCCAGACGGACACGCACCCGGCGATGCCCGCGTCCAGCAGCACCACGTCCACGCCCGCCGGGTCCGCGGTGCGCAGCCTCGGCGGGAAAGGCGCGACCAGGTGCTCCTGCCACAGCAGGGTCACCGCGTTCTGTTGCTCACTCGTTCCGCCCATCCGCCCGATCCTCCCGCGGCTCCCCCTCAGGCGGGCCGCTGCAGCACCGTCAGGCTCCGGTCCGGCAGGGTGATGCGGTCGCCGGCCGCGACCTTCGCGCCGGTCCCCGGCGGCACCTCCTCCGTGCGGGCCGTGTCGACGACGACCTGCCACTGCCGGCCGTGGTCGACCGGCACCAGGAAGTCCAGCGGCCCGGGCGAGGCGTTGAACATCAGCAGAAAAGAGTCGTCGGCGATCCGCTCCCCGCGCGGACCGGGCTCGGAGATCGCGTTGCCGTTCAGGAACACCGTCAGCGCCGACGCCTGCGCCGAGTCCCAGTCCCGCTGGGTCATCTCGGCGCCCTCGGGGGTGAACCAGGCGATGTCGGACAGCTCGTCGTGGGTGCCCTCCACCGGCCGCCCGTGGAAGAAGCGCCGCCGGCGGAACACCGGGTGGTCCCGGCGCAGCCACACCATCGCGCGGACGAACTCCAGCAGATCGCCCTCCACGGACTCCGGCCACTCCACCCAGGACAGCTCGTTGTCCTGGCAGTAGGCGTTGTTGTTGCCGCGCTGGGTGCGGGCGAACTCGTCGCCGTGGCTGATCATCGGCACGCCCTGCGACAGCATCAGCGTGGCGACGAAGTTCCGCATCTGGCGGGCGCGCAGCCCGAGCACGTCCGGGTCGTCGGTCTCGCCCTCCACGCCGCAGTTCCAGGACCGGTTGTGGCTCTCGCCGTCCCGGTCGTCCTCGCCATTGGCCTTGTTGTGCTTGCGGTCGTACGAGACGAGGTCGTGCAGGGTGAAACCGTCGTGGCAGGTCACGAAGTTGATGGAGGCGAGCGGGCGGCGGCCGTCGTCCTGGTAGAGGTCCGAGGAGCCGGTCAGCCGGGAGGCGAACTCGGCGAGCGCCCGTGGCTCGCCGCGCCACAGGTCCCGGACGGTGTCGCGGTACTTGCCGTTCCACTCGGTCCACAGCGGCGGGAAGTTGCCCACCTGGTAGCCGCCCTCGCCCACGTCCCACGGTTCGGCGATCAGCTTCACCTGGGAGACCACCGGGTCCTGCTGCACCAGGTCGAAGAACGACGACAGCCGGTCCACCTCGTGGAACTGCCGGGCGAGGGTCGCCGCGAGGTCGAAGCGGAAGCCGTCGACGTGCATCTCGGTGACCCAGTAGCGCAGCGAGTCCATGATCAGCTGGAGGACGTGCGGGGACCGCATGAGCAGCGAGTTCCCGGTGCCCGTGGTGTCCGTGTAGTAGCGGGGATCGTTGGCGAGACGGTAGTACGACGGGTTGTCGAGGCCCTTGAAGGACAGGGTCGGGCCCAGGTGGTTGCCCTCGGCGGTGTGGTTGTAGACGACGTCCAGGATGACCTCGATGCCGGCCTCGTGCAGCGCGCGGACCGCCGACTTGAACTCCAGGACCTGCTGGCCGCGGTCGCCCCAGGAGGCGTAGGCGTTGTGCGGGGCGAAGAAGCCGATGGTGTTGTAGCCCCAGTAGTTGCTCAGGCCCAGGTCGGCCAGCCGGTGGTCGTTCACGAACTGGTGCACGGGCATCAGCTCCAGCGCCGTGACGCCCAGCTTGGTCAGGTGTTCGATGATCGCCGGGTGCGCGAGCGCCGCGTACGTGCCGCGCAGCTCCTCCGGCAGGCCGGGGTGGCGCATGGTCAGGCCCTTCACATGGGCCTCGTAGATCACCGTGTGGTGGTACTCGGTGCGCGGGAGCCGGTCGTCGCCCCAGTCGAAGTACGGGTTGATCACCACCGAGCTCATGGTGTGCGGCGCCGAGTCCAGGTCGTTGCGCCGCTCCGGGGCGCCGAAGTGGTAGCCGTACACCTCCTCGCCCCACCCCACGGCCCCGCTGATCGCCTTCGCGTACGGGTCGAGCAGCAGCTTCGCCGAGTTGCAACGCAGTCCGCGCCCGGGGTCGTACGGGCCGTGCACCCGGAACCCGTACCGCTGTCCCGGCATGACGCCCGGCACGTACGCGTGCCGCACGAACGCGTCGCTCTCGCGCAGTTCCACCGCCGTCTCCGAGCCGTCGTCGTGCAGCAGACACAGCTCTACTCGGTCCGCGGCCTCCGTGAAGACCGCGAAGTTGGTTCCGGCGCCGTCATAGGTGGCGCCGAGCGGATACGCCTCTCCAGGCCAGACCTGCATGGACACGACTCTTCCAGGTGTGCCGCCCCGCCGGGGCCGCGTTGGCTCCGAGTCTGCCCGAAAGTGAGGGAACCTCCTGTGACTTACGCCCCTCTTACCGTCCGACCAGTGCATACGGCGAAGGGACTACCCGCCGTATGCCGAACCAGTGGGGCAGACACGTACTCCCGGGGACGTTGGGGGAGTAGGGGGAAGATGTGCGCGAGATAGTGCACCGCCATCTGGGCAAGGTGGTGGCGGGCGCGGCCCTGGCGGTGGCCGGGACCGCGGTGATGGTGGGGATCACCCTGCCGGGCACGGCAGGAGCCGACGAATCGGGAGGATCGGGCAGCGGCACACAGGCCGCGCAGCAGGCCGGGCAGGGCCCGGACGCGGTCCAGCCCGGCGTCGTCGAGCAGGCGCCCGCCGAGGGGAAGAAGGGCACGGGCCGTGACCCGCTGACCGACGACGAGATCCAGCGCGTCGCGAAGCTCGCCCTGAACCAGCAGCTGCTGAACACGGGCGAGAACGTCGACGGCGGCCGCGGCCCGCAGCGCCTGAGCGTCGACCTCGCCGACCCGGAGGCGAACGAACTGGACGACCCGAACGCGCCGCGCCGGGCCGACGTGACGTTCTACGACTACAAGACCGACACGCTCGTCACCAAGACGGTCGACCTGGAGACCGGCAAGGTCGAGCAGACCGGCACCCAGCACGGCGTCCAGCCGCCGCTGAGCCGTGCCGAGAACGCCGAGGCGGCGAAGCTGCTGATCGCCGACCCGCTGGGCGCCGGCCTCAAGGCGGACTACAAGGACGCCACCGGCCACGAGCTGACCTCTCCGGACCAGCTGCTGTTCAACGGCGCCGTCTACCGCGCCACCCCGGGCGGTCAGCCCGCCGTACTCGACAAGTGCGGCGAACACCGCTGTGTGCGGCTGTTCCCGAAGGTCAAGAACGGCCCCTGGATCGACGCCCGGTGGCTGGTCGTCGACCTGAGCGCCCGCAAGGTCGCCATGCTCGACCGCCGCTGAGCGGCAACCGCCACCGAGCAGCAGCCCTTCGTTCACTTTTCCAACTTGCTCGTCCTGCAAGGGAGCCACTTCGTCATGCCCGTACAGCGTTCGATCAGCGGCCTCCGGCCGCGGAGAATCAGCCGTGCCCGCGCGCGGGCGGCCGTCGGCGTCAGCGTGGCCGCACTGGCCGCCGGTGCGACGGCCGGTGCCGGACCGGCCGTCGCCCAGCCCAAGGCCGCGCCCGCGGCGGCCGCCGACTGCAGCGCCCAGTACAAGATCGAGCAGAAGCTCTCCAGCGGCACCACCTGGCGCATGTGCTGGCGCTACGACAGCAAGGCCGGCCTGGTCCTGGAGAACGTCTCGTACCAGCCCAAGGGCGAGACCCAGCCGATCAAGGTCCTCAACAGCGCCCGCCTCGCCCAGATCGACGTCCCCTACGACGACGGCAGCGTCGAGTACGACGACCTGACCGGCTTCGGCTTCGCCCAGGGCCTGGTGAACCTGGCGCCGGGCGAGTGTCCCGGCGGCACCATCAAGACCGTCCGCGTCCCGGACGCCTGGGACCCGCAGCACCCGGACGTCAACGGCCTGTGCACGACCACACGTTCGCGCGGCCACGCCTACCGCATGCAGGGCGACAGCGCCAACAAGGTCTTCCAGGCGCAGGGCAAGGACCTGCTCGTCTACACGGTCAACCAGGTCGGCTGGTACGAGTACATGACCGAGTGGCGCTTCCAGGACGACGGCACCGTCAACATGAACGTCGGCGCCACCGGCAGCCTCTCCTACGACGACTACGACGCCGGCGACGGGCGCGGCTGGCCCATCGGCAAGGGCGCCAAGGCCTACGCCACCAGCCACAGCCACAACGTCTTCTGGCGGCTGGACTTCGGCCTCGACGGCTCCTCCAAGACGAAGGTCGAGCAGTACGACTCGGCCGTCACCGCCCCCGCCCACGGCCAGCAGGCGCCCACCAACAAGACCACCCGCACCAAGGTCACCAAGGAACTCGCGGGCGACTACAAGACCTACCGCTGGTGGCGGATGGTCAGCGCGACGGGCAAGAACAAGGACGGGCACGCGCGTTCGTACGAGATCGTCCCCGGCCCCACCACGAAGTACCCGGGCCGCAGCTTCACCAAGCACGACGTGTACTTCACCGAGTACAACAAGTGCGAGCAGTTCGCCAGCAACAACCCGGGCGCCTGCCCGGCCGGTGCGGGCAAGTCCGTCGACAAGTGGGTCAACGGCCAGACCCTCACCCACCCGGTGGTCTGGATGAACGTCGGCTTCCACCACATAGCCCGGGACGAGGACCAGCAGCCCATGCCCATCCACTGGCAGGGCTTCGCCATCTCCCCGCGGGACGTCACGGCTATGAATCCGCTCACTCCCGACGCGCTGGCATGGCAGAACGGCCATTGGCGCCCGCGCAGTTGAGAAACCTACCTGTCCATCCGGCTGCATCGCCGACCGCTCCCGGAGTACCCTTCCTTGATCGTTGAGACGGGGAAGGCCCAGGGTGGCGGAAGGCGGTGCACGGGTGGGCTCGGGAGGCCTGGAGCTGCCCCCTGGTGACGAGAGTCACGAGGGGAACTCCACAGACGTCCCGCCCGGCGCGGTGTCCCTGGCCCGCCCGATGGACGCGACAGGATCCATCGGGCCGGAACTGGAGTGGGACGCCGACGCCTGGCTCGAGGTGCGCACCCGCGCCCAGCGGGCGGGCCGGGCCTACATCTGGCTGAACCTCGTCGAACAGCGGCTGCGCGCGGTCGTGGCCGCCGTGCTGCGCCCCATCTACGAACCCGTCCACGGCGACGAGTGGGTGGTGGCCGCGGCCGGGCCCGCCGGGCAGGAGTGGGTGCAGCGGGCGGTCGCCGTCCGCGAGGTCAGCCGCCGTAAGGGCTATGTGCTCGACCCGGCCGACGACAACGTGCTCAGCTTCCTCAGGCTGCCGCAGCTGCGCGAGCTGATGGTGCAGCACTGGCCGTGCTTCGAGCCGTACTTCGACGAGCGCCGCGACCTCGAACTCGCCCTGGACGAGCTGGAGGTGACCCGCAACGTCGTCTCCCGCAACCGGGCCCTGTCCGGGGCGGTCCTGGACCAGGCCGAGCGGGCCTCGGCCCGGCTGCTGGAGATGCTCGGCGCGGGCGGCGACGTGCCCTCCGCGCGCCGGCTGCCCGTCGACGCGGTCGAGGACCTGGTCGGCGACCGGTACGCGGACGTCGTCGCCGTCCACCCCGACCGGGTGCGGCTGATGCGCCAGTTCCCGGCCGAGGACATCTTCGGGCGCGCCCGCCGCCTCGACGCCATCGGCATCGGCCTCAACCTGCTGGTGCAGAACTTCTCCGGACGCCGCCTGGTCCGGCTCGCCGAGTCCGGCTGCCGGGTACGGCTGCTCTTCCTCAACCCGGCCTCCAGCGCGGTCAAGCGCCGCGAGCGCGAACTCGGGATGAAACGGGGCGAACTGAGCCGGTCCGTCGAGATGAACATCCTGCACATGCGCCGGGTGCGGTCCCGGCTGCGCGACCCCGGCGCCTTCGAGATCCAGGTCTACGACGAGACGCCCCGCTTCACCGCCTACCTCGTGGACGGCGACGGCGCCGACGGCATCGCCGTCGTGCAGTCCTATCTGCGCGGGGCGCGCGGCATGGAGTCGCCGGTGCTGGTGCTGCGCAACGGCAGCAAGCTGGTCAAGTCGGACGACGTGCTGGAAGCCGGGCTCTTCCCGACATACCGCGAGGAATTCGAGCTGGCCTGGGCGGATTCGCGCCCGGTGTCCTGAGCCGTCCACCCCGGCAAGCGGAACGCGGTCCTCGGATTGTCAGTGCCGCGTGCGATGGTGGAAGCCACTGGGGGAAAGCACCACCAAGAAGGGGGGCCGCCCATGGGCTGGCACCGGGAGCTGCTGATCGGCTTCGACCTGGAGACGACCGGGACCGATCCGCGTGAGGCGCGCATCGTCACCGGCGCGGTGATCGAGGTCAGGGCCGGTGAGCCCATGGGGCGCCGGGAATGGCTGGCGGATCCGGGCGTGGAGATCCCGGCCGACGCGGTCGCGGTCCACGGCATCAGCAACGAACGCGCGGCGGCCGAGGGCAGCCCGGCCGACCAGGTGGCCGACGCCATCGCGGACGTCCTGGTCTCCTACTGGCAGGCGGGTGTCCCGGTCGTCGCCTACAACGCGGCCTTCGACCTCAGCCTGCTCTCCGCGGAGCTGCGCAGGTACGGCCTGCCGTCCCTCTCCGACCGGCTTGGCGGCCGCGCCCCGGCGCCGGTCGTCGACCCCTACACCATCGACCGCTGGGTCGACCGCTACCGCCGCGGCAAGCGGAACCTGGAAGCGGTCTGCGCCGAGTACGGCATAGTCCTCGACGCGGCCCACAACGCCTCGGCCGACGCCCTTGCCGCGGCCCGTCTCGCCTCCGCGATAGCCGACCGCCACCCGAAGATCGCGTCCCTGGGCCCGGCCGAACTGCACCGCAGACAGATCGACTGGTACGCCGAGTGGGCGGCGGACTTCCAGGCCTTCCTGCGCCGCAAGGGGGACGCGGACGCGGTGGTCGACGGGGTCTGGCCGCTGCGGGAGCCGGCGGACCTGGCGGACGAAAAGGTCTGAGCCGGGTGTTCGAGCCGGGCGGTCACGCCGGTGCGGGGCTCGCGATGCGGGCCACCCGCGGTTCGGCGAGCCTCGCGTAGTCGGTGCCGGTGAGACACAGCGAGCGGTCGAGCCGGGCGGCGTTGAAGTACAGCCGCGGCTGGGCGACGACATCCGGGTCGGCGACGAGTTCGAGCTCGGGATCGAAGCTGAACGGCAGCACGGTGCCGGGCACCGAGCGGGCGAGCCGCTCGGCGGTCTCGGCGTCGCTGAAGCCGACGTAACGGGCCTCGAAGAGCGCGCGCACGGCGTCCAGATCCACCCGCCGGTCCCCGGGGACGACCGCGAGGACGTGGCGCGTGGTGCGGCGGTCGACCTTGACCCGCAGCACGATGCACTTCGCGGCCTGGCTCACCGGATGGCCGCGCAGCGCGCTGACGTCTTCGGTGGCGCCCTCGGGCGCGTGGTCGATGAGGCGGTAGTCGACGTGGGAGGCGTCGAGGAGGGAGATCAGATGCTGGTAGGTGTCGGCGTCGGGCATGGGGCGTCTTCTCCGGTCCTCTCGGGGGACATGGCGGGCGCGAATGCCCTGGCCGTGTCGGTGGTCCTGGTGCTGGTGGCACTCTCGGTGGCCTCGGTGGCCTCGGTGGCCTCGGCGGTCCGGTGGGCGCGTTCCACGGCCTGGCCCCAGTACGTGCCGGTGACCATCAGGGCCGCACCCAGGGCGGTGAGCGGGGTGAGATGTTCGCCGCCGAGGGCGATGCCCACCGCCGCGGCCCAGACGGGCTCGGTGCCCAGCAGCAGACTGGCCCGGCTGGCGGAGGTGCGCTGCACCGCCCAGGTCTGGGCGAGAAAGGCGAACACGCTGCAGAAGAGAGCGAGATAGACCAGCTGGGTCCAGGTCGCCGCGTCGGCCCGGGCGAGTACCGGAAGGTCGCGGGCGGCGGGGGCGAGGAACAGGGCCGTGCCGACCAGGGTCTGCAGCGTCGTCAGGTGCAGCGGGCGGATCGCCCTGCCCGCGGTGAGCCGGCCGACGAGGGCCACGTGCACCGCCCGGACGCAGGCCGCGGCGAGCATCAACAGGTCCCCGAGGCGCGGCGCGTGGAAGCCGTTTCCGGACATGAGCAGAGCGACCGCCAGGACACACACGCCGGCCGCGGCGAAGAAGGCGGGAGGCGGACCGCCCCGGCGCCCGGTGCGGTCGAGGAGCGGAGTGAGGACGATGGTGAGGCTGATGATCAGACCCGCGTTGGCGGCCGTGGTGTGGGCGACGCCGTACGTCTCCACGACCAGGACCGCGGCCTGGGTGACCCCGAGCGGCAGCCCCGCGCGGACCTCGTCGCGGGTCCACCCGCGCAGTCCGCCCTGGGCGGCGACAAGACCGAGGCAGGGGAGCGCGGCAAGGGCGTAGCGGGCGAACAGGACGAGGAGGACGGGCAGGGCGCCCACGGCCGTCTGGGCGGACAGATAGCTGGAACCCCAGACGAGCGCGACGAGCAGGAGTACCACGTCGGTACGGCGGGCGTCGGTCACCCGCCCACGGTGCACCAGCCACCTGTCTGAAGCCCAGAACCACCTTCTTAAACGATCTTTTAGTAGGCCTACATCGTCGCCCTACACTGACGGGGTGGACGAGCGGCAGCTGAGGATCCTGCGGGAGCTGGGCGAGCTGGGCAGTGTCACCGCGGTCGCCGAGGCGCTGCTGGTGACGCCGTCGGCGATCTCGCAGCAGCTACGGCTGCTGCAGCGCTCGATCCCGGTGCCGCTCACCGAGCGGCAGGGGCGGCGCCTGGTGCTCACCGACGCCGGGCAGGCCCTGGCGGACGCCGCCGTCGAGGTGGAGTCTGCGCTGGCACGGGCCCGGCACGCGGTCGAGGAGTTCGTCGGCAGGCCGGACGGAGAGGTGTCGGTGGCGGCGTTCCACAGCGCGGGTGCGGCGTTCTTCCCGCTGTTGCTGCGCGGCCTCGCCGGGCCGGACGCGCCGACGGTGGCGCTCGCCGACGAGGACGTACCGCAGGAGGACTTCCCCCGGCTGACCCGCGCCTACGACCTCGTCCTCGCCCACCGCCTGGACCACGCCCCGCCCTGGCCGCGCACGGTGACCGTGACCACGCTGCTGCACGAGCCGCTGGACGTGGCGATGCCGGCCGGCCATCCGCTCGCCGCCAAGCGGCGGGTGACGCCGCGTGACGTCGCCGACCTGCCGTGGATCACCGTGCACGACGGGTTCCCGGTCCTGGCCACCATCGAGGCCATCGCCGCGGCGGCCGGCCGGCGGCTGCATCTGGCCCATCGCATCAACGAGTTCGCGGTGGTCGCCGAGGCCGTCGCCGCAGGGGGCGGAATCGCGCTGATGCCACGCTGGACCATGCGCCCGCATCCGGCGCTGGTCCTCCGGCCGCTCAGCGGCGTCCAGGCCACCCGGCACATCGACGTCCTGTGCCGCCCCGAGCGCACGGCGAGAAAGGCGGTCCGCACGGTCCTGACGGAACTGAGGCGAGCGGCACGAACCATCCAGGGCGAGGTGGCTCCCTGACGGGCGCGGTGGCCGTGCGGCCGCTCAGAACGGATACCAGCGCACCGTCTCGTCCCCGTTCCGCAGGGACGCCACCCGGCGCTCGAACTCCGCCAGCGCCTTGGGGTTGCTCGGCGCGTGCTGGGCCACCCACGCACAGCTGGCCGTCTCACGGGCCCCGCGGAGCACCCCGCAGCCCTCCCACTCCCGCACGTCCCAGCCGTAGGCCTCGGTGAAGGAGTCGTACGCCTCGGCGGGCAGGCCGTAGCGGTCGCGGGAGAGGGCCATGACCACCAGGTCGTGCTCGCGCAGGTCGGCCGAGAAGGTCTCCAGATCGACGAGGACCGGGCCGTCGGGGCCGACGTGCACATTGCGGGGCAGCGCGTCGCCGTGGATCGGCCCCGGCGCCAGACGGGGCGTCAAGGCGGCAGCGGCCGCGGCGAAGCCGTCCCGGCGCGCCCGCAGGTAGGCCGCGTCCGCGGGGTCGATCGCCGCTCCCGCGAGCCGCAGCCAGCGTTCCACACCGCCCAGCAGATCGCGGGGCGGGAGGGCGAAGGGGGGAGTGGGAAGCGCGTGCACGGTCCGCAGCAGCTGTGCCAGGTCCCGGGGCTCGGCCGGGCGTACGGGGTCGGGCAGGCGGTGCCACACGGTCACCGGGTGCCCCTCGACCAGCAGTGGTTTCGGGTCGGCCGCCCGCACCGCCGGTACGCCCGCCTCGGCCAGCCAGCCGGCGATGTCCAGCTCGCGCCGGGCCCGCTCCAGCAGTTCGGCGTCGCGGCCCACCTTGACGACGAGGTCGCCGGCGGCGAACACCGCGTTCTCACCGAGGGCGAGGAGCCGCGCGTCCCGCGCCGGGCCCGGCAGCACCTTCGCCGCGGCCAGTACGTCCCGCGCGCGTGCCTCGTCCATCGTCCGCCTCCGTGCCGTTCGTCCCGCGCCGTGCGTGTCCGGTCTTCGGCAAGTCTCGCATTCGCACAGGTCGGACCGTGGGCGCGGGCTCTTGACGGGGCTCCACCCCTTCACGAACATGAACACGCCAACGGGATCCGGCAAAGGGGCTGATCCAGTGACAGCAGTGGCCGAAGCGCGACGACCGACCAGGCCCGCCTCCGGTCACGGCGCCTGGTTCCTGGTCCTGCCCGCCCTGATCCCGATCCTCGTGCTGAGCGTCGGTCCGCTGCTGTACGGCATCCTGCTGGCGTTCACCGACGCCCAGTCCGGCCGGACCGCGGCCACCCGGTGGATCGGCGGCCTCAACTTCCGGGACCTGCTGCACGACACGCTGTTCTGGGAGTCGTTCCGGATCGGTCTGGTGTGGGCGGTCGGCGTGACCGTGCCGCAGTTCCTGCTGGCCCTCGGCCTGGCCCTCCTGCTCAATCAGGACTTACGGCTGCGGTGGCTGGCCCGCGCCCTCGCGATCGTCCCCTGGGCCATGCCCGAGGTCGTCGTCGGCGTCATGTGGCGACTCGTCTACAACCCGGACGCCGGGATCCTCAACGAGACCCTGCGCGACCTGGGCCTGGGCGACGGCCGGGACTGGCTGAGCGGCCTCGCCACCGCACTGCCCGCCGTCATCGTCGTCGGCATCTGGGCGGGCATGCCGCAGACCACCGTCGCCCTGCTCGCCGGGCTGCAGAACACCCCGCGCGAACTGCACGAGGCGGCGGCGGTGGACGGCGCGGGCGCCTGGCGCCGGTTCCGCACGGTCACCTGGCCCGCCCTCAGACCGGTGGCCCTGGCCATCACCGCGCTCAACCTCATCTGGAACTTCAACTCCTTCGCCCTGGTGTACGTGCTCACCAGCGGCGGGCCCGGCGGCAGGACCCGGCTGCCCATGCTGTTCGCCTACGAAGAGGCCTTCCGCTACGGCCAGTTCGGCTACGCGGCGGCGATGGGATGCGTGATGGTCGCGGTGATCTCGATCCTGCTCGCGGTGTTCCTGGCCGGCCGGCTCCGGGGCGGTGAGGACGCATGAGGACCCGCCCCGCGGCACGCGCCGGCCAGTACACCGCCCTGCTCGCCTACCTCGTCTTCCTGGCCTTCCCGCTCCTGTGGCTGCTGTCCACCGCGGTCAAGTCGCCGCGCGAGCTGGGCAGTCTCCACCCCACCTGGATCCCGCGCCACCCGACCCTGGCCAACTTCCGCCAGGCCTTCGACGAGCAGCCGCTGCTGCACGCCGCCCTCAACTCCCTGCTCGTGGCGGCCGGCGCCGCCGTCGTCGCCGTACTGATCGCGACACCGATGGCGTACGTCATGGCGCGGCACCGGTCCCCGCTGTCCCGGGCGACGAGCGGATGGGTGGTGGTCAGCCAGGCGTTCCCGTTCGTGTTGGTGATCATCCCGCTGTTCCTGGTGCTGAAGGAGCTGCGGCTGATCGACTCCCTGTCCGGCCTGGGGCTGGTGTACGTGGTGTGGGCGCTGCCGTTCGCGCTGTGGATGCTCGTCGGCTACGTCCGGGCCGTGCCCGCCGAGCTGGAGGAGGCGGCGGCCGTCGACGGGGCCGGGCGGCTGCGGACCCTGGTGTCGGTGACGGCGCCGCTGCTCGCGCCGGGGATCGCGGCGACGGCACTGTTCGCGTTCGTCACCGCCTGGAACGAGTTCTTCTTCGCGCTGGTGCTGCTGAAGAGCCCGGGGAAGCAGACCCTCCCGGTCGTCCTCACCCACTTCATCGGCGCGGAGGGCGTGGCCGACCTCGGCCCGCTGGCCGCGGCCGCGTTCCTCGCCACGCTGCCCTCCCTGGCCGTCTTCGCCCTCATCCAGCGCCGGATCACGGGCGGCCTGCTCGCCGGGGCGGTGAAGAGCTGATGCGGACCAGAGGCGTCACGGCACTCGTCGTACTCCTCCTGCTCCTCGCGGGCTGTTCGTCGGGAGGCGGAGACCGAGGCGGCCCGATCACCCTGCGCTTCCAGTCCCTCGCCTGGCAGCAGGAGTCCGTCGCGGCCAACAGGGAACTGGTGAAGGCGTGGAACGCGACCCACCCGGACGTCAAGGTCGAGTATGTCCAAGGGAGTTGGGACAGCATCCACGACCAGCTGCTCACCTCCTTCGAGGGCGGCGAGGCCCCCGACGTCATCCACGACGCCTCCGACGACCTCGCCGACTTCGCCTACGGCGGCTACCTCGCCGACCTGACCGGCCTGCTGTCCGCCCGGCTCAAGTCCGACATCCCGCAGCGCAGTTGGCGGACGGCGACCTTCGGGGACGGGATCTACGGCGTGCCCTTCCTCCAGGAACCCCGGGTGCTGATCGCCAACGCGACCTGGCTGCAGTCGGCGGGCGTGCGCAGACCGACGCCCGAACACCCCTGGAGCTGGGCCGAGTTCCGGCGGATCACCGAGCAGCTCAGCCGCGACGGGAAGTACGGCGTCGCCTGGCCGCTGAAGGAGCCCGTCTCCGCCACGCTCAACCTCTCCCTCTCGGCGGGCGGACAGCTCTTCCACCGGGGTGCCGACGGCAAGGTGAGCGTCCAATTCGGGGCCGGTGACGCGGTCGTACCCCGTACCGTCCACGACCAGGTCGCCACCGACCACAGCGCGCCCGCCTCGACGCTCGGCAGCGGCGGCTCGGACACGCTGCCCGGCTTCTTCGGCGGCCGGTACGCGATGGTCCCGCTCGGCTTCTCCTACCGCCAGCAGATCGTGCAGCAGGCCCCGAAGGGCTTCGAGTGGGAGGTGCTGCCCGCGCCCGCGGGCGCCGACGGGCTCACCCAGGGCGTCAGCCCGCAGACCCTGTCCATCGCCGCGGACAGCCCGCACAAGAGGGAGGCCGCCGAGTTCATCGACTTCCTGCTGCGGCCCCGGAACATGGTCCGGCTCGCCCTCGGCGACTGGATGCTGCCCACCGGCACCCAGGCCCTGCGGGACCCCGCCCTGCACACCGCGAAGAACGGCTGGGCCACCGGCACCGCCCTGGCGGCCCACCTCCGGCCGGCGCCGGCCCAGTCCGTGCGCGGCTACCCGGAGTGGAAGGACAAGGTGGCCACCCCGGCCTTCCAGGAGTACTACAGCGGCTCGATCGGCCTGGACGAGCTGCGCAGACGTCTGGAGAGGGACGGGAACCTGGTGCTGGCCCGGTATCAGCGCTGACCTGGGCCGACCCGGGCTGCCGTAATTCAATTGAACGAGACGTATCGTCTCGCCTAGCCTCGGCGTCATGACCGCCACAGCTGACGCGACCGCCATGACCACCATGAACACACCTGCTCACATCGCCATGTTCTCCATCGCCCTCCACGGCCATGTGAACCCCAGCCTGGAGGTGATCCGCGAACTCGTCGCCCGGGGCCACCGGGTCACCTACGCCGTCCCGCCGGCCTTCGAAGAGAAGGTGGCCGCGACGGGTGCCCGGCCCGTGCTCTACACCTCCACGCTGCCCGGGCCCGACGCCGACTCGGAGGCCTGGGGGAGCACCCTGCTGGACAACGTGGAACCCTTCCTGGAGGACGCGATCCAGGCGCTGCCGCAGCTGATCCAGGCCTACGACGGCGACGAGCCCGACCTCGTCCTGCACGACATCACCTCCTACCCGGCCCGCGTCCTCGCCCACCGCTGGGGCGTCCCCGCGATCTCCCTCTCGCCGAACCTCGTCGCCTGGGACGGTTACGAGAAGGAGGTCGCCGAGCCGATGTGGGCGGAGCCGAGGAAGACCGAGCGCGGGCAGGCCTACTACGCCCGCTTCGAGGCCTGGCTTGCGGAGAACGGGATCACCGAGCACCCGGACCCCTTCGTCGGCCGTCCCGCCCGCTCCCTGGTCCTGATCCCCAAGGCCCTCCAGCCCCATGCCGACCGGGTCGACGAGCGCGTCCACACCTTCGTCGGCGCCTGCCAGGGGGACCGCGCCGACCAGGGCGACTGGCAGCGGCCCGCCGGCGCCGAGAAGGTGGCCCTGGTCTCCCTCGGTTCGGCCTTCACCAAGCAGCCCGCCTTCTACCGCGCGTGCGTACGCGCCTTCGCCGACCTGCCCGGCTGGCACCTGGTCCTGCAGATCGGCAGGCATGTCGACCCCGCCGAGCTGGGCGACGTACCCGCCAACGTCGAAGTGCACAGCTGGGTCCCGCAGTTGGCCGTGCTGCGACAGGCCGACCTGTTCGTCACGCACGCCGGCGCGGGCGGCAGCCAGGAGGGACTGGCCACCGCCACGCCGATGATCGCCGTACCGCAGGCCGTCGACCAGTTCGGCAACGCCGACATGCTCCAGTCCCTCGGCGTCGCCCGCCGCCTCTCCACCGAGGAGGCCACCGCCGAACGCCTCCGCGAAACCGCCCTCGCCCTGTCCGGCGACCCGGAGGTGGCCCGGCGCCTGCAGGAGATCCGGTCCGCGATGGCCGAGGAGGGCGGCACCCGACGGGCGGCCGACCTGATCGAGGCGGAACTGGCCGGACGACGTCAGGGACAGCCGGGGGCGGCGAGCGGCGCCTTGTAGAGCGGCATGGTCCGTACGACCGGCATGGTCCGTACGACCGGAGGACGTGCCAGGGCCCGTTGGTTCCCCCCGGAAACCAACGGGCCCTGTGTCAATGGGTGGACTCAGAACGGTGGACTCAGAACGGTCGACTCAGAACGGGTGGACTCAGACGCCCAGCCGCTCGCCTTCACCGCGCGCGGGGGCCGCCGCGACCGGCTCGGGCGACTCGTCGTGGGTGAGGTCCGGCAGCCGGTGCAGCCACTTCGGCAGGTACCAGTTGCGCTCGCCGAGCAGCGCCATCACGGCCGGCAGCAGCACACCGCGGATGATCGTGGCGTCGATCAGGACGGCGGCGGCCAGGCCCACGCCCATCTGCTTCATGGACTGCATGGACAGCGTGCCGAAGATCGCGAACACGGCGACCATGATGACCGCGGCACTGGTGACGACACCGGCCGTGGTGACCACGCCGTGCTGGATGGCCTCCTTCGTCGTACGGCCGCGCATCCGTGCCTCGCGGATCCGGGAGACCACGAACACGTGGTAGTCCATGGACAGGCCGAACAGGATCACGAAGAGGAACAGCGGCAGCCAGGTGACGACCGCGCCGACGCCCTCCGCGCCCACCAGCGAGGCACCCCAGCCGTGCTGGAAGACGGCGACGAGGATGCCGTAGGCGGCGCCCACCGACAGCAGGTTGAGCACGATCGACGTGATCGCGACGGTCAGCGAGCGGAACGACAGCAGCATCAGCAGGAAGGCGAAGACGACCACGAAGGCGAAGACCGGGACGACCGAGCCGAGCAGCTGGTCGTTGAAGTCCTTGTTGCCCGCGACCTGTCCGGTGACCGGCGCCTCGACGCCCGCGACCTTGCCCAGGGTGGCCGGCCGCACCTCGTCGCGCAGCTTGTCGAGGCTCTTGACCGCCTGGTCCATGTCGGAGCCGCCGACCAGCGGTACGGAGACCAGGGCGACGTTCTGCGCCTCGTGCACCTTGACGTCGACCGGGCCGCGCGAGGCGCCCGAGGAGATCGCCCGCTGCTTGAAGTCGGCCAGCGCCTGCCGCACCGCGGGTGCGTCGATGTCCTTCGCCCTGACGACCACCTGGGCCGGCTCGGAACCGCCCGGGAACGCGTCGTTGATGCGGTTGTAGGTCTGCACGATCGGCAGCGAGTTGCCGAACTCCTGGTCCAGCGTGAGCTGCTGGGTCTTCATGCCCAGCGCGGGCGCGGCCACCGCGAGCAGCGCGCCGCCCGCCACGACCACGGAGATCACGGGCTTGGCGAGCACGCCCCGCAGGACGGCCGTCCAGAACCGGCTCTCCGCGGGCCCGTCCTGCCGGCGCCGGCGCCGGTTCAGGAACGGGATCCTGCCCTTCTCGACCCGCTCGCCCAGCAGCGACAGCAGCGCGGGCAGCACCGTCACGGAGCCGACCATGGCGACGGCCACCACCATCAGCGAGGCCAGACCCATCGCCTCGAAGGTGGCGAGACCGGTGAACAGCATGCCCGCCATGGCCACGCACACCGTGACACCGGAGACGATGACCGCGCGGCCGCTGGTGGCGGCGGCGATCCGGAGCGCGGTACCCGGGTCCCGCCCGGCGTCCCGCTCCTCGCGCTCGCGGCGCAGGTAGAACAGGCAGTAGTCGACGCCGACGGCCATGCCGACCAGCAGCATCACGGAGTTGGCGGTGTCGCTCATCGGCTGCACATGGCTGACCAGGCCCATCAGGCCCATCGTCGCCATGATCGCGGTGACCGCGAGCCCCACCGGCAGCAGCGCGGCCACCAGCGCACCGAAGGCGATCAGCAGGATGCCGAGGGCCACCGGCACCGCCGAGTACTCGGCCTGCTGGAAGTCGTTCCCGAAGGCGTCGTCGTACTGCTTCTTCATGCTGGCGCCGCCGATCTCCTCGATCCGCAGCGAGCCGTGCTCCTTCTGGACCCCGGCCACGGCCTTCAGTACCGGCTCGACCCGGTCGGCGGCGGTGTCCGCGTCGCCGCGCATGTCGAACTGCACCAGCGCGCTGCGGCCGTCGCGGGAGATGGTGTGCGTGTCGTAGGGCGAGGTCACGTCGGTGACCTTGCCGGTGGCGCCGACGGCCTTGACGACGTCGGCGACGGCGGCACGGAACTCGCCGCTCGTGGCCTTCACGGCGCCGTCCTTGGACTGGATCAGCACGGTCTCCCCGGCCGGCTGCTTGATGCCCGCGTCGTCGATGATGCGTGCGGCGGTGTGTGTCTCGCCCTTGAGCTGGTCGCTCTCGTCCACGTCGACCCGGCCGGCGGCCGAGCCGAGTCCCATGGCCAGGACGACGAACAGCACCCATATGCCGACGGCGGCCCAGCGGTGCCGGGCGCTCCAGCCGCCGGCGCGGGCGGCCAGGCCCCGCACGCGCACGTCCGTGTTCCCCATGACGGGATGTCCCCCTCGTGTGCGGTGACGGCCCCCTGCCGCCACGTCTTCTGTTGCTCGACTTCGACGGTATGGGCCGGATAAGGACGCCTCGTCGTGCTGTCCGGTGAAGTGCCGAGGGCCCGGGTCACCGCTGGGGAGGACCACGGCCCCTTACATCTATCGGGGTTCTCGCGGCCGGCTCTCGGGGGCGGGACTCAGGGATGTCCGATCCGCCGACAGAGATCCACTTTGTGATTACGAAAGGTTGTTGAACAAGTCACAGCTGGGCGTAGGAGTTGATCCGCACCCTCCGGATCGGACAGAGTTTCGCGCAACCCGGCGCATGCACGGGTACGGCCGTCGTGCCCACCCCCACGGGGCACGACGGCCGCTCTAGGGTGGCCGGATGACCACCTATGCGGCGCTGCTGCGCGGAATCAACGTCGGCGGCAGCAAGAAGCTCCCGATGGCCGATCTGCGCACGCTCATGACCGGCCTGGGCTACGAGGGCGTACGGACCCATCTGCAGAGCGGGCAGGCGGTCTTCAGCGCCGGCCGGGGCGACGAGGAGTCCCTGGCGGCCGAGTTGGCCCGGGCCATCGAGGAGCGGTTCGGCTTCCCGGTCGACGTCATCGTGCGCGACCACGCCTATCTGCGGGCGGTGGCCGAGGCCTGCCCGTTCCCGGCCGCCGAACTGGAGGCCAAGCAGCTGCACGTCACCTACTTCTCCGCACCGGTCACCGCGGAGCGCTTCGCGGAGATCGACCCCGCCGACCGGCTCCCCGAGGAGTTCCGCCTCGGCGACCGCTGTCTGTACCTGTACGCCCCGGAGGGCCTCGGCCGCTCCAAGCTCGCCGAGGCCCTGTCCCGGCCGCGGATCACCAAGGGCGTGATCGCCACCAGCCGGAACTGGAACACGGTCCTCAAACTGGTCGAGTTGACCGCTCCGGAAGGGTGACGGGGCCGGTGTGCGAGGCTCTGCGCCATGCGCTACATCATCATCGGGGCAGGGGCGGTCGGCGGCACCGTCGGCGGGCGGCTGGCCCAGGCCGGGCGTGAGGTCGTACTCGTCGCCCGTGGGCAGCACCTGGCGGCACTCGCCGAGCGGGGGCTGAAGCTGCGGGTGCCGGAGGGCGAGTCGACGTACCGGCTGCCCGCCGTCGAGGGACCCGACCCGCTCGGCGAGTTGCGCGCCGACGACGTCCTGCTGCTGGCCGTGAAGACTCAGGACACGGTGGCCGCCCTGGAAGCCTGGGGCGAGGCGCCGGTGGCGGGCGGGGGTACGGCGGCCGAGCGGCTGCCGCTCGTCTGTCTGCAGAACGGGGTGGAGGGCCAGCGGCTGGCGCTACGCCGCTTCCGGCAGGTGTACGGCGTCTGTGTCTGGCTGCCGTCGACCTTCGTGGAACCCGGCGTCGTCTCCGCCGCCGGCACCCCGCTCACCGGCATCCTGCACCTGGGCCGGTACCCGCACGGCGCCGACGACACCGCCCGGCGCATCGCCGCCGACCTGGCGGCCGCCCGCTTCGAGGCGCCGGTCGTGCCGGACGTGGCCCGCTGGCAGTACGCCAAGCTGCTCGGCAACCTCGGCAACGCTCTGGAAGCCGTGAGCGGGCCTGTCGACAGCGAGCAGGCCATGGCCCTGTACGCGAGCGTGCGGGCCGAGGGGGAGGCCGTGCTCGACGCCGCCGGCATCGCGTACGCGAGCGCCCAGGAACAGAAGGAGGCACGCGCGGACAAGGTCACCCTGGTCCCGCTCGACGGGTCACCGCGCGGTGGCGGCTCCTCCTGGCAGTCCCTCGTCCGCGGCACCGGCACCATCGAGGCGGACCACCTCAACGGCGAGATCGTCCTCCTCGGCCGCCTGCACGGCACACCGACCCCGCTGAACGAACTGCTGCAGCGCCTCGCCAACCGTTTCGCCCGCGAACACCGGCCGGCGGGCTCCCTGCCGATCGCGGAACTGCTGCGACTGGCCGAGGAGGCGGTGGGGGCGGCCGACCGGTGAACGGCTGACCGCGCAAAGGCGGTTGATCTTCCGGCCGGGTTGGCGTTTCGTGTGCCGGGGGCTCGCGGTGCGCGGGCGTGAGGGAAGTGACGGGGGCACGGTGGACGGCATCACAGGGGACAGCGCACGGCTTGCGGCGCGGTTCGAGGCGGACCGGGCGCATCTCGCGGCGGTCGCGTACCGGTTGCTCGGTTCGGCCGCCGAGGCGGACGACGCGCTGCAGGACGCCTGGCTGCGGGCCCAGCAGGCCGACATCGGCGAGGTCGAGAACCTCACCGGCTGGCTGACCACGGTGGTGACCCGGGTGTGCCTCAACCAGCTGCGCACGCGCCGGAACCGGCGGGAGGACCCCCTCGACGCCCACGAGCCGGACACGGCCCTCGGCGGCGCGGCGGGCGACCCGGCGCGCGAGGCGCTGCTGGCCGACGAGGTCGGCGTCGCCCTGCTCGTCGTCCTGGACACCCTGGCCCCCGCCGAGCGGGTCGCCTTCGTCCTGCACGACCTGTTCGCCGTGCCCTTCGACGACATCGCCCCGCTGCTGGAGAAGACCACGGCCGCCACCCGGCAGCTGGCCAGCCGGGCCCGCCGCCGGGTCCGGGGCCGGGCCCCCGCGCCCACCGCCGACGCGGGCCGCCGTAGGGAGGCCGTCGAGGCCTTCCTGGCCGCGACCCGGGGCGGAGACTTCGCGGCCCTGGTCGCCCTGCTCGCCCCGGACGTGGTGCTGCACGCCGACGCCCGGGTCGTCCCCACCCCCGGACCGATCACGGTCCGCGGCGCCGAGCCCGTCGCCCAGGGCGCCATGGCCGCCGTGGCCCGGGCCCAGTTCACCGGTGTCGCCCTGCTGGACGGCCGGTTCGGCCTGGTCATGGCGCCGTACGGGCGGCTCCGTGTGGTCCTGGCCTTCACGTTCGACGACGGCGGCCGGATCACCCGGATCGAGGTCGTCGCCGAGCCGGAACGCCTGCGGGAGATCGAGATCGCCGCCGCGCCGGGGGAGCCAGAAGTGGACCACTGAAAGAGGGGTGGATTGGGTCGGGATTCTGCACCATTGGCGGACTAGCGTCGGCGCCATGACGCCTACCGAGCACAGCCGTACGACACACCCCGACCCGACCCGAGTCGACTTCTACTTCGACCCCGCCTGCCCGTTCGCCTGGATCACCTCCCGCTGGCTGCTGGAGGTCGAGCGCACCCGTCCGCTCGACCTCCGCTTCCACGCCATGAGCCTGTATCTGCACAACATCGGAAATGAACTCCCCGACTGGTACCGCGACTTGGTCGACCGCTCGATCGGCCCGGTCCGGGTCGCCGTGGCCGCCGCCGAACAGCACGGCGAGAAGGTGCTGCGCGACCTGTACACCGCGTTCGGCACCCGGATCCACGAGCGGGAGATCAAGGACTTCGACGCGGTGATCGCCGAGTCCCTGGCCGAACTCGGGCTCCCCGCCGAGCTGTTGGCTGCGGCGCACGACCCGTCCTACGACGACGCGGTGCGCCGCAGCCACACGGCGGGCGCCGAAGAAGAGTCGGGCGGCTATGTGGGCACGCCCACGATCCATGTCGACGGCACGGTGTGGTTCGGCCCCGTCCTGCGAGCGATCCCGCGCGGCGCCGAGGCGGCCGAACTCTTCGACAGCTTCCGGGTGCTGGCCCGCCATCCCGACTTCTTCGAACTCAAGCGCACCCGCACGGGAGCCCTTCGCTTCGACTGAACTTCTCGGCGCCGAGGGAAGGTTGGCTGATAAACATCCCTCCGGTGTGATGGATTCCCCTTGCCGGTGACACATCCGCAGGAGCTGACGCAGAACGAAGAGCCGACCGCGGTCCGACGTCACAGGGGAGTGCCGGACCGCGGCGGCCCGGCTCCTCGGAACCCCGCGACAAACCCCGCGGGTTGTCCCTAGGGTGAAGCGCGCGGAACGGCCGAGGGGGACGGATGAGTGTGACGGCGAGGCCATTACCGGCGCTGCCGCGGTACGGCCCCGGCATCGGCCTCATGGCCCCCGACCGCCGCTCGGCGTGCCTCGCGATGATCGTGCCGCTCGCCGTTCCGGTGGGAGGGCGGGCCTTGGTCAACGGGTACGGATCACTCGGATGGGTGGCGATTTTCGGCCCACTCCGCGCCCACGCGACCACCCGGACCGACCTCGGCCGTGCAGCGCCGCACGTGGAGGCCGCGGCGGAGGACCGGCTGAACGAGCTGAAACGCGCCAACGTCGCGCAGGCCCCGGGCGCGGGCTGCAACATCGGTAACGTCAGCGGTCCCAGCATCTTCGGCATCAACGGCACGATCGCCATGCCCGGGCCGTGACCTCAGCCCGCCGGCCCTCACTGAGCAGGAGTCAGGACAGGAAGATGAGCACATACAACTACGGGAACTTCAACGGTCCCGCCGGCATCGGCGATCTCGGCCGTGGCACGATCGACCCCTACGCACCGGCCTCGGAGGGCCTCGTCCGGCTCTCGGACGGGCTGATGGAAGCACTGCGCGCCGAGTACCCGGGCCTCGTGCGCCACGGAGAGACCATCCGGGGCGCGCTGATGGAGCCCTCGAGGACGGTGGGCCGCCGAACCGCGGCCGTATCCGCTCCGCCCTGGAGGCCATCAGCATCGGCGCCTCGGCCGGCACCGGCAGCCTCGCGTTCACCCAGCAGTTCATGCAGGTACTTGGCCTGTGAGCAGACGGGGCCCCGCCGCCGACACGGGGCCCCGTCCGCCGCTCACCTGGCGTGCAGCACCGCCCGGACCCGGTCACCGAGGTCCGGTTCCAGGCCCGGCCTGAGCGGCACGGTCTGACCGGGCCCGACCCACGGCCCCAGCCGGGGGCGCGACGCGGCCGTCAGGCGCCGAGCGCCGCCGGCACCGGCAGGCGCGCCTCGTCGTACCGCTCCAGCAGCACCCGTGCCACCTCCGGCGCCGGGCCCAGCACGTCCGCCAGGACGTCCGCCTCGGCCGCGCCGCGCGCGATGCGGTCCGGCAGGAAGCCGGGGGCCAGCACGTACGGCGCGACCGCCACCCGCTCGCAGCCGAGGGCGCGCAACTCCCGTACCGCGTCCTCGGTGCGGGGAAGGGATGCGGAGGCGAACGCGGGCCGCACGGCGCACCAACCGGTGTGCCACCACTCCCGCGCGATGTCTGCGATCACCGCGATCGCCTCCGGGTCACTGGACCCCGCCGAGGCCAGCACGACCCCGGTCGAGGACTTGTCGGCGGGCGTCAGCCCCGCCTCGTACAGCCGTCGTTCCAGCGCCGCCAGCAGGAGCGGGGACGGGCCGAGCACGTCCGCCTGGCGGATGCGGAGCTGGGGCGGGGCGTCCCGCAGGACGGCGGGGATGTCGGCCTTCGCGTGGAAGGCACGGGTCAGCAGCAGCGGCAGCGCTACGACGTCACGCACGCCCTCCGCCGCCAGGGACTCCAGCACCCCGTGCACGGAGGGGAGGGTGAAGTCCAGGAAGCCGGTCTCCACGCGCAGCCCCGGCCGCAGCGACCGCACACGCCGGACGAGCGCGTGCACGGTCGCCGCGTGCCGCGGGTCGCGGCTGCCGTGGGCGATCACTACGAGGACGGGACGAACCGGCTTGGTGCGCATGCGACCTCAGCTCTTCACCAGCAGGCCGCGGCTGCGCAGCACCCACCGCTCCAGCGGGCTGAAGATCAGCAGGTCGATGGCGATGCCGACGAACAGGATGAGCAGGATGGCGAGGAAGACCGTCGCCATGCTGCTGTTCGTGCGGCCCACCTCCAGCAGCTGGCCCAGTCCCATACCCATGTCCGGCGACTGGGCGATGATCTCGGCGGCCATCAGCGAACGCCACGAGAACGCCCACCCCTGCTTCAGACCGGCCACATAGCCGGGCAGCGCCGCCGGCATCACGATGTGCCAGGTGCCGCGCAGGCCCGTGGCGCCCAGCGTGCGGCCCGCGCGCAGGAACAGCGGGGGCACCTGGTCGACGCCCGACACCAGACCGTTGGCGATCGAGGGAACGGCGCCGAGCAGGATCACGGTGAACATCACCGAGTTGTCCAGGCCCAGCCAGATCACCGCGGGCGCGACCCAGGCGACCGAGGGCAGCGACTGCAGACCGGAGAGGATCGGGCCGAACGCCGCGCGCACGAACCTCACTCGCGCCACCAGCAGACCCAGCGGCGTACCGATGGCCAGCGCCAGCAGGAAGCCGAGCAGACCGCGGGAGACGCTGCCCCAGATGTAGTCGAGGAGGGTCCCCTTGAGCCACTGGTCCTCGACCTCGGCCCATACGTCGTTGGGGGAGGGCAGCTTCGACGGGTTGTCGACGACCGGGTAGAGCAGGGTCCAGGCCACCAGCACCACGGCGATGGCGATGATGGGCGGCAGGATCTTGTTCTTGAAGGTCTGCGCGAACGGCGTACGGCCGGCGGCCGTGGTCTCCAGGGCGTCGAGGCCGGCCTCGACACTTCCGGCGTCCTGGGCCGACGTCGTCTCAGTGCTGGCCATGACGGCGGATCTCCCCACGCAGTACATCAGTGATCTCAAGGGACAGTTCGGCCACGGGCGCGTCCTCGATGCGCCGCGGCTGCGGGATGTCCACCGCCCACTCGCGCGCGATCCGCCCGGGCCGGGACGACAGCAGGATCACCCGCTGGGCGAGCCGTACCGCCTCGCGCACGTTGTGCGTGACGAAGAGGACGGACAGGCCGGTCTCCGCCCAGATCCGCGTCAGCTCGTCGTGCAGCACGTCACGCGTGATGGCGTCCAGCGCCGCGAACGGCTCGTCCATCAGCAGCAGGTTGCTCTCCTGGGCGAGCGCCCGGGCCAGCGCCACGCGCTGCCGCATCCCGCCCGACAGCTCGTGGACGCGCTTGCCGTACGCGCCCTTCAGCCGGACGAGTTCGAGCAGCTCCTCGGCCTTGTCGCGGCGCTCGTTCTTCGGAACTCCCCTGAGCTTGAGGGCGAGTTCGATGTTCTTGCCCGCGGTCAGCCACGGGAAGAGGGCGTGCTCCTGGAACATCAGGGCCGGGCGGCCGTCCGTGGCGATCGAACCGACGGTCGGCCGGTCCAGTCCCGCCACCAGGTTCAGCAGTGTGGACTTGCCGCAGCCCGAGGCCCCCAGGAGGGTGACGAACTCGCCGGGCGCGACATCGAGGCTGATGTCGTCCAGGACGAGCTGCTGCCCGCCCGGTCCCGCGAAGGACTTCGATACATGCTCAAGGCGCGCCGCGTACTCCACGGTCTCGGCGGCCTTGGCGAGGGTCGTGGCCATGGTCGTCACCTCCTGGGAACTCATCGGGTCGGGGATCAGCTGGCGCCGAGACCGGCGTCGTCGACCGTGCTTGCGCCGCCGGCCTTGAGGACCTTGTTGAGGAGCGTGAGGTCGTAGATGCCCTTCAGGCTGGGCTTCTCCAGCAGACCGGCCTTGACCGCGTGCTCCGCCTCGGTGTTGAGGGTGGAGGCCAGCGGGTCATCGGTGAACTGGATGGACTGCCACGCCGGGTCCAGGACCTTCGCCGGAAGCGCCTTGCCGGAGTCCGCCTCCAACTGCTTGTTCGCGGCCGCCTTCGCCTGGTCCGGGTTGGCGTTGATCCACTTGTTGGCCTCGACCGAGGCCTTCAGCACCGCTTCGACGGCCTTCGGGTGCTGCTTGAGGAAGTCCTGCCGCACGATGATGTTCGTGATCACGAACTTCTTGTCCGGCCACAGCGACGCCTCGTCGAGCAGTACCTTGCCGCCCTCCGCGACCAGCTTGGACGCGGTCGGCTCCGGCACCCAGGCGCCGTCGATGGCACCGGACGCGTAGGCGTCCGGGGTGATCTTGTTGTCGGTGCGGAGCACCGACACATCGCCCTTGCCGGTGGTCGCGTCGACCTTCCAGCCCTGGTCGGCGATCCAGTTGAGGAATGCCACGTCCTGGGTGTTGCCGAGCTGCGGGGTCGCGATCTTCTTGCCCTTGACGTCCTTCAGGGACTTGATCTTCTTCGGGTTGACGACGAGCTTCACGCCGCCGGAGGCCGAACCGCCGATGATGCGCAGGTTGGTGCCGTTGGCCTTGGTGTAGCCGTTGATCGCCGGGGACGGGCCGATCCAACCGATGTCGATGGACTTCGAGTTGAGGGCCTCGATCTCCGAGGGGCCGGCGTTGAAGATCTGGTACGCGGCCTTGGTGGCGCCCAGCTGCTTCTGGAAGTAGCCCTGCTGACGGGCGACGAGGGCGGTGCCGTGGGTCAGGTTGCCGAAGTAGCCGATCTTGACGGAGTCGAGTCCGTCGATCTTCGACGACCCGGCGGCGACCTTCTCCTTGGCGTTGTCGGCCTTGGACTCGGACCCGTAGCCGCAAGCGGCGAGCGTGAGAAGCGGAAGTGCGGCGACCACGGCTATGCCGCGGCGAAGGAAAGTCATGGGGGCGCCCCCATTCGAGCGAAGTCGAGAAAGGGGGAGGTTGGCAGGCACGGGAGGTGTTCCTCTCGTTGGCCCGGCGGTCACGGTCTTTCAGGTCGTGGCCGGGAGATCGGCAGGTCTTCGTTTACGGCGGTGGGGGGTGAGGGCGCGCAGGCAGTGCGCGTACGTCAACGCACACATCGCGCCACTCCGCCCTGCCCGCTGCCGAGGTCGCCGCTGCCGACGCGGCCGCCCTCCTTCGCGAACGTGGAGTAGAAGTCGTACGGGTTCATGTCAGAAGTCCCACCCGTCGTTCTCGGCCTCGTCCTTGACCGGCTCCGGGGAGGCGAACGACTCGCCGACCATGCCCGCGGTGAGCGTGGTGCCGTCGTTCGGGTCGATCAGGATGAACGAGCCCGTGCGCCGCGAGTCGGCGTACGAGTCCACCGGCAGCGGCTCCGCGGTGCGGATCTTCACGCGGCCGATGTCGTTGGCGATGAGCTGTCCCGGGTGCGGGTGCAGGGACAGGTCGTCGAGCGTGAGACGGGACGGGATGTCCTTGACGATCGCCTTGACCGTGCGGGTGCCGTGCTTGAGCAGCACCCGGTGGCCGACGGTCAGCGGCTGGTCGGCGACGTGGCAGACGGTGGCCTCCACGTCCTGCGTGGTGGCCGGCGCGTCCTTGGTCGGCACGATCAGGTCGCCGCGCGACACGTCGATGTCGTCCGTCAGCAGGACGGTCACCGACTGCGTCGTCCAGGCCACGTCGACCGGCTCGCCGAGCAGGTCGATGCCGGAGATCGTCGTCGTACGACCGGAGGGCAGGATCGTGACCGGGTCGCCGACCCGGAAGGTACCCGCCGCGATCTGGCCCGCGTAGCCCCGGTAGTCCGGGTGCTCGGCGGTCTGCGGACGGATCACGTACTGCACGGGCAGCCGGGCGTGGCAGTGCGCCAGGTCGTGGCTGACCGGGACGGTCTCCAGGTGCTCCAGGACGGTCGGGCCGCCGTACCAGTCCATGTTGGCGGACGGCTCCACCACGTTGTCGCCGGCGAGCGCCGAGATCGGGATCGCGGTGACCTCGGGGACGCCCAGCTCGGTCGCGTACGCCGTGAACTCCTCGGCGATCGCGGCGAACACGGACTCCTGGTACTCGACCAGGTCCATCTTGTTGACCGCGAGGACCACGTGCGGCACGCGCAGCAGCGCGGCGATCGCCGCGTGCCGGCGGGTCTGCTCGACCACGCCGTTGCGGGCGTCGACCAGGACCACCGTCAGCTCGGCCGTCGAGGCGCCGGTGACCATGTTGCGGGTGTACTGCACATGGCCCGGGGTGTCGGCGAGGATGAACCGGCGGCGGGGCGTCGCGAAGTAGCGGTACGCCACGTCGATGGTGATGCCCTGCTCGCGCTCGGCGCGCAGGCCGTCGGTGAGCAGCGCGAGGTCGGGGGCGTCCTGGCCGCGGCTGGCCGAGGCGCGCTCCACGGCCTCCAGCTGGTCGACGAGGACCGACTTGGAGTCGTGCAGCAGCCGTCCGACGAGCGTGGACTTGCCGTCGTCGACGGAGCCGGCGGTGGCGAACCGCAGCAGGGTGGTGGCCGAGAGCGCCTCGGTCGTGGTCGTGCTCATGCTTAGAAGTACCCCTCGCGCTTACGGTCTTCCATCGCGGCCTCGGAGAGCTTGTCGTCGGCGCGGGTGGCGCCGCGCTCGGTGAGCCGGGAGGCGGCGATCTCGGCGATGACGGCGTCCAGCGTGGTCGCGTCGGAGTCGACGGCGCCCGTGCAGGACATGTCACCGACGGTCCGGTAGCGGACCAGGCGCTTCTCGACGGTCTCGGACTCCTTCGGGCCGCCCCACTCGCCCGCCGTCAGCCACATGCCGGCCCGCTGGAACACCTCGCGCTCGTGCGCGAAGTAGATCTCCGGCAGCTCGATGCCCTCGCGGGTGATGTACTGCCAGACGTCCAGCTCGGTCCAGTTGGACAGCGGGAAGACCCGGACGTGCTCGCCGGGAGCGTGCCGGCCGTTGTACAGGTTCCACAGCTCGGGCCGCTGGCGGCGCGGGTCCCACTGGGAGAACTCGTCCCGCAGCGAGAAGACGCGCTCCTTGGCCCGGGCCTTCTCCTCGTCGCGCCGGCCGCCGCCGAAGACCGCGTCGAACTTCTCGCTCTGGATCTTCTCCGTCAGCGGGAGCGTCTGCAGCGGGTTGCGGGTGCCGTCGGCACGTTCCTTCAGCACACCGCGGTCGATGTAGTCCTGTACGGAGGCCACATGGAGGCGCAGCCCATGTGCGGCGACCACACGGTCCCGGTACTCCAGCACCTCGGGGAAGTTGTGTCCCGTGTCCACATGGAGCAGCGAGAAGGGGACCGCGGCCGGGGCGAACGCCTTCAGCGCGAGGTGCAGCATGACGATGGAGTCCTTGCCACCGGAGAAAAGGATCACCGGGTTCTCGAACTCGCCCGCCACCTCGCGGAAGATGTGCACCGCCTCGGACTCGAGGGCGTCCAGGTGGGAGAGGGCGTACGGGTTGGCCGTACCCTCCTCGACCGTGGCGACGGTCGTCATGCCAGTCCCCTTTCGGTGAGCAGCGCGTGGACCGCGGCCGCGGACTCCTGCACGGTCTGGTGCTGCGACTCGATCCGCAGATCGGGCGTCTCGGGCTCCTCGTAGGGGTCGTCGACCCCCGTCAGCCCCGACAGTTCGCCCGCGGCCTGCTTGGCGTACAGCCCCTTCACGTCCCGCACCGAGCACACCTCGACCGGGGTCGCCACATGGATCTCCAGGTACGACGTCCCGTTCTGCGCGTGCCGCCCCCGCACCGCCTCGCGGCTGTCCGCGTACGGCGCGATCACCGGGACGAGCGCCTTGACGCCGTTACGGGCCAGCAGCTCGGCGACGAAGCCGATGCGCTGCACGTTGGTGTGCCGGTCCTCGCGGCTGAAGCCGAGGCCCGCCGAGATGAACTCGCGGATCTCGTCGCCGTCGAGCACCTCGACACGGTGGCCCTCGGCACGCAGCCGGCCGGCCAGCTCGTACGCGATGGTGGTCTTGCCGGCGCTCGGCAGACCCGTGAGCCAGACGGTGGCTCCGGTGGTCACGTGGTTCTCCTGGGTCGCAGTGGTCGCTTCGGTAACAGCGGTAAGAGCAGTAACAGCCGGAACTGTGGGCGAGGTGTGGGTAGCTGTGGGCGCCGTCATCCGTGCAGCCCGCACTCGGTCTTGGCCCGGCCCGCCCAGCGGCCGGCGCGCGCGTCCTCGCCCTCCAGGACCCTGCGGGTGCACGGGGCGCACCCGACGGAGGCGTAGCCGTCCATCAGCAACGGGTTGGTCAGGACGCCGTGCTCGGTGACGTAGGCGTCCACGTCGTCCTGGGTCCAGCGGGCGATCGGGGAGATCTTGACCTTCTGCCGCTTCTCGTCCCAGTCGACCACCGGGGTGTTCGCCCGGGTCGGGGACTCGTCGCGGCGCAGGCCGGTCGCCCACGCCTGGTAGCCCTTCAGCCCCTCTTCGAGCGGCTGGACCTTGCGCAACGCGCAGCACAGGTCGGGGTCGCGGTCGTGCAGCTTCGGGCCGTACTGGGCGTCCTGCTCGGCGACCGTCTGCTTCGGCGTGAGGGTGATGACGTTGACGTCCATCACGGCCTCGACGGCGTCCCGGGTGCCGATGGTCTCCGGGAAGTGGTAGCCGGTGTCGAGGAAGACGACGTCCACACCCTTCAGCACGCGGGAGGCCAGATGGGCGACCACCGCGTCCTCCATGGAGGAGGTGACGCAGAACCGCTTGCCGAAGGTGTCCACCGCCCACTGGAGGATCTCCAGGGCGGAGGCGTCCTCCAGGTCCCGGCCCGCCTGCTCGGCGAGCTGCTTCAACTCCTCGGTCGTACGCTGTTCCTGAGCCGTCGTCATATCCGGTCATCCCCTCCGTTGTCGGCTCGCTGAAGCCCCCGGGCGAGCAGCCCGAGGAACTTCAGCTGGAATGCGCGGTTGCACGACCCGCATTCCCAGGCGCCATGACCCTGCTCGCTCGGACGCAGGTCCTCGTCACCGCAGTAGGGGCAGTAGAAAGGTGCGGCCCGCTCGCTCATGACAGGGCCTCTTCCGAAGCGCGCGCAGCCCAGGTGGCGAACCGCTCGCCGTCCTCGCGCTCCGCCTGGTAGCGCTTCAGGACGCGCTCGACGTAGTCGGGCAGCTCCTCCGAGGTGACCTTCAGACCGCGGACCTTGCGGCCGAAGCCGGCCTCCAGGCCCAGCGCGCCACCGAGGTGCACCTGGAAGCCCTCGACCTGCTCGCCCTTGTCGTCGACGACCAGCTGCCCCTTGAGACCGATGTCCGCCACCTGGATACGGGCGCAGGCGTTCGGGCAGCCGTTGATGTTGATGGTGAGCGGCTCGTCGAACTCCGGGAGGCGGCGCTCGAGTTCGTCGATCAGCGAGATGCCGCGCGCCTTCGTCTCCACGATGGCGAGCTTGCAGAACTCGATGCCGGTGCAGGCCATCGTGCCGCGCCGGAACGGCGACGGGCTGACGCTCAGGTCCAGGGCCTCGAGACCGGCCACCAGGGACTCGACCTGCGCCTCCTCGACGTCCAGCACGATCATCTTCTGCTCGACGGTGGTACGGACCCGGCCCGAGCCGTGCGCCTCGGCGAGGTCGGCGATCTTGGTCAGCAGGGTGCCGTCGACCCGGCCGACGCGCGGCGCGAACCCGACGTAGAAACGCCCGTCCTGCTGCTGGTGCACACCGACGTGGTCGCGCCAGCGCGCAACGGGCTGCGCGGGCGCCGGACCGTCGACCAGCGTGCGCTTCAGGTACTCGTCCTCCAGCACCTGCCGGAACTTCTCCGCACCCCAGTCGGCGACCAGGAACTTCAGCCGGGCACGGGTGCGCAGGCGCCGGTAGCCGTAGTCGCGGAAGATCGAGATGACGCCCTCGTAGACGTCCGGGACCTCGTCCAGCGGCACCCAGGCGCCGAGCCGCACACCGATCTTCGGGTTGGTGGACAGGCCGCCGCCGACCCACAGGTCGAAGCCGGGGCCGTGCTCGGGGTGGACCACGCCGACGAACGCGATGTCGTTGATCTCGTGCGCCACGTCCAGCAGCGGCGAGCCGGAGACCGCGGACTTGAACTTGCGGGGCAGGTTCGAGAAGGCCGGGTTGCCGACGATCCGGCGGTGGATCTCCTCGACGGCCGGGGTGCCGTCGATGATCTCGTCCGCGGCGATGCCGGCGACCGGGGAGCCAAGGATCACGCGGGGCGTGTCACCGCAGGCCTCGGTGGTGGACAGGCCGACGGCCTCCAGGCGCTCCCAGATCTCCGGGACGTCCTCGATGCGGATCCAGTGGAACTGCACGTTCTGCCGGTCGGTGATGTCCGCGGTGCCGCGCGCGAACTCCTGCGAGATCTCGCCGACCACCCGCAGCTGCTGCGTCGACAGCCGCCCGCCGTCGATCCGCACCCGCAGCATGAAGTACTCGTCGTCCAGCTCCTCCGGCTCCAGGATCGCGGTCTTGCCGCCGTCGATCCCGGGCCGACGCTGGGTGTACAGCCCCCACCAGCGCATCCGCCCGCGCAGGTCGTTGGGGTCGATGGAGTCGAAGCCGCGCTTGGAGTAGATCGTCTCAATGCGTGTCCGCACATTGAGACCGTCGTCGTCCTTCTTGAACTGCTCGTTGCCGTTGAGCGGGGTGAAGTGCCCCGCGGCCCACTGACCCTCACCGCGGTGACGACTCACCTTGCGGCGGGGCGCGGACGCGGCTGGGTTCTGCGGGGTGGCGGCCATGGTTCTACGTCCTTCGGACAGGCGGTAAGCGGCTCTGACCTGCGCATACGCGCGCACGCGGGCATGCGTGCGCGTCCTTGCGCAGCAGGGATCAAGTACGGGGAGGTCGGCGGTGCTGGGGCGGTCAGCTCGCCGGACAGATGGCGCTGGACATGCGGCCGAGGTCGACGTGCCGCCGACTCACCAAGGCAATTCCAGTTCCAGACATGACGGAAGCGTGTCACGGGGATCTCTGGGCAGTCCACTGTTATCCGCATACTGGACATGGCTGTCTCGAATGGCGGGACACTGTGATGTGCGTCTCGTACGTAGCGTCAGAACCGTCCCGCAAGCTGTGTCCGAACCTGGGACACCCGGACAACTCCGCCCCTATCCTGCCGATCCAGGGACTGGGACGGCGAACGGGGGACGGGCCGTGGGGGACCAGGTGCGGCAGTGGCTGCCGGCGGTGGGCGCCTTCGTCCTGGGGGTTCTGTTCCTCAAACTCAAGGACTGGTTCAAACGACTGGTGGACAAGGCCGGCGCCGCACTCTACCGCCGCCTGGCCGGCAGCGCGCTGCTCCGCCGCACGGCGTTACGTCGCTACACGATCAAGACGCACGAACGGCACCGGAGCTTCTCCGTCTCCTTCCAGCCGGCCAGGAACCGGGCCATGGACATGGCGTCCGTATACGTCCCGCTGCGCACCGCCACCGGCTTCGGCGCCGAACAGCGGGAGGCCACGGCCTCGCTGCACGAGTCCCGCCAGGCGGTGGTGCTCGGCGTACCCGGCGCGGGCAAGACGATGCTCCTGCGGCACACCGTGCTGGCCTGGGCCCGCGAGCGCTACCGCCCCGACCTGCCCGCGCGCCGCACCTGGTACGACCCTCGGCGCAGACACCGGGTCGACCTGGGCACACCGACCGACATCCCGGTGCTGCTCTCCCTCCACTCCGTCGACCTGGACGCGGGCGACATCACCGCGCACATCGTCAACCACTTCGCCGACCACGACTTCCCGAACGCCCGCACCTGGGTGGAGCGGGCCCTCGACGAAGGCCGCCTCGCGGTGTACTTCGACGGCCTGGACGAGGTCCCCACGACCCAGCGGCCGAGGGTCGCCGCCGCGATCAGACGCTTTATGAAGGTGTACGACCGCTGTCGTGCGGTGGTGACCTGCCGGGTGGCGGTGTACCGGGGCGAGTTCGCGCAGGAGGCCGTCCCGGTCCTCCTGGTGGAGGAGTTCGACGACCGCCTCATCCAGCGCTTCCTGCACGGCTGGCCCTGGCCGCCGAACCTGGCGCCGGACACGGTCGAGCAGCTGCTGGGAGCCCTGCGGGACACGCCCCAGCTGAAGCCCCTGGCCCGCAACCCGCTGCTGCTGACGATGATCGCCCACCTCTACAGCTACGAGTACGCGGGCACCGACCAGGTCCTGCCCCACAACCGCGCCGACTTCTACAACGAGGTCACGGTCAGCCTGCTGCGGGACCGCGACCTGGAGCGGGTCCGCCGCTTCCCGGCGACGCTGAAGCGCGCGGTCCTGCAACAGCTCGCGCTGGCCGCGCAGAGCGTGCCGTCGGACGCGTACGACCGCCTGGCGATGCCGTACGAGAAGGTACGGCGGGAGGTCGGCGCCGTCCTGGAACGCCTCGGCCGTCCGGTGGAGGAGACCGACGACATCCTGTCGGAGATCGTCGACCGCAGCGGCCTCCTGCTGGCCATCGACAACGGCGAGCGCTACCAGTTCGCCCACCTGACCCTCCAGGAGTACCTGGCGGCGAAGGCCGTCCAGGCCGACGTCCTGCTGGACCGGTACCGCGCCGACCCGCACGTCTGGCGCGAGGTCGTCCGGCTGTGGTGCGGAGCGGAACCCCGCGACTGCACTCCGCTGGTCCGCGAGGTCCTTGCCGTCGATCCCCTGCTGGCCTTCCAGTGCCTGGCCGACGCGCAGCTGATCGAGGACTCCCTGGCGGACGAGATCATCGCTCACTTCGGCGCCCTGCTGGGAGACGACTCGGCCTCGCTGGAGCAGGAGGCGGTGGTGGCGGCGTTCGGGGTGGTGGCGGCGCAGCGGCGGGTGCGGGGTGTCGCGGTGTTCGAGTTGCTGTGCGCGGCGGCCCGGGACACGACGAACCCCGCGCGGGCGCGCATGGCGGTACGGGCGCTGGCGGCGACGAACGTGCTGAAGGCGGCGCGGTTCCTGGCGGACGGGATAGCAGAGCTGCCGGGGGCGGAGGAGGCGCTGGTGGCTATGGGGGATCTGGCGGTGCTGGCCCTGGAGGACAGGCAGCTGTTCTTTTCGGGGCAGGTGGCCCGGGTGCTGTGGCGGGTGCACACGGAGAAGGCGACGCTGGCGCTGTGTAACGCGATGGACTATTACGGTCCCGAAGCCGCGGGCGTTGACGCGTATCTCGCTGATCTGCTGCGTGACCGCGGGCTCGAAGAAGTGTTCCGCGATGCGCGCATCCAGCAGACGGGGCTCGAAGGTCGCTTCGAGTGGGTGTGGAAGCCCTTCACACGCCGTGGCGACGACCAGACGACAAGAGTCGTCGGCATGCTGGCGCGCTGCCTGTCCGACACCGCCCTCGACCCCGACGCCACACTGCCTGATGATGTCCAGCCCGACCCCAGGATTCTCGTACCGCTCGCCCTCGTGGATACGCAGGCCGACTCACCCGTCCGGATCGGAGGCCCGGTCGACCGGTGGACAGGGCTGCTGGCCGACCCGGTGGAGGACGTCCGGGTAGGGCAGCGGGCTGAGAGAGCTGTTGTGCGCGAGATGACGAGGGCCAACGCACTGCCTCACTGGCGCGGGTGGCTGATCGACCGGCTGCCGCCCCGGGAGGCCCGGCAGACACTGAATGTCCTGCTGACTTCCGGCTACCTCACCAAGGCCATGTGGGAGCGGAGCAGGGACGAGCTGGCCGACCGCAAGAAGTCGGCGTGGACCGACTCGGTCTGGTGGGGGCTTGCCCTGTACGTGGTCACCGGACTGGGAGCGATTGCCAGGTCCGTCGCCGCACTGCTCGGCTGGCATCCGTGGAACGTGTCCCCGCACTGGATCGCGCCGACGGTCGGCCTGGCGGTGCTCCTGGGGGGCTTTACCCTGTGCTTCCTGCTCCTGGCGACCATGGAGGATCCGGAAGTGCGCGTCGATTATGGGGTGCTGACGTGGATAACACTCAGTGTGTCTCTCTCCACCGCCTTCGCCCTTTCGGCGCTGCTCGACAACTGGACCGTCGCGGCCGTGGCCGTCCTTCTGCTGTTGGGCATGGTCCTGTGCATGCGCCCGGGCTACCGCAGGGTGAAGGTCGACCTCAGCCATGAACTACTGCGCCTCATCGAGTCCCTGGCCACCCCCTACGCCCCCGGCCAAGGCCCAGGCGTCTCCACCTCCGCCTCCAGCTCCACCTTCGTGTCGAACAGCCTGAACCCCCGCCGCTGATAGTTGTCCATCGCGAACTCCCCGTCCTTGCTGCACGTATGCAGCCACACCCGCTTCGTGGGCGTCCGCTCAGGCCACCGCTCGGCCAGGTCCCACGCGCGGGCGGCGCCGTACGACAGCAGGTGGCCCCCGATGCGGCGGCCGCGGAACGCGGGGATCAGGCCGAAGAGGATGATCTCGACCACGCCGTCGTCCTGCGGGTCCAGCTCGACGTATCCGGCGGGGGTGCCGCGGTCGTAGGCCACCCAGGTCTCCGCACCGGGACGGTCCAGCTGCTCCTGCCACCGGGCGTAGGTCCAGCCGAGGCGGTCGGTCCAGCGGATGTCGCCGCCGACCGCGGTGTAGAGGAAGCGGCTGAACTCGGGGGAGGGGACCTCGGCGCGGACGATGCGGACGTCGCCCTCGGGGGCGGCGGCCGGCAGGAGGTCGGCCGGGGAGGTCTGTTCCAGGGACCAGGTGGTGACGGGGATGCTGCTCATGCGGGCCAGGGAATCATCCCGGCCCGCGGTCTGTCGATCGTGCAGGTCACGTCGTTGATCGCCGCAGCGGCCGCCCGGCCGCCCGGCCCCGCGGCTCAGCCCAGCGAGCCGTCGAGCACGGCCAGGGGCACCGCGAACAGCATCCGGTCCGACACGGACCACACCTCGCCGGTCTCCTGCCAGTAGGAGAGGGAGCCCGCGGACGCGGCCCAGCAGTGGTGGGAGGCGTCCGAGCCGCAGTGTGCCGCCTTCGCCCCCTTCGCGTCCTGCCGCCACAGTCCGCCGTGGCCGTCCCCGGAGCCGGACAGCCGTCCCACATACCAGGACGGACCCTTCGCCCCGGCCTGCCGGTACGACAGCACGCCCCGGATCCCGGTCGCGCGGGTCCGGTAGGCCTCGACCGCGTCCACCCGCCCGGCGGCGTCGGTGGCGAGCAGCCCGGCGCGCGCGGGGTCGGTGCTGAACGCGTACCGCCACAGCCGGGCGTGCCGGTCGCTGCCGGGTACGGTCCACTCACCGGCGACCAGGCTGTCGGGTGCCGTGCCCCGGTCCAGGGACAGGCTCGCGGGGCAGGGCGCGCCGGAGGCGGTGCAGCGGCCGGCGAGGTAGCGGTAGGAGCCGACGGCAGGCATCACGTACTCGTAGCCGTCGGCGGACCAGCCGCCGGGCACCCGGCCGATCGCGGGTGTGTCGACCGTGGTGCGCTGGATGCGGTCGAGGTCGTAGACGTAGAGCGCGTCGGCGCTGCCGGTCGTGGTGGTGACCAGGAGCTTGTCCTGGTACCAGACCATGCCGGAGACACCGGAGGCGAGGCCCCGGTAGTCGCGGCCGCCGTCGACGGGGACCACCAGCAGCACCCAACGGTAGACGGGGCGGTCGGGGTCGTCGGCGTCGACGAAGGCGACCCGGGCGAGGCCGCGCTCGGCGGTGGCCCCGGTGGTGGTGCTGTGGGTCCAGCCGGTGAGGATCGCCCGGTGGGTGCCCCAGACGCCGTCGTCGTCGGCGTCCCCGGAGGTGGTCACCGAGGCCGGTCGCCAGGCGGTGGTGGCGGTGTCGGCCGGGTCCCAGCAGTAGGCGCGGGTGGCGGCCGGGGCGACGGGCAGGGACGCGTGGTCCTCGGAGGTGCAGTCGGCGCTCGCAGTGCGGTCGGCGCTCTGCAGGACGGCGTCCACGCCGACGGGGCGGCCCATGGACGAGGCGAGCCGGTTCAGCGTGCGGGCGGGCACCAGGTGCTCCTGCAGGCGCAGCTGGTCGGTCTCCGCCGGGGAGGTCAGCGGCTTGAGCGCGCCCGGGTTCTCGGTGACGGTGGCCTGTGAGGCGCTGATCAGCGTGGCGGCCGCGGTGAGCGCCAGCGCGGTCCCGGCGAGGAACGCGCGCACGGCTGCGCCCCGTCTGCGCCGGCGGTGTCTGCCGCGATGCTTCATTTTTCCTCCCGAGGCGGGCCAACTGCGCCTGGTGGTCCGTACGTTGACCGAGGAGCAGGTGGGGAGGCCCGTAGCGATGCTACGGCAGCGGCGGGCGCCGCAGGGTCAAGACCCGCAAATATGCGGAAGATGCCCGCCTCTAACCGACCCTGCGTCCCATGGGATCAGCCAGGTGTCCGGCGCCGGGCCACCGCGGGTGCCGTCGACCGGGGCAGCAGGTCACGGGGGTTGTCGGGCAGGAGCACCTCGATCTCGGTGTTCTCGCAGAAACGATACGGCCGATGTCCCAGAAGATCCCCAAGATAGCGGCGAATTCTGGACATTTCTGCCCTTACCGTCACCGTTCTGGATGGATCGCCGAACAGGTCTTCGGCAAGACCCGCCGCGCCGCGCCCCGACCGGTGTTCGGCGAGCAGGTAGAGCAACTCGGCGTGCCGGGGGCTGAGTTCGCGGGACCAGGAACCCGTCGCCCGGGCCACGGTCACCGAGCTGCGGCCCGGGCGGCTCAGGTCCAGCAAGATCCGGGTCGTGCTGGACGGCAGTGGCTCCTCGGCCACCCGTAGCAGCCAGCCCTCGGCCAGCGGCTCCACCGCGCAGGCGCCGAGCGCGGGCAGCCACCGGTGGCCCGGTGTGAGGGACTTGGGCAGCGCCACGCGCCGCAGGTACGGCATCCCGCTCACGGCCGCCGTCCAGCCGTCCCGGTCCACCACCAGCGCCCGCCCCTCCAGCCGGGCCAGCACCGGCGCCGCCACCGCGCGCAGCCGCTCCAGCGAGGCCAGGTGCAGCTCCCGCAGCCGGGCCTCGGCGAGTTTGGCCACCGAGTCCACCCAGGCGAGCGTCGCCGGATGCATGGTCTCCAGCGGGCCGCTCACGTCCACCACCCCGATCAGCCGGCCGTCCCTGGGGTCGGTGATCGGGGCGCCCGTACACGTCCAGGAGGCGTGCGAGCGGACGAAGTGCTCGGCGGCGAAGACCTGCACGGGCCGCCGTACGACCGCGGGGGTGCCCACGCCGTTGGTGCCGACGACGTCTTCCCGCCAGTCCGCGCCCAGCTCGAAGCCGAGCCCGTCGGCCTTGCGCAGCACCGGCGAGGATCCCTCCCGCCACAGGACACGTCCCTCGGCGTCGGCGACCACCATGATGTGCTGGGCGACGTCCGCGACCGAAAGCAGCCCCTGGCGCAGCACCGGCATGATGTGCCTGAGCGGTGACTCCTCCCGTCTGCGCCGCACTTCGTCGGCGGGCAGCAGCCGGGATCTGAAGTCGTGGTCGGGGTCGACCCCGCTGCGCAGCATCCGTCCCCAGGACTGCTCGATCTCCGGCCGGGGCGCGATCCGCGCACGTTGCCCGGCGAGCGTGGCCTCGCGCAACTCGCTCAGCACCCGCGCCGCCTGCGCCGCGTCCACGGCGACCAGACGCGCCACGTTCATCGGCGGGTTCACCACTGGGGTCCTCCCGGAATGGGCGTCGAACACACTTGTCAAGCCGTCCGGGCGGCGGTTTCCGGTCCGACTTCTCCCCACATACTGCCGTCCGGCGCATGCCGGAGGCACAGAGTCCGCGCACAGTCACCAACAAGTTGCAACCCCCTGCAACCCTGGTGAATGGCACGAGGCTGGCTGAGACTTGACCCGGCGCCGCCTTCGGGCGGCGTTTCGTGGCCTCCAACGGGCCCAGGAGGCGGGGGTGGTGCCGTGTCGGCGCAGCACCACCCCCGTGCCGTGTCTCCCGTAAAAGCACAGGTCAGCGGGGTCAGGACAGAGGCCGGGCGCGCTCCACCACCGAGGCCGGGTCCAGGCCCTTCGGCAGGGTGCCGAAGGCCGCGCCCCGGTCGCCGCCGAGCCGGGAGGCACAGAACGCGTCGGCGACCTCCGGGGGTGCGAACCGCACCAGGAGTGAACCCTGGAGCACCAGTGCGAGGCGCTCGACCAGCCGCCGGGCCCGGCCCTCGATGCCGTCCAGATCGGCGAGTTCGGTGAACAGGTCCTTCACCGCCCGGTCCAGCCGGTGGTCGGCGCCGTGCGCCCGCCCGATCTCGGTGAGGCAGGCGTCCAGTGCGCCCGGCTCGCGCTGCAGCGCCCGCAGCACATCCAGTGCCTGAACGTTTCCGGCGCCCTCCCAGATGGAGTTCAGCGGCGACTCGCGCACCAGCCGGGGCAGCCCCGACTCCTCGACGTAGCCGTTGCCGCCCAGGCACTCGGCGGCCTCCACCGCCACCGGGGCGCAGCGCTTGGTGATCCAGTACTTGGCGGCCGGCACCGCGAGCCGCAGGAAGGCACGTTCCTGCTCGCCCCCGTCGTCGTAGGCGGCCGCGAGCCTGAGCGTGAGCGCGGTCGCGGCCTCGGACTCCAGCGCGAGGTCGGCCAGCACGTTGCGCATCAGCGGCTTGTCGACCAGCTTCCCGCCGAACGCCTCCCGGTACGTGCAGTGGTGGACCGCCTGCGCCACCGCCTGCCGCATCAGGCCCGCCGCGCCGAGCGCGCAGTCCAGCCGGGTCGCGGCGACCATCTCGATGATGGTGCGCACCCCGCGCCCCTCGTCGCCGACCCGGCGCGCCCACGTCCCGGCGAACTCGACCTCGGCGGAGGCGTTGGACCGGTTGCCCAGCTTGTCCTTGAGCCGCTGGATGAGGAACACGTTGCGGGTGCCGTCGGCGAGGACGCGCGGGACGAGGAAGCAGGTGAGCCCGCCGGGGGCCTGCGCCAGGACCAGGAAGCCGTCCGACATCGGCGCCGAGCAGAACCACTTGTGCCCGGTCAGGACGTACGTCCCGTCCTCGGCGAGCGGCCGGGCCTCGGTGGTGTTGGCCCGTACGTCGCTGCCGCCCTGCTTCTCGGTCATGCCCATGCCGAACAGGACGCCGGGCTTCCGCGCCGAGGGCCGCAGCTCACGGTCGTAGACCGTGGACGTCAGCCGCGGCTCCCACTCGGCGGCCAGCACCGGGTCGGCCCGCAGCGCGGGCACGGCCGCGTGGGTCATCGACAGCGGGCAGCAGTTGCCCGCCTCGACCTGGGTCCAGACAAGGAACCCGGCCGCCCTGCGCACATGCCCGGCAGGACGCGTCCAGGCGCCGGTCAGCCCCGCCCCGACCCCCTTGCCGAGCAGCCGGTGCCAGGCCGGGTGGAAGTCGACCTCGTCGATCCGGTGGCCGTACCGGTCGTGCGTGCGCAGCCGCGGCGGATGCTCGTTCGCCTGCACCCCCCACTCCTGCACCTGCGCCGAACCCGAGGCCCGGCCCAGCACGGACAGCTCGTCGCGCACCTTGTCCAGCACATCGGGATCCGTGTGCCGCTCGACCGCCTCGACGAGGGCCCGGTCAGCGGTGAACAGGTCGTATCCCACCAGCGGAGGGGGCTGGTTCGTCACGGTGTGGGTGGAGTTGCCTGCCATGATTGCGAACCTACCCGGGATCACGGCGGTACGGGTCTCCAGAGTCGCACAGGACCGCCCCCGTCGCGTCGGGCCCGGTCACCTGCCCAGGAAGGTGAGAGCGGCCCCGTTCGGCGGATACCGTTAGGTCGTGCAGCCAGGAAGTGAAACCCCCGAGCGGCCCGCCGGCCGGCTCCACCGGGCCCGAGCCCTCTACCGCAACGTCTCCAAGCGCAGGACCGCCTGGCTGCTGCTCAAGGACACCGTCAACTCCTGCATGGAGTACCGCATCCTGGGCCTGGCGGCCGAGGCGGCGTTCTTCACGCTGCTGTCCGTGCCGCCACTGCTGCTGAGCCTCATCGGCCTCCTCGGCTACGTCGACGCCTGGACCGGCGCGGACACCATCCAGAGCCTGGAGAACAACATCCTGGAGGCCTCCCGCACGGTCCTGTCCGACAAGGGCGTGAAGGAGATCGCCGAGCCGATCCTGCACGACGTGATGAGGGGCGGCCGGCCGGACGTCATCTCCATCGGCTTCCTGTTCGCCCTGTGGTCGGGCTCCCGCGCGGTGAACGTCTTCATCGACACGATCACCGTCATGTACGGCCTCGACGGCGTCCGCGGCATCGTCAAGACCCGGATGATGTCCTTCCTGCTGTTCATCGTGGCGCTGCTGATCGGCTCGGTCGCGCTGCCGCTCATGGTGGCCGGACCGGACGCGGTGGTGGGGGTCGTGCCCTGGTCGGCGACGGTCGTCCAGGTCCTGTACTGGCCCGTCGTCATCGTCCTGTCCATCGTCTTCCTGACGACCCTGTACCACGTGTCCGTGCCCGTACGCTCCCCCTGGATCGAGGACGTCCCCGGCGCCCTGGTCGCCCTGGCCATGTGGGTCCTGGGCAGCTTCCTCCTCCGCATCTACCTCACCAACACCATCGAGGGCGCCACCATCTACGGCTCCCTCGCCGCCTCCGTCGCCGTGCTCCTCTGGATCGGCGTGTCGGCCTTCGCCGTGCTCGTCGGCGCCGCGGTGAACGCCGCCATCGACCGGGTCTGGCCGGCCGCCGCCACGGCCGCGGCCCGCGCCGCCAACGAGCGGCTGCGCGAGGCGGAGGTCGTCGAGTACGTCACCCGCGTCGCCGCCGCCCGCGAGGCCGACCCCGACGACCCCGACATGCCGTCCGAGTTCCCGGAGCGCTGGTCCCGCTTCCTCCCCCCGGAGGACGTCACCGCCCGCCTGCGCACCCACGCAAAGAACCCGCACCACCACACACACAAGGCCCACGGGGTGAACGGGGACACGTCATCGAAGTAACGCCCCCCGCTCTCGGATCACGGCTTCCACACCCCCGCCGCCGCGGCCTCCCGCGCGAAGTCCCCGAAGTCCCGCGGCCCACGGCCCAGCACCTGTCGTACCCCGTCCGACAGGTGGGCGTTGCGACCGTCGAGGAGGGTTTCGAAGAGGCCGACAAGGAACTCCACCTCCTCCGGCGGCACCCCGAACCCGGCCAGCCGCTCGCCGTACTCCCCGGCCGGCACCGCCCGGTACGACAGCTCCCGCCCCGTCGCCGCCGCGACCTCGGCGACCGCCTCGCCGAAGGTCAGCAGCCGAGCCCCGGAGACCTCCACCACCTGTCCGACGTACCGCTCGCCCCCGGTCAGCGCCGCCACGACCACGTCCGCGATGTCCCGCGCGTCGACGAACGGCTCCCGCACCGCCCCGGCCGGGAACACCAGCTCGCCGTACTCCCGCAGCTCCGCGACCAGCGGGCCCTCGCTGAAGTTCTGCGCGAACCACGCGGCCCGTACGACCGTCCAGTCCGCGCCCGACGCGCGCAGCGCCTCCTCGGTGGGCCGGGCCTGCTCCTCGCCCCGCGCCGACAGCAGCACCAGCCGCCGCACCCCCAGAGCGACGGCCTCGCGGGCCAGGCGCCCGACCGTCTCCGCCGCGTCCGGCGCCCCCACGTCCGAGGGGTACACCAGGTAGGCCGCGTCGGCGCCGCGCAGCACCTGCGGCCACGTCGACCCGTCGTGCCAGTCGAAGCCCCGCGCCCGCGAGGCCGCCCGGACCGTCAGCCCGGCCGCCCGCGCGGCCTCGGCGACCCGGCTGCCCGTACGACCGGACGCGCCGGTCACCAGCACCGTCGAACCCTGTGTCTCACCCGTGTTCTGTGTCATGTCCGTCAGTCAACTGCGGCCCCGGACAAGGGACCATCGCCGATCGGCTCAGGCGCATAAGCGCGCGTCTACGCTGACCCCATGGACGCTCTCGCAGGCCTGCTGGACGGCCCCCGCGCGCACGGCGCCTTCATGATCCGCGCGTGCTTCGAGCCGCCCTGGGCGGTGCGTGTGGAGGACCGCGCCCCGTTGACGGTGATGCTGATGGCGCGCGGCGACGCCTGGATCACCCACGACGGCGGCGAGCGGGTACGGCTGCGCCCCGGCGACCTGGCCATCGCGCGCGGCCCGGACCCGTACACCTGCGCCGACACCCCCGGCACCGCCCCGCAGGCGCTGATCCTGCCGGGCGGTGAGTGCCGCTACCCCGACGGCAGCTCCCTGAACGGCTCCATGGACCTCGGCGTGCGCACCTGGGGCGACCGCCCGGACGCCCCGACCGTGATGCTGATCGGCACCTACCTGATGCAGGGCGAGATCAGCGGCCGCCTGCTGGACGCCCTGCCCCCGCTGCTGACCCTCCCGGCCGAGGTGTGGCAGTGCCCGCTCACCCCACTGCTCATGGAGGAGGTCGTCCGCGACGAACCCGGCCAGGAGGTGGTCCTGGACCGCCTGCTCGACCTCCTGGTGATCAGCGCGCTGCGGGCCTGGTTCTCCCGCCCCGAGGCGGCCGCGCCCGCCTGGTACCAGGCCCTCGGCGACCCGGTCGTCGGCCGCGCCCTGCGCCTGATCCAGGACGACCCGGCCCACCCCTGGACGGTGAACGCGCTCGCCGCCAAGGCCGGGGTGTCCCGGGCGGCCCTGGCCCGCCGCTTCACCGAGCTGGTCGGCGAGCCCCCGATGGCCTACCTCACCGGCTGGCGTCTCGCCCTGGCCGCCGACCGGCTCCGCGACAGCGAGGACACCCTTGCGGCCATCGCCCGCCGGGTCGGCTACGGCAGCGCCTTCGCCCTGTCCAGCGCCTTCAAGCGGGTGTACGGGGTCAGTCCCCAGGAGCACCGCACGAGGGCGGCGTAACCTGGCGTCCGTGTACGAGGAGCGGCCGTCCCGGCTGACCGGCGCGGTGGTGTGGCGGCGCACCCCGGAGCGCCTGGAGGGTGTCCGCCCGGTACTGCCCGACGGCTGCATGGACCTGCTGTTCAGCGAGGGCCGGCTGCTGGTCGCCGGACCCGACACCCGCGCGTACGTCCCCGAGGGCCCGCCCCGCGCCTGGGCCGGCATCCGCTTCTTCCCCGGCACCGCCCCCGCCCTGCTCGGCGTGCCGGCCCACGAACTGCGCGACGTGCGCGTCGAGTTGGCGGACCTGTGGCCTGCCGCCCGGGTACGGCGCCTGCGCGACCGTATCGAAGCGGCCCCCGACCCGGCGACGGCCCTGGAGGACATCGCCCTGGACCGGGCCGCCCAGTCGCCACCCCCCGACCCGCTCCTGCGCCACCTGGTGGAGTGCCTGGAAACGGGCCGCCCGGTGGCGGCGACAGCCACCGAACTCGGCATCGGCGCCCGCCAGTTGCACCGCCGCTGCGTGACCGCGTTCGGCTACGGCCCCAAGACCCTGGCCCGCATCCTGCGCCTGCAACACGCTCTCACCCTCGCCCGCTCCGGAGTCCCGTACGCCGAGACGGCGGCCCGCGCCGGATACGCGGACCAGCCCCATCTCGCCCGGGACGTGAGGGAGTTGTCCGGGGTGACCCTCGGAGAGCTACTGAGCGGCTAGCGGCGCGAACAGGTCGACGCCGTTGCCGTCGGGGTCGTGCACGGTGGCGTACCGCTGCCCCCAGAAGGCGTCCCACGGCTTCAGCTCCCCGTGGTACCCGGCGCCCACCAGATCCTCGTACACGGAGTCGACCTCGGCCGGCGAGCCGCACCGGAAGGCGAGCCCGACCCGGCCCCCGGCGGCGGGCGGCCGCCACCCGGAGTGGAACGACCGGACGGTCTCCTCGGTGTCCAGCGCGAGCACCAGCCCACCGGGCAACTCGGCCTCGACATGCGGCTGGTCCTCGGCCCCTTCGGGGAAGACCAGCCCGAGGCGACGGTAGAACGCGAGCGAGGCGGCCAGGTCGGAGGCCACCACGCCGATCACGGCGAATCGTGGAGTCATGGGTTCACCGTAGGCAGGGGCCGGGTGCCCGGTCTTGAAGGAATCGGACACGGCGGCGCCGCCGGATAAGCAGTTGCACGCGACTTCCCACGGTCGGAATGATCCATCTGTTCGATCGTGGGGGAGTGGCTGTTGGCCGACGTGTTCGTGTGTGACCGGTGCGGTACGGAGCTGACCGCACCCGTGTCGAGGGTGGCCCTTCCCGTGCGGGCCCATCAGCTCTACGGGCACGAGATGCTCCCCGCGCTGATGGAGTCGGGAACGTACGCCGTCGAACCGGAGCCCGGGGGACCGCCCTGGCGTCCCTGGGACGAAGTCGGCGAGGAGGGGGCGGCGGCCGAGGGGGTGTTCGCTCCGGTGTACTCCCTGTCCTCCGGCCCGCGGGGCGCGGTCGTCGTCGCGCCGGGCGACGTCCGGGGCACCGTGCTGATCCCCGGCCACGACGGCTACTGCCTGGGCCTGGACGGCAGGGACGGCCCGAACCTGGCCTGTGAGGAGTGCGGCCAGGCGGTGGCGACCAGGATGGACGACTGCTCGCTCTGGCAGGCGGTGTGGCTGCACCCCGTCGCCGTACGCCGCGTTCCGGGCCCCGCTCCCCGGGTCATCGACTGGGAGACCCTGGTGGCGGAGAGGCGCAGCACGCCACCCGTCGAGCAGCCCGGGTTCTGGAGCCCGCAGTGGGAGGCGGCCGCCGGTGTCGCCCTCGCCCACCTGCTGGCGGCCTCGACCGGCGCGCCCGTGGCGCTGCCCGGCGGACTCGTCACGGACATGTTCGGCCGCGCGCTCGACGCTCTGCTCCCGCCCGGGCGCCCGGCCCGTACGGTGGCCCTGGCCGGCCCGGGTCTGCCCGCGTCGGGTGCGGACATCGCTCTGGTCCCGGTGCATCCGCAGACGGGCGAGGCATGGCAGCCGACCGGCAGCCCGGCGACCGTACCGCTGCCCGCCGACGTGTGGCTGGGCCTGGCCTTCCCCGAAGACCACTCGCGCCTGCCGGTGACCGGCGGACTGCCCCGCGGCGTCGAGCGCGACGATCCGCTGCCGCTGCGCCCGAGGTGGACGTTCCGGCCCGACCGCCGCCTGTTCCTGTACACGCTGGCCAGACTGCCCGCCGTACGGCAGCCGTGGCTGCGCGGGATCTACGACCAGGTGGGGGACCACTTCACCTTCCGCCTGTTCTAGACCGTCTCACTCACCAGCCGCATTCCGCTGTCGTACCAGGCGACGGGCCGACTGCTCCGCCTGTTCCACCCGGGACATGATGCGCGTCTGTCTCCTGGGCCACCACGTCAGTTCCACGAGGAAGAACAGGACGAACAGCCACGACACCCATGCCTCCCGCGTCGATCCGGAGGAGGTGTCGATCACCGCGAGAGCCACGGCCAGTCCGGCGAAGACCAGGATCACCCAGAGCAGGAGGCGGTCTTGTTCCCGTGCCGTCCGCAGGCCGTCGCAGTAGTCGACGACGGCAGGCGCCAGCCGGGCGTCACCGATGTCCTCACCACGTCGGGCGGCGCCCACCACCGCCGACCGATCCGCGGGATCCAGGTCCCTGGCCCCGGGCCAGACCCTGCCCATCCGTCGGGCCACCCTGATTCCGTAGAAGGGGCCGAGGACGAGAACCGCCGCGACCGCGCCCACCCATGACCCCGACTCGGCCAGTACGAACGCGCCGAAGAAGACACCGGCCGGAAGCCCGACGCTCACTGCCCTGCGCACCGGACCGCCTCGCCAGACCCAGCCGGGGAGGACCACGATCACAGCCTCATGCTGGCACACGGAGGGCACCCGGGCTTCCGGGGCTCAGCCGAAGGTGACCGGCCCTTCCGGCGTCCGAACGGTGAAAGAGATCATGAACGGCCCCTCACCGAGGGCCAGCTCGGTGCCCAGCGCCGACAGCAGGGGCCGTACCTTGTCCGGCTCCGGAGCCGTGGCCGTCACCTCCAGCAGCGGGGTGACGGGCAGTCCCGAGGCGGCAGGGTGCACCGAGCCGCCCCAGTCGATGAGGAACGGGACCAGCCCGGAGGGATGCCCGCTGCCGCTGTCGGTCAGCCGCCACCGCAGCAGGGTGCCGTCGGGGGTGCGACGGCTCATCGGGTGGATGGGCCCGGGGTCGTATCCCCGCTCACGGGCAGCCGCGATGGCCGCCTCCAGGTCGGGCGGGCTGATCGCCCAGGTCACCGTGGCCGGCCCGGCCAGCCGGTCCACCCCGAAGGGCCGCAGCTCCACCGGCTCCGGCTGCTCCGGATCCGGCCCGATGATCTCCAGATAGCTCCGGCCGCCCAACCCGACCAGGTAGTTCCGCGTACCCAACCCGACATGCACCCCACCGGGCGCGGGCGTCACCCCGGTCCGTGACGCGAACTCGGCGACGGTCGCGGCCAGATCGGGCGTGGCGAGGACGAGGTGGTCCAGCAGCGGAGGAATCGGCTTCATTCCGGGGGAGGTTACGGGAACGACACTCCTGTGTGGAACACCTGTGCGGCACGATCGCCCGCGCGCTCAGTCCTTGTGGTCGGGTGCGATCCGCTCGACCAGCCGGAGCAGCGCCGCCCAGGCGAGGTCGTACGCCCTGTCGTCCTGGAGGTCCGAGCTGCCGTCCTCGCCGGCCAGTTGGCGTGCGGTGAGTTCACAGATGTCGGGGTGGGGGACGACGAGCCGGGCGCCGGCGGCCGTGGCCGCGGTCTGTATCTCGCACGCCTGGTTCAGGTAGTACATGCGCAGGAAGGCCTGGGCGGGGGTCTCGCCGACGGTGAGCAGGCCGTGGTTGCGCAGGATCATCGCCGGGTGGTCGCCGAGGTCGGTGACGAGGCGCTGTTGTTCGGCGAGGTTGAGGGCGACGCCTTCATAGTCGTGGTAGCCGAGCCTGCCGTAGAACTCCATGGAGATCTGGTTGAGCGGGAGCAGCCCGTCCCGCTGGGCGGCGACGGCGCAGCCGGCCCTGGTGTGGGTGTGCAGCACGCAGTGGGCGTCGGGGCGGGCGGCATGGACGGCGCTGTGGATGACGAAGCCGGCGGGGTTGACGGGGTGGGGGGTGTCCTCGACGGGGTGTCCGGCCAGGTCGATCTTGACGAGGTTCGAGGCGGTGATCTCCTCGAAGAGCAGGCCGTAGGGATTGATGAGGAAGTGGTGCTCCGGTCCGGGGAGCCGGACGGAGATGTGCGTGAAGATCAGGTCGGTCATCCGGAAGTGCGCCACGAGGCGGTAGACGGCGGCGAGTTCGCAGCGCAGGCGGTGTTCCTCGGCGGAGGCGACCTGGGCGGCGCGGTCGGGGCGGAGTGTCACTTCGGTCATGGGTGCTCCTTCTGGGGTGTCAGGCCGCGCTGAACTCGGCGTCGGCCGCGGTGCGTTCGCCCGCCAGGCGGCGGTGCCATGCCGCGACGACGGCCTCTTCGGTCGGCCTGGTGGCGAGGCTGACGGCCACATAGGCGACGAGGCCGGCGAGCAGGCCGTAGTAGATCGGCTCGTTGGCGAGGAGTCCGTCGGTCACCATGAAGGTGATCACCGTGGCACCGCCCGCGATCATCGAGGCCATGGCGCCGGGCAGGTTCCCGCGTCGCCAGACCAGGCCGCCGAGGATGGGTACGAGCAGGCCGCCGACGAGCAGGTTGTAGGCGACGGTGAGGGCTTCGATGACGTCTCCGAGGAGACAGGCGACGGCCATGGCGGTCGCGCCGAGGACGACGATGGCCAGGCGGTTGGAGCCGACCTCGTCGCGGTCCCGGTCGGTGGCGGGAGTACGGCGGCGCAGCCGGGCCCAGATGTCGTTGTTGGCGACGGTGGCGGAGGCGATCAGGGCGCCGCTGGCGGTGGACATCATCGCGGACAGGGCGGCGGCCAGGACCAGGCCCCTGACGCCGGTGGGCAGGGCGTGCCGGACGATGGTGGCGAACGCCTGGTCGGCGGCGGCCAGGTCGGGGTAGAGCGCCTTGGTGGCCATGCCGATGAGGGCTCCGGCCAGGGCGTAGACGAGGCAGTAGACGCCGGCGACGGTTCCGCCCCAGGCGGCGACCCTGTCGCTGCGGGCGGTGAAGACCCGCTGCCAAATGTCCTGCCCGATGAGCATGCCGAAGGTGTAGATCAGTACGAAGGTGAAGATCGTCTGGCCGCCGATGGAGGTCGGCGAGAGGTAGCCGTGCGGGAGACGGTCGGCCATCGCGGCGAATCCACCGGCCTTGACCACGGCGATGGGCAGCAGCAGAACGAGCACGCCCACGCTCTTGACCACGAACTGGACCATGTCGGTGAGCGTGATGGACCACATGCCGCCGAGCGCCGAGTACCCGACGACGATCGTGCCGCCGATGACCACCGCGACCCAGCGCGGCACGTCGAACAGGACGTCGAAGACGCTGGCGTAGGCGATCGTGGAGGTCACGGCCAGCATGAGGGTGTAGACCCACATCACGAGACCGGAGATGACGCTGGCCGCGTCGCCGTAGCGCAGGGAGAGCATCTCGGCGACGGTGTACACCCGCAGGCGGGCGATCCGGGCCGAGAAGAAGACGCTCAGGGCCAGCAGGCCGAGTCCGATGGCGAAGACCATGGCGGCACCGGAGACGCCGTAGGTGTACCCCAGGCGCACGCCGCCGATCGTGGAGGCTCCGCCGAGGACGACCGCGGCCATCGTGCCGGTGTACATCAGCGGGCCCAGCCGTCTTCCGGCGACCAGGAAGTCGCTCTTGGACGCGGCGCGTTTCTTGCCCCACCAGCCGACGCCGATGATGCCCAGCAGGTATGCGGCCATGACGAGGTAGTCGACAGTCATCGGGTCCTCCGGTTCGCCGCGGCCGGCGCCTGATGCGCGAGGCCGCCAAGGGGGCTGCTCGAGGGGCAGCGGCTGCGACCGTATCCACCCGGCGACCGGGCGCTGAAGTGCAGGTTTCATCCAATATGGAGTCATCCGTCGGATGAATCCGGCACTCCTGTGCGGTGCCGCCGGGCTGGGAGGATGCCTCATCATGACCGAGACCGAGCAGCCGTCCGTTCCGCTCCGCGTGCTGCTTGCCGACCCCGCACTGGGACTGAGCCAGGTCGCCGGGCCGACCGAGGACCGTAGCGTCAGCACGGTCGGCACCACGGAGATCGAGGACCCCACGCCCTACCTCGTCGGCGGCGAACTCCTCCTCACCGCCGGCGTCCGCCTCCCGAGCGAGGCGGACGGCATCGACACCTATGTCCGGCGGGTCGTAGCCGCCGGGGTGGCCGCGCTCGGCTTCGGCGTCGCCCCCGTGCACGACGAGGTCCCGCCCGCACTCGTCTCCGCCTGTGATCGCCATGGGCTGCCCCTTCTGCGGCTCCCGCCGGCCACACCGTTCGTGGCGGTCGGGCAGGCCACGTACGCCGCGATCGCCGAAGCCCGCAACCGCGCGCTGCGGGAGATCTCCAAGGCGCAGTCCGCCCTTGCCTCCGCCGCCGCCCGTCCGGACGCGCTCCAGGCCGTGCTCACCCAGCTCAGCGCCCACACCGGGGCCTGGGCGGCGCTCTACGACGCCCAGGGCAACGAACTGTTCAGCGCGGGTTCCCGCCCCCCGGCCCCCACGCCGCGGCTGGTGCGCGACCTGGCCGTACGCACCACCGCGCGCACCCGCCCACGTCGTACGGCGGGCAGACCGTCTCCACCTGCCGCAGCCGCCGATCACCACGACGGCGTCCACCTGACCGTCCACACCCTGCCCGGCGCGGACAGCACCACCACGGCACTGGCACTCGGCCAGGCCACCACCACGGCCCCGACCCTGGTCCACCGCCAGGTGACCGGCATGGCGACCGTCCTGCTGGCCCTCCTCACCAGCCCCCGGCACGCCCTGGGCACCGACACCCACAGCGTCGGCGCGCTGGTACGGCTCATGCTCGGGGCCACCCCCGCCGAGGTCGCACCCGCCCTCGCCCGGGCCGGCCGGACGACCGGCGACCACTGGACCGTGGTCCACGGCCGGCACCTCCCCGCCGGCTCCGCACCGGCACCGCCGAGCGGCGACGACCCGGCCCGGCTAGCGACGTTGGGCACCGCACTGGGCACGCCGTACCTGTACATCGACGGCCCGAACCTGAGAGCGCTGATCCCCGGCGCGCCGGGCGCCAGGCCGAGCGCCCCCGCTCAGGCCGCCGACCTCGGGTGGGTCCTCGGCTTCAGCTCACCCGCGCCCGCGCCCGACCTGCCCCGGGCCGACCGACAGGCCGAACGCGCCCTGCAGCGCGCGCTCGCCGCCGAGGCACCCGCCGTCGTGCACTCATCGGACACGCTCAGCATGCACGCGCTCATCGCGCCCGCCGACGCCGAGGAGCTGGCCCGAGCCCGCTTCGCCCCGCTGGACGAGGCCGGCCCACCGGGCGCCACGGTCCTCCTGAACACCCTGCGCACCTGGCTGACCCTGCACGGCAGTTGGGACCGCACCGCAGCGGCCCTCCAGATCCACCGCAACACCGTGCGCCACCGCCTCGCCAGGATCACCGAACTCCTCGACGTCGACCTGCGGGATCCGGACGTCCGCATGGAACTCTGGTTTGCCCTGCACTGGTTGCCCGGATCCCCCTGAGGGGTCCCTCACACACACGGGGAGTACCTGTGACAGCAACGTCCCCAGCTCGACTGCTCGTCTACACCCGCACCACCGACTACCGCCACGACTCCATACCGGACGCCGTCGACGCCGTAAGCGCGCTGGGGGAGTTCACCGTCCAGCACACGGAGAACCCCACGGACCTGGAGCGCCCGCTGGAGGCGTACGCGGCCGTCGTCTTCCTCTCCACCAGCGGTGACGTGCTGACCCCCGCCGGACGCGAACGGCTCACCGCGTACGTCGAGTCGGGCGGCGGCTTCGTCGGGGTGCACGCGGCCGCGTGCACCGAGTACGGGTGGCCGTACTACGGCGAACTCCTCGGCGCCCGCTTCGAGCGGCATCCGGAGTACCAGCCCGGGAAGGCCGTCGTAGAGGACCCGGAGCATCCCGCGACCCGGCAGCTGCCCGCCGTCTGGGACTTCACGGACGAGTGGTACGACTTCCGGTCCAACCCGCGAGGGCGGGTACGGGTGCTGCTGCGGGCGGACGAGGCGTCGTACGCCGGGGGAGGGATGGGGGCCGACCATCCGCTGGCCTGGTGCCGCCGGCAGGGGGACGGACGGGTGTTCTACACGGCCCTCGGACACGCCGCCGAGGCCTACCGTGACCCGGACTTCCTGAGCCACCTGAGCGGCGGTATCGCCTGGGCGGGACGGCTCTCCGAGTGACGTTTCTGCGGTGAACCCGTTGCGCCATTGGGGTGAGTAAAGCTCGCGTACAACGCAGGTCACGTGTGTATCTAGAGATCCTCTTGTCCTGGTAAAGGGCGTCGAGACGCGGTGGCCCGACCCCCGGTCCCGCGTCACCCACCCACAGGAGGAGCCGGACCTTGACTTACGGGAAAAAGCTGCGCGAGCGGATCGCCGGGCCCGGGACCACACCGCTGATCGGCGTGTACGACATGTACTCGGCCTCGATCGCGGCCAAGCACTACGACGGGATGTTCGTCTCGGGCTTCGGCTTCGCGGCGTCGTACTACGGGCTGCCGGACATCGGGTTCATCGCCTGGCCGGACATGGTGGCCTTCGTCCAGCGGCTGCGGGGCGCGTTCCCGCACCACCACCTGCTGGTCGACATCGACGACGGGTACGTCGACCCCGAGGTCGCCTGTCACGTCGTGGAGGGGCTGGAGCGGATCGGTGCCTCCGGGGTGATCCTGGAGGACCAGAAGCGGCCCCGCCGCTGCGGGCACGCGGACGGCAAGCAGGTGCTGCCGCTGGAGGAGTACCTGGAGAAACTGGAGAAGGTGCTCGAAACCCGCAAGGACCTGGTCGTCGTCGCCCGCACGGACGCCACCGACGAGCACGACATCCTGCACCGGGCCGAGCGGCTCGCCGCGACCGACGCCGACGTGGTCCTGGTCGACGGGGTGCGCAGCGTCGAGTGGATCAAGCGCATCCGCGAGGTGGTCGGGAACAAGCCGCTGCTGTTCAACCAGATCGCCGGCGGCAAGTCACCCCGCCTGTCGCTGGGTGAGCTGTCCGACCTCGGGGTCGACGTCGCGATCTACAGCACCCCCTGTCTGTTCGCCGCGCACGAGGCGATGGACTCCGCGCTCGCCGAGCTGAAGGCGGAGGACGGGCGGCTGCCGCAGCTGGATCCGGCGAGCGGGGTCGGCGTCAAGGCGTCGACCACGCTGCTGGAGCGGAACATCGCCCCCGAGCGGCTGCAGCCCGAGGGCGTGGGCGTGTGACGGGCGGTGCCGGGCCCCGGCTCGGGGCGGCGACGGTGATCGCGGCCGCGCTCCTCGGAACCGGTGCCGCGCCCGCGGTCGCCAACGGGAGCAGTCTGGTCACCGTCATCGACAACTCGCAGTCCGACTCGATCCTGGAGGTCGACCGGACGCTCAACTTCCAGACCGGAAAGGGCACCGCGGGCAGCGACCACGACGGCAGCGCGGTGGACGCCATCCAGGCCCTGCTCGGCGACCTCGAGCGGGACGGCGAGGACTGAGACAGGGGAGTGCGAAGGTCGGGCCGGGCACCCCGTGCGGGGGATGCCCGGCCCTTCCGCTCCGCCGTGCCGCTGAAGCCTCTCCTCAGTCCTCGCGGAGGTCCGGGCGGCCGTTCTCGTCCAGCTCGACGTCCTCCTTCGGGTCGTGTTCGTCGCCGGGGGCGGCCACGGTGGTGCGGTGCTGTGCGGGGGCGAGGGTCCGGCTCGCGGCCTGGGCGGTGCCGTAGGCGGTGACCAGGGCGACGGCGGCCGCTGCGAGGGCCGCCGCGGTGCGCGGGGTGGGATTCATGCCCGGTAAACGATCTTGGGTTGGGGGTGGTCACCGCGCTGCGGCCGAACGGGCCGCGGGCGGCGGGGCCGTACTCGCCCGCCGTACCAGCCGGGTCGACAGTTCCGTCCGCGTGCCCTCCGGACGCTCGCCCTGCATCATCCGCACCAGCAGCCGCAGCGCGGTCGCCGCCATCTCGGCGAGGGGCTGGCGGACGGTGGTGAGCGCCGGGGTGGCCCAGCGGGCTTCGGGCAGGTCGTCGAAGCCGACCACGCTGACGTCGTCCGGAACCCTCAACCCCCGCTCGGCCAGCGCGGTGTACACCCCGAGCGCCATCCGGTCGGAGCACACGAACACCGCCGTCGGCGGCTGGGGCAGGTCCAGCAGTTCGTGCATGCGCAGCCGGGCGGTCGGCTCCTCGAACCCGGCGTGCCGCACGTACTCGGCGCGGTGCCGCACCCCGGCCGAGGCGAGCGCCGAGCGGTAGCCGGCTACCCGGGCGCTGCTGCACATCTTGCGGCGCTGCCCGGCGATCACCGCGATCCGCTCGTGCCCGAGGGCCAGCAGATGCTCGGTCGCGCTCACCCCGCCCTGCCAGTTGGCGGCGCCCACCGACATCACCCCGGCCGGCGGCTCGTGCACGGGGTCGATCATCACGAACGGGATGCGGTGGTGGTCCAGCCAGGCGTACTGGGCGGGGGACAGTTCGGCCAGGTTGAACAGCACGCCCGAGGAGCCGCGCGCGGTGAGCTTGTCCAGCCAGTCGCGCCCGGGCTGTTCGCCTCGGGCGCGGTTCAGGCTCGCCGAGACCACCACTTCCAGTCCCGCCTCGTACGCCGCCTCCTCCACCCCGTGCAGTACGGCACCGGACCAGGAGCTTTCGAGCGAGTGCACCACCAGGTCCACCAGGGCCGGCGCCTTCGCCGCGTCGAAACGGGGTCTGCGCACGTACCCGAGCCGGTCGAGCGCCTCGGTGACCCGGCGCCGGGTCTCGGGAGCCACGTCCTCCCGCCCGTTGACCACCTTCGACGCGGTCGGCACCGACACCCCCGCCTCGCGGGCGACCACCGCCAGCGTCGGCCCGGCCACCACGCTCGCACTCCCCGCACGGACCATAGGGAACCCGCCTCTCCGACCCGCCCTTGGGCCATCGAAAGTTGCGACCAACGCTGCTTCCGCGGCCTGCTCACCGAGCATGCAGAAAGCGCTTCCTACGATAGATGCGCGTCAACACGGCGTGAAGACATGGGAATTCACGGGATGGTGGGCGGAGGGACTTTCGAAACTTCGAACAGGGCGGGGTCCGGTCGGCTGTGGCTCACCCTAGGGCGATGCGGGTCAGCCAGTAGTCCTTGGGCGCGATGACCTCCGTTCCGGAACCGGTGAGGGCGGTCTTGCCTCCTGCGTAGAAGCGGACGGAGCCGTCGGAGCGACGGTGTTACGAGGGTCTCTTGCACCTTCCCCCCACCGAGAGGGAGATCACGCCCCGGTTGGCGCCTGCTTGGTTCCTGAACTTCGCAGGAACCGGCGCGGAGCCCATGAAGACCTGCCATTCCCCCGACTTGAGCACGGTGAAGTCTGCGTCCAGGCAGGGCGAGACACCGTCGGCGGCCGCACGATTGCTCCGCGCAGCGCTCACGCGGGCCTCTCCCACGCCGACGGAGGCGAAGCGAAGGTCGCTCAGCACATCGTCGGCGGTTTTCTCCATAGCCCGCGACGGCGATACCGTCGCGGAGGCCCGTGACCGGTGTCCCGCAGGCGTCGCGCTGTTTCCGCATCCTGCGAATGGGCCACCAGCACTGGTGCCAGCACCAAGGGGTTCTCGGGAGCCTGATACGGGATCACCCAACCCGATACCGCCGGGAAGCCTTCAGCTCGCAGAGATTGGTCCGTGGCCCCAGCCGGGTGTCGCCATGGGACTCAGCGTCCCCCCGGCCTTATCCAGGTAGTAAGCCGAGTCCCCACCTGGATTCCGTCAGCGACAGGCAGCCCCAAGCCCAGGGCACGTAACGATGTTCAACTGGAGTACTAGGGCGCGTATCGAGTCGTGATCAATTTGCGGGATGCGCCTTCGTGGCACGGTCCGGTCCGATAGACGATCTTACGTGACGCGAGTGCAACTCACCGATCCGGATTGGGAGTTCATCGAGCCGTACCTGCCGATCGGCGAGTATGGCCCGTACCCCGAGCGACTGCGGCAGCAGTTCGCGGGCGTGATCTGGCGGTTCAAGACGGGCGGGCAGTGGCGGGAGATGCCGACGGAGTTCGGCGCCTGGTCGACCGTCCACAACCGCTTCCGGCAGTGGCGTGACGCCGGCGTCTTCGAGACCCTGCGGGAGGGCCTGATCACGGAAGCCGCGAAGCGGGGTGAGGTGGACCTGTCCCTGGTCAGCATCGACTCCACCACCGCCCGAGCCCACCACGACGCGGCCGGGATGCACCTCGACGAGGACGTCGTCACCGCCCTGGAGAAAGCCGCGGCCGAGGAGGAGAAGGCCAGGTCAAAGGGGGCGACCTCGAAGAGCAAAACGGGCAAGAGACCGAAAGTGATCCCGCGCTGGAAGAACGACGACGCATCCGGCGTCGGCGGAAACTCCGGCTGAAGGCCGCCCTCCTCGGACGTTCCAGAGGCGGGCAGACCAGCAAGGTCCACCTCGCCGCCGACCGCAAGTGCCGCCCGCTGGCGTTCATCCTGACCACAGGCCAGGCAGCGGACAGCCCGCAGTTCATCCCCGTCCTGAAGAAGGTACGGGTACGCGGGCCCGTCGGCCGACCCCGCATCCGGCCGGACACGGTCGCCGGGGACAAGGCGTACTCGTCCCGCGGAAACCGCGCCCACCTGCGCAAACGCCGTATCAAGGCGGTCATCCCGGAGAAGAAGGACCAGGCCGCCAACCGGAAGAAGAAGGGCTCCAGAGGTGGCCGACCCGTCAGCCACGACGCCGATCTCTACAAGGAGCGGAACACAGTCGAACGCCTGATCAACAAGCTCAAAGCATGGCGAGGCATCGCCACCCGATACGACAAGACTCCCGACAGCTACCTCGCCGGTCTCCACCTGCGCGCCTCCATGATCTGGATCATGGACCTCACCAGGACCACCCGATGATCACGACTCGATATGCCCCTAGGTGACGCGCTGAGGTGCCGGACGCCAAGGGCGGGCAGGAGTTGAGTCAACGGTCAACCAGCCGTGGACGCGGGGCCTCACCCGTGGATTCAGCGTCGGTGTCGTCGGTGCCGACCGGGCCGCGGGGAAGCATCCGGTCCAGCCACCCCGGCAGCCACCAGTTGGCCCGGCCGAGGAGTGTCATGGTCGCCGGTACCAGCACCATGCGTACGACCGTCGCGTCGATGAAGATCGCGGTGGCCAGGCCGAGCCCGAACATCTTGGTGGAGGGGTCCTCGGCGACGGCGAAGAACAGGAAGACCGCCACCATGATGAGGGCGGCCGACGTGATGATCCGGGCGGTGCCCGAGACGCCCTCAACGATCGCCGTGTCGTTGTCGCCGGTGCGCAGGTACTCCTCGCGCACGCGCGAGAGAAGGAACACCTCGTAGTCCATCGACAGGCCGAACAGGATGGCGAAGAGGAACATCGGGATGAACGACACGATCGGCACCGTCGTCTCCAGCCCGATGAGTGCGCCTCCCCAGCCCCACTGGAAGACCGCGACCATGATGCCGTAGGCCGCGCCGATGCTCAGCAGATTCAGCAGCACCGCCTTGAGCGGTACGAGGACCGAGCGGAAGACCAGCATCAGCAGCAGGAACGACATCGCCAGCACGGCGGCGACGAACACCGGCAGACGTTCGCTGGTGCGTCGCCCCACATCGGACAGGCTCGCGGCGGCCCCGCCGACGTGCGCCCTGGCCGGGCCGTGCCCGATCGCCGCGGGCAGCACCTCGGCACGCAGCCGGGAGAGGGTGTCGGCCGTGGCCTTGTCCTGAGGGCTGGTGGTCGGGAACACCACGAGGGTCGCGACGCCGGTGGCCCGGTCGATGCGCGCCGGCGCGACGGACGCGATCCCCGGATCCGCCGCGACCGTCGCGACAAGACGGTCCACCACTCCCGGATCACCGGCGGGGTCCGCGGCGATAACGAGGGGACCGTTGGTGCCCGGGCCGAACCCCTCGGCGACGAGGTCGTAGGCCCGGCGCTCGGTACGGCTCTGCGGCAGTGACCCGTCGTCGGGCAGGCCGACGCGCAGGCCGAGCACGGGCAGCGTCGCCGTCAGCAGCAGCGCCGCCGCGCCGGCCGCGTACGGCACCGGGTGCTGGCTGACGTGCCCGATCCAGCGACGCCACCCGGCGGCGGGGACGGCGCCCGCCGCCGTGTCCCGCCGCCGGCCGAGGCGGCCCAGCTTCCTGGTCTGCAGAGCCCGGCCGATCCGGCCGGCCCGGGCCAGGCGTGGGCCGGCGGCGCCGAGGAAGGCCGGCAGCAGCGTCACCGACGCGAGCACCATCGTCAGGACGACGATCGAGACGGCAAGCCCGCCCACCGTCATGAACGGCACGTTCGCGACCGCCATGCCGAGGATCGACACGACGACGGTGCCGCCGGCGAAGACCACCGGCCGCCCCGCCGTGGCCACCGCTCGTCCGGCCGCCACGTGCGGATCGAGCCCGCGCGCGAGGTACTCCCGGTGCCTGGCGAGCACGAACAGCGCGTAGTCGATGCCCACTCCGAGCCCGACCATGCTGCCCAGGACCGGTGCGAAGGTGGGGACCTCTGTCACCCCCGCCAGTACCGTCATCGTGGCGACCCCGACGGTCAGTCCGAAGACCGCCATGCCGATCGGCAGCGCGGCGGCGACGAGCGAACCGAACGCCAGGAACAGGATCGCGGCCGCGGCGAGGAGGCCGATCAACTCGCTCGCGCCGCCGTCGGGGTCGGAGAAGACGTAGAAGAGGTTCCCGCCCATCTCGATGCGCAGGGGCAGCTCGGCGCGCAGCCGGTCGCCGAGATCGACGAGGGCGTCGAGGTCTTTGGCCGACAGCCGGCTCTGGTCGGGGTACTGCACCCGGACGACCGCGATCCGCCCGTCGGCCGAGACAAGGCCGCCGCGCACGGTGGTGTCCCCGCCTGCGTCGAGTGCCCCCGCCGGGTCGCTCGTGCCGAGCACGTGCGGCAGCCGCTTCACCTCGGTCTGCAGCCGCGTGAGAGCGGTGCGCGCGCTGCCGTGGTCGAAGAACGTCGCGCCGCCGTCGAGGGGGGTGACGACCACTTGGGCGGTCATCCCCTCCTGGCCGGTGCCGGCCCGCTCGATCAGTTCCGCGGCCCGTTGGGAGTCCAGTCCCGGAGCGGTCATCGAGTCCGCGGTCCGCCCGCCGATGGCGATCGCGGCGAGGACGGCGAGCGTGGCGGCGATCAGCCATGCCGCGATCACCCGCCAGGGATGGCGGGCGGCGCTTGCGCCCAGGCGCAACAGGGCTTTCGTGAGCATCGGGTCCTCCAACCACCTCGTCGGCCGTCCTTGTACGGCCGCCGATGCCGAGGTTCGTCGCCACGGCGCTCTGCGGCATCGGCTCGCGGGCCGCGGATCCGTCGGCCCCAGGGCGGAGTGACGACCCGTCCTTTCGGCCGATGCGCGGCACGGCGCGGTCCCTAGGCTGAGAACCGTGCTGCGAGACGACGTGCGAACCCTGTGGACCGAACCCCGGCCGCCCGACGCGCCCGCCCGGGTGTTGCGGGACTGGGCGCTGCTCGCCGCGGGCCTTGCCGGTGTGGTGCTGGAGGCCACCCTGCGCGAGAACGTCGTGTGGCGGCCGGTGGCCGTGGTGTTCGCCGTCTGGCTGTGCGTACTGCCCCTGTGGCGCCGGACCCGCCCGCTGACGACGGTCGTGCTCGCGTTCGGCGCGATGATCGTGCTCCAGGTGGTCTCGCTGGTGGCCACTCCTCGGGAGCCGGTCGGTCTGTACACCGGCGCGGTCGTGCTCGTGCTGGTGTACGCGCTGCCCCGGTGGGGATCGGGGCGCGAGATCGTGCTGGGCGGCGCGGTGATCCTCGCGGCCAGCGCGCTGTGTTCCGTCACGGACGAGACCCCGGTCGTCGAGAACGTCGTGGGCTTCGTCTTCCTGCTGCTGCCCGGCGTGGTCGGGGCTGCCGTGCGGTTCCGGGTGACCGCTCGCGAGCGGCAGTTGGAGCAGGTGCGCTCCCGCGAGCGCGAGCAGCTCGCCCGGGAACTGCACGACACGGTGGCCCACCACGTGTCGGCCATGGTGATCATCGCCCAGGCGGGCCGGGTGCTCGCGGGCACCGACCCGTCCGCCGCCGTCGAGGCGCTGGAGGGGGTCGAGGAGGAAGGGGCGCGCACGCTGGAGGAAATGCGCGCCATGGTCGCCGCGCTGCGCGACCGCGGGGTCGGCGCCGAGCTGGCGCCCCCTGCCGGAGTCGCGGATCTGGAGCGCCTGGTGCGCACCCCGGGTGGTCGCCTCAGGGTCGACTTGGGGCTCGACGGTGAACTGGACGCGCTGCCCCCGGCCGTGGACGCGGCCGTCTACCGGATCGTGCAGGAGTCGGTGACCAACGCGCTGCGCCATGCGGTCGACGCGACCGAGCTCGTCGTTCGGGTCGCCGCGGAACGGCACTCGGTACGGGTGAGCGTGCGCGACAACGGCCGGCGCACCGGCCGGGGTCGCGACGGATACGGACTTACCGGACTGCGCGAGCGCGCGACTCTGCTCGGCGGCACACTACGAGCCGGCCCGGGTATCGACCGGGGCTGGCATGTCGAAGCCGAACTGCCGAGAGCGAGGAGCGAGAGCGGTGTCCATTCGCGTCCTCGTCGCTGACGACCAGACGATCATCCGCACCGGGTTGCGGATCATGCTGAACGCCCAGCTCGGCATCGCGGTGGTCGGCGAGGCCGCCGACGGGCGGGAAGCAGTACGTCTGGCCCGCGAACTACGCCCCGACGTCTGCCTGTTCGACATCCGCATGCCCGTACTCGACGGGCTCGAGGCCACCCGGCTGGTCGCCGGCCCGGGCGTCGCCGACCCGCTGGCCGTGGTCGTCATCACCACGTTCGACCTCGACGAGTACGTCTACGGCGCGCTGCGTGCCGGCGCCCGCGGATTCCTCCTCAAGGACACGGGACCGGACCTTCTGGCGCAGGCCGTACGGTCGGCGTCCGGCGGTGAGGCGCTCATTGCGCCCAGCGTCACCGTCCGTCTGCTCCAGGCATTCGCGGACCTGCCCGCCGGCCGGCCCGTGGCCCAGCCGGTCTCCCCCGTCACCGCCCGCGAGGAGCAGGTGCTCCTCGCCGTCGCTCGCGGGCTGACCAACACCGAGATCGCCGATGCGCTGCACATCAGCCTCAGCACGGTGAAGACGCATCTGGCCAGCCTGATGGCCAAACTCGGCGCCCGCAACCGGGTCGAGATCGCGATGTGGGCCTACGAAACGCGCCGTATCCTCCCCGGAACCTGAGCCGGGTGCCGGGCCATGTCCCATGAGTCCCCGCCCGGACATCAGTGCACCGGTCGGCTCACGTCGGCTCCACGTGCCTCACCCGCCCCAGAGCGTGACGTACCAGGGGGCCGGGACAGGGACGGTGAGACACCCGATACGACAAGAGTCCCGACAGCTACCTCGCCAGTCTCCACCTGCACGCCTCGATGATCTGGATCAAAGACCTCACCAGGACCACCCGATGATCACGACTCGATACGCGCCCTAGATGGTCCGGAACCACTCGAACGACGTGGCCGCCGCGTAGTACCAGTCGCCGGCCCTGACCAGCGAGGGGTCGGGATCGAAGCCGCAGCTCACGGGATTTCCCAGCACTGTCACTTCAACGCCCCCAACGTCACCCCCGTCCGCCAATACCTCCGCATGGCCACCATCATCACCGCCATCGGCACGATCGACAGCAACGCCCCCGTCAGTACCAGGCTGGTCAGGTCGACCCCCGACTCCAGGCGCTTTCCGGTCCAGTTGTACAGGCCGAGGTTGAGCGTCCAGTTCTCCTCGCCGCGTAGGACCGTCAGGGGGAGGAAGAAGGCGTTCCAGGTGTTGACGAAGGCCAGGAGGAAGACCGTGGCGCCGCCGGTCGTCATCATGCGCAGGACGATGGTGATGAAGATCCGCAGCTCGCCCGCGCCGTCGATGCGGGCTGCCTCCAGGATTTCGTAGGGGACGGTGGATTCTGTGTACACCTTCGCCAGGTAGACGCTGAAGGGGTTGATCAGGCAGGGGATCAGCATCGCCCAGGGGGTGTCCACCAGGCCGATCTTCGAGAACAGGAGGTAGAGGGGGAGCGTGAGCAGGGCGATCGGTACCAGGAACGAGCCCACCACGCAGGCGAACACCGCCCCCCGGCCCGGGAAGTCGAAGCGGGCCAGGCCGTAGCCGGTGGCGAGGGCGATCAGCGTGCCGCCTAGCGAGCCGACGCCGGCGTACAGGAACGAGTTGGCCGTCCAGCGCAGGAAGATGCCGTGCTCGTAGGTGAACAGCTGGCGCAGGTTGGACCACAGGTGCATGCCTGAGAACCACAGGCCGTTGCTCTGGTACAGGTCCGTACGGTTCTTGGTGGCGGCGACCAGCAGCCACCACACCGGGAACAGGCTGTACGCGCTCGCCAGCACCAGCCCGAGCAGCAGGAAACGCTGGCCGCCGCGGGAGCGGGAGGCGGGGTCCGGGCGGGTCAGGCGGCGGACCGGGCTCGCCGGCCGGCGTTCTTCGGTGAGCGTCATCAGTCGGCCTCTCGCGCGGTGAGCCGGTAGAAGAGGAAGGAGGCGAGGCCGAGGATCAGGGCGAGCAGCACCGAAAGGGCCGCCGCGTAGTGGTAGTTGCCCGCGTTGAACGCCTGGTTGTAGATCACCATGATCGGGGTGAAGCTGTCGCCGACCGTTTGGGGAGTGACGTTCCGGAACAGGGCCGGCTCGTTGAAGATCTGCAGCATCTGGATGATCGACAGCATGCCGGTGAGGACCAACGCGCCTCGCACGTACGGGACTTTGATGCTCAGGGCGATCCGCGGCTCGGAGGCGCCGTCCAGTCGGGCCGCCTCGAACAGTTCGCGCGGTACGGCCTGCAGCGCCGAGTAGATGATCACCATGTTGTAGCCGATGCCGTGCCAGGTCAGCAGGTTGCCGATGGACGGCCAGACCATGGACGGGGCGAAGAAGTTCCAGGTCAGACCGAAGACCTTGCCCAGCGGGGTCAGCGGGCCGACGTCCGGGCTGTACAGGTTGATCCACACGATGGCCGCGACCACCCCGGGGATCATGTACGGCACCAGCAGCAGGATCCGGAACCGGCCCGCCACACGTGAGGACAGCGCGTCCAGGAAGAGTGCGAGGAGGAGGCTGATCAACAGCATGACCGGTATTTGTACGCAGGCGAAGAGCAACACCCGCAGCACGGAGTGGAGGAATGCCGAATCCGTCAGGCCCTGGCGGTAGTTGGCCAGTCCCGAGAACTGCTCGGTGGCGCCGCCGAGGCCCAGCCCGGACTGGTGCTCGCGGTACAGGGACTCGTAGACCGCGTAGCCGATCGGGATCAGGTACAGGAACACGAAGCCGAGCTGGAAGGGCACGGTGAAGGCGGCGCCCTTCCAGCGCTGGGAGCGGACCATCGGCCTCTCGCCTCAGCCCTTGACGCTGATGCCGCGGGACTTCAGGTCCTTGACCGTCCACTGCTGCATGTGCGCGAGCAGGTCGGTGACCTTCTGCTGCTTGCTGACGACCTTCGCCCAGCCGCTCTGCAGCTCGGTGAACATGGCGGTCCAGTCAGGGCCGAATGTCCAGTCCGTGGTGACCGTGTTCAGGCTGTCGGTGACGACCTTCTTGGCGGGCTCGTAGTGGGGGCCCAGCAGCTTGGCGGAGATAGCCTCGTCGACGTAGGTGGCGCTGTTCTTCAGTGCCGGCATCACACCGTTGCCGGTCGTCGGGCTCGCCATCGTCTTCACCGCGCCGGCGTCGGTGGACATCCACAACGCGGCCTCGGCGGCCTGCTTCTGGTGCGTGCACTGCTTGGTGACCAGCGTGACGCTTCCGGTCAGGTTGGTGCCGGCCGGGGTCTTCGCGGCCTCGCCGGTGTAGGCCGGCCAGGGGGCGAGCGCCCACTTGCCGAAGGACTTGGTGAAGTTCTGCACCATGCCGGCCATCTGCCAGGTGGAGATCTGGCGGGTGGCGGTGCCGCCGTTGTCGTAATTGCGCTGGACGGCCGCGTAATCGGCGAACGACAGCCTGGAGTTGAGGTCGTTGTCGATGATCTCCTGGATGACCTTGGCGGCCTTCAGGGTGCCCGGGTCCTGGAAGTCCACCTTCCAGGAGTTGCCGTCGATGCCGTACCAGTGGGCGCCGACCTGCATGGCGAGCACCTCCAGCGTGCTGGGGTCCTCACCGGCGTAGTTGGTGATCTTGATGCCGTGCTTCTTCAGCACCTTGCCGGCCGCGATGAACTCGTCCCAGGTGGTGGGGGGTTTGACGCCGTACTTGGTGAAGAGGTCGGTGCGGTAGATCGTGAAGTTCGGGGCCGAGCTGGTGGGGACGCCGTACAGCCGCCCCTGCACCTGCGCGGCCGCCCAGGAGCCGGAGTTGAACTTGTCCTGGGCCGGGCGCACATACGAGGTGATGTCGGCGAGGGCGCCCTGGGAGACCCAACTGGTCACGTACTCGGCGGTGTTCTGCACCAGACAGGGGGCGTTGCCCGCCTTCACCGCGTTGGTCAGCTGCTTCTGCATGGTCAGCTGGTCGGTGACCTTCGTGTACTTGAGCTTGACGTCCTTGTGAGCGGCGTTGAACGCCTCGACCACGGCGTCCTGGCCGTTCGCCCAGCCCCAGAAGGGCAGGGTGACCGGGCCGTCGGCCGATGCGGAGTCGCCGGAACCGGATCCGCCGCAGGCGGAGAGCAGACCTGTCAGTGCGAGGCCCGCGACGGCGGCGCTGAGGAACCTTCTCCGGGGGCTGGTGGAGTTCATCTGACCGTGTTCCTTCGGAAGTTGGCGCTCCAGTGATTTAGAAACCGGTTTCCACGGGACAGTAGGATGGTCGAGCGGCTCCCAGCAAGGGGTATGAAGCCGAATCTTTCGCGTACGGCCGGTCGAACGGTCCATCCGTAGCAACCGGTGCGCATGAGCAACCGGTTGCCGCCGAACGGTTTTCGAAAGTCCGTCACCCCTCTTGACGTCCCTTCTGTACGGGATGACGCTCCCCTCATCGTCATAGCAACCGGTTGCTCCCCGCGGTTGCCGCTCTCGCTGTCCAGTTGCGTTCTCGCTCTCCACAGGAGTTGCTCATGAACCCGTCCCTGTCCCGCCGCACCGCCCTCCAGGCGGCGGGCGCCACCGCGCTCGCCGTCGGCATGTCAGGCCTGACGGCCCCGGCCGCCCGGGCCGACGACGACAACTCCCCGCCCAAACTGGTCACTTATCCCCGCCCGGCCACCATGCCGACCAACACCGGCTTCAAGGTGCGGGTGCGCAGCGCCCCCGACGGCGACTGGCAGACCCTGGACATCTGGCGGCCCCAGCTGGAGGAGATCAACCCCAGCACCGGCTCCGGCAAGGTCTACAACACCTCGATGGTGTACTTCGACTTCCACGGCGCCGTCGAAGTCGAGGTCACCTACCTCAAGGGCGGCACCACCAAGGCCCGGGTGAGACCGGACGCGCTCGGCATCGCACCCGAACTCCTCGGCGACACCCTGCGGTTCACCCTCGACGAGCCCAAGGACGTCGTCGTCCAGATCAACGACGAGATCTTCGACTGTCTGCACGTCATCACCAACCATGTCGAGCATCAGGCACCCTCCGCCGACGACCCCGACGTCCTCTACTTCGGCCCCGGCGTGCACACCGTCACCGGCGGCGTCCTCACCGTGCCCAGCGGCAAGACCGTCTACCTGGCCGGGGGAGCGGTCCTGACCGCCCAGGTCTACTTCAAGAACGTCGAGAAGGCCTGCCTGAAGGGCCACGGCATCCTGTACGCCAACCCCGGCGGCGCCATCCTCTGCGAGGGCAGCAGCAACATCCGGATCGAGGACGTCATCATCCTCAACCCGGCCGGCTACGCGGGCACCTTCGGCGAGAGCCACAACATCCATGTCAGAAAGGCCCGTTCGTTCAGCTCCAAGGGCAACGGCGACGGCTTCGACGTCTTCTCCTCCACCGGCGTCCTCTTCGACGGCTGCTTCATGCGCAACTCCGACGACTGCTTCGCCATCTACGCCCACCGCTGGAACTACTACGGCGACACCCGCGACATCACCATCCAGAACTGCACCCTGTGGGCCGACGTCGCCCACCCCGTCAACGTCGGCACCCACGGCAACACCGACGCCCCCGAGACCATCGAGAACCTGGTCATCAGGAACGTCGACATCCTCGACCACCGCGAACCCCAGATGGGCTACCAGGGCTGCATCGCCCTCAACCCGGGCGACTCCAACCTCATCAAGAACGTCCGCATCGAGGACGTACGGATCGAGGACTTCCGCTGGGGCCAGGTCATCCACCTGCGGGTCATGTACAACACCAAGTACAACACCTCGGTCGGCCGCGGCATCGAGGACGTGTACGTCAAGAACCTCACCTACACCGGCACCCACGCCAACCCGTCACTCCTCCTTGGCTACGACGCCGACCACGCGATCAAGAACGTCACCTTCGAGAACCTGGTGATCAACGGCAAGGTCATCGCGGACTCGATGCAGAAGCCGAAGTGGTACCAGACCACCGACGCCATCCAGTGGTTCGCCAACGAACACGTGCTGAACCTGCGCTTCCTCACCACCGCCGAGGCGGCCGCTCAGTGAGCCCGATCAGCCGACGGGGCCTGCTGAGGACGTCGGGGGCGGTGCTGCTCGCGGCGGGCGCGAACACGCTCTTCCTGCCCGCGGCCCGGGCGGCGACGGACGGGGAGGACCGGGCGCGACGGTTCGTCCACCCCGGCATCCTGCATACAGCCGACGATCTCACCCGTATGCGGTCGGCGGTCGACAGTCGGCAGTCGCCCGTGTACGACGGCTACCTCGCTCTCGCCGCCCATCCCCGTTCGCAGACCGCATACAGCATCCAGAACACCGGCCAGATCACCACCTGGGGCCGGGGCCCGTCGAACTACATGAACCAGGCCGTCGCCGACTCGGCCGCCGCCTACCAGAACGCCCTGCTGTGGGCCGTCACCGGCGAGAGCGCACACGCAGACAAGGCCCGGGACATCCTCAACGCCTGGTCGGCCTCCCTGCAGATCATCACCGGCGCCGACGGACCCCTCGGCGCGGGCCTGCAGGCCTTCAAGTTCGCCAACGCGGCCGAACTGCTGAGGCACACCGGCTACGACGGCTGGACGGACGCCGACATCGCCCGCTGCGCACGCTCCTTCCTCGACGTCTGGTATCCGGCCGTCTCCGGCTACATGCTCTACGCCAACGGCAACTGGGACCTCACCGCCGTCCAGACCATCCTGGCCATCGGCGTGTTCTGCGAGGAACCCACCCTGTTCGAGGACGCCCTCCGCTACGCGGCGGCCGGCGCCGGCAACGGCAGCGTCCGCCACCGCATCGTCACCGACGCCGGTCAGGGCCAGGAGTCCGGCCGCGACCAGGGCCACGAACAGCTCGCCGTAGGCCTCATGGGCGACATCGCCCAGACCGCCTGGAACCAGGGCGTCGACCTGTGGGGCCACGACGGCCGCCGCATCCTCGCGGGCGCCGAGTACGCCGCCCGCTACAACCTCGGCGGCGACGTCCCCTTCACCCCCGACCTCGACCGCACCGGCAAGTACATCAAGAAGACCGTCTCGGCGACCGGACGCGGCACCCTGCCACCGGTCTACGAGATGTACTACGCCCACTACGCGGGCGTCCGCGGCCTGGACGCCCCCTGGACCGAGGCCGCCGTCTTCCGCGGGCCCTCGGGTGCCCGGATCGTCGAGGGCAGCAACGACGACCTGCCCAGCTGGGGCACCTTCGCCTACGCCGGCGCCACCGCCCCCGCACCGAGCGCGCCCCCGGCACCGGCCGGGATCACCGCCGCAGGCGACGACCACGCGGTCACCGTGTCCTGGCTCCCCTCCGCCGGAGCCACCGACTACCGCGTACGGCGCGCCGAGCACCCGCAGGGGCCGTACGAGGAGATCGCCTCCGGGCTCACCGAGCCGACGTACCGCGACGCCGGCGTGCGGACCGGGCGGACGTACTACTACACGGTCGGCGCGACCAACTCCATGGGCGCGAGCGGCACTTCGGCCGTCGTCTCGGCCACCGCCGGGCTGCCCGCCCCTTGGTCCACCCAGGACATCGGGGCCGTACGGCTCCCGGGGGCGGCGCACTTCGACGGCGAGCGGTTCGTGCTGGAGGCGAGCGGCACCGCCGACTCGTACCGCCTGGTCCACCTCCCGCTGCACGGCGACGGCACCGTCACCGCGCGGATCGTGTGGCCGCTCAGCTCGCAATACTCCAAGATCGGCGTCACCCTGCGCGCCGGCACCGACCCGGCGGCGGCGCACGCCTCCATGCTGATCCAGGGCCTGCCGCTGCACACCTGGAGCGGGGTGTGGACCGTACGCCCGCGGGACGGCGGGGAGGTGTCGGCGACCGGCAGCACACCCGTGCCGCCCGGCCAGCAGCAGACGATCACCACCGGGGCGGCCTTTCCGATCTCCGACCTGGGGGCGCTGCCCGAGTCGGCGACCCCGCTGGAGGCTCCGTACGTCGAGGGAGCCGGTGACGGATACCGCATGCGGGCGCCCTACTGGGTGCGGGTGACCCGCGCGGGCGACCGCTGCAGCGGGGCGATCTCGGCAGACGGTATGCGATGGACCGAGGTGGGGTCGACGGTATGCGATCTGCCGCACATCGCATACGCCGGTCTCGTCCTCACCTCCTGCCTCGGCGTCGACGAGGAGTACGCCGAGACCGGCACCGGCGCCTTCGACAACGTCAGCGTGACCTCGGGCGAGCGCTCCGTCTATCGCGTCCCCCGCCCCGCCCGCACCGTCACCGACCTGCGCGCCACCACGGACGCCGCCGGAGTCGACCTGGCCTGGACCGACCCCGACCCCACCGCCCGCTACACCGTCCTGCGCTCGCTCTGGACCCACGGCCCCTACATCACCCTCGCCACCGGCGTCGGCGCGGTCGGCTTCGGCACCCGCGTCCGGTACACCGACACGAGCGGCGACCCCGGAACGGCGTACCGCTACGCCGTCACCAAGACCAACTGCGCGGGAAACGGACCCCGTTCGACGCCCGTGCGTGCCGTGATGCCCAGCGTCACCGTCAGTGCACCAGAGACCGAGTCGGCCGCCTCGGCTCTACCCGCGCCCTGGAGCAGTGGTGACCTCGGTGACGTGGTCAGCGACCGTCGGGCCTTCGGGACGCTCGGTGTGGTCGCCGTGCTCACCCCGGGCGACGCCGCCTACGCCGACGGCACCTTCACCGTGCGCGGCGCGGGCAGTGACCTCAATGTCAACTCGCAAGGAATGACAGCGCAGTTCGTGCGCCAGCCCGTCACCGGGGACGCCGAGATCACCGTACGGCTCGTCTCCCGCTCCGGGGCCGGTGCCGATCGGGTCGGGTTGCTCATGGCCAAGTCGCTGTCGCCGTTCGACCAGGCGGCCGGCCTGATCGTCACCGGCGGCGGCAGCGCCCAGCTCATGCTGCGGCCCACCGTCGCCGGAGCCTCCGCCTTCTCCGGCACCACCCCCGTCCAGCTCCCCCTGCTGCTGCGGCTGAAGCGCACCGGGACCGTCTTCGCCGCAGCCGTCTCCACCGACGAAGGTGCCACCTGGACCCCTCTTTCCACCGGCGCGATCCCGTCCTTCGGTGACGCCCCCTACTACGTGGGCCTCGTGGTGTGCTCCCGCACCCCACAGGCCCTCGCCACCGCGCAATTCGAAGAGGTGAGCATCACGCCCACCTGACCTTCCCCCACGAAGGAGAACCATCGCGATGAGCCGCCGCGAGCAACACCACCCCCACACCGACGAGTTGAGCCGCCGCAGTCTGCTGAAGACCACCGGCGGACTCGCCGCAGCCCTCGCCGTCGGCTCCGCGTCCGCCGCCCCCACGGCGGACGCGGCACCGGCGAGCTTCACCCACCCCGGCATGCTGCACAACTGGGGCGACATCAACCGGGCCAAGGTCAGGGTCGCCGCCGGCACCGACCCCTGGCTGTCCGGCTGGAACAAACTCACCGCCAACTCCCACGCCCAGTCCACCTGGACGCCCAACCCCCAGGCCACGATCGTCCGCGGCGGCACCGGCGAGAACTACGGCATCCTCTACAACGACATCGCCGCCGCCTACCAGAACGCCCTGCGCTGGAACGTGGCCGGCACCTCCGCGCACGGCGACTGCGCCGTACGGATCCTCAACGCCTGGGCGTCCACCCTCACCACCGTCACCGGCAACGCCGACCGCTTCCTCGCCGCCGGGATCTACGGCTGGCAGCTCGCCAACGCCGCCGAACTCGTCCGCGGCCACGCCGGCTTCGACCTCGCCGCCTTCCAGAACATGATGGTCAGCGTCTTCTACCCGCTCAACAACCAGTTCCTGACCGGCCACAACGACGCCTGCATCACCAACTACTGGGCCAACTGGGACCTGTGCAACATGGCCTCGATCATGGCCATCGGCATCCTCACCGACAACGCCGCCAAGTACGACCAGGCCGTCACCTACTTCAAGTCCGGTGCCGGCAATGGTTTTATCGGGCACGCCGTGCCCTACCTGTACACCGACTCCGCCGGATACGCCCTCGGCCAGTGGCAGGAGTCCGGCCGCGACCAGGCCCACAGCATCATGGGCATGGGCCAGATGGGCGCCCTCTGCGAGATGGCCTGGAACCAGGGCGACGATCTGTACTCCTACGACAACCGCCGCTTCATGAAGGCCGCCCAGTACGTGGCCAAGTACAACCTCGGCCAGGACGTCCCGTACACCACCTACACCTGGGGCAGCGGCCAGAACTGCGCCCAGCAGTCCCAGACCGCCATCTCCACGGCCTCCCGCGGCCAGGTCCGCCCGGTGTGGGCGATGCTCCACTACCACTACAACCGGCGCCTCTACCTCGACGACCAGTACATCGCCCAGATGTGCTTCTCGGTGGCCCCCGAGGGCGGAGGCGGCGACTACGGCTCCACTTCGGGCGGCTTTGACCAGCTCGGCTTCGGCACCCTCATGTACGCCAAGTAGGGGGTCCTCCATCCCAGGACGCCCGTCCCGTGGTCCGCGCTCCCGCCCCGTGCGGGGGCCGGACGACGGGCTCTCACCGCGCGCGCTGTTCGGCGCGCATCGGCAGCGGGCCCGGAGAGAGGGTGGTGAAGGCACGCGGGCGGACGGTGTACGACGGCTCCGGGCGCAGGCGCCACCGGGGCAGGATGGTGGCGAGGGCCAGGTGGACCTGGGCGAGGCTGAACGCGTTGCCGATGCACTTGTGGGGGCCCGCGCCGTAGGGCAGGAAGGCGTGGCCGGTACCGGTGTAGGACAGCTCCCCCTCGGGGCGGTCCGGGTCGAACCGGTCGGGGCGGGGATGGTGACCGGGCGCGTGGTGGAGGGCGTACGGGCTGTAGAAGACGTAGGCGCCTTCCGGGATGCGGTGTCCGCCGAGTCGAGCGCCGGTCGCGGCACGGCGGGGGGTGAGCCAGGCCGGTGGGTACAGGCGCAGGGTCTCGGCGACGACACGGCGCAGCAGGCCGAGACGGGGCAGGTCCTCCAGAGTGGGGGGCTTGTCGCCGAGTTCGCGCCGGAGTTCGGTGTTCAGGCGCCGGTTGACGTCGGGGTGCGCGCCGAGCAGGTGCAGGGTCCAGGAGAGCAGGGCGGCGGTGGTGTCGGTGCCCGCGAGCAGGAGCGTCATGACCTCGTCGTGGATCTGCTGCTCGGACAGGGGCTGACCGGTGTGCTCGTCGCGGGCGGCGAGCAGCGCGGTCAGCAGGTCGGGGCTGGGGGTGGGGTCCTGCCGACGGCCGTCGACGAGCTGCGTCACGAGGGCATGTAAGCGGCGTACGGCGGTGGTGTAGGCGCGGTTCTCGCGCGTGGGCAGTGCGTGGAGCCAGCCGACGGGGAGCGCGGCGCGCTTGCCGACGCCGGCGAAGGCGACGGGCAGGTGCGTGGTGATCTCGTGCACCGCGTCGTCGGGCAGGCGTACCGAGTACAGGCAGCGGGTCAGCGCGGTGGCGGCGATCCGGTACATCTCCCGGTCGACGCGCAGGGGTTGGCCGCCCCGCCATGCGGCGCTGCGTTCCTCGGCGACGGCGGTCATGATCCGGGCGTAGTGCTCCATGCGGTGCGGATGGAACAGGGGCTGGAGCGTGCGGCGCTGCCGCAGGTGCGTCTCGCCCTCGCTCGTCCCCAGGCCGTTGCCCACGAGGACGCGCACGGTCTCCCACAGCGGGCTGCCGCTCTTGGTGAACTCCTGGTGCCGTACGACGAGCAGCTCGTGGACCAGCCTGGGGTGGTTGACCAGGTATCCCGGGACCGGACCCAGCCGCAGGGCGACCAGATCGGCCTGTCCGCACAGCGAGTCGAGGAACCGCAGGGGACGGAAACGCAGTTGCCAGGCATGCCCCAGCAGCGGAAGAGCCCCCGGGGCGGCGGCCAGGGTCGCGGTGCGGTCCGGGGGTTCGGCGTCAGGGGTGGCAGGCTCGGCAGTCATCGTCAAAGGGCCCCTCTCCCGTGTCGGACGCGGCCGGGAGAAGACCATCACCCGCTCCCACCACCCCGAAAGCCACTCCGCCACGCGCACGGGCGCACGCGGGGGAGCACGGCAGGCCGGACACGTTGGCCTGACGGCGTCGCTACGGCGACCGTCAGGGCCTTCGTACGCCCGAACGGCCCAGCGTGGGGTCTGTGCACCGGAATACATCCGGGCGATGTGGTGCTCTGATGTGAGCGGTGCACGCGCACGGCGAAGGGCTGGTGGGCGATGACGGCAGACCAGACGGGCCCCGTGGTCACGACGCCCCACGGGGCCGTACGCGGTCGGTACGAGCAGGGCATCGCGGTGTTCCGGGGCATCCCCTACGCTGCCCCGCCCTTCGGCCCCCGGCGGTTCCGGCCGCCCGAGCCGCCCGAGCCCTGGGACGGGATCCGCGACGCCGGAGCCTTCGGGCCCACCGCGCCGAAACCTCCGTACTCCGAGGCGTTCGCCCAGTACCTGTCGGACCCGGTCATCCCCGGCGACGACTGCCTCAACCTCAACGTGTGGACCCCCGAGCCGGGCCCGAGCGCCCGGCTCCCGGTCCTGGTGTGGCTGCACGGCGGAGCCCTGACCAGGGGATCCTCGGCCGTACCCGTGTACGACGGACGCACGTTCGCCCGTGACGGAGTCGTCTGCGTCTCGGTCAACTACCGGCTGGGAGTGGAGGGCTACGGACTGTTCCCGGACGCACCGCCCAACCCCGGCCTGCGCGACCAGCTCGCCGCCCTGCGCTGGGTGCACCAGAACATCGCGGCCTTCGGCGGCGACCCCGGCAACGTGACCCTCTGCGGACAGTCGGCCGGAGCCATCAGCGCCGGCGCCCTGATCGCCGCACCCCAGACCCAGGGCCTGATACGCCGGGCGGTCCTGCAGAGCGGGCCGCCGGAAGTCTCGGAACGCGACAAGGTAAGGCGCATGGTGCGCCGCATGGCCACCCGGCTGAGGATCCCCGCCACCGCCGAGGCCTTCGCCACCGTCGACCGCGACCTGCTGCTGCGCACCCAGGCCGAGGTGGGACGGCTCAGCAGCCCCGTCCTGGGCGGCCCCTCCTTCGGCATCGTCGTCGACGGTGACCTCGTACCCCGCGACCCGCTCCAGGCCCTCATCGACGGTGAGGCCGCCCAGGGCGTGGACCTGCTCCTGGGCTGGACCCGGGACGAGTACCGGCTGTGGCTGGTGCCCGGCGGACTCCTGGAGCGCGTCGACCGGCTCGGCCCGGTCGCCCTGGCCGGCGCCATGGCCCGCTGTCACGTCGGCCACGAGGTCCCGCGCGGTTACCGCACCCTGCACCCCGACGCCGGCATCGCCGAGATCGTCGGCCAGATGGTCACCGACCACCTGCTGCGCATCCCGCTGCACCGGCTGGCCGACGCCCGCCCCGGCACCTCGTACCTCTACGAGTTCGCCTGGCCGTCCCGCCTCCCCGGCCTCGCCGCCTGCCACGCCCTGGAGCTGGGGTTCGTCTTCGACACCGGCGACGTCCCGGAGTCCGCCAGGCTGGCAGGCGAGGGAGCCCCGCCGGAGCTGTGCACCACGATGCACGCGGCCTGGGTACGGTTCGCCGCGACCGGGGATCCGGGCTGGCAGGCCTGGGACGCCTCCCATCCGGTACGGATCTTCGACGAGGGTGTCCCGCATACCGCATACGGTCCACGGGATCCGGAACTCGACCTCTGGTCGACGGCCCCCACGGTCCCGGATCCGACCCCCGCCTCCGACGCCCGGGCCCCTGGAGCCGAACTCGCCTCAGCGGTACGACGCCTGCGCCGCTCGGTGGGGGCGCGGCGCCGCTGAACGGTCGCCGGTCGCCGGTCGACCGAAGATCGTAGACAGTCTTCAGTCACCCACCGCCGCCACCGACCCCCGCACCACCACATGCGTGCCCAGCAGCAGATGCTCGTCGGCCGTGTCGGCGGTGTGGCCCAGCGCGGTGCGCACCGCCAGCCGGCCCAGCTCCTCGTACGGCACATGCACCGTCGTCAGCGCCGGGTGCAGGTCGCGGGCGAACGGTATGTCGTCGTACCCGGCCAGCGACACGTCCCCCGGCACGTCCAGGCCGGCCTCGTGCAGCGCGGTCAGCGCGCCCGCGGCGACCATGTCGGTGGCGGCCACCACGGCCGTGAACTCCAGCCCGCGCTCCAGCGCCTGACGCATGAGGCGGTGGCCGGAGTCGCGGGTGAAGTCGCCGTGGAGGAGCAGTTCCGGGTCCGGGTCCAGGCCCCGCGCGCGGTGGGCGGCGAGGTAGCCGCGCTCGCGGCCCTGGGCCGTGGTGTGGTCCGGTCTGCCGCCCAGGAACAGCACGCGCCGGTGGCCCTGGGTCAGCACATGGGCCACCAGGGCGTAGGCGCCGCCCTCGTTGTCGTACTCGATCACCGTCACCGGCGCCCCCGGGCCGAGCGGCGGCCGCCCGCACAGCACGAGCCGGGAGCCCGCCGAGGCCAGCGAGTCGGCGATACGGCGCGTGCGCTCGCGGTACTCGGGGGTGTCCGCGGTGCCCCCGACGAGGATCACCGCGGCCGCCCGCTGGGCGCGCATCATCTCGATGAACTCCAGCTCGTGCCGCACGTCCCCGTCCGTGCTGCACACCAGGCACAGGTGGCCGAGCCGGGCCGCCTCACGCTCCACACCCTGCGCCATGTGCGCGAACGACGGCCCCGTGATGTCCTCCAGCACGAACGCCAGCGTCGGCGTCCCCGCCCCGGCGATCGCCTTGGCGCGCGCGTCGGCCACGTAGTCCATCTCGCGGACCGCCCGCAGCACCCGCGTCCGCGTGGCCGCGCTCACCGGATACACGCCGCCCAGCACCCGCGACACCGTCGACGCGGACACCCCGGCCCGCGCCGCCACGTCCCGGATGGTGCTGCGCCCGGCGTCCTCGCTCTTCCTCGTCATGCCCGCCTCGTCCCTCCCCGGGCAGGGTGGCCCGCCCCCACGGGAACTGCGGCAACATGACGGCAACCGGTTCCCGTTCGGAGGCTAGCAGTGGGGAGGGGCCGGAGCGGCGGCCCGTGCCGTACCGGGCCGCGCCCCGCCCAACCGACTCTCGTCTGCCGGGAGTTCAACGGGTCAGTGCCCTGCGCAGCGCGGCCAGTACGTCCCGCGCGGAGTGCAGCAGGAGGACGAGGACGCGGTGGGCGGCGTTGCGCCGGTGCCGGTGGTGGGACCAGACGGCCGGGACGATCACACCGGCGAACAGCAGCAGGAACATGACGAGGAACAGCGTGCCGAACGGGGTGAGGAACTCGGCGGACCAGACGACGACGGCCATGGGCACTCCCGGATCGAGGGTGGGCGGGTACGGAAGCCGCGTGCGGCGGCAGGCATGAAGGTGTCCGTCCAGCGGGGCGTTCCGCGACCGTCTGCGCACCTTGGACGGCGGGCCCGTGAAGTGCCTGTTCAGCGCCATAGACTTCAGGGGCGTCCAGTGCCGTCCGCTGGACGGTCGAACGCTGGGGGAGCGGGTGGCGAACGGAACGCGCGAGGGGAGCGCGGAGGAGTCCTTCCGGGCAGGGCTGCGCCGGCTCGGGGAGTTGCACCGGGTCCGGCTGGGCGGGAGCCCGAGCCTGTCCGTGCTGGCACGAGCCGCCGGGGTGAGGTCCAAGTCGACGGTCAGCGCATGGCTGGACGGCGACCGGATGCCGAACGATGTCGAGCATCTGCTCGGCGTGGTCCGGAAGTTGCGCGAACAGGCGAGCCGGCTGGAGGAAGCGATTCCTGGCGTCGACCAGGAACTGCTGCAACCGGCCTGGTGGCGTGAGCGCTATACAGAGCTGGCGGGCGCACGGAACCACGCCACGGGGCTGGCGGTGCAGAGTGCGCAGGCCGCCCGAGCCGTGGAACGGTACGACGCGGAATCCCGCCGCGCCGCGCTGCCGGACCTGCCCCGGCCCGTCGCCGACTGGCATCCCGGCAGCCTCGGAGTGCACCCCGCCGTCCCCGGCATCGTGGGTGCCCCCGGCGGCACGACCGGCGCGGCGGCGGACTTCGTACTGCCCACCTCTGTGACCGACTTCGTCCTGCCCACCTACGTTCCGCGCGACCACGACCGACACCTGCGACACCGGCTGCGGCAGGCGGCGCTCGGGCCGGATCCGGCCCTCGTGCTCATCCTGGGCGAGTCCTGCACCGGCAAGACACGGACCGCGTACGAGGCGGTACGCGGCTGCCTGCCGGACTGGGACCTGGTCTTCCCGAAGGACTCCGGCAGCCTGCTCGGCCTGCTCGACGCCGGCCTGGCACGTCCAGGGACCGTGCTGTGGCTGGACGAAGGGCAGAACTTCCTCGCCCGGGAGCGGGGCGAGGAGGTCGCCGCGCAGCTGCGCCGACTTCTGGAGCGGCCCCAGCCGATCGTCGTGCTGATGACCATGTGGCGTGAGCACCACCGTGCGCTGACCGCCCAGCCCGACGCCCCCGGCAAGGACCCGCACCCGCAGGCGCGGGCCCTGCTCACGCAGGCGATCGGCTGCCGGGTTCCGGCGGCCTTCTCACCCGATGCCCTGCGGGACATCAGCGGTACGCGCGATCCCTCCCTGGCCGTGGCGAGCCTCGCGAGCCGGGACGGCACCCTCACCCAGACGCTGGCGGCCGGACCGCAGCTCGTCGAGTACTACGAGGCCGCCGACGCCTCACCGGCCTGCTATGGCAAGGCGGTTCTCACGGCGGCGATGGACGCGCGGCGCCTGGGCCACGGCCCCGCACTCCCGGACGGCCTCCTGGAGGCGGCCGCCCCGGCGTATCTCAACGAGACACAGCGGGCCGGAGCCGGAGCCGACTGGTTCGCCGGGGCGCTGGACCACGGGCGGCATCGGATCAAGGGGGTCGTGGCGCCCTTGGGCGAGGTGGCCGCGGCCGGCGGGATGGGCGCGCGGCCGGGGCAGCGGAGGCTGGCCGACTACCTCGACCAGTACGGTCGCCTCGCGAGGTCCTACGTCTGTCCCGGCGCGCCCTTCTGGGAGGCGGCCGAGCGGTTCGCGGCCGACGCCGCCGACCTGTACGAGCTGGCGAACTCCGCCCGCCGCAGAGGACGGTACGCCGTCGCCGACACCCTCTTCCGGCGGGCGGCCGAGCGTGGGCACGCCCGCGCGTGGGCCGAGATGGCGAGCCTGCGGGAGACCCGCGGATGCAGGGAGGAGGCCGTCGAGCTGATGTGGAAGGGGCATGACGCGGGTGACGCCACCGCACTGCTCGATCTCGTCAGCTGGTATGAGGAGGACGGCGATGACGAGGCGGCGCGACGGCTTGTTCCGGAGATCATCGGGACCGGCCATCCGGAGGCCCTGCTGTTCGTCGCGGAAGGCAAGGAACTCGCCGGCAGCGACGGCGAAGTGGAGCGGCTGGCCAGGGCCGCGGCCGAACTCGGCTGGGCCGCGGCGCTGACCTTCCTGGGCCGCCGTCGCATGCTCGCCGGAGAACTGGGCGCGGCGGAGCGGTACTTCCGCAGGGCCATCGCCGCCGGGGACCACGCTGCCGCGTTCGAACTGGCCCGTATGCGGCTGGTGAACGAAGACGACGTGCCCGGTGCCGTCGCGGCGGCGTATCAGGGGGCCGAGCTGGGCGACTTCTTCGTCCTGGGGATGATGGCTCAGCTCGTGAGGAGCGTCGACCCGGCGGAGGGGGAACGCATGGCCCGGAATGCCGCGGCTCTGGGCGGCCTGAGCCCGGCACGGATGGTGAACCTGTCGTTCTGGGAGTACATGGGCCGGCAGCAGGGCCTGGCCGTGCTCGCGGACCACGCCGAGGCGACGGATGGCGCCGGAGCGGGAGAGGCGATCCTGCGGGCGGCGGCCGAGGAGGGAGACATGCACGCCATGGCGTGGCTGGCGCAGCGGCAGTGGGAGTTCGGCGATCTGGACGAGGCGGAGCACCTCTACGAGCAAGCCGCCGAGGGCGGTCACGCCCCGGCGTTGGTGTCGCTCGCCCGCATGCGACGCGAGGCCGGTCACGTCTCCGAGGCCGAACGGCTGTGCCGGGTGGCGGTGGACGCGGGAGAACCGTCCGCCGTGGGGGAACTCGCCCAGACGTGGGAGGCCGCGGGCATGCCGGAGCGCGCGGGCAGCCTCATGGTGCACGGGTTGGACGCGGACGGTGAACCGGCCCTGCCCTGGCTGCCGAGCCGACCGGAGCACGATCCGTCACTGGGACTGCACGCGGTCAAGGGCTGGATGGAGATCCGGCGCGTACGGTCGATCGAGCAGGACGAGCAGGACGAGCAGGACGAGCGCTGACAGAGCCCGCCCAAGCGGGAGTTGCTCCCACCGGCTCGACCCGCCCTAAACAGCCAGCGCCCCCGCAATCCCCGCAATGCCCTCCGGCCCCACCCGGCAGCACCCCCCGATCAACCGCGCCCCCGCATCCCGCCACCCCTTCACCTGCTCGGCGCTGAACGTGGTCCGCCCCGTCCAGGCACGCGCCTCCGCGTCCCACGCTTCCCCGCTGTTGGGATAGACGACGACCGGCTTGCCGGTGACCCGGGCCGCGGTCTCGACGGCGTACTCCACGTCCTCCGGGGCACAGCAGTTCACGCCGACCGCGATCACTTCGTCGAGGTCGGCAGCCAGGGCGAAGGCCTCCTCCAGCGGCTGCCCGGCACGGGTGCGCCGACCGTCGACGGTGTACGAGAGCCACGCCGGCACCCCGAGCCCCCGCACCGCCCGCAGCAGCGCCGCCGCCTCGTCGGTGTCCGGGATCGTCTCCAGGGCCAGTACATCCGGACCGGCAGCGGCGAGCACCTCCATCCGCGGCCGGTGGAAGCGTTCCAGCTCGTCGACGCTCAGCCCGTACCGCCCCCGGTACTCGGAGCCGTCCGCGAGCATCGCCCCGTACGGGCCGACCGACGCGGCCACCCACAGCGGCCCCGCGACCCCGGCGTCCTGCGCCTGCCGTACCGCCTCCCGGGCCAGCTCCACGCTCAGCCCGAGCAGCCGGGCCGCCTCCGCGTGGCCGATCCCGCGCTGGGCGAAGCCCTCGAAGGTGGCCTGGTAGCTGGCGGTGATCGCCACGTTCGCGCCCGCCGTGAAGTAGGCGAGGTGCGCCTCGGCGACCGCCTCGGGCCGCTCGGCCAGCAGCCGCGCCGACCACAGTTCGTCGCTCAGGTCGTGCCCCGCGGACTCCAGCTGGTTGGACATGCCGCCGTCGAGCACGACCGTCCCGGAGGCAAGGGCTTCGGCGAGGCTGGGGGAGGTGTTGCTGCTCATGTCATGACGCTAGTCGATGCCGATGTCGGCCCCGGATTGTGTCCACCTGATGAACAAATAGACCAGCATGTGGAACGCCGGGATACGATCACGACCCCCATCCCCCCGCCCCACCCCGTACGCCGCGCCGCGCCCCCGCGCGTCCCCACGCACCCCCGGAACCGCCATGACCGCCCCGCACACAGCCGACTCCACCGACTCCACCGAGGCCGCCGAGTCCGAGGCCCGGCCCGCTTCTCCCCGCCGCACCTTCGGCCTGGCCGCCGCCACCGCCCTGGTGATGGGCAACATCATCGGCGGCGGCATCTTCGCGCTGCCCGCCACCGTCGCCCCGTACGGCACGGTCAGCCTGCTCGCCTTCGTCGTCCTGTCCGTCGCCGCCGTGCTGCTCGCCCTGCTCTTCGGGAAGCTGGCCCGGCGCAGCCCGGTCACCGGCGGACTGTACGTGTACCCGCGCGACGCGTTCGGCCCGTTCGCGGGATTCCTGTCGGCGTGGTCGTACTGGACGATGTGCTGGGTCAGCATCGCCGCGCTCGCGGTCGCCGTGGTCGGTTACGTCGACGTCCTCATACCGCTGCACGGCAACCACCTCGCCGAGGGCCTGGTCGCGCTCGCCGCGCTGTGGCTGCCCGCCGCCGCGAACTTCGCCGGCACCCGCTGGGTCGGCGCGGTGCAGATCGTCTCCACGATCCTGAAGTTCGTCCCCCTGCTCCTGGTCGCCACCATCGGCCTGTTCTTCGTCGACGCCGACAACTTCGGCCCCTTCAACGCCTCCGGCGACAGCGTCCCCGGCGCCCTGGCCGCCTCCGCCGCGCTGCTCCTGTACAGCTTCCTCGGCGTCGAGTCGGCGGCGGTCAGCGCGGGCGAGGTGGACGACCCGGAGCGCACGGTGGGCCGCGCGAGCATCCTCGGCACGCTCGGCTCCGCCCTCGTCTACATCCTGGGCACGGTCGCCGTCTTCGGCCTGGTCCCGCACGACAAGCTGGTCGACTCCGGCGCGCCCTTCGCCGACGCGGTGGACGTCATCACCGGCGGACACTGGGGCGGTACGGCGATCGCGCTGGTCGCGGTCGCCTCGATCGTCGGCTGCCTGAACGGCTGGATCCTGATGGCCGCGCAGATGCCGTACGCGGCGGCCCGCGACGGACTCTTCCCGGCGCCGTTCGCCAAGGTCGGCAAGGGCGGGGTGCCCGGCTTCGGGGTGTGGGCCTGCGTGGTCCTCGGCACGCTGCTGATCGCCCTGAACTACACCGCGGGGCCGGACACCACCTTCCGCGTGCTGGTCCTCATCACCACCTTCACCGGCTGCGTCCCCTACCTCCTCTCGGCCGCCGCCCAGCTGTACTGGCTGGCGCGCGGCACCCGCGAGCAGGTCCGCCCGGCCGGTCTGGTCCGCGACCTGATCGTCGCCGCGCTCTCCTTCGCCTTCTCCTTCTGGCTGATCGCGGGCGCCGGGTACGCGGCCGTCTACCAGGGCGTGCTGTTCCTGTTCGCGGGCATTCCGGTCTACGTGTGGCTGCGGGGGCGCCGGGAGCCGGCTGACCCGTCCTGACCTGCATGAACCGCAGACGTTGCATGAAAATGCGAGATGCTGCATAATCTTGCCATGTCCAAGGTCCTCACCTCCCTCCCCACCGGCGAGCGCGTCGGTATCGCCTTCTCCGGCGGGCTCGACACCTCGGTCGCCGTTGCCTGGATGCGGGACAAGGGTGCCGTCCCGTGCACCTACACCGCCGACATCGGTCAGTACGACGAGCTCGACATCGAGTCGGTGCCCGGCCGCGCCTTCGCCTACGGCGCCGAGATCGCCCGCCTCGTCGACTGCCGTGCCGCGCTGGTCGAGGAAGGCCTGGCGGCGCTCGCCTGCGGCGCGTTCCACATCCGGTCGGGCGGGCGCCCGTACTTCAACACCACGCCGCTGGGGCGTGCCGTGACCGGCACGCTGCTGGTGCGGGCCATGCTCGAGGACGGCGTCCAGATCTGGGGCGACGGCTCCACCTTCAAGGGCAACGACATCGAGCGGTTCTACCGGTACGGGCTGCTCGCCAACCCGCACCTGCGGATCTACAAGCCCTGGCTGGACGCCGACTTCGTCACGGAGCTGGGCGGCCGCAAGGAGATGTCGGAGTGGCTGCTCGCGCACGGGCTGCCGTACCGGGACTCGACGGAGAAGGCGTACTCCACGGACGCCAACATCTGGGGTGCCACGCACGAGGCCAAGACCCTGGAGCACCTCGACACCGGCATCGAGACCGTCGACCCGATCATGGGTGTGCGGTTCTGGGACCCGTCGGTGGAGATCGCCACGGAGGACGTGACGGTCGGCTTCGACCAGGGCCGCCCGGTCACCATCAACGGCAAGGAGTTCGCCTCCCCGGTCGACCTCGTCATGGAGGCCAACGCGATCGGCGGCCGGCACGGGCTCGGCATGTCCGACCAGATCGAGAACCGGATCATCGAGGCGAAGAGCCGCGGCATCTACGAGGCGCCCGGCATGGCGCTGCTGCACATCGTCTACGAGCGCCTGGTCAATGCGATCCACAACGAGGACACCGTGGCCGCGTACCACAACGAGGGCCGGCGCCTCGGCCGGCTGCTCTACGAGGGCCGCTGGCTGGACCCGCAGGCGCTGATGGTGCGCGAGTCGCTGCAGCGCTGGGTCGGCGCGGCGATCACCGGTGAGGTGACCGTGCGGCTGCGGCGCGGCGAGGACTACTCGGTCCTCGACACCCGGGGCCCGGCGCTCAGCTACCACCCGGACAAGCTCTCCATGGAGCGGACCGAGGACTCGGCGTTCGGCCCGGTGGACCGGATCGGCCAGCTCACCATGCGGAACCTGGACATCGCCGACTCCCGTGCCCGGCTGGAGCAGTACGCGGCCCTGGGTCTGGTCGGCACCGACCACCCGGCCCCGATCGGCGCGGCCCAGGCGGCCTCGACCGGTCTGATCGGCGCCATGGACCAGGGTGGCGCCGAGGCGATCGCCTCGCGTGGCGAGGCCACGGAAGAGGAGACGATGCTCGACCGCGCCGCGATGGAGTCCGGCACGGACTGACCCCGCGGTCGTACGTACTCAGCAGTGGGCCCCGGCGGATTCCGTTCCGCCGGGGCCCACCGCCGTTCGCCGTCTACTGCTGCGCCGCGTGCCGGCCGCCCCCGCGCCGGCCCCTGCCCCGGCGGGTGCGCAGGGTCGCCGGGAACACCAGGCCGCCGAGCAGGCCGAGGGCGAGGACGTACGGCCACCAGCCGAAGCCGTCGGCCGCGGTGTTCGCGGTCCGGGTGGCCACGGCACTCGGACCGGCGGCGGCCTTGGTGTGGGCGCCGGGGGCGCGGCTCGCGCCGGTCGCGGTCAGGACGACGTCGTTGCCGTCGCCGCCGTTGTAGCGGATCCGGTAGTCGGTGTCGGCGAGCTTGAGCTTGGCGCCCTCCGGCAGACCGTCGAAGGCGCCCGTGGTCCGGGAGCGGCCGCCGTGCTCGACGACGGTGATCTCGGGCGCCGGGGCGGTCCCGGCGGCGGACATGTCGAGGGACCCGGCGAGACGCAGCCCGCCCGTCACCTTCAACGGCCGTTCCCGCAGGACGAGTTCGCCCTTCGCGTGCTGTGTGCAGTCCCCGGTCACCGTCAGACCGCCGGTCACCAGGCCGTCGTTGGTCACGGCACCCCGCACCGTGCCTTTACCGGAGAGCGAGGTGGCCACCCGCAGCCCCGAGGTGCCCGCGTCGAGCCGCGCGCCCGCCGACGTGAGCCTGATCGCCCTGCTGTGCAGCAGGGTCGCCCCGGAGCGCAGGGCCAGCGTGCCCTTCGCGACGGTCGTCGTCCCGGTGTACGTCACGGCGTCGCCCGTGAGCGTGGTCGTCGCGGCGCCCGACTGGACCAGCGCGCCGCTCCCGCCGACCTGGGCCAGCCGCACGGGGGTCGAGACGTTCCGCACGAACAGGGTCCCGTCGTTCACGATCCGCCGGCCCGCCGTCCCCGTCATCAGGGAGCCGTCGCCGCCCTTCGCGCCCGAGCCCAGCCGCAGCGCCGCGCCCTTCCCGACGGTCGTCGAGCCGTCGTAGTACTGCGCGGCCGCGAAGGTCACGTCGTTGCCGCGCGTCCCCGCGATCACCACGTCCCCGGCGCCGGGCGCGGCCAGCGTGTCGTGGTACCTGCCGCCGCCGATGGGGGCGCCCAGCGTCACCGGGCCGTTGTAGTCGAAGGTCAGCCGGGATCGTCGACCGCTGGCGGAATGCAGGTTGATGTATACGGTATCCCGCGTACCCGGCATGAAGATCCGGTGCGTGGTCCCGTCGCCCCACTGCACATCGGCACCCTCGATGTTCGTACCCCGCTTGTTCAACTGGTGCGGAACGGCACGCCAGTTCAGGGCCGGGATGCTGAGCGAGGGGTGAGTGTCGCCGCCTCGGTCGCTGTAGCTGTACTGCCCGGTGAGCACCACCTTGCTGCCCGGCCGGGTGTGGACGTTGATGTCGCTGCCGTATTCCCGCTGGTAGAAGTCCTGCCGCAGGGTGATCGTCTGGTACAGCGGGGTGTCGATGATCCACGAGCCCTGGTTGAGGATCGCGCGGGCCCGGGGCAGCGCCACCGGGAACTCGGGGCGGCCCACGGCCATCCCGGTGCCGTTGTCGATGACCCCGGAGAAGGGGTGGGTGCCGGCGAGGTCGAGGGTGCCCCACATGTTGCGGGGCTGGGTGACCAGGCCCGAGCCGCTGATGGTGCCGATGTTGAAGGTGCGGGTCAGGGACAGGCGGAGGGTGCCGTCGACGCGGACGTTGAGCTGGTTCAGCTGGTAGCCGGGGGTGTTGTAGGGGAAGTGGCCGATCAGGCCGGTGCCGCCGCCGGTACCGTACTGCAGGGTGGCACCGCTTTCGACCGTGATCGCGGGCGGGTCGGGGTTGGTCACGGTGGTGTAGGGGTGGTTGCCGCCCTGGGTGCGCACGACCTGCCGCTGCCGGGACTTCGGCAGCGTGAAGTCGCTGTCCTTGGTGAGGATCAGCGTGCCGCCGCCGCGCACGGTGAGCGTGCCCTCGCCGTGGAAGACGCCGTCGTACGTGGTCGTCCCCGACGGGACGGTGACCACCGCGTCTCCGGTGAGCGTCACGTCCCGCCCCGCGAGGACGTCGGCGGTCACGTCCTGGGTGCCGGCCGCGGCGGAAGGGGAGGGAGCGCCGATCGTGAAGGCGACCGCCGCGAGGGCGCCTACGGCCGCTGCTGTCCTGTGGGTTTGGGTGCGCACGACTGGGAGACGTACGGACCTGCCGACGGATAACAGAAAATCGGAACCCGTTAGAAATCGCTTACCCCCTTGTCCGTCAGACCCGTTGACCTCCTGGTTGCTCACCCTTACCTTTTCGGCGTTCGGAATGACAGATGGTGTTCGTAATATCGAACCGCCTCGAACCCCCTCGCTTCCCCACCGAGAGGCAATCCGCATGAGCCGCGACCCCCACCACCTTCCCCAGCCCCCCACTCGCCGCCTGCTGTTGAAGGGCGCCGCGGCCGCCGGCGCCCTGGCGGCCACCTCCGCGACCCCCGCACTCGCGTCCCCGACCCCGTCCACCTCCCGCGAGACGGCCCCCTTCGTGAACCCCCTCGTCCTCCAGCGGGCCGACCCCCACATCACCCGCCACACCGACGGCCGGTACTACTTCACCGCGACCGCCCCCGAGTACGACCGCATCATCCTGCGCCGCTCCCGCACCCTGAACGGGCTTTCCACGGCCCCCGAGTCGGTCATCTGGCGGGCGCACGCCACGGGCCCGATGGGCGCGCACATCTGGGCGCCGGAGCTGCACCGGATCGGCGGCAAGTGGTACATCTACTTCGCCTCCGCGCCCGCCGAGGACGTGTGGGCGATCCGCATCTGGGTGCTGGAGAACGCCAACCCCGATCCCTTCCAGGGGACTTGGGTGGAGCGGGGGCAGATCAAGACCGCCTGGGAGACCTTCTCCCTGGACGCCACCACCTTCAAGCACCGCGGCACCCGCTACCTCGTCTGGGCCCAGCACGAGCCCGGCATGGACAACAACACCGCGCTGTGGATATCGAGGATGGCCAACCCCTGGACGCTCACCGGACCCCAAGTCCGGCTGTCCACACCGGAGTTCGACTGGGAGTGCGTCGGCTACAAGGTCAACGAGGGCCCGTACGTCCTCCAGCGCCACGGCCGTGTCTTCCTCACCTACTCGGCCAGCGCCACCGACTACCACTACTGCATGGGCCTGCTCACCGCCGACGCCGACAGCGACCTGATGAACGCGGCGAGCTGGTCCAAGTCCCCGACCCCGGTCTTCACCAGCAACGACACGACGAAGCAGTACGGGCCCGGCCACAACTGCTTCACAGTCGCCGAGGACGGGCACAGCGACGTCCTCGTCTACCACGCCCGCCAGTACAAGGAGATCACCGGCGACCCGCTGCACGACCCCAACCGCCACACCCGCATCCAGAAGCTCGGCTGGAAGCCGGACGGCACCCCGGACTTCGGCATCCCCGTCGCCGACACGGTGAAGGAGAGTGTGTGAGATGAGACGCGCGTACGCCATCCTGCTCGCCCTGTGCTGTGCGCTCGCCGCCGCCCTGGTGACCGCCGGACCCGCCCAGGCGGCACCGCAGACGATCACCAACGGCACCCAGTTCACGGACACTTCGGGCAACCCCGTGCACGCGCACGGCGGCGGGGCCATCAAGGTCGGCTCCTACTACTACTGGTTCGGCGAGGACCGCAACTCCGACAACACCTTCCGCTCCGTGGACGCCTACCGCTCCACCGACCTGAAGAGCTGGGAGTTCCGCGGCCGCGTCCTGTCCCAGTCCTCCGCCACCGAGCTGGCCACCGCCTACATCGAGCGCCCCAAGGTCATCTACAACGCGTCCACCGGCAAGTTCGTCATGTGGATGCACAAGGAGAACGGCGTCGACTACAGCGAGGCCCGCGCCGCCGTCGCCGTCTCCGACACCGTCGACGGCACCTACACCTACCAGGGCAGCTTCCGGCCGCTCGGCCAGTACATGTCCCGCGACCTGACCACCTTCGTCGACACCGACGGCACCGCCTACATGGTCTCGGCCGCGAACGAGAACTACGACCTGCACATCTACAGGCTGACCGCCGACTACACCGGCATCGAGAGCCGGCTCGCCAACCCCTGGCCCGGCGGCCACCGCGAGGCACCGGCCCTCTTCAAGCGGGGCGGCGTGTACTTCATGCTGACTTCGGGTGCCACCGGCTGGAACCCCAACCAGCAGCAGTACGCCACCGCCACCTCCCTCGCCGGCCCCTGGACCGCGTGGACGAACATCGGCGACACCACCGCCTACGGCTCCCAGACCGCCTACGTCCTTCCCGTGCAGGGCAGTTCGGGCACCTCGTACCTGTACATGGGCGACCGCTGGGGCAACTCCTTCGGCGGCACGGTCAACGACTCCCGGTACGTGTGGCTGCCGCTCACCTTCCCGACGTCCACCTCGATGTCCATGTCCTGGTCCCCGGAGGTCGCGGTCGACACCGCCGCCGGCACGGTCACCGGCACGAGCGCCACGTACAACACCCTGGTCGCACGGCACAGCTCCAAGTGTGCCGACGTACCGGGCCAGTCCCTCTGGCAGGGCGCCGCGATCAGCCAGTACACCTGCAACGGCGGCGCCAACCAGAAGTGGTGGTTCAAGGACCTGGGCAACGGCTACTACGAGCTGATGGGCCGGGGCAGCTCCCTGTGCCTGCAGGAGAACGCCTCCGACGTCACCCAGGAGAACTGCACCGGCGCCACCACCCAGCAGTGGTCGCTCGTCACCTCCGGCTCGTACGTGAACCTCAAGGCCCGCGCGAGCGGCGAGTGCCTGGACGTGTCCGGTGCGTCCACCGCCAACTCCGCCGCGATCATCACGTACAGCTGCAACGGCGGGACCAACCAGCAGTGGACACGGGGGAGTTGAGTGCCACAGCTGTCCGTGCCTCTGAAATCACCTCGCCCGTAATCGCCTCGTCCGGTACGGTCGCGGGAGTTCCCAGGCTGAGAGCAGGTTTCTTGATGGCATGTCGTATCGGTGAGCTGGTGCTCGGTTGCCGCGACCCCGAACTGCTGGCGCAGTTCTGGTGCGAGGTCCTGGGCTACGTCGTGGTCGGCCGCGAGGAGGGCTGCGTGGAGATCGGGACGCCGGAAGGGTTCGGCGGTCCGCAGCCCACGATCTTCTTCAGCGTCCGGGACGAGCCGGAGCCGGGGAAGTCCCGGCTGCACATCGACGTCAACCCCACCGACCGCGACCAGGACGCCGAGCTCGAACGCCTCCTGAAGCTCGGTGCCCGCCGGGCCGACATCGGCCAGACCGGGGACGAGCAGTGGCATGTCCTGGCCGACCCCGAGGGCAATGAGTTCTGCCTGCTCAAGGCCCGCATCAAGCCGCTCTGACGTGCGTGAGGTCTCCGGCGGAGGGTTCATCGACCAAGAAGAACCCGAACACCGGAGACCTCGTGGCCACCCTCACTCCTGCGTCGCCTTCAGCGCCGAGAGAGTCAAGGTCACCATCTCCCCGATCGTGACCGCTTCCATGACGCCTTCCTCGTCCAGAACGACGCCGAAGCACCGCTCGATGACGCCCACGGCTTCGAGCACCGTCAGTGAATCGGCCGCGATCTCCACCAGAGGCACGTCCAGCACCAGCTCCACTTCACGCTGTCTGACCTCCATCTGCTGTGCGAAGATCGCGACCACCTCGTCCCGCACCTCACGCTCGTACGGATTCAGCAGCGACCGCTGCCGGGACGCGAGGACCCAGAGGGCGTGCACCTCGGGCAGGACCTCCTGAGGCGACGTGCCCGGAGCGCGCGCCGCGAGGATCTCGACCAGCGCGTCGACGGTGTCCCACGGCGGAAGCCGCGGCTCGGTGAAGGCGTCGTGCAGGCGGGTGCGGGAGATCCGCTTCTGCAGCAGGCGGTGCATGATCTCCAGACTCGGCTGCCCCGCGATCAGATGCAGTGCGTGGAGGGCGTCGTTGAGATCGCGCAACCGGCCCGCCGGCAGAGACGGCTTCTTGAACTGGCCCGGAACACCCACCCTGTTCCCCCGTCCGGTTGTGTCGGCTGCCGTAGGAATTCGTCCGTACGGCCGCCGGGTGGGACGACAGTAATGCACATGAGCGTCACTCACATCCTGGCCGCCCTCGGAGGACTCAGTGTGATCCTCGCGGCGGCATCCCGTCTCCCCGACGCAACCGCAGACGTGCTCCGCGGCTGCGTCGGTCTCGTCCACGCCGTCCACGAACTACGGGCCGCCTGGCGTCAGTCCGACCCCGAGGGCGAGCCTCCCGGCCGAGCCGGCCGACGGGATCGCCGGCTCGCCGTCAGGCCAGCAGATCGATCGCGTCGACCGCCGTGCCCGCGCTGAGATAACCCGTCGTCCCCGAACCGCTCACCACGTTGATCTTCAGCACGTTGTACTGGCTGGTGTCCGTCAGCCAGGCGCTCGCCGGGATGCTGTAGGTGAACGTGTAGTTGTTGCCCCGGTAGGAGCCCACGGTCAGCGAGCGGGTGCTCGGCTGGGTGGGCGGGGAGGGGATCGCCGAGGTCCAGGTGTCGTTGACGGTGATCTGCGGCCGGCCGTTGGCGTAGGCCGTCGTCACGCCGATCCGCAGGGTGTGCGCGGCGGCGGCCTGGGCGGCGGTCAGCTTGAAGTAGACCAGCAGACCGCTGTTGACGTCCTTCCAGAGGTACGCGGGGAAGGCGGAGGTCTCGCTGCCGCTGCCGATCACCACGTTGCCGGTCCAGGAGGCGGCCCGTATGTCGGACGGATGCGCGTACGTCATCAGGTCCGCGTTCTTGAAGCCGCTCGGGGTGCCGTTCCAGTCGCCGATCCGCCAGATCGCGCTCGCGTTGGAGGGGTCGTTGGACGAGGAGATGGTGATCGTGTTGAGGGTCGTCGTCGATCCTGCGGATACGGTCACCTGTGTACTGTATACAGCCAACTCTCCCTTGTAGACGGTCAGCGTGTATGCACCCGGCAGTACACCGCCGACCGAGAAGTACCCGTCCGACGAACGCGCCGTACCCCAGTACTGCGCCCCCGAGTTTGCGAGCCCCACCGTGTACGGGTACGCCGTGTTCCGCCCGGCGATGCCCACGCCCGCCACCCGGCCCCGCCCGCCCGCGCCGACGTACCCGGAGATGCCGAGCGAGTCCGCCCACGAGGTGGTGAGGTTCGCGGGGTACAGCGAGGAGGAGGGCGCCCCGCCGTCCGTGAACGCGATGACGTACGGGCCCTGGAGGCCGAAGCGCTGGTCCTCCGTCTGGTTCTCGCCGTAGTAGAGGATCTCGTACAGGCCGCCGCCGTCGGCGCTCTGGTGGCGTAGCAGCGAGCGGTAGAACGGGCCGCCGGAGGCCTTCTCGTGGTTGCTGCGCACGATCCACAGGCCGACGCTGCCGGTCGTCCAGCCGATGTAGTCGTAGTCGATGACCCGGAGCTTCGAGTAGTGCTTGGACCGGGTCTGCCCGTCGGACTTCGCGAACACGTCCGAGGCCTCGATGGTGCTGGTCGTGTACGTGTAGGAGTCCGGCTCGTCGTTGAGGAACAGCCCCGCCTTGACCCGCACGATGTAACGGGTCGCGGAGACGGAGGTGTCCGCCTTGTTGGTCCACAGGTAGACGTTGTTCTCGCCGCTGCGGGCCGCGTAGTAGTGCTTGAGGGTGCCGTACGCGACCGAGATCAGGATCGTCGAGCCGGACTGGGCGATCGTCACGGTCGAGGTGCCGAGGCCCGATTCGACGTGCGAGTTCTTGCCGCCGTAGCCCTGGTACTCGGTGCCCTTGTAGACCAGTGAGGTCAGGTCGCCGTTGGTCTTGCTGACCTTGAAGACGAGGTTCGCGCCGGTGTCGACGACGTAGTGGGAGCCGTCGTCCGACCAGCCGAAGCCGGCGGCCGAGGCGGCAGGCGCGAGCGGACCGGCGAGGGCCGCGGATCCGGCGGCGGCCGCGGCGCCGAGCACGAAGGTACGGCGTCCGACCGAACTGCTCTCAGATGCGGACATGGGGGTGCCTCCTTCGGAAGCGAGTGGGGTGCGGGTGTTGGCAGGGTGGCAGTTGAATCGATTTCGCGAAAGGGCTTTCGCTTGCGGAAGGTTGGCAGTCTTGTGAAATCACTCCAGGGGCTAGAAAGCGCTTGCCAAAGGCGGTACGGTCCAGCCGCCACCTTGTCGGCGTGGACGGAGGAGCCCCGAGTGAGACGTTTCAGCATCGCCCTGCTGGCGGCGGTCACCCTGAGCGGCGCGCTGTCGGCCGTACCCGCGCAGGCGCACGACCGGCATCCGCCCCTCGGCATCGACCACTGCACCGCGACCGCCTGCCACTTCGACGTCCCGCCCGGCACGTACGACGTCCGGGTGACCCTCGGCGGCGAAGCGGCGTCGAGCACGAGCATCGGCGGCGAGACCCGCCGCTCCCTGCTCCCGGAGACCGCCGTCGACGCCGGCGAGCGGGTCACGCGCAGCTTCACCGTGAACGTCCGCACCCCCGAGGGCGAACCGACCGGCCCCGACGGCACCCCCGGCCTCGACCTCACCCTCGGCGGCTCCGCCCCCGCCCTCGCCGGCATCCGGGTCACCCCGGCCCGGCACGCCCGGCAGATCATCCTGATCGGCGACTCCACGGTCTGCGACCAGCCCGGCGACCCGTACTCCGGCTGGGGCCAGCAGCTCCCGCAGTACCTGCGCAGGGGACTGTCCGTCGCCAACTACGCGGACTCCGGGGAGAGTACGGTCACCTACCTGCAGAACCCGCAGCTGTGGGCCACCGTCCAGCCGCTGATCCGGCCCGGCGACCTCGTCCTCGTGCAGCTCGCCCACAACGACAAGACCACCGACGAGGCGACCTACCGGGCGAACCTGGAGACCCTGGTGGCGGGCATCCGGGACCGGGGCGGCGAGCCGGTGCTCGTGACCCCGATCGTGCGCCGCTGGTTCAACGCCGACGGCACCCTGAACAACAACACCGCCCTGCTGGTCAACGGCCTCGGCGTCGACCACCCGGCCGTCATCCGCTCCGTCGCCGCAGCGGAGAAGGTCCCGCTGATCGACCTCACGGCGAAGACGAAGGCGCTGGTGGAGTCGCTCGGCGTCGAAGGCTCCAAGGCCCTGTACCTCTACAACGAGAAGCGGGACAACACGCACACCTCCGTGCACGGCGCCACCGTCTACGCGGGGCTGGTCCGCGACGAACTCCTCGCCCAGCATCTGGTGCCGGAGGGCAGAGTGCGGGTGGGATGAACTCCTGGGGCGCCTCGACCGGAACCGGGGCGTCCCAGGACCGCCCAAAGCGGGGCGCGCGCCCTAGGCTCGCCGGTCGCCGGTCGCCGGTCGCCGGTCGCCGGTCGCCGGTCGCCGGTCGCCGGTCGCCGGTAGACGGTAAACGGTAAACGGTAAACGGTAAACGGTAAACGGTAAACGGTGAACGGTAGCTGGTAGACGGTAGACGGTAGACGGAAGCCCCAGGGCCACCGGACCCGGGCGCCCCGGGCCCGTCAGGAAAGGAAAGCCACCCGCCGTGATCGAACTGCCCGCCGACGACCGCTCCGCGAGCCCGTACACCGGCTACACCCGCGCCCACTGGGAGGCCGCGGCCGACGCCCTGCTCGCCGCCGTCGAGCCCTACGCCACCACCGACCGCGCCCTCTACCACCTCCCCGGTGACCACGTGAGCCACGCGGGCCACCTCTCCGACGGCCTGGAGGGCTACGCCCGGACCCTGCTGCTGGCCGCCTTCCGCCGGGACGAGACCGTGCTCGGCCGCTACGCCGAGGGCCTCGCGACCGGCCCCGGCGGAGTCTGGCCCGAGATCGCCGACCGCAGCCAGCCGCTCGTCGAAGCCGCCTCCATCGCCCTCGCCCTGCGGCTGACCCGCCCCCTGCTGTGGGACCGCCTGGACCAGCCGGTCCGCGAGCGGACGGCGGCCTGGCTGACGGACGCGCTGACCGCCGAACCCTGGCCCTGCAACTGGGAGTTGTTCCCGGTCACCGTCGGCGGCTTCCTCGCGGAGATCGGCCACGCACCCGAGGCGGCCCGCAAGGCGATCGACCGCGGCCTCGCGCGCATCGAGGACTGGTACGTCGGCGACGGCTGGTACACCGACGGCGACGGCCGCAAGTACGACTACTACAACGGCTGGGCCATGCACCTCTACCCGGTGCTGCACGCCTGGCTGGCCGACGACGCCGAGCTGCTGGAGCTGTACGGCGCCCGGCTCGAACGCCATCTCTCCGACTACGCCCGCCTGTTCGGCGGCGACGGAGCCCCCCTGCACCAGGGCCGCTCACTCACGTACCGGTTCGCGACCACGGCCCCGCTGTGGCTGGGCGCGCTCACGGGTCGTACGCCCCTGGCGGCGGGCGAGACACGGCGGCTGGCCTCCGGAGCGCTCAAGTACTTCCTTGACCGGGGCGCCGTGGACTCCCACGGCCTGCTGACCCTCGGCTGGCACGGCCCGGACGAGGCCGTCCTGCAGACCTACTCGGGGCCGGCGTCCCCGTACTGGGCGAGCAAGGGCTTCCTTGGGCTCCTGCTGCCGCCGGACCACGAGGTGTGGACGGCCGCCGAGGAGCCGGGCCCGGCGGAGCGCGCCGACGCGGTGACGTCGATCGCGGGCCCCAACTGGCTGCTGCAGTCGACCCGTTCGGACGGCGTGGTCCGCCTCCACAACCACGGCAGCGAGGACATCCGCTACGACCCGTACTACACGCGCTTCGCGTACTCCACGGTCACCCGGCCCCTCGGGTCGCCGCCCGACAACATCGTCATGGTCGACGGCGACCCGATCCGCACGGGAATCGTGCCACTGGGCGTGGGGGAGGGCTGGGCGGCCTCCCGGTACACGGTGGGCTCCGGGGTGGAGGTGACCAGCCTTGTCGTGGCCGACGGCGCGGTGGAGGTGCGGGCCCATCTGGTGGCGGGGGCGGACCCCGGCACCGAGGTGCACATCACCGGCTGGGTGCCGTGGGAGGACGAGCAGGCCGAACTCGTCCCGGTCCACGGCCTGTCGGACGGCTTCGCCCCCTCCGGCACGACCGGCGCCACCCCCACCCTGTTCGTGGCCCTGGCCCGCCTCACCGCGGAACCCGACCCCCTGCCCCTCCGGGACCTGGTGACCGTGGAAGTGCGGGGCGACTACGACCTGAGCGTCCGCTGGGCCTCGGGAGGGGTCAGGCAGTTCCGTTTCACGGCTTCAGACGGGCGATCCGCAGGGTCGTCGTGGTCGGTGACGCCCCGGTGAGCGGGGTGGCGTAGGTCGGGGTGACGGGCGCGTAGGCCCAGGTGAGGGAGCCGTCCTGGAGGACCGCGATGTCACCGGTGATCCGCGCGCTCACCACCTTGTCGGCGCTCGCGAACTTGCCGTTCCAGTCGACGAGTCGGAGGTGGGTGCCCGTGAAGGTGCCGGTGCAGGTGCCCGCCGAGCACTTGGCGTTCTTCAGGGACTCCCAGGACAGCAGCAGCTTGTCCTTGCCGTACGGGGTGAGGTGCACGTTGACGTGCTCGGTGCCCTTGGTGTTCGACAGGTAGACCGCCTTGCCGGGACCGGAGTTGCGGTTCTTGAGGAAGGCGATCGCCACCTGGTGGGTGCTGGTCTTCGGGGTGACCGTCCAGCCGCGGCCGCTGGAGTCGTCCGGGTTCTTCTTGGCGGAGGCGGCGCCCCGCGAGGCGAAGGCGGTCGCGTAGCGGCCGGAGGCGGACTTCACCAAGTCACCGGTGCGGCTCGGGAACGTACCCCCGCAGTACCCCGCCCAGCACTGCTCGCGCTGCACCACCGGAGCCTCGTCCGGGGCGCCGATCCCGGTGGAGACGAACAGTCCCGAGCGCCAGTCGTCGAAGCAGAGGGAGGTGAACGCGCCGGAGGACTCGGCGTGCAGCGCTATGCCCTCGTTGTGGCTGCAGCCCCAGCCCCAACCGCCGCTGAGCTTGGCGCCCTTGGCGCTGATGTACGACAGCTTGTCGCCGTAGTGCCCGTCCGCGAAGCCGCCCGCGCCGTGGACGACGAAGTAGGCGCCGTACTTGGTGCCGTTCCAGGTGAGCTGGCCGTCCAGGGTCGGGGCGGTGTCGTGGGAGGCGGTGCCGGTGAGCTTGGTGCGCCAGGTCTGCTTGCCGCCGGTGTAGCGGACGATGGCGGCGGCCGTCTCGTTCCACTTGTTGCTGTCGGAGACCCGGGTGAGGAGCGCGAAGCCGTCGTTGTGCGCGACCAGGCCGCCGACCTCCTTGGTGCCCTTGACGACCGTGTCCGCGCCGGAGCGCTTCCCGGCCGCCGTGAGCGGGGTGACATGGACGCCGTTCGCGGCCGGCCAGGCGACCCGCAGGGTGCCGTTCGGGGCGACCGCGGTGGCCGTGCGGTTCCACTCGCGGGTGTTGTTGTAACCCGCGGACAGGTACGGGTACTTGGCGCTCAGGCTCACGGCGGTGCTGGTCACCGTGAGGTCGGGGGTGCTGGTCGTCGCGGCCCCGGCGGTCGCGTACCACGCCCCGGCGAGCACCCCGGCCGCCGCCAGGGCGCCGATCGCGGGCTTGCGGGCCAGCCGGACCCGGCGGTGGCGTGTCGTGCGTCGTGCAGATGTCATGCCCTTCGGTGGCCGCCGGGCCGCGAAAGGTTGCCAAACTCGTTTTCCATTTCCGGGGGCGCCCACCAGAATCCGAGGCATGACTTCCAAGATCCGGCACGTGACGATCGACTGCGCCGACGCCTACGCCCTCGGCAGCTTCTGGTCCCAGGTCCTGGGCCAGCCCCTGCACGAGGACGACAATCCGGGGGATCCGGAGGCTCTGATCGAGGGCGCCGGCCTGCTCTTCGTGACCGTGCCGGAACCCAAGACCCTCAAGAACCGCGTCCACCTGGACCTCCAGCCGCAGGACCGCACCCGTGACGAGGAGGTCGAGCGGCTGCTCGCCCTCGGCGCCACCCTGGTCGACGACCACCGCAAGCCCGACGGCACCGGCTGGGCGCTCCTCGCCGACCCCGAGGGCAACGAGTTCTGTGTGGAGCGCAGCGCGGCGGAGCGCGGGAAGTAAGACAGCCCCCTCCCGCCTGGGGAGGGGGCTCCTCCGGTGATCCTCAGACGCTCAGACGCTCAGACGCCCAGCGCCACGCACGTCACGGCCACCCAGCCGTCGTGGCCGTTGATCCGGACGGTCATCCACTCGGTGCTGGTGATGCCGCACGCCTTGTACCGCTGGCGGTTCACGGAGCCCTCGCCGAGGCTGCCGCACGGCAGCTTGCCCTTGGCGGCGATGGTGCCGATGACCGAGTACGTCGTCCCGGCCCCGCTGCGCACGTTCAGCTCGGAGCCGGAGGTGTTGTAGACGTGACAGCTGAACGCGGCGGCGGAAGCGGTCTTCGTGGTGGCCTGCGCGGGCGAGGCGCCGGCCGGGGCGATCGCGAACGCCGTGGCGCCGATGAGCGAAGCGGTGACGGTCGCGGCCTTCAGAGAGAGATGCACTGTTCCCCGATTCATTTGTTGCATGGTCATCGGCACCTTACAACGGCTAATACAACGAGGTGGATCGGCCCTTGGTGGCCATGTCCGGGGCGGTAGTTGGGCCTGTCGCCGACGGAAACCAGGTGGGGGTTCGGCTTACTACCTGGGTAGGGTCGGGCAATGCCCGAGCTGAAGCGGCTGCATGCCGGCCATGCCCCGGCGGTCCTGGCCTTCGAGCTGGCGAACCGCGCCTACTTCGCCGCCTCGGTCTCCGACCGCGGCGACGACTTCTTCGACCAGTTCGCCGACCGGTTCAACGCCTTGCTGGCCGAGCAGGAGGCCGGCATCTGTGCCTTCCACGTGCTCGTGGCCGAAGACGGCTCGGTACTCGGCAGGTTCAATCTGGTCGACATCGAGGACCATACTGCGGAACTCGGCTACCGGGTCGCGCAGCACGTCGCCGGCCACGGCGTGGCGACCGCGACCGTCCGGGAGCTGTGTCGGCTGGCGGGGGCCCGGCATGGGCTGCGCACACTGCGGGCGGCGACCACCCACCAGAATGTCGCGTCCCAGCACGTGCTGGCCAAAGCCGGCTTCGTCCCCGTCGGGCCCGCCGACCCGGCCCACCTCGGCGGTAAGCCAGGGACCTGGTATCAGTGCGACCTGGTGCTCCAGCCGTACGGTGCGATCGTGCCGGGGGCCGGCTGAGGCACCGCACAGATCCTGTTCTGTGCGGAGCGCAGTGCGGCGGAGCGCGGGGAGGAGGATCCGGGACAGCTGGTCCGCACAGTTCGGCCGGCGCCGAAACGACCCGCGCCTACCGTGGGCGTATGACCGCAGAGCCTGCCGTGACACCCTTCGCCGCACTCCACCACCGCCCCGGCGAGCCGCTGCTCCTGCCCAACGCCTGGGACCACGCCTCGGCCGCCGCCCTCGCGGCCCACGGCTATCCCGCGATCGGCACGACCAGTCTCGCCGTGGCGGCGGCCGTCGGACTGCCCGACGGCGAGGCCGCGACCCGCGACCACACCCTGCGCCTCGCCCTCACCCTCGGCTCGGAGCCGTACCTGCTCTCCGCCGACGCCGAGGACGGCTTCTCCGACGACCCGGATGAAGTCGCTGACCTGGCCCGGCAGTTGTGGGCCGTCGGCGTCGTCGGCATCAACTTGGAGGACGGGCTCGGGCCGGCCGCCCGCCAGGCCGCGAAGATTGCCGCGGTGAAGGCGGCCGTGCCCGGTCTGTTCGTCAACGCCCGTACGGACACGTACTGGCTGGGCGACGGCGACGAGACGGACACCCTGCGCCGCCTCGACGCCTACCAACAGGCGGGCGCCGACGGGGTGTTCGTGCCGGGGCTGACCGACCCCGCCCGGATCGACGCCCTCGTCCGGCGCGTCGACGCCCCGCTCAACATCCTGTACTCGCCCGCCGGACCCACCGTGCCCCGGCTCGCCGACCTCGGCGTCCGCCGGGTCAGCCTCGGCTCGCTGCTCTACCGGCGGGCGCTGGGCGCGGCCCTGGACGCGGTGTCGGACATCGCCGCCGGGCGGGTGCCGGGCGGTACGACACCCTCCTACGACGAGGTGCGTGCGCTGGAGAGGAGTGTTTCGGCGAGGACGTCGGCGAACTCCACGGGGTGATCCAGGGTGCCGATATGCCCGCCCGGGAACTCCATCAACCGACTGCCGAAGCGGTCGGCGAGCAACTCGCCCGTGTTGTAGAGGAGTTGTCCGCGTGAGTCGGCGCCGACCGCGAGGGTGAGACGGTGCTCGGGGGCGGTGAGGGAGGGAAGGTGGGCGGAGAACGGGCGCAGGACGTGGGCGAGGAAGACTCCCATCGGGGTTGCGTCGGCGCCCTCGGCGGGCGGCCGTCCGGGGCCGTCCAGCTGACCGATCAGCTCCTCCCGCCGCTCCCGGCCGTCCGGCAGCACTGTCACACACGGCGGCTCGTGCGCCACCACGTGCGCCAGCCGCCGCGGGTGCCGGGCGAGCAGGTCGAGGACGGCGATGCCGCCGGAGCTGGTCCCGAACACGTACGCCTGCTCGTCCGGGGGCAGCACCGCCTCCAGTGCCCGGTGCGCCCCCTCGCTCCAGTCCGCCGGCCGCTGGTCCGGGACCGGCAGGCCGAGCCGGCCGTGGGCGAGGCCCAGCGGGTCGTACGTCACCACGGTGAAGCGCTGCGCCAGCCGCTCGGTGAGCGGTCCGAGCCCCATGGGGTGCCCGGCACCGCCCGGCACGAGCAGCAGGACGGGACCGCTGCCCGTGACGTCGTAGGAGTCGTAGGAGTCGTAGGACAGGGACTCAGTCATCGTTCTTCCGCTCCCGGGGCCAGTGCGTGAGGGTGAGGTGCAGGGCTTCGACCGCCTTGTCCCAGGAGGCCTGCACGCCGCGGGCCGCGCCGAAGCCGCCCGTGGACTCAAGGGCGCAGTAGCCGTGGAAGGTGCTGCGCAGCAGACGGACGGCGTCCGTCAGATCCGGCTCGTCCAGATCGTAGGCGCGCAGCATGCCGTAGGTGATCTCGGCCGTGCGGCGCATGGCGGGGGAGTCGGCGATCAGGGCCTGGTCGATGCGGATCTGGGTGGCCGCGTACCGGCCCGGGTGGTCCAGCGCGTACGCCCGGTACGCGCCCGCGAACGCGGCCAGCGCGTCCGGCCCGGCCCGGCCCGCCACGGCCGCCGCGATCCGGTCGATCAGCTCGCCGCCCGCGTGCAGGGCGAGCCGGGTGCGCAGGTCGTTCAGGTTGCGGACGTGCGAGTACAGGCTCGCGTCCTTCACCCCGAAGTGCCGGGCCAGCGCGGACAGGCTGACGTTCTCGAAGCCCGCCTCGTCGGCGAGGTCGGCGGCGGCCGCGACCAGTCGGTCGACGGTGAGTCCCGCACGGGCCATCTGACACCTCCTCCTTGGTCACCTAGGGGGAATCCTAGGGGATCTAGGTTCAGGTGGTCACTCAGGCACGGCACCGCCTGCCGCCGCCGGCGGCCAACTGCACGTCCTCCGCCCTCACACGCAGGGCATGGCGGGACGTGTCCTTGCCCCGGGCCGGGTCCGGATCCCAGAGCCAGACGGTGTCACCGCTCGCCTGGAAGACGAGGACCGGGTGGGTCGTCGGTACCGGCCCGTTGATGACGGGAATCTTCGGGTTGAGCGGTGCGACGCAGACGAGTTCGCCCCGGATGCCGAAGTACGCGGCCGGGTAGCGCTTCCCGGCGGTGGCGTCCGCGATCGTTCGGTCGGCGGCATGGTCCACGCCGGTCAGCGCCTCGATCGCCACGGACAGGACCGCGACCAGCACCATCAGCGGCAGGACCCATCGCACGAGTCCGCTCGCCCCCGTCTGGAGGTTGAAGTGACGGGCCCAGCCGCCCAGCGCGACCAGCACCAGCGAACACGCCACGGCCAGCCCCAGCGGCCGCAGCGCCACGGCGTACTGCCAGTAGAAGGCCACATGCACCGAGTCGGCCGGGACCCCGAAGCGCTCCTCCAGGTACATGGAGTGCAGATACGACCCGGCCCACGGCAGCACGAACGGCAACGGCGCCGCGAGTACGGGCAGGAACCACTGCATGTTGCGGCTGAACCAGGACTCGCTCAGGGCGTACCACAGGCCGAAGACCGTGAAGCCGAGGAGCAGGGTGAGGAGAATCCCGGCGAACTGTCTGGACAGTCCACCCGGTTGGGAGTCCCCCCAGATGAACCCGAAGGCGGTCAGGCCCCAGACCAGGGCCACGCCGATCCCGAGCCGGACGAGCCACGGCCGGGGCTCGTTGGCGGACACCCACGTACCCACCGGCCAGCACATACCGAGCGGCCAGACCAGTGCCAGGAACCGCCAGGGCGTGTTCGACGCCCCAAGGGTGATCCCGCACGCGAGACTCACGAGTACGACCACACCGATGACGGCGAACTGCAGCGCCTTCCGGTGTCGATCCATCGATCCGTCGCGCGGCCGGGGACCGATCGCCCTACGGACGTCGTGCGCATCGGGGTCGAACGGCGCCCCGCCGAGGTTCCGCCCGTTCAACTCGGCGAGCGCGCGGTCGCGTTGCTCTTCCGTGTACTCGCCGCGCAGATGCAGCGTATGGCGTACGTCCCACCCGCCGACGGCTATCCAGTGCTCGGCGAGCCACCGCAGAGCGGGGCTCGCGCCGTCCGGCACCTTGTGATGGACGTGGTACGTCGTGTTCGGCTCGGCGGGCTTGGGCCGTACGAGCTTGGCCTCGCGCACCCAGACGTCCAGCTTCCGCCGGGCGGCGAGTGTCGTCACCTGCTCGCTTGCCATCGACCTGGCGGTCAAGCGGGAGCCCCGGAGCGGGACTTCGACGATCAGCGCCGAGTATCCGTCGTCCGCGCTGACCGCGTCGCCGTCCCGCGCCGGGCGAACCCGCCATCCCTGAGCGGCGAACACACTCTCCGCCAGCTCCAGTTCGTCATGGTCGTCACGTACTTCGACGACCAGCCGCACCCGGCGGTTGAAAGGCTCCGACCTCACCCGCGGCCGCGAGCGGCGAACGCCAGGAACTCCGTCCAGGAGGCCGGGGTGAGGGCGAGCTGGGGGCCGGTGGTGTTCTTGGAGTCGCGGACGTGGATGGTGGTGGGGCAGGTAGCGACTTCGATGCAGTCGCCGGAGCTGTCGCCGCTGTAGCTGCTCTTGAACCAGGCCAGTTCGGTGGTGCTCATAGCGCTCCTCGAATCCGCTCCAGCAGGCTCCGGGTGTCCTCCGGGGTCAGAGCCTGTGAGCGAAGTTTCGCATAACGCATGTGGAGTGCGCTGATCGTGTTCGGCTTGACGATGAACTGGCCGTTTTCCTGCCCCTCGGAGTAGGCGAACCACTCGTTCTCGGGGGTCTCCAGCAGTTGGACGGGGCCGTTCAGGCCGGCGTGGAACCCGCGGGACATCGGCATCACCTGGAACTCTACGTTGCGCGGTTCCGTTGCCTCCAGGATGTGCTCGATCTGCTCACGCATGACGTCCGCGCCGCCGGTGAGCCGCCGGAGTACGTGCTCCTCGACGATGAAGCTGAACAACGTGTTGGGTCGGTCCTTGAGCAGCGTCTGGCGCTCAAGTCGGGCCGACACCTGGGCCTCGATCTCCGAGTCGCTGAACATCGGGATCCGCTCGCTGAACAGCGTCCGCGCGTACGCCTCCGTCTGCAGCAGCCCCGGAACAAACCGGTTCTCCCACGTGTACAGACTGATCGCCTGCTCCTCCAGCTCCGCCCACTGCCGGAACCACGAAGCCAGCCCCTTCTCCCTGGTCGCGTGCTTGTACACCTCCTTCAACACACCGAACGCGTCCAGGACTTCCTCCGCCCGCTCCACGAACACCCGGGGCGGAAACCGCCGCCCCTGCTCGATGGAAGCGATCGTCCCCGGCTGGTACCCGACCAGCGGCGCGTACTGCTCCTGCGTGTAACCCGCCCGCCTGCGAAAGGCCTTGTGTGCCGCGCCGAACGCCTTCAGGCTGTCGGACGGCTCGGGCTCGTTGGTGGTCTGCTCGATGCTGATGGTGCTGTCGGTCATGTCGACCAAGGGTCACGGAACGTCACGGTGACTGTCCAGAGCGTGAACTCGTACAGTGCGTAGCGTACGAGTTCTGTCGCTGGTCGACTCCCGTGCCCGGCGGGACGGTTGGGGCATGCAACGTACGTTCACCCAGCTCTTCAGCGCGACACCGCACGGCGCCCGGCGGGCGCGGCACCTGGTGGCGAACCGGATGGATGTATGGGGGTTCGCACATGGGAGCAAGGTGAGCGACACCGTCACGCTCGTCGCCGCCGAACTCGCCGCGAACGCCGTACGACACGGACGGGTCCGGGGGCGCGGTTTCCGCGTGCGGTTGCTGCTGAAGGGGGATGTCGTGCGCGTGGAGGTGCTGGACGCGCGTGTGGAGCGGCTCCCCATGCGGGCGCAGGGGGAGCCGGACGAGGGTGGGCGGGGGCTGTTGATGGTCGAGGTGCTGGCGGAGAAGTGGGGCGTGGAACTCCGCCCGGACGGCGTGTACAAGACGGTCTGGGCGGACGTCCCGCTCAGCTGATCGGCGCGTACAGCACCCCGAGCTTGTCGATCTCGTCGCCGGAGCGGCCGGTGAAGCCGACGATCTGCCAGCCGGACGGCGCGGTGAAGGTGACGGTGTCCGTGGTCGCCGTACCGGTGGACAGGGTGCGCCCCTTGTCGGTGCCGAAGGCGGCCGAGAAGATCCGGGTACGGCCGTCCTTCTGGCCCTCCGTCAGCTTCGCCGAGGTGAGGTGCTCACCGGAGGCCAGGGTCAGGGAGGTCGCCGTACCGCCCGTGCCGCCGTGGGTGAGGACCGTGCCGCCGTCGTGGGTGAGGGAGACCGCGTCCAGGCGGGCGTCGCCGCGCAGGGTGAGTGTGCGGGGGGCGAGGGTGGACGGGAGGTCGTCGGCGTCGTTGAAGGCCGTGCCGTGCGGGCCGCCGAAGAAGTCGCTCGCGTGGAGCTTCGTGTTGAGGGTGTACGAGAAGTCGACGGTGTGCGGGAAGTGGTCGGAGAGGTTCCCGCCGGACGAGTCCAGGAACTTCGCCCACTCGTCGTTGTAGCGGGTGGCCGTCAGGTTCACCAGGTTGCTGCCGCGGTAGAGGACCTTGTCGACCACCTCGCAGTCGTTCGTCGGGGCCGATGTCGGGCAGAGCAGCGGGTCGGCGCCCTGGGTGGGAGCCGTACCGCCCTTCACCAGCTTCACCCACGCGTCGGTCAGCCCGTTGTCGTCGACGAGCGTGCGGATGTTGTCGCCGGCGCGGGTGTAGCGGGTGTTGGTGTCGCCCATGACGATCACCGCGTTGCCCGCGGAGTTGGCCTTGATGAAGGCCGACACCTGGGCGATGTTGGCGCGGCGGGCGGCGAGGGCGTCGTCGGTGTCGTCGGCGTTGGGGTGCAGGTTGTACAGGTCGACGAAGACACCCTCGGCCAGGCGCACCCGGGCGAGGGTGAAGCCCTTGGGGGTCAGGCAGTTGGTGCCGGTGCAGTTGTTCCACTTGACCCGCTCGAAGTCCTCGAAGGGGTACTTCGAGAGGGTGTTGAGCCCGTCGCCGATGCCCGCGCCGCCGCTGGTGGCCGTGCGGTACGGGTGGTTGTCGCCCGCGTACAGCGCCGCGTGGTAGTTGAAGTCCTCCTGCACGTTCACGATGTCGTACCCCGCCAACCGCGGTGAAATCAGCGGGGTGTTGGTGGCCGGATGGCTGGAGCTGAGGCCCTCCGGGAGTCCGGCCACGTTGTACGTGAGCACGTTGAACGTGCCGGAGGGCGCGGCCTGGGCGGTGCCGGTGGAGGCGCTGAGCCCGGCGAAGGCCAGGGCGCCCGCCGTGAGGGCGGTGAGGAGTCGTCTCATGGGTCGCATGGGGACCATGCTCATGCCAACCTGTTTGATTTTGAAGGATAGTTGCGAAAATTGTTCAATATCAGTGCGTGACGTGAGAGTTGCCTCTCGATCCGGCGGCAGCCGATGATGAAAAGCCGCCGACGACTGATCTCGCCCGCGGATGCGGCGGGCGCTACCCGTCAGTGGATGTGGGGACCGCTCGGCCGGCGTTCCTTGTCGCGCATCGACTCTCGTTGTCGCCAGGCACCGGGTGGTTCGCCGTGGTGGCGGCGGAAGGCGGCTGCGAATGCGTAGGGCGAGCTGTAGCCGACGTTCCTGGCGATGCTCGCCATGCCGAGTTCGCCCGTGCGCAGGTGGTCGCGGGCGAGGGCCATGCGCCAGTCGGTCAGGTACTGCATGGGCGTCTGGCCGAGTGCCTCGTGGAAGGTGCGTGCGAAGGCGGCCCGGGACAGGCCGCTGAGCGCTGCGAGTTCGGGGACGGACCAGGGGTGGCCGGCGTCCTCGTGCATGGCCTGGAGCGCGGGGCTCAGACGGGGGTCGGCGGAGGCGCGGTACCAGCGGGGTGCGTTCGGGCTGCGGCGGAAGTCGCTGCGGATGGCGAGTACCAGGAGGACGTCGAGGAGTCGGTCGAGCACGGTGGGCTGGCCCGGTTCGGGGTTGGCCAGCTCGTGGGAGAGCAGGGCGATCACGTCCCTCAGTGGATCGCCGACGGCCGCTTGCAGGGTCAGGACCTGCGGCAGGGCTTCGAGCAGCCCGGTGCCGATGTCGCCGGAGAACCGGTAGGCGCCGCAGAGGAACACGGTCGCCCCGGGGTTGTCGGACTCCCCGTCGTGGGCGTGCCGGGTCCGGAACTCCTCCGGTTCGAGGCAATCGGTGCCGGGCTCGTGGCCGATGTAGTGGTCGGTGCCGCCGCGTACGAGGGTCACCTCCCCGGGCACGAGCTCCACCGCGCGGCCCGGGTCGTCGGCGTCGAACCACAGCCATCCCCGGCCCCGGACGACCGTGTGCACGGACAGCTGGATCGTGCCGGCCAGCCGCAGCCCCCACGGGGGCTCGGCGACCGTACGGGCGAACACCGCGCCGCCGGCGCGAGCCCGCGCAAGGTGATCACGCAGTAGGTCCATACGACCAGTATCAGCAGGGCGATCGCGGCAGGCAATGATCAGAGCGTTTGACGTAAAAGAACGAGCGATTCACACATTGATCCGCTCCCATGGCCTCTCGCACGATGAAGTCATGACCGAATCACCGCAGACCACGCTCGTTCTCGGCGGCACCGGCCGCACCGGCTCGCTCCTGGCGAAGAGGCTCGTCGAGCGGGGGCACAGCGCCCGTACCGCGGCCCGTCACGGCGCCGACGTGCTGTTCGACTGGGACAACCCGGCCACCCACGCCGACGCCCTGGCCGGCGTCGACAGCCTCTACCTCGTCACGCCCGTCATGCGGGTCGCGTACGCCGACCAGGTCGCGGCCTTCCTCGACCTCGCCGAGGCCGCCGGCGTGCGCCACGTCACCTACCTGAGCACCTACGGCGCCGACGACACCCCGCCGCAGATCGACATCAAGGCCGTCGAGGCCGACCTGGCCGCCCGAACGGCCATCACCCACTCCGTCGTGCGCCCGGCCTGGGTGATGCAGAACTTCGCCGACGCCCACCTGCCCGTCATCAACGGGGCGATCACGGTCCCCACCGGCAGCGGCACGGAAGCCTTCGTCGACGCGGCCGACATCGCCGCCGTCGCGGCCGAGACGCTGCTCGCCCCCGAGGTCCATGCCGGGGCCTCCTACGCGCCCACCGGGCCGCAGGCCCTCACGGTCGGTGAAGTCGCCGACATCATCACCGCCGTGACCGGCCGGTCCGTCACGCACCAGGACCTCGACCCCGAGGCCTGGATCGGCGGCGCCGTCGCCGCCGGAATCGTGCCCGCCGAGTACGCGGTGATGCTCCGGTGGCTGACCGGCACCATCATCACCGGTCACGGCTCCACGCCCAACGACGACATCGAGAAGGTCACCGGCCAGAAGGCGACCACCTTCCGCGAGTTCGTGCGGCGCAACGCCCACGCCTGGACCGCAACGGCGGCCGTGTGACCATGTCCAGTGAGAACGCAATCGAGAACCTTGCGGATTTCGCAGCCCTGGACCCGTTCTTCCGGATCATCCAGAAGGGCCTCGCGGGCCTGGTCGACGGGGAGCATTTCTTCGACCTCCTGGCGGAGGACGTCGTGACCGAATACGTGGTCTCCGTCCCCGGCTACCCGCGCCGAGTCGAGGGACGGCGCGCGGTCGCCGACCTGTACCGCAACTACGGCGACGCGATGGTCCTGGCCGGCGCGGACGAGCTGGCAGTCCACCACGACACCGACAAGTCCGTGGTCGTCCTGGAGTACGCCGTGCACGGGCGGGCGGTCCACACCGGACGCGCCTACGACAACCACTTCGTCTCCGTGATCACCATCAAGGACCGCCAGGTGACGCACTGGCGCGACTACCTCGACCCCGTCGCCGTCTTCCGAGCCCTCGGCTGGCCGGCAGAGCCTCACTGACGGGGCGGGCTCCGGCTCGGCCGCGCAGAGGAAGTCGGCGGCCTTGCCGTCATCCGTTCACCCCCGTGTAGTGCCCGAGACTCCACCGCCACAGGAACCGGGAGAGCAGATACGCGACCAGGCCCACCAGTGGCGAGGCCGCTGCCAGCCAGTACGGCGCACCGGTCGTGTGGCCGTGGCCGGTCAGGACCGCGGCCGGGAAGTAGGCGACGAAGGCGAGTGGGAGGCCGTAGGTCAGGAGGCCGCCCACCGCCCTCGGGAGCACGTTCAGCGGGTAGCTGCCGAAGGTGCCGAGGAGTTCCTCCAGCCAGCGGCCCCAGTAGTCGGCGGCCGGGAAGCGCAGGGAGGCGGAGGCCACCGCCGTGAACAGGGCCGCCTCCAGGAGGAGGCCGCCGAGGATCGCCGCGATCAGGTACGAGATCCGGCCCGCCGTCCAGTCCAGGTGACTGCGGCCGAGCGCGCCCACCATCAGGCCCATGGCCACCGTGAGGTCGCCGATCGCGTTCGTGGGGAAGTACTGCAACTGGACCTGGCGGTAGACCGGCATGGGGCGCAGGAGATACGCGTCGATCCTGCCCTCCTGGATGGACCGGCCCAGACCGTGCACCCGTCCGAGGAACAGCACGAACAGGCCGTGGGCCAGCATCCGGGTCGCGGGGATCAGCAGCACGTCCGAGGTGTCCCAGCCGCCCATCCCGGTGAACCGGGTCAGCAGCACTGTCGCGAAGACGATCACCGACACCTGCCAGATCGCGCCGATCGCGATGTTCATCAGGAACTCGGTGCGGTACTCCAGCTGGGCACGGAAGTTGAGGCACGTGATGCGCCAGGCGGTGCGGACGGCGTTCACCGGCATCAGCCTCCTTGGGAGATGACACGGCGACCCGCGCGCCGCCACAGGTACCGGGTGAGGAGGGACAGGGCCACCACCCAGCCCGCCTGCACGGCGAGTTGGAAGCCCGCGTCCGACAGGGAGATGCGGCCCACGTACAGGGACAGCGGCACGCTGAGCGTGGCCTGGAAGGGCAGGAACGAGCTGAGCGTCACGAACCAGTCCGGGAAGAACCACAGCGGGGCGTACACCCCCGACAGCAGGTTCTGCGCGAAGACCAGGATCATCAGGGCGACATCGTTGCGCAGCGTCCAGAAGCACAGCTGGTCGGTGAGCAGCATGACGTAGTGCATGACCCACTGGCCGAGCAGGAGGCTCAGCGCGAACACCCCTGCCACGGCCGCTGACTTGGGGGGTTCCACCACTCCGGCCGCCAGGCAGACCGCGTATCCGGCCAGCGCCCACGTCAGGCCGTACAGCTGCTCGCCCAGGGCGCGCAGCGTGTAGTAGCGGTGCGGCGGCAGCGGGCGCAGGTACCAGTAGACGATCGTGCCGAAGTGCACGTGCTGCTGCACGGTGTCCCGGCCCGTGTGCTGGTCCAACTCCCGCAGCCGGGAGGCGAGTACGGCCAGGACGGCGTACGTCACCGCCTGGTCGCGGCCGAGCCCGGCCGTCGTACCGGTGTGCGCGTACAGCCCCCGCCACAGGGACGCCACCAGGACGACCTGCACGGCCAGCCGGAGCAGGGCCGCCGTGATGCGGGGCGGGGAGTTCAGCTCGCCGAGCGGGGTGACCCGGGCGGCGCGCCAGGCATGCGGGACGGCCATGTCACACCGCCTCGGCCTGGGCGTAGGCCGTGCGCATCACGTCCTCCAGGTCCGCCTCGTCGACGGCGACGCCCGTCACCTCGTACCGCTCGATGACCTGCTTCAGCGCCTGGTGGACCGTGGGCGCGGCGGGACCGTCCGGGCCGAAGACCACCTGCGGGCCGTCCCGGCGGATCAGCGCGATGCCCGGCAGCGGGCCCACCGGTGTGTGCGGGTCGGCGAGGGTCGCCCGCACCTGCCAGGTCGAGCCGAACGTGCGGCGGATCTCGTCGAGGGTGCCGTCCAGGACCAGCCGGCCATGGTTCACCAGCACCACCCGCTCGGCGAGCCGCTCGACCTCGGTCATGTCGTGCGTGGTCAGCAGCACCGTACGGCCGCGCTCGGCGACCTGGTGCCGCAGGAACTCGCGGACCTGCTCCTTGACCACCACGTCCATGCCGATCGTCGGCTCGTCGAGGAAGACCACCGGCGGGTCGTGCAGCAGCGCGGCCGCCAGGTCGCAGCGGACGCGCTGGCCCAGCGAGAGGTGGCGCACCCGGGTGTCCGAGAAGGAGGACAGGCCGAGGAGTTCGTCGAACTCCCGCAGCCGGGCGGCGTGTTCGGCCTCCGGTACGTCGTAGATGTCGCGCAGGATGGCGAACGACTCCCGCACCGGCAGGTCCCACCACAGCTGGGTGCGCTGCCCGAACACCGCCCCGATGTTACGGGCGTTGCGCTCCCGCTCCCGGTACGGCACCACACCCGCGACCCGCGCCTCGCCGGACGTGGGCGTGAGGATGCCGGTGAGCATCTTGATGGTGGTCGACTTGCCCGCGCCGTTCGGGCCGAGCAGGGCGAGCAGTTCGCCCGCGGCGACGTCGAAGGTGATGTCGGAGACGGCGTGCTTGGCGACGCGCTCCGGGTTGACCAGGGACCGCAGCGCGCCCGCGAAGCCCGGGCGGCGGACGGTCGTGTGGAAGGTGCGGGTCAGGCCACGGACCTCGATGTTGCCGATCACTCGATATGTCTCCTCGGCTGCCGGATGCGACGCACGCGGGACGCGACCGCGGCCGGCCGGGGGAACAGCCGCCGGCCGGCCGCGGAAGGTGTCAGGACCGTGTCGGTCACCTGGTCTCCGAGGCGGGGGCCTCGGAGAGGACGAACGAGAACTCCGCCGGCTCGGCCGCCAGGTGGTACTGGGGCAGCGGGCCGGGACCGCAGGACTGGGAGCCGAGGCCGTGCTGGCCGTGGTCGAGGTTGACCCACACAGCGCTGCCGGGGGAGAGGTCGGTGCGGTGGGCCGCCGCGTCCAGCTGCTCGGTGGTCCAGCGGCGGGCGGTGAAGAAGAACTCCGGGTCACCCTCGATGCGCAGGCCGCCGATCTCCGCCCAGCGGACGTCGGCGCGGGCGCCGTTCTCCTGCGGACGGACGTACGGCGTCTGCAGATCGTCTACAGTCGACTGCCAACGGCCGACCGTCGACGCCATCCTGCTGTCCGGATACGCCTCACCCGGGCCGCCGCCGAACCACCGCACACGGTCCGCCGCGGACAGCCCGAAGCGGATGCCGAGCCGGGGCAGCGGTACGGTCCAGTCGCCGTCCGGTGTCACGGACACGGTCAGCTGGAGACGGTTTCCGTCCGACGTCCAGCGGTACACGGTCGACAGCCCGATCTCCCAGGCCGCCGGCGCCACCCGGGTGCGGACCGTCAGCGCGTCGTCGCCCAGCTCCACGGCGTCGAGGCGGTGCCGCATCCGGTGCAGGCCGAGCTTGCGCCACAGCAGGCCGTAGCGGACGTCCGTCTGCCAGGCGGCGCCGTCGTCGTTGTCCGTCGTCGCCCGCCACACGTCCAGGCGCAGCCCGGTGACATCCACCCCGCCGACCGTCCTGAGCGCGCCGGTACGGGCGTCGAAGGAGGCCGGGCCGAGCGTGATCAGCGCGTCGCCGAGCACCGGACCGTCGGTCGCCGCGACCGACGGCGCCTGGCGCGCGGACACGGCGACCTGGCCCCAGGCGACGACATGGTCCCGCGGCGCCCAGGGGGTGTCGGCCGCGAGCAGCGCCCGTACCGTCCAGTGGGCCTCGCCGGCCGGGGCTGTGGCCGGCGGCTCGGGCAGCTTCACCTCGGCCGACTCGCCGGGCGCCAGCGCGGGCACCGTCAGGTCGCCGGAGCCGACCGTCTCGCCGTCCACCTGGTACGACCACGTGAACGCGAGCGCCGACAGGTCGGCGAAGTCGTACTTGTTGGTGATGCGCAGGGTGCCGTCGCCGTCGCCCTCGATCGCGACCGGTTCGATCACCTTCTTGTACTCGACCAGGCCGGGGGAGGGCTGCCGGTCCGGGAAGAGCAGGCCGTCGCAGACGAAGTTGCCGTCGTGCAGCTCCTCGCCGAAGTCGCCGCCGTACGCGTAGCCGTACCGCTCGTCCTGGATGCCGTGGTCGATCCACTCCCAGATGAAGCCGCCCTGGAGCCGGTCGTACGACTCGAAGATCCGCTGGTAGTCGACGAGTCCGCCGGGGCCGTTGCCCATGGCGTGCCCGTACTCGCAGAGGATGAAGGGGAGTTCGCGGCGTTTGTGGGTGCCGCCGTCCAGGCCGCGGCCGATCCGCTCGACCTCGGCGTGGTCGGCGTACATCCGGGAGTACATGTCCGTGTCACGGCAGCCCAGGTCGCCCTCGTAGTGCAGGAGCCGTGAGGAGTCCCGGCCGCGGATCCACTCGGCCATCGCGGTCAGGCCACGGCCGGTGCCGGCCTCGTTGCCGAGGGACCAGATGATCACCGAGGGATGGTTCTTGTCCCGCTCGACCATCCGGGCGGCGCGGTCGAGCAGCGCCGGGGTCCAGCGGTCGTCGTCGACGGGGTTGTCCCGCCAGGCCTGCTCGGTGAAGCCGTGGGTCTCCAGGTCGCACTCGTCGATCACCCACAGGCCCAGCTCGTCGCACAGGTCGAGGAAGGCGGGGTGCGGCGGGTAGTGGGAGGTGCGGACGGCGTTGATGTTGTGCCGCTTCATCAGCAGCACGTCCTCGCGCATGGTCTCCAGGTCGAGCGCGCGGCCCCGCTCCGGGTGCCACTCGTGCCGGTTGACGCCCTTGAAGAGCACCGCCCTGCCGTTGACCTTGATCAGGCCGTCCGACAGCTCCACCGTGCGGAAGCCGATGTGCAGCGGCACCCGCTCGCCCTCGGTGGCCAGCACACCGTCGTACAGCGTCGGCCGCTCCGCCGTCCACGGCTCGACCGGCACCGTCACCGGCTCGCCGGTCGCGATGTCGACGCCGAGGCCGGGGACGGTCACCCGGCCGTCCACGTCGGAGTCGACGCGCAGGGTGCCGGTGCCGGTCACGTGGTCGTAGGAGGCGTGCACGAAGAAGTCGAGGGTGCTGCCGGCCGGGCGGTGCAGCAGGGTGACGTCACGGAAGATGCCGGGCAGCCACCACTGGTCCTGGTCCTCCAGGTAGGAGCCGGCCGACCACTGGTGGACGCGGACCGCCAGTACATTGTCTACAGTCTTCAGCAGATGGCCGACCGCGAACTCGTGCGGCAGCCGGGAGCCCTTGAACTCGCCGATGTCCGTGCCGTTGAGCCAGACCCGGGCGCAGGACTCCACACCGTCGAAGCGCAGCACCGCCCCGCCGTCGGCCGGCCAGTCCTCGGGCAGGTCGAAGACGCGCAGATGGTCGCCGGTCGGGTTCTCGGTCGGGACGCGGGGCGGGTCGACCGGGAACGGGTAGAGGTGGTTGGTGTAGATGGGGGAGCCGTGCCCCTGCAGGACCCAGTGGCCGGGGACCGACACCTCCGCCCAGCCACCGGCGTCGTACCCCTCCTCCGCGAAGGAGTCGTCCTCGGCGTCGGCCGTGTCCGACAGTCTGAAGCGCCAGCTGCCGTTCAGGGAGAGGGACTTGGCGTCCGAGGACGCGTACCAGGGCCGGGGCGGCAGCGCTCCGGATCCCGGCGAGACGTTCTCGACGTACTCGGTGGCCGTGCGGAAAGTCATCGGTCTCCTAGCTCAGCCCTTGATGCCGGTCTGCGCGATCCCCTGGACCAGCCAGCGCTGGAGGAAGAGGAAGACGAACAGCAGGGGCAGGATGGAAATGGCGGTGGCCATGAAGATCAGGTGGTAGTTCACGGTCTGGTTGGTCATGTACGACGACAGCGCGACCTGGACCGTCCAGGCGCTCGGGTCCTGGCCGATGACCAGCGGCCACAGGAAGGCGTTCCAGCCGTTGATGAAGGTGATCGTGGCGATCGCCGCGAAGAAGTTCAGCGAGTTCGGCACCACGACACGCCAGTACGCGCCCCAGTAGCCGAGCCCGTCCACGCGCGCCGCCTCCTCCAGCTCCTTCGGGAACCCGAGGAAGTACTGCCGGAACAGGAAGCAGGTGAAACCGCTGAAGAGGCCCGGAATGATCAGACCCCGGTAGCTGTCGACCCAGCCGAGGGACGACACCAGGACGAAGCTGGGGACGAAGGTGACGGCCGTGGGGACCATCAGGGTCACCAGGACGCCGTAGAAGATCTTGTTGGCGTGCCGGTAGGGGATGCGGGCCAGGGCGTAGCCGGCGAGGGAGCACACGAGCAGCGTGCCGACTGTATGCAGGATGCCGACGACCAGCGAGTTCCACATCGACTGGCCGAAGTCGACCGTGGGGTCGTCGAACGGCTCGGTGATGTTGCCCCACTGGATGTGCGTGGGGAAGAACTTCCAGTTCTCGCCGGTGATCTCCGGGTCCGTGGACAGGGCGTTGCGGACCAGCAGGTAGAACGGGACGAGGAAGAACAGCGCGGCGACGCTGGTGGCGATGTACAGGCCGGTGGAGCTCATCACGCCGCCGCGCCGGGTGCGCTTGCGGGTCTCGGGTGCGGTGGTGGTCACCTGGACTCGTCACCCCTTCCGAATCCCATGATCTTGCCCTGGAACAGGGTGACCACGCAGATCAGCACGGTCAGCACCATGGCGCCGGCGCTGCCCTTCCCGTAGTTCTGGTCCTGGCCGAGTGCGGTGTAGTACAGGTCGACGAGCGGCGGGCGGCCCCAGGTCGTCTTGGAGAGCAGGTTGAAGAACTCGTCGAAGGCCTGGTAGGCGGCGACGAGCAGCAGCAGGACCACGGCCGTGGAGGTGGCCCGCAGCTGCGGCAGCGTGATGTACCGGAAGGTCTGCCAGCCGGGCTTGGCGCCGTCGATGGCGGCGGCCTCGTACAGCTCCTGCGGGATGTTCTGCAGCGCGGCCAGGAACAGGATCATGTAGAAGCCGGACTGCAGCCACAGCCGGGCGGTGATGATGACCAGCCAGTACCACGGCGGGTCGGGGTTGGCGAGCCAGGCGATGTTGTCCACGCCGAACCAGCCGATGACGGTGTTCGCCAGGCCGAAGCGGACGCCGTTGAAGAGGGACATCTTCCAGATCAGCGAGGCCGCGACATAGCTGCACGCGGTCGGCAGGAAGAACACCGACCGGTAGAACGCCCGCATGAACCTCAGGCGGTTCACCAGCAGGGCGAGGCCCAGTGAGACCGCCCAGGTGGTGGGCACGATGAACGCGGCGAAGACGGTGAAGGTGACCAGCGAGCCGGTGAACTGGGTGTCCGAGAAGATGTCCCGGTAGTTGTCCAGGCCGACGAAGTCGCTGGGCGTGACGGTGAAGCGGGCCTCGAAGAAGCTGAGGTAGGCGCTCCAGATGATGGGGATGTAGACGAAGACGATCAGCCCGAGCAGGAACGGGCTGATGAAGAGCCAGAAGTTGAAGGTGCGGCTGCCGCGCAGCCCCCGCCGCGGCCGGGGCTTGGTGACCTCGGCCGGGGCGGGGCTCGCGAGACCGCGCGTGGTGGTCGTCGACATGTCGTGGTCCGCCCGGCGGCCTATCCGAACAGCTTCTTCAGCTCGGCGTTGACCGTCTTGTCGCACTTGGTGAGCGCGGCCTCCGGGTCACCGCCCTTGCGGACGCAGTCGGCGAAGACGTTCTCCGTGGCGGTGATCATCGCCTGGGTCCAGCCGATGTTGTCGAAGTGCCCGTACTCGGTGAAGAGCTTCACGCCCTCCGCCGGCAGGCCCGACTTCAGCTTGGTCGCCGACTGGGCGATCGAGGTGCGCGGCGGGATGTGGAAGCCGTACGAGGTCGCCCAGTCCTCCTGGTACTTCTTCTGGTCGATCCACAGCCACTTCACGTACTCCTTGGCCGCCTCGACGTTCTTGCCCTTGGCGTTGACGAACATCGACCAGCCGCCGTTGTAGACGGACGGCTTGCCCGCGTCGGTGACCTTCGGGAACGGCATGATGCCGAGGTCGTCGCCGAGTGTCTGCTGGAACTGCGGCATGGCCCACATGCCGCAGAACTGGATCGCGCACAGGCCCTGGTTGAGCGCGGACGGGTCCCAGTAGTCGGCCGGGGCGTCGAGCAGGAGGTCGCCGCTGGTGAACAGCTTGCGCATCTTCTTCAGGCCCTCGACGACGCCGTCCGTGTGGTAGGCGATCTGGTTCTTGTCGTCGAGGGTGTCCGCGCCGGCCGACCAGATCATCGGGTTGATCACCGCGTGCAGGTCGTTGCCGAGGAAGAGGCCCTTGACCTTGCTCGTGGTGAGCTTGGCGGCCGCCTCGATCAGCTCGTCCAGGGTGGTGGGCGGCTGGATGCCCGCCTTCTCCAGCAGGGACTTGCGGTAGAAGAAGAACTGCGGGTCGTCGATCATCCGGACGCCGTAGATCTTGCCGTCGACGGTGTGCGACTTGATGTCGGCCTGGTTGAAGTCGTCCTTGACCGGCTCGATGATGTCGGTCAGGTCCGCCACCTGCCCGCTCTTGACGAGCTGGATCTGCGGGTGGAACTCGAACAGGTCGGGCGCCTGGTCGGTCAGCAGCGACGCGAACAGCTTGCTCTCGAAGTTCGAGCCGGTGATCCACTGCGTGGTCACATCGGCCTTCGAGTACGCCTTCGCGTACCGCTTGATGGCCTGCTCGGTGCCCGCCTCGCCGTAGGCGTGGAAGTACTGGACCAGGTTCTTGCCCGAACCGGAGCTGCCGCCACGGCCGTTGTTGCCGCCGCACGCGGCCAGCGTGCCGGCGGCGGCCAGGCCCGCTGCGGCCCGGAATATCGATCGGCGGTCCCAGTTGCTGCTCTGTGCCGACATGCTGACGTCCTTGTCTGTCGAGTGCGGCTCGGCGGCTCTACGCCTGAGAGCCCAGTGGCTCAAATTGCGTTGCGGAGCCGGACGTTAACCTTCGGCTAAGGCTTCGGCAAGGGGTTGGACGAAGGCTGTTCGAAGCGTTGCGTCCGGTTCGGAATCCCGAACAGGGCTGTGGGCAAAGGGAGATGAGGGCCGCCGGGTCAGGGAGACGGCCGGCGGCCCTCGGTCAGGGGGATACGGGGGCTACTGCCTGGTCCACGCCTCGTTCGTGCCGCCGTTGCAGCTGTAGGCGATCACCTTGCTGCCGTCGGCGGTCGCCTGCCCGCTGACGTCCAGGCACTTGCCAGAGGCCTCGTTGACGATCTGCCCGTTGGAGTTCAGCAGCCACTGCTGCGTACCGTCACCGGTCGCCGCGGCCGCCGTCAGCCCCGAACTGCCGTCCGTCAGATAGCCGTTGGCGCTCTTCAGGGTGCCCTTCGCGTCGTACGACCACGACTGCCCGGCTGCGCCCGTGCAGGTGGCGAGCACCGCACCCGAGGCGTCGGCGGTCAGGCACTTGCCCGACTGCTTGCCCACCAGCGCCCCGGTCAGCGCCGAACTGCCGTGACCCCGCTGGTCGAAGACGTACGTCGTGATCGAGCGGGCCGCGAGCGTCGCCGTCGCCGTACCGCCCTTGACGGCCGGCTTCGCGGCCTTCGCCCAGTTCTCGTCGGCCGAGGTGCGCACGGCCTGCGTGGCCCGCACCGGGGTCGCGCCGTTGAAGTGCAGGTTCAGCGCGGTGTCCGTGGTGTTGTGGTTGTTCACCACGACGACCCACTTTCCGCCGCGGTCATAGGCCGACACCTCCACGCCGTCCGGCGTCCCGGTCACGTTGTGGGCGACCGAGCCCGGCTTCACGAACTTGCTGTACTGGCCCAGCGCGTAGTAGCGCTTGGTGAAGTACAGGGTCTGGTTGCCGTTCGTGGCGTAGTTCGGGTCGTAGTAGAGCAGGCCGTCGTTCCAGCCGTCGTTGTTCTTCGCCAGCGGGTCGCTGCCGATCATCTCCGACAGCGCCACCCACCACTGGAACGCCGAGTCATGGGCGGTCGCGAAGTCCTTGTAGATGATCCGCGAGAGGTTCAGCCCGCCGTCGATCGTCGGGTCGTACTCCTGCGCCCAGCCCGTGCCGCCCTTGCCGAAGCAGCAGATCTCCGTCGACCAGGACTGCTTTCCGGCGGCCTTGGAGGTCTCGTAGACCTTGGCCCGGTTGGCGTCGCCGGGGTTGTCGTAGGTGTGGTGAGCCAGCTTGGAGACGTACTGGGCCGTGCCCGGCTGCGAGATCCACTGGGGTATCTCTTCGTTGAACTTGACCGTGCTGGTCGACTCGTCGGCGATGATGCTCGTCTTCTGGTGCCGGGCGCGCTGCTCGGCGCCGAGCGCGCGGACGATGTCGTCCCGCTGGGAGGGGTCGACGAGCATGCCCTCCTGGCCGCACGAGTCGAAGCTGTTCGTCGGCTCGTTGAAGGGGCTGATGTAGTCGAGCTTCACGCCCTGCCGCGCGAAGTGGTCGGTGACGTCGGCGACGTACTTGGCGAAGTCCTGCTCGTTCTCCGCCTTCAGATAGCCGCCGCAGCTCTTGCCGTTCGTCTTCCACGCGGCGGGCGCGCTGTTGACGAACCCGATCAGGTCCTTCACGCCGTACTTGGCGGCGGCGTAGAGGAAGTACCGGCCGGCCTTGTCCTTGCTCCAGTCGTAGCTGCCGTCGGAGTTCAGGAAGTCCTCGGGGGCGCGCGGCGCGTACGTCACGCCGGTACCGCCGCCGCCGATGTTGTAGCGGTACGCGCTCAGGTCCAGGCCCTGGTGCGAGAAGAGCAGCTCGGCGACCCGGGCCTGGACCTTGGGGTCGAAGTTCTTCAGGTCGTTGACCCACCAGGCGCCCGAGGCGCCGATGTCGTCGATGGTCTGGGCGGCGTGGGGGGAGACCTCGGCCGTCGCGGGTTCGGCGGCGCTCGCGGCCGGGGAGGTGAGGAGCGCTCCGGAGACAACCAGTGCGGCCGCGGTTGTCAGCAGGACGGATCTCCTGGTGCGGAGGTGACCGGTGCGGGGGTGAGACACGTGCATCCCTTCCGTCGTCATGAAGGCGGTGCGGTACGGCTCCTTGCGGGTGGGGTGGTGCGCTTGGTGCCAGTCCTCTGTCCGACGGACTGCAGGGCCCCCTCCAGCGCGAACGTGGCCGCGCCCAGGGACACCGGGTCGGTGGGGATCGGGGAGAGGACGATCTCGGTGGCGGCCAGCGGCCGCCTCAGCGCGTGCCGGGCGACGGCCGCGCGTACCTCGCCGAGCAGCGGCTCGCCCAGCCGGGACGCCACCCAGCTGCTGAGCACGACCACTTCGGGGTTGAGGAGGTTGATCAGGTCGGAGATCCCGGCGCCCAGGTAACGGGCGGTGTCCCGGACCACCTTGAGCGCCACCGGGTCGTCCGTGGCGACCGCCCGGGCCAGCGCGTCGATGGTGGCCGTCTGGTCCTCGGGGTGCAACAGCGTGGACTGCGGGCTGAGTTCGCGCAGGTTCTGCATGATGCCGGGCGCGCCGACGTACGTCTCCACGCAGCCGTGGTTGCCGCAGTGGCACAGCCGCCCGTCCAGCACGAGCGTGGTGTGCCCCCACTCGCCGGCGCTGTTGCTCACGCCCCGGTGCAGCCCGCCGCCGAGCGCCAGACCGGCGCCGACGCCCGTGCCGAGGTTGACCACCACGGCGTCCCCGCGGCCCCGCGCTGCTCCGAACCACAGCTCGGCGACCGCGCAGGCGCGCAGCGGGTTGTCCAGGTACAGGGGGTACGCGATGTGTTCCGCGAGCAGGTCGAGCAGCGGGACGTCGTGCCAGTTCCAGTTGGGCGCGTACTCGGCGATCCCGGTGTCCCGGTCCACCTGGCCCGGCACGCTCACCCCGACGCCGAGCACCCGGGCGGCCTCGACCCCGGCCTGGGCGACCACCGAGCCGACGGCGGTGGCGACATGGCCGACCACCTGCTCGGGACGGCTCTCGCCGGGCCGCATGTCCTCGTCGGCGCGGGCCAGCACGTTCAGCGCCAGGTCGAACAGCTCGACATGGACGTACGTCTCCGCGATGTCGACCCCGATCAGCGCGCCCCCCGCCGCGTTGACGGCGACCAGACCCCGGGGGCGGCCCCCTGCCGAGTCCTCGAAACCGACCTCGGTGATCATGCGCAGGTCCAGCAGCTCGCCGACGAGCGTGGCGACCGTGGCCAGGCTCAGCCCGGTGGCGGCCGCGAGTTCCTGCCGGGAGGTGGGAGACTCGGCGATGATCTGGCGCAGCACCTCGTAGCGGTTCGCGGTGCGGATGTCACGTGAAGTGCGCTTCACGGAGCTGCCCCTCCCATCCCGTCAGGCCAGGCCGGGGCGAGGTGGGCACCGGCGCGGCGTCAGGCTATGGGCTGGGAGGGAGTATCGACAAGGGGTTAGGAAAGGGGGTGGAGAAAGTCTGCCGCCCGTTGACGCCCGTCAGTCTCCCAGGACACCCCGGACGAAGGCGTTGGTGAACTTGCCGGTGGGGTCGAGGGTTTGGGCCAGGGCGCGGAAGTCGGCCAGGCGTGCATACCGTCCACGGAGTACCGCCGACGGCACGGTGAAGACCTTCCCCCAGTGCGGGCGTGCATCGAAGGCGTCCAGCGCCTCCTCCACCCGGCGGACCACCGGCAGCACGGCCGCCGTGTCCTCGACCCAGGTGAAGTGCAGGGCCACCGAGTCGCGGCCGTGGGCCGGGCTGAGCCACTGCGGGTCGGCGGCGATCGTCCGCACCTCGCAGGTCTGCAGTACACCGGCGACCGTCGACCGGATCCCGTCGATCGCATACAACGCCTCGACGGCGGCCGACCGCGGCAGCAGATACTCCGACTGCAGTTCGTCACCGCTGCTCGGCGTGAACTCCGCCCGGAAGTGCGGCAGCCGTTCGTGCCACGGCCCCGGCACCCCGAACTGCTCGGTGCAGTTGCCCGCGGGCATCCCCGGCACCGGATGCATCGCCTCGGTCGCGGGCGCGGCCCACGGGAAGTCCACCGGCGCCTGATCGGTACGGCGCTTGACCCACACCTGCCCGAAGCGCGGCTCGCGCCAGTCGGTGAACAGGCTCACGCTGTACGCCGCCCCCGCGACTGCCTCGAAGTCCAGTCCGTCCAGCGGCAGTTCGGTGAACACGTACTGCTCCACCTCGTACGACGGCTCCAGGTCGAGGGTGAGCGCGGTGACCACGCCGAGCGCGCCGAGGGAGGTCACGGCACCGTCGAAACGGGCGTCCCCGCGGGCGATCGACACCGTCGAGCCGTCCGCGGTCACCAGCTCCACCTCCCGCACCGCCGCCGCGAGCGGTCCGTTGCCCACCCCCGAGCCATGGGTGCCGGTCGCCACCGAGCCGGCCACCGAGATGTGCGGCAGGGAGGCCATGTTGGGCAGCGCGAGGCCGTGCGCGTGGACCGCGCGGGCCAGCTCGGCGTACCGGACGCCGCCCGAGACCCGCACCGTACGGTCCGTGGTGTCCACGTCGATCACCGGCGGCAGGTCGGCGATCGACAGCAGGACGCCGTCGGCGCCCGGGTCGGCGATCTCGTTGAAGGAGTGGCCGCTGCCCAGCACCCGCACCCGCGTGCCCCGGGCCACCAGGGTCCTGAGCGCGTCGAGCGAACGCGGGCGGTGGAACTCCTCGGCCGCATAGGTGATGTTGCGCGCCCAGTTGGTGGTAGCCGTGCCGGCCGTTCCCGTCATCCCTGTCGTCCCTCCGGGTGAGTGCGTGTCCATTGACCCTCTCATTCGCCGCGACCTACCGTAGAGACCGGTTGCTATCCGTGCGCCACCGAGCCGGAAGGTCACTTCGTTGCCCGAGCGTCCGCAGGCGTTGTTCGCCATGACCGCCCAGAACGTGCCGCACATTTTTCCGCCGGAGGTGCTCGCGCGGCTGCGCGCGTCCGTAGAAATCGATCCCACTCTGGTGGCGCACGATTTCACCGAACCACGGGTACGGGAGACGCTCGCCCGCACCGAGGTCCTCATCACCGGCTGGGGCTGCCCCCGCCTCGACACGGCCGTCCTGGAGGCCGCCCCCAAGCTGCGCGCCGTGCTGCACGCGGCCGGCTCGGTCAAGGGGTTCACCACGCCCGAGGTCTGGCAGCGCGGCATCGCCGTCTCGTCGGCGGCCGCCGCCAACGCGCTGCCCGTCGCCGAGTACACCCTCGCGATGATCCTGCTCGCCGGGAAGGACGTCTTCGCCTTCCGCGACCTGCTGCGCGCCCGCCGCACCTTCCCCTACGGCGACATCGTCCCCGGCATCGGCAACCACGGCCGCCGCGTCGGCGTCGTCGGCGCCTCGCGCATCGGCCGCCGCCTGATCGAACTGCTGCGGCCCTACGACCTCCGGGTCGGCCTCGCCGACCCGTACGTCGACGCGGCGGAGGCGGCGCGGCTCGGCGTACCCCTGCTGCCCCTCGACGACCTGCTGCGCACCTCGGACATCGTCACCCTGCACGCCCCGCAGACCCCCGAGACCAGGCACCTGGTCGGCCCCCGCGAACTGGCCCTGATGCCCACCGGATCGGTGCTGATCAACACCGCGCGCGGTGCCCTGGTCGACCACGACGCCCTGGTCGAGGAACTGCGCACCGGACGCCTGAACGCCGTCCTCGACGTCACTGACCCCGAGCCGCTGCCCGCCGACTCGCCCCTGTTCGACCTGCCCAACGCCTTCATCACCCCGCACCTCGCGGGCTCCCAGGGCAACGAGGTGGCGCGGCTCGGTCTGACGGTCGTGGAGGAGGCCGAACGACTGTTGTCCGGCGGCGAGTTGGCGTACGCGGTGGACCACACGGCGCTGGAGCGGGCGGCGTGACGGACCCCCGCCTCATAAGGTGACCTGAACATGTGAGGAAGGGGGGCCGAGCGGTGGTCAAGCGGACGCAGCCCGCACCGAACGGGGACGCCTCGACCGTACGGGACGTCGCCGCGCGGGCCGGGGTGTCCGCGTCGACCGTCTCGCGGGTGCTCGGCGGCACCTACCCGGTGGCCGCGGCGACCCGCGCCCGGGTCCTCAAGGCGATGCGCGAGCTGGACTACGTGGTCAACGCGCACGCCCGCGCGCTCGGCGGCGCGACCAACAACACGGTCGCGTTCGTGGTGGACGACGTCACCGGCCCCTTCTACGCGCACATCGCCCGCGGGGTGGAGGAGCAGGCCTCGGCGGAGGGCCGGCTGTGCATGCTGTGCACCACGCACGGCGACCCGAAGCGCATCCTCGCCGTCGTCGAGACCATGCGCGAGCAGCGCGCCGACGCGGTGATCGTGGTGGGCGGCGCCTGGGAGGACAAGGCCTACCAGGACCGCATGACCCACTTCGCGCACGCCCTGGACCGGGCCGGCTCCCGGCTGGTCCTCGTCGGCCGCCCGCCGCTCGGGCCCGGAGTGCCCGCCACGGTCGTCGACTACGACAACGAGGGCGGCGCCTTCGCCCTCACCACCCACCTGCTCTCCGCAGGTCACCGCCGCGTCGCCTACCTCGGCCGGGTCCCCGGCCTGTCCACCAGCGCCCAGCGCATCAGCGGCTTCACCCGGGCCCACGACCTCCTCGGCCTGGCCCCCGACCCCCGGCTGATCGTCGACGGCCCCTTCTCCCGCTCGTACGGCTACCAGGCAATCCGTGAACTCCTCGCCTCGGGCCCGGAGTTCACCGCCGTCTTCGCCGCCACCGACATGATCGCCACGGGCGTGATCCAGGCCCTGCGCGAGGCCGGCCGGCGCATTCCGGACGACGTGGCGGTGGCGGGCTACGACGACATCCCGGTCGCCCGCGACGTCTACCCCGCCCTCACCACGGTCCACGTCCCCCAGGAGGAACTGGGCCGCGCCGCCGTCCGCCTCGCCCTGCACCGCGAGGAACTGCCCGACAGCCAGCATCTGGTGCTGGGCACGCATGTGGTGCTGCGGGACTCGACGCGCAGAGCGGAGTAAACAGCAGCGGTACTGTCGTGGGGGGTTGTGATGAGTGTTCGGAGCTGTGCGTCGTTCCCCTGGCTTGCGGGCCTGACGATGCCCCTGGCCGGCGCTGTGGGGCTCGGTGTGGTGCTGACGTCCGCCTACCGGGGCACCGACGCCTGGCTCGTCTGGAGCTGTGCCGCGGTCGCGCTGGCTGCCGCGAGCGGCGCCGCCTTTGTCCATGGACTGCGGCGCTGGGCAGAACTCGCCGCGCTCGGTGACGTACCGCCGCAGGTGGTGGCCCGGCCGTTGGTCCTGCTGTATGCGATCAGCGGCGCGATCCTGGTCGTGCTCCTGCTCGGGGATCTCGCCCACGCCTGGCGGGCACTGGTGCTGATCGCGCTCGCCGGCCTGGGGCTCGCCCCCGGGGCGGCCACCATGGTCGGTGTCGGTCATGTGGCGCGCATCCGCGCCGACACCGCCCCCGCCGCACCCGGACTCCAACTCGGCACTTTGATCTCGGCCGGACGTCTGCTGCAGTCACTGCTGACCGTCATGGGCGGGATCGTCGCCCTGCTGGTGATCGCTGAAGCCACCAGCCAGCGCATGCACGAGCAGACCAGCATTGAGAGCACTCTGGTCTTCGGAGCCGGCAGTTCCGCGCTCGTTGCGATCGTGTACGCGCCGGTGGCGGCGAAACTACGTCAGCGCGGTCGCGAACTGGTCGACATCTGCCATCCGTTGGGGCCGCTGGCACCCGATGAACTGGCCGATGCCCTGGACAAACGTTCCCGGCTGGAAAGCGCTTTGGGTGTGGATCGCACCGCCTTCGGTGACATCCAGACCAACCTGGTCGTCGTCGGTCCGCTCCTGGCGGGTGCGGCGTCCGCCTTCCTGTCTCGACAGTAGTGCGGATTTCGTTGTCTAGATGACTTTCATTTGCGGAATCCGAAAAATATCTGGCCGTATCGTGGCTGTTTCGGTAGCTTCCGCTGCATGCCCTCTGAAGCCTTCTCTGCTCGACTCCCCGAAACCGACCGCACCCGCCACCGCCGCCTCCGCGAGCAGGGCAGCCTGGAGCGGGCCGATCTGGACGCGATCCTGGACGCCGGGTTCGTCTGTCACCTGGGGGTGGTGGTCGAGGGGCGGCCGCTGGTCGTGCCGACCGTGTACGGGCGGGACGAGCGGCAGCTGTACGTCCACGGGTCCGTGGCCAGTCGCAGCCTGGCCGGTGATCTCCCGGTCTGTGTCACCGTCACGCACATCGACGGACTCGTGCTCGCCCGGTCCGTCTTCGAGCACGGGGTGAACTACCGCAGTGCCGTGATCCATGGCGACGCCCGCAAGGTCACCGACCCGGAAGAGAAGCTGGAGGGGCTGCGCCGGCTCACCGAGCACGCGACGCCCGGGCAGTGGTCGTACGCCCGGCGGCCGAACCGGAAGGAACTCGCCGCCACCACGCTGCTCGCGCTCTCCCTGGAAGAGGCCTCCGTCAAGATCCGTACCGGCGCTCCCGACGACGGTGACGGTCCCGACGCGGAACTCGGCCTGTGGGCCGGGGTCCTGCCGCTGACCTCCGTCTGGGGCGAGCCCGTCGCCGACCCGGCGCTGCCGTCCGACACCGCCGTACCGGGGCACATCGCGCGGCGTGCGGGGACCCGGCACGGCTGACGCGGGGGCAGGGGCATACGGTGAGAGGCGAACGCCTGAGCCGGGAGGAGATTACGGATGGGCAGTCGCACCGCGCTGGTCGAGGATCTGATGGAGCGTTTCCCGCATGTGCCACGGGAGGCCGTCTTCAAGGAGGACCTGCTTCGCGGCGGCGTCGCCTTCGACCCGTCGGCCCTCAGTGACAACGAGAGCGGCGAGGTCAAGCCGAAGTCGTACTTCATCTTCTCCTTCGACCACGGCACCCTGCCCGAGCTGGGCGAGGCCGCGCTGCGCCGGCCGCCGGAGGAGATCATCCTCACCGGCGGCCCGTACGACCTGCGGCGGACCGTGGTGTCGGTCCGCGTGAACCCCGCCTCGCCGTACCGTGTGGCGGCCGACGAGGAGGGGCTGCTCGGGCTCTACCTCGACGGGAAGCGGATCGCCGACGTGGGCGTGCCGCCCATGCCCGAGTACTACCGGCACACCCTCTCCAACGGGAAGTCCGTGATGGAGGTGGCCCCCACCATCCAGTGGGGCTACCTGATCTACCTCACCGTCTTCCGGGTCTGCCAGTACTTCGGCGCCAAGGAGGAGTGCCAGTACTGCGACATCAACCACAACTGGCGCCAGCACAAGGCGGCCGGGCGGCCGTACACCGGGGTCAAGGACGTCGAGGAGGTCCTGGAGGCCCTGGAGATCATCGACCGGTACGACACCCAGAAGGCGTCCACCGCCTACACCCTCACCGGCGGTGCGATCACCAAGACGGTCGCCGGGCGCGACGAGGCCGACTTCTACGGGCACTACGCCAAGGCCATCGAGGAGCGCTTCCCGGGGCGGTGGATCGGCAAGGTCGTCGCCCAGGCGCTGCCGCGCGACGACGTGCAGCGGTTCAAGGACTACGGCGTGCAGATCTACCACCCCAACTTCGAGGTGTGGGACCGCCGGCTGTTCGAGCTGTACTGCCCCGGCAAGGAGCGGTACGTCGGCCGGGACGAGTGGCACAAGCGGATCCTGGACTCGGCGGAGATCTTCGGCGCGCGCAACGTGATCCCCAACTTCGTGGCGGGCGTGGAGATGGCCGAGCCGTTCGGCTTCACCACCGTCGACGAGGCCATCGCCTCCACCACCGAGGGCCTGCGCTTCTTCATGTCGCAGGGCATCACGCCCCGCTTCACCACCTGGTGCCCGGAGCCCACCACCCCGCTCGGCAAGGCCAACCCGCAGGGCGCGCCGCTGGAGTACCACATCCGGCTGCTGGAGGCCTACCGGGCCACCATGGACGAGTTCGGCCTCTCCTCGCCCCCCGGCTACGGCCCGCCCGGACCCGGCCGCGCGGTGTTCTCCGTCAGCTCCTTCATGGACAGCCTGCCGGCCGCGGAGCCGGCGGAGGTGTGATCCGCACGAGTTTTCCGACGGGACGTTGAGTCGCACGGCGCCCGCATCCGTATCAGAGGCCGGAGTTGTGGTCCTGGGCGGATGCGGTCACGTCGCGCGACCTCGTGGTCACCGGATTTGAATACGGCGCTTGTCAGTTGTGGCGATGACGTGAAAGGCTCCTGCCGCCGCGAGGTTCCCCCCAACTCCATTTCCTCTATGGTGAGTTGACCTCGCACGTGGATGCAGGAGTCCCATGCCCGACCTGCCGACCCCCCAGGACGCCACCGAGGCCGCGCTGTTCTCGGAGTGCTGGGACGCGGTGCTCTCGTACGCCGACCTGTGCACCTCCGGCTCGCTGACGGCACATCAGCTGGCGACCGAGGCATTCACCCTCGGCATGCGCGAGGTACGCGCCGCCGGGACCGTGCCCGCGCGCGGCCCCGGCCGACGCGCCGCCCGGCTGCCCATGATCCCGGAGCTGCTGACCGCCGTACGCAACACGGCCGCCGGCTGGGAGGCCGACGGCGACGGGCACAAGCTGGATCCCGACCTGAGGCTGTGGCTCAACTCCGGCCAGGCCGCCCGCTACACCGGCCCGCCGCTGCAACGCCCGGTCGCGCTGCGCGGCCTCAGGGACATGCAGGACGCGGACGCCTCGCTGCTGTGGCTCGCCGAGGTGGAGGCGCTGCCGCTGCCGACCGTGGCCCGTCGGCTCGGTCTCGACCCGGCCACCGTCGCCGAGGAACTCGACCAGGTCCGCGGCCTGTTCCGGGACCGCTGCCACCGCGCGCACGTCGACACCCCGATGGACGCGCAGTGCCGCAGCTACGCCCGCCTGCTGGACGCGGTCACCCGCTCGCCGGCCGCCGACACGCCGGGCGACCTCTCCCGGCACCTCGCCACCTGCGTCCAGTGCGCCGAGGCCGCCGCCTGTCTGCGGCTGCACGGGGGCGGGCTGCCCGCCGCGCTGGCCGGCGGGGTCGTCGGCTGGGGCGGCCTCGCCTATCTGGAGCGTCGGCGCCGCGCCGCCGAGGTCCGGCTCGGCGTGGGCCGACCGGGCGCGGCCGAGGCCGACGGCGGCGACCCGAAGGAGAAGGAGGGCCGCAGCCGCGTCCTGCGCAACGGCCTGCTCGCCGCCGCCGTCCTGCTGTCGGTGCTGGCCCTCGGCGTGTCGATGATGCCGTTCGGCGACTCGGGCGGCTCCGGCGCATCCGGCGGCTCCGGCGACGACAAGGCGGTCGCCGCCAGCGACGACCGTCAGCCGGTCGTCGACCCCACCGCCTCCGGCACCGCCGCCACCGCCGCCGACCCGACCCCCTCCCGCACGCCCTCCACCACCCCTTCCCCGACCGCCTCCAAGGGCAAGTCCGACCGGAAGAACCCCGACCCCGAACCCCAGGGCACCTCCGCCGCCACCACCGGCAGCGGCGGTCCGAGCCGTACGACCGACCCCGCGCCCACCTGCCGGGTCGACTACAACCTGGACAGCCAGTGGACCGACGGCTTCCAGGCCACCCTCACCGTCACCACCGGCAAGGCCCTCAGCGGCTGGCAGGTCGCCTGGAGCTTCCGCGACGGCCAGCAGGTCGGTCAGATGTGGGACGCGACGGTCCACCAGAACGGCTCCCGCGTCACCGCCACCGCCGCCGACTACAACAAGTCCGTGGCCGCGCACGGGACGTTGACGTTCGGCTTCCTGGCGTCCTGGCAGGGCAAGAACCGGGTGCCGTACGCCTTCACGCTCAACGGGGCGGCCTGCGCGACGAGCTGACGGCGGGCGCCGAGGCGTCCGCGACCGGTGCCGTGAAAATGCGTTGACGCGAGGCGCCGGAGGCGGGCTACAGTGATCAAGCACGCCGAGGTGGCGTGGGTACGTACGAGCTGAGCGAGGAGGTGTCGACCGATGGCTGTCACTGTGCTGGGCGCTGCCCTCATCCAGGAACTCCTCAAGTCCACCTCCGTGGCCGCCGGCTGACCGACCTGCGCTGTACGCGCCCGCCGGGGCCACCCTTGTGAAGGGTCTCCCTTGACTTCCAGCTCCGCTGTTTTCACCGCGCTGGCTCCCTACGGCTGGGACGACGCCTGGGCCGACGCGTTCACCTCGTACGAGTCCGAGGGGCTGCTGCCCGGACGGGTGGTCCGGGTCGACCGCGGTCAGTGCGACGTGGTCACCCCGGGTGGTGTGGTGCGTGCCGACACCGCCTTCGTCACCCCGCACGACCCCCTGCGGGTCGTGTGCACCGGCGACTGGGTCGCCGTCGAACCCGGCGGCAACCCCCGCTATGTGCGCGCGTATCTGCCGCGCCGCACCGCCTTCGTGCGCTCCACCTCCTCCAAGCGGTCCGAGGGGCAGATCCTCGCGGCCAACGTCGACCACGCCGTCGTCGCCGTGTCCCTCGCCCTCGAACTCGACCTCGGGCGCGTGGAACGGTTCCTGGCCCTGGCCTGGGAGTCCGGCGCACAGCCCGTGGTCGTGCTCACCAAGGCCGACCTCGTGCCGGACCCGGTGACGCTCGCCCACCTCGTCCAGGACGTCGAGACGACCGCGCCCGGTGTGCCCGTGCTCACCGTCAGCGCCCTGCACGGCGACGGCCTCGACGTGCTCGTCTCCCTCGTCGGCTCGGGCACGACCGTGCTGCTCGGGCAGTCCGGCGCGGGCAAGTCCACCCTCGCCAACGCCCTCGTCGGTGAGGACGTCATGGACGTCCAGGCCGCGCGTGACGTCGACGGCAAGGGCCGGCACACCACGACCACCCGCAACCTGCTGCCCCTGCCCTCCGGGGGCGTGCTCATCGACACCCCCGGGCTGCGGGGTGTCGGGCTGTTCGACGCCGAGACCGGGGTCGGGCAGGTGTTCTCCGAGATCGAGGAACTGGCCGAAGAGTGCCGCTTCCACGACTGCGCGCACGAGACCGAGCCCGGCTGCGCGGTCCGCTCCGCGGTGGACAGCGGTGTCCTCCCGGCCCGCCGCCTGGAGAGCTACCGCAAGCTCATGCGGGAGAACCAGTGGATCGTCGCCAAGACGGACGCCCGGCTCCGCTCCGAGATCCGCAAGGACTGGAGGCGCAAGGGGGCCGAGGGCAAGGCGGCGATGGAGGCCAAGCGGGGGCGGTGGATGTAGCGGCCCCGGGGTGAGGGTGAGTTCCTGGCGGGCGGCTTCGGCGCCCGCCAGGAGCCGTAGTGCTGCGCCGCGAGCGATGCATCTGTTCTCTATCGTTGATGACGATTCCCGTCATTGATGTAGAAATAGACCATGAAGAGGCGTTTCGGCCTGTTCGAACGCAGTGTCGCGGGACAGGTGTTCGTCCTGCAGCTCGTCATCCTGCTGCTGGTCGGCGCGGCGGCCGTGACGGCCCTGGTGCTGCAGGCCCAGCAGGCGAGCCTGGCCGAGGCACGGGAACGCTCGCTCGCCGGTGCCGAGACCTTCGCGAACGCCCCGGGCACGCTCGACGCGATGCGCTCCGCCCACCCCAGCGCGCTGCTGCAGCCCCGGGCCGAGGCGGCCCGCAAGGGGTCCGGCGTCGACTACATCGTGGCGTTCAGCCCGGCCGGATACCGCTGGACCCATCCCGACCCGCGCCTGATCGGGAAGCATGTGACCGGCACGTACGGCGAAGCGCTCGCCGGGCATCCGCACACCTCGACCTTCGAGACACCCGTGGGCCAGGCGGTGGACTCCACCGTCCCGGTCCTCGACAGCCGCGGCAAGGTCGTCGGGCTGGTGGCCGTCGGCATCACGGTCCGCAGCGTGCACGCGCGCGTGGCACAGCACCTGCCGCTCGTGTTCGGCGCCGCCGGCGGTGCGCTGCTGCTGGCGACCGGCGGGTCCGCGCTGGTGAGCAACCGGCTGCGGCGGCAGACCCGAGGCCTGGAGCCGGCCGAGCTGCGCCGCATGTACGACCACCACGACGCCGTTCTGCACGCCGCCCGCGAGGGCGTGCTCATCGTCGACGAGGACGGCTGGCTGGTGCTCGTCAACGACGAGGCACGGCGTCTGCTCGACCTGCCCGAGGACGTGCGCGGTCGCCGCGTCACCGACCTCGGCCTGGAACCGGGCCTCGCCGCCCTGCTGGCCGACGGGCAGCAGGCCACCGACGAGGTGCGCGAGGCAGGCGAGCGGATGCTCGCGGTGAGCGTACGGCCGACCGCACCCTACGGCGGCCCGCCCGGCAGCGTCGTGACGCTGCGGGACACCACCGAGCTGCGGGCCGTGACCGGCAAGGCCGCCGTGGCGGAGCGGCGGCTGAGACTGCTGTACGACGCCATGACCGGGATCGGCACCACCCTCGACCTGGAGCGGACCGCGGAGGAACTCACCCGGTTCACCGTCCCCCGGTTCTCCGACTACGCCAGCGTCGACCTGGTCGACTCGATCCTGCGGGGCGGCCACGAGCCGGAGGGCACGATGATGCGTCGTACGGCCCTCACCGGCATCCACGAGAACCATCCGCTGTACCCGGTCGGCAAGCTCATCGACTTCGGCTCCGCGACCCCGCAGGCGATCGGTTTCGGCACCGGTGAGCCCGTCCTGGAGGCGCACCTGCCCGACCTCACCGGATGGCAGGAACAGGATCCCGTCAACGCGCGCCTGATCCTCGAACACGGCATCCACTCGATGATGGTGATCCCGCTGCGCGCCCGCGGCATCCTCATGGGCGTGGCCAGCTTCTGGCGCTCCGAGCGGCCCGAACCCTTCGAGGAACAGGACGTGGCGGTCGCCGAGGAGCTGGTGGCGCGGGCCGCCCTCGCCATCGACAACGCCCGCCGCTACACCCGCGAGCACACCACCGCGGTCACCCTGCAGCGCAGCCTGCTGCCGCGCGGTGTCCCCGAGCAGTCCGCGCTCGACGTGGCCTACCGCTATCTGCCCGCGCAGGCCGGGGTGGGCGGCGACTGGTTCGACGTCATCCCGCTGCCGGGCGCGCGCGTGGCGCTGGTCGTCGGCGACGTGGTCGGGCACGGGCTGCACGCGGCGGCCACCATGGGCCGGCTGCGCACCGCCGTGCACAACTTCTCCGCCCTCGACCAGAGCCCGGACGAACTGCTGGCCCACCTGGACGAGCTGGTCAGCCGTATCGACAGCGACGAGACGGGCGACCAGAACGGCGGCTCGGCCATCACCGGCGCCACCTGCCTCTACGCCCTTTACGACCCCGTCGCAGGGCGGGTCACGGTCGCCCGGGCCGGCCACCCCGGGCCCGCCCTGGTCCTGCCCGACGGCACGGCCGCCTACCCCGACGTCCCCGTCTCCCCGCCCCTGGGCCTGGGCTTCGGCATGCCCGTGGAGGCGCGCGAGCTGGCCCTGCCCGAAGGATCGCGGCTGGTGCTGTACACCGACGGGCTGGTGGAGGACCGCGACCGGGACCTCGACACGGGTCTGGAGCAGCTGCGCGCCACGCTTGCCGGCCGGCCGGGCCGTACCCCGGAGGAGACCTGCGCGGACATCCTCGGCGCGGTGCTGCCGGCCCGGCCGAGCGACGACGTGGCCCTGCTGGTGGCCCGCACCCGGCTGCTGGACCGCGACCGCATCGCCGAATGGGAGGTGCGCCCCGACCCGGCGGCCGTGGCCCCGGTCCGCGCCGCGTGCGCCCGCACCCTGGACGGCTGGGGGCTCACGGACATCGGATACACCACCGAGCTGATCCTCAGCGAGCTGATCACCAACGCGATCCGGTACGGCTCCCCGCCCATCAGCGTCCGGCTGCTGTACGACCGCAGCCTGGTCTGCGAGGTCTCCGACGGCAGCAGCACCTCCCCGCACCTGCGCCAGGCCGCGGTCACCGACGAGGGCGGCCGCGGTCTGTTCCTGGTCGCCCGGCTCGCCGCCCGCTGGGGCACCCGCTACACGGCCCGCGGCAAGGTGATCTGGGCGGAGCAGTCCCTGCAGGCGGACCGGCACGAGCCCACGCAGACGGCCGACGACCTTCTGGACCAGTGGGACGACTCCGCCCTCTAGGGGCCTGCCTGTGACCAGCTGCACGTCCGATTTTCGCCAGACCGCCCCGCCGCCGCGCCCCACACTGGAACACGTGATGGACGAGGACACCAGGTACGAAGCGGTGCGCAGCCGGGACGGACGGTTCGACGGGGCGTTCTTCTTCGCCGTCGAGACGACCGGGATCTACTGCCGGCCCAGCTGCCCGGCGGTCACCCCGAAGCGGCGCAACGTGCGGTTCTTCCCGACGGCCGCCGCCGCGCAGGGCTCCGGATTCCGGGCCTGCCGGCGGTGCCGGCCGGACGCCGTGCCCGGGTCCGCCGAGTGGAACGTCCGCGCGGACGCCGTCGGCCGGGCCATGCGCCTGATCGCCGACGGGGTCGTCGACCGCGAGGGCGTCGCCGGCCTCGCCACCCGGCTCGGCTACAGCGCCCGGCAGGTGCAGCGGCAGCTCACCACCGAACTCGGCGCCGGACCCGTGGCGCTCGCCCGCGCCCAGCGCGCGCACACCGCCCGGGTCCTGCTGCAGACCACCGACCTGCCGATCACCGAGATCGCGTTCGCGTCCGGGTTCGCCAGCGTGCGGCAGTTCAACGACACCGTCCGCGAGGTGTACGCCTCCACGCCCACCGAGGTACGGTCCGCCGCACCCCGGGGCAGGGGCGCCCGCCGGGCCACCCCGAGCGCGGGCATCCCCCTCCGGCTCGCCTACCGCGGCCCCTACCAGGCCGCCGCCGTCTTCGACCAGCTGGCCCGGGAGGCCGTGCCCGGCGTCGAGGAGGTCGGCGGCGCTCCCGGTGGCCGTATCTACCGGCGCACCCTGCGGCTGCCGTACGGCACCGCGCTCGTCGCCGTGGAGGAGCGCACCCGGGGGCCGAAGGCGGGCGGCGGCACGCATCCGGGCGGCTGGCTCGACGCGCGCCTGCACCTGACCGACCCACGGGACCTGACCACCGCGGTGCAGCGGCTGCGGCGGCTGTTCGACCTCGACGCCGACCCGTACGCGGTGGACGAACGGCTCGGCGCCGACCCGCGGCTCGCCCCGCTGGTCGCCGCCCGGCCCGGGCTGCGCTCGCCCGGCTCCGTCGACCCGCTGGAGCCCGCCGTTCGGGCGCTGGTGGGGGTGGCCGGTGCGGAGGACCTGGTCCGCCGGTACGGCAAGGCGATCGACGCCCCCTGCGGCAGCCTGACCCACCTCTTCCCGGAGCCGGCCGCCCTCGCCGAGGCCGACCTCGGCGGACCGCTGGGCGCGCTGGCCGCCGCCCTCGCCGACGGCACCCTGCGTCTGGACCCCGGCGCCGACCGCGACGACGCCCAGCAGGCCCTGCTCGCCCTGCCCGGCCTGGCCCCGTCCGTCGTCGCCACCCTGCGCGCCCGCGCCCTGGGCGACCCCGACGTGGCCCCACCCGGGGCTGACGTACCCGACACCTGGCGGCCCTGGCGTTCCTACGCCGCCCAACATCTGCGCATCACGGGAGAGTTGAGCCACTGATGGAAGCGACCTACTGGACCGACCTCGACACCCCGCTCGGCCGGCTCCTGCTCACGGCCGACGCGGACGGCGCCCTCACCTCCCTGTCCATGCCGGGCCAGAAGGGCGGACGTACCGTCCAGGACGGCTGGCGACACGACCCCGGCCCCTTCCGCGCGGCCGACGAACAGCTCACCGCCTACCTCGCGGGCGAACTCAAGGAGTTCCACCTGCCGTTGCGCACCCACGGCACCGAGTTCCGCGAGCGGGTGTGGGCCGCGCTCGACGCCGTGCCGTACGGCGGCACCACCACCTACGGCGAGATCGCCGCCCGCATCGGCGCCCCGCGCGCCGCCGTCCGCGCCGTCGGCGGAGCCATCGGCGCCAACCCCCTGCTCATCGTGCGCCCTTGCCACCGGGTCATCGGCGCGGACGGCTCGATGACGGGGTACGCGGGAGGACTTGAGCGCAAGGTGTGGCTGCTGAAGCTGGAGGGGGCACTGCCGGTCTGACACCCCCTAGGCCGACCGGGTGGACCGGTGCGCATCTTCCGGTGCCGTGCGGCGGGCGTGTGGGACGGTCGCCTGCGACGGGCACGGGAAGGGCGGGCGCAGGCATGGGCAAGGTCGGACGGGTCGTCGTAGCGCTTCTGCTCGCGGTGCTGCCGGGTCCGACGGCGACGGCCGCCGCCCGGCCCGCGACGCCGGTGTGGACCGGCAGTTGGGAGACGGCCCCCTCCGGCACCGCCCCCGCGCTGCCCGGTGCCGCCGTCCGCAACGTCGTCCACCTCAGCGTCGGCGGCACGGCCGTGCGGGTCCGGCTCAGCAACCGGCTCGGCACCGCGCCCCTGCGGCTCGGCGCGGTCACGGTCGCGCTGCGCCGGGGCGCCGGGCCGGACGCGGTGCTCGGCACCCTGCGCACCGCCACCTTCGGCGGCGCCCCGACGGCCGTCGTCCCGGTGGGACGGGATCTGGTCACCGACCCGGTCCGGCTGCCCGTACCGCCCGCCGCCGACCTGCTGGTCACCGTCCTCACCCCGGTCGACTCCGGGCCGGCCACCTATCACCGCACCGCCCTGCAGACCAGCTACCTCGCCCGTGCCGGCGCCGGTCACCCGGCCGACGTGGACGGCTCCGCGTACACCACGGCCATCGGCTACTGGTACTACGTCACCGGTGTCGACGTCCTCGGCACCGGCGCGGGGAGCGTCGTCGCCTTCGGTGACTCCCTGACCGACGGCAACGGCTCCACCGCCGACACCAACCACCGCTGGCCCGACCGGCTCGCCCACCGCCTGAGCGGCCACCGGCTCGGCGTCCTCAACGCCGGCGTCGCCGGAAACCGCCTGCTGCGCGACGGCGTCGGACCGAGCGCCCTGGCCCGCCTGGACGCCGACGCCCTGGACCGGGCCGGGGTGCGGGCCCTGATCGTGTTCGTGGGCATCAACGACATCAAGGGCAGCCCCGAGGCGAACGACCCCGCCGCCTTCGCCGCCGCGTACCGCACCCTCGTCGCCCGCGCCCACGCCCGCGGCATCCGGGTCGTCGGCGTCACCCTCACCCCCTACGGGGGCTACCCCGCCTACACCCCGGCCCGCGAGGCGGTACGGCAGCGGGTCAACGCGTTCATCCGCACCGGCGGCGCCTTCGACGCGGTCGCCGACGCCGACGCCGCCGTACGCGACCCGGCCGCGCCCCAGCGCATCCTGCCCGGCTACGACCCCGGCGACCACCTGCACTTCAACGACGCGGGCATGAACAGGGTGGCCAAGGTCGTGGCGCGTGCGCTGGGGCCTGTCTGACCATTCCCGCCTGCGGCGCGGCGCCCGGCACGCACGCAAGCCACTGAGCGCTCCGCGGGATGTGTCGTCAGCCGTCAGCCGTCAGCGGCGCCGTCGTGGCTGGTCGCGCAGTTCCCCGCGCCCCGGGGGACCACCATCGCCGCCGTCGGCCGACCGTCAGCCCCACACCACCGCCCCCAGCCACGCCCCCGCGATCAGCAGGCACGCGAACAGTTCGGCGAGGACGCTGGAGCCGCCCGACCGCATCGTCGTGCGCAGCGCGGCCATCGCCTCGCCGTGCCGGCCCAGCCGCAGCCGCTCGTGCAGGTAGATCCCGGCCATGAAGCCCGGCAGCGCGCCCACCACCGGGATCAGCAGGAAGCCCAGGAACGCGCCGGCCCCGGCGTACACCGCCATGCGAGGGGTGGCGCCGCTCGCCCGCAGCCGGCGCGGCGGCAGCGCCCAGCGCACCACCAGCGACAGCAGCAGCACCCCGGTGGCCCCCACCAGCACGCCCCAGGCCACCGGCTGCGGGTCCTGCAGCGCCCACCACAGCACCGCGGCCCACACCAGCCACGACCCCGGCACCCCGGGCACCAGCACTCCGCACAGGCCGAGCACCAGCACCACGCCGACCAGCAGGAGTTCCCACGCTCCCATCTGCCCAGAGTGCCGGAGGACGGAAGAACCCGCAGGTCACCCGGAGCCGCCTTCGCGGGACACCCAGCCCCGCTCGTAGGCCTGCCAGCCCAACTGCAGCCGGGTCGTCACCCCGGTCAGCTCCATCAGCCGCTTCACCCGGCGCTGTACGGTCCTGAGGCCCAGGTCGAGCTGCTTGGCCACGCTCGCGTCGGTCAGCCCCGCCAGCAGCAGCGACAGCACCTCCAGATCGGTGACGTCCGGGCCGTCCGGCTGCTGCTCGATCACCCCGGACGCGCCCAGCCGCAGCGGCAGCGCCTCGCGCCACACCGACTCGAACAGCCCGGCCAGCAGCTCCAGCAGACCGCTCGCGTGCACCACCAGCGCGGCCGGCTCGGCCGTCCGTGAGGTCAGCGGCACCATCGCGAGGGAACGGTCGGCGATCACCAGCTTGGTCGGCACCCGGTCCACCACCCGTACCCGCTCGTCCCGGCCGAGCGCGGCCGTCAGCTCGGTGAGCCCGTTCGGCAGGTCCAGCACCGCGCGCTCCACCACCACCCGGTAGCGGACCCCGCGCCCGGCCGCCTGCTCCTCCGCGTCGTTCTCCGTCCCGGAGACCACCACCGGGTTGCCGGTGACCAGCGCGCACACCTCCTCGGCGGCGCCCAGCTGGAGCTGCAGGAAGCGCTGGGCGACCGCCGAGGCGCCGGTCACCACCTCCACCAGGTCGTGCACCTCCGGCTCGGCCGCCGCCGCCCGGTACTCCTCGGCCAGCAGCGCTGCCGCCAGCTCCGCCTGCTCCAGCTCGTGCCGCTGCTGGGTGAGCAGCGCTCCCAGCGCCACGCCGGGCGGGGCCGCCACCCAGCGGCCCGGCCGCGCCGGGGACTGGGCCGCCAGGCCCTGCCGCTCCAGCCGGCGCAGCGCACGCTCGGTGTCCGGCTCGGCCAGCGACAGGCGCCGGGCCAGATCGGCCACCTCGGCCGCGCCCACGGACACCAGAGCCCGGTACGCCGACTCGTGCGTCTCGTCCAGGCCTATCGCTGCCAGCATCGGCCCACGTCCCTCCCCTGAGAACCAGCCGTCCACGCCGTACGGTCTGGCGGAAACCGGCCACGGCACAAACCCGCCGCCGCACATCATCGCCGTACCGCGGGTGACTCTGCCAAGGTGGGGCCATCGAAGGACGTTGGCCGTGCACACAATTCACAGCCGCGTCCCAGGAAACCAAGCCACAATCACGCCATTCGACCGGCGCCCTCGGCGACCCGGTCGCGTGAGACGGTGACCCGGGCCCGCACGTGCGCGAGCGCACGAGGGGATGCGGGGCCGGGTCACTCACGATGTCGCCGGGCGGCCCTCCCGTGGGGGGTGGGGTCGCCCGGCGGCCATCAACCGCCGTTCCTCGTACGGCTGTTCGCTCTATCCCTCGACACGCCGTTCGAGCCGGCCATGTGCGCCGGATTTTCCTGATGCCCCGTTTTCATCCGGCCCCTGCGGTGGACAATTAGGGGCATGAGCCAGCAGGGGGGAAGGCCCACCCGTCACGAGGACGACTGGTGGGGGCAGCTGTACGACGACTCCACCGAGGACACGGGCCCCACGGCCGCACCCGACTCCCTGGACGACCGCTTCGCCTCGGCGAAGAACACGGTGGCGGGGCAGCCGGGCGGGACGCCGGGGCACACCGGGGGCACGGCGCCGGAGACACCGCGCCAGGAGCCGCCTCGGGAGCCCGCGGTACCACCACAGCGCGCCGCACCACCGCCGCCCAGTCCGAGCCCGTCGACTCCGCCCAGCCGGCGCGCCCCCTGGGAACCCCCGCCTGCCGACGCGGGGGCGCCCGGGGCTTGGCCGCCCGTGGCGGGCAGGGCCGACAGGCGGGCAGAGAAGGCGCCCGCACCGGCCGGGGACGTCGATCCCGAGGTGCCCGGGGCCTGGCCGCCCGTGGCAGGCAGGGCCGACGGACGGGTGGAGGAGGCGGCTGCATCGGCCGGGAGCGCCGAATCCGGGGCGCCCGGGGCCTGGCCGCCTGTGCCGGGCCGAGCGGACGGGCGGGCAGAGAAGGCGCCCGCACCGGCCGGGGACGTCGATCCCGGGGCGCCCGGGGCCTGGCCGCCTGTGCCGGGCCGAGCGGACGGACGGACACAGAAGGCGCCCGCACCGGCCCGGAGCGCGGAAGCCGAGGTGACCCGGGCCTGGCCGCCCGTGTCGGGCAGCGCAGAAGGACAGGTGGAGAAACCCGAACCGGCGCCCGCCGACCGGTCCGCCGTACCGCCCGAGCCCGACCCGACCTCCGAGGCGTCCGAGCGCCCCGAAGCCTCCCGGCCCCCGGTCGCCGGCTTCGCAAGCGCGCCTCCCGTGGCCACTCAGCTCGACCTCCCCGCCACCTCCGCTCCACCCCCACCCCCCTCCTCCCTCGACTACGTCGGCTCCGGACCCCCCACCTACGACCCCGAGCCCACCGCGCTCCCCGTCGCCGATCCCGATGAACTCGGTGATCTGGTCGCCGACACCGTGCTGGACGGTGCCCGGTACGGGTCCTCCACGTTGCGGGCCGTGTCGCTGCGCGGGGACTCGGCGCGGTACCGGGGGGAGCCGCGCCGGGACGCCCTGCTCACCGCGCGGTTCGGGACGGGGGAGCAGGCGCTGGTGCTCGTCGCGATGGCGACCGGCGCGCGGGCCACGCCGGGTGCGCACCTGGCGGCGGCCGAGGCGTGCTGGCTGATCGGGCGGGCCGTGGGCCGTAGCCATCAGCGGCTGGTGGCGGACATCCGGGCCGCCCGGCGCGGCGACCTGAAGTCGGGGCTGCACCGGCTGACCGACCGCAGTCTCGGCAAGCTGCGCGCCAGCGCCGTCGAGCAGGACCTGGACCCCGAGGACTACTCGGCGAGCCTGCGCTGTCTGCTGCTGCCCGCCGACCCCGACTGCCGTACCCGGGTCTTCTTCGGTGTCGGCGAAGGGGGCCTGTTCCGGCTGCGGGACGGTGAGTGGCAGGACATCGAGCCGCGGGTGTCACCCGCCGACACCACCGGCGAACCCGTCCTGGGCTTCGGCTCCCCGCCGGCCGAGACCCCCGAGGGCGATCGCCTCACCATGGACCTCGGCATCCCGACCCCGCCGAGCCCCTACGAACCGGCCCCCGAGCCGCCGCGCGAACCCTTCCGGTTCCGTGCCTCGGTAGCCCGCCCGGGTGATGTGCTGGTGATGGGCACCGGAGGCCTCGCCGACCCGCTGCGCGGCGAGCCCGCCCTCTGCGCCTACCTGGCCCGCCGCTGGTCCGGCCGTACCCCGCCCGGCCTCGCCGCGTTCCTCGCGGACACCCAGGTGCGGGTGAAGGGCTACTCGGACGACCGTACGGCGGCGGCCGTTTGGGAGGCGTGACCGCGGCCCTTGTGGATTGATGGAACGGGAGGGGCGGGTCCCGGGACATCGAAGGGGCTGACGCGAGCCATGGCCAAGCAGAACGTCGCCGAACAGTTCGTCGACATCCTCGTCCGCGCCGGCGTACGCCGCCTCTACGGCGTCGTCGGCGACAGCCTCAACCCGGTCGTCGACGCCGTCCGCCGCAACTCCGCCATCGACTGGATCCACGTACGCCACGAGGAGACCGCCGCCTTCGCGGCCGGCGCCGAGGCCCAGATCACCGGCAAGCTGGCCGCCTGCGCGGGCTCCTGCGGCCCGGGCAACCTGCACCTCATCAACGGCCTGTACGACGCCCACCGCTCCATGGCCCCCGTGCTCGCCCTCGCCTCGCACATCCCCTCCAGCGAGATCGGCCTCGGCTACTTCCAGGAGACCCACCCGGACCGGCTCTTCCAGGAGTGCAGCCACTACAGCGAGCTGATCTCCAGCCCGCAGCAGATGCCCCGGCTGCTGCAGACCGCCATCCAGCACGCGGTGGGGCAGAGCGGCGTGAGCGTGGTCTCGCTGCCCGGCGACATCGCCGACCAACCCGCCCCGGACAAGTCCCCCGAGAGCGCCCTCGTCACGTCCCGGCCCACCGTCCGGCCCGGCGACGCCGAGATCGACAGACTCGTGGAGATGATCGACGCGGCCGGCAAGGTCACCCTCTTCTGCGGCAGCGGCACGGCCGGCGCACACACCGAGGTCATGCGGTTCGCGGAGCGCGTCAAGTCGCCCGTGGGGCACGCCCTGCGCGGCAAGGAGTGGATCCAGTACGACAACCCGTACGACGTCGGCATGAGCGGTCTGCTCGGCTACGGCGCCGCCTACGAGGCGACCCACGAGTGCGACCTGCTGATCCTGCTCGGCACCGACTTCCCGTACAACGCCTTCCTGCCGGACGACGTGCGGATCGCCCAGGTCGACGTGCGGCCCGAGGTCCTCGGCCGCCGCTCCCGGCTCGACCTCGCCGTGTGGGGCGATGTCCGCGAGACCCTGCGCTGTCTGATCCCGCGGGTGCGGGAGAAGACCGACCGGCGCTTCCTCGACAAGATGCTGAAGAAGCACGCCGACGCGCTGGAGGGTGTCGTCAAGGCGTACACCCGCAAGGTCGAGAAGCACGTCCCGATCCATCCGGAGTACGTGGCCTCCGTGCTCGACGAACTCGCCGACGACGACGCCGTGTTCACGGTCGACACCGGTATGTGCAACGTATGGGCGGCTCGTTACATCTCTCCCAACGGCCGCCGCCGGGTCATCGGTTCCTTCTCGCACGGCTCGATGGCGAACGCGCTGCCGATGGCGATCGGGGCGCAGTTCACCGACCGCCGGCGCCAGGTCGTGTCGATGTCCGGGGACGGCGGGTTCACCATGCTGATGGGCGACTTCCTGACCCTGGTGCAGTACGACCTGCCGGTGAAGGTCGTCCTGTTCAACAACTCCTCCCTGAGCATGGTCGAGCTGGAGATGCTGGTCGCGGGACTGCCCTCGTACGGCACCACGAACACCAACCCCGACTTCGCCGCCGTGGCCCGCGCCTGCGGTGCCTTCGGCATCCGGGTCGAGAAGCCCAAGCAGCTCGCCGGCGCCCTCAAGGACGCCTTCCGGCACAAGGGCCCGGCCCTGGTGGACATCGTCACCGACCCCAACGCCCTGTCCATCCCGCCGAAGATCAGCGCCGAGATGGTCACCGGATTCGCGCTCTCCGCCTCGAAGATGGTGCTCGACGGCGGCGTCGGCCGCATGCTCCAGATGGCCCGCTCCAACCTGCGCAACGTCCCGAGGCCCTGAGGGCGTGTGTCATATCCCCGACCGGAGCGATGGTTTCCGGCCAGTTTCGGGCGGGGTGACGGCCCGTCGGTCTCCGGTGCCGGACGGTCGCGCGCTGCCGCGATGGGGCGCCCGTGACGCCGTACGGCGGGCTTGGCGGGCCCGGCACGGGTGCGGGGGTGCCGGAGGGCCGGCCGGAGGGCCGTACGGGTGTGGCCGAACAGACGGCCGTCGGCGGATCGCCATGCGTGCCCGAAGGACCGTTGGGCATGGATCCCCGTGTACGTGTTCGATCAGGAGGGGCAGGTACGGCGACGTGCGGGCGGGGGCCATGAAGAGGCAAGCGCGAGGGGGCGGTCCCGTGGCCATAGGGGCCTCCTCGGCGAAGGCGGGGGAAGAGACCGACACCATCACGGAACGGGCGCACGGGCCTCAGGTCAGGCGCAGACTGGGGCGGGCGGACCTCAGGGCGGTGCCCGAGGCCCGCCGGGAGGTGCGCGAACTGCTGCGGCACTGGGGCAGGCCCGGCCGCTCGGAGATAGCGGAGCTGCTCACCAGCGAACTCGTCACCAACGCGCTCGTGCACACCGACGACGACGCCGTCCTGACCGCCGTCGTCTCGCCGCGCGGACTGCGCGTGGAGGTACGGGACTTCGTGGCCCGCAGGCCGCACCTGCGGGCGCCGGACACCGGCGACGGCACCCACGGCCGGGGGCTGGTCCTGGTGCAGTCCCTCGCGGACGCCTGGGGCGTACGGTCGCACGGCGTGGGCAAGTCGGTGTGGTTCGAACTCGGCGCCGAGGCCGCGTGAGCGGGACCGCGTGAGAGAGACGGGAACGGGACGGGGGCGTGACCCGTGCGGTCACGCCCCCGTCCCGTGATGAGCCGAAGTCCTAGCCGAACTGCTGCTCAAGGTCCTTCAGCTTGCGCTCGAGCGAGTCCAGGCGCGGCAGAGCCATGGTGTCGTCCTCAGCCGTGAGGTCGACCGTGAGCGGCTCACCGGCCTTGCGGACCGGCTGAAGGGACGGCCGAGAGCGTACGGGCAGTTGCTCCGGCGACGATATGGCAGGCTCCGCGGTTGCCGGCGCGGGGTCGCGCTCCAGCTGGATCTCGACCTGGCGGCCGCCGGTGCGGCCGACGAAGCCGCGGTGGCCCCGGCTGATCGCCTTCAGCTGGGCGCGCTCCACACGCTGCTGGTCGCGCCTGCGCTGCCGCGCCTGCTCCTTCTGCTTGGTGTCCTCGCGGACCTCCTCGACGGCCTCGTCCAGGCTCCGCACACCCTCCAGGAGCATCAGCGACCAGGCCTTGTAGGTCTCGCGGGGGGCCCGCAGCCAGCGGACGATGCGGATCTGCGGCAGCGGACGCGGCACCAGACCCTGCTCGCGCAGCGCGGCCCGGCGGGTCTGCTTCAGCGCGCGGTCGAACAGGACGGCCGCGGACAGCGACATGCCGGAGAAGAACTGCGGCGCGCCGTCGTGACCCACGCCCCTCGGCGCGTGCACCCAGTTGAACCAGGCCGCGGCCGCGGCGAACAACCAGACCAGTATCCGGGAGCCGAGCGCCGCGTCACCGTGGCTGGCCTCGCGCACCGCGAGGACGGAGCAGAACATCGCCGCGCCGTCCAGGCCGAACGGCACCAGGTACTGCCAGCCGCCGGTCAGCCCGAGGTTCTGCTCGCCGAAGCCGACCAGGCCGTGGAAAGAGAGTGCGGCAGCGACCGCCGCACAGCAGAACAGAAGAACATAGGAGGCCGTGCCGTAGATGGCCTCCTTGCGCCTGCGGCGCTCCTCGCTGCGCTCCCACGAGTCGTCGGCGCTCGCGTTCTCCCCGGAGGAGCGCTTGCCGCGCGCGAGCACCGCCACCGCCGCCAGCATGCCCAGGAGCAGTACGGCGCCGGGAAGCAGCCAGTTCAGCGATATGTCGGTCAGTCTCATCAGGGGTCCCTTGCATTGGGATAGGGCGTAACGCCCGCCATAGTGGCCCACGCCCGACGGCCCTCAGGGGGTTTCGGGGCAAGAGGCCGCCAAGGAAGTGCAAGGGGATGCCCAGGGCGGCGTTCTGCTCGAACTGCCGCTTGAGGGGCGGGAGTTGAGTTCGAATAAGACTACCCGCACGGATGGTTCCTCGGAAAGTTCCTGGGACAGGTGAGGAAGTTGTGAATTACCTGTCCGGAGGTGGGCGGTCCGATTCCGATGATCTTAGTGGACCCGAGGGGCTGCTCCGGACCAGACTACTTAGGTAAGGCTAGCCTTATTTGCGCCTTCGGGGAGTTTGAAGTGTCGCCTTGTGCGCCTAAGGTGCTTGACGGACAAGTAACAACCCGCCGTTAATGACCCAAGTGCCGACCAGCCGGAGGAGGACCCCGTGAAGCAGGGCTTGCAGGGCTACCCCCGGGTGCCCGCGCAGCAGCGCGCGGTGGACGTCGACGTGGCCCGGGAACGGGACGTCGCCCTGCCGGGCGCGCGCGGTGAGCACACGCACTGTGAGCGGCCGATTCCCGAGCCGCGGGCCGTCGTGCAGCGCTCCTCGGTGCGCGGGCAGATCCTGGACGCGCTGCGTACGGCGCTGGTGGCGGGCGAGCTCAAGCCCGGCGAGGTCTACTCGGCGCCGGTCCTCGGCGAACGCTTCGGGGTGTCGGCGACACCGGTGCGGGAGGCCATGCAGCAGCTCGCGCTGGAGGGTGCCGTCGAGGTCGTGCCCAACCGTGGCTTCCGGGTCGTCGAACGGGGTGCGCGCGAGCTGGCCGAGCTGGCCGAGGTGCGGGCGCTGATCGAGGTGCCGGTGATGCTGCGGCTGGCCCGCGCCGTCCCGGCCGAGCGGTGGGCCGAACTCCGGCCGCTCGCGGAGGCGACGGTACGCGCGGCGTCCTCCGGCTGCGTGGCGACGTACGCGGAGTCCGACAGGGCCTTTCACCGGGCGGTGCTGTCCCTGTCGGGCAACGAGCAGCTGGTCCGGCTCGCGGAGGATCTCCACCGGCGGTCGCAGTGGCCGCTGGTCGGGGGACCGGTGCGGCATGGCCGGGCGCAGCTGGTGGCAGATGCGGCGGAACATACCGCTCTGCTGGACGCGTTGATCTCGCGGGACCTGGAGGTCGTGCGGGCGCTGGTGGGGGAGCACTTCGCCAGCATGAGCTGAGCAGGGGTCTCGCCGTAGGGGTACGGGTCGACTGTCGGGTGCGGGTCCGTTGTGGCTTGTCGCGCAGTTCCCCGCGCCCCTTCAGGTGGGTCAGCGCAACGTACCTCAGGGGCGCGGGGCTGTATCGATTTGCGGCTCCGCCGCGCGGGCGCGATCAACCCCCACCGGCCCGCACCCGGCGACGAAACCGCACCCCCCTACGCCGTAGCCGCCCCCGGAGCCGGCGGAGCCAACTGGCGGGCCAGCCACGTGGGGACGCCCCCGAGCAACCGGAACAGTCGCCGAGCCTCCTCCCGTAGCCGCGAAGCCTCCGGCTCGGTCTCCGCGTCGGCCAAGGAGGCCAGCGCGGGGGCGGTGCCCACCAAGTAGCCCAACTCCTCGCGGATACGGAGGGATTCGGCGAAGCCGTGCCGGGCCTCCGCCAACTCGCCGTCCCGTAGGGCGAGTCCGGCCAGGTGGCGCCAGGTGAAGGACAGGAGCAGCGGGTCGGCGTGCGCCGTCGCGCCCGCGTGGGCCCGGCGGTACGCGGCGCGGGCCGCCTGCGGGGAGCGGGCGAGGTTTTCGGCCAGCAGGCCCCGGCGGAAGTCCAGCAGGGCCCGCCCCGCGGCCCCCGGAGGGATCAGCGCGGCCGCCCGCCCCAGCGCGGCCCGCGCCTCGTCGGCCCGGTCCCGTACCCCGTGCAGCGTGGCCGCGTAGGCGAGCTGGCCGCGTTCGCAGGCGGCCGCCCCCCGCTCCTCGTCGGTGTGCGCCAGCGCCTCGGCCGTGCGGAGGGCGTCCTCCGCCTCCTCCCAGCCCCGCTCGGTGTACAGACACCGCTCGACCTGCAGCGCGGCCCGCTGCAGGGTCGTGGCCGGGGTGTCCGTCGGGAGCAGCGCCGCCGCGTCGGCCCAGCAGGCCCGCGAGCGCAACCGCCATACCGCGGTCTGGAGAGGATCGTCACCGGCGGTCGTTCCGTTACCAGACATGGCGGAATGCGCCACGTTGCCCTCCCCGAGCACGCCGTCGAGCTGTTGAGTGGTGGCGGCATTCCAGCACCAATGACGGGGCCGGGCCAAGAGGATGGGTGAAAGTTTTCACAAAGTGGCGGGGCATTGGCGTGAGTTGGTTTGATCACCCCGCGCCCGCCTGAGCTCAGCTCATCCGCAGCGCCAGGAAGAAGTCCAGCTTGTCCTCCAGGCGCGACAGGTCCCGTCCCGTCAACTGCTCGATGCGGCCCACCCGGTAGCGCAGCGTGTTGACGTGCAGGTGGAGGCGGGTGGCGCAGCGGGTCCAGGAGCCGTCGCACTCCAGGAACGCCTCCAGGGTCGGGATCAGTTCGGCGCGGTGGCGTTGGTCGTAGTCCTTCAGGGGGTCGAGCAGGCGGGCCGTGAAGGCGCGGCGGACGTCGTCCGGGACGAACGGGAGCAGCAGGACGTGGGAGGCCAGTTCCTGGTGGCCGGCCGCGCAGACCCGGCCGGGGCGGGCCGCGGCGACCCGGCGGGCGTGCCGGGCCTCCTCCAGGGCGCCGCGCAGCCCCTCCGCCGAGTGCACGGCGGCGCTGACGCCGAGGGTGAGCCGCCCGTCGTCGTTGAGGCCCGCCGACAGCGGCTCGCGGACCGTCTGGAGCAGCGCGTCGGCGAGCAGGCCGGACTCCGAGCCGTCGTGCTCGGTGGAGACCGCCGGGAGGGGGACCAGCGCGATGGCCTCGTCGCCCGTGTGCGCGACGGCGATGCGGTCCGAGGGCTCCGGGCCCGTGGCCAGCGGGTCGACCAGGACCTCCTCCAGCAGCGACTGGGCGACCGGGCCGCCCTCGACCGCGCCGCCTTCCCACTCCACGCGGGCCACCACGACCTGCCAGTGCGGGGCCGCCCCGAGCCCGGGCAGCAGCACCGGCGCGGCGACCCTCAGGCGGGCGGCGATCTCGGCGGGCGCCGCGCCCGTCTGCACCAGCTCCAGCACCTCCTGCGCGAGCCGGCGCCGTACCGTACGCGCCGCGTCCCGGCGGTCCCGTTCTACGGCGATCAGCTGGGTGACGCCCTGGAGCAGGTCGAGGCGCTCTTCCGGCCAGTCGCCCGCGTCCGCCTCCACGGCCAGCAGCCAGTCCGACAGGACCGTCTCGCGGACGTCGCGGGCGGCCTGCGGGGAGCGCCCGGAGGAGCGGATCGGGAAGAGCGAGTACCGGGAGCCGCCCAGCACCATCCGGTGCGGTCCGCGGCGGCCGGTGCGGGCGGCCGCCAGGTGCTCGGCGGCGAGCTTGGCGCAGGTCTCCGGCGGCAGCTCGGGGCCCGTGACCTTCGAGCCCGCGATCAGCCGGCCGGCGGGGGAGAGCACCCAGGCGCGCAGGTCCAGATCGGATCCGAGCAGGTCGAGGACCACGTCCGGGCCGCCGCCGGCCGGGCCCGAGGTCATCATCCGGCGGTGCCGGTCGACCACGGCCGCCAGGTCCCCGGCCCGCTCGCCGGAGACCTGCCGTACGACGTGCTCGGTGATGGTCGCGAACGCCACCGACTCGTGCACCGCGAACAGCGGCAGCCGGTGCCGGGCGCAGGCCAGCACCAGGTCCTCGGGCACATCGCCCAGCTCGGCCTCGCCGGCCGCGAGGGCCGCCACCCCGGCCTGCGCCAGGATGCGCACGAAGGGTTCGGAGTCGTCGGCGTCCCGGCGCCAGGCCAGGCCCGTCAGTACCAGCTCGCCGCCGGAGAGGTAGCGGCTCGGGTCGCGCAGGTCGGTGGTCATGACCCCGCGGACCGAGCGGTCCAGCTCGTCCTCGCCGCCGAGCAGCCGCAGGCCCAGCGCATCGGTGTCCAGCAGTGCGCGCAGCCGCATCTCGTCGCCGCCGTTCTTTGTCTCGAAACCTACGATGAATCTTGATGGGTGACGGGGGAGTGACCCGACGCGGGGCGCGCAGGCCGTTCTCCGGGGTCGTCGGGCTGTTTCCAGCGTTTCCCGAGGAAAACGGAGGGGTTACCGATGACCTCCGTTCATACGAATCTACAAGACGATCGCCGTGGCCAGCCAACTCCTTCATGGTTTCGGTGACTGACCGCGTCGGAGTACGGGGCGGTGTACTGAGTCCACGCCGCGTTAACAGGACATGAACAAGCCGGGCCCGCCGCAGACGGATTGGCTCAATACGTACGACCCACGAGACGAAGAAGAGAGCCGGTCATGGACTTCATTCGCCCCGCCAGCTGGGAGGAGGCGCTCGCCGCGAAGGCCGAGCACCCCACCGCTGTGCCGATCGCGGGTGGCACCGATGTGATGGTCGAGATCAACTTCGACCATCGCCGGCCCGAGTACCTGCTCGACCTGAACCGCATCGGCGACCTCACCGAGTGGGAGGTCGGCGAGGACACCGTGCGGCTGGGTGCCTCCGTCTCGTACACCAAGATCATGGAGAATCTCCGTGCCGAGCTGCCCGGCCTGGCGCTCGCCTCGCACACGGTCGCCTCCCCGCAGATCCGCAACCGCGGTGGCGTCGGCGGCAACCTCGGCACGGCCTCGCCCGCCGGTGACGCCCACCCCGCCCTCCTCTCGGCCGGCGCCGAGGTCGAGGCGGAGTCGGCGGCCCGCGGCACCCGCCTGATCCCGATCGACGAGTTCTACACCGGCGTCAAGCGCAACGCGCTCCAGCCCGACGAGCTGATCCGCGCCGTCCACATCAAGAAGGCGGACGGCCCGCAGCAGTACTCCAAGGTCGGCACCCGCAACGCCATGGTCATCGCGGTGTGCGCCTTCGGTCTCGCCCTGCACCCGGAGACCCGCACGGTCCGGACCGGCATCGGCTCCGCCGCCCCGACCCCCGTGCGGGCGAAGACCGCGGAGGACTTCCTGAACGCGGCCCTGGAAGAGGGCGGCTTCTGGGACAACGGAAAGATCATCACGCCGTCGGCCGCCAAGCAGTTCGCGGACCTGTGCTCCGCCGCCTGCAACCCGATCGACGACGTCCGGGGCACCGCGAGCTACCGCCGCCACGCGGTCGGCGTCATGGCCCGCCGGACGCTCACCTGGACCTGGGAGTCGTACCGCGACGCCCGCCGCGCCTCGGAGGGAGCTGCGTAATGCGCGTCAACTTCACTGTCAACGGACGTCCGCAGGAAGCAGACGACGTCTGGGAGGGCGAGTCCCTGCTGTACGTCCTGCGCGAGCGCCTGGGCCTGCCCGGCTCCAAGAACGCCTGCGAGCAGGGCGAGTGCGGCTCCTGCACCGTGCGCCTGGACGGCGTCCCGGTCTGTTCCTGCCTGGTCGCGGCCGGCCAGGTCGAGGGCCGCGAGGTCGTCACCGTGGAGGGCCTGGCCGACTACGCCAAGCAGCGCTCCGAGGGCGGCTGCGCGACCGGCACCTGCGGTACGACGCTGCAGGACGCCCAGCTGGGGGTCCCCCCGGGCGAAGCCTGGGGGAGGCAGGCCAAGGGCACCGACTCGCAGACCGGTGAGGGCACGGAGCTCTCCCCGATCCAGCAGGCGTTCATCGACGCCGGCGCCGTCCAGTGCGGCTTCTGCACCCCCGGTCTGCTCGTCGCCGCCGACGAGATGCTGGAGAACAACCCCGACCCGACCGACGCGGACATCCGCGAGGCGCTCTCGGGCAACCTGTGCCGCTGCACGGGCTACGAGAAGATCATGGACGCGGTCCGTCTGGCGGCCGCCCGCCAGTCCGAGGGGGTCTGACATGCCGACCAACGGCGCTCCCACGAAGATCACGCAGGGCTCCCAGACCAAGGGCGGCATCGGCGAGTCCACGCTCCGCCCGGACGGCACCCTCAAGGTCACCGGCGAGTTCGCGTACTCGTCCGACATGTGGCACGAGGACATGCTGTGGGGCCAGATCCTGCGCTCCACCGTCGCCCACGCCGAGATCGTCTCGATCGACACGGGCGAAGCCCTCGCCACGCCGGGCGTCTACGCGGTCCTGACCTACGACGACCTGCCGACCGCGGTGAAGAACTACGGCCTGGAGATCCAGGACACCCCGGTTCTCGCCCACGGCAAGGTACGTCACCACGGTGAGCCGGTCGCGCTCGTCGCCGCCGACCACCCGGAGACGGCCCGCCGCGCCGCCGCCAAGATCAAGGTGGAGTACAAGGAGCTGCCCGTCATCACCGACGAGGCCTCCGCGACCGCGCCGGACGCGATCCTCGTCCACGAGGGCCGCGACGACCACCACTCCGGCCACGTCCCGCACCCCAACATCGTGCACCGCCAGCCGATCATCCGCGGCAACGTGGAGGAGGCCCGCAAGCGGGCCGACGTGATCGTCGAGGGCGAGTACACCTTCGGCATGCAGGACCAGGCCTTCCTCGGCCCCGAGTCCGGCCTCGCCGTGCCGGAGGAGGACGGCGGCGTCCACCTCTACATCGCCACCCAGTGGCTGCACTCGGACCTCAGGCAGATCGCCCCGGTCCTCGGCCTGCCCGAGGAGAAGGTGCGCATGACGCTGGCCGGCGTCGGTGGCGCGTTCGGCGGCCGTGAGGACCTGTCGATGCAGATCCACGCCTGCCTGCTGGCGCTGCGCACCGGCAAGCCCGTCAAGATCGTCTACAACCGGTTCGAGTCCTTCTTCGGGCACGTCCACCGGCACCCGGCGAAGCTCTACTACGAGCACGGCGCCACCAAGGACGGCAAGCTCACGCACATGAAGTGCAAGATCGTCCTGGACGGCGGCGCCTACGCCTCCGCCTCCCCGGCGGTCGTCGGCAACGCCTCCTCGCTGAGCGTCGGCCCGTACGTGATCGACGACGTCGACATCGAGGCCATCGCCCTCTACACCAACAACCCGCCCTGCGGCGCCATGCGCGGCTTCGGCGCGGTCCAGGCGTGCTTCGCCTACGAGGCGCAGATGGACAAGCTGGCGAAGAAGCTGGGCATGGACCCGGTGGAGTTCCGGCAGCTGAACGCGATGGAGCAGGGGACCCTCATGCCGACCGGGCAGCCGGTCGACTCCCCGGCCCCGGTCGCCGAACTGCTGCGCCGCGTCAAGGCGATGCCGATGCCGCCCGAGCGCCAGTGGGAGTCCAGCGAGGGCGCCGACGTACGGCAGCTGCCCGGCGGCCTGTCCAACACCACGCACGGCGAAGGCGTCGTACGCGGGATCGGCTACGCGGTCGGCATCAAGAACGTCGGCTTCTCCGAGGGCTTCGACGACTACTCCACCGCCAAGGTGCGCATGGAGGTCGTCAACGGCGAGCCGGTCGCGACCGTGCACACCGCGATGGCGGAGGTCGGCCAGGGCGGTGTCACCGTCCACGCGCAGATCGCCCGCACCGAGCTGGGCGTCACCCAGGTGACGATCCACCCGGCCGACACCCGGGTGGGCAGCGCCGGTTCGACCTCGGCCTCCCGGCAGACGTACGTCACCGGCGGCGCGGTCAAGCACACCAGCGAACTCGTCCGCGAGAAGGTGCTGGAGCTGGGCCGCCGCAAGTTCGGTACCTACCACCCGGCCTGGGCCACCGCCGAACTCCTGCTGGAGGGCGGCAAGGTCGTCACCGACGGCGGCGAGGTCCTCGGCGACCTGGTCGACGTCCTCGGCGACGAGGCCGTCGAGATCGAGGCGGAGTGGCGGCACCGGCCGACCGAGGCCTTCGACCTGCGCACCGGCCAGGGCAACGGACACGTCCAGTACTCCTTCGCCGCGCACCGCGCGGTGGTCGAGGTCGACACCGAACTCGGCCTGGTCAAGGTCATCGAGCTGGCCTGCGCCCAGGACGTCGGCAAGGCCCTCAACCCGCTCTCCGTCGTCGGCCAGATCCAGGGTGGCACCATCCAGGGCCTGGGCGTGGCGGTGATGGAGGAGATCATCGTCGACCCGAAGACCGCGAAGGTCAGGAACCCCTCCTTCACGGACTACCTCATCCCCACGATTCTCGACACGCCGACCATCCCGGTCGACGTGCTCGAACTCGCCGACGACCACGCCCCGTACGGGCTGCGCGGCATCGGCGAAGCCCCCACCCTGTCGTCCACTCCGGCCGTCCTCGCGGCGATCCGGAACGCGACCGGGCTGGAGCTCAACCGCACTCCGGTACGGCCCGAGCACCTGACGGGGACCGCGTAACACCCAAGCTCTCCGGGCGGCGTGAGGGAACGTCACACACTCCGCCGCGTCGCCCGGAGGAACCTCTTTGAGTTCCGCACCGCTCGCGGTCCTTGAAGTACCAGGAAATTCGTTCGTCTCGGGCCGTCCCCCGGGTCGTCCATTCCCCAAATCCCGTGACCGTCAGGGCGGTTGTACGGGTGCCCCTTTGAACCTTGGGAGATGGCCCATGACCCAGCAGTCAGTGGAGCCCAGGACCGCAGCCGACGACGCGGGCGATGGCAGCCGCGTTTCGGCCGGGCGTGCCTGGCTCGACAGGTACTTCCACATATCCAAGAGAGGGTCCACGGTCTCGCGAGAGGTCCGCGGCGGCATCACCACCTTCATGGCGATGGCCTACATCCTCCTGCTCAACCCGCTCATCCTGTCCGGCAAGGACGTGGGCGGGGACACGCTCGGCCAGAAGGCCGTCATCACCGCGACCGCGTTCGCGGCGGCCTTCACCACGCTGCTGATGGGCTTCGTCGGCAAGGTGCCGCTCGCGCTCGCCGCCGGCCTCTCCGTCTCCGGCGTCCTGTCCTCGCAGGTCGCCCCCAACATGACCTGGCCGCAGGCCATGGGCATGTGCGTGATGTACGGCGTCGTCATCATGCTGCTGGTCGTCACCGGCCTGCGTGAGATGATCATGAACGCGATTCCGCTCGCGCTCAAGCACGGCATCACGATGGGCATTGGCCTCTTCATCGCCCTCATCGGCTTCTACAAGGCCGGCTTCGTGCACCAGGGCGAGCACACCCCCGTCAGCCTCGGCCCGGCGGGCGAACTCGCCGGCTGGCCGGTGCTGCTCTTCGCCGGCACCCTCCTGCTGATCTTCATGCTGCAGGCCCGGAACATCCCCGGCGCCATCCTCATCGGCATCATCTCCGGCACGATCGTCGCCGCCGTCCTCAACGGGCTCGGCGTCATCGACCCCAAGCAGTGGGCGAACGGCACCCCCGAACTGCACGGCAGCGCGGTCTCGATGCCCGACTTCTCGCTCTTCGGGCACGTCGAGTTCGGCGGCTGGGGCAAGGTCGGCGCCATGACCGTCGGCATGATCGTCTTCACGCTCGTGCTCGCCGGGTTCTTCGACGCGATGGCCACCATCATCGGCGTCGGCACCGAGGCCAACCTGGCCGACGACAAGGGCCGTATGCCGGGCCTGTCCAAGGCGCTGTTCATCGACGGTGCCGGCGGTGCGATCGGCGGTGTGGCGGGCGGCTCCGGCCAGACGGTCTTCATCGAGTCGGCCACCGGCGTCGGCGAGGGAGCCCGCACGGGTCTGGCCTCCGTGGTCACCGGCCTGTTCTTCGCGGCCTGTCTCTTCTTCACCCCGCTCACCGCGATCGTCCCGCAGGAGGTCGCGTCCGCCGCCCTGGTCGTCATCGGCGCCATGATGCTGATGAACGCCCGGCACGTGGACTGGGCCGACCGCGCCACCGCGATCCCGGTCTTCCTGACCGTCGTCCTGATGCCGTTCACGTACACCATCACCACCGGTGTCGCCGCGGGCGTCATCTCCTACGTGGCCATCAAGACCGCCCAGGGCAAGGCCCGCGAGATCGGCGCCTTCATGTGGGGTCTGACGGTCATCTTCCTGATCTACTTCGGTCTGCACCCCATCGAGGGTTGGCTCGGCGTGCACTAGTCGCCCCGACCGACGCTCCTTCCACGCAACCCCGTTAAGGAGACCGAGAGATGCTGGACATCGCCGAGGAACTGAACCGGTGGGTCGAGCAGGGCCGTGACTTCGCCGTCGCCACCGTGGTGGCCGTCGGCGGCAGCGCCCCACGCCGGCCCGGCGCCGCCCTCGCGGTGGACGCCGACGGCACGGCCATCGGCTCGGTCTCCGGCGGTTGCGTGGAGGGCGCCGTGTACGAGCTGTGCCGACAGGCGCTCGAGGACGGGGAAACCGTCCTCGAACGCTTCGGGTACAGCGACGAGGACGCGTTCGCCGTCGGCCTGACCTGTGGCGGCGTCATCGACATCCTCGTCACACCGGTCCGGGCGGACGGTCCCGCCCGGCCGGTGCTCGCGGCCGCGCTGGCCGCCGCCGCCCGTGGGGAGGCGGCGGCGGTCGCGCGGGTCGTCACCGGACCGGCCGAACTGGTGGGCCGCGCCCTCCTGGTGCGCACCGACGGCTCCCACGACGGCGGCTTCGGCGCCCACCCCGAACTGGACCGCACGGTCGCCGCCGAGGCCGGCGCCTTCCTGGACGCGGGCCGCACCGGCACCCTGGAGATCGGCGAACAGGGCTCCCGCTGCGGCGCCCCGCTCACCCTCCTGGTCGAGTCGTCGGTCCCCGCCCCCCGCATGATCGTCTTCGGCGCCATCGACTTCGCCTCCGCCCTGGCCCGCGTCGGCAAGTTCCTGGGCTACCACGTCACCGTGTGCGACGCCCGCCCGGTGTTCGCCACCCGCACCCGCTTCCCGGAGGCCGACGAGATCGTCGTCGAGTGGCCCCACACGTACCTGGAGCGCACCGAGGTCGACGGCCGTACCGTCCTGTGCGTCCTCACCCACGACGCCAAGTTCGACGTACCGCTCCTGGCGCTGGCCCTGCGCCTGCCGGTCGCCTACGTCGGCGCGATGGGCTCCCGCCGCACCCACCTCGACCGCAACGAACGCCTGCGTGAAGTCGGCGTCACCGAGCTGGAGTTGGCCCGCCTGCGCTCCCCGATCGGCCTCGACCTCGGCGCCCGTACGCCCGAGGAGACGGCACTCTCCATCGCCGCGGAGATCGTCGCCAGCCGCCGCGGCGGCAGCGGGACGTCCCTGACCGGCGCCCACATCCCCATCCACCACGACCCGACGGCCCTGCCGACACAGCGGATCGGGTCGGTGGCCTGACGGCTCTTTCCGAGCGGCTGCGCCCGGTTCTACGATCTTGACATGAGTGACGGGAGCACGACGGCCGAGGAGCTGCTGACCGCCCGGCTGTCGCTACGACGGCCGGGCGAAGCCGACATCGACGCGATCCTCGCCGTCCACAGCGATCCCGGGACATGCACCCACAACCCCTCCGACGCACTCGCCCGGTTCGAGGAGGCGGAAGCGCTCTACCGGCGCTGGGACGCCCAGTGGGAGCGGCACGGATACGGGTACTGGGTGGTCCGGCGGCACGGCTCCGCCCGGCAGGTCGGGTTCTGCGGAGTCAAGTCCATGGAACTGCACGGGGAGCGGGTCCTGAACCTCTTCTACCGCTTCGCCACCGGGGCTTGGGGCCAGGGCTTCGCCGGTGAGGCCGCCGCAGCGGTCACCACCTGGGCGTCCCGGCACGCGCCCGACCTCCCGCTGATCGCGCGTATCCGGCCGGCGAACCTCGCCTCCCAGCGCGTGGCCGTGCGCGCCGGACTCAGCCGGGCGCGGCATCTCGACACCGAGGGATACGACGGCTTCGACTGGATCTATGTCGCACGGCCGGAGCACTGGGCCGCGAAGGACCGCTGAGAGCGGCGGCGGGGGGCGGCGGGGGCGGCACCCTCTCACGCCCGTCTGAGGAGTCTGTTCACCGCCCGTCCGAACACCGCGCGTGACGCTCGCTCCAGCACGCCGTCGAAGAAGCGGGGGAGGAACCGGACCCGCAGTTCCTCCCGCCACACCACCCGGGCGCGGCCCCCGGGCCCGGGGCGGACCTCGATCTCCGCCCAGCCCTGGACGACCCGCCCGCGCTTGTCGAGCCGGCACAGCCCGGGCTCGTCGTCCACCGGCGGATGCCAGACCGTGACTTCCATGGGATCGTTGAAGGAGAGGGGGCCGAGGCCCGAACGGGCCACGAAGCGCGTGCCCTCCCGGGTCGGCGTGGGCGTGACCACGGTGATCCGGGTCAGCGGAACCACATCACCATGGCGGGGCCACTCCGTGAGCCGTCGCCACGCCTCGTCGAGGGGGAGAGGCACGGTGCGTTCGAAAGAGAAGAAGGGCACGGCACGATCGTAGGGAATCGTCGCCGGTCACCCGCACCTTCGCCCCCGGCTCCGCCGCTCGGCGCAGCCGGGTGTCCGTGAGGAGTCGTATCCGCGAACAGTCGGTGCGAGGGACGGAGCGACGACCGCCACCCGCTTACGCTTCCTGCCATGGGCCGGGCAACCTCCCCGCCCGCAGGGGGAGTTGATCCACATGCCGCTGAAGACCTACGGCGTCCTCATCGCCCGCGCCGTCGACACCCGGCGCGAGGGCGCGAGGGAGACTCCGCACTACCAGATCCATCTCACCGACGATCAGGGGACGCACTACCGCGCCGCGGTCAACGTGCTCTCCCAGCAGAAGCCGGCCGACCTGCTCTACCTGGTCGCCGACGACTTCAAGCACCCGGTGACCGCCCGCCTGGAGGACCTGTCCGGCGGCTGGAACCCGCTGCCGCCCGGCCCAGACGGGCCGAACCTGGACTTCGTGCGCGGCAACCTCTTCGACCCGGCCGGACTGCGCACGCTGCCACCGGACGTCGCGGGCCCCGACAATGACCTCGCGGACCTCCTCGACCACTACGTGCAGCGCGCGATCGACGACGCTCAGGCGCGCCTGTATCTCTTCGGCGCCCGCTTCGGGCCCGAACCGGCCGTCAAGGACAAGGTGTTCGGCTTCCTGCCCGGCAACGGCGTCCACGACATCCATATGAACCAGGGCAACAGCGGCCGCTTCAGCGGCGACGATGGCGTCTGGCAGGACGGCGGACTGCTCCTGCACTTCCCCGGACAGTCCCGCTGGGTCGGCATCTTCCTCGCCTTCCAGAGCCAGTCCTGGCACACCGACGACACCACCGGACACGCCCTCCGCAAGGTCGACGGCAGCCGGCCCGAGCCCGGCACCCGGCCCGTGCGGATCGTGGCGGCGCTCGTCAACCCGAAGGGCCCCGCCCCCGAGGCGGAGACCGTCACCCTCCTCAACGCCTCGCCCGACCCGGTCGATCTGACCGGCTGGAGCCTCGTCGCCCGCGTGGGCCAGGGCATGCCGGTGTCCGCCACGGCCCCCCTCGCACCGGGCGCCAGCCTCGCCGTCCCGATCACCGACGGCACCCGACTCACCGACCATGGCGGCGAGATCACCCTCCTGGACGCGGCCGGCCTCAAGGTCCACGGTGTCTCGTACACCGCCGAACAGGCCGCGCGCGAAGGCTGGTCCGTGGTGTTCTGATCCAGAGGACACCCCCCTAGGGCCGGTACACCTTCCCCGGCTCGGCCTTGCCGGGTGCCAGGAGCTGAGGGACCGTCACAAAGACGTAGCCGCGCGCCTTCAGGGCGTCGATGATGCCGGGCACGGCGGGCACGGTGCCCTTGTAGATGTCGTGCAGCAGGATGATCCCGTCCCGGGACGCCTGGGCGAGGACTCGCTTGGTGATGAGCGCGGAGTCGTTGGTCGTGTAGTCCTTCGCGGTGACGCTCCACAGCACCTCGGCGAGGCCCTCCTGCTTCGCGATCTTGTGCACGTCGGCGTCCGTACGGCCCTGCGGCGGGCGCATCAGCGTGGGCCTGTGCCCGGTGAGCCGCTCTATCGCGTCGTCGGGCCGCTTCAGCTCTTCGCGTATCTGCGTGTCCGAGATCCGGGTGAGGATCTTGTGGTCCCAGGTGTGGCTCGCCACCTCGTGGCCCTCGGCCGCCATCCGCTTGACCAGCTCCGGGTACTTCTCGATGTGCCGTGCGCCGAGCAGGAAGAAGGTCGCCGGGACCTTCTTCTCCTTGAGGATGTCCAGCAGCCGCGCGGAATTCTCGCTGGGCCCGGCGTCGAACGTGAGCGCGATGCACTTGGCCTCGCGGCAGTCGACGGACCCGAAGCGGGCCGGTGCCCCGTGTGCCGCATCGGCCCGCGCCGAGCTCGGCGCGGTCGTGTCGACCTCCGCGCAGCCGGACAGCGTCAGCGCCAGACAGGCGGCGGCCGAGGCGAGCGCGGTCAGACGCAACCTTCGGCGCCCCGTGCGCATCTTCATGTGCGCGTGCTGCGGGGCGGGGTTCATCTCGGTCGAAGTCGAAAGAGGCATGCCGGGACTATACACTCTGTGTATAGCTCATGAGTTCGATTATCTGTGAGGTGTTCCAACCGCAGGTCCGGCCGCCGTAGCACCATGGAGGTACGGGGGAGGGAACCCCGGCGAGAGGACGGGCCCATGCACTACCGGGACCGCGCCGAGGCCGGACGGAGACTCGCCGGCCTGCTGAGCGACCTGCGCGACAAGGGCGAGCTTCCGGACCCCGTCGTCCTGGCCCTGCCCCGCGGCGGGATCGCCGTCGCCGCGCCCGTCGCCCGCGCCCTCGACGCCCCGCTCGACGTGCTCGTCGTACGCAAGATCGGCGCCCCGCACCACGAGGAGTTCGCCGTCGGCGCCCTCGCCGCCGACGACCCGCCCCTCTTCGACTCGGACACCCTCGACCGCCTGGGCCTGACCGAGGAACGGCTCCGCCCGACCGTGGAGCGGGAACGGGCCGAGCTGGCCCGGCGCGAGCACCGCTACCGCGGCGACCGCCCGCCGCCGGAGCTGAAGGGCCGTACGGTGATCGTCGTCGACGACGGCCTGGCCACCGGCGCCACCGCCCGCGCCGCCCTGCGCCATGTGTGGCGCCGGGCCCCGGCCCGGGTCGTGCTGGCCGTCCCGGTCGGCGCCCCGGACTCCCTCGACCTGCTCGCGGACGAGGCCGACGTCATCGTGTGCCCGCACCGCCCGGCCGGGTTCAGCGCCGTCGGCCAGTGGTACGCCGACTTCGGCCAGCTGACCGACGCGGACGTGCTCGACGTGCTCGACGCACTGCACGCGCGCTGAACGCCGAGGAGCGAGGATGCCCGCACTGGACGCGGCGGAGGCACGGCGCCGGTTCGGTGCCGCGCGGGTGGCCCGGCTGGCCACGGTGGACGCGGCGGGTCGCCCGCACCTGGTGCCGGTGGTCTTCGCCGGGCACGCCGTCGACGGCACCGACCGGCTCGTGACCGCCGTCGACCACAAACCCAAGACCACCGCCCGCCTCAAGCGGCTGGGCAACATCGCCGCACACCCGTCGGTGTGCCTGCTCGCGGACGCCTACGACGAGAACTGGGACCAGCTGTGGTGGGTCCGCGCCGACGGCGAGGCCCACGTCCTGCCGCCCGACGCGGCCGAACCGGCCGTACGCCACGCCCACGAGACCGCCGTACGGCTGCTGTGCGCGAAGTACCCGCAGTACCGGGACCACCCGCCGGGCGGCCCGGTGATCGCCGTCACCGTGCGGAGATGGACCGGATGGGAGGCCCGCGCGCGGTGACGCCGGACCCGGCGAGGAGTCCGGTACGGACGCCCCCGTCCCGCCCGTCCGCGACAACCCCGTGCACACCAGTGGTCCCGGAAGGGCACGCGGAGTAACCTCTCGTGACATGACGCGCACGGGGGAGCGAGCCGTCAAGTCGCGCTTACGGACGCCACCTTGGGTGGCTCGCATCGAGGAAGAGGACGGGCGGGTGCTCGGCGCGGGGGTGCTCCTCGCTCCTGACCGGGTGCTCACGGCGGCCCATGTCGTCCGGCCCGGCCGGCCCTACGTCGTCCACTTCGTCGGCGTGCCGGGCGTACCCGGCGTGGCCGCCACGGTCCGGGCGGACGAGCACGTGCCGCAGCGGAAGGACGCCTTCGGCGACCGCAGCGGCGACCTGGCCCTGCTGCGGCTGGCGGACCCGCTGCCCGCCGAACACACCGCCCGGCTCTACCGGCTCGCCTCACCGCACGGACCGGTGAGCATGTACGGCTTCCTGGACGGCGGCGGCGACGACGGCGGCCGCTGGCACGGCGCCACCCTGGTAGCCGCCCGCGGCCGGGACCACCAGGTGCAGCTGCGCCCGCAGACCCTGGGCGAGCCGGCCGCCCCGGGCTTCAGCGGCGGGGGAGTGGTCGACCACGAGACCGACGAGGTCATCGGGATCGTCCTCCGCGTCGACGAGGGCCCGGGCTCCGTCTTCAGCTGCATGAGCCCCACCGAGACCATCCTGAGCCATCTGCCGCAGGCCGCCGCCTGGAGCGACGGCGCCGAAGCCGTCGACCCGGCGCTGCGCCCCGGCGCGACGGGCGCCGCCGCCCGGCTCGACGTCCCGTTCGCCACCGAACTCGCCTGCTGGTTCCGGGGCGAGGGCTGGCCGGTGCTCGTCACCGTCGTCCCGGCCCGCAGCCCGCGCGCCTGGACCCTCACCCGCGCCGTCACCCTGGCCGACCGGGAGCTGCGCACCCAGCAGAACACCAGCGCCTTCAGCCACGACCCGCCCGAGACCGTGCCCCCGGTCGGCGGCCACGATCTCGCCCTGGACGTCAAGGACATGACGGTCGGTCAGGTCATGGACCGGATCGCCGAGCGGCTCGGCATCCGCGGCGACCCCCGGCCCGAACGGCTCGGCGCCCTGCGCGTCCCGCTCGCCGCCGTCCTGGTCGGCGTCGACCAGGCCGCCGAACCCGACGCCCTGCTCGGTCTGCTGGGCCGGCTCGCCCGGCAGGGGGCCCGGCTGCTCCTGGTCTTCCGCCGCGGCGGCCGCGCGGCCCAGGCCGCCGAATCCTTCGTCCAGCGTCCGCTGCGCACCCGCTGGACCCGGCTGCACCGCGAACTCGACCACATCGTCGACGAGTTGGGGCCCGCGCTCGACGAACGCCGGGACCGCGTGGCGGTGGACCCCGGCACCCGGCAGCTGCTGGACCAGGCCGAGGCCGGCGTGCGGCGCACCCGGATGCTGCTCGCCTGGATCGCCCACACCCCCGAGCGGGAGCGGGAACCCCGCCACGCCGACCTGCTGTTCACCTTCGAGGACACCGCCGAGCGCCGCCGCCGGCGCCTGGAACAGGCGATCTCGGTCCTCGACGACCGGCTGCGCCGCCGGGAGGAACTCCTCGGCCGGGTCTCCGCCGAGTGGCCGCTGTGCCGGGAACGGGCCGCGGCCCAGGGCGGCGACCGGGTCATGGAGGCCTACCGGCGCTACGAACTCGCCCTGTCGCTGCTGAGGCAGAGCCCCTGCGACGTGGACGAGGCGGAGACCGCCGCCCGGCGGTTCGTCGGCTTCTGCTCCGGCGCGGCGACCGGAAGGGACGGCACCCCATGACCTCGTGCATCCGGCCCGGCTGCGCGGGCCGCATCATGGGCACCGGCTTCTGCGACACCTGCGGACACCGGCACCTGGAGCCACGGACCGAGCAGCGGTCCGAGCGGCAGTCCGAACCACGGACCGAGCCCGCGCCCCCGCCGACCGGCCCCGGCGCCGAGGAGCCGCCCGGCCCGCAGCCCACCCACGCCGTCGCCGGAGTCGGCGAACTCGACCAGCACGGACTGGTCCTGCTGCCCGACGTCCCCGGCCCCGAGGGCGGGCTCGTCGAGGACCCCCGGCCGCCCACCGGCGGCCGCCGCTGCGGCGCGAACGGCTGCACCATGACCATCGGCGTCGGCTACGGCGGCCAGCCCGCCCGAGCCACCGGTCGATGTCCCCGCTGCGGCACCCCCTACTCCTTCCTGCCCCAACTGGACAAGGACGACCTGGTCGCCGGCCACGCCGACGACGCCGAGCGGATCTTCCAGGGCCGCCCCCGCCTCGACCATGTCCTCAGCTACGGCTGCAAGATCCTCGGCGCCCTGCAGTACATGCACGAACGCGGGCTGCTCTACTGCGACATGAAGCCCGCCAACGTCATCCACTTCGGACGGGCGATCAAGGTCATCGAACTGGGCGCGGTCCGCGCGATCGGCGACCGCTGCTCGGCCTGCGTCTACACCGCGAGCTTCGCTCCGCCCAAGCGGCAGCTGCGGCCGCTCGAGAAGCTCATCCCACAGGGCGACTTCAGCAAGTCCTGGGTAACCCCCAGGAAAGGGCACGTGTACTGGTTCCCGCTCAAGGCCGACCTCAAGAGCATGGTCTGGTACATGGGCTCGGGCGCCACCAGCGGCTGGCCCGGCACCGACTGGATCGAGGACATCCTGCTGCAGCGGTACGGCCCCGGCACCTACGAGCGCTGGGCGCGGGGCCTGCTGCCCTGGCAGTCCAAGGAGGTGAAGGGGGCCTGGACCACCTGGGGGACCATGGTCGGCGCCGGAGGATCCAGGGATCTGGTCCTGCGCGCGCTGCGGACCGAGTACCAAGAGGCGTCCGAGCTGGTTAGGATGCATCCGCCCCAGTGCACCCTGGAGCACCAGGCCTCCTTCATCCGCAACCTGGATCCGTGGAGGGAGGCGCGCGGCCGCTACGAGCACTCGGCCCGCCTCATTCCCGGCGCCACCACGGACGACGCCTGGGAGGTCTCCGGCGACCTGGTCGCCCTGCCGCACGCCACTCCGCAGGCGCAGGACCTGATCCGGCACCTCGCCTCCGCCGAGACCCAGCGGGCGTGGAGCACCGAGGAAGCCGGCCTCTCCGTCAGCGCTCACGCGCAGCCGACGGCCGGTGACTCCACCCCCGACTGGCGCCGCTCCCTGGCCCGGACCCTCCTCGACCCCAAGGCGGTCCACTGCTTCGACGCCTCCGACGCCATGCGCGGAGAACCTGAGCCGGGTGACATCCGTATGCGACCGCACGTAGACGAGGAGACGATCGATGCAGGACCCTCAGGGCTCGGTCGCGTCGAGCGCCGCCTCGGCGACCCGTCGTACCACGGCCCTCCGGTCGGCGCTGCGCCAGGCGAGCGCGGTCGAGCAGTGGATGTTCCCGGACAGGGGCACGATGACCACGTTGGCCCGGGCGTAGTGCTCGTCGGTGCTCTCCGAGACCAGCGCGACGCCGCGGCCGACGGAGACGAGTTCGAGGGTCTCCTCGATGGACCCCGACATCACCATGTCGCGCAGGTCGGTGATGCCCACGGCCTGCGGGGTGCGGAACTCGGCCCAGGCCCGGTCCTCGGAGAGGGGAACGACCCAGGTACGCCCGGCCAGTTCGGAGGGTTCGACGCGGTCACGGCCGGCCAGGGGATCGTCCAGGGGGAGGGCGACGGCCCGCCGGTCGCTGGCCACCGTCAGGCTCCGGATCGTGGGGTCGTCCAGCGGCGGCCACACGATGGCGAGGTCGGACTGACCGGACGTCAGACCGCAGCTCGGGTCGGCGTAGTCGTAGCGGCGCAGGGTGATGTCGGCGTTGGTCTCGTCCCGGACGAGCTTCATCAGCCACGAGGTGCGGCGGCCGGCCGCCTCCCCCATGAAGCCGATCGTGAGACTCGGCCTGCGGTCCGCGAGCAGCGCGTCGACCTGGTCGGCCGCGTCCACGGCCGCGAGGGCGTCGGCGAGCAACTGCCGCCCGAAGTCGGTGAGATGCACGCCGTCGCGGGTGCGGCTGAAGAGCGGCCGGCCGGCCTCGGACTCCAGGCGGCGGATCGCGTCGCTCACCGCCGGCTGCCGCACCTTGAGGGAGTCGGCCGCCCGCTGGAACGAACCCGTACGGGCGACGGCGGCGAAGGCGCGCAGCATGGCAAGCGTCGTGGGCATCACCGGAGCATAACCCCCGCCCCGGCATCGCTTATGGCCATCGACTCTGCTTATGGGGGCGGAGGGCGCGGGAGGGATGACCATCGACGTCGTGCGGCACCGCGGGGCTGCCGCAGCCACCCCTGAAGGAAGGATTACGCCATCGTCGCGCCCGCGCACGGCTTGTTTTGTGTCATTTAAAGAGCATATATTCCGCTGACCGAGAATGGGTTTGAGTCAGTATCCGGCCGCAGGCTGCCGAGGTGCGAAGTTTCGCCCTTGTAACCGGACTGTCGAGCGTGTTTGACTCAAGCGAAGGCGCCACCAACGGGGGTTGTTAGTGTCAAGGATTTCTTTTCCCAGGGTTCACCTGTGGTCCCCTTGCAGACCGCCCCTGTCTGACGCATCCCGGATGCAGTCCGGTGGTATGGCCTGTCAGGCCTGAACGGGCTTCTTTTTCATGTTTCGGCGCATAGACCTGCGCTGCGGCATGTCCATTTCTTTGTCTGGGGGACGTGACCTTGCCTGCTCAAAGTGCAGCAAACGCGAGTGGTGAAGAACTGGAAAGTGCAGAAGATCTGAGTCTGGACTTCAGCCGGCTCGACCGAGGAGTTCGCAAGCGTCTCAAACAGCTCTGCGAGCTGGACAACCACCACGCACCGCTGGCCATCCTGTGCGACTACCTGCTGGTCGCCGCCTCGGTCTACCTGTGCGTCGGAGTGTCGTACTGGTTCTACCCGATCGCCGCCATTCTCATCGGGTCGACCCAGCGGGCGTTCGTCAATCTCCTGCACGAGTCTTCACACAAGGTTCTCACCAAGAATCAGCGCCTCAACGTAACACTGGGCACCGTCTTCTCGGGATACCTGGTGCTGCATCTGTACAACCCGTACCGGAATTCCCACATAGGTTTCCACCACCGTTACCTGGGTGATCCGGAGAAGGACCCCGACTACAACTTCCACGTGGGCGTGGGAATCTACGACCACCGCATCTCCGACAAGAAGTTCTTCCTCAAGAACATCGCGCTCGCCGTGTTCGGCATGCGGACCCTCGAATACGCCGGCTACGTCATTCGGGACCGTATTTTCTTCAGCCCGAAGGACGTCGCGGTCTCCATGCCCATCCGGCTCTCCACGGAGCGCGTCCTCCTGCTGGTGCAGTGGGCCGCCATCATCGGCCTGTGCGCCTGGCAGGGCTGGCTGATCGAGCTGCTGCTGTTCTGGTTCGTCCCGCTCTTCACCACCGCGATCGCGGTCGGCTGGCTCTCGGAACTGGCCGAGCACTACCCGCTGCCGGAGAGCGAGAACAAGCAGATCCTCATGACCCGCAACCGCCACGGCTGGGCCATCGAGCGCTTCCTGCTGGGACGCCACCACGACAACTACCACCTGGTGCACCACCTCAACACCGGCGTGCCGTTCTGGAACATGAAGCGGGCCCACCAGGTCCTCCTGGAGGACACCGCCTACGCCCGCTGGGACGGCCTGTGGGCCGGCGTCCTGACCCGCTCCCGGGGCCGCGAGAACCAGGAGACCCTCATCAGCTACGCCTCGAAGTACCGCGACTGGCGTCGCAACGGAGGCGACCCCACCGAGATCGACGGCGGCACGTTCGCCGAGGCGGCCGCCCTCGCCCGGGTCGTCACCGCCGCCTGACCCAGCCCCGTCGCTTCTTCCGAGAGGACACCCCCACATGAGCCACGTCGTGGACGCCCAGGCGGCCGCAGCTCTGGACCCCGAACTGCTGCGCCTGGCCACCAACGGCCTCAAGAAGCTGGCCGCGGACACCCGTTGCCGTAGCGCCTTCGTGGACAACCCGCTGATGGCCGCCCTGCTCGCACCGGCCGCCAACCGCTACATAGTCGCCGCCGACCAAGACGGCCTCTTCGAGCGGCTCCCGGTCCTGGAGGCCAAGGGCTACCGGACCGGCGTCGAGTTCGTCGGCGAGGAGGCCCGCAACGCCGACGAGGTGCGCGATGTCGTCGACGAGTACCTCAAGCTGATCGAGCGTCACCAGAGCGCCGGCCTCGCCACCCCCACCCAGCTCGGCTTCGACCTGTCGAACGTCGGCTCCCTCATCTCGCCCCAGACCGGCGCGGACAACACGGCCGCCCTGCTCAAGGCCGCCGCCCCGCAGGGCATCGGCATCCTCATCAGCATGGAGCGCTCGTCCTTCGTGGACGACATCCTCACGGTCTTCAAGGGCCTCGCCGAGGACCACGAGAACGTCGCCCTGACCCTCCAGGCCCATCTGCACCGCACCGAGGACGACCTCGCCACCGTCCTGCCGCTCGGCCGCAAGATCCGCCTGGTGAAGGGCGTGTACAACGAGGCCACGGACGTCGCCCTGCCCCGCGGCACCGAGCTGAACGACCGCTACGCCCGGATCCTGGAGCGCATCCTCGACCACGGCAACCCCGTGGCCGTGGCCACCCACGACGCCACGCTTCTCGAACTGCTCGACAGCCGTGGGCTGTTGGAGCGCGTCGAGGAGCTGGAGATGCTGCACGGCTGCCGCCCGCCCCTGCTCAAGGCACACAAGGACCGCGGCATCCCGTGCCGCGTGGCCACGGTGTACGGGCAGAACTGGTGGCTGCACTTCCTGCACCGCCTCGCCGAGTACCCGCCGGTCGCCCTGACCGCTCTGGCCGACCTGTACGAACCGGAGCGGGTTCGCTTCGGCTCCGAGTACTGATCAGCGCGTACTCATCCGCGAGTACTGACCCTCGCGTACCGACCCGCGAGGTTCCCACCCGCGAGCACGACCTGCTCCAACCCGAAAGAAGGTAGTCCGTTGTCCTCCACTCCGCCTGTTGCCGCCATCGTCGACGGTTATTCCACAGGAAACTTCCTTCCTGCGGCCTTCACCCGCCTGGGTGCCCAAGTCGTCCATGTCCGCAGCACGCCGGAGTGGATGACTTCGATGCTGCTGCCCAACACGGCCGACTACATCGCCGACCTCGTCTTCGAGGACGAGGAGCAGATCGTCAAGGAGCTGCGCTCGCACGGCGTCAGCGCCGTGCTCGCCGGGCAGGAGCCCGGAGTGCCGCTCTCCGACCGGCTCAGCGAGCTGATGGGCACGGCCAGCAACGGCTCGCGCCTGTCGGCCGCCCGCCGGGACAAGTACGAGATGATCGAGGTCCTGCGGGCCGCGGGCCTGCACTGCGCGGACCAGTTCAAGAGCGACGACCCGCAGGCCCTCGTCGACTGGGCCGAGGCGCACGGCACCTACCCCGTGGTCATCAAGCCGCTCAGCTCCGCCTCCACCGACGGCGTGTTCATCTGCAACACCGCGGACGAGGTGCGCGAGGCCGCCCAGCAGGTGCTGGCCGCGCGGGACATCTTCGACCTGCCCAACCGCGAGGTGCTCATCCAGTCCTACCTGGACGGCGAGGAGTACATCGTCGACACCGTCAGCCACGACGGCCACCGCTTCGTCTGCGGTGTCTGGAAGTACGAGAAGACGCTCGTCAACGGCAAGAACATCTACGACAAGGATGTGCTGCTGCCGGCCGACGAGTTCCCCGTGCCCGAGCTGATCGCCTACGTGGACCAGGTCCTCGAGGCCATGAACATCCGCTTCGGGCCCACCCACACCGAGGTCAAGATGACCTCCAACGGCCCGGCGCTGGTGGAGATCGGCGCCCGGCTCAACGGCGACATGAACCCGGACTTCCACCAGGTCTGCCTCGGCCACAACCAGGCCGACCTGATCGCCCTGTCCTACATGCGGCCCCAGGAGTTCCTGGAGCGCTACGGCGACCGCGTCTACACCCGGCGCCAGCCTGCCGTCGTCTACAACGCGCCCAGCGCACAGGAAGGCGAGGTCAAGGCGATCGACGAGACCGTCGTCCGGGAGATCGCCGCCCTGCCCACCGTGTTCCTGCCGAGCGTGAAGGTGCCGGTGGGCGGCCGGGTCCGCCGTACCGTCGACCTCCTCACCAGCCCCCTGAGGATCTTCATGACGGGGGTCACCCAGGAAGCCGTCCTCGACGACTACAAGCGCCTCCAGGAACTGAAGGACAAGGTGTACCTCGTCTGATGCTGCGCAGCACTCTGCACGCGGTCCGCGGGCTCGCGCCCGAACTGCGTACCCTGTTCATCACCACCCTGCTCTTCCGGTCCGGAACCATGGCGTTCCCGTTCCTGTCCGCCTATCTGGTGGCACAGAACGACTACTCCGCGGGGCAGGTGGGCTCGATCGTCGGCGCCTATGGCGTCGGCGCGCTGGCCGCCGACATCGCGGCCGGGCCGGTCCTGCGGTTCGTGTCCGCGCGGACCGTGATGATCAGCGGGTTGGTGGGCAACGCGGCGCTGGTGCTGATCCTTCCGCTCGCGGAAAGCGCCGCGCTGCTCACGGTGGGCACCCTCGTCTGGGGCTTCTTCTACGAGGCGTTCACACCGGCCGCGTACGCGGAGACTGTGCGGTACTCGCGGGAGAGCGACCGCAAGGTCGCCTTCTCCTGCAACCGGCTCGCCATCAACGTCGGCATGGGCCTCGGACCGGCGCTGGGCGGACTCGTGTTCGCCTGGCGCCCGGCCGGCCTGTTCCTCATCAACGCCTGTGTCGTCCTCGCGACCGCCGTGTTCCTCACCCTGCGGACCTCCAAGGGGGCCGTGGCGGCGGGGGAGAAGCAGGTCCGGGGGCGCATGGTGGCGCCGACCCTCAAGGGCGAGACCCGGTTCTGGACGATCTTCCTGCTGGCTCTCCCGATCCATCTCGCGTACGCGCTGCCGCCGACCTTCCTCAGCGCCTACGTGATCCACGAGCGCGGCCTCGACAGCTTCTGGGCCGGCATCATCTTCTTCGTCAACGCCGGCGCCATCGTGCTCTTCGAGGTGCCGCTGAACACGGCGATGCGGAACGTGAGCCACTACGCCTCGCTGCTGGTCGGCTATCTGCTGGCCGGCGCGGGCTTCGCGCTGATGGGCCTGTCCGGTTCGGGCCCCGCGCTGGTGGGCGCGACGCTGCTGTGGACCGCGGCCGAGATGATCGTCTTCCCGGCGCTCCTGCACTACGTCAGCGAGGTCTCCGACCCGTCCGTCACCGGCCGCAACATGGGGCTCTACTCGGCGGGCGTCAACGTGGGCCTGATCGCCGTGCCCCAGCTGAGCCTGATGCTCACGGCAGGCGGCCACGCGGCGACCCCGTGGTACGTGGTCGGCGCCGCCGTCGGTAGCGCGCTCGTCCTGATCGTCACCGTCCGGCGCAGTTCCCACCTCTGGCTGACCGAGCCCGAGCCGGAACCCGCTCCTGTCTCCTGACCCAACGGAGTTGGCGCATGCCCATCCACTTCAACAACGCGGGCGCGGGGCTCATGCCCGAGGCCGTGACCCAGGCCATGACCGGCTATCTGGCCGAAGAGGCGCGGGGTGGCGCCTACGAGGCCGAGCAGCGCCACGCGGACACCCTCGAACACGGGGTGTACGAGACGCTCGGGCGCGCACTGGACGCCCCCGCCGACGACATCGCCCTCTTCGACAGCGCCACCCGCGCCTGGTCGTCGGTGGTGTCCCACCTCCCGTTCACCTCCGGTGACCGGGTCTGGGTGACGCCGTACGAGTACGCCGGCAACCTCATCCTGTGGACCGAGCTGCGCCGCCGCTTCGGCCTCACCATCGAGGTCGTACCGCTGGTGGCCGACGGCGACCTGGACCTGGAGTGGATGAGCGCGCACATCGGTGACGACGTCGCCTTCGTCGCCGTACCTCATGTGCCGTCCGGGTGCGGGATCGTCACACCGGTCGAGGAGATCGGGAAGATCCTCGCGCCCTGGCGGTGCTTCTACGGCATCGACGCCTGCCAGTCGGTGGGGCAGCTGCCGGTCTCCGTCGCGTCCATCGGCTGCGACCTGCTCACCGGCGCGGGACGCAAGTTCCTGCGCGGGCCGCGCGGCACCGGATTCGCCGCGATCGGGCCCCGGTTGCGCGCCCAGGTCTCGCTGCCCTTCCACGACCTGCACATCGCCGACATGGTCGCGGACGACGACTACGAGGTGAACACCAGCAGCGCCCGCCGGTTCGAGTACGCCGAGCGCGGCAGCGCGGGCGTCATGGGCCTCGACGCGGCGGTCCGTCACCATCTCGCCCGCACCGACGGCGGCCCCGGCCCGCTGCGCGACGCCGTACGTGCGGCGATCGAGGAGCTGCCCGGGACGCGGCTGGTGGACCCCGGCTCCCGGCATGCCGCCATCGTCACGTTCACCCACGACCGGGTGTCGCCCGAGCGGATCCGGGCCGAGCTGCGAGCGCGCGGGGTCAACGTGTGGATCGCACAGGGCAGTCACACACCCCTGTACATGCGCACCGCGGGCGTCGAATTCGCCGTGCGCGTCTCCCCGCATTACTACAACTCCCTGGCCGACGTGGAGACGTTCGCCGACGCGCTGCGCGACGTCCTGCGCTGACCCAGCGGTTTTCACACCGCGGTTTTCACATCCGCCTTTTTCACACCCGTCTCATCGAAGCGAAGGAGGGGCAGAGATGCCCATAGAAAGCCAGGAAGCGGAGAGGCAAGAAATACTCGCACTCGTGACCCACATCATGGAAGACACCGTCGGCCTGGAACTGGACGACGACGTCGACCTGAACACCTCGATCGGCCCGGAGGGTCTCGGACTCGAGTCGATCGGCATTCTCGAGGTGACGGTCCACCTCGAACGGGAGTACGACATCGAGTTCTCCGACGAGGCGTTGGAGCTGCTGATCAACGGAACGCTCGGGGAGTTCATCGACGAGGTCGTCAGGCAGCGTTCGGCAGTGGCCGCCGGCGCGAGCGCGGAGAACAGTGGTTCCCGGTGATCACATCCAACGACATCCGGAGGATCCTCGTCGACGGCAAGACGCTGGCCGGCGTGGAGGACATCGAGGACGACTCGGAAATCCTGGTCGACTCCTTCTCGCTCGCCTGGCTGGACCACAGCCTGCGCACCGACTTCGGCGTCGAACTCGACCTCAGGGAAGTCCGGGCCGAGGATTTCTCCAGCATCAACCGGATCGCCGAATATGTCAACGCGCTGACCGAAGGAGTCACCGCGGCGTCAGGAGACGGCCGATGACGGAATCCCAGCGCGTCGTCGTCACGGGTTTCGGCGTCTTCACCGCTTTCGGTTTCGGCGAGAAGGCACTGCTCGACGGGGTGTTCTCGGGCCGTCCGGCATTCCGCGAAGTGGACCGGTTCGATATTTCGCCGTTCCGGTGCAAGTCGGCGGCCGTATACGACGGCAGCGGCCCGGAGATCCCCGAGGTGAGCTTCGCGGGCGATCCGCCGCCGCGTCAGCACGACGCCCTGGTGGCCTGCTCCCGGGCCGCGATCGACATGGCGGGCATCGCCGAGTCGAAGATCTCCGGCGTGCTCGTCGGCAGCCAGGGCGACTACCGGCCGATCACCCGGTACTGGGGCTCGCTGGCCGACGGTGCGGACACGCCCGACACGGCGTTCCTGAAGGACAGCGTGCCCGGCCAGCTCTCCCACGGTGTGGGGGACGCGCTCGGCGTGGGGCCACTGCGCATGACCTTCCTCAACGCCTGTGTGGCCTCCGCCGACAGCATCATCCACGCCAGCCGCCTCATCAGCCGGGGACGGGCCGACGCGCTGCTCGCCGGCGGGTCCTACCTGGTCGAGCGGGAGCTGTTCGCCAAGTTCGACTCGGCCCGCGCCTTCGCCAAGGACGGCCACGTCCGCCCCTTCTCCAAGGACCGCACCGGGCTGCTGCTCGGCGACGGAGTGGCGTGCCTGATGCTGGAGTCCGAGGCCAGTGCGGCCGCGCGGGGCGCGAACGTGCTCGCCCGGATCGCGGGCTGGGGCATCTCCTCCGACGCCTACCACGCCAGCCGGCCGCACCCCGAAGGCCGCGGTACCGCGACGGCGATGGAGTCCGCGCTCCGCGTCGCGGGGCTCGGCCCCGACGCCGTGGACTACGTCAATGTGCACGGCACGGGCACCGCATCCAACGACACCTCCGAAACCGCCGCGCTGCGCCGGGTGTTCGGGGACCGGGCCGCGCACCTGCCCGTCAGTTCGACCAAGAGCACGACGGGACACACCCTGGAGGGCGCCGGAGCCGTGGAGGCCGTGATCACCCTGCTGGCCCTCACCCACGGAATCGTGCCGCCGACAGCCAACTTCACCACGCCCGATCCCGCGCTCGACCTGGACTACGTGACCGACGGCCCCCGTCGGCAGAGTCTGCGGCGCGCGATCTCGACCAACTCCGCCTTCGGCGGGGCCAACACGGCGCTGCTCCTGGAGCGAGCATGATCGACACGCGTACCGAACGACTCCTGGTCTCCGAGGCGCTCGTCGTGCCGTCCGGCGTCACGGCCGGCGCCCTCACGGTCGAGCCCGTCGAACCGGGCCGGGTGCCCGGCTTCGTGGAGTCGGCCTTCAGCCCGCTGATCAAGTCCGTCATCGACCGCTGCCTGGCCGGTGTCACGGGCGGCGAGGCCTTCGGCGACGAGGGCGCGCGCACCGGCCTGGTGCTGGCGACCCTCTACGGCGACACCGTCACCGCCGATCTCGGCAGCAAGCTGCTGACGTCCGGGCGGGTGGCCAACCCGCTGCTGTTCTACCAATCGGTGCCGACGACGATCCTCGGCGTGGTGGCCCGCGACTACGCCATCACCGGACCGACCACCTGCGTCGCCCTCCGCGGCGACCTGCGCGGCGAAGCCCTCGACCTCGTCGACACCATCCTCGACGACGGCATGGACCAGGTGCTGCTGCTCGGCGTCGACCTGGCGACCGAGACCCGGCCGCTCGACGCCCACGCACAACTGCAGGACGGCGGGCCGCAGGCCGGCGCGGCGCGGGTCGACGCCGCCGTCGCCTTCCTGATCCGCAGAGCCGACCCCACACCCGGGACGGCCCGGGCCGCCGTGACCCCCGACGCCGACGCACACCTGTCGGACTTCGGGAGCCTGGCCGGTCTCGTCCAGCTCTACCTCACCGTGCGCGCGGAGCGTGCGGCGGCCGCGGCGGGGGCGGTCGCCGTGAACGTGGGTTCCGCGCTGGGCGAGCGTGAGCTGCGGCTGCTGCTGAGGGAGCCCTCATGACCGCGACACCCGAGCCCACGACACGGCACACGGAGGAACGGCTGGACGGGCTGCTCGCCCGCGCCGCCCGGACGTACCCGGACCGGCCGGCCCTCGTGGACGGCGACCGCGTCTGGACGTACGCCGAACTCGACGACGCCGTCGGCCGCCTCGCCGCACGGCTCGCCGGACAGGGAGTGCGGCCCGGCGACCGGATCGGGGTCTTCATCCCCAAGTCGGCCGAGGCCGTCATCGCGATCCACGCGGGACTGCGCGCCAAGGCCGTCGTGGCCCCCCTGGACGTCCGCAACCCGGTCGTCCGCACCGGCCGCATGCTGCGCCAGGGCGGTCTGACCCGGCTGCTGACCGTCGCCTCGTCCGAGAACATCGCCCGCAAGGCGGTGGGCGGCGACGAGGTTCCCGAGGTCCACGACCTCGACGGCGGCATCGGCCTGCTGCGCACGCAGGAGCAGGCGCCGGTGGAGCCGCTTCCCGAGCCCGCGCGCGACGGCGGCTATGTGCTGTTCACCTCGGGCAGCACGGGTGTGCCGAAGGGCGTGCTGCTGTCGCACGCCAACGTCGCGCACTTCGCCGTCTGGGCCGCCGTTGAAACGGGCCTCGGTCCCACCGACCGCATCGGGTCGCAGGCCGCCCTGACCTTCGACCTGAGCACGTACGACCTGTTCTCCGCCGCCGCGGCCGGCGCGTGCACCGTACTGATGCCGGAACGGCTGAAGGCGTTCCCCGCCGATGTCGTCAACTGGCTCACCGAACACCGGATCAGCGTCCTGTACGCGGTGCCGTCCCTCTACGTCAACATGCTCGAACGGGGTGGCATCGCCGACGCCTTCCCGTCCGGCCTGCGGACGCTGGTGTACGCGGGCGAGCCCTTCCCGCCGCGCCCCCTGGAGACGCTTCTGCGCCTCGCTGGCGACCGGCCCGTCCACAACTTCTACGGGCCGACGGAGACGAACGTCTGCACCTTCCTGCGGGTCCCGCCGAAGTGGACGGCGGAGCAGGAGGCCACGATCGGATCGGCCGTTCCCGGCGATGTCGTGGACGTCTTCGACGAGACCGGTGAGCCCACGGCCGACCGGGGCGAGATCCATGTCGCGGGCGCGACCGTCTTCCTGGGCTACCTGGTGGACGGGGCACTGCACGACCCGACCCGGCAGGTCCGCTTCGCCGACGGCGTCGTCCGCCGCGCCTATCCGACCGGAGACCTCGGCAGGCGCACGAGCGGCGGTGAGTTCGTGCTGTTCGGCCGGAAGGACTCCCAGATCAAACGGCACGGCTACCGCATCGACATCGGAGAGATCGAGAGCGTGCTGCTCGACTCTCCCGGGATCCGGGCCGCCGCCGTCGTCGCCAAGACCGGCGCGCACGAGGGCGAGGTCTGGGCGTACACGCAGGGCACGGTGTCCGAACGGGACGTCCTCGGGCTGCTGCGCACCCAACTCCCGCTGTACATGGTCCCCGACCGGGCCGTCGTGCTCTCCGCGTTCCCGCTCAACGCCCGCGGAAAGACCGACCGTCTGACGCTCGCGGCCGAGGGGCCGCCGGAGCCCTCGCCGCCGAAGGAGACACGATGACGCTTCCCGACGACTTCGACAAGATTCTTGAGGCCGCCCACCAGGTCGGACGGAAGCTGGCGCCGCTGGCGGCCGGCGTGGACGCCCGCACCGGCGACCTCCGGGAGCCCTACGACCTCCTCGCCGAGGCGGGTTTCCTGACCCTGCTGGTACCGCGCCGGGCGGGCGGAGCCGGGCTCGGGTTCGCCGACTACTGGCGGGTGCTGTCCGCCGTCGGCTTCCACAACGGCGCGGCGGCGCTCGGGCTGAACATGCACAACGCCGTCATCGGACCGCTGTGCGAATCGGCGGACACGCCCTTGCCGCCGATGGCCGAGGAGTTCCGCACCTGGCTCTTCGACGAGGTGGTGGACGGCCGCAAGATCTTCGCGTCCGCCGCGTCCGAACCCGCCGGCGGAGCGAAGCTGCGCGGACTGCAGACCCGTTACCGGCGGACCGACGACGGCGAGGGGTTCGTGATCACGGGCGAGAAGTCGTTCGTGTCGCTGGCCGGCATCGCGGACTACTACGCGGTCCCCGCCCGGCCCGAGGACTCCGACGACCCGGGACGCATCTCCCACTTCCTGGTGAGCAAGGACGACCCCGGGGTCCGGTTCGGGGAGATCCACAACCTGACGGCGATGTACGGGACCAGCACCGCCAACATGACCCTGGACGCCGTCACCGTGCCCCGGTTCCGGCTGTTCCTCGGCATCGAGGGCCTGTCGCTGCCCAAGGTGATCCGCGAACCGCACTGGATGGTCGCCGGCTACACCGGCGCCTACCTGGGCATCGCCGAGGCCGTGCAGCAGGCCGTCGTCGACCATGTGACCGCCTCGCCCAAGAAGGCGGAATCGGCCGTCGTCCAGCGCACCGTCGGGCTGAACGCCGCCCGCCTGCACGCGGCCCGCGCCCTGGTCGAACGCGCCGGTGAGGCCGTCGACCTCGGCCGCGGCGGCGCCACGGCCAACACCCTGGTCCACGCCGCCAAGTACGCCGTGGCCGACCTCGGCCCGGAGCTGGCCCGGGCCGCTGTCTCGCTGTGCGGTTCGGCGGCCGTGAGCCGCGCCAAGCCGATCGAGCGGCTGCTGCGCGAACTCCAGTACGGGGCGGTGATGCCCGCCAAGCCGGAGGAGTGTCTGGAATACCTCGGCAAGGCCGCGCTGGGCGTCGACCTCCGCGACGAGAACGCGTTCTCCTGGTGAACCGAAGGATTGGAGAGACCTCATGACCGAGGACGGTGCGGTGTTCGAGCACTCAGTCGTGCCCCGCTTCTTCGAGATCGACCGCCAGGGCGTCATGTTCAACATGTGGTACCTGGCCCACGTCGACGAGGCGGTGGACGGCTTCTTCCTCGCACGTGACCTGCCGTACGACACCTGGTCCGAGCTGGGCGTCGACGTGCACGTCGCCCATGTCGAGATCGACTGGAAGGCGGCCATCACCCTCACCGACCGGCCCAAGGTGCGGATGAGCACCGCACGGATCGGCAAGAAGAGCTTCACCCTGGACTTCGCCTTCACCCGCGACGACGCGATCACCGCCACCGGCTGCATCGTCTACGTCGCGGTGGCCACTGACGGATCGGGCAGCACGCTGCTGCCCCCGCGGCTGGTCGAGGCGCTGGGCGAGGTCGCGCCGCTGCGGACCGCATGACAACCATCGTGATTCGGGGGCATTGATGACGAGATCGGTATTGGTGACCGGCGGAAACCGGGGGATAGGCCTGGCCATCGCCCGGGAGCTGTCCGCCGCCGGCGACGCCGTGGCCGTGACCTATCGGTCGGGCGAGGCGCCGGCCGGACTGTTCGGCGTGAAGTGTGACGTGACGAGCGCCGAGGACGTGGACAGCGCCTTCGCCAAGGTCGAGGCGGAGCAGGGACCCGTCGAGGTCCTGGTGTCCAACGCCGGGATCACCCGGGACAAGATCTTGGCGGTGATGCGCGGAGAGGACTTCGACGCGGTGCTCGACGCCAACCTGACGGGCGCGTACCGGGTCGCGAAGCGCGCGGTCAAGAACATGATCCGCGCCCGCTCCGGCAGGCTCGTCTTCGTCTCCTCGGTGGTCGCGTTCAACGGCCAGAGCGGTCAGTCGAATTACGCCGCTTCGAAGGCGGGACTGGTCGGATTCGCCCGCTCGCTCGCCCGGGAACTCGGCGGGCGGAACATCACCGCGAACGTGGTCGCGCCCGGGTTCGTCGACACCGACATGACCGCGGGACTCAGCGACCAGATCAAGGCGGCCGCCGTGGAGCGCATCCCGCTCGGCCGCACCGCCTCCCCCGAGGAGGTCGCCAAGGTCGTGCGCTTCCTGGCCGGCGCTGACGCCGGTTACGTCACCGGAGCCGTCGTCCCGGTCGACGGCGGCCTGGCCATGGGACTCTGAGAGAGGAAGCCGTTCATGGGAATCCTTGAGGGGAAGAACATCCTGGTCACCGGGGTGCTCACCCAGGACTCCATCGCATTCCACGTCGCGAAGATCGCGCAGGAACAAGGGGCGCAGGTCCTCCTCACCGCCTATCCCCGCCGCGGGCTGACCGAACGCATCGCCAGGCGTCTGCCCTCCGGCCCGGACGCCGCGCCGCCCGTCATCGAACTCGACGTGACGAACGCGACGCAGCTGGCGGAACTGCCGGACCGGATCAGCGAACACGTACCCACGCTCGACGGTGTCGTGCACGCGATCGGCGCCGCTCCGCAGACGGCACTCGGCGGCAACTTCCTCCACACCTCCTGGGACGACGTGGGAGCGGCGATGCACGCCTCGACCTACTCCCTGAAGTCCCTGACCGTGGCCTGCCTCCCGCTGATGAAGGGCGGCGGCTCGGTCGTCGGCCTGGACTTCGACGCCTCCCAGGCCTGGCCGCTCTACGACTGGATGGGCGTCGCCAAGGCGGGACTCGAAGCATGCTCCCGCTACCTGGCGCGGTACGTCGGACCGCAGGGCGTACGCGTCAACCTGGTGGCGGCCGGGCCGCTGGACACCCCGGCCGCCAAGGGCATCCCCGGATTCCAGGAGGTGGCCGGCGTCTGGGGCGACCGGGCCCCGCTGGGCTGGAACACCGCCGACCCCGTCCCGGCGGCCAAGGCGTGTGTGGCGCTGCTGTCGGACTGGTTCCCCTCGACCACCGGGGAGATCGTGCACGTCGACGGCGGAGTCAACATCATCGGCGCCTGACCGACCGTCACGCCCCGTGCTCTACAGAGCCCCACGACAACTTTCTACGGACAAGGAGATCGACATGGCAGAGATCACCGACGACATTCGGGAACGCGTGAAGAAGATCGTCTGCGACATCCTGGAGGTCGAGCCCGCCGAACTGACGGAAACGACCGTGTACACCGAGGAGTTCGGCGCCGACTCGCTGGCGGTCATAGAGATCCTGACGGCCCTCGAGGACACGCTCGACGTCAGCATCGACCAGGCCGAGGCCCCGCGCATGGTGAGCCTGGCCGGCATCTACGACGTGCTGGCCGAGGCATGACCGGTACGCCGGAGCGGGTCGTCCTCACGGGCCGTGGCGTGGTGTCGAGCATCGGCTTCGGCGTGGCGGAGTTCACCGAGGGGCTGCGGGCCGGCCGCAACGAGGTCGCGCCCCTCACCGCGTTCGACACCACGGGATTCGCCTACGCCAACGGATCCGAGGTCACCGGGTTCGATCCGGCCGACTGGATCACCCGGACCCCGGTGGACCAGCTCGGCCGGGCGAGCGCCTTCGCCGTGGCCGCGACCCGGATGGCCCTGGCCGAGGCCGGACTCGCCGCTGAGGAGCTGCGGGACCGTCCGGGTCACATCTCGGTCGGCACCGCCGACGGCGAGGCGCAGGATCTCGACGCGCTGGCCGCCGACACGGTCGCGCGGGGAGCCGAGGCGGTGGACCCGGCGCTCGTCGAGCGCGCCGGGACCCACCGGCTGGCCGCCTCCATCGCCTGGGAGTTCGGGCTCGAGGACGTCACCCCGATGACCTTCCCGACCGCCTGCTCGGCGGGCAACTACGCGATCGGGGACGGGCTGGACGCCATCCGGCTCGGCGACGCCGACTACGCCCTGGTCGGCGGCGTCGACGCCGTCTGCCGGCGGTCGTTCGCCTCGTTCTACCGGCTGGGCATCATGTCCCCCGACCGGTGCCGCCCGTTCGACGCCGACCGCAAGGGCATCCTCAGCGGCGAGGGAGCGGGGATCCTGCTCCTGGAGAGCCTGACCTCGGCACGGGCGCGGGGAGCGACCATCCACGCGGAGGTCCTCGGCTACGGGCTGAACTGCGACGCCCACCACGCGTTCGCACCCGAGGAGAAGAGCATCCAGCGGTGCATGGAGTCGGCCCTGCGCGACGCCGGCGTGCGGCCCGAGGACGTGGACCTGATCTCGGCACACGGAACCGGCACCAAGTCCAACGACGTGACGGAGGTCCGCGCGATCAAGTCCGTCTACGGCGACCGGACGCCCCCCGTCATCTCGCTGAAGTCGATGCTCGGTCACACGATGGGCGCCTCCGCCGCGCTCGGCGCGATCGCCTCGTCGATCGCGATCACCGAGGGTTTCCTGCCGCCGACGGTCAACCACCGGACGCCGGACCCGGAACTCGGCATCGACTGCGTCCCCAACCGGTCGGTCCCCGCCGACGTGCGGATCGTGCAGAACAACGGCTTCGCCTTCGGCGGCAACAACGCCATCGTCCTGCTGGGCCGTTACGAGGAATCCCGATGATCATTACCGCTTGGTCGGCCCTGTCCCCGTACGGCACCGACGACCAGGACTTCGCACAGGGCACCGTGTCCGGCCGTCCCCTTCCCGACGGGCCCCGGCCGGTGCCGGACTTCGAACCGCGGGAGTTCCTCGGGCAGCAGGGCACCCGGGCCATGAGCCGCGCCACCGCCCTGTCCGTGGCGACCGCCGCCCGGCTGCTCACCGAGGACGACGACCGCGCCCGTACCGGACTCGTGCTCGGGACGACCAACGGCAGCGCGCAGAACATCCTGGACGTCAACCGGGCCTCGCTGCAGCGCGGGAAGCCGTACCACATCCAGCCGACGGTCATCCAGAACGCGGCCATGAACAGTGTCGCGAGCCAGACCGCGCTCTGGCACGGCCTCAGGGGACCCAACGCCACCCTCGCCGGGGGCCGCTCCACCGGGCTGTCGGCCCTCGGCTACTGCCGGCGCCTGCTGCTGACGGGCCGCGCGGACACCCTCCTCGCGGGCGCCGCCGAGGAGTTGACCGAAGCGCGGACGTGGGTCGGTGACGGCACCGCACCCCTGGCGGAGGGCTGCGCCCTGGTCCGTCTGGAGCGCAGTGCCTCCGACGGCCTGGCCGAGGTGCTCGCCGTCGCGTCGGTGGTGGCCGTGGACGGCGACCTCGGTACGGCGGTGCTCAAGGCCGCGGACCGGGTGCTGACCCGTACCTCGCCCGACCGGGTGTGGGCCGCCGTCGGCTCGGGAACGTCGGATGACGCGGAGTCCAAGGCGCTGGCCACGGTCTGCCCCGAGGCGACGGTGCTGCCGCCCCTGACGGAGTCCCTGGGCCAGGTCCATGCCGCGTCGGGCCCCTTCCAACTGGCCGCCGTCCTGAGCCACGCCGCCGCCTCCGGGCCGGCCGAGCGGTTCGCGCTGCTGACCTCGGCCGAACCCCAGGGCATCGCGGCCGCCGCTGTCCTCCGAGTCAAGGGAGAAACCGTTGTCGTTTGAGACTGCCTTCGCCGTCACGCCGTCCAGCTCGGGCTTCCGAGGGACGGTCGGCGAGGAATGGATGTTCGCGGGCCGCGTCTTCGGCGGCTGCGTGGCGGCGTTCGCGAGCGAGGTCGCCCGGGCGTTCGCACCGCATCTCGTCCTGGGCGGAATCCAGGGCTCCTATCCGCGGGCGGCGTCGCCCGGCCCCATCGAGGGCCGCGTCGAGACCGTCCGGAAGGGCCGGAGCACCGAGTTGGTCCGCGTCGACCTGATCCAGGGAGACGAACTGGTCTTCACCGCCCAGGCCTGGCTGCTCGACAGCCGGCTGGTGCCGACCGACGAGACCGTCACCGGCGCGGAACCCCCGGCATCGGCCGCCCCGGTGACCTGGCTGGAGGACGAGGTCGCCTTCTTCAAGAACCTCGAGGTCCGGGCCATCGACTACCCGCTCACCCCGGCCGGGCTGGGGGACGGCGTCCCCCGGTGCGAGGTCTGGGTCAGGGGCCGCCCGGACCTCATCGGCGAAGCGACGCACGGGGCGGCCGTCGACCTGCTGCTCTTCGACAGCTTCCTGCTGGAGTGCGTGTTCCGCAGCGAGGGAGTCGGGACCGTCCAGCCGATCACCCTGGATCTGGGCGTCCGCTGGACGCGGCACGTCCCCATCCAGGCGTGGCGCCGCCTCACCACGGAGGCGACCATCACCGACGGCATCGCGCTGGCCGAGGGAACCCACCGGACCGCCGACGGCACCCTCCTGTCGACGGCCACCACGCTCGGCAGGCTGCTCCGGCGCGCCGACACCGCCGCGCAGAAGTGACGGCCGGCCGGGAAGGCGATCTGATACCGGTATGAAGATTCGCATCGGCGTGGGGAACGTGCCCGAGCGCGGTACACCGCCCGGCGATCCCGATCTGGCCCGTCTGGTGGCCGAGTTGGAGACGCACGGGGTCGACTCCGTGTGGTTCTCGGACCTGGTCTCGGCGCCGGGCGTGGTCGATCCGCTGGTCGCCGTCGCCTACGCGGCGGGCCGCACCGAGCGGCTGAAACTGGGCATGAGCGTGGTGGTCCTGCCCGGCCGCAACCCCGCGGTGCTCGCGGCGCAGCTCGCGAGCCTGGCCGCGCTCGCCCCGCGCCGCGTGCTGCCCGTCTTCGGCGTCCGCCCCGCCCGGCCCGCCGACCGTACGGTGTTCCCCGTGCCGGACGGGCGGCGCGCCGACGTGTTCGAGGAGGCACTGGGCGTGGTGCGGGCCCTGCTGACCGAGCCGGTCGTCACCCACCACGGCCGGTTCTTCCACCTGGACGAGGCATCGGTCGCCCCGCTGCCCACCCGGCCCCTGGACCTGTGGCTCAGCGGCCGGGTGCCGGCCGCGCTGGACCGGGTCGGACGGCTCGGCGACGGCTGGCTCGGTAGCACCATCACCCCGGCCGAGGCCGAGGTCTGCCGGACCCGGATCGTCCGCGCCGCCGACCGCGCGTCCCGGACGATCGACGAGGACCACTACGGCACCTACCTGACGATCGTCCAGGACGACGCCGACGAGCACGCCGTGGACGCCCTGCTGGCCCGGCTGCGCCAGGACCGCCCCGACGTGGCCGACCCGCGCACCCTGCTGTGCTGGGGCTGGGCGGACGCCCGCGACCAGCTGCGCCGGTACACCGACGCCGGCCTGTCGAAGTTCGTGGTGCGCCCGGCGGGCCCGGTGACCTCCCGCCGCGCCTTCGTCGAGGCGTTCACGACCGAGCTGTCGCCCCTCGAGAACCACTGACGTGCGGCCGCCCGCAGGCCGTCAGACGGCGGCCGGGGAAGCCGCGCGCAGCGGGGCGAGCGCCCGCGCCCAGGCCAGCAGCTCGTCGACAAGCCCGCGCACCTCCGCCCCGTGCGGCTCCTGCGGCTTGAAGTCGGCGAAGTCCACGAAGTCCTCGCGCAGCGACAGCGCCACCTGCGGCCCGATGTCCGCCATCCGCAGCGGCCCCGCCTGCGCGCGCAGCTTCTGCACCGCCATCACCGCGCCGAAGATGCCGTACCCGACATAGCCGACCGGCTTGCCGCCCCACTCCTCGTAGAGGTAGTCGATGGCGTTGGTCAGGGCGGCGGGCGGGGCGGTGTTGTACTCGGGGGTGACGACTATGTAGGCGTCGCACGCGCCGATGCGCTCGGCCCAGCGCCGGGTGTGCGGGTGCCGCCCCGGAGCCATGCGCGCCGGGACGGCCTCGTCGAGCAGCGGCAGCGCGTGGTCCTTCAGGTCCACCAGCTCGAAGTCCGCGGCGTCGCCGACGTGTTCGGCCGCCACGTCCCGTACCCATCGGGCCACCTGCTCGCCGTTGCGGCCGGGGCGGGTGCTGCCGATGATGACGCCGATCCTGATCATGTCCGGTTCTCCTGTTCGGGTTCTGGTGTGCTCAGGGTGTGGTTGCGTGGTCCCTGGTCGGCCTCGCGGAGGATCGCCCAGATGTCCGCCACGGGACCCACGTGCCCGAGCTTGTCGGGGTTGAGCACCGAGCGGATCGTGTGGATCCGCCCGTCGAGGATGTCGAGCGCCCAGGTGTTGAGGACCCTGCCCTCGCGGTCGCGGAAGATCGCGCCGGGCTGTCCGTTCACCTCGTGCGGCTCCATGGCGCAGCCGACCCGGACGTACGACAGCAGGAGCGCTGCGAGCACCTGGGACACGTTCCCGGCACCGTGGAAGGCGGGCCTCCACTGCGGGGCCTTGCCGCCGCTGTCGCCGACCAGGGACGCGTCGGCGGCCAGCAGTTCCCGCAGCGCGTCGACGTCCCCTTCCCGGAAGGCGTCGAGGAACCGCCGGGCGAGTTGCTCGCGCTCGCGCCGGTCGGCCTCGAAGCGGGGCCGGCCCGCGTCCATGTGCCGGCGCGCCCGCACCGCGAGCTGGCGGCACGCCGCCTCCGATCGCCCGACGGCCGACGCGACCTCGGGGAAGCCGAAGGCGAACACCTCCCGCAGCACGAAGACCGCGCGCTCCAGCGGGGTGAGCCGTTCGAGCAGCAACAGGGCGGCCATCGACAGGGAGTCGGCCAGTTCCGCCGAGCGCTCCGGGTCCTGGTAGGGGTCGGCCAGCAGGGGCTCGGGGAACCACGGGCCGACGTACTCCTCGCGTCTGACCCGGGCCGAGCGCAGCACGTCGATCGAGATCCGGGTCACCACGGCCGAGAGGAAGGCCTTGGCGTTCGCGGGGCGCGCCGGGGAGGTCTCGTAGCGCAGCCAGGTCTCCTGGACCGCGTCCTCGGCCTCGCTCACGCTGCCCAGGACCCGGTAGGCGATCGAGAACAGCAGCGGCCGCAGCTCCTCGAACTCCTCGGCGGTACCTTCGTCGAATTCAGTCATCGCGTCGGCTGCCAGGGCACCGGGCCGTCCGCGTGGAAGAACCCGGCGGCGCTGCTGACGTTGACGATGCGCGGCGCGTGGCGGGTTCGTTCACGGTCCAGCTCCTGTCCGGGAGAGTCTGCGTTCGCTACCCGAGACGAGACAGCAGGACCGTTTGTGACATGGCGGGCCGCGCCGAGCGAGAGGTGAGGGCTCTAGAGCCAGTCCCGCCGCTTGAAGATGACGTACAGGCTGACGCAGACGACCCCCATCAACCCGATCGCGAAGGGGTATCCGAAGTTCCAGCCCAGCTCCGGCATGTCGTGGAAGTTCATGCCGTAGATGGTCCCGACCAGTGTCGGCGCGAACAGGATGGCCGCCCACGAGGAGATCTTCTTGACCTCCTCGTTCTGCTCGAACCCCGCCTCCGCCAGGGCCCGCATCTCCGCGTTCTGCTGCTGGGTGACCAGGGTCGCGTTGACGGTGAGGATCTCGGTGAGGGCCTGGCGGAAGCCGTCGACGCGTTCGCTGGTGTGGGTGACGTGGTCGGCGACGTCACGGAGGTAGCGCTGGAGTTCCTCGTCGGTCTCGTACTTGGCGAAACCCGCCATCAGACCGTGCAGCATGCCGACCAGCGGGCGGGTGGCGCGCTGGAACTCGACCATCTCGCGGGAGAGTTCGTAGATACGGCGGGAGACCTCGGGATCGCCGCGGAAGACCTCCGTCTCGATCTCGTCGATGTCGTTCTGGACGCCGGAGACGACCGGCGCGTAGCCGTCGACCACCGCGTCGAGGATCGCGTACAGGACCGCCTCGGGGCCCAGTTTCAGCAGCTCGGGGGAGTCCTCCATGCGGCGCCGGACCGCGGACAGGTCGGGGGCCGCGCCGTGCCGGACGGTGATGACGAAGTCGGGGCCGACGAAGACGTGCAGCTCGCCGAAGTCGACCTCCTCCGGTGCGTCCAGGTAGCGGGCGGCCCGCAGGACGACGAAGAGCGTGTCGCCGTAGCGCTCCAGCTTCGGCCGCTGGTGGGCCTCCATCGCGTCCTCGACCGCGAGCGGGTGCAGATCGAACTCGGCGGCCAGGGAGAGGAGTTCGTCCGCCGTGGGCCGGGCGAGGCCGATCCAGGCCATGCCCGAGGGCTGGTCGCGCAGCTCACGGAAGGTCTCGGCGAGCGTGGCGGGGGCGGAGACCCGGACGCCGTCCCGGTACAGCGCCGCCTGGACGACGCTCGCCGGCTCGGCCGGCTCGGCGGGCTCCGGGGCGGCCGCGGGAGTCTCGGTGGCGGGGGCCGCGGTGACGGTACGGCGCCAGACGGACCTGCGGCCGCCGTTTCTGCCGTGGGGGCGCTCGGACATCGGCTGCCTCTCCGTCGAGCCTGCGTACGGCGTGATCACGAAGCGGAATACGTGCAGGATAGCCGCGGTCTCCCGGTCCGGGCGCCCGGAACCGGTCCAGGGTTCGGTGAGAGTTACGGACAGAAGGTGTCCGCAAGCCGCGTTAGCGTGCGGGCATGACGAAGAGCAGCGCAGCTCCCCTCCTGGACACCCGGGCCCTGAACCGCGCCACCCTCGACCGGCAGCTCCTGCTGCGCCGCTCCCCGCTGTCCGCCGCGGACGCCGTACGGCACCTCCTCGGCCTCCAGGCGCAGAACGTCAGGCCCCCGTACTACGCCCTCGCCGCCCGCCTCGACGGCTTCGCCCCCGAGCGGCTGTCCGCGCTCATGGCCGCCCGCGAGGCCGTCCGGATCGTCACCCTGCGCTCCACCATCCACACCCACACCGCCGAGGACTGCCTGACCCTCAGGCCGCTGGTCCAGCCCGCCCGGGACCGGGAGCTGACGAACTTCCGCAAGGGCCTCGCCGGGGTCGACCTCGACCGGCTGGCCGCACTCGCCCGGGAGCTGGTCGAGGCCGAGCCGCGGACCATGGCCCAGCTGCGCGAGGCGCTCGGCACCGAGTGGCCGGACGCCGACCCGCAGTCCCTCGGCGTCGCCGCCCGCTGCCGGCTGCCCCTGGTCCAGGTGACCCCGCGCGGCCTGTGGGAGCGGAGCGGACAGGTGGCCCTGACGACGGCCGAGCACTGGCTGGGGCGCCCGGCCGAGCCGGCCCCCGCCTCCGACGCCGTGGTCCTGCGCTACCTCGCCGCGTTCGGCCCCGCCTCCGTCCAGGACATGCAGACCTGGGCCGGACTCACCCGGCTCAAGGGCACCTTCGAACGCCTGCGCCCGCGGCTCCTCACCTTCCGGGACCCGAGCGGAGTCGAACTGTTCGACCTGCCCGACGCGCCCCGCCCCGACCCCGGCACCCCGGCCCCGCCCCGCTTCCTCCCCGAGTTCGACAACCTGCTCCTCTCCCACGCCGACCGCACCCGCGTCATACCCGCCGAGTACTGGGGCCGCAGCTGGCAGGGCAACCAGGCCCACCGCACCCTCCTCGTCGACGGCTTCCTGGCCGGCCTGTGGAAGCTGGACGGCGACAGCCTGGTCATCGAGCCCTTCGGGACGCTGACGAAGGCCCAGCGGGAGGACGTGACCGCGGAGGGGGCGCGGATGCTGGCGACGATGCACCCCGGGACGTCGTACGACATCCGGTTCGGCACCGTCGTACGGCGCTGAGCCGCCCCCCGGACGTCTCAGCGCCGTACGCCGCATGGAGAGGGGGCGCTGCGGGCCGCTCGTGGTGGCCCGCAACGCCCCCTGGTATCTACCTGAGGGATGCTCAGGTGTTCTGCTTCCGGGTCACGAGTTGACCTGCGTGGTCACGAGGTTCGAGAAGGTGGTCAGCCGGGTGTACACACCCGGGTAACCCGCCTCCGCGCACCCCTCGCCCCAGGAAGTGATCCCTGCCAGGGCGCCCCCGATGAGCAGGGGACCGCCGCTGTCGCCCTGGCAGGTGTCTACGCCGCCGGACGTGTATCCGGCGCAAACCATGTCGGTCTGGACGAAGTCCGAACCGTAGGAGCTCTTGCAGCTGGTGTCGGCCACGATCGGGACGGTCGCGGTCCGCAGCTGGTTGGAGGAGCTGCCGTTCTCCGAGGTGGTGCCCCAGCCGAGGATCCGGGCCGTGGTGCCGGCCGCGTACACGCCCGTCTGGGACGAGGAGACGTACGACGCCGGGGTGTACGGCATCGACGTCGAGAGGGTCAGGACGGCCACGTCGTCGCCGTTGGTGGCGTCGGTGTAGTCCGGGTTGATCCAGATCTTGCTCACCCGGCTGACCGTGCCGTTCGTGCCGTTCAGGTAGGTCCGGCCGCCGACCACACGGACACTGCTGGTCGACTCGCCGACCATGCAGTGCGCGGCCGTCACGACCTTCTTGGCGGCCACCAGGGTGCCGCCGCAGAACTGGCTGCCGGACGCGTCCGTGATCTGCATCATGAAGGGGTACGCCGTGGTGGTGGTGGTCGTACCGCCCACGATGGGCTGGGGTGCGGCGTTCGCCGTGGGGGAGGCGAGCAACGCGGTCGCCGCGGCGGCGGCGGTGGCCACCAGGGTCGCGGCGGTCTTTCTGGCACGTCTTGACCCGAACATGAGTCTCCTCAGTGGGGGTTGCCGGTGGGGGGTCGCGCGGGTGGGGTTGTGCACGGGGGTCGCGGGACCGACCCCCGTATGCCCGGGCGAGCGGCACGCCCTTTACGCTAGGACCCGGAACCCTCGACTCCCAATGAGGGAACCCCCTAGGGGGTGGGGTGAGGGAAAACCCTCGGTCCGTGTCAGTTAACCTGGCGCGCCGTCACTTCGCGCGCCGCGCCGCCGCCAAACGGACGATGTCCACCCGTGAGCGGATCCCGAGCTTGCGGTAGACCCGGGTCAGGGTCGCCTCGACGGTCTTCACACTGACGAACAGCCGGGACGCGATCTCCCGGTTGGTGGCGCCCTCCATGACGAGCGCGGCGACCTGGCGCTCCATCGCGGCCAGACCCGCCAGCGCGTCCAGGGTCTCCGGCGAGGCGAGGGCCGGCTCGGGCTCCGGGGCGGTGAGGGCCTCGTCCACCTGGCGCAGCCACGGCAGCGCGCGGCAGCGCCGGAACAGCCGGGTGGCCTCGTCGTACGCCGCCGCCCTGCGCGGGCCGCCCTCCGGACGCCGGGTGCGCAGCTGGGCCAGCGCGAACGCGGCCCGGGCCTCCTCCAGACCGTAGCCGAGCTTCGCCAGCCGGTCCTGAGCGGACGTCAGCTGGGCGACGGCGGCCTCGTGGTCGCCGTGCGCGGCGCGCACCAGCGCCTCCGCACGGTCGAGCACGGCGATGACGCTCTCCCGGCCGAGCCGGAGGGCGTGCTCGCGGCTGGCGTCGATGACGTCCTGCGCCTCGGCCGGCTCACCGATGCGGACCAGCGCCTCGGCGAGGTCGCCGTGCCAGCGGCCGCGCGCCGGGTCGGTGATGCCGAGGCCCAGCTCCAGGCGGCGCACCCGGCGCAGCGAGCGGACCGTGCCCGCCGGATCGCCGGCCACCAACTGGGCGTACCCGAGCGCGCCCAGGGCCCGGGACAGGTACATCTGGTCGCCGTCCTCCTCGGCGTGCTCCACCGCCTCCCGGGCGAGCGCCAGCGCGCGGTCCACGTCCCCGCCGGAGGCCTCCGCGAGCGAGGTGAGCATCGCCGAGGCGGTCTCGCCGATACCGGAGTCCCGGGCGAGCCGGAGGCTGTCGCGGGCCAGCTCCAGGGCGCGGCCGCAGTGCCCGGCGCGCAGCTCCGTCTCGGCGAGGCCGCGCAGGAAGTGCACCTCGCTCTCCACCGAGCCGCGCCGGCGCACCTCGCGCAGCAGCGCGGTGACCGTCGCCCGGGCCTCGGCCAGCTGGTCGCCCATGACCAGCCAGCGGAACCGGGCACTGCCCGCGCCGTTGTGATGACAGGCCACTCTCGGGTCCTGGGGCTCCTTCAGGGCGCGCTTGATGGTCCGGGGGGCCTCCGGATGGCCCATCAGGGTCTCGGTCTGCGCCTGCAGGGCGAGGGCGAGCAGTTCGGTGCGCCGGTCGGCGCCGCGCTCGGCCAGCTCGGCGGCGTGCGCGGCCGCCTCCCGGGCCTCGGTGAAGTCGCCCTCCACGATCAGCGCCCGCCACGCCAGCTGGTAGTGGACCTGGGCCAGCAGCCGCGGGTCGTCGCCGGCGTCGGCGAGGGCCTGCGGGAAGACGGCGTCGACCTCCGCCATGGTGTGGCCGGCGGTGTCGATGACGTAGATCCAGGCCCGCACCCGGTCCGCGGGCACGGTCGCCCGGGTGAGCACCTCGCGGGCGATGTCCCGGGCCAGGTCGACCTCGCCGGCGGTGATCGCGTCCTCGGCGGCCTGCAGCCGCCGCTCGTCGGGGCCGGGCACGCTGTCGGCGGGGGTGTGCCGGGCGGCGAGGAGCCCCAGCTGGGCGGCGACCGACGGGGCACCGCGGTCCCGGGCGAGGGCGGCGGCCTCGGCGAGCCGGGCGGCCACCTCGGGGTCGGTGCCGGTGGTGGCGAGGGCGAGGTGCCGGGCCCGTTCGATCGGGTCGGAGGCGGCGGTGGACAGGGCCGCGTGGGCGGCCCGCCGCTCCTGGGCGGGCGCCTCCGCGTACAGCGCGGCGGAGATGAGCGGGTGCGCGAACCGTACGGCCGGCGCGTCCGGCTCGGTGGCGAGCAGCCCGAGTTCGGCGGCCTGGGCGCACTCGGCCTCGGCGTTCTCCCGGCCGGCCGCGTGCAGCAGCGCCGGGGTGGGGCGGGCGCCGGCGCTGGCCACCAGCAGGGTGCGGCGGGCCTCGACCGAGAGCATGTCCAGGCGGCTGAGCACCAGGGCGCGCAGCGAGGTCGGCACCGGCAGCGGCTCGCCCGGCCGGGGCGGGGTCGGGCTGTCGGCGAGGGCGCGGCCCAGCTCCAGGGCGAACAGCGGGTTGCCGGCGCTGGTGCGGTGGATCTCGCGGACGGTGGAGCGGGTCAGGCCGCCGTGCCCGCGGTGGTCGAGCAGCTGGGCGACCTGGGTGCGGGTGAGCGGGCCGAGCCGGACGGCGAGCGTGTCCGGCGGGCAGGCGCGTAGATGACGGTCGTACTCCTGGCTCTCCTGGCCCTCTGTGCGCGCCGCGCAGAGCAGCTGCACCGGGGTGCCCTCGAGGCGGCGGGCGGCGAAGCCGAGCAGTTCGGCGCTGGCCGGATCCAGCCACTGCAGGTCGTCGGCGACGACCAGGACCGGGCCCCGGGCGGCGAGCGCGCGCAGCGCGGAGAGCACCGCGAGGCGCAGCGCGAGGCCGTCGCGCTGGAGGCTGGACTCGCCGCGTCCGGTGAGCGCCGATTCCAGGGCGGTGCGCTGGGCGGCGGGCAGCCGCGGGGAGACGTCGTCGAGGACCAGACCGAGGAGGTCGGCGAGGGCCAGGAACGGAAGGTGGGATTCGGACTCCGTGGCGGAGCAGCGCAAGACGGTGCGCGCGCTGGCGCCGTATTCGTCGGCCAATGCCCGCAGGACGGTCGATTTCCCTATTCCGGCGGGGCCGTGCAGGAGCACACTGCCGCCCGAGGCGAGTTGGTCACGGGCCGAGGCGAACAGCTCCTCGCGGCCGATGAGCAGGTCGGGGCGGCATCGGGCAGGCTCCTGGAAGTCCCGTCGCACGGTCACCGCTCCCCTCCTGTGTCGTGTCCGGGCCAAATTCTAAGCAACGATCCTTTAAATTCGGACGGAAGCCGTGGTGAGGGAAATAACAAACGGTCACGCATAGGTAAATTCAAAGCGTCATCGCATGAATGGGCAAGTCTCCTTACGACTGCCGCGGAAGGCCCCCAGGGCCCGCCTACGGCAGCAGTCCCGCCCTGCGTGCCGCGGTCACCGCCTCTCCTCGTGTGTGTGCGCCCAGCTTCCGCATCGCCGAGCGCAGATACCCCTTCACCGTCTCCGGGCGCAGGCCCAGCTGTTCGGCCACGGCCGCGTTGGTCGCGCCCGCCGCCACCCAGGACAGCACGTCCAGCTCGCGTGGCGCCAGGCTCGCGCCCCCGGCGGGGCGGGGCACGGTGAGCAGCCCGCAGGCGGCCAGCAGTTCGCCGCGCAGGCCCGGGTCGGCGATCCGGGGCGCCAGCGCGCGCAGCGCCGCATGCGCCTCACGCACCTGCTCCCAGGCGGCACCCTGCCCAGGGGGCACCTCGACGGGCTCCGGCCGGGCCGCCGCCAGCAGCACCCGCGCCTCGTCCCGCACCACCAGCGCCTGCTCCACGTCCCGCGCCGCCGCCACCGCCGCGCCCAGCGTGCGGTCGCCCAGCGGCTGGGCCGAGCGCAGCGCGCCGTACAGCACCCCGCGCACCCGCCGCCGTACCACGACCGGCACCGCGAGCACCGAGCGGATGCCCTCGGCGGCCACCGGGACGTCGTACTCGTGGCTGATCTGCCGGGAGACCGAGTAGTCCGTGACCGCGCACGGCCGGGCCAGCGCGACCGCCTTGCCGCCCAGCCCGTTGCCGGAGGTCACCGCGAGCGAGCTGAGGGCGGCCGTCGTGGTGCCGCTCAGCTCGCTGATGCGGATCTGCGGCCGGCCGTACTCGACCAGGCCGCCGAAGGCGACCGGAAGCCCCGTGGTGCGCCGCAGCCGGACCAGCGCACCGCGTATCTCCACCGCCGCCACGGCCTGTGCTGACACCTCTTCGCTCCTTCGGCGCGGTCACGTGGGGGGACCACACCCCCGTTCGGGGGTAGTGAGACCTGCATCACGGATTAGACGATGCCAGAGAGCCGCCCGGCAATGGTCCGGAACTTAGGAGGACGCAGATGACGACGGCGACCGACGTCTTCAGGAACGCCCGGGACTTCCTGCTGGAGCACCGCGAGGACTACGCCACCGCCCACGCGGGCTTCGCCTGGCCGCGGCCCGAGCACTTCAACTGGGCGCTGGACTGGTTCGACGTGATCGCCGACGGCAACGACCGGACCGCCCTGCACATCGTCGAGGAGGACGGCACCGAGACCCGGCTGTCCTTCGCCGAGCTGGCCGAGCGCTCGAACCGGGTCGCGAACCACCTGCGCGCGCGGGGCGTCGCAGCCGAGGACCGCATCCTCGTCATGCTCGGCAACCAGGCCGAGCTGTGGGAGACCGCGCTGGCCGCGATGAAGCTGCGCGCGGTCGTCATCCCGGCCACCCCGCTGCTCGGCCCCGCCGACCTGCGCGACCGGGTCGAGCGCGGCCGGGTGAAGCACGTGCTGGTACGGGCCGAGGACACCGCCAAGTTCGCGGACGTGCCCGGCACCTACACCCGGATCGCGGTCGGCGGAGTGCCCGAGCGGGGCTGGGAGGCGTACGAGGACGCGTACACCGCCCCCGCCGACTTCGCCCCCGACGGGCCCACGCGGGCCGACGACCCGCTGATGCTGTACTTCACCTCCGGTACGACCGCCCGCCCCAAGCTGGTCGAGCACACCCACACCTCGTACCCCATCGGGCACCTGGCCACCATGTACTGGATCGGCCTCAGGCCCGGCGACGTGCACCTGAACATCTCCTCGCCCGGCTGGGCCAAGCACGCCTGGTCCAACCTGTTCGCGCCGTGGAACGCGGAGGCGACCGTCTTCATCCACAACTACACGCGCTTCGACGCGGGCCGGCTGATGGCCGAGATGGACCGGGCCGGGGTGACCACGTTCTGCGCCCCGCCGACCGTGTGGCGCATGCTCATCCAGGCCGACCTGACCCAGCTCGCCACCCCGCCCCGCGAGGTCGTCGCGGCCGGCGAACCGCTCAACCCCGAGGTCATCGAGCAGGTCCGCCGGGCCTGGGACGTCACCATCCGGGACGGCTTCGGGCAGACCGAGACCGCCGTCCAGGTCTCCAACAGCCCCGGCCAGCTCCTGAAGACCGGCTCCATGGGCCGGCCCAGCCCCGGCTACCGCGTCGAACTCCTCGACCCGGTCTCCGGCGCCCCCGGTGCCGCCGAGGGCGAGATCGCCCTCGATCTGTCCGAGCGCCCGGTGGGCCTGATGACCGGCTACCACGGCGACCCCGACCGCACCGCCGAGGCCATGGCCGGCGGCTACTACCGCACCGGCGACATCGCCGCCCGGGACGAGGACGGCTACCTGACGTACATCGGCCGCGCCGACGACGTCTTCAAGGCCTCCGACTACAAGATCAGCCCGTTCGAGCTGGAGAGCGCGCTGCTGGAGCACGAGGCGGTCGCCGAGGCGGCGGTCGTACCCGCGCCGGACGAGCTGCGCCTGGCCGTGCCCAAGGCGTACATCGTCCTCGCCGAGGGCTGGCAGCCCGGACCCGACACCGCCAAGGTGCTGTTCGAGCACTCCCGTGAGGTCCTCGCCCCCTACAAGCGCATCCGCCGCCTGGAGTTCGGCGCCCTGCCCAAGACCGTCTCCGGCAAGATCCGCCGGATCGAGCTGCGCGAGGCGACGGCCGCGGGCTCGGCCGACGAGTACCGCGAGGAGGACTTCCGGTGACCTCGGCATCGTCGTACACGCACGGCACGAGCGGGACGACCCTGCTCGGCGACACCATCGGCGCCAACCTGGACCGGGCCGTCGCGGCCTGGCCGGACCGCGAGGCGCTCGTCGACGTGCCGTCCGGTCGGCGCTGGACGTACGCCGAATTCGCCGCGGACGTGGATCAGTTGGCGCACGCACTGCTGGCGAGCGGGGTCGACAAGGGCGACCGGGTGGGCATCTGGGCGATCAACTGCCCCGAGTGGGTGCTGGTCCAGTACGCCACCGCCCGCATCGGCGCGATCATGGTGAACATCAACCCGGCCTACCGCACCCACGAGGTCGAGTACGTCCTCAACCAGGCCGGCATCTCGCTGCTCTTCGCCTCGCTCAGCCACAAGACGAGCGACTACCGGGCGATGGTCGAGGAGGTACGGGGCAGGTGCCCGCAGTTGCGGGAGACCGTATACATCGGCCACCCCGGCTGGGACGCGCTGATCGCCCGCGGGACCCCGGCGCCGTACCCGGACCTGTCCTGCGACGACCCGATCAACATCCAGTACACCTCGGGCACGACGGGCTTCCCCAAGGGGGCGACCCTCTCCCACCACAACATCCTCAACAACGGCTATTTCGTCGGGGAGATGATCGCCTACAGCGAGCAGGACCGGATCTGCATTCCCGTGCCGTTCTACCACTGTTTCGGCATGGTCATGGGGAATCTGGCGGCCACCTCGCACGGCGCCTGCATGGTCATCCCGGCGCCGTCCTTCGACCCGGAGGCCACGCTGGAGGCGGTCCAGCAGGAGCGCTGCACGTCCCTGTACGGCGTCCCGACCATGTTCATCGCGGAGCTGAACCTCCCCGACTTCGCGTCGTACGACCTCTCGTCCCTGCGCACCGGCATCATGGCGGGCTCGCCCTGCCCGGTCGAGGTGATGAAGCGGGTGGTCGCCGAGATGCACATGGAGGAGGTGTCCATCTGCTACGGCATGACCGAGACGTCACCGGTCTCCCTGCAGACCCGCATCGAGGACGACCTGGAGCACCGCACCGGCACCGTGGGCCGGGTCCTGCCGCACCTGGAGGTCAAGGTGGTCGATCCGGCCACCGGGGTCACCCGGCCGCGCGGCACGGCCGGCGAGCTGTGCACCCGCGGCTACAGCGTGATGCTCGGCTACTGGAACGAGCCCGGGAAGACCGCCGAGGCCGTCGACGCGGGGCGCTGGATGCACACCGGGGACCTCGCGGTGATGCGCGAGGACGGGTACGTGGAGATCGTCGGCCGGATCAAGGACATGATCATCCGGGGTGGCGAGAACATCTACCCGCGCGAGATCGAGGAGTTCCTCTACGCCCACCCGAAGATCCAGGACGTCCAGGTCGTCGGGGTGCCGCACGAGAGGTACGGCGAGGAGGTGCTGGCCTGCGTGATCCCGCGCGAGGCGGCCGACCCGCTCACCCTGGAGGACCTGCGCGCCTACTGCCAGGGCAGGCTCGCGCACTACAAGATCCCGAGCCGCCTCCAGATCCTCGACTCCTTCCCGATGACGGTGTCCGGGAAGGTGCGCAAGGTGGAGCTGCGGGAGACGTACGGAGTGCAGGGGGCCTAGGGGGCCCAGCGGGTCAGGCCTTGCCCGACCGGGCGAGGTTCCGTCCCGGGCCGTTCACCGGGGTCGGGGTGCCCGTGAGGTCGAGGACGAACAGGGGGACGCCCAGCGTGTCGGCGCCGGCGCGGGCGTCCTCGGCGTATCCCGCCAGGGAGAAGTAGACACAGCCCGCCGACTCCGTCATGGCCGTGAGCCACAGGCACTCCACGTCCCGCAGCGAGGCCGGGCGCACGGCGGGGTCCACCTGGGCGACCAGGCCGTGCGCGGCCAGGCCGATGCCGGACGGGGGCCGCTGGTCGGCGCGGCGGATGTCCCGGTAGCCGAGCCAGCGCAGATACAGCGCGGTGGCGGTGACGGCGTCGCGGGCGGTGCGGATGGTGACGGGCCGGAACGGGGTCCGTCCGCCGCTCTTCGGGGCGGGCGCGTCCGGCCGTGCGGTCGGCGACGGGGCGTCGCCCGGTACGGCCGCTTCCTCCGGTGCCGCCGGTGACACGGCGTCCCGCACCGCGATGCGCAGGACCGTGCCGCAGGGGCAGCCCAGCTCCGGGTGCGGCAACTGGTTGTCGCGCCCGCAGGCGGTGCAGCGCACGGTGACCCAGTCCTCGTCCCAGGAGCGGTGCGCGAGGACGGTGGGCCCGGCCGCCAGGTCCAGTCGCGGGGCGACCGGTCTGCCGCAGGCGCAGGGATACGGCGGCGCGGTGTAGACGTGCTCGCGCCGACAGGCCGGACAGCGCACCGGCACGCTCTCGGGCATGGCCACTCCAGGCGTCACGTCGGGACAGCGCTTCCCATCGTGCTCCTGTCGGCCCCTCCTTGTCCCTCTCTTGACGACCTTCGGGGACCCACCTACATTGATTTCAGATAGTAGAAGTTACTTTCCACAATACGGAAGTACTCACCGCGGGGCGCGAGGGGAGTACGCATCCGACAGCCGAAGCAGGAGTACTCGATGGCTCGTATGACCGCTGCCCGAGCGGCAGTTGAGATCCTCAAGCGCGAGGGCGTCACGGACGCCTTCGGTGTGCCGGGCGCGGCGATCAACCCGTTCTACAAGGCGCTCAAAGAGGGTGGCGGCATCAACCACACCCTCGCCCGCCACGTCGAGGGCGCCTCGCACATGGCCGAGGGCTACACCCGCACCAAGCCGGGCAACATCGGCCTCTGCATCGGCACGTCCGGCCCTGCCGGCACCGACATGATCACCGGCCTGTACTCGGCCATCGGCGACTCCATCCCGATCCTGTGCATCACGGGCCAGGCGCCCACGCATGTGATCCACAAGGAGGACTTCCAGGCCGTCGACATCGCCTCGATCGCCAAGCCGGTCACCAAGATGGCGGTCACCGTCCTGGAGGCCGCGCAGGTCCCCGGCGTCTTCCAGCAGGCCTTCCACCTGATGCGCTCCGGCCGTCCCGGCCCGGTCCTGATCGACCTGCCGATCGACGTCCAGCTCACCGAGATCGAGTTCGACCCGGAGACGTACGAGCCGCTCCCGGTCTACAAGCCGGCCGCGACCCGCGCCCAGATCGAGAAGGCGATCTCCTTCCTCCTGGAGTCCGAGCGCCCGCTGATCGTCGCCGGCGGCGGCATCATCGGCGCCGACGCGGCCGACCTGCTGGTCGAGTTCGCCGAGCTGACCCAGACCCCGGTCGTCCCGACCCTGATGGGCTGGGGCACCCTGGCCGACGACCACGAGCTGAACGCCGGCATGGTCGGTGTCCAGACCTCGCACCGCTACGGCAACGCGAACTTCCTGGAGTCCGACTTCGTCCTCGGCATCGGCAACCGCTGGGCCAACCGCCACACCGGCTACAAGCTCGACGTCTACCGCCAGGGCCGCAAGTTCGTCCACGTCGACATCGAGCCCACGCAGATCGGCAAGATCTTCCCGCCGGACTACGGTGTCGTCTCCGACGCCAAGGCCGCGCTGGAGCTGTTCGTCGAGGTCGCCAAGGAGCTGAAGGCCGAGGGCAAGCTGCCCGACCGCGCCGACTGGGTCGCCTCCACCCAGGAGCGCAAGGCCACCCTCCTGCGCCGTACGCACTTCGACAACGTGCCGATGAAGCCGCAGCGCGTGTACGAGGAGATGAACAAGGCCTTCGGCCCGGAGACCCGGTACGTCACCACGATCGGCCTCTCCCAGATCGCCGGCGCGCAGATGCTGCACGTCTACAAGCCGCGTCACTGGATCAACTGCGGCCAGGCCGGCCCGCTCGGCTGGACCATCCCGGCCGCGATCGGCGTCGCCAAGGCCGACCCGGAGTCCCCGGTCGTCGCGCTCTCCGGTGACTACGACTTCCAGTTCCTGATCGAGGAGCTGGCGGTCGCCGCGCAGCACAAGATCCCCTACGTCCACGTTCTCGTGAACAACGCCTACCTGGGCCTGATCCGTCAGGCGCAGATGGGCCTGGACATCAACTTCCAGGTCAACCTGGAGTTCGAGAACATCAACGCCCCCGAGCTGGGCGTCTACGGCGTCGACCACGTCAAGGTCGCCGAGGGCCTCGGCTGCAAGGCGATCCGGGTCACCGAGCCGGACCAGCTCGGCGCCGCCTTCGAGCAGGCGAAGAAGCTGGCCGCCGAGTACCAGGTGCCGGTCGTCGTCGAGGCGATCCTGGAGCGGATCACCAACATCTCGATGAGCCGCACCATGGACATCAGCGACATCTCCGAGTTCGAGGACCTGGCCACCGAGCCCGGCCACGCACCGACGTCGATCAAGCCGCTGAAGGTCTGATCCGACAGAAGCACCCCAGGGGCGGCCCATCCGGGAAGGATGGGCCGCCCCTCACGCATGTGCCCGACCGACTCTCGGCCCTCGTCGCCGACGATGCCGCATGTCCGCGGACGCCGGCTCTCAGTCGAATCCGCCGCCTCCGTACCCGCCGCCGTAGTCGTGGCCACCGTGCGAGTGGCCGCCGTGGCCGCCGCCGGGATCGTGGTTGTTGCCGTTCCAGCCGGTCTGGCCCTCGTCGCCGGTGATGCCGCGGATGCCGCTGCCCCGGCCGAAGGGGAAGAGGCCCTCGTCGGCGAGGGTGCCGCGGCCGGTGAGGCCGGAGTCGCGGGCGAAACGGGGCAGTAGGGCCGTCAGGGCCCGGTCGCCGTACAGCGCGACGGCGAGCAGCACTTCGTCCTCCGCCAGGCCTTCGGGGCCGGCGGGCAGCGGGTGGCGCTCGCGCAGCTCCGCCAGGTGGCGGCGGGCCGCACGGGTGCGGCCGGGTGGCAGGGACCGCAGCAGGCCGGCCGCCGCGAGTTCGGCCCGCATCTGGGCCAGGGCCCGCCGCACCATCACCCTGCCGGGCAACTCCCGCGGTCCGGCGGGCCGGTAGAGGCCGGTGCGTACCGCCTTCTCCAGGGGATGGCGGAACGGCACGGCGTCCCGCGTCCCCGTTCGGCGCAGGGTGCCCGGGCGGCCCGACTCGACCGCGCCGCGCAGATGCAGCCCGAGGACGGCGACGGTCACGGCGGCGCGGTCGCCGCCCCGCAGCAGGGCGACCGCGCAAGGGTCCGGCGGAATCGACGTCGTACGGTCCATGAGACACCCCCCCCGTACGGGACCCGCCGCCCCCGTGCCGGCGGGCCCCGTGTGTCGGTGTTGTGCCCGCCGGTGACGGTCGTCGAAGCCTCTCTCGCGGTGTTCAGAGGTTGATTTGAGGGTTGCGTAGGCCGGGTACGGCCGCTGCCGTACCCGGCGTGACTAGACCTCGTGCTCCGACAGGCCCGGCCAGTCGTCCGGCCCGCCGCCCTGCCATTCGATGAGGTCGCTCTCCTCGACCTCGATCCGGTCCAGGTCGGCCAGCCGCAGGATCTCGATGACATCGTCCAGGTGGGAGGCGAGCCCCAGGGTCACATCCCCCTCGGTGACGCGCCGGGAGCCGTCGAGGGCCGGAGCGTGGACAACGATGTGCGGGTACTGCGTCGGATTGCCCATGGGTTCAGCGTCCTGCGGAAGCGGCACGAGCGCACCCCCGGAGCCCGGACGGAGCCTGGACGGAGTCCGGACAGCACGAAAGCGCCCCCTGAGCAGGGGGCGCTTCGGTGCCGTGTGGTGACCGCCCGACGGCGCGAGGCTGGGCGCGACAGGACATTCGCGCCGCCGGACGGAGTCTCCGGGTGGGCTGGGACCGCGGCGGATGCGACGGAACCGGGAGCTCTTCCCTCTGGTCGAGAAGGGGACTCGGATCCTTTACCACCGCACTGGCTCACACACCGCCGCGGTCCTCGCCTTGCCCGCGAGCTGTTCCGACCGGCCACCCCTCATCCGGGCCGTTCGGCTGCCGCGGGCCGTTTGTGGCCTCAGTCCTCGCGCAGGGCGCGGACCGCCTCCTCGACGCGCTTGCCGTACTCCGGGTCGGCGGCGTGGAAGTGGGCCAGGTTCTTCTCGATCACGTCGTCGCGGGAGACCTGCGAGAGGCCGCCGGCGATGTTCGCGACGAGGCGGGACTTCTCGTCCTCCGACATCAGGCGGTACAGCTCGCCCGCCTGGAAGAAGTCGTCGTCCTTGGTGTGCAGCGGGGCCTCGTGGGTGCCGGTGTGACCGGAGACCGCCAGCGGGGCCGACAGCGGGCGGCCGGTCTCCACCGGGCCGTCGTACGAGTTCGGCTCGTAGTTCTTGGCGCCGCGGCCCTGGGCGTTGGACGCCATGAAGCCGTCGCGGCCGTAGTTCTGCGCGGTCGTCGCCTTCGGGGCGTTGACGGCGAGCAGGGTGTGGTTGACGCCCAGGCGGTAGCGGTGGGCGTCCGCGTAGGCGAACAGCCGGCCCTGGAGCATCTTGTCGGGCGAGGGGCCGATGCCCGGAACGAAGTTGTTCGGGGAGAACGCGGCCTGCTCGACCTCGGCGAACACGTTGTCCGGGTTGCGGTCCAGCACCAGCCGGCCCACCCGCTGCAGCGGGTAGTCCTTGTGCGGCCACACCTTGGTCAGGTCGAACGGGTTGAAGCGGTAGTCGGCCGCCTCGGCCGCCGGCATGAGCTGGACGTAGAGCGTCCAGGACGGGTGCACACCGCGCTCGATGGCCTGCAGCAGGTCCGTCTGGTGCGAGTTGGGGTCCTTGCCCGCCAGCTCGGCGCCCTGCTCGGCGGAGAGGGAGCGGATGCCCTGGTTCGTCTTGAAGTGGTACTTGACGAAGAAGGCCTCGCCCTCGGCGTTCGTCCACTGGTAGGTGTGCGAGCCGTAGCCGTTCATGTGGCGGTACGACGCCGGGATGCCGCGGTCGCCCATCAGCCAGGTCACCTGGTGCGTGGCCTCGGGGGCGTGCGCCCAGAAGTCCCAGACGTTGTCCGGCTCCTGCTTGCCGGTGAACGGGTCCCGCTTCTGCGAGTGGATGAAGTCGGGGAACTTGATCGGGTCCTTGATGAAGAACACCGGGGTGTTGTTGCCGACGAGGTCGTAGTTGCCCTCTTCGGTGTAGAACTTCACCGCGAAACCGCGCGGGTCACGGACCGCGTCCGCACCGCCGAGGGAGTCGGCGACCGTGGAGAAGCGCAGGAACACCTCGGTGCGCTTGCCGATCGCGCTGAGGAAGTCGGCGTGGGTGAAACCGGTGACGTCGTCCGTCACCTCGAAGTGGCCGTACGCGCCGGAGCCGCGGGCGTGCACCACACGCTCCGGGATCCGCTCGCGGTTGAAGCGCGCGAGCTTCTCCAGGAGGTGCTGGTCCTGGAGCAGCAGCGGGCCGCCGACGCCGGCGGAGGCTGAGTTCTGGTTGTCGGCGACCGGGGCGCCGGACTCTGTCGTGAGCACGCGCTTCGACATCGTGACCTTCCGTGCGAGAGGGCAGCGGGAATCTTCGGATTTTTCGGAAACAGACTTCCGCTTTATGGAGCTTCCGCTGGCGTGAGCCTAGGTTCGGGTGAACGAGACGTCAACAGTTTGTTGAAGGCAATTCCGGGCCGCGGTGCCGCCTGGGCGCGACAGGACAGGTGTCAGCGACACCGCGGCCCGGAAGTCTCAGGGGGTCGTCAGACCTGGGCGCCGGAGAGGCGCTCCACGGCCCGCAGCAGGGCCGAGTGGTCCAGGCCGCCGTCGCCCTGGGCGCGCAGCGAGGCGACCAGCTGGGCGACCACGGCACCGACCGGCAGGGCGGCGCCGACGTTGCGGGCGGCGTCGGTGACGATGCCCATGTCCTTGTGGTGCAGGTCGATGCGGAAGCCCGGCTTGAAGTCGCGGTTGAGGAAGTTGTCCTTCTTGCGCGTCAGCACGGTCGAGCCGGCGAGGCCGCCATTGAGGACGTCCAGCGCGGCCTGGAGGTCCACGCCGGACTTCTCCAGGAAGACCACGGCCTCGGCGCAGGCCTGGATGTTCACGGCGACGATCAGCTGGTTGGCCGCCTTCACGGTCTGGCCGCTGCCGTGCGGACCGCACAGCACGATGGTCTTGCCCAGCGCCTCGAGGATCGGCTTGGCCTGGTCGAAGTCGGCCTGCTCGCCGCCGACCATGATCGACAGCACGGCCTCGATGGCACCGGCCTCGCCGCCGGAGACGGGGGCGTCCAGCACGCGGATGCCCTTGTCCTTGGCCGCCTTCGCCAGGTCCACGGAGGTCTGCGGGGTGATCGAGGACATGTCGATCAGCAGGGCGCCCTGCTTGGCGTTCTCCAGGATGCCGTCGGGGCCGTAGGAGATGGCCTCGACGTGCGGGGAGGCGGGCACCATCGTGATGACCACGTCGGCGTCGCGCACGGCCTCGGCGATCGAGCCGGCCGCGCTGCCGCCGGCGGCGGCCAGGCGGTCCAGCTTGTCCTGCTCCAGGGTGAAGCCGGTGACCTGGTAACCCGCCTTGATCAGGTTCTCGGACATGGGAGAGCCCATGATGCCGAGGCCGATCCACGCAATCGCCGGGCGGGTCGGGTGGGAAGAATCCGTAAGGTTGCTCATGATTGGGGGTGCCTCTCTCAACTGCCTTGCAAAGTCAGGGGGGTTCAGCGCGCTGCGCGCGGGAGCCACTCGAAGGCCTCGGCGCTCGGGCGGTCGCCGGCCTTGTACTCCAGGCCGACCCAGCCGTCGTAACCGGCCTTCTTCAGCTGGTCGAGCAGTTCCTCCAGCGGGAGCGAACCCGTCCCGGGGGCGCCGCGGCCGGGGTTGTCGGCGATCTGGACGTGGCCGGTCTTCGCCGCGTACTGCTCGATGACCGAGGGCAGGTCCTCGCCGTTCATGGACAGGTGGTACAGGTCCATCAGGAACTTCGCGTTCCCGAGGCCCGTCGCCTCGTTGACCTTGTCCACGACCTCGATCGCGGCCGGCGCCGACACCAGCGGGTACAGCGGCGACTCGGGCCGGTTCAGCGCCTCGACCAGCAGGATCGCGCCGATCCGGTCGGCGGCCCGGGCCGCGAGGGCGAGGTTCTCCAGGGCGAGCGCGTCCTGCTCGGCCGGGTCCACGCCCTCGACGCGGTTGCCGTAGAGCGCGTTGAGCGCCTTGCAGCCGAGGGAGGCCGCGAAGTCCGCCGCCACGTCGATGTTGGCGCGGAACCTCTCCGACTCCTCGCCCGGGATCGACAGGGCGCCGCGGTCCGGGCCCGGCAGCTGGCCGGCGTAGAAGTTCAGCCCCGTGAGCTGGACGCCCGCGTCCTCGATCGCCTTCTTCAGGGCGTCGAGCTCGGACTGCTCGGGGGTGGCGGAGTCGACCCAGGGCCACCACAGCTCGACCGCCGTGAAGCCCGCCGCGGCGGCGGCCGCGGGGCGCTCCAGGAGCGGGAGTTCCGTGAAGAGGATCGACAGGTTGACGTTGAAGCGCTGGTCTGCGAATCCCATTCGGGCCGCGCTCCCTTCCCTAGGAATTCCGTATTGCGGAAGTTCATTTCTGCTTAATGGAAGATTGCCTGCGGCCGGGGGTGACTGTCAAGAGCGGGCACGAAAAAGTGCCCCCGCGCGGGCTGCGCGGGGGCACTTCCTGTGCCTGGTCAGAGGGCGTCGACGGCACTCACCTTCCAGCCGTCGGCGGTGCGGGCGAGCGTCATCCGCACCCGGTTGAGGTCCAGGCGGGCGCCCGACACCTGGGTGCTCTGCGTGATCTGGTTGACGAAGAGCAGCACGATCGCCCTGTCCGGTGCGGCGGACACGACGGAGACCGCCGGGGCGCCGCCGTCCGTGGGCGCCGCCACCGTCGCCTTCACCACGCCGTGGTACTTCTTCGCGGTCGGCCCGACCACCGTCTTCGTCGTCCTGCCGTACTGGTCGCGGAACGCGCCGGTCAGCAGGGCACGTGCCCGGGCGAAGTCGCGGTCCAGGTGGCGGTAGTCGTACGACAGCACGACCGGCGCGGCCTTCCGGGCGGCGGCGAGGGCCTCGGTGCGGGCCCGTGCCGTCTGCTGTCCCTGCCGGTACTGCCACCCGAGGACGGCGGCCGCGGCCAGGGCCGCCACGAGCGCGAGGCAGAGTGCCGCGGTGAGCACCCTCGGGAGGCCGGGCGGGCGCGCGGGCGCGCTCTCCTGCTCGTCGGCGTCCGGCTCCGGCGCCGGCTCCGGCGGGTCGTCCCAGCCGCCCGGGGGCTCGATGACCACGGTGTGTCCCGAGAGCCGTTCCTCGGCCCTGTGGGTGGTCTCGTCGTGCTCCGGCCGCCCGGCGCGCTTGGCCGCCGCGCGGGCGGCCGCGGTCAGGGTGCGCCGGGCCGGGGAACCGGTGCCGCGGGTTCGGGTGGTCGGGTTCGCCACGGTGTCTCTCCTCACTGCCTGCCTCATCGGCTCAGCCCACGAACTCGACGTCGGAGGTCAGCCAGCGGCCGGCCACGCGCACCAGGTCGAGCTGGAGTCGGTAGGTCCGCGCCTGTCCCTCGGGCGCGGCGGTGTTGGTCACCTTGCTGTCGGCCACCACCAGGACCCGGGCCGAGCGCTCGTCGGACCGCACGATGCCCGCTTCCAGGACCTGCCCCTCGGACACCGACTTGTTCTGGGCGACGAGCTTCGTCAACTGCGCGCTCTGCGCAGTGAACTGCTTCTTGAAGTCGCCGGTGGCGCCCTTCAGCACGTTGCCGCTGTCCCGGCCGTAGTGCCGGTAGTCGAGCGAGGTGAAGTTCAGCGCCGACTGGCGGGCCGCCGCCAGCACGTCCTGGCGGCGTTGTTCCGCCGCGCGCTGGTCGGCCAGCCGCAGCCCCAGCCAGACGGACAGCGCGGTCGCCAGGACGGTCGCGGCGACGAGACCCACCCCCAGCGACCTCATGCGCCTGATGCCATCGGTCCAACGAGCAGCCATTGCCACGACTCCTTTCCGAATACGGCCTGTTCGCCGCCCGTCGAGCCGATCCCGACGGATGTCTGTCTTGGGCCGGCCGACGCGCCCGGGGCGTTCTGCGCGCCGCGCACCGAGGTCGCGCCGCCGCGCGGTGCCGCGCAGTGCGCGCCGGTGTTCGCCGGGCGTGTGCCGGTGTCGGCGGGGTCGCGTCGCCGCGTGCCGTAGCCCTGGGTGCACGGCGGCGGGTCGTCGGCATTGAGGACCAGTCCGAAGTGGGTGGTGCCGTCGCCGGGGACGACGGTGTAGCTGCCCGCGACGGTGAGCGGAAGGGTCACCAGGGCCTGCTCCACGCCGGGCAGCCGGGCCACGGTGACCTGGCCGCCGCTGATGAGGTTGGCCAGCAGGACCGACAGGCCGGGCCCCGTGGACTTCAGCAGCGAGTTGACCTCCTGGGCGGCGGGCGCCGTGTTGCCGATCAGCCTGCGCAGATCCCCGTCGCTCGACTTCAGCTGCGCGGTGAGCGTGGCCAGGTCGCGGGAGAACGACTTGATCGCCGAGCCCTGGTCGGCCTGGGTCTTGAGCACCTTCCGCGAGTCCTCGATCAGCGACACCGTCTCCGGGAGCGACTCGGACGCCGACTCGACCAGCTCGTTGCCGGAGTCCACCAGGCGGCTCAGGTTCGGTCCGGTGCCGGCGAAGGCCTTCCCCAGCTCGTCGACGGTGGTGCGCAGATCGTCCTTGCCGACCGAGTTCACCAGCCGGTCGAGGCTGAGGACGAGGTCGGTGACCGGCAGCGGGGTCCGGGTGCGGCCGCGCGGGATCGGGCTGCCGTCGATCAGGTACGGGCCGCCCGAGCGGCGCGGCTGGAGATCGACGTACTGCTCACCCACGGCCGAGCGGTTGGCGACCACGGCCAGGGTGTCGGCCGGGATCCGAGGCGCGCCGTCCTCGATCCTCAGGGACACCGAGACCCCGGAACCGGTCAGCCGCAGATCGCCCACCCGGCCCACCGGCACCCCCCGGTAGGTGACCTCGGAGCCGGGGAACACGCCCCCGGACTCGGCGAAGTCGGCGTGCACGGTGTAGCCGCGGTCGAGGACGTCGTCCACCAGGCCCGTGTACTCGGCGCCGACGTACGACACCCCCACGGCGGTGACGGTCGCGAAGGCCAGCAACTGGGCCTTGACCGTACGTGTGATCACGGCAGCATCCCCTTCAGCATCAGCTCGGCGAGGCCGACGTCGATCCCCTGCGGGAGGCGGTGCGAGCCGTCCCCGGTGCCGTAGGCCGCCGTGCACACCGGCGGGCACAGCAGGGTGCTGCCGTCGGAGGGCGTCGAGGGGACAGGGGGCACGGA
>NZ_MCGQ01000028.1 GCF_002242805.1 Streptomyces diastatochromogenes | reverse complement strand
AGTAGCACTGGTCGGTAAGGCCGGCCGCGGCACGGGAGCGCAGCCCGGCGTCCACAGGCGGCAGGTACGGCTCTCCGCCGAGTCCGTCGGTCAACTGACGCGTGCGGCCAAGGCGGCACGCATGAGTCTGCACGCGCTGGCCTGCGGCATCGCACTGCGCGCGGTCCACTCGCAGACGCCCTGCCCGGACGAGACCGTGCCCATGACGTGCTTGTCCACGCTGGATCTCCGGCGGCGGCTCAGGCCGCCCATGTCCCCGCACGAGATGGTGCTGGCCGCCACCGCCGCGCACGCCGTGGTCGAGGTGGGGCCCGACTGCCCTCCGGCCGGCATCGGACGCCGGGTACTGGAGCAACTGCGTGAAGCGGTCCTGAACAACACGGTGCAGAAGGCCATCGCCGCGACCGCCGAGCTGATGGACGAAGTGGCGCACGCTCCGATCAGTCTCCTGGTCAGCAACCTGATGACGAAGACCCCGCCGCTCCAGCTCCCCCCGGACCTGAGGTCCGGCCCCATCGACGGGTGCGCCCTTCCCCCCGGCCCCCTGCCCTCGGTCTTTCTCACCGGCAGTCAGGACGACACGGCGGGCCTCGACATCACCCTGGTCATGGCCGCGGACTGGTTCACCGCGCGGCAGGCCGACGCCCTGGCCGACGCCATCGAGGGGGCTGTCCACCGCGCGCTGCGCGAGTAGCCGCGGTGGACAGCGGCGCGGTCCCCGCTAGGGCACCTGGCGGCGGTGCAGCCGCAGATCGAGGTTGCGGGGTTCGATGATGCTGCGCCCGATGAGGGTGACCGGGCGGGACGTGGCGGGGGTGAGCTTCCAGTCGGCCAGGACGGACGCCAGGGACAGCATGACGTTCATGACGGTGAAGTCGTGGCCGACGCACTTACGGAACCCGGTTCCGAAGGGCACCATCTCCATCGCCCGCTCGGCCTTGGCCCAGCTGCGTCCGTCACCGCTCCAGCGCCCCGGGTCGAACCGGTCCGGCTCGGGGAAGAGATCGGGCCGGTGGTGAATGATGTACGGGCTGATCAGGATGTCGGCACCGTCCGGCACGCGGTACCGGCCCAAGGACGTGTCCGTGACGGAGGTCCTGCTGAACAGCCAGGCGGAGGGCCTGATCCGGAAGGCCTCGGTCACCACGGCCATCAGGTTCGGCAGCTGCGGAAGGTGCTCGTGCCGGGCGGGGCCGCCGCCGCAGACCTTCTGTACCTCGGCCGCGACGGCCGCGTCGAGGTCGTCGTCCAACGAGAGGTAGTACAAGGTCCAGGCGAGCATGGCGGCGGTCGTACTGATACCGGCGATGAACATGGTCATCACCTGCTCGCGTACTTCCGTGTCCGACAGCGCGTTTCCGTCGCCGTCCTCGGCCAGGAACATGGACAGCAGGTCGCCCTGGTCGGTACCGGCGCGGCGGTAGGCGGCGACCGTGGCGTCGATGTGCGCGTACAAGGAGTCGCGGGCCTGTGTGTAGCGCCGGTTGGCCGGCAGCGGCAGGCGCGTGATGCCGGGCGCGACCATGCGCAGGAACGCGCCACTGACCAGGACGTCCACGTCACCCAGCGTGCGGCGGACCGTGTCGGCGTCCGCACCGGTGCCGTCGAACCAGGACGCCAGCATCGTCGACACGGTGATCCGCATCGCGAGTTCCTGCATCAGCCGACGCACGTCCAGGACCTGTCCCTCGCGCCACTCCCGGGTGACAGCCGTGATCTCGCGGCCCGCCAGCTCCGCGTACCCCGGCAGCTTGCTCGGGTGGAAGGCCGGCTGGGTCAGCCGGCGCAGCCGGGTGTGCTTGGCGTTGGGGCAGGTCGCCAGGCCGTCTCCGAAGAACACCGAGATGTTGTCGAAGAAGGGGCCGCCCTTGTCGAAGTCGCGGTGGCGGCTCACCAGGATCTCGCGGACCAGTTCGGGACTGCAGACCACGTAGGTGGGGCGGGGACCGAGCCGGATCTCCACAAGATCGCCGTAGGACGGCAGACGGGTCAGAAATCGGGTGGGGTCGACGAGCAACTGCCGCAGGTGGCCCACGCCGGGCAGGCCACCGGGTGCGCGCGGGGCGGGAACGAGGGACGCGGGAAGGTCTGTCGTCGTCATCGCTCAGCTCCCCGCGCTCACGAGCAGACCGGACGCCCAGTCGGGCATGACGCGGTGCCGCATCCACGCGAGCGCGCTCTCGCGTGCCTGATCCAGGTGCGGGTTGATCCGCAGGGTCCACGGGGTGGTGAACACCGCTCCGGTTCGTGTCACGTTCGGCTGCTCCTTCGCTGGACTCCCCAGGATGGTGCGTTAGCAGGATTGCGTACGACAATTGCGCCCCGAAGGGTCCACTCCAACGAGCGAGCGCACGCGGGAGGCCCCGGGCGCCCCACGGTGATCTTGCGTCCGAATACGTCGATACCCCTTCACAACCCCGTAGTTCGTGACCCCGCCGGACCTCTGATGGTGTGCGGGGCGTGACCTCCGGGACCGGCCCCGCGACCAGGGCGCGCCATGCCACAGCCGTTACTGCTGCGAAGATCACGTCATTCGTCGGAAGGGGAGATCACGGCATGACACACGCAGCGGAACCGGATGCGGAACGGGTGCTGCCCGAGCGGCTCGTCGCCCTGCTGACCGGTCACCTCGATGTCGGGATGGCGCCGGAGCAGCTGACCGCCACGATGACGTTCGAGAGCCTCGGGATGGACTCGCTGTCGTTGATGGAACTGGTCGTGGCGGCGGAGCAGGAGTTCGGCATCGTCCTTGCCGAGGGCGAGCTGGACCTGTTCCCGGCCTCCACGCTCGGTGACGCGGCCCGGGCGTTCGAGCATGCGGCCTGAGATCGCAGTCACCGGGCTGGGCCTGGTGACTCCGGCGGGGCACACGGCGGAGGCGAACTGGGCGGCCCTGTGCCGGGGCCGCTCACTGGCCGCCCCCGACCCCGAACTCGCCGGGCTGCCCGTCGACTTCTCCTGCCAGGTGACCGGCTTCGATGCCGCGGCCGAACTCGGCCGGTCGCTCGCCCGGCGCGTGGACCGGTTCATCCAGTTCGCCCTGGCTGCCGCACGACGGGCCGTCGCCGACGCCGCGCTGGACACCGGCACCTGGCCGGCGGAGCGGGTCGGAGTGGTGCTCGGCGTCGGGTCCAACAGCCTCAGCACGTACGTCACCGAGTTCGGCCATCTCGGCGCGGACCAGCCCGAGCGGGTGTCGCCGCTCGCGCTGCCGCGCAGTGTGCCGAGCATGGCCGCGGGCGAGGTCGCGATCGACCTGGGCGCCCGAGGGCCGAACTTCACCACGTCCAGCGCCTGTGCCTCGGGCGCGACCGCGATCGGGGTCGCGCGGGACCTGCTGCGGTCCGGGACATGTGACATCGTGCTGGCCGGCGGCAGCGAGTCCGCGCGCTCCCGTATGACGGCCACCTGCTTCACCCGGATGCGGGCGCTGTCACGGCGACGTGAACACCCGCAGCTGGCCAGCCGGCCGTTCGACGCGGCACGGGACGGCTTCGTCCTCGGGGAAGGTGCCGCCGTCCTCGTCCTGGAACGCCTCTCCCACGCCGGCGCCCGCGGGGCACCGGTCCAGGCCGTGCTGCGCGGCTACGGCGCCGGGGCGGACGCACACCATCCGGTGGCTCCGCACCCGGACGGGCGCGGAGCGGAACGGGCCATCCGTGCCGCGCTGGAGGACGGGGCATGCGATCCGGGAGACGTGAGTCTCGTCCAGGCGCACGGCACCTCCACACCGCTGAACGACGCGGCCGAAGCCGCGGCTCTCACCCGGGTCTTCGGAGCGGACATGCCCCCCGTGACGGCCGCCAAGGGCGTGATCGGCCACGCCCTGGGGGCGGCGGGTGCGATCCAGGCGGCGTACACCGTCCTCGCCCTGCGCGGTCGGACGGTGCCGCCGGTGGCGAACTTCGAGGGCCAGGACGGCGACCACAAACTGGACGTCGTCGCCGGCCGACCGCGCCCGGTGGCCGGCAACACGGGCCTCAGCTGCTCGTTCGGCTTCGGCGGCCAGAACGCCGTCCTGCTGTTCACGGCCGACTGACCAGAAGGCTTCCTCCAGGCTCGGAACCGGGGCCCGGAAACCCGCACCGAGGCGCCGGCCGCGTAGCAGCATCCGGCCAGGTTCGCAGCGCGACCCAGCGGCGGACCGCCCGCGAGTAGCCCGATCGGTGCTGTCCCGGCGCACGGACGGGCGTCGTCGAGCCGGCGCCGGCGGTCACCGCCCGCTCTCCCGACTGCTGAGGGGGAACGCAAAAGGCCTGCTGAGAAGCGCTCCGACGCGCACGAGCGGACAGCCTTGCCGGCTCTTCGGCGGGTGCGTCGCTTCGCCGCATCCTCCCTTCGAGCGATCCGTGCAGCAATCGGCCCATCCGAGCGCAAGGCTCGCGCCCGGGCTGGCTACAGGATGGAGGTGACCAAGATTTCAAGGACAATCGGATGAGCCTCGATTCACATGAGGTCATCGCGACAGAGACCCCGCCGACGGTCGCCCGGCAGACAGCTCCCCGGTCCGGGCAGACCGGCAACCCCGTACTCCCCGAACCCCCGAACGACAAGGAGAAGTACTCCTACGTCAGGCGTCACCTCTGGGTGCTCACGACCGCCTCCGTCATCAGCATGAGCTGTCTCGTCTACAGCCAGTTCAGGCTGCTCCACTCCTCGCCGTGGCTGATCGTCCTGCTGCCGTGCCTGGGCTTCACCGTCCTCTACTACGTCACCTCGATGCGGGTGAACGCCTTCACCGCCGACTTCGATCTGAAGGCCCACCGCCGACTGGTCCAGGACTGGCGGCCGAAGGCATACCCGACGGTCGCGGTCTTCCTGCCCGTGTGCGGCGAGCCCGTCGACGTCCTGGAGAACACCTGGACGCATGTGCGCCGGCTCGCCGACCGTTACCCCGGCAAGGCCACCCCGTACGTGCTCGACGACTCCGCGACCCCGGAACTCGCCGTCATGGCCGAGAGGTTCGGCTTCGTCTACGGCAGCCGGCCCAACCGGGGCTGGTTCAAGAAGGCCGGCAACCTGCACTACGGGCTGGGGATCTCCGACGAGGAGTACATCCTCATCCTCGACGCCGACTTCGCTCCCCGGGCGGACCTCCTGGAGGAGCTGCTGCCCTACATGGAGCAGGACCCGGAACTCGGCATCGTCCAGTCACCGCAGTACTTCCGCGTGCTCGACCGGCAGACGTGGATCGAGCGCGGTGCGGGTTCCGTCCAGGAGCTGTTCTACCGGGCGGTCCAGATGTCCCGTCAGCGTCATGGCGGCGCCATCTGTGTGGGGAGCTGCGCCGTGTACCGGCGGACAGCGCTGGAGGCGAACGGCGGCACCACCCTGATCGAGCACTCGGAGGACGTGCACACGGGCTTCGACCTGCGTCGCCTCGGCTGGGCCCTGCGCTATGTGCCGATCCCGCTCGCCACCGGCAACTGCCCGGACAACGTGAGCGCGTTCTACCACCAGCAGTACCGCTGGTGTGCCGGGTCCATGAGCCTGCTGGGAAGCAAGAAGTTCTGGGACACCAAGCTCCGGCTCACCACCCGGCTCTGCTACGTGTCGGGCTTCTTCTACTACCTCCACACGGCACTCTTCACCTTCGTGGCGCCGCTGATCCCGATCGTGCTGCTGGTGGCCATGCCCGACAAGCTCAAGGCCGTGAACACGGTGCTGGTCCTGCCCAGCGTCATCTACACGGTGCTGATCTTCCCGTGGTGGCACCGGTGCCGCTACCGGCTCGAGGCATGGGCCGTGCGCATGCTGTACGGCTGGGCGCACCTGTTCGCCATCTGGGACATCGTGCGCGGCAGGCGCCAGTCCTGGCGGCCGACCGGCTCGGCGGCCGCGGGCCGGAGCACGAACCGACGGTTCTGGATCGGTGTCTGGGGCTGGAACGGCGGTACGGCTCTCCTGTGGGTGTGCGGCGCGATCTGGCGAACCGTCACCCTGTACCCGCCGGACTTCTTCATGGTGCTGGCCTCCGGCCTGTTCTACGCCGTGATCGTGGGCCGCGTCCTCGTCCAGCCGCGTGCCGCGACCAAGGCGCGGGTACCCCTCATCGCGCCGAGGAAGCTGATGGAGCCCGCGGAGAGTCTCGGGGGAGCGTGAAACGAGCATCTCGGGGGAGCGTGCACCACGACGAGGTCCTCAGAGCCCGGATCCGGGCTCTGAGGACCTCTCGGCGTCGTCCGGGTCTTCCGGGTCCATCGGGTCTTCCCGGCGGGTACGGCGACCTCAGCCTCTGATCCGTTTCCGGATCCAGGCGCCGTTCGACGTGAGGGCGTCGGAGCGGGAGAAGGCGCCGGCACGACACGTGCCGTCCTTGAAGACCGCGTGTTCCCGGTCGTGGTCGGAGTAGCTCCAGTTCGTCCAGCCGATCTTCTTCTTCGCCATCAGGTCGACCCACTTCTGCGCCATGGCGTGGTCGCTGCCGTAGCCCGACCACGACGCGATTCCCCACTCGGTGACGAAAACCGGGAGCTTGGACGAGGCACGGTCCAGGATTTCCATGTACCCCTCCGCCGCTACTCGCGCGTAGAAGTGAAAGGTGTACATGATGTTCTTCGCGGCAAGGGGATCGTTGACGACCGTCCGCTCGTCGGAACCCTCGGACGCGCTGAACGTGGACCAGCCGGGCGTCGGGACGAGGATCACGCTGTCGGGGTCCTGGGAGCGGATCACCGGAATGAGCTTTTCCGCGTAGCTCTTGATGGTCGGCCAGTTCACACTGTGGGGCTCGTTGGCGACTTCGTAGATCACATTGGGCGCGTTCTTGTGCCGCTGCGCGACGTCCTTGAAGAACTTCTTCGCGTTCTCGAGGTCCTGGTACGGATCTCCCGGGTTGAGCATGTGCCAGTCGACGATGACGTACATGCCACGGGCGCTCGCCCGCTCGATCAACCGGTCCACCAGGTCGGTGAACTTCTTGGGATCCGACTCGTACCCGCCCTGGCGCGCGTACGTCGCGACACGCAGGACGCTCGCCTTCCAGTCGTGCGCCAGCACGTCCAGGGCGCGGCCGCTCAGACAGTGGGCGAACCACTGCGTACCGTGCGAACTCATACCGCGCAGCTGGACCGGCTTGCCCGATGCGGAGCACAGGTGCGTGCCGCAGACGCGGAGCTTGCCGTACGCCTGGACCGGAGTCCTGGGCTTGGCGGCCGGCCGGTTCTCCGCTCCGTGCGCCGCGGTCGCGGACAGCAGACCGAGGGCCGCCGCCAGAGCCATGGCGCTCCGGGGGACCCAACGGTTTCGGAAAGGTAGTGAGCGCACCTCGGCCTCCGGTTTCCTAGGGACAGTTCTGCACAGCACACTCGACGAAATAGACGCGGTAACTGAGGCAGCACCAGCGCGCTTCGTCCGAGGGACAGAGAATTTCACTCCCACGGGGCACGGAAGCCCCCCGTCACCGGGTGCACAGCTCTGGTCAGGACGTCCGGCCTTCCGAAGTGCGATCTCTGACCAACTTCTTTCACCTCGGTGGCCAATTCCCCGAGCCGCCCTAACGTGGGTGCGATGAGTGCCCCGTTGATCTGATGACGGTTTCCTCGCGCTGGGCGGGCAGGCGCTGCCGGCCTCTCGAAAGCAGGTGCGCAGAGTGATCGAAAGGTGAACGAGGAAATGATTCCCCTGTCGTACGCGCAGCGTCGTATCTGGTTCATCAACCGCTTCGAAGGCCCGTCCTCGACGTACAACATCCCGCTGCTCCTGCGGTTCCACGGAACGCTGGACGCGGCCGCGTTACGTACGGCGTTCCAGGACGTGATGGCGCGCCACGAGGTCCTGCGCACGGTCTTCGGCGAAGTGGACGGCGAGCCGTTCCAGCGCATCCTCGACCCGGCCGAGGTCGAGCTGCCCTGGAAGGACTGGGGGCGGGTGGCCCCTGACCGGGTGCCCGGTGTGATCTCCTCGGTCACGAGCGGCTGGTTCGACCTGTCGGCCGACGTACCGCTGCGCGGAAGCCTCGTCCAGAGCGGTGACGAAGAGTTCCTGCTGGTGCTGGTGATCCATCACATCGCCGGTGACGGTGCCTCCTTGGCGCCGCTGGCACGGGACGTGTCCGTCGCGTACCGCGCGCGGGTGGCCGGTCGTGCGCCGGAGTGGACGGAACTGCCGGTGCAGTACGCGGACTACGCGGTGTGGCAGCGGGAGGAACTGGGGGACCTGACAGACCCGGAAAGCCTCCTGTCGGTCCAGGCGGCGTACTGGCGCGAGGAACTCGCCGGCGTGTCGAAGCCGCTGCCGCTGCCGCTGGACCGGCCCCGGCCCGAGGTGGCCAGCCACCGGGGCGGATCGGTGGAGATCGGCCTCTCGACCGGGACGCGGACGCGGGTCGAGGCGATGGCCCGCGCGCACGGTGCGACGGTGTCGATGGTGTTCCAGGCCGCGCTGACCGTGGTGCTGCACCGGATGGGCAGCGGCGACGACGTGACGGTCGGCTCGCCGATCGCGGGGCGCACCGACGAGGCACTGAACGATCTGGTGGGGTTCTTCGTCAACTCCTGGGTGCTGCGGGTCCGGCTGTCCTCCGACTCGTCGTTCGAGCGGGTGCTGGGACAGGTCCGGCAGAAGGCGCTCGCGGCGTACGAGAACCAGGACGTCCCGTTCGAAAGACTGCTCGAGTTGCTGCGGCCGGAGCGGTCGGCCGCGCACCATCCGCTGTTCCAGGTGGTGCTCGCGTGGCAGAACAACGTGCCGCCGGAACTGGACATGCCGGGTCTGACGGTGTCGATGGAGCCCATCCCGACCGGCACCGCCAAGTTCGACCTGTTCTTCAACCTGGCGCCGGACGAGTCCGACGGTTCGGTGATGGGGGAGATCGAATACGCCACCGACCTCTTCGACCGTTCGACGGTGGAGGAGATCGCGGCGCGGTTCGTGCGCGTGGTGGAGCAGGTGGCCGCCGACCCCGGGATCACCGTCGGCGCCGTCGACGTGCCGGCCGTCGGGACTGAGGCGGCACTGCCGGACGTCGCGGCCCGCCCGCTCGACGCGGATGAGCGCCACAAGATCCTCGTCGAGTGGAACGACACGGCCCGCGACTTCCCCTGCCCGGGCCCGCTCCATCTCCTCTTCGAGGAGCAGGCGAGACTACGGCCGGACGCGATCGCGGTCCGCTGGGCCGGCGGGACCATGACCTACGGCGAGCTGAACCAGCGGGCGAACCGGATCGCCTGGGATCTCAAGGAACGCGGGGTCGGCCCCGAGACCGTGGTCGGCATCGGCATCCGCCGCGGCCCGATCATGATCGCCGCGGTGTTCGGCGTACTCAAGGCCGGCGGGGCCTACCTGCCCCTGGAACCGTCGCTGCCGGCCGACCGCGTCGCCGGCATGCTCGCCGACACCGGGGCGCACCTCGTGTTGTCCACCTCGGACACCGAGCCCCTGGCTCTCCCTGAGGGCGTCCAGCTCGTCGAGGTGGACGGGGCCGAGGCGGCGCAGGCGGGGCTTCCCGATCCTGAGCCGGTCGCCGGGCCGGACAACACCGCGTATGTCGTCTTCACCTCCGGCAGCACGGGCAAGCCCAAGGGCGTGGTGGTGACCCATCGCCCGGTGCACAACCTGCTCAACTGGTGTTACCGCACCTTCGACTTCGGCCCCGACGACGTGGCGCTGTGCGTCACCTCGCTCGGCTTCGACCTGTCGGTCTTCGACATCTTCGGTCTCCTGGGCTGCGGCGGCGGTCTGTACGTCGCCGACGAGGCCGAGCAGCGCGATCCCGAACTGCTGCTCGACGTGCTGCTCACCGAGCCGATCACCTTCTGGGACTCCGTGCCCACCACCCTCAACCAGCTTCCGCCCCTGCTGTCCCAGAAGGACGAGTGGGAGGGAACCGACGACCTCCGCTTGGTGTTCCTCTCCGGTGACTACACGCCGTTGTCCCTGCCGGACGAGATCCGCAAGGTGTTCCGGAACGCGGAGATCATCAGCCTCGGCGGGGCCACTGAGGCGACGGTGTGGTCGAACTACTTCCGCGTGCGCGAGATCGATCCGGACTGGCGCAGCATTCCTTACGGCCGTCCCATCGACAATGCGCGCTATTACGTCCTCGACGAGGACATGGAGCCGTGTCCGGTCGGTGTCGAGGGTGATCTGTACATCGGTGGGGACTGCCTGTGCGTCGGCTACGTCAACCGGCCGGATCTGACGGCGGAGCGCTTCGTCCGGGATCCGTTCAGTGAGCGGGAGGGTGACCGGCTCTACCGGACCGGTGACCGGGCCAGTTTCTTCCCGGACGGGAACATCTGCTTTCTCGGCCGCGCGGACAACCAGGTCAAGCTGCGTGGATTCCGCGTGGAGCCCGGCGAGATCGAGCACACCCTGGCCCGCCATCCGGCTGTCCGCCAGGCCATCGTCACCGCCCGCGAGGACCAGCCCGGAGACCTGCGCCTGGTCGCCTACGTCGTCGCCGACCCCGAAGCCGTGGACAGCGCGGGCGGGGCGGACGAGCAGGTCGGGGAGTGGCAGGAGGTCTACGACCACGCCTATCTGGACGCCGGCGACCACGAGTTCGGCGAGGACTTCGTCGGCTGGAACAGCTCGTACACGGGTGAGCCGATTCCGCTGGAGGAGATGCGCTCTTGGCGGGATGCGGCGGTGGACCGTGTCCTGTGCTGGTCGCCGAAGCGGGTCCTTGAACTCGGTGTCGGATCGGGGCTGTTGCTCGCGCATCTCGCGGGGCGGGTGGAGGAGTACTGGGCCACGGACTTCTCGGCGCGGGTGATCGAGCGGCTGCGGCAGCAGGTGGCGGAGGCGGGTCTGGCGGATCGGGTCGAGCTGCGGTGCCAGGCGGCCGACGATCTGTCAGACCTTCCGCGTGATGGGTTCGACACGGTGGTGCTGAACTCGGTCGTGCAGTACTTCCCGAACGAGCGGTATCTGGAGCAGGTCCTGAACGGCGCCTGGGAACTGCTTGCGCCGGGCGGCCGGATCGTCCTCGGCGACATCCGGCGGGCGGCATCGCTGCGGGTCCTGCAGACGGGCGTCCAGCGGACCAAGCACCCGGATGCCACACCGGCCGTGCAGCGCAGCGCCGTGGAGCAGGCCGTGCTGCTGGAGAAGGAACTGGTCGTCGACCCGGAGTGGTTCCTGCGCTGGGCCGACCGTGCCGGAGGAGCTGCCGTCGATGTCCGGGTCAAGGAGGGCAGCGCCCACAACGAGTTGACCCGGCACCGGTACGAGGTTGTGCTGCACAAGTCGGGTGATGTGTTGTCCTTGGCGGCCGTGCCCTCCTTGGTGTGGGACGGGGACCTCGACCGCCTCACCGATCACGACGAGGCAGTCGTACGCATCACGGGCGTCCCGAACGCGCGCCTGACCGAAGAGGCTGCGGCGGCACGCGAGTTGGGCCAGGAAGACTCCGGCGCGCCGACGGTCCCGCCGCTGGACCCACCCGAGATCCGCACGTGGGCCGAGCGGCACGGATGGGAAGCGCTCGTGACGCTCTCGGCGACCGCGGTCGACCAGGTGGACGTGCTCGCCTTCCGGGACGGCCCGGTGGCCGGCCGGATCCTGACCGGGTCGTACGTGCCAGGGCAAGGGGACCGGGCGCCGGTCAACAACCCCGCGGTCGCGAGCGGCATCACCGCACTGCTGCCCACCCTGCGCGCCCACCTCCGCGAGACCCTGCCCGAGTACATGGTGCCGTCCGCGATCGTGCCGATCGGCAGTGTGCCGCTGACGGACAACGGCAAACCGGACCGGCGCGCGCTGCCCGTACCCGACTACTCGGCGGGCAGCAGCGGCCGGGCTCCGTCGACACCGGAGGAGGAGTCGCTGTGCGCGCTGTTCGCCGCGGTGCTCGGACTCGACCGGGTCGGGGTGGACGACAACTTCTTCTCCATCGGCGGGCACTCGCTGCTGGCGACCAAGCTGGTCAGTCGTATCCGAGCCGAGCACGGCGTGGAGATCCCGATCCGGATCGTCTTCCAGGCGCCCACGGTCGCCGAGCTGGCGGCTCATCTGACGACCGCGAGCACCGGTCGGTCGCCCTTGGTCCCCCAGGTCAGGCCGGAGCGGCTTCCGGTCTCCTTCGCGCAGCAGCGACTGTGGTTCATCCACCGGTTCGAGGGGCCGTCGGCGACGTACAACGTCTCGCTCGCTCTGCGGATGCGCGGTGACCTCGACGCGGTCGCGCTGCGCGGGGCCCTGCGTGACGTCGTGGTGCGGCACGAGTCTCTGCGCACCGTCTTCGGCGAGGACGCCGGGCAGCCCTACCAGCGGGTCCTCCCGCCGACCGCGATCCAGGTGCCCTGGGAGGAACGCGAGGTCACCGAGGCCGAACTCCCCGACGTCCTGCGGGAGGCGGCACGTCTGCCGTTCGACCTGGCGGCCGAGATCCCGATCCGCGCGTGGTTGTTCCGGCTCAGCGCGAGCGAGTCGGTGTTCCTGATCGGCGCGCACCACATCGCGTCCGACGGCTGGTCCGCCCGCCCGTTGGCGAAGGACCTCATCACCGCCTACGCGGCCCGACGTGACGGCCGGCAGCCGGAGTGGGAACCGCTTCCGGTGCAGTACGCGGACTACACGCTGTGGCAAAGGGACCTGCTGGGGGACAGCGACACCCCGGACAGCCTGTACCGGCGTCAACTGGACTACTGGACCACCCACCTGGCCGGCTTGCCGGAAGCCATCGAGCTGCCCGCCGACCGGTCACGGCCCGCGGTGGCGTCCTTCGAGGGCGACCTGGTTCCGATCGAACTCGACGAGGAGCTGACCGAGGGCATCCGGCGGGTGGCTCGGGAGACCGGCGCCACTGTGTCGATGGTGCTGCAAGCCGGGCTCGCGGCGTTGTTCACCAGGCTGGGTGTGGGCACGGACGTGCCGATCGGTTCGCCGATCGCGGGCCGTACCGACGAGGCACTCAACGGACTGGTCGGCTTCTTCGTCAACACCTGGGTGCTGCGCGCGGACACCTCCGGCGACCCCGGGTTCGCCGAACTCATCGGCCGCGTACGGGAGATGAGCCTCGCCGCGTACGACCACCAGGACATTCCCTTCGAGCACCTGGTCGAGGTGCTGAACCCGGTGCGCTCGACCGCGCACCACTCGCTCTTCCAGGTGCTCCTGGTACTGCAGAACAACGCGGCAGCGGAGTTCACCCTGCCGGGCCTGAGCGTGACCGAGGAGCTGTTCAGCCCGGGTGTCGCGCACTTCGACCTGTCCATCAACCTCGGCGAACAGGACGACGACGGCGCACGGGCCCGGATCGAGGGGTTCGCGGAGTACGCGACCGAGCTGTTCGACGCCGGGACGATCACCACGATGCTCGACCGATGGCTGCACTTCCTGCGTCAGGTGGTGGCCGCCCCGGACACGCCCATCGGGTCGGTGGACATCCTCGCCGACGGCGAGCGCGGGACGCTCACCCGGTGGGGCGGCCAGGGCCGGGACGCCGGGTTCGAGGCCGGCACCGTTCACCAGCGGTTCGCCGCCACGGCCGCCGCGTCCCCGGACGCGACCGCTCTGGTCTCCGCGGACGGCGCGCACAGCTGGACCTACGCCGAACTGGACCGCTGGTCCAACCGCATCGCCCACCACCTCCGGGCACGAGGCGCCCGCCCGCACACCCGGGTGGCGCTCGTGCTCGAACGCTCGCCCCTGCTGGTCGCGGCGATCCTCGGGGTGCTGAAGACGGGCGCCGCCTACGTGCCGGTCGACCCCACCTATCCGCCCGAGCGCATCGAGTTCATGCTCGCCGACCTCACCCCCGCCGTCGTAGTGGACGACACCCTCGCGGGCGAGGACCTCACTGCTCACCCTGACTCGGCACCCGAAATCGGCGTCGGGGAGCACAGCACCGCGTACGTGATGTACACCTCCGGTTCCACGGGCCAGCCCAAGGGTGTCGAGGTGACCCACCGGAACGTGGTCGACCTCGCGCTCGACGACTGCTGGGCGGACGGGACGTACCGTCGCGTCCTGATCCACTCGGCGCACACGTTCGACGCGGCCACCTACGAGCTGTGGGTGCCGCTGCTCAACGGCGGCACCGCTGTGGTGGCGGCCGCCGGTCAGCTGGACACCGCGGTGCTGGCCGCCGTGATCGTGGAGCGCGAAGTGACCGACGTGTGCCTGACCACGGGCCTGTTCGCCGTGATGGTCGAGCAGCACCCGGAGTGCTTCGCGGGCGTGGCCGAGGTGTGGGCGGGCGGTGAGGTCATGCCGCCCTCCGCCGTCCGCCAGGTGCTCGGTGCCTGCCCCGGCCTCACCGTGGTGAACGGGTACGGGCCGACGGAGACCACGGCGTTCGCCGCCAGGTACCGGATGACCTCGGTCGACGACTGTGCCGACCCGGTGCCGATCGGTGGCCCCATGCAGGGCACCGTGCTGCATGTCCTGGACGAGCGGCTCCAGCCCGTGCCGCCCGGCGTGGTCGGTGAGCTGTACATCGGGGGCGCCGGCGTGGCTCGCGGGTACGCGGGCCGCCCGGGCCTGAGCGGGGGGCGGTTCGTCGCCGACCCGTTCGGGTCGCCCGGGGCGCGCATGTACCGCACGGGTGACCTGGTGCGCTGGAGTTCCGCCGGGCATCTGGAATACGTCGGCCGGGTGGACGACCAGATCAAGATCCAGGGTTTCCGGGTGGAGCCGGGTGAGGTCGAGGCGGCGCTGCGCAGGCGCGAGGGTGTGGCACAGGCGGTCGTGGTCGGCCGCGAGGACCGGCTCGGTGAACGGCATCTCGTCGCCTACGTGGTGCCCGACGCGTCGGGGTCGTCCGACGACGAGGCCGACCAGCAGGTCGGGGAGTGGCGCGAGATCTACGACTCCGTGTACGGCGAGACCGAGGTGGACCTGGGCGGAGTCGGCGACGACTTCACCGGGTGGAACAGCTCCTACACCGGTCAGGCCATCCCGTTGCCCGAGATGCGGGAGTGGCGGGATGCCATGGTGGGGCGGGTGCGCGCGCTGCGCCCGCGGCGGGTGCTGGAGATCGGTGTCGGTTCGGGCCTGCTGCTGGGACCGCTCGCGCCGGAGGTGACGGAGTACTGGGGCGTCGACTTCTCCGCCCCCGTCATCGAGCGGCTGCGGGCCCAGGTCGGCGCCGACCGGCGACTGTCGGAGAAGGTGACCCTGCGCTGCGGGCCCGCCGACGAGGCGGGCGACCTTCCCCTCGCGCACTTCGACACGGTGATCCTCAACTCGATCGTGTCGTACTTCCCGGACGCCGACTACCTCGCCAGGGTGCTCGACATCGCGCTGGCCAGGCTGGCCCCGGGCGGGCGGATCGTCGTCGGTGACATCCGCAACCACCGCACCCAGAAGGCGTTCACCGCGGCGGTCCACCGTTCGCGGCACCCGGACGACCGGGCCGCCGCCGTGCAGGCCGCGGTGTCCCGCGCGCTGGTGGACGAGAAGGAACTGGTCATCGATCCGGACTACTTCACGCAGTGGGCCGACGCGCATCCGGACGTGGTCGCCACCGACATCCGTCTCAAGCAGGGCAGCCACCACAACGAGCTGACCCGTCACCGCTACGAGGTCGTACTGCACAAGGGCCCGAACCGGGCCCTGGACCTCGCGGACCTGCCGGTGGCGGCCTGGGGAAGCGACGTCCACCAGCTGTCCGACGTGGCGACCGCGCTCGCGCGGCACGGCCGGGTCCGCCTCACCCGGGTGCCGAACGCCAGGCTGGTCAGCGAGGCCGGCGAGTGGGGTGGTCCGATCGACGACCGGGGCGCGCTCGACCCGGCCGAGCTGGAGGCCTGGGGCACCGCACAGGGGCTCGCGGTGTACTGCACCTGGTCGCCGGAGTCGGCGGAGCACTTCGAGGCGGTGCTGCTGCCCGACGTCGACGCCCCTGTCTGCGACGGCGTGTACCGGCCCGCGCCGACGCCGTCCGGGCGGCTCGTCAACACGCCCGCGGTCTCCGGCCGTGCGTCCCGGCTGCCGTCGCAGCTGCGCGAGGAACTGACCCGCGAACTGCCGGCGTTCATGGTGCCGAGCGAGATCATGCTCCTCGACCGGCTGCCGCTCACCAAGAACGGGAAGGTGGACCGCGCCGCACTGCCCGACCCCGACCCGACCGGCGGTGAGTACCGCGCCCCGCGCACACCGCGCGAGGAGGCTCTGGCCGGGTTGTTCGCCGAGGTGCTGGGCCTGGACCGGATCGGGATCGACGACGACTTCTTCGCCTGCGGCGGCCATTCCCTGCGGCTGACCCGTCTGGTCTGGCAGATCCACGAGAAGCTGGGCATGGAGGTCCCGATCCGGACGGTGTTCCAGTACCCCACGGTGGCCGAACTGGCGGAGCGGCTGTCCGCGGACGCGGAGGTCACCTTCGAGGACCCGTTCGCCGCCCTCCTGCCGATCCGCACCGAGGGGGACAGGCCGCCACTGTGGTGGCTGCACCCCGGTGGCGGCCTGAGCTGGCCCTACCTGAGCTTCGGGCGGCACATCGACCCGTCCTGGCCGCTCTACGGCATCCAGGCGCGCGGCTTCGACGGGGTCACGCCCCGGGCGACCTCCATCGAGGACATGGTCGAGGACTATGTGCGGCAGGTGCGGGACGTCCAGCCGAACGGACCGTACTACCTGCTCGGCTGGTCCTTCGGCGGCACCCTGGCCCACGCGATGGCAGCGGAGCTGCAGCGCCGCGGCGAGGAGGTCGCCCTGCTCGCGTTGCTGGACTCGGCGCCCGCCAGCCACTTCGCCGACCTCGAACTCCTCGACGAGGACATGGTGCGGATGTTCCTCGTCAACTACATGGGCCACCTCAAGGGAATGGAGGAGTACGAGTTCCTGGTCGGCACCGCTTCGGAGATCTTCATCGAGCACCTGGAGCAGATGCGGCGCTACACCTCGCCCCGGTACCGCGGCGATGTCGTCTTCTTCAACGCGCTCCTCGATCCGGAGACCCACGACAAACGCCATCTGGACGCGGAAATGGACGTGCTGTGGCACGCGTACGTCGACGGTCACGTCCAGCGCTTCGACGTCGCCTGCGCCCACAACGAGATGTACTGGCCGCGCAACGCGGCCGAGATCAGCCGTGTCGTCAACCGCATGCTCCGGGAGACGCGGCATCCGTGACCGACCTGCGGGCGGCAACTCCGAAAGTCGCTGGTCGATCTGTTCGAGACATTCCGACAGTGATCGAGAAAAGACTGAAAGGAACCCCTGGATGACAGCGAACCAGAACCCGGCCCGTGAGACGGCAGCGGACGCGGCGGGAGCGGCCGCGCTGCTGGAGATCGGCGACCGGATCGGGGTGCTGCCGCACATCGACAAGGGCCAGCGGGTCGACGTCGACAGGCTGGTGTCGGCCACCGGGCTGCCGAGGCAGAGCGTGGCGAACTACCTGGAGGCTCTGACCTCGGCGGCGCTGGTGGTCGAGTCGGACGGGACGTACCAGGTGGCGTCGGACTTCGACCAGATCCTGTACGAGTCCGGGTACCTGTCCTGGGCGCTCAACGCGAACCGGCCCTTCGTGGAGAACGCGGTCGAGTTCCTCACCGACAACGTGGCCGCCGGCAAGCGGCACAGCCGCGACGGCCGGCAGGTCGCTGTGAGTTCGCAGTGGATGGGTTCGTTCGGCTTCTATCCCGTGGCGCTGCGGACCATCCTCGACGCCCGTCCCTCGCACGTGGTCGACCTCGGTGCGGGCACCGCCCGGCTGCTCATCGAGATCATGCTGACCCTGCAGGACACCACGGCCGTGGCGCTCGACCTGGACGCCGAGGCGTGCCGGGAGGCGCAGCTGGCGGCCGAGCGAGCGGGGGTGGCCGACCGGATCACCGTGTACGAGCGGTCGATCCAGTCGGTGGCCTCCGACCCGACGCCGGTGAAGGACGCCGATGTGGTGCACGCCGGGTTCGTCTTCCACGACATGATGCCCGAGGAGGAGGACATCGCCGACCGGACCCTGGCCAATTGCCGGGACGCGTTGCGGCCGGGCGGCATGATGGCGCTCACGGAGGCGGTGCCGTACGTGCCCGACCCGAGGGAACGCCGGTTCAGCGCGATCGTGACGTACTACCACCAGCAGTTCATGCGTAGGCGGTTGCTCAACGAGCAGGAGTGGACCGACAAGCTGCTGTCGGCCGGCTTCTCGGACGTCCGGTGCCTGCCGCACCGGTTCCCCACGGGCCGGCTGTTCATCGCGAAGAAGCACTGAACCACAGCGGGTGCGGGGCCGACGGCCCCCGCCCGGGTCCTGCTGCCGGGGGTCCGTCCATCGCCCATGGATCGTCAAGTATCAGTTCACAGACTGCAATTGATGGATCTGCACTGACTTGCGTTCGAGTCCGGATGATTCCTTTGCTGTTCATGTGCAGATGCTTTGCGACTTGTGTCGACTCCACGCCCTAGCGTGAGCGCCTGCGGGGGGCGTGGACGACTTGTGTCTCCCTCTTGGACCAGGAGGGGACGTAGAACATGGCGTGGACCACGGGGTGGAGATCCGGCCGGGCGACCCGGGTCGCCCGGCGGGTTCGGCGCACGGCGGTGATCAGCACAGGCACCCTGGTGCTGGGTCTGCTGCCGGCCGGTGTGGCCGTCGCGGCCTCTCCGGAACACCGACACGTGTCGGCGCCGGCGGCTCCGCACGACAAGCGGATCCCCTTCACTCACGCCACGCCCAAGCGCGGCCCCGCGCGGAAGGGGTTCAAGCACTTCGACCCGGCCGGGCACGCGAAGCTCCCCGCGCCGGGCAGCGCCGAGGTCACGCTGCCCGTCGCGGCTGCCTCCACGCGGCTGACCGCCAGGGCGACTCAAGTGCGGGCCGGTCACACACCCGTCCTGCTCGCCGCCGGAGCCGGTACTCGGCCTGCGGCCACCGCCGTCACCGAAGCCCAGCGCGTGCGGGTGACCGTGCTGGACCAGAAGGCCGCGCACGCGGCGGGTGTTCACGGTCTGCTCTTCACTCTCCAGCGCACCCGCCCGGGTGGCGGAAAGGTCGCACTGCGGGTCGACGACTCGTCGTTCCGCTACGCCTTCGGCGGCGACTTCGCCGCGCGCCTGCACCTGGTACAGCTGCCCGCCTGCGCGCTGACCACGCCGAAGCTGGCCAAGTGCCAGGTCCAGGCTCCGGTGCGCACCGCTCCCGGAACGCCGCTGTCCGCGCAGGTCTCCGTACCTGGTGCGGCCGTGGCCGCTTCCAGTGCCGTCGGCTCGGCCCGGTCGGCGACGGCGTCGTCCGGCGCGATGGTCGTCATGGCCGCGACCTCGGGCACCTCGGGCTCCGCCGGTGACTACTCGGCGACGAGCCTGTCGCCGGGCGGCTCCTGGTCGACCTCGGGAAACACGGGCGCGTTCACGTACAGCTACCCGATCTCGGTGCCACCGGCGACCGGCGGCGCGGTCCCGAACGTCGATCTCTCCTACAGCTCCTCCAGCCAGGACGCGCGCACCGAGGGGACCAACAACCAGTCCTCGTGGCTGGGCGACGGCTGGAGTTCGACGGAGAACTACGTAGAGCGCACGTACAAGTCCTGCAAAGACGACTCCTCGTCCGGGGCGCCGAAGAACGACGGCGACCAGTGCTGGGCGGGCCAGATCCTCACTCTGTCGCTGAACGGCAAGTCCACCGACATCGTCTACGACGACTCGACCAAGACGTTCCACCCGGCTGACGACAGCGCCACCACCAAGATCGAGGACTTGACCAACGCCACGAACGGCACGGCGAACGGCGAGTACTTCAAGGTCACCGAAGGGGGCGTGCAGTACTTCTTCGGCCTCAACCGGCTGCCGGGCTGGTCCAGCGGCAAGGACGAGACGAAGTCCGTGTGGACCGAGCCGGTCTACCACGCCCACGGTGGCGTATCCGACTGCCCGGACAGCACGGACTTCGCGTCCACCTCGTGCACGTTGGGGTACCGGTTCAACCTGGACTACGCGGTCGACACCCATGGCAACGCCACGGCCTGGTACTACTCGCCGGAAACGGGCTACTACGGCGCGGACGTGAAGGACACCGCGGTTTCCTACATCCGCGGCGGCACCCTGTCCCGGATCGACTACGGCATGACGTCGTCGACGGTCTACTCGGGCACCGCGCCGGCGCAGATCCTCTTCGACACCGCGGAACGCTGCATCCCGGGCACCCCGTCCGGCAACACATGCGCCGACAGCCAGTTCACCGCCGCCAACGCCGCGTACTGGCCGGACGTGCCGGTAGACCTGAACTGCACCTCGGGCTCGACCAATTGCACCAACCACGGCCCGAGCTTCTGGTCGCGCAAGCGGCTGACCACGATCACCACGCAGATCCAGGTGGGCGGGGCGACGAAGCAGGTCGACAAGTACAGCTTCACCGAGTCCTTCCCGGACGGCGGCGACCACGCCCCCACCCTGTGGCTGGACTCCGTCCAGCACACCGGCCTGGACACCCTGGGCGGCGCCACTGGCAGCACCTCCACGCCGACGGTGAGTTTCGACCCGCCGCTGCAACTGCCCAACCGGGTCGGGACGATCCCGCAGATGCCGCTGATGTACCACGACCGCATCCAGACGGTCACCAGCGAGACGGGCGCCGAGACCACCGTCACCTACGACCGCCCGGACTGTTCCAGCGCCCCGGCGAGCGACCCGAACGACCCGACGGACGCGGCAGCCCAGACGTTCGCGTCGACCAACACGCTCTCGTGCTTCCCGGTGTACTGGACGCCGACGGGTCAGCCGGCGCCATGGATGGACTGGTTCTACAGGTACAAGGTCAGCTCGGTCGTCACCGAAGACAAGCACAACTCCTACCAGGACGGCACCCAGCCCGAGCTGGAGACGGACTACGCCTACAAGGGCAACCCCGGCTGGCACCACGACGACAACGAACTCGTCAAGGCCAAGAACCGCACCTGGGGGCAGTTCCGGGGCTACCCGGAGGTGGACGTCACCACCGGTGACCCCAACGTCTTCCACAAAACGAACGGCGCCCAGGTCCACGACCAGAAGACGCTGACGAAGACGTACTACTTCCTGGGCATGAACGGGGACACCCTGCCCGGCGGCAAGACCCGTTCGGTGCCCGCCCTGACCAGCCAGGACGGTGCCACGTCGGTCGCCGACGACAACGCGCTGGCGGGGCAGACGTTCGAGACCGACACCTACACCAGCGCCACGGGCAGCCTGGACAAGGCTGTTGTGAGCGTGCCCACGGTCATCGGTCCCACGGCCAGCCGCAACCGCAGCGGCCTGCCGGACCTGACGGCACAGATGGTCCGCCCCGCCAAGAGCCTGACCCGTCAGTCCGTGTCGTACGGCTGGCGCAAGACAGAGGCCGACACCTTCTACAACACGACCCTGGGCAAGTCCACGACGGGCATGGCCGTTCAGGCCGACGACCGGGGCGAGACCGCTGACAGCGACAACGTCGCCAAGTGCACCTACACCCGCTATCTCACCGGGAGTCCGGACACCCTGGTGCTGCCGGCCGAGACCATCACCACGGCCCAGGACTGCTCCAGCGCCGGCGCCACCCCCAGCGGCACGCTGATCGCCGACACCCGCACCTCCTACGACACCAACGGCTTCGCCTATGACGGCGACGGCCAGCAGAACCCGGCCCTGCCCAAGTTGGGTGACGTCACCCTGGTCCAGAAGGCGTCGTCCGCCAGTGGCGCGACCGGCACGGCCTTCGTCGACCAGACCGCCACCCGATACGACTCCTACGGCCGTGCCACGAAGGCCACCCGAACCCCCAACTCCACCTCGCCGGACGGCAAGAGCCTCGCCCAGACCGTCCTCACCTCCTACACTCCCGCCAGCGGCGCGCTTCCCACCAGCAACACGACCATCACCCAGGTCACGCCCGGGGTGGACTGCTCCACGGTCACGGTCTCGTCCAAGGACTGCCAGCTCACCACCGCCACCCTGGACCCGGCCCGGGCCCTGCCCACCGCCAAGACGGACGCGGCCGGCCTGCTGACCTCACTGACGTACGACGCGCTCGGCCGCCTCACGGCGGTGTGGCTGCCGAACGAGGTCAAGGCCAACAGCGCGCCGGCGAACATGACCTACACCTACAGCCTGTCCCAGTCGGCACCGTCGGTCGTCGCATCCAACTCGCTGCTGGACAGCGGTAGTTACCAGACCAGCGAGACGCTGTACGACGCCATGCTGCGGCCGCTCCAGGTCCAGGCGACGGGGGAGAACTCCAGCACCGAGGTCTCGGACACCCAGTATGACTCGCACGGCTGGACGGTCTCCACCAACAACGCCTACGCCGTGGGCGGCAACCCCGGCAACGCTCTGATCTCGGTCTCCCAGGTCTCTCTCCCCGACACCACCGTCACCGACTACGACGGGCAGGGCCGGGCCGACCTGGTCACCGAGGAGCACGACGGCGCCAAGACCTGGGCCACGACCACCGCCTACACCGGGGACAGGACCACCGTCCTGCCCCCGAAGGGCGGGGTTGCCTCCTCCAAGGTGGTCAATGCCCGCGGTCAGACCACCGAGCTGGACCAGTACACCAGCGCGCCGAGCCTGTCCGGGTCCGCCGCCTCCGGCTTCACCACCACGGGTGGTACCACCTCGGCCACCACCTATGGCTACACCGCCGCGGGTCAGCAGCATCAGGTCACGGGCCCGGACAAGTCGGTGTGGACGTTCGACTACGACCTGCTCGGCCGCAAGAAGTCCCAGACCGACCCGGACGCGGGCGGGAGCAGCTACGGCTACGACGACGCGGGCAACCTGACCTCTGCCACGGACGCCAAGAAGGTCGAACTCGACTACACCTACGACCTCCTGGGCCGCAAGCTCACCGCCACGGACAAGTCCAAGTCCAACTTCCAGTTCGCCTCCTGGGCGTACGACACCCTGCGCATCGGCCTGCCGACTTCCTCCACCCGCTACGTCCAGGGCACCACCGGCGGCTACACGGTCGCCACCACCGGCTACACCACCCTCGGCAAGCCCACCGGCACGAAGATCACCCTGCCGGCCTCCGAGGCGCCGCTGCCGTCGACGTACACCACGACCTACACGTACTCGACCAACGACCAGCTGCTGAAGACCCAGGCCGACCCGCGCACGCAGGGCCTGAACAACGAGACGATCACCTACGACCGCGACGCGCTGGGCAATCCGGCGAGGACCAGCAGCAGCATCAACACTTACGTCGACGCGACCGTCTACACCAACTACGCCGAGCCGTCCAAGGTCACCTTCGGTGCCTCGACCAACCCGGCGTGGGCGACGTACAGCTACGACGACCAGACCCGTCGGCTGACCGACCGTCTGGTCGAGCGGACCCAGGCGCCCGGACCCACGGTGGACGACACGAAGTACTCGTACGACGCCTCGGGTAACCCGACGTCCACCACCGACCAGCAGTCGGAGACCGGCAACACGGTCACCGACCAGCAGTGCTACAGCTACGACACCCTGGACCGGCTGACCGACGCCTGGACCGCCAACGACAACTGCGCGGCCAACCCGCCCACCAGCAGCACCCTCACGACCAGCCCCGGTTCCTACTGGCAGTCCTTCAGCTACGACGCCATCGGCAACCGCCACCAGAGCGTCGACCACGCCATCGGCAGCTCCGGCACCACCAGCACCACCACCTACACCGACGGCTGCACCACCAACTGCACCCCCACCGGCGCCCAGCCCCACACCCTGACCGCCACCACCGGCGGCACCAACCCCACCAACTTCGTCTACGACGCCGACGGCAACCTGCACACGCGCACGCCTACCACCGGTCCGGGTCAGAGCCTGAGCTGGGACGACGAGGGTCACCTGGCCGAGGTCGACACGACCGGCTCCAGCCCGACCGCGACCAAGTACCTGTACGACGCCGACGGCAACCAGCTCATCCGCCGTGACCCGGCGCAGACCACCCTCTTCGCCGGCGACACCGAGATCGTCGTCAACACCGGCGTCACCCCCAACGTCCTGCTGGGGGCGCTGCGCACCTACACCCACGGCGGCGCCGCCGGACAGCCCGTCGCGGTCCGCTCCAGCCTGTCCGGCGGCGGACTGAAGTACCTGTTCACCGACCCGCACGGCACCGCGGCCCTGGCCATGGACGCCACCACCCAGCAGGTCGCCCGCCAGCAGTACACCCCCTACGGCCAGCAACGCTCCAGCGCCAACACCACAGCCTGGCCCGACCCCACCCGCTCCTACCTCGGCAAACCCCAGGACACCAGCACCGGCTACACCGACATCGGCGCCCGCAAGTACGACCCCACCCTCGGCCAATTCATCAGCGCCGACCCGATACTGGAAACGACCAGCCCCCAGCAGCTGGGCGGCTACACCTACGCCGCTGACAACCCGGTCGCCTCGTCCGACCCGAGCGGGCTCGAATCCTGCTACCCGCACTTCTGCTCCGGCAGTAACGGCACCTACGGGACCTACAAGTCGCACAACGACCCGGAGTCGTCCGACTACGACGGGACCAGCTACGACGCCCCCGGTGACGAGGGCTCACTGCCTCCGATGAAGCTCTTGAAGAGCTTCAACCGGGCCCATCCCATCCCGACCGTCAGGATGATGGCGCGGTACGGGACCTACCGTGCGGACCTCTCCCCGCTGCGTAACGTCGAGCTCTATTTCCGTGAGCGGTGCAACGGTGAAGATCTTCTGTGGACCAGCTCCTGCCAGGGGTTCCAGCAGTTCTATCACCACTGGGACGACATCAAGCACGTCCCGAGCAACCCTTGCGAGGCCATAAGCCTGTGCCAGTCTCTCGGTGATCTGGCCGCGGGTATGGCCGGCGGCGGCCTCGAGGGCCTGGAGGAAGAGGCTGTGCTGGAGGGTGTTCCCTTCTGCAGCTTCGATCCGCGGACACCGGTGCTGATGGCAGGCCGGAAGACCAAACCCATCGGCAAGATCAAACCGGGTGACCGCGTCGAAGCCGCCGATCCCCACACCGGCAGACACCAGGGTTCTCGTAAGGTCCTGGCCAGACTCGTCCACCACGACGACGACCTCGTCGACATCACCGTTCAGACCGCACCAGGCCACTCCTCGATCATCCACACCACGTCCCATCACCCCTTCTGGGACGACACGGATCACACGTGGGTGCCGGCGGGCCACCTCAAGACCGACCACGTCCTGAACACCGCCACGAACGGGCACGTCCGCATCCTCACCGTCCGGGCACGCCCGGGCGCGGCGGACATGTACAACCTCACCGTCCAGCAACTGCACACGTACTATGTGCTGGCCGGTACCACGCCGATCCTGGTTCACAATTCCAACGGCTGCCCCACGTCCATTGCGCTGGGACTTACGGAAACCGAGGACAACCCGTTCTCGCTCGCCGACTTCGCAGACCGCACCGGCGCCAAGATGTACACCGACTGGCCTCAGGACTCGAGTTGGATGACGACTGTCAGGAACTCTCTTGCTCCGAAGAGCAGTACGCAGATTCACTTCAATCTCGACGGAATCGAGGACCCTGTCGGGCTCGCCGAATCACAAAAAGGCGTAGCCTCTCCCGACCCTGGTGACTACACGGCTTGGGAGCTGGCGCAGATCAAGGCCGCCCCAGCGTCTGCGCAAGCCCGAGTAACCTGGTATTCGGACGGCGAGGTCGTCGGCAACCCGTTCTCCGGAGGCTGAAGCCGTGAAGGATCTGGCGATGGATGATCACCAAGAGGAACTTCCTCTGCACTTCGGGCGCCCGTTTCGCCCGTGGCTGTACGAGGTGTCTCACCGCAGACTCGTCTTGCGAAGCCAGGCCGGTGGCGAGTTCGGCGAGACGGTGGACGTCGTGTTCCTGGACGTGTTGGGGATGAAACTGAAATCCAACTACGCCAGCTTGTCGATCGCCCCTGCCGAACACCTTGCCGAGATCGACGATTTCGTGAACATCCCCGAGCGCCATCGCTCTCGCTACATGAAGCTCATCGTCTCGGACGGGGTTGGCGAAGGGTTCGTAGTGTGTGGAACTTTTCACGTCCTTAGGGAGTGAACCGGGATCCGACGGTGTGCGACCAGGGGTGCCTGGAGGGGGCAACGTCCTCTCCAGGCACCCCATTGCGTCGTGGTGGACGTCCGGCTATTCCTCTGTCGGTCCGAGGTCGGGTGTGGCACGCAGATCGATGGTGCGCGCCAGGTGGGCGGCGTGCAGCTCCAGCACGGTGATCTCGTTCGGCCCCGGGCGCAGGACGGGTCCGGGCACGTAGAGCGAGCGCTGGGGACCGCGGGACCAGAACCGGCCGAGGTGGAAGCCGTTCACCCACACGTTGCCCTTGGTCCAGCCGGGCAGGTGGACGAAGGTGTCGGCCGGTACGTCGACGTCGAACGTGCCGCGGTGGAAGACCGGACCCACGGCGGGCGGGCCGCTCGTGAAGGCGAGCCCGTCGAGCGAGTGCAGGGGGAGCGGGTGCTGGGTCCAGCCGGTGAGTTCGGTGCCGTTGAGGCGGACCTGCCCGAGGAGTCCCTTCCGGTCGTGGATGGCCGGCCCGTAGTTGACCCGTCCCTGGTTCTCCACCAGCAGGCGCAGGACGCTGCCCGCGCGCGGGACGACGAGAGCGATGGCGTGCTCGTGGTTCTCACGCTCCAGGACGCCGACGGGTTGGCCGTCGACGAAGATCTGGGCGCGGTCGCGTATGTCCTCCAGCTCCAGGAGCGCGGGGCCTGCCGTGGGCAGGACGGTCTCGTAGAGGACGAATCCGAAGTCCTGCCCGAGCTGTTCCATGGTCAGCGGGCGCTCGGCGGTCACCGGGGCGCCCAGGGCCGGCAGGTTGTCGAACAGCGCGGCGCTCTCGGCCAGGGCGACGCCGAGTGCGGTGAACTTCGCGCCGCGCCGGGGTACCGGATCCGTCGGCACGGGCGCGTACTTGGCGATGACCTCGCGGAACGCGTCGTACTTGTCGGTGGGGTCGCCGCTCTCGTCGAGGGGGGCGTCGTAGTCGTACGAGCTGACGGTGGGCCGGTAGGTGTGCTTGTCGTTGGCGCCGTTGGTGAAGCCGAAGCTGGTGCCGCCGTGGAACATGTACAGGTTGACCGACGCGCCCATGCCCAGCAGTTCGTCGAGTTCCTGGGCGGCCTGGGCGGGGTCACGGGTGACGTGGTGACCGCCCCAGCGGTCGAACCAGCCGTTCCAGAACTCGGTGCACATCAACGGGCCGGTGGGCTGGTGGGCGCGCAGGGCCGCGAGCCCGCGCCGGGACTGGCTGCCGAAGTTGGCGGTGGCGAGCGTGCCGGGGAGGGTGCCGCGTGCGAGATCGCCCGGCTGGTCGCAGGTGAACAACGGGACGTCCACGCCCAGGCCGCGCAGCAGGTCGGCCAGGTGGGCGAGGTGGGCGGTGTCGTCGTCGTAGGCGCCGTACTCGTTCTCCACCTGCACCGCCAGGACGGGACCGCCACGGGTGGCCAGTCGGTCCAGCAGCGGGGGAAGCAGTCGGGAGAAGTAGTCCGCCACGGCGTCGAGGTAGGTCTGGTCCTGGCTGCGCAGGCGGATGCCGGGGGTGGACAGGAGCCAGGACGGCAGGCCGCCGCCTTCCCACTCGGCGCAGATGTACGGGCCGGGACGCAGCAGGACGTACAGGCCTTCGGCGGCCGCGAGGTCGAGGAAGGCCGGGAGGTCGAGTTCCGCGTCGAGGCGGAAGGTGTCGGGCCGTGGCTGGTGGAGGTTCCACGGGACATAGGTCTCGACCGTGTTGAGGCCCATCAGACGGGCCTTGCGCAGACGGTCGGCCCACTGGTCGGGGTGCACGCGGAAGTAGTGCAGGCCACCGGAGATGATCCGGAACGGCTCTCCGTCGAGCGTGAAGTTGTCGCCTTCGATCTGCAGGACGGGCATGGCGCTGGGTACTCCGTAAGTCGTCGGGCGGCCCAGGGGGCCGGATGCAGCTGATCCGCTCGTTGCGGCGGTGGTCAGGGGTTCCGCCCCTGGGCCGGGTGGTCCCAGCGGCACGGAGGACACCCGCGAGACGCGGGGGAGGTGTGCCGCCGGGGTCCGGCTCGGCGGTGTTACTTGCCGGTGGTGAAGCCCTGTTCGCTGCCGTACTTGACGGAGGCGTCCTGCCAGGACTTCAGGCCGGAGGACAGGGTGGTCTTGGAGACGTAGGCCTTGCCCACCGTGTCGTTGAAGATCGAGTTGGCGTAGACCTGGAAGGGCAGGTACTGCCAGCCGGTCACCGCGTTCTTGGCGGATGCGGAGAAGACCTGGTTGGCCTTCTGGCCGCCGAAGTACGGGAAGGGGGTGTTCAGGAAGGTGGGCGAGTTCAGGTCGGCCACGGTGGCGGGGAAGGCGCCGCCCTTGATGCGGTCCTGGACGCCCGCGCCGGCGTTGGCGAACTTCAGGAACCCGTAGGCGAGGTCCTGCTTGGTGCTGGACTTCATGACCGCGAGCGAGCTGCCGCCGTTCTCGGAGCTGGCGGTCTGGCCCTTCTGCCACTGCGGCAGCGGTGCGACGCGCCAGTCACCCGAGGCCGAGGGGACACCCGAGCTGAGGTTGGCGGGCATCCACGCGCCGATGGCGAGGGTGGCGATGGTGCCGTCGCCCAGACCCTTGTACCACTGGTCGCTCCAGGAGGTGATCGGTGCCACCAGCTTGTCGGAGAGAAGCTTCTGCCAGGTGCCGGCGAACTTCTTGCTGCCCGCGTCGCCGAAGTCGACGGAGACCTTGGTGCCGTTCACCGTGTAGGGGTGGCCGCCGGCCTGCCAGATCATGCTGGTGGTGAAGCCGGCGTCGCCGGCGTCGTTGGTGATGTACGCCTTGGGGTTGGCGGCGTGCAGCTTCTGGGCGTCGCTGACGTACTCGTCCCAGGTGGTGGGCACCTTGAGCTTGTACTTGTCGAAGACCTTCTTGTTGTAGAAGAGCGCCATCGGCCCGGAGTCCATGGGCAGCGCGTACACGCCTCCGTTCAGGCTGACGGAGTTCCACGGGCCGGGCGAGTACTGCTTGGAGAGGCTGGACGCGCCGTACTTGGACAGGTCCTGCAGCGACTTGCCGAGCGCGAACTGACCGAGCGCGTAGTACTCGATCTGGGCGACGTCGGGCGCGCCTCTGCCGGCCTGGACCGCGTTCTGCAGGGCGGTGTACTGCTTGTCACCCGTACCCGCGTTGACCAGGTTGACGTGGACCTTGGGGTACTTGGCCTCGAAGTCGGTGACGACCTTCTTGAGGGTGGGCTCCCACGCCCAGACGGTGATCGTTCCGCCCTTGTTGAGCGCCGCGTCGAGGGCCGAGGCGGACACCGCGCCGCCGTCGGAGCCGGAATCCGAGCTGGAGTTGCTGCTGCATGCGGTGAGGGCGAGCGCGGCGGCGCACACCAGACCGGCGCCACGCAGCGTGTGGCGGACAACCTTGGTTCTCATGGGAGGACTCCGATGCAGAGGTGGGTGGAGGAGGGGGTGGCAGGTCGGGATGGCCCGGCGGCGATGCTGCGCCGCGGGTCGTGTGGAGGGGGTGTGTCAGGAGAGCAGGGATGTGCCCGGGAGCGGGATCACTCCTTGACGCTTCCCGCGGACAGGCCGGACTGCCAGTACCGCTGGAGCAGGAGGAAGGCCGCGATCAGGGGAAGGATCGTGAGCAGAGAGCCGGTGATCACGAGGTTGAACACGGGTTCGCCGCCGGCGGTGGCCGCCTGGTCGTTCCAGGCGTTGAGGCCGAGCGTGAGCGGGTACCAGTCCGGGTCCTTGATCATGATCAGCGGCAGGAAGTAGTTGTTCCATGTCGCGACCGTGGTGAACAGGAGCACGGTGACGATGCCGGGGGCGAGCAGCGGAAGGCTGATCTGGAAGAAGGTGCGCAGCTCGCTCGATCCGTCGACCCGTGCCGCCTCCAGCAGTTCGCCCGGGATCGACTCGGTGGCGAAGACCCACATCAGGTAGAGCCCGAACGGGGAGATCAGCGAGGGGATGATGACGGCCCACGGCGTGTTCGTCAGGCCCATCTTGCTGAACATCAGGAACGTGGGGACGGCCAGGGCGGTCGCGGGAACGGCCACGGCGCCCATGACGACGGCGAGGACGGTCTTCTTGCCGCGGAAGTCGAACTTCGCCAGGCCGTAGCCGCCGAGCACGGCCAGGAACGTGGCGCCGCCGGCACCGAGCACCACGTAGAGCAGGGTGTTGAGCAGCCAGCGGCCGAAGATGCCGTCGTTGTAGGTGAGCGTCTGCCTGATGTTGTCCCAGAGCGCGAAGTGGCCGCTGAACCACATGCCCGGGGAGTCGAGCAGGGTCTTCTCGGTCTTGGTCGCGCTGATCACGAGCCAGGCCAGCGGAACCAGCGTGTAGAGCAGCACCAGGCCGGTGAGGAGAGTGAGCGGCAGACTCCGGCGGGGGCGATCGGCCGAACGACGTAGACGTGCTGTTCGAGATGCGGGGGCGGACGGTGTACGGGGCCGGGTCGGGGCGTCGGTGACGGTGGACATCGGTCACGCCTCCTTTCGCATGCCGCGCAGCTGGAAGGCGTAGGCGACGATCATGGTGATGACACCCATGACGATCGCCACGGTCGCGGCGTAGTTCTGCTGTTGCCCCGCGAAGGACAGCGAGTAGGTGTAGACGTTCGGGGTGTAGTAGGTGGTGATCGCGTTGGGCGCCAGGCTCTTGAGGATGCTCGGCTCGTTGAACAGCTGGAACGTGCCGATGATCGAGAAGATGGTGGCGATGACCAGGGCCCCGCGGATCGCCGGCAGCTTGATCGCCGTGATGACCCGCCACTGCCCGGCGCCGTCGATCTCGGCCGCCTCGTACAGGGAGGCGGGGATGACGCGCAGCGCCGAGTAGAAGATGAGCATGTTGTAGCCGACGAACTCCCAGGTCACGATGTTGCCGATGCTGGCGAGGATGAGCCCCGGCGACAGCGGGTCGGGCAGCGAGACGCCGAAGGTGCGGTTGATGTCCCCGACGAGACCGAAGCGCGAGCCGTAGAGGAAGCCCCACATCAGGGTCGCCACGACGGCCGGGACCGCGTAGGGCAGGAACACCGTGATGCGGAAGAAGTTCTTTCCGTACAGCCGCCCGCTGTCCAGTGCCAGGGCGACCAGCAGGGCGATGCCGAGCATGACGGGGACCTGGACGGCCAGGAAGAGCGCCACCCGCCCGAAGCCGGACCAGAACTGCGCGTCCTCGAAGGCCTGCCGGTAGTGGTCGAGTCCGACGAAGGTGGTGCCACCGATGAGGCGGTCCTGGAACAGGCTGAGGTAGATCGAGTACCCGATGGGCGCGAGGAAGACCAGAGCGAAGACGGCCAGGAACGGCCCGATGAAGCCCCAGCCGGCCAGTCCGGTTCGGTTCCGTCTGCGCGGCGGGGCTGCGCGGCCGGCAGCGGGGGGTGAGGTGATCGTCATAACCGTCCCGTGATGAAGGTGGTGTCGCGCTGCTCGCCCACGGCGCCCGCTACAACGCGGCGTGTACGGCAGTGGCTGATGTTTACGTAAACATCGACGGGTTCGAGTGCGTGACGTTTGCGTAAACATGGGATTGGGTGTGATGTTTACACTGCACCTGGAGAAGCGTCAAGGGCGGACTTGGGCCCGCTGCGTGTTGCGGGCGTGTTACGCCGGGTTACCACCAGGAGGGGGATACGTGAGCAGGGCAAGGGACGTAGTGCCGTCCACGGAAGTCGCTTCCGTCGCATCCCCCGCGGACGTCGCGGAGGGCGGACGCCGAAGGCGGCGAGGGGCGTCCATGGCCGACGTCGCACATCTGGCGGGTGTCTCTTCGCAGACCGTCTCCCGGGTCTCGAACGGCAGCCAGGGAGTGGTCGAGGAGACGCGTCAGCGCGTCCTGGCCGCCATGAAGGAACTGGGCTACCGGCCCAACAGCGCCGCCCGCGCCCTGAAGGCCGGCGAGTTCCGCACGCTGGGCGTCATCCTGTTCACCCTCTCGACGACGGGCAACGTCCGCACCCTGGAGGCGATCACGGAGTCGGCGGCGATGGAGGGCTACGCCATCACGCTCATGCCGGTGGCCGTGCCCACCCAGACCGGCCTGCACGGAGCCTTCACCAGGCTGGGCGAGCTCGCCGTGGACGGGATCATCGCGATCATGGAGGTCCACCTCCTCGACGCCGCCACCATTTCGCTTCCCCCGCACATCCAGGTCGTCGTCGCTGATTCCGACGCGGGCGATCGGTACAGCGTGGTCGACACCGACCAGAGCGAGGGCGCGCGCATGGCCGTCCGGCATCTGATCGACCTCGGCCATGACACCGTCTGGCATCTCACGGGGCCGGAAGGATCCTTCGCGGCCCAGCGGCGCGCGGACGCCTGGCAGAGGGTTCTTCAGCAGGCGAACCGCACCGTGCCTCCCCTCGTCCGGGGCGACTGGTCCGCCAAGTCCGGCTATGAGGCGGGCCTGTGGCTGGCGGACCAGCCCGGATGCACCGCCGTGTTCGCGGCCAACGACCAGATGGCACTCGGACTGCTCCGCGCGCTCCACGAGCGCGGCAAACGGGTTCCGCAGGACGTCAGCGTGGTCGGCTTCGACGACATCGCCGACGCGTCCGACTTCATCCCTCCCCTCACCACCGTCCACCAGGACTTCGGCGAGGTCGGCCGGCTCTGCGTCCAAGGAGTGCTGCGGCAGATCCGCAACCAGGCCGCTGACCAGGGCACCACCCTCGTCCCCACCCGGCTTGTCCTGCGGGACAGTACCGCCGCTCCGCCGGACCGTCGGGCCCGGTAGGGGGTCGGAGCACTCGCGGGGTGGCCTCATCGGCCTTCCGGGGCGTGCCCGAACGAGCGGCAGGGCTGACGGTGCCTCAGATGGCTCTACTTCCACCAGAATCAAGCAGTAACGCGCAGAAGCCTTCTATCAAAAACCAACAAAATGCGAGATGACGCCTTGACGGCAGGCAGGTTTCAGGACTGTCATGGGCTCGTTTCGGGCGACTGACACCGCGGGTCGGTCGCCCGACGCCGGAACATCACCCCCATGGAAGAGAAATGACCATGCCCAAGGGAGTTTCCGCCAGACCGGCCGGCCCGCTGGGACGAGCCGCCGCCACGTTCCTGACGCTCCTCGGCGCCCTCGCGGCGCTTCTGATACCCGCCACGCAGGCACAGGCCGCCACGGCCACGTTCACCGTGGGTGCCGCGCGCACCGATACCGCGGGCAACACACTCCAACTCCACGGCCTCGGCATCATCAAGGTCGGCGGCACCTGGTACGGCTTCGGCGAGGACAAGACCGGCAAGACCTCGTCCGACGCCACCTTCCAGGCCGTCGCCTGCTACACCTCGACCGATCTGGCCAACTGGACCCGCCAGAGCAACGCCCTGACCCTGCAGAGCAGCGGTGACCTCGGGCCGAACCGCATCGTGGAGCGGCCGAAGGTCATCTTCAACGCTTCGACGAACACGTACGTCATGTACGTGCACATCGACAACACGAACTACTCCGAGGCCAAGGTCGGTGTCGCCACCAGCAGCACCCCCTGCGGCCCGTACACCTACCGGGGCAGCTTCCAGCCGCTGGGCAACCAGAGCCGTGACATCAGCCTCTTCCAGGACACCGACGGAACCGGCTACCTGCTGAGCGAGGACCGCAACAACGGTCTGCGCGTCTACCGGCTCTCCGACGACTACCTGTCGGTGGCGAGCGCCGTGTCCAAGGTGGGCACCGGCGGCGGCACCGACAACTACGAGGCGCCGGCCATGATCAAGGTCAACGGCACCTACTACCTCTTCGGTTCGCATCTGACCGGCTGGAGCGTCAACGACAACGTCTACACCACCGCGACATCGCTGAACGGCCCCTGGTCCCCGGTCCGGACCTTCGCGGCCCCCGGCACCAACACCTACGGCAGCCAGACGGCCAACATCATCACCGTCCAGGGAAGTTCGGGGACCAGCTACATCTACGCGGGTGACCGATGGAATCCTTCGGACCTCGGCTCCTCGCAGCTCATCTGGCTGCCCCTGACCATCCGGGGAACCACGGTGAACATGGGCCAGTACCCCACCTGGTCGCTCGACACGACCGCCGGCACATGGACACCCGGCAGCGGCCTCCCGTCCTCCGGCACCCACACGCTCAGCAACGCCGGCAGTTCGCAGCTGATGGACGTGTCGGGCGGGTCCACCGCGGACGGCGCCAAGGTCATCCAGTGGCAGTCGAACGGCGGCACGAACCAGCAGTGGACCTTCACCAAGGTCGCCGACAACGTCTACACGGTCAGGAGCGTGAAGAGCGGGCTCTGCCTGGACGTACCGGACCAGTCCTCCACCGTGGGGCTGCAGTTGCAGCAGTGGACCTGCAACGGCGGCGCCAACCAGCAGTGGTTCCTCGACCTCGTCGGCAGCTACACCGGTAGCAAGTACATGCTCATCGGCGTGCAGAACAACCTGACCGTCAGCGTCTCCGGCGGCTCCACGACGGCCGGAGCCGCGGTGGACCAGGAGACGGGCACCGGCCCCTCGAGCCAGCAGTGGAACCTGTCCTAGCCATCCGGTCGCGCTCGGGCCGAGGTCCGACCGCCGGCACGGCTCGGGAACAGGTGCGGCCCGCGGAAGTCGATCTCCGCGGGCCGCACCGCGGGAGGCCTGTCTTATGTCGCCGGCCCAGGAGTGAGATGAGTGTCATCACTATGTAGACGGCCACACAATTGATTCACGGCGCCATGATAAATCAGGGAGCGGATATAAAACCTGTGCGATTATGGCCCTTCGAAATGGCGCAGCAAATGCGCGGTGCCACGTCGAGGGCGCTCAAATAAGAAGTCGGAAGGTCTGATTCCGATTGTGGTGATATTTGTCTGAATTGTGAACAGTGTGCCCATTGGGCTCATGCGTGCGGACCTTGACCGTGAATTTTTAATCCACGCTTAAAATGACTGACACACATCTCTGCAGATCGGGGCGTTCACTTCATTGTGTGACGCATTTCACTGCGCCTGCTCGATGGCCTGGACTGGTCGGCTCCGGGGCGCTTGGCCTGGGGTGAATCGCAGGCTTCCGGCGTGTAAGGGCAAGATCAATAACCGTTGACAGGGGCGATCGCCAGGTATTTTAATGTCGAAGTCATTCAAGGGGCATCTATGTCCCTGACGCCGACACTCGTCTTCAGGGGGAACGAACGAGTATGGCTATTGCTGGCATGCCTGAAAAATGCCGTGAACGCTCCGCAGACCGAGACTGCTCGTACGAACTGCCTGAGCGAGTCAGGTTACTTGGCGAACTACGCAGGATGTTCGAAGGGAGTCGACGCGGAGACAGCAGGGTTGCGGTCGTCTACGGGCCCGTAGGGTGTGGCAAGACGGAGTTGCTGAATGACTTCGCTGCTTACGTGGAAGCCCGAGAGGGGGTCTACCTCGGAGCAATCGCTTCCCGGGCCGAGCAGACGGTGCCCTTTGGGCTGCTCGCCCATTTGCTGCACAGTGACAAGATCAATGCTCATTTGAGGGAGAAAGTCGAGCGCTGCGCAGCCGCGGCGCGATCCGAATCGACCGGCCGTGATGGCGTGGGCGACTCCGCGGATGATGTGGCGCCGCGGATCTTCCATGAGATGTGCATGACGCTGCTGGACGTCGTGGAGCAGGCGCAGAGTCCTGTGGTGCTCGGTATCGACGACGTGCACTACGCCGACACGGCGTCACTGCGCTGCCTGTCGTACGTCGTTCGCAGGCTTCGGTCCGCACGGTTGCTCGTCGTGTTGAACGAGTCGCCCCACTCGCGTCGACTCGCAACGTTGTCCGAAGCCGAGTTGCCGGCCGAGCCGCTCGTGCGTTTCCTGAAGCTGCCGTTGCTGTCTCCGCAGGGTGTCGAGGAGGTGATGGCCCTTCACCTGGGGCGCGCGGCGGCTCAGGTGCTCGCAGCCGACGCCTTTCGGGTCACCGGAGGCAATACGGCACTGCTCCACGGGCTCATCGAGGACAACCGCAGCACCGTCGAAGCGGACGCACCGCAGTTCCGGGTGGCCGACGGATTCGGCCAGGCCCTGATCAGCTGCCTGTTCCGCTGCGAACCCGAGGTCTTGCAGGTCGCTCGCCATCTGGCGGTGCTCGATGACGTTCCCTCGGTCCCGGTGCTCGCCCAGCTCGCGGACATGGACCAGGAGACCACTGCCCAGGCCCTGGATCTCTTGCACGAGACCGGGCTCCTCTCCGGAGGGATGTTCCGGCACTCTCACGCCAAGGGGGTGGTGCTGAGTGGCATGACGGCGGTGCAACGGGCCGATCTCCACGTCCACACCGCCAATGTCCTTTTCAAGAAGGGCTTTCCGGCCATGACGGTGGCGGGCCACCTTCTGGGAGCGAGCCGTGTCGACACCGACTGCGCGATTCCGATTCTCCACGAGGCGGCCCAGCAGGCGGTGTCCGAGGGGAATGTGGACTTCGCGGTGGACTGCCTTCGGATCGCGCTCCAGTACGACACCGACGAGCGGCGGAAGGCGACCACCACGGCGATGATCGTGAGGGCTACCTGGCGCCGGGATCCCTATGCCGCATATCGACTGGTCGGCGGACTGATCGAGGATTCGCGGGCGGGACATCTTTCGGGATGGCGCGCTTCATCCGTCATCGACGCGTTGATCTGGTTCGGGCGCCCCGAAGAAGCGAACGAGCTGCTGCTGCGCGGGTTCGAAGCGGCGTCGAAGGCCCACGACATGGTGGCGGCCTCTCATCTCGAGGCGTCCAAGGCCTGGCTGGAGACGATCTATCCGCGCCGTGGGAACGGACGGGCGCCGGGAATTCCCCATGGTGGCGAACCGGCCGCCAGTGGTGTCTCGCCAGAGGCCTGGGCCAAGGGGCGCGCGGCTGAGATATTCCGTGGCAACCTCACCGTGGCGCCCGATGTCAGGCAGCTGAACGAGGCGCAGCAGGCGCTGCGGCACTACGGACTCACCGAGGGCACCGCACCGCTCCTGATGGCCGCCCTGTACACCCTGATGTACGCGGAGCGGTTGCAGGAGGCTCATGAATGGGCCGAGGAGCTGATCGCCCAGGCCCGGCAGGGCTCCTTCACCGTATGGCATGCCATGTTTCGTGCGGCACGTGCCGAGATCCTCCTGCGTCAGGGGGAGCCGGCGTCCGCCGAACGCGAGGTCGAGCACGCCCTGACGCTGCTTCCCGCGCGGAACTGGGGCGTCATGCTGGGCCTGCCGTTGAGTACCGTGCTGCATGCCAACACCCTGACGGGGCATGCCAGCGCAGTGGCGGAAGAAGCACAGTGCGCCATGCCCCAGGTCATCTTCGAGACGCCGTACGGAATGCGTCTTCTGCGAGCTCGCGGTCATCGGTATCTGGCGTCGGGGCAGGTCTCGGCGGCGCTCGATGACTTCCTGGCCGCCGGGGAGCTGGCCGAGCGACTGGGCCTGGACAATCCGGTCGTGATTCCATGGCGATCGAGTGCTGCGCAGGCCCTCATACGGCTCGGGGACTGCAAACAGGCCCAGGTCCTTCTCGTCGAACAGTTGCGCAGGTGCGGTCCCGAGTATCCGCGCATCCACGCCGAGACGTTGAGGGTGCTGGCCGCCACCAACACCATCTCCGAGCGGCCCAGGCTGCTGACCAAGGCGTCCGAGTATCTGCAGATGTGTGAGGCTCCGCTCGAACTGTCGTTTGCGCTCCATGATCTCGGATGGGCGTGGCAGGAGCAGGGGCAGTACAGCAAGGGGCGGCAGATCATGCGCCGGGCCGGCCTGATGGCCGAGCGCCGGGGCGTGCGGATCCCGTCGCCGGCTGCGATGCGATCGGTCGGGGACGAGCAGAGCAGCCCGAGTCCCCAGCCGGGGACCGGGGACATGGGCGCCACCGAGGCTCTCAGTGACGCCGAGACGAGGGTCGCGCAGCTTGCTGTCGGCGGTTACAGCAACCGGCAGATCGCGAGTCGGTTGTTCGTGACGGTGAGCACCGTGGAGCAGCACCTCACGAGGGTCTACCGCAAGCTCAACATAAGGCGAAGGACGGATCTCGTCGGCGCGCTGCAGAACGTCGAGCCGACGGAGCGCGACGAACTGGCCAGCTAGCGCGAACACGACGAGGCCTCCCTGGCAGGAACGGTTTTCCGCTTGGGAGGCCTCGTCGTGTGTCATAGCGTGTCGAGAACCGCCCTGGCGACCGCCGCGGTGTTCCCGTCCAAGTAGAAGTGGCCGCCGGTGAACACCCGAAGGTCGGTACTTCCGGTGGTGTGGGCTTCCCAGGCGCGGGCCTCGGGCACCAGGGCGACGGGATCGGCGTCTCCGACGAAGACCGAAATGGGACACGTCAGCCGGGCGTTGGCCGGTACGGCGGTGTAGGTCTCCGCCGCTCGGTAGTCCGCCCTGACGGCGGGGAGCACCAGTGCGCGCAGATCGTCGTCGGTGAGCAGGGCGTCAGCCGTACCACCCAGACGGGTCAGTTCCGCGATCAGGCCTGCGTCGTCGCGCAGATGTACCCGTTCATCCCGCGCGACGGACGGGGCACGCCGAGCCGAGGCGAACAGCCGTACCGGCCCCTGCGCGGTCAACTGCTCGAAGCGGCGGGCCACTTCGAAGGCGACGAGCGCACCGAGGCTGTGACCGAAGAAGGCGAACGGCCCGTCGAGAGTGGGGCGCAGAGCCGCGAAGGCGGCATCGGCGAGCGCCGGAACGCTGTCGAGAAGGGGTTCGTGGCGCCGGTCCTGCCGCCCCGGATACTGCACGCACAGTGCTTCGACGCGGGGCGCGAGGGACTGCGCCAACGGCCGGAAGTACGCCGCCGACCCGCCGGCGTGTGGAAAGCAGACGAGTCGTAACTCGCTGTCGACCGGCTCGATGAAACGGCGAGTCCAAGAGCTCTGCTCTTCTGTGCTGACCTGCATGCGTCGACCTCTCCATGCCGGAAGCAGGGCGGGGCCGTGGCCGGTCGGGGGATGTGCCCGGCCACGGCCCCGCGTTCGTGGTGCGGTGCCGCTCGGTCGTGCTCAGTGCGAGACGGCACCGATCTCATCGGCCTGGTCGGGCTGACGGTCGGCCGACTCCTGGGCCGCGCTGCCGGGCTTCCTGAGGGTGAAGGCCAGCAGACCGCCGACGACCGCCGCCACGCCGCCCACCCAGGTCGCCGTACGCAGGCCGTCCGCGACTGCGGAGACGGCCGGCTTGGCGTCGGAGCTCAGATCGAGGCCCGCGTTGGCGATGGCCACCAGGACGGCGAGCCCCGCGGCACCGCCGATCTGCTGGGAGGCGCTGGCGAGTGCGGAGGCGATGCCCGCCTCGCTCGGGTCGACGCCGGACGCGGCGCAGATGAACATCGCCGGGAAGGTGACGCCGCCGCCGACACCCCAGATGACCAGGCCGATCAGGAGCTGCCAGAAGGAGGCGTCCGTGGTCATCGCCAGGGCGAGGGCGATCATTCCCACGCCGTTGATCAGCATGCCGATGAAGAGCGTCGTCCGCGGCCCCCACTTCGCCAGCAGGATGCCGGTGAGCTTGAGAGAGGCGAGCATCGAGATGACGGTGAGCGGCAGGAAGGCGAGACCCGCCTCCAGCGCGTCGTAACCGAGCACGTCCTGCACGTAGTTGGTGAACAGGTAGTACGAGCCCGACAACGCGCTCTGGAACACGAGGATGATCAGGATCGCGGTCACCAGGCTGCGGTTGGTGAACAGGCGCATCGGCGCGAGCGGTGCGCGGGTCCTGCTTTCCACCAGGGCGAAGACGGCGAGGAGCACCGCGCCGGCGACGATGGAACCGGCACCGCGCAGCGAACCCCAGCCCGCCTCCGGGCCGCTGACGAGACCGAGGACCAGGAGAGACGAACCGGCGGTGGCGAGCACCGCGCCGGGCACGTCGAAGCTGGCGTCGCTGCCGGAGCGCTCGTCGGCGGGCAGGACGGACGGGGCGGCCACCGCGGCCAGCAGAGCCATCGGGACCAGGATGAACAGCACCCACTCCCAGCCCCAGGCGTTGGTCAGCAGGCCGCCGAGCAGGGCGCCGGCCGCCAGGCCACCGCTGCCGCAGGCACCCCAGACAGCCAGCGCGCGGTTGCGCTCGGCGCCCTCCTCGAACTTGGTGTTCACCAGCATGAGCGTGGCCGGCGAGAGCAGCGCGCCGCCGACACCCTGGACGGCGCGGGCGGCGATCAGGACACCGGGGTCCTTGGCCAGACCGCCGACGAGGCAGGCCAGACCGAAGACCACCGCGCCGAGGATGAAGATCCGGCGGCCGCCGATGCGGTCGACCAGCCGGCCGCCGAAGAGCAGGAGACCACCGAAGGCCACGGCATAGGCACTGACCACCCACTGCAGCGACTGAGTGGTGAAGCCGAGTGCGCTGCCGATGTCGGGGAGCGCCACGTACACGATGTTGTAGTCGGCGGCAACGATGAACTGGGCGAATGCCAGCAGCGCGAGCATGAGCCCGGGCCGGTGCTGGCTCTTGGGGACGGTGTCAACCACGACAGGGGCTTCCTTCTGTCACTGGGGCCGGTGCTCACGGTGGGCCCGGCGGTGGTGAGCGACGTTGCGGTACACGGTGTTCAGCATTTTGAGTACACGGTGTTCAGTAACAACACGGTGGAGTCTGACTCAACGGTGCTCGACTGTCAAACGGTGTACGGGCCAGGCCTGTTGGGCCTGGCCCCGCATGGCCGGAATCAGGTGCGGGCGGCCTTGATCCGGTCCGCCATCCGCTCGGCGAGCATCAACACGGTCAGCAGCGGATTGCCCCGGATGACCTCGGGCATGACCGACTGGTCGATGACGCGCAGGCCGTCGACGCCCAGGACGCGGCAGTCGGGATCGACCACTGTCGTCGTGTCGTACGGCGAGCCCATCCGGGCCGTGGTGGCCACGTGATGACTGGCGAACGTCACGTTCGGCAGCTCCTCCGCGGAGGGCAGCTCGGGCTTGTCGGCCAGGATGGCCGCGAAGGCGCGGTGGTGGACCAGCTCGCCGACACGCTCCAGGGCGTCCTTCGCGCGCAGCGTGTCACTCTGCTCGGTGAGCATGCGCATCTCCACGAAGGGGCCCGCGAGCGGGTCGCGCGAGGTGAAGAGCAGCTTGCCGCGGCTGACGGCGTGCATCTGCCAGATGCAGATGCCGGGGATGCCGAGCCAGCCGTTGTTCGGGATGATCATCATGTCGTTGGCGCCGGCGTCGGCCAGGCCCGACGAGTAGCGCCAAGTGACGTTCACGGTGCGCCCGAAGGGGCTGGCCGCCTTCTCCGGCGGGATGGGCAGGGCGAGGACGATGAAGGGGTGCTCGGTCAGCTCCTGGCCCACCGGAAGGTCGGCCACCTGGTCGATGCCGAGCCTCGTCAGGTCCTCGGTGGTGCCGATGCCCGAACGCACCAGCAGGGCGGGGGAGAGCGTGCCGCCCGCGGAGAGGATCACCTCGCCGCCCGGAGCGAGCCGGATGGTCTCCCCGCCCGCCAGCCGCACCCCCGTCGTGACCTTTCCGCCGGGGCCGAAGGTCACGCTGTCCACCAGCGCCTCGCCTCGGATGGTCAGGTTGCCGCGCTCGCGTGCGGGCTCCAGGTAGCCGTCGTTGGCCGCCACGCGCTTGCCATCGCGGAGGTGCATGGCGAACGGTGAGAGGCCGGTCGCCTCCGGCGCGTTGGTGTCGTCGTGCCAGGGCACGCCGAGGTCGAGCGCCGCGTCCCGGAAGGCGTTGTCGGCGCCGCCCCAGTTCTTCTGGGGCTCGCGGTAGATGGGGAGCGGGCCGCCCCGCCCGTGGTAGGGGGCGTCCGGGAAGTCCAGATCGTCCTCCAGCTTCCGGTAGTAGGGGAGGGCCTCGTCGAACGACCAGCCTTCCGCTCCCTGCGCGACCCAGCGGTCGAAGTCGTCTCGTACTCCGCGGATGGAGAAGAGCCCGTTCACCTGAGAGGTGCCGCCGACACCCCGACCCGCCTGGAAGGGGATCGGGTCGAGTGTGGGATGGATCCTGGTCTGCAGGCCGTGCCACCAGAAGTCGGGCTGGGCTCCCATGTCCAGATCGAATTCACGGCCGACGAAATTCTGCGGCCTGTTCGCCGGACGGATGTCCTTTCCCGTCTCCAGTAGGAGAACATTCGCCGATGAATCCTCGGAAAGCCGGGACGCGAGGGCCGACCCGGCGGCACCGCCGCCGACGATGATGTAATCCCATTCCGTAGTAGAACTGACCATTTCCAACCTTCCGCAGGTGATGGGAGAGCGCTTTCGGCAATGGCGGCCTGCCTCGGGGTGAATTCCGCCGGTTTTGTGCGAGCCGACGCTATGGGGAGGCTCACCCCTAAGGGCAACCCCTAGATCACGTCCCCGCAGCGGGCTCGGAACGGCCTCCGATAGGGGTTCCGGCCTGGGGACGGCGAGGTTGGCCATGCCGTGTGCCGAGCAGAGAGTACACGCCGATCACTAACTGATCGGCAGCTATCGAACTTTACGCTGTTACGATGGCGCCATGGCAGACCCGAAACCGAGCAGGCGAGAACGCCTCCGCGCAGAAGCCGCCCAGGAGATCAAGACGATCGCGCTGAAGCACATGGCGGAGAACGGCACGGCAGCCGTGTCCCTGCGCGCGATCGCTCGTGAGATGGGGATGACCGCCGGTGCGATCTACAGCTACTACGACACCCGGGACGACCTGATCACGGCCCTTGTCGCCGATGTCTACAACTCCCTGGCGCAGGCGCTGGAGGAGGCCGTCGCCGCCGCGCCCGAGGGGCCCGTCGCCCAGGTGATGGCGTACGGACAGGCGTACCGGAACTGGGCGGTGGCCAATCCGCAGGAGTTCCGGCTCGTCTACGGCGATCCCGTGCCGGACTACCAGGTCCCGCTGTGCGGTCCCGCCGCCGAGGCCGAGCACCGTGCCTGTACGGCGCTGACCGGAGTGGTGGTCTCGGCCTGGCCCTGGGCCCAGCGGCTGCACGCCGACCAGGGCTACACCTGGGAGGACTACGACCCCGAGTTCATCAAGACGGTGCGCTCGGCCTTCCCTGACCTGCATCCGTCCGCCGTCGCCCTGGCGATGCGGCTGTGGGGACGTCTGCACGGACTCGTCTCGCTCGAGATCTACGGCCATCTGCGGCCCCAGGTTCAGGATCCGGCCAGGCTCTACCACGCCGAACTGGTCGACCTCACGCATCTGCTGGGTCTCACGGCACCCGTGTCCGCCATGGCCGACTGACCCCGCCGGCTTCCTTCGCGCAGCGCTGGGACCGCACCTCCGGGTGCGGTCCCAGCGCTGTTTTTCGTGGTCGATTTTCCGTCAACTGGCTCGAAAATCAGCGCACTTGACAGTGAACGGCGTTGCGCTACTGTTGGCCGTAGTGCAACTGAACGGCGTGTACTTCACTAGTCGGCCGATGTGCGCTCACCCGCGGCCGCGACGCCCGGGGCGCCTGTGGAGGCGATCTGCCTTCACGGGGTTCTTACCTGTATTCGGAAGGGCCTTTTCCCATGAGCGATGCCACTCAGATCGTTGAGACCTACTTCAAGGCGTGGAACGACTTCGATGCCGACAGTCGCAAGGCCACCCTCGAGTCGATCTTCGCCAAGAAGGCCAAGATCATCGACCCCGACTGGGTGGCCGAGGGTGTGCACGCCATCGTGGAGGCCATCGGCGCGGCGCGCGAGAAGCTCGGTGACCTGCCGCTCGACCTGACCACGGTCATCGGCTCCCACAACGACGCCGTGCTGTACACCTGGCACCTCGGCCCCGCCGCCGAGCCGATCGCCAAGGGCTACGGAGTCCTCCAGCTCGAGGATGGCGTTATCGAGCTGGCGTACAACTTCTTCGGCTGAGCAGACCGGGCCACCCGCCCGCGACACTGAACCCAGTATGGGCCGGACGCGTTCTCCGCGTCCGGCCCGTACGGCTTTCTCCGGGAAATAGGGGTCGGCGCCGGTGAAAACTGGGGTTGGCGATAGGGGGAGAGTGTCACTAGCTTTTCAGGTGCCGCGCGTCGACCGAAAGAGGATTCTCCGATGACCGCCGCACCATCCGATGCTGGAATAGCACCCCATTCTCTCCTGGCGGATTTACTCAAGGGGCATCTCGACTGGAACGCCTGGCGTGACTTTCCCCGGCCGAGCCGTGCCGAGGAGGAACTCGGCGACCGTCTGGTCGCCGAGGCCGAGGAGTTCTTCGCGCAGCGCGTCGATCCCACCGAGCTGGACGACACCCGCGTCCTGCCCGACGGGCTCCTCGACGAGCTGCAGCAGCGCGGCTATCTGAGGCTCGTGGTTCCGCCGGAACTCGGCGGCCTCGGACTGGCGCCGTACACCGCCTTCCGTGTGATCGCCCAGGCCTGCGCCCACTCCGTGCCCGTCGGGCAGATCGTGGCCATCCAGAACGGCGTCGGCGCGGCGGCGATGCTCCCGGCCCTGCCCCCCGGCCCCCTGCGGGAGTTCGTCAGCGGGCGGATCGCCGCCGGCACCGTCTCGGGGTTCGGCGACACCGACCGCTCGGGGCAGAACAACGCCCGCCCGACACTCACCGCCACCCCGGTCGACGGCGGCTATCTGCTGCGCGGTGAAAAGCTCTTCACCGGCAACGGTCCCGTCGCCGACCTGATCGCGGTGTCCGCGACCGTACCCGGCGACGGCGCACCCAAGGTCGGTGCCTTCTTCCTCGACACCAGCACCCCCGGTTTCTCCGTCGGGTCGCGCGTGGAGTTCATGGGCAGCCGGGGGCTGCCGAACGCGTCGCTGCGCTTCGACGACGTACTCGTCCCGGCCGGCCAGGCGCTCCTCGACCCCGACGGCGACCAGCTCCCGCCACTGGTGGGCCTGGTGGCGCTGCTCGGCCGTATCCACTTCACCGGTGCCCCCGCGATGGCGATCGCCAGGAACTGCCTCGCCTGGTCACGCGAGTTCATCGCCCGACGCACGATCGACGGACGCCCGCTCGGCGAGTACGAAGAGATCCAGCGCACGGTCACGGCCACCCTCGCCGAGGTGTACGCCATGGAGTCGGCGGTGCGCTGGAGCCTCGCCGGAGGTCTGGCCGACCGCTGGTTCGAGCGGTTCGTCACCAAGAACCTCCTGGTGCGCGGGGCTTGGCGGACCGTCGACCGGACCGTGTCCCTGCACGGGGGCGAGGGTTTCGAGACGGTCGCGAGCAAGGTCCGCCGGGGCGCGCCCGCGGTGCCGCTGGAGCGGGCCTTCCGTGACGCGCGGGGACTGCGCGTCGCCGGCAACGTCGACTTCCAGCTCGACAACCAGCTCGGCCGGATGCTGCTCGCGCAGTACTACGCCGACGCGCGGACCGCCACGGAGACCGCCGGTCGGCACGCGCAGACCGGGGCACCGGGGTTGTCACCGGCGAACCAGGACCATCTGCGGGTTCTCACCCGACTCGTGCACAGCGTGCGGGAGATCGCCGTCGGCCTGGTGCGCCGGTACCCGGACCCCGAGCAGCTGTACGCCAAAGAGCGCACGGTCGTGCTCCTCGGCCGCATCGCGGGCGAACTCTTCAACGCCGTCGCCGTACTGGCGCGTGCCGCGTCCGACGACGCCCCGACCGGCGACGAGCCGTGGCAGCACCAGGAACTCGCCGACGTGCACAGCGTCGAGGCGCGCCACCGGCTCGCCGGTCTCCTCGCCCGGCTGAGGACCGAGACCGAGCCCGACCACGCCAAGATCAGTCGCCGCTGGCTCGCGGGCAGTCACGACCGACTCGTCCGCCACTGAACCGTGGCGCACGCCGAACCCGAGAGGACCACATGACGACCGACCACGAACTCCCGGCGGTACTGGGCGGGTTCGACCTCGCGGACCAGTCCCGGTTCGCTGCCGGAGTTCCCTACGGCCTGTTCGCCCGGCTGCGCACGGAGGCGCCCGTCCTCTTCCACCCCGGGGGACGGACCGCGGACGGCGACGGATTCTGGGTGCTGACCCGGCACGCCGACATCGTGGCCGCGGCCGCGTCCCCGGACTTCTCCGCCCAGGGCGGCGGCGACCGCGCCGGCGGTGGCTCCCACCTGGAGGACTTGCCCGTCGGTGTGCACGCCGGGGTGCTGTTCGCCATGATGGACAATCCGCGCCACGACCTGATCCGACGGCTGCTGAGGCCCGCCGTGACGGGCGAGGTGGCGGAGGGCCTGACCGACCCGCTGCGAGAGATCGCGCAGGAGCTGCTGACGGACGCACTGGACCGGGGCGGCCGCGTCGACTTCATGAAGGACCTCAGCGAGCCCTACGCCCTGCGCGCGGTGTCCCTCCTGCTGGGCGCCCCGCGGGACGACTGGGACCGGCTCGCGGACTGGGGCCGCCTCAACCTCGGGTTCGTCAACCGGCTGACCGGCACGGTCGACGCCGGTTCGACCGAGATCTTCCACGCCATGTCCGCCTACTTCAAGGACCTGCTGGACCGCAAGCGTGAGGCACCCGCGCAGGACCTCGGCTCGCTCCTCGCCGGCGGCGCCATCGAGACGGGAGGCGGCGAGCCGCCGCTCACCGGTCAGGAGCGGGACGCCAACGCCGTACTCATCCTGATCACCGGCTTCGAGCAGCCGCGCAACACCATCGCCAGCGGCGTCCTCGCCCTCGCCCAGCACCCGGACCAGTGGCAGGCCCTGCGCAAGGACCGCTCGCTGCTGCCCCGGGCGATCGAGGAGATCCTGCGCTGGGCCCCGCCCAACCCGTACAACCGGCGCACCGCCACCCGCGATGTCGTACTCCACGGACACCACATCAAGGCCGGCGACAAGGTCACCTTCTGGTGGCCGTCGGCCAACCGCGACGAGGACGTCTTCGACCACGCGTCGGCCTTCGACATCAGCCGCACCCACAACCCGCACCTCTCCTTCGGCACCGGCACCCACTTCTGCCTCGGCGACCAGGTGGCCCGCCTCGAGATACGGCTCTTCCTGGAAGCCCTGCTGGACAAGGTGGCGGACATCCGTCTCACCGGGCCGGTCGTCCACGCCCCCAACAACAAACACACCGTGATCCTCGACATGCCGGTGGAACTGGTTCCGCACACGGACGCCGGCTGATCATCCGATTTCAGACCAGACGGGATACCTGACATGACCGAGACCGTGGAGACCACGGCCACCGAGGACCTCCCGGAGGTCCTGCCCTACGATCCGTTCGACCCCGCCTTCCACTCCGACCCGTACACCACCTACACCAGGCTGCGAGCCACTGGCGGATCCGTGATCCGCACCGGAGCGGGTGTGGCGGCCCTGGGCTACCACGAGGTCCACGCCGTACTGCGCAACCCCAAGCTGGGCCGCGGCGAGGGTGCCGGCTACCAGGACACCCTGATACCCACCCCCGAGGGCCTTCGGCCCGCGGTGATGTTCATGGACCCGCCGGACCACACCCGCATACGGGCTCTGGTCAACAAGGCGTTCACCCCGCGTGCCATCGAGCGGCTGCGGCAGCCCGCCGAGGAACTCGCGGCCAAGCTGGTCGCGCAGGCGGCCGGCGAGTCGGCCGCGCACGGCACGGTCGACCTCACCCCCGTGCTGTTCCGGCCGCTCGGCGCCGGCGTGCTGAACATCCTGGTCGGAGTACCGGAGAAGTACCTCGCCCAGTGCATCGAGTACGCCAACGACGCCGGCCGTGGCCTCGACCCGGCCTACACCCTCTCGCCCGATGCCCTCGCCAACCGGCTCAAGGCCCGGGACGGTTACGTCGCCATCGCCGAGGAACTGATCGCCGAGCGCCGGGCCCAGCCGGTCGACGACCTGATGAGCGAACTGGTCCTGGCCGAGCAGGACGGTGAGCGGCTCACCGAGATCGAGCTGCTCACCACGGTCGCCAACATCTTCCTCGCCGGCTTCAGCGCACCGCAGGCCGCGATGGGCCTGGCCGCGCTCTCCCTGCTGCGCCACCCCGACCAGCTGGAGTGGTACCGCAACCACCCCGAGGAGGGCGCGGGTTCGGTGGAGGAGCTGATGAGGTACGACGCGGCCGTGCAGCTGATCAACCGCACGGCGCTGGAGGACACCGAGGTCGGCGGCGTCCCGGTCAAGGCCGGCGAAGAGGTCTTCATGCTGCTCGGCGCGGCCAACCGCGACCCTGCGGCGTACGAGGACGCCGATCGTCTCGACCTGACCCGGCGCGGCACCAGGAACCTCGGGTTCGGGCACGGCATCCACTACTGCGTGGCCGCCCCGATCGCCAAGCTGGTCATCGAGGTCGCGCTGAACGCCCTCGTCCAGTACGACGTCGAGCTGCAGACCCAGACCCCGCCGACCAACGGAGCCCTCGCCATCCGGAGCCTGGCCGAACTGCCGGTGACGATCCGGCCGCGCACCGCTTCCTGAACCGGCGCCGGACCACCCCGGCCGCCCGTAGAACCGTAGACCGCAGAAAGAGGAGACCCGGCACGTGAGCAGTGACATCACCACCGTGGTGAAGCGATACATCGAGACCTGGAACATCGTCGACGGCGACGAACGCCGCGCCGCGATCGAGGAGTTGTTCACCGAGAACGTCGAGTACGCCGACCCCAACGTGCACATCGAGGGGTGGGCCGCGCTGGACGCCTACATCGCGGAGACCCAGAAGCAGCTTCCCGGCAGTGTGTTCGCGCTGGTGAGCGAGGTGAGCACGCATCACGACCTCGGCCGGTTCAGCTGGCAGGTCGGCCCGGCCGGCGGGGCGCCGCTGGCTGTGGGCCACGACTTCATCGCGCTGGAGAACGGGCGGGTGCGGCGGCTGTACGGGTTCTTCTCCTGAACACAGGCCGACAAAGGACCGCCGGGCCATTCGGCCCGGCGGTCCTGTGCGTGCACGGTGTCGGCTGCCTCCTTGGGGGCGCTCGGGTCTTCTGGCTGATCTCAGTCCTTGATCTCGCAGATGGCGGCGCCGGAGCTGACGGACGCGCCGACCTCCAGGCTCAGGCCCTTGACGGTGCCCGCCTTGTGGGCGTTGAGGGGCTGTTCCATCTTCATCGCTTCGAGCACGACGACCAGGTCGCCTTCCTTGACCTCCTGGCCCTCCTCGACCGCGACCTTGACGATCGTGCCCTGCATCGGGGAGGCGAGGGTGTCGCCGGAGGCCACCGGGCCGGACTTCCTGGCCGCGCGGCGCTTGGGCTTGGCGCCCGCCGCGAGGCCGGTGCGGGCCAGGGACATGCCCAGGGAGGCCGGGAGGGAGACCTCCAGGCGCTTGCCGCCGACCTCGACGACGACCGTCTCGCGGCCCGTCTCCTCCTCCGCCTCGGCCTCGGCCGGGGCGGCGAAGGGCTCGATCTCGTTGACGAACTCGGTCTCGATCCAGCGGGTGTGAACCGTGAACGGGTCCGAGGTGAACGCCGGGTCGGTGACCACCGCGCGGTGGAAGGGGATGGCGGTGGCCATGCCCTCGACCGTGAACTCGGCGAGTGCGCGGGCGGCGCGCTGGAGGGCCTGCTCGCGGGTGGCGCCGGTGACGATCAGCTTGGCCAGCAGGGAGTCCCAGGCCGGGCCGATGACCGAGCCCGACTCCACTCCCGCGTCCAGCCGGACACCCGGGCCGGAAGGCGGGTCGAACCGGGTGACCGTGCCCGGAGCGGGCAGGAACCCCCGCCCCGGATCCTCGCCGTTGATCCGGAACTCGAACGAATGCCCCCGCAACTCCGGGTCCCCGTAGCCCAGTTCCTCGCCGGCGGCGATCCGGAACATCTCCCGCACCAGGTCGATGCCGGCGACCTCCTCGGTGACCGGATGCTCCACCTGAAGGCGCGTGTTCACCTCCAGGAACGAGATCGTGCCGTCCTGCCCGACCAGGAACTCACACGTCCCCGCACCCACATACCCCGCCTCCCGCAGGATGGCCTTGGAGGCGCGGTACAGCTCGGCGACCTGCGCGTCCGACAGGAAGGGCGCCGGGGCCTCCTCGACCAGCTTCTGGTGCCGGCGCTGCAGCGAGCAGTCGCGCGTCGACACGACGACCACGTTGCCGTGCGTGTCGGCCAGGCACTGCGTCTCCACATGCCGTGGCCTGTCCAGATAGCGCTCGACGAAGCACTCACCGCGACCGAACGCGGCCACCGCCTCACGCACCGCCGACTCGTACAGCTCGGGCACCTCTTCCAGCGACCGGGCCACCTTCAGACCGCGCCCGCCACCACCGAACGCGGCCTTGATCGCGATCGGCAGCCCGTGCTCCTCGGCAAAGGCGACGACCTCGTCCGCACCGGACACCGGGTCCGGCGTACCGGCCACCAACGGAGCCCCGGCGCGCTGGGCGATGTGCCGCGCCGCGACCTTGTCCCCCAGATCCCGGATGGCCTGCGGCGGCGGCCCGATCCAGATCAGCCCCGCGTCCAGGACCGCCTGCGCGAACTCGGCGTTCTCCGACAGGAAGCCGTAACCGGGATGGACGGCATCCGCACCGGACTCCTCGGCGGCGGCCAGCACCTTGGCGATGTCCAGGTAACTGCTCGCCGGGGAGTCACCGCCCAGGGCGAACGCCTCATCCGCGGCGCGGACATGCAGAGCGTCCCGGTCCGGGTCGGCGTACACGGCCACGCTCGCGATCCCGGCGTCCCGGCAGGCGCGGGCCACGCGGACAGCGATTTCGCCCCGGTTGGCGATGAGCACCTTGCGCAGCCTGCTCCTCGGCACACTCATGACCCGAACCTCCACGACGCGGCAGGCGCCGGGTACGCGCGACCGCCCCGGCTCCAACTGGCCTCCTGCGACGAAGGCTTCGGCCCCTCGGCGGCAGCCGCGTGGCCGTGCTGCTGTCCGACCGACAGCAGCACGGCCAGCACCGCGGCCAGCTCCTCCTCGCTGGGATTTCCGTGCACGACTTTCACAGCGTTCATCTCTCCGCCTTCGTTCTCACGCCGGAAGGTTGCCGTGCTTGCGCGACGGCAGGTCGGCGTGTTTCGTCCGCAGCATGTCCAGGGAGCGGATCAGCACCTGTCGGGTGTCCCGCGGGTCGATCACGTCGTCGACGAGCCCGCGCTCGGCCGCGTAGTACGGGTGCATCAACTCCGTCCTGTACTCGTCGATCTTCTGGCGGCGCATCGTGTCGGGGTCGTCCGCGGCGTTGATCTCGCGGCGGAAGATCACGTTGGCCGCGCCCTCGGCGCCCATGACGGCGATCTCGTTCGACGGCCAGGCCAGGGCCACGTCCGTGCCGATGGAGCGGGAGTCCATCACGATGTACGCGCCACCGTAGGCCTTGCGTACGACCAGGGAGACCCGGGGGACCGTGGCGTTGCAGTACGCGTAGAGCAGTTTGGCGCCGTGCCGGATGATGCCGCCGTGCTCCTGGCCGACGCCGGGCAGGAAGCCGGGGACGTCCACCAGGGTGACCAGGGGGATGTTGAAGGAGTCGCACGTGGAGACGAAGCGGGCCGCCTTCTCGCTGGCGTGGATGTCGAGCACGCCGGCGAGGGAGGACGGCTGGTTGGCGACGATGCCGACCACGTGCCCGTCCAGGCGGGCCAGGGCGCACAGGATGTTGGTGGCCCAGGCCGCGTGGACCTCGAAGTACTCGCCGTCGTCGACGATCTCCTCGATCACGGCCCGCATGTCGTAGGCCTGGTTGGGGTCCTGCGGGACGAGGTCCAGCAGCGCGTCGTTGCGCCGGTCGACCGGGTCGGACGTCGGGGTCACCGGGGCGAGTTCACGGTTGTTGGCGGGGAGCAGCGACAGCAGGTAGCGGACCTCCTCCAGGCAGCTCTCCTCGTCGTCGTAGGCGAACTGCGCCACACCGGAGACCGAGGCGTGCACGTCGGCGCCGCCGAGGCCGTCCATCGTGACCGACTCGCCGGTCACCGTCTGCACCACGTCGGGCCCGGTGATGAACATCTGCGCGGTGTCGCGGACCATGAAGACGAAGTCGGTCAGGGCGGGGGAGTAGGCGGCGCCGCCCGCGCAGGGGCCGAGCATCACGCTGATCTGGGGGATGACACCGGAGTTGCGGGTGTTGCGGCGGAAGATGCCGCCGTATCCGGCGAGGGCGGTGACGCCTTCCTGGATGCGGGCGCCCGCGCCGTCGTTGAGGCTGACGAGCGGCGCCCCGGACGCCTCGGCGAGGTCCATCAGCTTGTGGATCTTGGCGGCGTGTGCCTCGCCCAGGGCGCCGCCGAAGACGCGGAAGTCATGGGCGTAGACGAAGACGGTCCGGCCGTGCACGGTGCCCCAGCCGGTCACGACGCCGTCGGACGGGTAGCGTTTTTCCTGCAGTCCGAAGCCCGTGGCGCGGTGCCGGCGCAGGGCCTCGATCTCCTGGAACGAGCCCTTGTCCAGCAGGAGTTCGATGCGTTCGTGGGCGGTCAGCTTGCCGCGGGCGTGCTGCCGCTCGGTGGCCCGCGGATCGGGACCCTGCCGCGCCGCCTGCTTCAGGGAGTGCAGTTCGTCGAGGCGTTCCTGGGTCGTCAAGGCATGCTCCTTCTCGGCGTGTCGTGCCGGATCCGGCACCAAGGCGGTCGGGCGGGTCATGCCGCGTTCTCGGCGAGCAGGCGTTCGGCGTGCTTCCAGTCGGCGGAGGTCGTGCCACTCGCGGCGACGTATCCGTCGGGACGCAGGAGTACGAAACCGGGGCCGCCGCGCTCGATGTGGCGGTGGCCGACCAGGCCGGGCCGCAGTGCGGCGAGGGCCAGCCCGCGCAGCTTCGTTCCGCGGTTTCCGCGGGTCACCAGCCGGTAGCGGTCGTCGACGACGGCCGGAGCGGACCAGTGGGGCGAGCGGGTGCCCGGACGCGGCAGTCCGCGCCCGCCCCGTCCGTCGGCGGGGTAGCGCACCCGCCAGCCGGCCAGCAGCGGCGCGAACCAACGGCGCAGCACGCCCAGGGACTCCAAGGTGGCCCAGCTCGTGTTGCGTGCCCGTGCGGCGGCCGGGCCCAGCGTGAACACCCGCAGGAACTGGTGGGTGTTGCGGACGATCTGCTCGGCGGCGGACCGGCGCTCGGTGGCGTAGCTGTCGAGCACCGCGGGGTCCAGCGTGCCGTCGATGACCCCGGCCAGCTTCCAGACCAGGTTGTGCACGTCCTGGAAACCGAGGTTGAGGCCCTGCCCACCCAGCGGGGAGTGGGTGTGGGCGGCGTCCCCGACCAGGAAGACGCGGCCGTCGCGCAGCCGTTCGGCGATCCGCTCCTGGCTGCTGAAGCTGTTGACGGTGTCGAGGGAGGCGACGCGCAGCCCACCTGGGCCGCGCTCGTCCAGGATCCGCTGCACGCCTTCCTCGGTGAGCGGGTGGCCGGCCGGGACGGCCCCGGAGACGCGCACCCGGTCGCCGGGCAGAGAGGCGAAGACCAACGACCCGGCGAGACCCAGGAAGTAGTGGACCGCGTCGTCCGCCGGCCGCCCGTCGATCCTGCCCTCGGCCAGCAGGAAGTTGACGGGGACCGGGCTGCCGGCGAAGTCGATGCCGAGCTGCTCACGGACCCGGCTGCGCACCCCGTCGGCGGCGATCAGCCAGTCGGCCTCGAGGTGCTTCACACCGTCCGGGCCGTGCGCCTCCACGGCCACGAGGTCGTCGTGGGGAATGGTGCTGGTGACCTCGACGCCGCGCTCCACCCGGCCGCCGAGCTGCTTGAGGCGGCGCTCCAACAGCTCGCAGGTGATCTCCTGAGGGAGCATCAACGGCTCGTTGCGCGTGCCCAGTTCGATCCTCAGGGTGCGGCCGCCGGCCAGGTGGTACTCGTTGGCGCGGATCCTGAGGCCCCGCCGCTCGGCCTCCTCCAGGATTCCCAGCTCGCGGAAGATCCGCAGGGTCGGCGCGTGCAACTGGACGGCGCGCGAACCGCGCTGCGGTCCGTCCTGTGCCTCCAGAAGGCGTGCGTGGATGCCGCGCTGCCAGAGCGCACAGGCGGCGGCGAGGCCGACCGGGCCGGCCCCCACGATCACCACTGTCGTCCTGCTCGTCATGTCGCTGTCGCCTCCGTTCGTTCCTGGGGGTTCACGCCGGTTCCCGGCTGGTGAGGGCGGCGAGCCAGGTGAGGACCGCCTCGGCCGTCGCGGGCGCGTGCTCCTCGATGATCGAGAAGTGGTCTCCGGGGACGCCCACGGTCTCGTGCTCCCGCTGCCACGACGGCCGCGGTGCTTCGGCCGGCGCGCCCGGCAGCGGGTCGGCCGGCCGGACCAGCAGGGTCGGGGCCTTGACCGGCGTGGGCCGCCAGCTGTCCAGCAGCCGCAGATAGCCGCCCATCGCGACCAGCGACGCCTCGTCGGCCGGCCCCAACTCGTCCAGCCTGCTTGCCATGCCGGCCAGGATCGAGGGGGTGGCGGCGCGCAGCCCCGGGTCGTCGGGCGCGTAGGTGTCCAGCAGGACGAGGGCCTCGGGGAACACCCCGGACGCCTCCAGCAGCCGGGCGGCCTCGTGGGCGACGATGCCGCCGGAGGAGTAGCCGACCAGCACGAACGGGCCGCCGTCCGCGCTGTTGTGCACCGCGCCCGCCGCCGCCTCGGCCAGGGCGTCCAGCGTCGCGGGCAGGCGTTCCTCCTGCCGGAAGCCGGGTAGGGCGAGGGCCAGTACGTCGCGCCGGCCGGCGAAGGGAGCGGCGAACCGGGCGTACTGGTGCGGGCCCGAGGTCGCCAGCACCGTCGGGAAGCACAGCAGCTTCGGCCCGGCCTGGCCCCGCGCGAGCCGCACCGGTCGCGGCAGGTCGTCCGGGCTCGGCACGGTGAACGAGTCCCGCTGCCGTGCCGCCCCCGCCAGTCGGTCCAGGGCGTCCGTGCCGTCGCCGACGGCGAACGCCGCCGTGAACCGGGCGGCCGGATCGTCGGCAGCGGTGTCTTCCCTGCCGTCTCCGGCGAGTTCCTCGGCCAGATGGCGGGCCAGTGCGTCCGGCGAGCGATGCTCCAGGATCGTCCGGGCCGACAGCTGGAGTCCGGTCGCCGTGTTGACGCGGTTGCGCAGGGCGACGGTCGTCACCGAGTCCATGCCCAGCTCCAGGAACTCGCGCCCGGCCACCACCGCGGCGGGATCGGTGTGCCCGAGGACCGCGGCGACCTCCGTGCGGACCAGGTCCAGCAGCAGTTCGCGGCGCCGAGCCGCGGGCAGTCCGGCCAGGCGGGCCGGCAGGCCGGGCGCGCCGCCCGCATCCGCGGAGTCCTTGCGGGCCTGCCGCACCTGGGCGATCTCGGAGACGAACGGGCTGGGCCGGGTGCCGTCGAAGACCCGCGTGAACCGGCCCCAGTCGACGTCGGCCAGCACGATCGACGCGGAGGGGAAGTCCAGGGCCCGCTCGAACGCGGCGGTCGCCGGTTCCGGGCGCAGCAGGGGCAGCCCGCGACGGCCCAGCCGCTCGCGGCGGGACTCCTCCAGCTCCCGGTCGGCCTCGTCGGCGGGCTCCTCCCGCCACACGCCCCACGCCTGGGCCAGCGCCGGCAGGCCCAGGGCACGACGGTGGGCGGCGAGCGCGTCCAGGTGCGCGTTGGCCGCGGCGTGCGCGGCGAGGCCGAGGCCGCCGCCGAACGTGGCGGTCACCGAGGAGAACAGCACGAACGCCGACAGGTCGGTTCCGCTGGTCAGTTCGTGCAGGTTCCGGGCGCCCAGCACCTTGGTGCGCAGCAGACGCTCCAGTTCCGGCAGGGTCAGGCTCTCCAGCGGGGTGTCCTCCAACAGCCCGGCCGTGTGCACCACGGCGGTCAGCGGCGCGTCCGGCGCGATGTCGGCCAACACCTCGGCGAGCGCCTCCCGGTCGGCCACGTCACACACGGCGACCGTCACCTCGGCGCCCAGTGCGGCCAGTTCGGCCTCGGTGGCGGCGATCAGTCCCGCGTCGGTGCCCGGCCCGGCCGTGAGCAACAGCCGCGGCCCGCCCGCTCCGGCCAGCAGCCGCGCGACGTGCGCGCCCGGGCCGGTGACCCCGTCGGTGACGAGCCAGGTGCCCCGCTCGGCGGCCAACTCCCGTACGGACGCGGGCGAGGAAGCCGGCACCAGTCGGCGTACGTATACGCCCGAGGGCCGTACGGCCGCCTGGTTCTCGCCGCCGTCCGCCGCGATCAGGGCGACCAGGCGGGACAGCGCCCGCTCGTCCGGCTCTTCGGGCAGGTCCACCAGACCGCCCCACGTCTGCGACGACTCCAGCGCCGCGACCTGCCCCAGCCCCCACACCTGGGCGCGCTCCGGCGCGGCGACCCGGTCGTCTTCCACGGCCCGGACCGCGCCGCTCGTCACGCTCCACAAGGGGGTCGCCACGTCGGCATCGGCCAGGGCCTGCAGCAGCAGAACCGTCCCCGCGAGTCCCGCGGACACCACCTCGTGCCCCCGCGGCGACAGCGGCAGCAGGGAGAGGACACCCGCGGGCCGCACGCCCTCCAGGGACTCGACCGCCTCGCCGATCCGCCGCGCGAGCCCCTCCCGGTCCGCGCCGTCCTCGACCGTGAGGGCGAGGGGACGCGCACCTGCCTGCGCCAGCAGTGCGGTGAGTCGGGAGGACAGACCGTCGGCCGCTGGATGCGCGGGCCGCACCACCAGCCACGACCCGGACAGCGCGGTCGCGGCGGGCTCGGCGGCGGGCCGCCACATCACCTGGTAGCGCCAGGAGTCCACGGCACCCAGCTCCCTGCTGTCCCGCCGCCACGAGGACAGCGCCGGCAGCAGTTCGGCGAGGGCCGAGGTGTCCGCCAGCCGCAGTGACGCGGCCAGGCCCTCCAGGTCGCCGCGTTCCACCGCGTCCCAGAAGGCGGCGTCCACCGCGTCGTCGTCACCTGCGCGGCCCGCGGCCGGTTCCACCCAGTAGCGCTGCCGCTGGAAGGGATAGGTGGGGAGCTCGACCGTGCGGCGCCCGGTGCCGAGCACCGTCTGCCAGTCGACCGGCAGTCCGCCCACGTATGCCTCCGCGAGCGAGGTGAGAAACCGCTTCAGGCCGCCGCTGCCGCGCCGCAGGGTGCCGGTCACCAGGGCATCGGTGCCGGCGTCCTCGACAGTCTCCGCCACCCCGAGCACCAGCACCGGGTGGGCGCTGGACTCGACGAACACGTCGTGGCCGTCGTCGAGGAGCCTGCGCACCACGGGCTCGAAGTCCACGGGGCGGCGGCAGTTCTCGAACCAGTAGTCGGCCGTCAGCTCGTCGCCCCGCAGGACCTCGCCGGTCACGGTCGAGTACAGCGGCACGCGCCCCTTGCGGGGACGTACGAAGGACAGCAGCTCGGCGATCCGGCCGCGCAGCCGGTCGACCTGCGGGGAGTGCGAGGCGACCGTGGCGGGAACGATCCGCGCCCGGACACCCCGTTCCGTCAGCGCCGCAACCAGTTCCTCCAGGGGCTCGGGAGCGCCGGCCACGGTCACCAGGCGGGGGCTGTTGACGCCCGCGACCGCCAGCCGGTCCCCGTAAGGCGCCAGCCACTCCTCGGCCTCGCGCCGGGACAGGGCGACGGACGCCACGGCGCCGCGCCCCACCAACTCGTCGGCGAACAGCTGCGAGCGCAGGACCACGATCCGTGCCGCGTCCTCCAGGGTGAGCGCGCCGGAGACGCACGCGGCCGCGATCTCGCCCTGCGAGTGGCCCACCACCGCGTCCGGCTCCACTCCGTGGTGCCGCCACAGCTCCGCGAGCGACACCATCACCGAGAACAGAACCGGCTGCACGACCTCGATCCGCTCCAGCGACGGCGCACCCGGGCGCTCCCGCAGAACCTCCTCGACCGACCAGCCGACATGAGCGCCGACGGCGGCGTCACAGGCGCGCAGCCGCTCGGCGAACACCGGCGCCGAGTCCAGCAGTTCCACCGCCATCCCGGCCCACTGCGAGCCCTGCCCGGGGAACACGAACACGGTCTTCCCGCGGTCCTTCGCCACACCGGTGACGAGTTGCGCGCCCGCCTCGCCACGGGACAGGGCCGCCAGGCCGGCGACCAGTTCACCCGTGTCCGAGCCGAGGACCACCGCCCGCTGCTCCAGGGCCGAGCGGGTCACCACGAGCGAGTGGCCCACGTCCGCGGGCGAAAGCTCGGGGCGGGAGCGCACGTGGGCGCGCAACCGGGCCGCCTGGGCGCGCAAGGCAGCCTCACCACGGGCCGACAGTATGTACGGCACCACCTCCGGGTCCGCCGACGCGGGTTCCCCGGCGGGCTCGGCGGGCAGCCCCTGTTCGAGCACCACATGGGCGTTGGTGCCGCTCATGCCGAACGCGGAGACACCCGCCCGGCGCACCCGGCCGGTCTCTGGCCAGGCCCGCTGCTCGGTCAGCAGCTCGACGGCGCCCGCGTCCCAGTCGACGAACGGTGAGGGCTCGTCGGCGTGCAGGGTGCGCGGCAGCAGGCCGTGCTCCATCGCCTTGACCATCTTGATGACCCCGACGACGCCGGCCGCGGCCAGCGTGTGACCGACGTTCGACTTCAGTGAGCCCAGCAGCAGAGGCCGCTCCACGTCCCGGCCCTGGCCGTAGGTCGCCAGCAACGCCTGCGCTTCGATGGGGTCGCCGAGCCGGGTGCCGGTGCCGTGCGCCTCGACGGCGTCCACGTCGTCGGGGGCGAGGCCCGCCGAGGCGAGGGCGGCGCGGATGACGCGCTGCTGGGAGGGACCGCTGGGAGCGGTGAGGCCGTTGCTGGCGCCGTCCTGGTTGACGGCGCTGCCCCGGACCACCGCGAGCACCCGGTGCCCGTTGCGGCGGGCGTCCGACAACCGCTCCACCACCAGCACCCCGACCCCCTCGGCGAAGCCGGTGCCGTCGGCTCCGGCGCCGAACGCCTTGCAGCGTCCGTCGGGCGAGAAGCCGCGCTGCCGGCTGAAGTCCACGAAGCCGGTCGGCGTGGCCATCACGGTGACCCCACCGACCAGCGCCAGTGAGCACTCGTCGCGACGCAGCGCCTGCGCGGCCAGGTGCAACGCCACCAGCGAGGAGGAGCAGGCGGAGTCGACCGTGACCGCAGGGCCCTCCAGACCGAACAGGTACGCCACACGCCCCGACAGGACGCTGGTCGCGGACCCCGTCATCCGGTAGGCCTCGATCTCCTCCGGCGCCGAGGTCAGCAGCACCTGGTAGTCGGAGGTGACACAGCCCGCGAACACGCCCGTGTCGCTGCCGCGCAGGCCCGCCGGATCGATCCCGGCCCGCTCCAGGGCCTCCCAGGACGACTCCAGGAACAACCGCTGCTGGGGGTCCATGGCAAGGGCCTCACGCGGGGAGATCCCGAAGAACCCGGCGTCGAACTCGGCGGCGTCGTAGAGGAATCCGCCCCGCCGGGTGTACGACTTGCCGGGCCGGTCCGGCTCGGGGTCGTACAGGCCGTCCACGTCCCAGCCGCGGTCGGAGGGGAACTCGGAGATCGCGTCGGTGCCGCTCGCCACCAGTGTCCACAGGTCCTCGGGGGAGCGGACCCCGCCGGGGAGCCGGCAGCTCATGCCGACGACGGCGAGGGGCTCGTTCCACGACTCCTCGGCCTGCTTGAGCCGCTGCCGGGACTCGCGCAGCTCGACCGTCACCCGCTTCAGATACTCCCGGAGCTTCTTCTCGTCAGACTCAGACATCGTGTTCCTCGCTGGTTCAGGGGGGTGGTGATCGTCCGGAGGGGTCAGGCCGAGCCGAGTTCGGAGTCGATGAGGTCGAACAGGTCGTCGCCGTCGGCGTCATCGAGCCGGTTCGCCAGGTCGTCGCCGCCCGCGGCGGTCGTGGCCGGGACGTCCAGCCGGGCCAGCAGCTCCTGCAGCCGGGCGGCGGCCCGCTCCCGCACACCGGCGTCGTCGGCGGCCGCCAGGGCCGCGTCGATCCGGTCGAGTTCACCGTCCACGTCGACGGCGGCCGTGTCCCGGCCGAGTTCCTCCACCAGATGCGCCGCGAGGGACACCGGCGTCGGGTGGTCGAACGCCAGCGTCGCGGGCAACGTCAGCCCCGTCGCCGCGGCCAGCCTGTTGCGCAGGGTCACGGCGGCCAGGGAGTCGAACCCCAGGTCCTTGAGCTGCCGGCGGGGCTCGACGGCGTCCTTGCCGCCGTACTGCAGCACTTCGGCGATCTCGGCGCGCACCAGGTCCAGGACCCGGCGCTCCCGGTCGGCGGGGGAGAGGGCGGCCAGGGCGGTGGACAGGTCCTCGACCGGTTCCGTCCGCACCGGGGACTCCGCCTCGCTCCCGGGCGCGGTCGGTGCGATGTGCCGGCGCCGCCAGGCCGAGAGCACCGGCAGCACCTCGCCCAGCGCCTGCTCCCGCGCGCCGAGTTCCGTCGCCAGCGACCGCAGGTCCTCCTGCTCGACCGCGGACCAGAACCGCGCCTCCACCGAGCCGGCCGCCGGCGCGGCGACGGCCGGGGCCGCCTCCATCCAGAAGCGGCGCCGCTGGAACGGATACGTCGGCAGTTCCACCGTCCGTGGACCCGAACCGGCGTACACCGCACGCCAGTCCACGTCCGCGCCCCGCACATGGGCGGTGGCGACGGCGGCAGTGAACGTCTCGGCCTGCGGACGGCCGCGGCGCAGGGCCGGCACCAGCGCGACCGCCTCCGGCCGCTCGGCCATCGACTCCTGCGCCAGCGCGGTCAGTACGGCGTCCGGGCCCAGCTCCACGAAGGTCGTCACGCCGGCCTCGACGAGCGCGGTGAACCCGTCGTGGAAGCGGACCGCCTCCCGGACGTGACGCACCCAGTACTCCGGCGAGCACAGCTCCTCCGGCTCGGCCGGGCGGCCGTACAGGTTAGACACCACCGGGATCTGCGGTTCGCGCGGGGACAGCCCGGCCACCACCGACCTGAACTCCTCCAGCATCGGCTCCATGAGGGGTGAGTGGAAGGCGTGGCTGACCCGCAGCCGGCGTGTCTTGACGCCGCGTGCCGCGAGTTCGTCGTCGACGGCGGCGACGGCGGTCTCGGTGCCCGAGATCACCGTGGAGGCGGGCCCGTTGACGGCCGCGATGCCCACCTCGTGTTCACGACCGGCCAGCAGGGACGCGACCTCCTCCTCGCCGGTGAGTGCGGAGAGCATCGCGCCGCCGGGCGGCAGCGCCTGCATCAGCCGGCCGCGGGCAGCCACCAGACTGCACGCGTCCGCCAGCGAGAACACCCCGGCCACATGAGCGGCCACCACCTCGCCGATCGAATGCCCCATCAGATGCCCGGGACGCAGCCCCCACGACTCGGCGAGCCGGAACAGCGCCACCTCGACCGCGAACAGGGCGGTCTGCGTGTACAGCGTCTCGTCGAGCAGCGCGGCTTCCGCCGAGCCCTCCGCCGCGAACACGACCTCCATGAGCGGCCGGTCCAGGTGCCGGTCGAAGGCCGCGCAGACCGTGTCCAGCGTCTCGGCGAACACCGGGTACGCCTCGTACAGTTCGCGGCCCATGCCGGGCCGCTGGCTGCCCTGGCCGGTGAACAGGAACGCCGGGGCGCCGCCGCCGTCGCTCTCCCCGTGCGGCCCCCGGACGAGCGTCGGCGCGGAGCCGCCGTTCGCGAGCGCCTCCAGGCCCCGCAGCAGCCCGTCCTCGTCGGCCGCCGTGACCACCGCGCGCACGTCGAGCCGCGCCCGCGTGGTCGCCAGTGAGAATCCGAGGGCGCGGCCCGATTCCGTGGCCAGCACCCCCGCCAGCCGTTCGGCCTGTGCGGCCAGCGCCGAGGAGGAGCGGGCCGACAGCGGCAGCACGGTGACCGGCAGCGGAGCCTGCTCCGGCTCGGGTTCGGTCTCCTCGACGGGTGGTGCTTGTTCGAGAATGACGTGGGCGTTGGTGCCGCTGATGCCGAAGGAGGAGACGGCGGCGCGGCGGGGGCGGCCCGTGTCGGGCCACTGTTGTGTTTGGTCGAGGAGGCGGACGGCACCGGTGTCCCAGTCGACGAGCGGCGAAGGCTCGTCGGCGTGCAGGGTCTGGGGGAGGACCCCGTGTTGCATGGCTTTGACCATTTTGATGACGCCGGCGGCTCCGGCGGCGGCTTGGGTGTGGCCGATGTTGGA
>NZ_MCGQ01000027.1 GCF_002242805.1 Streptomyces diastatochromogenes | reverse complement strand
CGACCAGGAAGAGCCCGCGTCCGTTCTGGTCGTCCGGCCCGGACCGGCGCGGGACCGGGCGGGCGGAACCGCGGTTCTGGTCCTCGACCTCGAGCCGCACCCGGTCCGCGGTGCTGCGCACCCGGCACACGATCCGTTCGCCGGCCGCGTGCACCAGCGCGTTGGTGACCAGCTCCGAGACGACGAGGACCGCGTCGTCCCGGGCGGGCTCGGCGACTCCCCAGGCGGTCAGCAGGTCCCGCAGCACACGGCGGGCCGTGCCGACCGCCGCCGGCAGGGCCGGCAGTTCGAAGGCGGCTGTGGGGCCGGGAGCCGCGGCCCCGGAGGCGAGCGGGTCGGGGCCCTCGGGCCCAGGGAGTCGACCCGGGTGCTCGCCTCCGGGTGGTCTGGAGGTGCCGGCCGCCTCCGCGGGCCGGTGAGCGGGCTCCATGGCGGCCGGGATGCGGACCGGAACGCCGATCGGAGGCAGCCGCAGGGGGGACGGGGGTGCGGGCGGCCGGCCGGGGATCCGGTCCTCGGGCAGCCGGTGGAGCGGTTGGGGGAGGGAGGAGGGCGGAGTCATCGCCGTACGCCTTTCGTCCGGCCTCGTGTCGTGGGGGGTGTCGGTGTCGGAGGGCCGGCCGCTCGGGGATCGGACGACACACCGCCTCCCATGAGGCCGTGGTGCAGCCCGGTCTCCCCCAACTGGACTGCGGCGCCCGCTCCTTCGGTCAGCCGGAGCAGTGAGTCCACTGTGTCACCCGCCAACAACCGCTCGCAACCAGCAAGTTGAAAATTGCAGGAAGCCAAGTGCATGCTGCTTCCGGCAGCAAGTGATCGAATGGGTGGGTGCGGGCGATCGCGTGAGACGGTGACCCTGAAACCCGTGTGAGGGGGTGGGCGTGACCGCGGAGACCGACTGGGGCGGCGCCCCTTCCGTTCTGCGCATGATCCTCGGCAGACAGCTGGAGGAGCTGCGGACCCGGGCCGGCCTGACCTATGAGCAGGCGGGCGAGGCCATCGGCGTCAGCCACTCCACCATCCGCCGTATGGAGGCCGCCAAGGTCGCCCGGCTGCGCCTCGCGGACGCCGAGAAGCTCCTCCAGGTCTACGGCGTGACGGACCGGCAGGAGATCGACACCTTCCTGCAGTCGGTGCGGGAGGCCAACAAGCGCGGCTGGTGGCACACCTACCGCGATGTCATGCCCGACTGGTTCGCCGCCTATCTCAGCCTGGAGCAGGCGGCACTGCAGATCCGGGCGTACGAGAACCAGTTCGTGCACGGCCTGCTGCAGACCGAGGACTACGCGCGCGCCCTGCTGAGCGCCGGCAATCCGCATGCCTCGGCCGAGGCCACCGAACGCCGGGTCGCGCTGCGCATGCGCCGCCAGGAGCTGCTGGCCCGGCAGGGGCCGCCACGGCTGTGGGTCGTCATGGACGAGACCGTGCTGCGCTGGCCGGTCGGCGGGCCCGAGGTGATGCGCGCCCAGATCGGCCATCTCATCGAGGTCAACCGGCTGCCCCATGTCACCCTGCAGCTCATGCCGTTCGCCAACGGTCCGCACCCGGCGATGCGGGCGGGCGCGTACCACCTCTTCCGGTTCCGGGCCCGCGAACTGCCCGACATCGTCTACCTCAACGGCTTGGTGGGCGCCGTCTACCTGGACAAGTGCGACGACGTCGTGGTGTACCGCGAGGCCCTGGACCGGCTGGGCGCCCAGGCGGCGCCCGCCAGAAAGACCGAGACCCTGCTCGGTGCGATGCGCAAGGAGCTGTGACCGTGCACCCTCCCATACACAACGGCATGCCGGCCCGGCAGCTGGGCGCCCGCGGCTGGACCAAGCCGTGGAGCGACGACGCCGGCGGCGCCTGCGTGGAAGTGAAGAGGCTCGCCGACGGACGGGTCGCCGTACGCCAGTCCACCGACCCCGACGGTCCGGCGCTGGTGTTCACGTCCCACGAGATGTCGAGCTTCCTGACCGGAGTGAAGGAGGGCGACGCCGACTTCCTGCTGTGAGCGTGCCTGTTGGACGCACCCCTTTTTGACGCAGGTTCCACACCCCCCGACCCGAATGGGAGACATGGCGTTGTCCGACAACGGATGGCCGGCCGACCGCATCGACACCGAGAACGCCCACTCCGCCCGCATCTACGACTACATCCTCGGCGGTAAGGACTACTACCCCGCCGACCAGGAGGCGGGCGACGCCATGTCCCGGGAGTGGCCCGCCCTCCCGGTCCACATGCGCGCCAACCGCGACTTCATGAACCGTGCCGTGCGCTGGCTCGCCGAGGAGGCGGGCATGCGCCAGTTCCTGGACATCGGCACCGGCATCCCGACCTCGCCCAACCTGCATGAGATCGCCCAGACGGTGGCCCCCGAGTCCCGGGTCGTCTACGTCGACAACGACCCGATCGTCCTGACCCTCTCCCAGGGCCTGCTGGCCAGCGCGCCCGAGGGCCGGACCTCGTACATCGAGGCCGACTTCCGCGACCCGGCGGCCATCCTGGACGCCCCGGAACTGCGCGAGACCCTCGATCTGAGCAAGCCGGTCGCCCTCACCGTCATCGCGATCGTCCACTTCATGCTGGACGAGCACGACGCGGTCGGTGTCGTACGCCGCCTGCTGGAGCCGCTGCCGTCGGGCAGCTACCTGGCGATGTCCATCGGCACCGCGGAGTTCGCGCCCGACGAGGTCGGCCGGGTCGCCCGCGAGTACGCGGCCCGCAACATGCCGATGCGGCTGCGCACCATCGACGAGGCCCACGAGTTCTTCGAGGGCCTGGACCTGGTCGAACCCGGCATCGTCCAGGTGCACAAGTGGCACCCCGACGGCACCGGCGAGAAGGACATCCGCGACGAGGACATCGCGATGTACGGCGCGGTGGCCCTGAAGCCGTGACCAACCCGGGGCCGGGTTCCGACCCACCTCCCGGAACCCGGCCCCGTTCATGCCGTACGGCGGGGCGGGCCGCCCCCGGCCGGTAGCGCGAGGCCATGTACCGCGAGGACGACGAACGGGGCACCCGGATGGCCCTCGGCCACCTCGCCCGGCTGGTCGAGGAGCGGAATCCGCCGACGACCTGAACGGATCTGGCCGAAATGACGGGGAAACGGTCCGGAATTCGGCACAACCTCTGCCGACGTGTCGGGCGCCCGGAAATACGGGGAAGGAAAGTCCGGAGAAGCGGAACCGGGCGGAGGGAAATGCGGTCTTAAAGTCCGTCGACGGCCGGGATCGGGCCGGTCGCGAAGAAACCGGGGGAACGAGAAAAATGTCCGTAAGCCGCCGCAAGACCCTCCTGACCGCAGTCGCCCTCACCGCCGGCCTCTCCCTGGCCGCCGTCACGCCCGCCCTGGCCGGCTCCGGCGCGAGCCACGCCCCGCGTGCCGCCGCCGTCTCCTCCGCCCAGGGCGACCCGCGCAACGTCACCCAGCACGTGGCCGACTTCTACGGCGCCTACATCGACTCCGTCTGGGCCACCGAGGACCCGGCGGCCGGCGCCAACGCCAAGGCCCTGCGCGCCTTCTACCTGACCTCCGCCGCCCAGAAGAAGGTCGCCGCGTACGAGAAGAAGAACCACGCCGACGGCATCCTGTTCGCGCAGAACGTGCCGGTGAAGTGGAAGGTCGTCTACACCGGCTCCGGCGCGGGCCACGCCACCAGCAGGGTCACGCTCACCTGGGGCGATGGTCCCGGCGCCGAGGTCACCAAGATCGACGTCAGGTCCGACCTGAACACCCTGAAGATCACCGACCTCAAGCCGGCCCGCTGACCGGCCGCAGGGCGCAGTCCCGCCCCGCCCCCACTCGGGGCGGGGCTCGCGGCTTTCCGGGGCGGCTACGCCCGGCCGTGCGGGTAGTACGGCCGCGGCAGCCGCATGCCGCGGTCGGCCATGATCTGCCGTACGTGGTTGGGGTAGTTGGTGATGATCCCGTCGACGCCGAAGTCCATCAACGCCTCCACCGTCGCCGGGTCGTCGCAGGTCCAGGGGACCACCTTCAGCCCGCGGGCGTGCGCCTCGGCGACCATCGCCGCGTCCGAGTAGAAGCGGAAGCCGGGGTCGCCGACCTTCCCGCTCTGCGGGAAGCCGTAGTTGGGGGAGAGGGTCGTGACCCCGGGGATGGTGGCGGCCGCCTTCACGAAATCACCGCCGTAGTCGTCGGCGTCGATCCCGCCGAGCCACGGGGACGCGCCGGGCTGACCCACCTGCAGGAAGTCGTAGTTCGTCAGTGCCACCAGCGGCCAGCGCGGCGCCAGTCGGTGCATCAGCTTCAGCGCGCCCCAGTCGAACGACTGGATGGTGACCTGCTGCTCGATGCCGGAGCGGTGGATCTCCTCGTACACCCGGCGCACGAACACCTCGCGCGGCGCGGTCTGTTCGGGCGCGCCCGCCTCGACCTTGGTCTCGATGTTCAGCTTGACCTGCCGGGCGTGGTAGCTCTTGACCAGGTCCAGGACGTCCTTCAACTCGACCATCCGGAAGCCCTTGACGACCTCCTGATCGGGGAAGCCGGGCAGCTGCTGGTAGCCGCAGTCCAGCGTCTTGATCTGAGCGAGCGTCAGATCCTTGATGTACTTGCCGACATACGGGTACATCGGGTCCCCGGGTGTGACCGGGCCGGTGTCGCGGCACTTGACGCCGTTGATCTGCCGGTCGTGGTTGACGACGACCTTCAGGTCCTTGGTGACGTGGGTGTCCAGCTCCAGCGTGGACACCCCGAGCCGCATCGCCTTGCCGAAACCCTCCAGCGACTCCTCGGTGGTCATGCCGATACCACCACGGTGGGCCTGGAGGTCGAAACGGGCCTGCGGCGGCTTGGCCTGGGCCGCCTGCGCGGTGGCCGGGAACGCGAGCGCCGGCAGCAGGGCGAGGCCGGTGAGCAGGTGTCGTAAGGACATCGGAACTCCCTGTTCTCGAGGCGCCCGAGATTCTCCCAGGCGGCCGGCCGGGGCGGGCCACCTCCGGACCTGAACAAGGGGTGAAGGGTTTCCCGGGACGGTCATCCGGCCTCGGGCCGCGAGGAGTCGGCGCCGGCCATCCGTCCGTGCCCGTGGTGACGGCGCCGGACCGCGGGGGTGCGGTGCAGGGCGATGAGGGCGGCGTCGTCGTTCAGCCGGCCGCCCGCGTGGGCGAGCAGGTCGCGCCGCACATGGTGCATCAGCGCCTCCGGACTGTCGTCCGTCCAGCGCGCGACCCGCTCCGCCAGCGGATAGAACCGGCCGTGCGCGTCCCGGGCCTCGACGACACCGTCGGTGTACAGCAGCAGCGTGTCACCGGGCTCGAAGGAGAACACGTCCAGCGTGTGCTCGGTGGACCCGTGCACACCGAGGGGCGGCGACGGGTGCAGGCTCGGGACCGTGACCGCGTGCCCCGGGCTCAGCAGCAGCGGTGGGGGATGGCCGCAGCTGGTCATCCGGGTGACCGATTCCCGGTCCGGGATCTCCACCAGCAGGACGGTGGCGAAGCGCTCGCCCGTTTCCTCCTCCGTCTCCAGCTCGGTGGCGTAGCGGCTGATGCTCTGGTCGAGACCGGAGGCCAGGTCCGCCAGCGCGACATGCCGGTGCGCGCTCTCCCGGAACGCGCCGAGCAGCAGGGCCGCCTCCCCGATGGAAGGCAGCCCTTTACCGCGTACGTCGCCGATCAGCACCCGCACCGTGTTGTCGCAGCGGGTCGCCGCGTACAGGTCGCCGCCGATCTGCGCCTCGTCCTCGGCGGCCAGGTACAGGGAGGCGATCCGCAGCGGGCCGATGTACTCGGGCAGCGGCCACATCAGCACGTGCTGCGCGGCCTCGGCGACCGTGCGGACCTGCGCCAGCTGGGCCTGGCGCCGCTCCCGCACCGCGCTGTAGACCACGCACATGACCGAGAGCACCGCGAGGGTGACGAGCTGCACGACGTGGTTCGAGGTGGCGATCCCGCCGTGCAGGAAGGCGATCAGTGTCTGGGCGGCCAGCGCCAGCGCCCCCACGAACGCCGTGGTCCGGGGCCCGGCGAAGGACGGCGTGAGTGCCGGGGCGATGACCAGGGCCGGGCCCAGATGGATGCTCTCGGGGGAGCGGATGTCCACCACGGTGATCACCAGGATGAGCACGACCGGGAGCAGGAGCAGCGCGTGCGTCGACTGCCATGGCTGCCGCGGACCAGCACCCCACTGCCGGGGCTTCATGCCTACAGCGTGCGCCCGGAATGAGAATCGGGCACTCCGGACGCACGCCGTGGGTCGCCCAGCGTGGCTAGCGGTTCACCGAGCGCATCCCGGCCTCGTCGTAGCGCTCGCCCGCCGCCTCGGGCAGCTCGGCGTCGATGCGGGCGAGGTCCTCCTTGGTCAGTTCGATGTCGGCCGCGGCCGCGTTCTGCTCCAGGTAGGTACGGCGCTTGGTGCCCGGGATCGGGACCAGGTCCTCGCCCTGGGCCAGCACCCAGGCGATGGCCAGCTGCGCGGGCGTCACGTCCTTCTCCGCGGCGATCTCCTTGACCTTGGCGGCCAGCCGGAGGTTCGCCTCGAAGTTGGCGTCCGTGAAGCGCGGGCTGGTGCGGCGGTAGTCGTTCTCGTCCAGCTCGGTGGGGGAGGAGAAGCGGCCGGCGAGGAAGCCGCGGCCGAGCGGGGAGTACGGGACGAAGCCGATGCCGAGTTCCCGGCAGGCCGGCAGCACCTCGGCCTCCGGGTCCCGCGTCCACAGCGAGTACTCGGTCTGCACGGCGGTGATCGGGTGGACGGCGTGGGCGCGCCGGATGGTCTCCGCGCTCGCCTCGCTCAGCCCGATGTGCCGGATCTTGCCCTCGGCGACCAGCTCGGCCAGGGCGCCGACCGTCTCCTCGATGGGCACGTTCGGGTCGACCCGGTGCTGGTAGTAGAGGTCGATGTAGTCGGTGCCGAGCCGCTCCAGCGAGCCGTGGACGGAGCTGCGGACGTGCTCGGCCGAGCCGTCCTGCCGGCCCACCGTGGTCATGTCCCCCGGTACGGCGTCGTCCATCCGGTAGTTGAACTTGGTGGCGATGACGTACTCGTCGCGGTGCCCCCGGATCGCCTCGCCGACCAGCGACTCGTTGGTGAGCGGGCCGTAGAGCTGCGCGGTGTCGAGGAAGTCGATGCCCAGCTCCAGGGCGCGCCGGATGGTCGCGATGCCCTCGTCCTGGTCCGTGGTGCCGTAGAAGGCAGACATGCCCATGCACCCGAGGCCGATGGCCGATACCTGGAGATCCCGCAGACTGCGCTGTCGCATGAGGTGTCCCAGCCTTTCCCGCACACTCGATCGTCGTTCCGTACGGCACGAAGGCCCTCATCCATCTAGCGACGGATTCCGTCACCCGGCATCCCGTGCGGGAGGCCGGACGACGTGACCTTCGTGCGCCGGTATGTCGGCGACGCTATGACTTGGAGCGCACTCGAAGTCAACTCAGCCGTTCAGACGGACCGGCAGCTCGAACAGGTCGTTCTGGGTGACCACCGGCTTGTTGCGCAGCTCCGACGCCGGCACCGCCGGCTCCAGGGCGGGGAAGCGGGCGTACAGCGCGGGCAGTGCCACCCCCGCCTCCAGCCGGGACAGCGCCGCGCCGGGGCACACGTGCGGGCCGTGCCCGAAGGAGATGTGACGGTTCCTCGTCTCCCGCGTGATGTCGAACTCCCCGGCGCTCGGGCCGTGCGAGTTCTCGTCGCGGCCGATCGCGCCGTACGACACGATCAGCGCGTCCCCGGCCGGGAGCACCTGGTCACCCACCGGTACGTCCTCGGTCGCGAAGCGGATCAGGACGTGCGAGGTCGGGGTCGAGTAGCGCAGCGTCTCCTCGATCACCGCCGGCCAGTCCGCCTGCCCGGACAGCACCAGGGCCCGCTGGTCGGGGTGGGCGGAGAGGTTGACCACGGCGTTCACGATCAGGGAGATCGTCGTCTCGTGACCCGCCGCGACCATCAGCTGGAGGGTGGAGACGATCTCCTCGTCCGTCAGGTGGTCGCCGTCCTCGGAGGCGAGGATCAGGGCGCTGGTCAGGTCGTCGCCGGGCTCGGCGCGCTTCGCCGCCACCGTCTCCGCCATGATCCCCGCCAGCTCGGTGAGGGTCGCGACGACCTGCTCGGGCGGGGTCTGCGTGGAGAAGAACCTCTCGAACAGCACCTGCAGGCGGGGCAGCCGTGCCTTGTCGAGGCCCATCAGGTCCGCGACGACGTACATGGGCAGCGGGTAGGCGAAGGCGGCCTTGAGGTCCACGACCTCCTCGCCGGTGGGCAGCGCGTCGAGCAGGTCCTGGGTGAGCTTCTCGATCCGCTCCCGCATCCGCTCCACCCGGCGCGGGGTGAGCGCCTGCGCGACCAGTGTGCGCAGGCGGCGGTGGTCGGTGCCGTCCACGGTGAGCATGGAACGGCCCGGGTTGGCGAGACCGATCAGCGGCCAGTCCGCCGGTATCTGGCCGCGCTGCCAGGCGCCCCACACGTCGATGTCCTTCACCAGGCGCGGGTCGGTGAGCAGCGCCTTGGCCTCGGCGTGGTGGGTGACGGCCCACACCGGGACGCCGCCCGGCAGTTCCACGGCGGCGAGCGGGCCGGCCGCGCGCAGCGCCGCGCTCTCGCCGTCCAGGTCGGTGACGAAGGGGTCGAGGGCGATCCGGGCGTGGTCGGTTCCGGTCGTCATCGTGGGGTGCCTCCCAGGGCAGGTAGGGGCGTGAACCGGACGGGCAACTCGGTCAGTCCCCCGAGCCAGGGCGAGGGGCGGCGGGCGAGGGACTCGGCGGGCACCGCCAGGTCGAGGTCGGGCAGCCGGTCCAGGACGACCTCGATGCCGGTCCGCGCGATCACCTCGGCGATCTCCTGCGCGGGGAACGGGCAGCGGTGCTCGCCGTGGCCGAACGCGAAGTGCGCGCTGTTCCCGCCGGTCAGCGCGGAGGCGTCGGTGCGGACCTGCGGATCGGAGTTGGCGCCCTGCAGGCCGAGCAGCAGCAGGTCGCCGGCCCGGACCGGGCGGCCGCCGAGGTGGGTGTCGCGGGCGGCCCAGCGGCCGGCCACGTTCTGGGTCGGCGTGTCCTCCCACAGCACCTCGTTCATCGCCTCGGCGACGCTGCCCTGACCGCCGAACAGGGAGGCGGCGAACCGGTCGTCGGTGAGCATCAGCCTGAGCGAGTTGCCGATCCAGTCGGCGGTCGGCTGGTGCCCGGCCGCCATCATCACCATCAGGTCCTGCGCGATCTCCTCGTCGGTGAAGCCGCCGGCGTCGGCGAGCATCCGGGAGACCACGTCGCCCGCCGGTTCCCTCCTGCGGTCGGCGAGCAACTGCCCCATGGAGGCGGCCAGATGGGCCTGACCCGCGAGGGCCCGTCCCTGTCCGTCGATCATGTCGTTGAGGGCGGTGACCAGACCCGGGCCGTCCTCGTCCGGGAAGCCGTACAGCCGGGCGAGGACCCGTACCGGCAGCAGCATCGCATAGTGCGCGACCAGGTCGGTCTCGCCCGCGGCGCAGACCGCGTCGATCAGCTCGTCCGCGAACCGCTCGGCGTGGCCCCGCAGTTCGAAGGGGTCCACCGCTTCCAACGCGTCGCTGATCATCGCGGCGCGCTGCCGGTGCCGTTCGCCCACGGTGTAGAGGATCGACGGCTGCCGGTGGCCGATCATCGGCAGCAGGGGCCAGTCGGCCGGGATGTTCGGCCACTGGTTCCACAGCTCGGAGTCCCGGCTGAACAGCACCGGATCGCCGGTCACCTGGTGCAGTTCGCGGTACCCGAGCACCAGCCAGGCCGGGACGCCGCCGTCGAGCAGCACGGGGACCACGGAGCCGTGCTCGCGCCGCATCTCCCGGTACAGGCGGGCCGGTTCGGTCCGGAAGCGGGGTCCGGTCAGGGGGACGGCGTCGGGGGTCACACGAACTCCTGTTGATCAGAGATTGCGGAGTGCAACGATCACCTGCTCCAGGATGTCGGGGTCGGTGACGGCCGGCCGGTGCGGATGACGGGCGCTGACCCGGCCCGCCGCCAGCAGGTCGCACAGCAGCACCCGGGTGATGCCGACGGGCAGTCCCAGCTCGGCCGCGATCTCGACCACCGAGGCCGGGAACTCGGTCATCCGCAGGATCGCCGCGTGCTCCGACTGCATGCCGGCCACCGGCTCCGACTCCGCGACGACCAGCGTGACCAGGTCGAAGGGGCTGTCGGGACCGGTCCGGCTGCGTCCCTGGGTGAGCGTGTAGAGACGGTCGGGGGCGTCGTCCCTGCCGGGCCGGTTCATGAGGTACGGGGCCGTGCGGTCAGGTGCTCGCCGAGCTGCTCGACCAGCTCGGTCATGTGGTGGCCGACTACCCCGGGGTCCGCTTCCTCCGTCGTCACGACGGCCAGATGGGCGCCCGCGCCCGCCTCGACGATGAACAGCACGCCTCCGTGGAACTCCGTCATCGCCGAGCGCACACCTCCGCTGCCGTCGCCGAACTCGACCGACGCTCCGCGTGACAGCGACTGGATCCCGGAGGCGAGCGCGGCGAGCTGGTCGGCCCGGTCGACGCTCAACTCCGGGGACCGGCACAGCCTCAGCCCGTCCCGGGACAGCACGAGCGCGTGCCGTGCCCCCGGTGTTCTCTCCAGCAGTCCCTCCAGGAGCCAGGTGAGCGTGTCGTCGGTGGTGCTCGGGCCGGTCATGAGGTGACGTCGCCTTCCGGGTGCGCGTGCGGAGGGGAGGAGGAGCCGTGCCCGGGCTCGTCGGCGGGCCCGGGAGCGGGGCGGAGGGCCTGGCGGAACGCGCCGAAGCGGCTGACCGGGGTCCTGGTCTCGTCGGTGCCCGGTGCGGGGCGGGACTCGGCGGTCCGGGGTGCCGGGCGGGGCCGTTCGGACTCGGCGGGGGTGCGGCCGCGGCGCCGCCTGGGCAGCCCGGTCGGGCCCTCGCCCGCGTCCGGCGCCGGGGACTCGTGGACCGGCGAGGGGTCCGCGGTCACCGTGGGCTCGGCCGGCCGCCCCGCGTGCGGATGCTGTGCGGGGCCGGTGAGGATGTCCTGCGGTATGAGCATCAGCACGCCGGTGCCGCCCCGCGCCGACGGCCGGAAGGACACCTTCAGACCGTGCTTGCGGGCCAGCCGGCCCACCACGGCGAGCCCGAGCCGGGTCCCCGTCAGGCCGCCCAGCTCCGAGACGTCACCGGTGACCGCCCGCTCGGCACGGCGCAGCTGCACGTCCCCCATCGCCAGACCGCTGTCCTCCACGGACACGATGACACCGGCCGCCACCTCCTCGACGTAGACGTGCACTTCGGCCGTCGGCGGAGAGAACTTCGCGGCGTTGTCGAGGAGTTCGGCGAGCGCGTGCATCACGCCCTCGGCGGCGTGCCCGGCGACGGCGGCCTCGCTGACCGAGTGGAGCCGGACCCGCTGATAGCCGGCGATCCGGCCCAGCGCGCCGCGCAGCAGGGACTCCATCCCGATGGGCCGCGCCCACCTGCGGCCCGAACGCGCCCCGGTCAGGACGGCGACGGAGTCGGCGAGCCGGCCGGCCTGGGCCGTGCGATGGTCCAGGTGGAGGAGGTCGGCGAGGACGTCCTCGTCGGTGTGCCGGTCCTCCATCGCCCGCAGATCGGCGAGGGTCGCCGTGGCGAGGGCCTGCAGCCGGGCGGCCGCGTTGGCGGTCGCGGAGACCGCCGCGGCCCGCTCGCGCCGAGCCTGCCGCAGCTCCTCCGCCAGCCGGGTGTTCTCGGCGCGAGCCCGGTCCAGCTCCTGCGCGCCCTGCTCGGCGAGCCGCGCTCGGTCGGCCGTGAACTCCGCCTGCTGAGCCGCCAGTTCGTCGATGAGCCGCTGCTGTTCCCGACGTGTCTCCTCGGCCGTGCGGGTCTGTTGCTGCAGCAGCCGTCCGATGTCCCGGGTCGCGTTCTCCAGCCTGCGCCGGGTGCCGCGCGCGGTGTGCCCGGCGTGTGCCGCCGTGGCCACGGCGGCACAGAGCACGACCGCCGCCGTACCCCCGCCCCAGGCGAGCGGCGCACGCGCCGACTCGGGCGCGGCCGACACGGCCGCGAGGACCAGGAGCGCCGACAGCGCACCGGACACGGCGAGGGCGGTGGTGAGCGTACGGAAGGAAGGGCGTTCGCCGGGATGCGTGGGCACGGTCATCGGTCCGGTGTGGTCCTCGCGGCAGAGAGGGCGAGCAGGGGCGGGCGGGTAGCGGAGCGACTCTCGAGAGTGAACTGGCGGTCACTATACGAGAGTTGGTGATCGAATCTGGCAGGTTCGGGCGTGTTTCCCTGAAGTGGACGGTCGAACCTGTGCGTTAGTCGGGGCCGAGTGCCTCGGGGCCGTACGGTCACCCACCCTCCGGTCGGGGACGGTTCCGAGGCTGGGCGGGTTGCCTCTCGTACGCCTGTTTCTTGTCACTGCGACGCAGGCCGGAGGGATCTTGACGCCCGGCCCCGGGCTGGCTGAACTGTGAGCGACCGGATCGGGGCGGCCCCGGCGCAGAGGGTGGAATCGTACATCAGTACGATGACGGATGAAACGGGTGGAATGCGAGCAAACTCCCCGCACGGCCGAGGTACGGGGAGCGGGGTGAAGGGGGCGATGCGGGTGACGGGGGACCGAGGGGCGAGGGGCTGCGGCGCCTCATGAGCGCAGACGGGAGCACCGCCGGGCACACGGACCAGGTCCGTGCCGTGCCCGCGCGCCTCGCCCGGTTCACCGGGCGCACGCTGCGGGCGGAGTGGTACGCCATCGTCGTCGACCCGGTGCGGTTGCTCGCCCGGCGCGGACTGCCCGGACTGTTACTGGCGTTCGTCGCCGCGTTCGGGGTCATCTTCTTCCACGACGTCGCACAGCACCCCACCGGAGCGCTGTGGGTCAAAAGGCTCGGTGGCGTCACCGCCGACCTGCCGCTGTGGCTGTCCCTGCTGCGCACCCCGGTGTCGCTGTACGTCCCGGCGCTCGATCTGCCGGTGTGGGCGGGCATCGCCCAGCTGTTCCTCGCCTTCGCCCTCGCCGAACTGATCCTCGGCCGGGCCCGGACCCTGGCGATCGCCTACGTCACCACCCTGGCCGGCACGCTCACCGCCCGCGTGATGATCGCGCTCGGCCCGGGCTGGTGGGGGTTCGGACTGCCGCACGCGTGCGGCAAGGTGCTCGACACCGGACCCTCGGCGGCCGTCGTGGGCCTGTTCACCTATCTGGCCGTCGTCCGGCGCGCACCCGTGGTGTTCACGCTGACCGGAGGCTCGATGGTGTGGGAGTCCCTCGCGGTTCCGAACCTCGCCGGACGCGAGCACCTGATCGCGGTGGGCACGTCGCTCGTCCTGGGCCTCCTGCACGGCCGCCGGGAGCGGCTGCGGTCCCTCGTGCGCTCGGCGCCGCCGGCACGGACCGCCGAGCCCGCTCCGGTGCGGGCCGTGCCGGTACCGGTTCCCGCGCAGCCGGATCGCCCCCGGTCCGCGGATCCCGCCCCCGAGGCCGTCCTGCCTTCCCCCGAACGCCGGCCGACGAGGGCGGACGTCAGCCGACGGTGACCTTGGGGCTCAGCCGATGGCGACCTCGCGGCTCAGCCGATGGTGACCTTGAGGATGACGTCCTTGTTCGTGCCGGTGTTGCCGCTGGAGCCGAGCCACAGCTGGTCGGCGCCCGGGACCTTGGCCACTGCGCGCAGTCGGCCGTAGGTGCCCTGGTAGTAGGACGTGGCAGGGCCGATGCCCGTGCCGCTGGCGTCGATGGGCAACCGCCACAGCCGCTTCCCGAGCAGTGTGGAGACATAGAGGACGTCGTTCACGATCGCGACCTGGGCGGGTACGCCCCCCTCCGCCGGCTTCCAGACCATCTTGGGGTTGGTCATGCCCGGGGTGGAGCAGGTTCCCTCGCAGGTGGGCCAGCCGTAGTTCCGGCCCTTCTCGATGAGGTTGAGTTCGTCCCACGCGGTCCGGCCGATGTCGGCAGCCCACAGCCTGCCCCGGGAATCCCACGCCAGGCCTTCGGGGTTGCGCAGGCCGAGGCTGTACACGCGGTTGCCGAAGGGGTTTCCGGGTGCCGCGGCACCGCTCTTGGTGATGCGCAGGATCTTCCCGTTGAGGGAGTTCTTGTCCTGCGCCGCCTTGTTGTCATGGCCATCGCCCGTGGTGACGTACAGGTATCCGTCGGGACCGAAGGCGATCGTGCCGCCGTTGTGGTCCCCGCCCCTCTTGATGCCGCTGATCACGACGGTGTAGCCGCTGAGCGAGGTGCCGTCGAAGCGCATCTTCACGACCCGGGTGCCGTCGGCGACCGTGTGGACGAAGAACACGTCCTTGTCCGTCGTGCCGTTCCAGGTCGGTGAGACGGCCACGCCCAGCAGCCCGCCGTCCGCCATCGCGGGATCGGGATCCGCGGCGACCGTGTTCGGCACCGTGCCCACCTTCTTCCTGGAGCCGTCGGGCTTGAGGAGCCACACCGCGGACGTGTAGCGCTCGGTCACCAGTGCGCTCGTCGTCTTCGGCAGGAAGGAGAGGCCCCAGGGATTCGCCCACTTGTCGGCCAGGCGGCTGATGCCCGTCGGCGCACCGCCCTTGTGGGACGCGCCGTCCCCACCGCTGGGGGCGGACTGCGCGGCCGCGCCCGGCGAGGGGAGCAGGGCCGCGGCCACCACGGCGGTGACGGCGGTGAGAGCGGATATACCCGGACGGACTCGATGCAGCGCACGGTGTGCCAGACGGGACATCTGGTTGCCTTCCTGTCGTGGGGGGAGGGGACCGCGTCATTCCCTCGGAGCGGGAACGGGTGGCCGCAAATGGCGAGGCCGCAGCGTGGGGCTGGTCCCTTCGAGGAGTATCGAGCGCTGATCGACACGGCAGCCACCTGGACTGACCCATCCTGCTGAGCGGAACCGACCTCGGGGCGGAACGGCTCTCACCGGCATGTCCGTGCCACGTCAATGTGACGCTTTTCGCACTTCGACCCGTGCGGGCGCACCCTAATGTTGCCGCGACGTACCGCAAGGCATGGCTGACACCATGGTGTTCGTCGCCGGCAGGCAGCTGAAGGGAATCCATGATGTTCCGCAAGGTGCTGGTCGCCAACCGTGGAGAGATCGCGATCCGCGCGTTCCGGGCGGGCTACGAACTCGGCGCGCGTACGGTCGCCGTGTTCCCGCACGAGGACCGCAACTCGCTGCACCGGCTGAAGGCCGACGAGGCCTACGAGATCGGGGAACCGGGGCACCCCGTGCGGGCCTACCTCTCCGTCGAGGAGATCGTGGGCGCCGCACGCCGGGCGGGCGCCGACGCCGTCTACCCGGGTTACGGCTTCCTGTCCGAGAACCCCGAACTCGCCCGCGCCTGCGAGGAGGCGGGCATCACCTTCGTCGGGCCGAGCGCGCACACGCTGGAGCTGACCGGCAACAAGGCCCGCGCGGTCGCCGCGGCCCGGGCGGCGGGCGTGCCCGTGCTGGGCTCGTCCGCGCCCTCCAACGACGTCGACGAACTCGTCCGTGCCGCGGAGGAGATCGGTTTCCCGGTCTTCGTCAAGGCGGTCGCGGGCGGCGGCGGGCGCGGCATGCGCCGCGTCGAGGACCCCGCCCAGCTGCGCGAGTCCATCGAGGCCGCCTCCCGCGAGGCCGCGTCCGCGTTCGGCGACCCGACCGTCTTCCTGGAGAAGGCCGTCGTCGACCCGCGCCACATCGAGGTGCAGATCCTCGCCGACGGCGAGGGCAACGTCATTCACCTCTTCGAGCGAGACTGCTCGCTGCAGCGCCGCCACCAGAAGGTCATCGAGCTGGCACCCGCGCCCAACCTCGACCCCGAGCTGCGCGACCGGATCTGCGCCGACGCCGTGCGCTTCGCCCGCGAGATCGGCTACCGCAACGCGGGCACCGTGGAGTTCCTCCTCGACCGCGACGGCAACCACGTCTTCATCGAGATGAACCCGCGCATCCAGGTCGAGCACACGGTCACCGAGGAGGTCACCGACGTCGACCTGGTCCAGGCCCAGCTGCGCATCGCCTCCGGCGAGACCCTCGCCGACCTCGGCCTGTCCCAGGACACCGTCACCCTGCGCGGCGCCGCCCTCCAGTGCCGGATCACCACCGAGGACCCGGCCAACGGCTTCCGCCCGGACACCGGCCGGATCAGCGCCTACCGCTCCCCGGGCGGCTCCGGCATCCGCCTCGACGGCGGCACCACCCACGCGGGTACGGAGATCAGCGCGCACTTCGACTCGATGCTGGTCAAACTCACCTGCCGGGGCCGGGACTTCAGGGCCGCCATCGGACGCGCCCGGCGTGCCGTCGCCGAGTTCCGCATCCGCGGCGTGGCCACCAACATCCCGTTCCTGCAGGCCGTCCTGGACGACCCCGACTTCCAGGCCGGGCGGGTCACCACCTCGTTCATCGAGCAGCGCCCGCACCTGCTGACCGCCCGCAGCTCCGCCGACCGCGGCACCAAGCTGCTCACCTACCTCGCCGACGTCACCGTCAACAAGCCGCACGGTAAGCGCCCCGACCTGCTCGACCCGGTCACCAAGCTGCCGCCGCTGCCCGCCGGCGAGCCCCCGGCCGGCTCCCGGCAGCGGCTGGTCGACCTCGGCCCCGAGGGCTTCGCCCGGCACCTGCGCGAGTCGCCGACCATCGGCGTCACCGACACCACCTTCCGCGACGCCCACCAGTCGCTGCTCGCCACCCGGGTCCGCACCAGGGACCTGCTCGCCGTCGCCCCGGTCGTCGCCCGCACCCTGCCCGAACTGCTGTCCCTGGAGTGCTGGGGCGGTGCCACCTACGACGTCGCCCTGCGCTTCCTCGCCGAGGACCCGTGGGAGCGGCTGGCCGCCCTGCGCGAGGCCGTGCCCAACATCTGCCTCCAGATGCTGCTGCGCGGCCGCAACACCGTCGGCTACACCCCGTACCCGACCGAGGTCACCGACGCCTTCGTGCAGGAGGCCGCCGCCACCGGCATCGACATCTTCCGCATCTTCGACGCCCTCAACGACGTCGGCCAGATGCGGCCCGCCATCGACGCCGTACGCGAGACCGGCACGGCCGTCGCCGAGGTCGCCCTCTGCTACACCGCCGACCTCAACGACCCCGCCGAGCGGCTGTACACCCTCGACTACTACCTGCGCCTCGCCGAGCAGATCGTCGAGGCCGGCGCCCATGTCCTCGCCGTGAAGGACATGGCCGGACTGCTGCGCGCCCCGGCCGCCGCCAAGCTGGTGTCCGCGCTGCGCCGCGAGTTCGACCTGCCGGTGCATCTGCACACGCACGACACCGCGGGCGGCCAGCTCGCCACCTACCTCGCCGCGATCCAGGCGGGCGCCGACGCGGTGGACGGCGCGGTGGCCTCCATGGCGGGTACGACCTCGCAGCCGTCGCTGTCGGCGCTGGTCGCCGCCACCGACCACTCCGAGCGGCCCACCGGACTCGACCTCCAGGCCGTCGGCGACCTGGAGCCGTACTGGGAGGGCGTCCGGAAGATCTACGCCCCCTTCGAGGCGGGCCTAGCCTCCCCGACCGGGCGCGTCTACCACCACGAGATCCCCGGCGGCCAGCTCTCCAACCTGCGCACCCAGGCCGTCGCCCTCGGCCTCGGCGACCGCTTCGAGGACATCGAGGCCATGTACGCCGCCGCCGACCGCATTCTGGGCCGCCTGGTGAAGGTCACCCCGTCGTCCAAGGTCGTCGGCGACCTCGCCCTGCACCTGGTCGGCGCCGGCGTGAAGCCCGAGGACTTCGAGGCCACGCCCGACAGGTTCGACATCCCGGACTCGGTCATCGGCTTCCTGCGCGGCGAGCTGGGCACCCCGCCCGGCGGCTGGCCCGAGCCGTTCCGCACCAAGGCCCTCCAGGGCCGCGGCGAGCCCAAGCCGACACCCGAGCTGTCCGCCGAGGACCGCGACGGGCTGTCGAAGGACACGCGGGCGACGCTCAACCGGCTGCTGTTCCCCGGCCCGACCCGCGAGTTCGACACGCACCGGCAGTCCTTCGGCGACACCAGCGTGCTGGACAGCAAGGCCTTCTTCTACGGCCTGCGGCCCGCCAAGGAGTACGCCGTCGACCTGGAGCCCGGCGTGCGGCTGCTGATCGAGCTGCAGGCGGTCGGCGAGGCCGACGAGCGCGGTATGCGCACCGTGATGTCCTCGCTCAACGGCCAGCTGCGGCCCATCCAGGTACGTGACCGGGCGGCCGCCTCGGACGTGCCGGTGACGGAGAAGGCCGACCGCGCCGACCCGGGTCATGTGGCGGCGCCGTTCGCCGGTGTGGTGACGCTCGCGGTGGCCGAGGGCGACGAGGTCGCGGCCGGCGCGACGGTGGCCACCATCGAGGCGATGAAGATGGAGGCCACGATCACCGCGACCAAGGCGGGCCGGGTGTCCCGGCTGGCCATCAACCGGATCCAGCAGGTGGAGGGCGGCGACCTGCTGGTCGAGATCGCCTGATCCACGGCTCGCCGCGGCCGGGGCACACCCGGTCGCGGCGATTGGCCCTACAGACGGCCGAAGTAGTGGCGCAGGCGGGCGAGGAGCAGGTTCGGATCGTGCCGCGCGATGAGCGCGGCGCTGGTCACGTAGACGGTCCGGCCGCGTACCGCCACGGAGGTCGGGTTGGACAGCCCGTCCGTCGGCGTGAGGACGATCGTGTGGCTGCCGTCGCGGCCCACCAGGGCGACCCGGCCGCTCCCGTTCAGCGCGGCCAGGACGGTGCGGCCCGTGCCGGCGAAGGCGAAGTCGTCGATGCCGTCGAGGGCGGTGGCCTGGGTCTCGACGGGACCCGCGGTGTCGTCCTCGCGGACGGGGATGCGCAACAGCGTTCCCCGGTCGCTGTTCGACACCCATACGGCGCCTCGGTGGACCTTGATGCCGTTGGCGCCGAACCCGCCGGCCGGTCGGAGCTGCGTCCCGGTGGCCCAGGCCGTGGCCGGGCCGCCCGACTGCGGGACGCGCCAGACGGTGCCCAGCACCGAGTCGGCGGCGTAGAGCACGCCCCGGCGCTCGTCGAGGGCCAGCCCGTTGGGCAGCCCCGTCGGCGGCAGCGCGGCGATCTGCTCGGGCGTGCCGCCACCGGGGGCGATGCGCCAGATGCCGGTCTCACCGGTGCCGGTCGCGAAGTTGACGTACAGGGTGCCGTCGTGGGCGCGGGCGATGCCGGTGACGACGGCGCTGTGCACGAGCGGCGTGTCCGGGTTCGCCACGTCCGGCAGGGTCGCGCGGACGTCGGTGGTCCCGTCGAGGCCGACGTGGGCGACCTGCCGGGCGAAGGCGAAGGTGAGGTCGGCGGAGCCGTCCCCTTCGAGCGCGATGTTCTCGGGCGTCCGCCCGGTGGGCAGGTCGAAGTGGGCGACGATGTGCGCGTCGGTGACGACCGGCTCGTCGCCGGTGGCGGGAGCGGCCGCGGTCAGGCCGAGTGCGAGGGCGGCCGTGGCGGCACTCGCCAGGCGCGGGAGTCGGGGCATGTGACCTCTCTTCGGACGGCGCGCGAGGCGCCGGCGTGCGGGGTCACACCAACATGACGGTGCGCAGGTCACGGGGGCCTGGAGCCGGGGCCGCAGCGTCGCCCGCGCGGCCCACGGCACACCGCTGGACGAGGCTTGCCCGGGTGAGGCGCGGGCGCAGCGGTCAGTCCCAGAGCGGGTAGGTCACGACCTGCTTGAAGCCCTCCGGCCGGGCGCCCTCGTAGGTGAGGCTCATCCGGGTGTAGTGCTCGACGTCCGGATGCTTCTTCCACGGCCGCGGTTGGTCCAGGCGGACGGTCACCCGGTACGAGTGGAACCTGCCGGCCGCGCAGTACGGCTTGCAGTCGTTGACCGCGTTCACGCCCACGGCGGTCGCCGCCTGCCGACCCCACTGCGACCAGTGGAGCCCGAGCAGGCGGCTGTTGCCGTCGCCGCAGGCCAGGATGAAGTCGGCCGGGCGGACGTGGCGGTTCCAGAAGCAGTCGACCAGGACGGGCTTCGCGGGTTCGGCCTTCGGCGCCGTGGACGGCGGGCTGGCCGAGGCCGTGGTCATGGCCGCCGTGAGCAGGGCCCCCGCCGCGAGGGTGACCGCCGTTCCCACCAGTGATCCGCGCATGGCCGCTCCCACCCGTCGTGCCGTGTCCGACCGCGTGCACCTCGACGCTACGACCGTCCGCCCGGTTGCACCAGTCGCGCAGGTCGCGCGGCGTGTCACCCGTGCTGGACGGTCAGCCCGTAGAACGCGACCCGGGCCCCGTTCGTGGTGCTGTCCGAGGAGGACTGGTTGTAGGAACCCGCCTTGAAGTACTGCTTGTACGGCGAGAACGACGACGGGATGCCGTAGCGGGTGGTGGTGCCGTTGACGGTCAGCTCGATGGTGTTCCCGCCGGAGATCGCGATGGTGTAGCTCCACGTCTTGCCGATCGACACGTGTCCCACGGTGTGCGGGGTCTGGCCGCCGGAGGGCGAGTTCTCGGTGCCGAGCACGATGTCGCCGTCGGCGTGGTAGTACAGCTCCAGCAGCGGCTTGGTGGAGGAGCCGCCGGAGCCGAGGTGGATCTGGCCCACGCACACGTTCTTGGTCACGGAGACGACCCGCAGGGTCGCGCTCATCCGGTGGGATCCGCTGAGGGACCAGTCGGCGGCGCTGCCGTTGCGGTTCATCTCCCGCAGCTCGGAGCGGGCGTAGTTCGAGTTCGGCGTGGTCACGCCCTTCTCGGGCGCCCAGAAGGTCATCGCGCCGTCGCGGGTGTCGGTGTAGAAGTACGCGTCCTGGTAGCCGTTCGCGCCCTGCAGCCGGGACGACGGGATGGTGGTCGGGGAGCCGGGCGAGCCGACGGGCTCCTGGAGCTGCCATATCGACAGGTCGAAGTTGCCGCCGGGCGCGACATGCGGATCGGCCGCGTCGGCGCTGCCGCCGGTGAGGGCGGCGAGGGTGAGGGCGAAGCCCGCGGCGGTGGTGGCCGCGAGGAGCCGGGAACGGGGCATGTGGGGGTCCCTTCGTCAGACCCGGATGCGTTCAGCATGATGAACGCTGAACGCATCCTTGGTCGCCGGTGACCCGTGAAGTTAAAGGTCTGAACCTGACACGTCAAGAGGTTCAGCAGGCGCCCTCGTCCTGCCACGGACCCCACTCCGAGGCGCCGGGCACCTCGTTCTGGGTCCACCACTTGGCCTTCCAGTTGTGCTTGTTGTACGAGACCTCGTTCCCGGCCGTGTACACCGCCGTCGAACTCCAGGCGGTCTTGCAGGACGTCGGGGTCGGAGTGGGGGTGGGCGTGGGCGTGCTGGTCGGCGGGGTGACCCCGGCGAACTTCACCGAGTACTTCGCGAAGTCCCAGGAGTTCTGGGCCACGCTGGAGCAGGTGCCCGACGTACGGCCGCCGTTGTCGGCCGGTGTGCACTGGCGGTCGCGGTTCAGGGACCAGAAGGTGAAGCGGTCCATGTTGTGGCTGGTGGCGTAGTCCAGCACGGTCTGGAAGTCGGCCTGCGTGAAGTACTCGCCGGTGTCGCTGCGGCCGTTCATCCCGGAGAAGCCCTCGTGGGCGTAGGCCGTCGCCTGGTCCCAGCCGAAGGTGGACTGCAGGATCGAGTTGAAGTTGGTCAGCGCGCCGGTCTGGCTCGCCGCACCGTTGAAGCCGCCGTCGAAGGGCATGATGGAGAAGTTGTTCGGGGTGAACCCCTGCGACTTGGCCTCCAGCAGCATCTGCTTGCCGAACCAGCCGGTGCCGTCCGCCGTGCCGGCGGTGGTCACGGACACGTACAGACCCGGGTTGTTCTGCTGCAGGATCTTCGCCGCGCCGATCTCGTTCTTGATCGCCGCGGTGTTCTCGTACTCCGGCTCCTCCAGGTCGAAGTCGATGGCGCGCAGCCCGTACTTGGTGATGACCTGCTGATACGCGGCCGCCGTGGCGGCGGCGTCCGAGCAGGTCTGCCCGAGCTTGGTGCCCCCGTACCCGCCGATGGAGACGGAGACGTCACCGCCCTTGGCGCGGATCGTGTTGATCACCGACTGGACGGCGGTGTCCGAGGAGACCGCGGCCGTGCCGCCCCAGGTCGGGGAGCAGCCACCGCCGTTGGGGGCCAGGACGAAGGCCAGTTGGAAGGCCTTCAGGCCGGTCGCGTCCATGATCGCGGACGCGTCCGGCGGGTCGTTGTCCAGCGGCATCAGATAGGGGGCGGCGGCGTACCAGCGGTTGCTGAGCGCGGTGGTCGCGCCCGAGGCGTTGCCCGCGGCGAGCGCGGCCGTACCCGCGGCGGCGAGGGTGACGGCCGCCGCCGCGCTCAGACATGCGTGTAGACGTCTCACTGGGTGTCTCCAGAGGGTGGGGGTGGGGAGTGGCCCCACCCTCCGGGAGCTGTTGCGGTCACGTCAATAAGTTGGACTAGACCAACTTGCTCTTTGGACTAGACCATACGATCTCTTTACCTCTCGTCGACCAGGTGCACGGTGAAGCCGCGGTCGAGTGGCAGGCTCGGCGTGCTGACCGTCGTCACGTGGGTGTCCGCGTCGTACGACCAGGCGGAGTCCGGCAGTTGACGCCCGTCGAGGAGCACACGCTCGGGCGCGTGATCACCATGCACGGTGAACCGGTACGTCCGCGCGTCCACCTTGCCCGCGTAGTCGCCCTTGCTCGCGCCGACCGAGACGGTCGTCCCCTGCGCGTCGGCGCGCACCGACACCCGCTGGCTCGCTGCCGCCCCCTTTGCGAAGTCACGCGTCACGCCGTCGTCCTCGTAGAGCGTGTAGCGGCTCGTGCCCCGGGCGGACGGATACAGGTCCCAGTCCAGCTCGTGCCGGTCGCGGGTCTGCCAACTCGTCGTGCCCTTGGGCCACATGGGGACGACCGCGCCCTCGCGGACGAAGAGCGGGAGTGTGTCGAGCGGGGCGTGGTAGCCGTTCAGGGTCGTCGGGCCCTGGTAGGTGCGGCCGGTCCAGTAGTCGGTCCAGGTGCCCTTGGGCAGGTAGATCCCGTCGCGGGTGTCGGAGTCCTGGTAGACCGGGGCGACCAGGAAGTCGGGGCCGGACAGGAACTCGTACTTCGCCTGCGCGCCCAGCGTGTTCGGGTCGTCCGGGTACTCCAGCCACAGCGGACGCACCGCGCCCACGCCCGTCTTCGCCGCCTGGGCGGACAACGTGTACATGTACGGCAGCAGCCGCTCCTTCAGCTGCAGGTACTTGCGGTTGACGGAGGTGTACGGCTCGCCGTCCCGCCACGGCTGCTGGTCGGCGGGCTTGCCGGTGGTGATGTCGCTGGCCCAGCCGTCCATGGTCATGATGGCCGGCAGGAACGCCTTCCACTGGAGGTCGCGCGCGTACATCTTGGGGTCGTGGCGGTAGATGCTGCCGACGTCACCGGTGTTGTACGCGATGCCGGACATGGTCGCCCCGGCGTAGGTCGGGATCTGCCAGCGGATGTAGTCCCAGGACAGCTTCTGGTCGCCGCTCCACAGCACCCCGCAGCGCTGGGCGCCCGCCCAGGACACCGGCAGCCACACGAAGCCGCGGGCGTCGCTGTTGTCCTCGATGCCCTTCTTCGCCGCGTCGCAGGCGTCCAGCGCGAACTTGTAGCCGTTGCCGACCCAGGCCACGTCCAGCTTGGCCACCCGCTGGCCGGCCTTGACCTGGTCGGCGAGCTTGTCGATGCCGTCCTGGGTCCACAGGCCGAGCTGGGCGTGGTGGTCCTGCAGCCCCTTGGCGGTCTGCTCCAGGTTCTCGTACCCGCAGCCGTAGCCGTCGTTGACCAGCATCCAGCCGAGCGGCATCTGGTTCTCGGTGTAGCCGTCGGCGATCTTCAGCGCGTCCAGGGTGTGCCGCTCGCCCCGGTTCGCGTTGTGCAGATAGCAGTCCGAGTCACCGGGTTCGAGGCCGTACACGGGCGGCATGAAGGGCTTGCCCACCAACTCGGTGTATTTGCCGATGACTTGCTTGGCGTCACCGAGGAAGTAGTAGGCGTCCAGGCGCCGTTCCTGCTGGCCGGTGGTGACCGGCGCGCCGAAGGTGTACACGCCCGGCGCGAAGGTGTTGCGGAAGACGCCGTAGCCCGCGCTGGAGAGGTAGAACGGCTGGGAGTTGTTGTAGCCGCCCTCGTTCCAGTCGAAGCTGTTGGCCACGTACATCGTCCGCCCGCGGTGCGAGAAACTGCCGTTCTGCTCGCCGCCGCCGAAGAACTGCTCGTCCGTGCCCCGCGCGAGGCTCTGCCGCATCCCGCCGGTGGACCAGCGCAGCGGCTTGTCCTCCTGCCAGATCCGGGTGCGGTTGTCGGGCTTGTACAGCCCGAACCGCAGTGGCTTCTTGTACACGCGCAGGACGGCCTCCGGGGAGCGGATGCCGTAGTAGTCGCCCGCGTCGAAGGAGGAGGTGTGCCGCTGGAGCGCGGGCTCCTCGCGCACGATGGCCGTGCCCGCCGGATCGCTCAGCGAACCCGACGGGTCCGCCTGGAGCCGGAGCTGACCTCCCGTCAGGAAGTCCGCGCGGGCGGTGAGTCCGCCCGCCTGGATCCGGTAGCTTCCGCCGCCGCCCGAGAACGACGTGAGATCGCCGGCGTCCGTGGTCGCCGGCAGATAGGCGGTGCCCGTGAAGGAGTTGTCGTGCACGTCGTACGGCACGACCAGGACGTGGTACGTCCCCGACGCCCGCGGGATCACCGTGGCCTCGGGGTCGGCGGTACCGGCGCTGGACGCCACCTGCTTGCCGTGGTCGTCGTAGACGTACAGGTCGAAGTCGTCGGAGGGCTTCTCCCACTTGATCGACAGTGGTACCCCGCCCTCGGGGTTGTCGTCCCAGTAGCCGTCCGGCACCGAGACGGTCAGGTCGAAGCGGTCGCAGGTGGTGTTGCCGGGGTCGGCGGCGGGGCAGCTCTCGGGGCCGCCGCCCGTGCCCTTGGCGTAGACCGGGCTCTGCCAGTCGACGCTGCTGTGGGCGGAGTCGAGTACGGCGCCGGCCGCTGTCGTGGCGGCCGCGGCGGGTGCCGGGGCGGTGAGCACGGGCTGGACCAGGGCGGCCGCCAGCCCCAGCGGTACCCAGGCCGGCCACGGCACACGGTGTCGGAGTCTTCGCACGGCGGAACAGCTCCCATCGCACCATCGCGGATTGACTGTCCTTGCGCTTGCTGCGCGTAAGCGCTCGAAACAAGCTTCAATCGAGCAACTTCACGCACGAAGCCTCGGGGTTGACGCAGGTTCATGTCAATACGGCGGTGCGGATCACGGCCGGGCACGACGAAGGCCGGCCCCTGCGGATGCCGGGGCCGGCCTTCGGGTCGGGGACGCTCAGTCGGTGTTCTTCCTGAGCACGATCTGGGTCTGCGTGGTCTGCCCGACCAGCCGGTCCCGGTCGTCGTGCAGGTCCGTCTGCACCACCAGGAGGGTGCCGCCCAGGTGCAGCGGGCGAGCCGTGGCACGGACGTGGCCGGAGGTGACCGCGCGCAGGAAGTTGGTCTTGGACTCCACCGTCGAGGTACCGGACGCCCCCTCGGGCAGGTTGAGGTAGGCGCACACGGCACCGACGCTGTCCGCCAGCGCCATCAGCGCTCCGCCGTGCAGCGCACCGCCCGCCGTACAGACCTGCGGCGACCAGGCCAGACTGCCGACGGTGCGCTCGGCCGTGGCCTCCCGCAGCTCGATGCCCAGCCCGGCCGCGAACGGCATCGCGGCCAGCAGGTCACCGGGCTTCGGGGGAACCGGCTCGGAGGGGGACATGGCGTACCGCCTTTCGTGGGTGCCGTGGTGCTGCGGACGGTGATCCACTGTGGTCCCGGGAGGCAGGGTGCGCCAGTCAGTCCTCGGACGACTCCTGGAGCATGGCCAGGGTCAGCACACCGCCCCCGATGCCCCAGCCGCCGTCGGCGACCTCCTCGACCAGGACCATCGTGGTGGCGCGGGCGCGCTCGCCGTAGATCTCGGCGTACAGCTCGGTGGCGCGGGTGACGATCAGCTCCTTCTGCTTCTCGTCCAGGCTTCCGGCGGGGACCTTGAAGTTCGCGAACGGCACGGTGAATCTCCTTGGTTGACGGGATGTCAGAGCGAGCTGCCGGCAGTGAGCAGATCCTCCAGTCCGGCGCGGCGGAAGAAGTCGACGCGGATCCGGTCGGCGACCGCGGACACGACCTCGCTGCCGTCGCGGCTCGGGTCGACGTGGGTGCGCAGCGGCCGCCGGCCGGCCGGCAGGTCCACCAGGCGTACGACCGCCTCGGCGACCTCGGCCACGTCCGCGTCCGACGGGACGAGCGCCCCGAGCCGCTGGTCCAGGCCCGCCAGCAGGGTGCCGTAGCGCTCGTCGTACGCGTCGGCGCGCCCGGTGTCGGCGGGTGTGCCCGCGTGCGCGAAGTGGTTGGTCCCGGAGGTGAAGGCGCCGGGGACGACGATCGCGGTGTCGATGCCGAACCGGACCAGCTCGGCCGCGTAACTGACCGCCAGCGCGTCCATCGCGGCCTTCGCGGCGAAGTACGGCGCCAGGAAGGGCGGGCAGCCGCCCCTGGTGCTGGAGCTGCCGATCCACACCAGCAGGCCCTGGCCGCGCCCCCGCAGGTGGGGCAGCGCGGCCCGGTTGACGCGCTGGGCGCCGAGCACGTTGACGTCGTACAACTGGGCCAGTTGCTCGGGGGTGAAGGCCTCGGCGGGCCCGGTGACCATGTGGCCCGCGTTGTGCACCAGCACGTCCAGGCGGCCCTCGGCCGCCAGGACCTGGGCGACGGCCGCGTCGGCCGAGTCCTGGGAGGTGACGTCGAGGTCGGCCGCGTGCAGGGCCACGCCGTGCTCGGCCGCGTACCGGTCCAGTGCGGCCACGGCGGGCCCGTTGCGGGTGGCCGTCTGCCGGATGCCCGCGTAGACGGTGTGACCGGCGTCGGCGAGAGCGCGCACGGTCAGCGCGCCGAAACCGCTGGAGGCGCCGGTGACCAGGACGGTCAGGGGAGTGTCGGTGGTCATGATTCCTCGCAGAAGGGGAGTGGTGAGGGGGTGTCAGACGATGCCGCCGTTGGCGCGCACGACCTGCCCGTTGACCCAGTGGCCGGCCGGGGAGGCCAGGAAGGCCACCACCTCGGCGATGTCGGCGGGCGTGCCGAGCCGCTCCAGCGGGGGCTGGGCGGCCAGCCTGGCGACGGTCTCCTGGTCCTTGCCGTCCAGGAACAGATCGGTGGCCGTGGGCCCGGGGGCGACCGCGTTCACGGTGACGTCCCGGCCGCGCAGCTCCCGGGCCAGGACCATGGTCATCGCCTCGACCGCGCCCTTACTGGCGCTGTAGGCGCCGTAGGCCGGGAAGGACAGGCCCACCACGGAGGTGGAGAAGGCGATGAACGAGCCGCCCCGGCGCAGCGTCCGGGCCGCCTGCCGGGCGACCACGAACGTGCCGCGGATGTTGGTGCGGTGCATGGCGTCCAGTTCCGCCAGGTCCAGCTCGGCGATCGGCGCGAGATACATCCGGCCGGCCGCGTGGACCACGGCGTCGACCCCGCCGAACTCGCGGGCGGCCGTCTCGAACAGCTCGGCGACCTGGCCTTCGTCGGCGACGTCGGCCCGGACGGCGACCGCTCGGCCGCCGGCCGCGGTGACGTCCTGGACGGCCGCCTCGGCCAGGTCGCGGTTGCCCGCGTACCCGACCACCACGGCGTAGCCGTCCGCGGCGAGCCGGGTCACCGTCTCGCGGCCGATGCCGCGGGAGCCGCCGGTGACGATCGCGACGCGGGTGGCCGCGGTTTCCTGCGTGGACATGGGAACTCCTGAGTGCCGGAGGGGTTGGTTCCTGGGTGCGCCTCCAGCCTGGGCCGCCGTCCGGACGGCAGCCACGGCTCACCTCACCCTGGGGTCGGCAACCCCTGGTTCCGCGCCGGGGCAGGGGAGACCATGGGGGCGTGAACCACTCGGAGCTGGCCGCCTTCCTGAAGTCCCGCCGTGACCGGATCCGTCCGGCCGACGTCGGTCTGCCCGCCGGGCCCCGCCGCCGGGTCCCGGGCCTCAGGCGCGAGGAGGTCGCGCAGCTGGCCGGGCTCTCCGCCGACTACTACACCGAGCTGGAACGCGGTCGCGGCGCCCAGCCCTCCGCACAGGTGCTGGCCGCCCTCGCCCGCGCGCTGCGGCTGAACGGCGACGAACGCGACCACCTCTTCCACCTCGCCGACCGCCCCGTGCCGACCGCCCACGGCACCGCGGCACACGCCCAGCCCGCCCTGCTCGGCCTGCTGGACCGGCTCACCACCACCCCGGCCCAGATCATCAACGACCTGCACGAGACCCTCGCCCAGAACCCCCTCGCCCTGGCGCTCCTCGGCCCGCCCCCAACCACCCGGGGCCCCGAGGCGAGCTTCGTCCACCGCTGGTTCACCGACCCCGGCGCCCGCGCCGTCTACCCCGTCGAGGACCACCCGCACCACTCGCGGGTCTTCGTCGCCGACCTTCAGGCGGTCGCCGCCCGCCGGGCCAAGGACGCCGAGGTCACCCGCATGGTTGCCGCGCTGCGCCGCCGCAGTGCGGAGTTCGCCGCGCTCTGGGAGCAGCGGGACGTGGCCCTGCGCCGTACCGACCACAAACGGATCGTCCACCCTTCGCTCGGCGTCATCGAACTGGACTGCCACAACCTGTTCAGCGAGGACGGCCGTCAGCGCCTGCTGTGGTTCAGCGCCCCGCCGGGCACCGAGGGCGCCGCACAGCTGGACCTGCTGTCGGTGATCGGCACCCAGGACCTGACGGCGGGCGTGGACCGATCGGAGCGGCGGCCGGGCTGAGGGCGAGGGGGGCGTGCACTTCACGCCATGCATCCCGACTCGTCACCGATGTCCGCAGACCCGTGGCGGACCATCTGTCGCCTGAGGCACCCTTGACAGTGTGCGTACGGTTTCGCGACGTTTGAGCATTACGCACACGGCGGGGAGTCAACGTCAGCAGAAACGATGGCAGGACGCGCTCGGCGCGTCATGGGGGGAGCGGTCGCCCATGCGATCCATGAGCCAGGGTCCACACGCCTCACCGGCCCGCGCCGCACGCGACAGATCACTCGCGGAGCCGGCGGAAGGGCGGTCGAGCTGACGTGGAGATCACCATCCACAGACCCGGTGACCTGACCTCCGCACTGCGCGGGGCCTGGCACCGGGCGATGGACGAGTCGCCCGAGTACGCCAACCCGTTCCTGGCCCCGGAGTTCACCATCGGGGTCGGCCGGCAGCGGCGCGGGACGCGGGTGGCGGTCCTGCGGGAGGGCGGCGAACCCGTCGGTTTCTTCCCGTACGAGCGAGGGCCCCTGGGCACCGGCCGGGCCGTCGGACTCGGGCTGTCCGACTGCCAGGCCCTGGTGCACCGGCCCGGCGTCACCTGGGACACCGGGGAGCTGCTGCGCGCCTGCGGGCTCAGCGTCTTCGAGTTCGACCATCTCGTCCAGGAACAGCGGCCGTTCGCCCCCCACGTCACCGGCACCTTCGCGTCACCGGTGATCGACGTGAAGCCCGGCGACGGCGGCTACGCGGAGTGGCTGCGCGGCGCCTACCCGGGGCTGGCCAAGACGACGCTGAAGAAGGAACGCCGACTGGGGCGCGACCTCGGCGAGGTGCGGTTCGAGTTCGACGAGCGGGACCCGCGGGCCCTGCGCACGCTCATGGAATGGAAGTCCGCCCAGTACCGCCGCACGGGACGGATGGACCGCTTCTCGCGGCCCTGGATCGTGGACCTGGTGGACCACCTCTTCCATGTCCGCGAGGAGCACTTCACCGGCGTGCTGTCCGTGCTGTACGCCGGTGACCGACCGGTCGCCGCGCACTTCGGCCCACGCTCCAGCACGGTCCTGGCGGCCTGGTTCACCGCGTACGACCCCGAACTGCACTACTACTCGCCCGGGTTGATGATGCACCTGAGGACCGCCGAGGCGGCCGCCCGCAACGGGGTGACCCTGGTCGACCTGGGCCGCGGCGACAAGGAGTACAAGGACTGGCTCAAGACCCGTGAACTGCGGGTCGGCGAGGGCTTCGCCGCCCGCGCGCACCCCGTGGCCATGGCCCGGCGGCTGTGGCGCAGACCGGTACGCGGCCTGCGCAACACGGTCCTGGCCCACCCCCGGCTGCGCGAGCCCGCCGACCGCCTGCTGAGGACGGCGGGCCGGCTGCGCACCCAGAGCCTGTCCGGCGCATCAGCTCGCAGGGAGTGACGCCACCTGGCGCCGGCCGCGCTGGAAAATCGTGGGCCGGACGGTCATCTACTGGCAGGTTCTTGTCAAAAACGCGCCAAGTGGCGGACGTTCCCCCGTCCGCGTGGTCGGGTCTCCTGCGACGGCAGTCGATGCCCCTCTGGGAGGTCCCCGTTGTCCCTGCCCACCCGCAGAAGACGGTGGTTCACCGTCTGTGCGCTCACCGCCTCCGCCGCGCTCGTCGCGATACCCCCGTCCGCCGCCTCCGGTCGCGGCGGCGTCAGCCCCTTCGGAGTCCGTACGCTCGGCCAACTCGCCAAGGAGCGAGAGCAGTCGGTGGGCAAGAGCATGTCCCCGCACCTGCAGGCCGATGACGACGACGGCAACGAGGCGGACGAGATCGCCGAGGGCGCCGACCAGTACGCCGAGGCCCGCACCTCACCCGGTGTCGTCGCACCGGGTGCCTACGGCGCCGCCTGGCGCGGCCTCCGGAATCTGCCGAGCACGGACGGCAGGTGGCGCAACATCACCGACCTGCCGTACGACTCCGACGACCCGCGCTACCGCGACATCGACTCCAACTCCAGCGGCGGCTCGGGCGACGTGACCGGCCGGATGGCCGCCCTCGCGGCCGACGACGACGGCTACGTCTACGCGGGCAGCGCCGGCGGCGGAGTCTGGCGCTCGCGCAGCGGAGGCGGCCACTGGCAGCCCATCAGCGACCGGCTGCCCGCGCAGTCCACCGGTGCCCTCGCCCTCGACGGCGCGGGCCGGCTGTGGCTGGGCACCGGCGAGGCCACCACCAACGCCGACGCCTACCTCGGCAGCGGCGTCTACGTCCTGGCCCACCCGCACCACGGCACGTTCTCCGCGCGCCGCAGGGTCGGCGGCGACGAACTGGAGAGCACCACCATCCACGAGCTGCGCTTCGGCGGCGGCACGGTGTGGGCGGCCACCAGCGAGGGCGTCTGGAGCCACTCCACGAAGAAGCTGAGCGGCCCCTGGAAGCTGGAGTTCGCGCCCAACCCCGACTATCTGCCGGGCGGTTCGAAAGCCGGCGATCCGAGCGCCCCGTACAAGAACATCGCCAACGACATCGCCATCGACCCCAAGGACCCGTCCAAGGTGGTCCTGGCCGTCGGCTGGCGCAGCGGCGACGACTACAACGGCTTCTACAGCCGCACCGACGGCACCTGGACGCGGATCACCGGCGGCCTCGGCGACCTGCCGGGCGACGCCGACAACGTCGGCAACGTCACCTTCGCCCGCTCCGCCGACGGCTCCCGCTACTACGCCATCGAGCAGTCGCCGGAGCAGCTGGCCACCAACCCGGACAGCGGCCTGGAGGGCATCTTCGTCTCCAAGTCGGGCTCCCCGACCGGCCCCTGGACGAAGATCGCCGACTACAAGGGCCTGGCCGCCGACAACTCGGCGCTGACCACGGCCGGTTACATGCCGGGCGTGCAGGCCTGGTACAACCAGTTCCTCACCGTCGACCCCGGCGACCCGCAGCACGTGTACGCCGGTCTCGAGGAGGTCTACGAGACCAAGGACGGCGGCACCACCTGGTCCACCGTCGGCCCGTACTGGAACTTCCCCTTCTCCTGCTGGAGCATCGACCCCGCCGAGCAGACCGGCGACTGCCACCAGACCACCCACTCCGACCAGCACGGCGTGGCGATCGGCCGCTACCACGGCAAGTCCTACGTGTACGTCGGCAACGACGGCGGCGTCTACAAGCGCCCGGTCGCCGGCTCCCAGGACGCCTCCGGCCACGCCACCGACTGGACGTCCCTCAACGACGGCACCATCGACACCCTCCAGTACTACTCCGTCGGCATCGGCAAGGACCTCGACCACGGCGGCCTGACCGTCACCGGCGGCCTGCAGGACAACGGCCAGTCCGTCCTGCGCGGCAACGACAAGGTCATGGGCTCCAACTTCGGCGGCGACGGCGGCGACACCCTCACCGACCCCGCCAACGGCTGTGACATCGCCCAGGAGTACGTCTACCTCGCCGTCCAGGTCACCCAGAACTGCGCCGTCAACGACGGCAGTTGGACCACCGACGCGAGCAAGGCCACCTCGTACGGCGTCGCCCCGCCCGACAACGCCACCAGCGAGGCCCGCTTCATCGCCCCGCTCGCGACGGATCTGAAGAACGGCTCCACCTGGATCGCCGGCGGCCGCCACATCTGGGTGCAGACCCATGGCTACGCCATCCGCAGCGGCTCCGAGTGGACCAGCGTCCACGACTTCGGTGCCGGACGCGTCGCGACCGCCGTCGCGGCCTCCGGCGGGAAGATCTACGCCGCCTGGTGCGGACCGTGCAACAACCAGGGCTTCGCCCGGGGCATCGCCGTCGGCAACGCGGACGGCACCGGCTGGCACGACATCACCCTGCCCGTCGACGGGACCGTACCCAACCGCTACCTCAGCGGCTTCGCCGTCGACCCGAAGAACGCCGACCACGTCTTCCTCGCGGTCAACGGCTTCTCCCGGCACTGGACCGAGGGCCCGGGCGCGGGCGTCGGCCATGTCTTCGAGTCCACGGACGGCGGCACCACCTGGAAGGACATCTCGGCGAACCTCCCCGACGTGCCCACCGACTCCGCGCTGGTGACGGCGGACGGCGGCCTTGCCGTCGCCACCGACCTCGGCGTCGTCTACCGGGCCCCGGGCCGTACGAGCTGGCAGCGCGTCGGCGACCTCCCGGCCGTCGCCGTCCTCCAGCTCAAGACCAGCCCCGACGGTGGCACCCTGTACGCGGCCACCCACGGCCGAGGCATCTACACCATCAGGCTCCGCGACCTCGACTGATCGGCGCGGACGAGTGAGGAACGGGTGATTCCGCCGCCGGCGGGGTCACCCGTTCTGCGGATACGGCACCACGTTCACGTCCAGCGTGAAGACGCCTCGCGGGGCACCCGCCACGTCCGGTGCCTTCGCGGAGACGGTGACCCGGGCGGCTCCGCCCCGGGTGCCCGCGCAGCGCAGGGTGGCGTGCGCGGTGCCGTCCGCGTCCACCTGCCAGCCGGCGGGCACGACGAGGGCGGGCGCGGAACTCACCACGCCGGTCCAGCGCTTGTCGTCCACCCGTGGCCGAAGAACGAGGGTCACCACTGCGCCGGGCCGTACGCACAGCCGCCGGACCCGGGTACCGGGGGAGACGGTGACCTGTACGTGCCCGGCGGCACAGCTTGCGGGCGACGCGGCCGACGCGGCCGACGCGGACGCGGCGGACGTGGGTGTGGCCGCACCGCCGGACGAGGCGGAGGCGCCCGCCGGTGAGCCCCTCCCGGACGTCCCCGTACCCGCCGCCCCGCCCCCGCCGGCCGGCGCCCCGCACCCCGCCAGCACGACGACCGCGGCCACCGCGCACCCCACGGCCCACCACCGCATGCCCACACCTCCCGGCCTCCCGGTACGCCTCCCAGGATGCCCGCCTCAGTCGCCCTGCCGCACCGCCCGGCCCACCTCCGTGCGCAGCGCCACGAAGGCGGGCAGGCCCCGCGTGGTGAGCTGGTCGCGCTTGCCGGGCAGGCCGACCGGCACGTCCTGGACGACGCGGGAGCCGGGGCCGGGGGAGAGGACGACGACGCGGTCGCCGACGTACACGCTCTCGTCGATGTCGTGGGTGACGAACACGATGGTCGTGCCGTCGGCGCGGTGCACTTCGAGGAGCAGGTCCTCCAGGTCCTCGCGGGTACGGGCGTCGAGGGAACCGAACGGCTCGTCCATGAGCAGGAGGGAGGGGCGGCAGACCAGCGCGCGGGCGATGGCGACGCGCTGCTGCATGCCGCCGGAGAGCTGCCGGGGATGCCGGCGGGCCACCCCGTGCAGGCCGACGCGTTCCAGGATGGCCTCGGCCTCGGCGTGCCGGGCGGCCCGGCGAGGGCCCCGGCGCCGCAGCGGCAGGGCCACGTTGTCGCGGACGGTGAGCCAGGGCAGCAGCGAGCGGCCGTAGTCCTGGAACACGACCGCGAGCCGGTCGGGCACGCCGGCCACCGGGGTGCCGTCGATCGTGATCGTGCCCTCGTCCGCGGGCAGCAGCCCGGCGATGGTGCGCAGCAGCGTGGACTTTCCGCAGCCGGACGGACCGACCACGCTCAGCAGTTGGCCGTCGGGCACGGTGAGTTCGATGCGGTCCAGTACGAGGTGGTCGCCGAAGCTCCGGGTCACCGAGTCGAGGCGCAGCATCCGTCACCCGGCCCAGGGCTCGTAGAGGGTGCCCGCGCTGCCGGCCACTCGCAGCTGGAGCAGGAACGGGCCCGCGTCGTCGCGCCGGCCCAGGGCGTGGTCCAGGGCGGCCGGCAGCTCGTCGGGGTGCTCGGCGCGGGCCGCCGGGCAGCCGAACGACTCGGCGAGGGCCGCGAAGTCGATGCCGCCGATGTCCGTACCGGGGACGGGCTCGACACCGATCCGGCGGCCCAGCGCGCGGACGGCCGCGTAACCGCCGTTGTCGAGCAGGACGTAGGTGACCGGCGCCGCGTACCGGGCCGCGCTCCACAGTGCCTGCACGGAGTAGAGCGCGGAGCCGTCGCCGACCACGCACACCAGCCGGCGCCGGTCGGCGAGCGCGCGGCCGACCGCCAGCGGCAGACCCCAGCCGAGCGCTCCGCTGCCCGTGGTGAGGAAGCCGCCGCTCATGCCGACGGGTACGCGCGCGTGGAGGGCGTCGCGGTGACTGGGGGCTTCCTCGACGAGCACCCGGTCACGCGGGAGGCGGGCGCTGAGCAGGTCGAAGAACAGCTCCGGGGTGATGTGCCGCCCGGCGCGGGCGGCCGGGGGCGCGGGGCGGGGCGGTGGCGGGTCGCGGTCCGCTTCCTTCAGCAGCTCCGTGAGCCGGGTGAGGGCGGGCCGCAGGGTCGTCAGGATGCTGGTGCCGGTGGGCAGCCAGGCGGCCTGACCCGGATCGCTGTCCAGGTGGAACAGCTCGGTGCCCGGCGCGAGCGGCGGCCCGTCGTCGCTCACGTGGTAGGTGAACACCGGAGCGCCCAGGGCCACCACCACGTCGTACGGCGCCAGGCGCGCGGCCAGCGGACCGGCGACCGGGGGCAGGAACCCTTGGAACAGCGGGTGCGCCTCAGGGAACCCGGAGCGGCCGGAGAGGGGGCTGATCCACACCCCGGCGCGGATCCGCTCGGCCAGCGCCCGGACCTCCTCCAGTGCGTCCTCGTCGTCCACACCGGGGCCGACCACCAGGGCCGGGCGGGTACAGGAGCCGAGCCGGGCGGCGAGCGCGGCCAGGGCGTCCGGGCCGGCCGTGAACGCGGAGTGCACCGTGCGGGGCGTGACGGGCTCGGCGGGCCGGTCCCAGTCGTCCTCGGGCACGGAGACGAAGACCGGGCCGCGCGGATGCGTCATCGCGATCCGGTACGCCTCGGCGAGCACGGCCGGCACGTCCTCGGCCCGCTCCGGCTGGCGGGCGGACTTCACGTACGGGCGCGGGAACAGGGCGGGTTCGTCGGCGCCGAGGAACGGCCGCAGCTGGATCAGCGAGCGCGCCTGCTGCCCCGCCACGATCACCAGCGGCACCCGGTCGCGGAAGGCGTTGAAGACGGCGCCGAGCGCGTGCCCCACCCCGCCGGCCGAGTGCAGGCTGACGAAGGCCGCGCGCCGGGTGCCGAGGGCGTGTCCGGCCGCCATGCCCACGGCGGTCGACTCCTGGAGCCCGAGCACATAGGTGAAGTCGTCCGGCCAGTCGCGGAGCATCCGCAGTTCCGTGGAGCCCGGATTGCCGAAGACGGTGGTCATGCCGGTGTCGCGCAGGAACCGGACCACCGCGTCGCGCACCGTTGTCGTCACGCTGCCCTCCCTGGGCCGATGAGCCGCCTCTCGACCGCGAGCAGCCCGGTGTTGAGGACGTATCCGAGTACGCCGAGCAGCATGAGCGCGGCCCACACGGTGAGCAGATCGGAGCGCGACTGGGCGTCGGTGAGCGTGAAGCCGATCCCGTCGGCGGTGCCCGGCAGCAGCTCCGAGAAGACCATCAGGATCAGGGACAGCGACAGGCTCAGCCTGAGGCCGGCGAAGATCCGGGGCAGCGCGGACGGCAGGACGAGGAACCACAGCCGCTCCGGCCCGGTCAGCCGCAGCACCGCCGCCACCTCCAGCCGCAGCGGGTCGGTGGCCCGGGCGCCCTCCGCCGTGTTGACCAGCACGGGCCACACGGCGCTGAACGCGATCGACGCCACCTGCATCGGCGTACCGAAGTCGAGGACGACGACGAACACCGGCACCAGGGCGGGCGGCGGGACGGCCCGCGCGAACTGGAGCACCGGGTTGCACAGCGCGTACGCCCGGCGCGAGCGGCCCACCGCGAGGCCCAGCAGGATCCCGGCGACGGCGGCGATCGCGAAGCCGGCCGCCATCCGGCCGAGGCTGGGCAGGACGTTGTCGACGGCCGCCGTGGTGAGGAAGACATGCCCCACGGGCCCGGAGAACCACAGGTCGTGGGCGTGGCGGGCGATGCGGAGCGGCGGCGGGAAGTACACGCTGCCCTGGCTGCGGGCGGCCGCCTCCCAGCAGGCGACGGCGAGCAGCAGCACCGACCAGCGCAGCAGAAAGGGTACGGCGGTACGGGCCCGGTGGGTCGCGGAGCCGCGCGGGATCCGGCGGCCGAACCGCGCCTGTGCCGTCACGCTCGGACCCCTTGCCGCTCGGGCCCGAACCGCCGCTGTGCGTCCCGGGGTTCATGGGCCCACGCGAACAGCCGCCGCTCCGCGCCGACCAGAACCCCGTTGATCACCAGCCCGAGGGTCCCCGCCCACAGGACGCCCGCCAGGACGTCCCGGGTGCCGTCCGTGGCCGTCTCGGCCTGGGCGATGAAGATGCCCAGCCCGTCGCCGAACCCGGAGAGGATCTCCGAGGCGACGGCCAGGATCAGGGCGACCGCGGCGGAGATCCGCACCCCGGCGGCGATGAACGGGGCGGTGCCCGGCAGTTCCACCCGCAGCAGCACCCCGAGCCGTCCGAAGCCGAAGGCCCGCAGGGTGTCCTTGGCCAGGGGATCGGTCTCGGCGAGGCCGTACACGGTGTTGAACAGCACCGGCCACACGGACGCGTACGCGATCAGCGTCACCTCCGCACCGGTGCCCGAACCGAGCAGCAGCGACACCAGGGGGATCAGCGCGACGGAGGGCAACGGCCGCAGGAACTCCACCACCGCGCGCACGGCGGTGTCGAGGACCGGCACCGTGCCCAGCAGCAGCCCCAGCGGTACGGCGATCGCACAGGCGAGGCCGAGGCCCAGCGCCCAGGCCCGCAGCGTGGCCCCGATCCCGTCGAGGAAGGCTCCGTCACCCGCCAACTGTGCGGCGCGGGCCAGGACTTCGGAGGCGGGCGGCAGATAGCTGCGCCGGACGATCCCGGCCCGGCTGACCGCCTCGCAGGCGCCGAAGGCCAGCGCCGCGCCGAGGACGCCGAGCAGGAGCTCCCGACGCCGGGTCATCGGGCCAGCAGGGGCGCCGGGTCGAGGTCCTTCTCCAGCAGGCCCTGGTCACGCATGAGCCGGACGAGCCGGCGCAGCTGTGCGGGGTCGGCGGTCGCCGGATACGTGGGCAGGTGGATCGCCTTGGCCTGGTCCGCGGTCACCTTGGTGTACTTCGGCAGCTCCGCGCGTACGGCACCCGGGTCCTGGGCGGCGATCTTCGAGGCCGCCTCGATGGCGCGCCGGAAGCCCGCCGCCGCCTTCGGGTGCTTCTGCACGAAGTCGCGCGTGGTGATGTACCCGCTGGCGGGCAGGCCCTGCACGGGCGGTGAGTCGCCGTCCAGGAGCACCCGGGCGCCCAACTCGCCCCGGATCGCGCTGTCGAAGGGCTCGACGGCGTGCACGGCGTCCACCTGGCCCCGTTCCAGAGCGGGGCCCATCTGCGGGAAGAGGATCTGTCGGTACACGGGCCGGCCGGCACCCTTGGCGTCGAGGATCGCGTTCAGGGTGAGCGACTGGATGTTGTTGAGCACGGCGACGGCGACCTTCTTGCCCGCGAGGTCCGCCGGAGTCCTGATGGCGGAGTCCTTGGGCACCAGGACGTCCATCATGTGCGGGGCGATCCGGACGCCCTCGGCGAGGATGCGCAGGTCCAGGGTGCCCTTCTCGTACGCCTGGAGGTAGGTGACGTAGTTCGCGCTCGCGATCACGCTCACCTGGCCCTTGATCAGCGCGGGCAGCGCCTGGATGCTCTGCTGCACGGGCCGGATGCGCACGTCCAGGCCCTCCTTGGCGAACAGTCCCCGGTCCCGGGCGAGATAGAGGGCCGCCGAGTCGGTGAGCGGCAGCGCCGCCACGGTCAGCTCCTGCCGCCCGTGGTCGGAGGAGGAGCTTCCGTTCTGACAGCCCACGAGGATGAGTGCCACGGCGGCGATGACCGCCGCGAACCTGGTTCGTCCCGATCGTGATCGACGTAACGGCATACGGGCATGCGTACCCGCGATTGTCATGATCGCTACATACGGGCAGCGGTTTTCGGCGGCCTTCGGAGAAGGGCGAGGCGCCGGCGCGGCGTTAGGGTCCCGGCATGACTGGGCGAGACGTGGGAATCGTGCACCCCGGTGCCATGGGCGCGGGCGTGGCGGCGCAGGCCGTGATGGCGGGAGCAAGGGTGTGGTGGGTGCCGGAAGGGCGCTCGGCGGCCACCCGGGAGCGGGCCGCCGAGGCCGGGCTGCGCCCCGCCGCCGACCTGGCGGAGCTGGCGGGGACGTGTGACGTCGTCCTGAGCGTGTGCCCGCCCGCCGCCGCGCTCGACGTGGCCCGGCAGATCGCGGCCACCGGATTTCGCGGGATCTACGTCGACGCCAACGCGATCAGCCCTGGGGCGACGGCGGAGATCGGCGCCCTCTTCCAGGGCGGCGCGGTCACCGTGGTGGACGGCGGAATCACCGGCCCGCCTCCCCGCGCGGCAGCACTGACCAGGCTCTATCTCTCGGGAGACGCGGCAGCCGTCGAGGAGGTCTCGGCGCTGTTCGCCGGCACCCTGCTCACCCCGGTCGCGCTGGACGGGCCCCTCGGGCGGGCGTCCGCGCTCAAACTGGCCTTCGCCGCCTACAACAAGATCTCGTACGCCCTGGCCGCCCAGGCCCTCGCCCTCGCCGACGGCCACGGCGTGCTGGACGACCTGCTGGACCTGGCGGCCCACCTGCTGCCCGGCACCCCGCTGGCGCGGCCGGAACAGCTGGCGAGTTCCGGGCCGCGCGCCTGGCGCTGGGAGCCGGAGATGCGGGAGATCGCCCGGGCCTGGCGGGACACCGGACTGCCCGGCACCTTCGCCGACGCGGCGGCCGAGACCTTCGATCGCTGGCACGCCCACAAGGACGACCCGACGGTGACCGTAGCCCGGCTCCTCGCGGACCTGACCCAGGAGCGGACCGTGCGCGAGCCGCCCACCGCGCACCCCTGAGGCACCCCGCCTTGAGTCGGGAAACCGATCGGTTTACGATGGTGGAAACCGATCGGTTTCACCTGTCTGGAGACTGCCATGACCGCACTCAAGAACTCCGTCGTCCTCGTCACCGGTGGCAGCCGGGGCATCGGGAAGGCCCTCGTCGAGGAGCTGTACACGCGGGGAGCCGGGAAGGTGTACGCCACCGCCCGCGACCCGCGCACCGTCACCCACCCCGACGCCGTCCCGCTGCACCTGGAGGTCACCGACCCCGCCTCGGTGGCGGCCCTGGCCGAGCAGGCGCCGGACGTGACCGTGCTGATCAACAACGCCGGAGCCTCGACCGGCGCCCGTGTGCTCAGCTCGCCGCTGGAGGACGTCCGCCGCGAGTTCGAGATCAACTACTACGGCCCGCTGCTCCTCACCCGCGCCTTCGTGCCGGTCATCGAGCGCAACGGCGGCGGCCACATCCTCAACGTCCACTCCGCCCTGTCCTGGCTCGCCGACGGCAGCAGCTACAGCTCCACCAAGGCCGCCCTGTGGTCGCAGACCAACAGCCTGCGCCTGGAACTCCGGTCCCGCGGCATCCAGGTGACGGGCCTTCACATGGCGTACGTCGACACCGACATGACGTCCGGGCTCGACGCCCCGAAGGCCAGTGCCCACGACATCGCCGTGGCCGCCCTCGACGGCATCGAGTCCGGGGCGTACGAGGTGCTCGGCGACGACACCACCCGCTGGGTCAAGTCGGTCCTCTCGCAGGACCTCACGGCGATGTACCAGCAGCTCGCCCAGTGAGCCCGGAGTCCGGTCGGGTCCAGGGGCGTGGCGCGGGCCAGGCCTGCGGGCGCGACCGGATGTGACACCGCGTTCTTGCCCGCACGCCGTTCATGGCGTACCTGTGCCACCGGCCGAGGTACCCGAACGGGACGGTGGGGTGGATCCGATGGCACGCATACTGGTGATCGGCGGTGGCATCGCGGGCACGGCGGCCGCGCTGGGCCTGCACAAGGCCGGACACGACGTCGCCCTCTTCGAGGCACACCCCGACACCGCCGAGGACATCGGCGCCTTCCTGACCCTGGCGACGAACGGCATGCGCGCCCTGGCCCAGCTCGACGCCACGGACGCCGTCACCGCCGTCGGTTTTCCGCTGACTTCCCTGCGCCTGCTCGACAGCGGGGGCACGGAGGTGACGCGCGCCCCGCTCGCCGGGGCGCACGACCCCGCCCTGCGCTACCGCTGCCTGCGGCGCGGCGAGCTGAACGCGGCCCTGCAGACCGAGGCGGCCCGGCGCGGCATGGCCCTGCGCCACGGCACCCGCCTGGTGTCCGTGGACGACCGCCCCGACGGCGTCACCGCCCACTTCGCCGACGGCGGCACCGCCACCGGAGACCTGCTGATCGGCGCCGACGGCCTCAACTCCGCCGTGCGCCGGCAGGTCGCCGCCCTCGCGGCGCAGCCCCGGTACGCGGGCCAGCGCGTCTTCTACGGCTACACGGACGGCACCCCCGCGGCCGACGACACCGGAGCCATCACCATGGTGCGCGGCAGCGAATCCGCCTTCGGGTACACGGTCTCGCCGACGGGGGAGACGTACTGGTTCGCCCGGGTCGCCGGCGACCCGCTGCCCACCGGCGGGCCCGCGCACCGCACGGCCGCCGACCGGCGCGAGGAACTGCTCCCCGTCCTGCGCAGGGACGCCACCCCCGCCGGCGACATCGTCGCGGCCTGCGCCGACCGCATCATGGTCGTCGACGCCGCCGAGATGCCGCTCGGCACCCCCTGGCATGTGGGCCGCGTCCTCCTCATCGGCGACGCGGCCCACGCGGCCTCCCCGGCCACCGGACAGGGCGCCTCGATGGCGCTGGAGGACGCCGTCGTCCTCGCCAAGGCCCTGCGCGACACCCCCGACCCGGGCACCGCGTTCGCCGTCTACGAGCAGCACCGCCGCCCGCGCGTCGAGCACAACATCACCGTCAGCGGCGGCATCTCCCGCGGCACCCACACCCCCGCACGCGATGGCTCCGCGGCTCCCGGCGCCTCTCGTGTCGATGACGCGCTGATCCGCCAACTGGCCTGGGAGACACCGCTCCCGGCCGGCGCGGACGGCGTGCGCTGAACGGCACCCCGCCGGGAAAGTGCAAGAGGCGGAGCACGGGAGTCCATTGCCGGAGCAACCGCCGGGCCCGGATCGTTCCGGTGCAACCGGCCCTTCGGCAACAAGGAGCACCCGTGCGACTGTTGAGCAGAGCAGGCGGCGCCCTGGCCGCGGCCGCCGCCCTGGCCCTGGGCGGCGGCACACCGGCCCCGGCGTCCGCCGCGCCCCCGTCCGCCGACGCGACCTACCGCGTGAGCGTCGGGACCCCGGTGCCGTTCACCCACCCCACGGACACCCCCGCCACCCCGTACACCGACAAGGACGGCACCTTCCACTACCAGCAGTCCGCCGCCCTCTACGGCGCCAAGGACCCGCGTACCTGGGACTTCTACACCGGCAGGGACTTCGACTCCGCGGCCTTCGACAAGACGCTGAGCAAGGCGGTCAACCCCGCCAACTCCGCCGACCGCAACGACGACACCACCTGGCGGTGCAACAACAGCCCGACCGGCCGCGAGGCGACGTACGCCCCGAGCGGCTCCGGCTACGCCCAGAAGAACTACTGCGACCTGTCCGGGGTATGGATCGACCCCGACACCGGTGCCTGGTACGGACTGGTGCACAACGAGTTCACCCCGCAGCCCTTCGGCGACGGGCTGCACTACGACGCCATCGACTACGCGGTCTCCACCGACCGCGGCCGCACCTGGACCATCAAGGACCACGTCCTCACGTCCCCGTACAGCACCGAGCGCCAGGACACGACCGCCTTCCCGAACCAGACGTACTCCTACGGCGACGGCGACCAGCGCCTCTTCGTCGACACCGCCTCCGGCTACTTCTACGTCTATTACGGCTCCCGGATCATCGACAAGAGCGGTGGCTGGAAGGCGTTCTACGAGCACGTGGCCCGCGCCCCGATCTCCGCGAAGATGGCCCCCGGCTCCTGGCGCAAGTGGTACGACGGCGCGTGGTCGCAGCCCGGCACCGGCGGCAAGGAGAGCGACATCGTCCCCGTCGACGCCGACCACCCCACCGGCTACACCCCCGCCTCCGCCGAGTACGACCCGGCCAACACCGGCACCGCCGCCCAGCAGATCGCGGCCGGCAAGATGCCCCCGACCTCGCCGCTGTTCGTCATGAACATCGCCTACGACGCCTACCTCGGCCTGTACATCGGCGAACCGCAGGCCGTCGACCAGAGCGGCGACTCACCGCAGTACCTCTACGCCACCGACGACCTGACCACCCAGAAGTGGCACCTCGTCGGGGACACCGGCGGCTACACCAACGCCTCCTGGTACCGCTGGTTCCTCGACAGCGCCAACCGCACCAGCTCCACCGTCGTCGGCAGGACCTTCCGCTCGTACTGCTCCTTCGGCTGCTCCCACGACTCCTCCGGCGAGTACGTCGACGTCACCATCGACTCCGACCGGCCGGCCGTGCCACCGGTGGACACCGGCCGCCGCTACCGGATCACCGCCGGCACGGGCCGGGTCCTCGCCCAGAGTTCCGGCGGCTCCGCCACGACGTCCGTCGCGTCCCCCACCGGCTCCGCCCGGGAGTCGTGGACCTTCACCGCCACCGGCGACGGCGCCTTCACCCTCGCCAACGCCGCGAGCGGCCGTCTGCTGGGCGTCGACTCCGCCGCCACCGCCGGCCGTGCCTGGGGCGCCCGGCCGACCGTCACCGCGGCACCGGCCGGCGGGCCGGCCGTCGGTCAGCAGTGGTTCCTGATCCACGGCTCCTCCGGCGACGGCGGCTACCGTCTGGTCAACCGCTACAGCGGCCTCGTCCTCGCCCTGTCCGGAACCTCCGGCCGACGCGCCGAGACCACTCCGGCGCGCAACTGGACGGACACCAGCGGCAGTTCCGTCGGCGGCGGCCGCACCCCGGCCGAGCAGACCCTGTCCCTCACCCCGACCGGGCAGGCACGGACCAGCTGAGCACGAGCGCGGCTATCCTGCGCGCATGGGGATGATCAACTCGGCGTCGGACGCCCGACTCGCCCTCACGGCGGCACAGGCGGGCGCGGCCGTGGTCCGCGAGATGTACGGCGGACGGCTGGCCCGCTTCGACAAGTCCGCCGGTGACTTCGCGACGGAGGCGGACCTCGCGGCCGAGAAGAGCATCGTCGACGTACTGCGCGCCGCCCGGCCCGGCGACGCCGTGACGGGTGAGGAGAGCGGAAGCAGCGGCGCCGTGGCAGCACGGCGCCGCTGGCTGGTCGACCCGCTGTGCGGCACCCTCAACTACGCGGTGCGGAACATGCTGGTGGGGGTGAACGTGGCCCTGCGGGTGGACGACGGGATCACGGCGGCCGCGACGGCCGACCCGTTCAGCGGCGAGGTGTTCTGGACCGACGGGCACCGAGCCCGCGTCCGACGCGACGGCGGGGACGAGGAGTTGGCGCCCTCGCCCGAATCCCGGCTGGTGGACGTCAACCTCGACCCGCCGTTCCCCAACGCCCCCGGCTTCCGGGCGGTCCGGCTCCTCGCCGACCCGGAGTTCATACGGCTGTTCCGGCCGCGGGTGGTCTCCACGACGGTCGCGGTCGCCTGGGTGGCCGCCGGCCGCCGCGCCGCGTACGTCACCGACGGCGACCTGCGCGACAGCGTGCACTTCGCCGCCGGCATCGCCCTGTGCCGGGCCGCCGGCTGCACGGTCACCGACCTCCACGGTGAGCCCGTGTACACCGGCGCGGGCGGGCTGATCGCGGCGGCCGACGCCGAGACGCACGCCGCCCTGCTGAACATGGTCAACGGACAGGCGTCACACGAAAGTTGAAGGATTCGGATTCCGAAGGCTTGTCGCGCGCTTGGCTCACCACTTAAATCAAAACCTGAACTAAGCCTCGAAGCTTACGGAGCCGCCCCATGAGACGGAGATCCCTGGGCATCGCGCTGGCCGCCACGGCGGCGCTGATCGCCCTGCCCACCACCCATCCACCGGCCGCCGCGGCCGAAACCCCGCTGTCGCAGGGGAGGACCGCCACCACGTCCTCCGAGGAGAACTACGGCACCACCGCGGCCAAGGCCGTCGACGGCGACACCGCTACCCGCTGGTCCTCGGCCGCCACCGACGACCAGTGGTTCCAGGTCGACCTGGGCGCCACCGCCTCGGTCACCCAGGTGGTCCTCGACTGGGAGACCGCCTACGGCAAGGACTACAAGGTCCAGATATCCAAGGACGGGACCAGCTGGACCGACCTGAAGTCCGTCACCGGCTCCGACGGAGGCGTCGACACCCTCGACGTGGCCGGGCAGGGCCGCTACGTCCGCATGCTGGGCGTGCACCGCGCGACCTCATGGGGCTACTCCCTCTGGGAGTTCCAGGTGTACGGCTCGACCAGCGACACCCAGCCCACCTGCGGCACCGCGAACGCGGCCCAGGGCAGGCCGGCCACCGCCTCCTCCACCGAGAACGCCGGCACCCCCGCCTCCGCCGCCTTCGACGGCGACACCGGCACCCGCTGGTCCAGCCAGGCCGCGGACCCGCAGTGGCTCCAGGTGGACCTCGGCGCCGTCAAGGACCTGTGCAAGGTCGACCTCACCTGGGAGACCGCGTACGGCAAGGACTTCCAGATCCAGGCCTCCTCCGACGGCCAGAACTGGAGCACCCTCAAGAACGTCACCGGCGCGAGCGGCGGCACCGCCTCCTACGACGTCAGCGGCTCCGGCCGCTACGTCCGGATCCACGGCACCGCACGCGGTACCGGCTACGGGTACTCGTTGTGGGAGGTCGCCGTGCACACCGGCGCCACCGGCACCCCGCCGGTCCAGGGCGGCGGCGACCTCGGCCCGAACGTCATCGTCGTCGACCCCTCGACCCCCGACCTCCAGAAGAAGTTCGACGACGTCTTCGCCCAGCAGGAGTCCAGCCAGTTCGGCACCGGCCGCTACCAGTTTCTGCTCAAGCCCGGCACCTACAACGGCATCAACGCCCAGATCGGCTTCTACACGTCCGTCTCCGGCCTCGGCCTGAACCCAGACGACACCCAGATCAACGGTGACGTCACCGTGGACGCGGGCTGGTTCAACGGCAACGCCACCCAGAACTTCTGGCGTTCGGCGGAGAACCTCGCCATCAAGCCCTCCAACGGCACCGACCGCTGGGCGGTCGCCCAGGCGGCCCCCTTCCGCCGTATCCACGTCCAGGGCGGCCTCAACCTCGCCCCGAACGGCTACGGCTGGGCCTCCGGCGGCTACATCGCCGACTCGAAGATCGACGGCACCGTCGGCCCGTACTCCCAGCAGCAGTGGTACACCCGGGACAGTTCGGTCGGCGGCTGGACCAACGGCGTGTGGAACATGACCTTCTCCGGCGTCCAGGGCGCACCCGCGACCAACTTCGACAGCGGCCCGTACACCACCCTGGACACGACACCGGTCTCGCGCGAGAAGCCCTTCCTCTACCTGGACGGCTCCGCCTACAAGGTGTTCGTCCCGGCTAAGCGCACCGACGCCCGTGGAGTCTCCTGGCCGGCGAACGCGGGCACCTCGATCCCGCTCGACCAGTTCTACGTCGTCAAGCCGGGCGCCACCGCCGCCACCATCAACGCGGCCCTCGCCCAGGGCCTCAACCTCCTCTTCACGCCCGGCGTCTACCACCTCGACCAGACCATCGACGTCACCCGCGCCGACACCGTCGTCCTCGGTCTCGGCCTCGCCACCCTCGTCCCGGACAACGGCATCGACGCGATGCACGTGGCCGACGTCGACGGAGTCAGGCTGGCCGGATTCCTGATCGACGCGGGCTCCGTCAACTCCGACACGCTCCTGCGGATCGGCACCCCCGGTTCCACCGCCGACCACTCCGCCGACCCCATCACCATGCAGGACGTGTTCGTCCGCATCGGCGGCGCCGGACCCGGCCTCGCCACCAACTCCGTGGTCGTCAACAGCAACAACGTCGTCATCGACCACACCTGGATCTGGCGCGCCGACCACGGCAGCGGCGTCGGCTGGGACACCAACCGCGCCGACTACGGACTGCGGGTCAACGGCAACGACGTCCTGGCCACGGGCCTGTTCGTCGAACACTTCAACAAGTACGACGTGTTCTGGAACGGAGAACGCGGCCGCACGATCTTCTTCCAGAACGAGAAGGCGTACGACGCCCCGAACGCCGCCGCCATCACCCACGACGGCATCGTCGGCTACGCGGCCTACAAGGTCGCGGACTCGGTCACCACGCACGAGGCATGGGGTCTGGGCAGCTACTGCAACTACACGGCCGATCCCACGATCGTCCAGGCCCACGGCTTCCAGGTGCCGGCCACGTCGGGCATCAGGATGCACGACCTGCTGGTGATCTCCCTCGGCGGCAAGGGCCAGTACGCCCACGTCGTCAACACCACGGGAGCCCCCACCTCGGGCACGGACACGGTCCCCTCAAAGGTCACCCGGTTCCCGTAGTCCCGATCGGCGTACCAGAGGAGGCGGCCGACTCCCGGTGCCGCTCTCATGGAAGGGTCCCTACGTCAAGCAGTGAGGCAACTCATGCGTATGCGCAGCTTTGCTACCACAGCAGTTCTCGCGGGTGCCCTTGCCCTGGCCGGCACGACGGCCGCCCACGCGGCGGACCCGAACCCGGTCGGTGTCGCCACCGACAGCCCGGGCGTGGTCTCCGGCAACGTCATCCAGATTCCGGTCGACCTCGACCTCAACCTGTGCGGTAACAGCATCAACGTCATCGGACTGCTGAACCCGGCCGCCGCCAACTCCTGCGCCACCAAGTGACCCCATCCCGTGTGCCGGTCCCTCCCGCAGGGGCCGGCACACGGCTGTCCGGGCTACGACCCGCTCACTCGCGCACCGCCGCCTGAGTCTCACGGCTGGACGGCACCGGTTCCCGCTGCTGAGCGGACCCGGCGACGGCGCAGCAGCAGGCGTCTCGCCGGGCGTTCCACCGCCTCGTACAGGAGCCAGGACAGCGCGAGGGAGAGGGTGAAGGCGACGGTGGTGACCGCGAGACCGGCCAGCAAGCCGAAGTGCGGCTTCGTGCCGAGCAGGTTGGTGCCCGCGCGCAGGACCAGCAGGTGGATCATGTAGAAGGCGAACGACAGTTCCCCCAGCCGCACCATCCGCCGGTGCCGCCACAGCGAGGGCAGCCCGTGCACATCCGCGACCGCCGCGGCCGGGATGAGCAGGGTGAACCCGGCGATGGTGCAGACCGTGGCGGAGTAGCCTGGCGTGACCTGCGGGACCAGGAAGTACCCGATGATCGCGAGAGCGAGCGAGGCCTCCAGACCGGGCCCGCGCCAGCGTCCGAGCAGCACCAGCCGGGCCGTGACGGCGCCCAGGACGAACTCCGGCAGGCGGGCGGCGGGCAGGGAGTAGATCGACTCGGCCATCCAGTGGTGTGCGTCCGCCCAGGCCAGGACCAGTACCGCCACGACCGACAGCCCGCCCAGCGCCGTCGCGCCGCGCGCGCCGAGCCGGCGCAGCAGCAGGATCAGCAGCGGGAAGGCGGCGTAGAAGAACGCCTCGCAGGCCAGCGACCAGCTGACCGGGTTCAGCGTCTGCCACCAGGGGCGCCACCAGGAGTGCAGCAGCAGGACGTTGGCCAGCGCCTGCGAGGGCGTCGGCTTCGCCTGATGGGCCAGCGTGTACGTCATGACCAGCGCCACGGCCAAGGTGACCAGGTGCACCGGGTAGACCCGCGCGATGCGGCGCCGCCAGAAGGCGAGCGCACGGTCACGCGGCCGCGCGGACCACGTGAGTACAAAACCGGACAGCACGAAGAAGAACGACACACCGGTGGCGCCGGCACCGAACGCCCAGGTCACGATGCGACCGGCGCCGCCTCCGAAGTAGCCGAAGTTGTTCACGTGCAGCCCGAACACCAGCAGCGCCGCGACCCACCGCAGCCCGGTGAGGGACGGCAGGGAGGACATGGCGGCGGGCGGGGAGGATCTCGCCGAGCCCGAGCCCGAGGCCGAGTCGGTTCGTGCGGGCGGCGTCCGGTTCGCCCGGGTCGTCGCCGTTGTCATCCAATCACCTGCCGCTGGAGGTTCGCGTGGGGCATGAAGGGGAGCGTTGCCCGTTCGGCCCCTCTCCATCACATCGGGTTGCAAACATCACACTGCTGCCGAACGACGGAACCCCCGGGATGCCACGGACGGCTCGACCGGTGCACCCGCACGAGTGAACGGGGCCGATCCGAGGTGCCACGTGGACAGCCGGCGGGTCCGCTGGGAGCATCCGTGATCATGAATCAGAGTGCGCATGTCCGGCCGGCCGAACCCGAGGACTACGACCGCATCATCGCCGTGGTGGACGAGTGGTGGGAGCGCCCGATGCGTTCGGTGCTGCCCCGGCTGTTCCTGGACCACTTCCATCGCACGAGCCTGGTCGCCGAGGACGGCGGTGGCCTGGCCGGGTTCCTGGTCGGGCTGATGTCCCCGTCGGTGCCCGACGCCGCGTACATCCACTTCGTGGGAGTGGCGCCGCGGGCCCGCAAGGAAGGGCTGGCCCGTGGCCTCTACCAGCGGTTCTTCGACATGGCCGCGGCCGAACACCGTGCCGAGGTGCGGGCGATCACCTCTCCGCAGAACGAGCGCTCCCTCGCCTTCCACACCGCGATGGGGTTCACGGTGAGCGGCCCCGTCCGCGACCACGACGGCCCGGGCGTCGACCGCATGGTCTTCCGCCTCCGGCTCCCGGGCGTCAGTTCTGGTAGCCGCCGCCCTTGACCACGTCCTCCGAGAAGAGCTGGGCGTCGGCCGGCGCCTGGTCGACCGACTGCTGACCGGCGATCGCCGCGGAGATCTCCGCCGACACCCGGTCGCCGAGGCCCGAGTACTCGGGGATGCCGATGTACGACACCCCGGCCCACGGCTGCTCGTGCATCCCGGGGTGCCTGAGGAGGGCGGCGGCAGGTTCCACGGACCGGGTGCACGAGACACGCACTGCTGACTCCGGCCGCGACCGCGACTTTCGCCTGCCGATCCGCTCCCTTCGGCCCCGGGCCGTAGACCATCGGGGGACGGCGCGGGCGGGCCCGCTCCCGCCAGGGTGACCGCATGGAGAAGACCCAGAAGACCCCGGGGATCGACCGCGCACGGTTCCTCGCCGCGATGGCGTCCGCCGGGCTCGCCGCGTCGCTGCTGCCGGCGGGCCCCGCCCGAGCGGGGGAGAGGCGGCACGGACTCGGCCATCGGGGTGTCGTCTACACCGTCGGCGCGGGCGAGGCGCCGGCCACCGGCTTCCGTACGGCCCGGATGCGCCGGGACATCCGCGCCATCCGCGACGAGCTGCACGCCGACACCGTGGACGTCACCGGCGACGGCGTCGAGCGCCTCACGGCCACCGCCGCGGAGGCCGCCGAGCGGGGTCTGCACGTCTGGCTGCAGCCGACCCTCGGTGACGTCCCCGAACGGGACATCCTGGACCACCTCGCCGAGACCGGCCGGTTCGCGGAGCGGCTGCGCCGGCAGGGCGCGAGCGTCGACCTCAGCGTGGGCTGCGAGTTCTGGCTGTTCGTGCCCGGCATCGTCCCGGGCGACACCGTCCTCGAACGCGTCCAGAACCTGCTCGACGGCAAGGTCGACCCCGTCAGGATGCAGCGCCGCCTGGACCGCTTCACGGCCAAGGCGGCGGCGGTCGGCCGCTCCGTCTTCCACGGCCGGCTCAGCTACGCGGCCGCCCAGGACGACCAGGTCGACTGGCGGCTCTTCGACATCGTCGGCATCGACTACTACTCGTACTTCCCCCGCCGCGCCGACTACGTACGGGAGCTGCGCCGCTACCTGCGCTGGGGCAAACCGCTCGCCATCACCGAGTTCGGCACCTGCGCCTACGTCGGCGCGCCCGAGACCCGCGGCATGGGCTGGAACATCGTCGATCACGACAAGGACCCCGAGGAGATCGAGGGCGACCCGGTCCGCAGCGAGCGCACCCAGGCCGCGTACCTCATACGGCTCCTCGACGTCTTCTCCTCGCTCGACCTGTACGCGGCGATGGCCTTCGAGTTCGTGACCCTCGACGCCCCGCACCGTCCCGGCGACCCCCGGCACGACCTCGACCTGGCCAGCTACGCCATCACCAGGACCGTCGAGGACCGCCCGTACGACCCCGCCTCGCCTCGGCACTGGGAGCCCAAGGAGGCCTTCCACGCCCTGGCGCGCCGGTACGCGAGGGACGCGTGCCACGGCTGAGGTGCCGGCCCGGGAACCGTGCGCTCACCCGTTCGGAGGACCCCTCGGCTAGGCGCGCGGCCGGCCCGGACTCGCGGCAGCATGATGCGTTCGTGCCTGCCGGGCACATTCCGGTCGACGACACGTGGCCAAAATTGCATCGTTCGTTTTCTTGAATCTCTCGTGTTTATGAGGGTAGGTTCGGGGTCATGACCTCATCCCAGACTCCGACCACCGCCGAGGAGCTGCGCGGTGTCGGCCTGCGGGTGACGGCGGCCCGTGTCGCGCTGCTCGAGACCGTCCGGGACGGCGATCACCTCGATGTCGAGGCGATCACGTCCGGCGTGCGCGACCGCGTGGGCCACATCTCCGTCCAGGCCGTGTACGAGGCGCTCCACGCGCTCACCGCGGCCGGACTCGTGCGCCGTATCGAGCCGCCCGGCAGCCCGGCCCGGTTCGAGGGACGCGTCGGGGACAACCACCACCATCTCGTGTGCCGGTCGTGCGGCGTCGTCGCGGACGTCGACTGCGCGGTCGGCCACGCCCCCTGTCTGACCGCGGCCGACGACCGCGGCTTTTCGATCGACGAGGCCGAGGTCATCTACTGGGGCCTGTGCCCCGACTGTTCCACCGCCGCTACCGCTGCATCGTGAACCCCTCAGTTCGGAAGGATTCCCCCATGTCCGAGAACACCCCTGCCGAGGCGAAGTGCCCGGTCGCACACGACCGTGCCGCGCACCCGACCCAGGGCGGCGGCAACCGCCAGTGGTGGCCGGACCGGCTCAACCTGAAGATCCTCGCCAAGAACCCCGCCGTGGCCAACCCGCTGGGTGAGGAGTTCGACTACGCCGAGGCCTTCAAGAACCTCGACCTCGCCGCCGTGAAGCGGGACATCGCCGAGGTGCTCACCGACTCCCAGGACTGGTGGCCGGCCGACTTCGGCAACTACGGCCCGCTGATGATCCGGATGGCCTGGCACAGCGCGGGCACCTACCGCATCAGCGACGGCCGCGGCGGCGCCGGCGCTGGCCAGCAGCGCTTCGCCCCCCTCAACAGCTGGCCGGACAACGGCAACCTGGACAAGGCCCGCCGTCTGCTGTGGCCGGTGAAGAAGAAGTACGGCCAGAGCATCTCCTGGGCCGACCTCATGATCCTCACCGGCAACGTCGCGCTGGAGCAGATGGGCTTCGAGACCTTCGGCTTCGGCGGCGGCCGTGCGGACGTCTGGGAGGCCGAGGAGGACGTCTACTGGGGTCCCGAGACCACCTGGCTGGACGACAAGCGCTACACCGGCGACCGCGAGCTGGAGAACCCGCTCGGCGCCGTCCAGATGGGCCTCATCTACGTCAACCCGGAGGGCCCCAACGGCAACCCGGACCCGATCGCCGCGGCCCGCGACATCCGTGAGACGTTCCGCCGCATGGCGATGAACGACGAGGAGACCGTCGCGCTGATCGCCGGTGGTCACACCTTCGGCAAGACCCACGGCGCCGGCCCGGCCGAGAACGTCGGCGCCGACCCCGAGGCCGCCCCCATCGAGGCGCAGGGCCTCGGCTGGGCCAGCACCTACGGCACCGGCAAGGGCGGCGACGCCATCACGTCCGGCCTCGAGGTCACCTGGACCACCACGCCGACCCAGTGGAGCAACGGGTTCTTCAAGAACCTCTTCGAGTACGAGTACGAGCTCACCCAGAGCCCGGCCGGCGCCCACCAGTGGGTGGCGAAGGACGCTCCGGAGATCGTCCCCGACGCGCACGACTCGTCGAAGAAGCACCGCCCGCAGATGCTCACCACCGACCTGTCGCTGCGCTTCGACCCGATCTACGAGCCGATCTCGCGCCGGTTCTACGAGAACCCGGAGGAGTTCGCGGACGCCTTCGCCCGCGCCTGGTACAAGCTGACCCACCGTGACATGGGCCCGAAGTCCCTGTACCTCGGCGCGGAGGTCCCGGCGGAGACGCTGCTGTGGCAGGACCCGCTGCCGGAGCGCGAGGGTGACCTGATCGACGGCGCGGACATCACGTCCCTCAAGGCCAAGCTGCTCGACTCGGGCCTGACCGTGTCCCAGCTGGTCAGCACCGCGTGGGCGTCTGCGTCCACGTTCCGCGGCAGCGACAAGCGCGGCGGTGCCAACGGCGCCCGTATCCGCCTGCAGCCGCAGCGCGGCTGGGAGGTCAACGAGCCCGACGAGCTGGCCCAGGTGCTGCGCGTCCTCGAGGGCATCCAGCAGGAGTTCAACGCCTCCTCCGGCGCCAAGAAGGTCTCCCTGGCCGACCTCGTCGTCCTCGGTGGTGTCGCGGGCGTGGAGAAGGCCGCCAAGGACGGCGGTCACGAGGTGGAGGTGCCCTTCACCCCGGGTCGTGTCGACGCGGCCGAGGAGCACACCGACGCCGAGTCCTTCGAGGCGCTCCAGCCGAGCGCCGACGGCTTCCGCAACTACCAGGGCAAGGGCAACCGCCTGCCGGCCGAGTACCTGCTGCTCGACAAGGCGAACCTGCTGGGCCTGAGCGCCCCCGAGCTGACCGTCCTCGTCGGCGGCCTGCGCGTCCTGGGCGCCAACCACCAGGGTTCGCAGCACGGTGTCCTCACCGAGACGCCCGGCACGCTGACGAACGACTACTTCGTCAACCTGCTCGACCTGGGCACGACCTGGAAGTCGACCTCCGAGGACCAGACCACGTTCGAGGGCCGCGACGCCACGGGCGAGGTCAAGTGGACCGGCACCCGTGCCGACCTCGTCTTCGGCTCGAACTCCGAGCTGCGCGCGCTCGCCGAGGTCTACGCCTCCGACGACGCGAAGGAGAAGTTCGTGAACGACTTCGTCGCCGCGTTCGACAAGGTCATGAACCTCGACCGGTTCGACCTCGTCTGAGCGACCTCAGCAACCTCCTGAAGGCGTCCAGGACGGCCCGCACGGGTCGGCCTGGACGCCTTCGGCGTGTCACCGGTCAGGGCGGCCTCAGCGGCCCAGCGCCGCCACGCCCGCCTGCGCGTAGCGCTCGTCCAGGTCGCCCGACGGGGCGCCCGCGACGCCGATGCCCGCGACCGGGGCACCCTTGGCGGCCACCGGGGCGCCGCCCGCGAGGAACAGCGTGCCCGGGATGTCCTTCAGGGTCGGCGCCTGCTCAAGACGCTTGGCCAGCTCGGACGTGGGAGCGTTCCAGGACACCGCGGTGAACGCCTTGCGCTCGGCGGACTCGTACGACTGCGGGCCCGCACCGTCGCCGCGCAGGGTGACCAGGGTGTTCCCGTTGCGGTCGACGACGGCCACCGACACCCGTCGGCCGTCCTGCTCGGCGGCGTCCACCGCGGCCTGCGCCGCCTTCGTGGCCGCGTCGAGGGTCAGGTGCGTGCTCTCGGTCAGGTTGCCGCTCCGGACGGCCGCGGCGGCCGGCGCCGGGCCCGGGGAGTCGGCGGCGCCGGCGGCGACCGTACCGACGACACCGGCACCGACGACGGCGAGGACGGCGCCGCCGACGAGGACGCGGGTACGGCTGGACGGCTTCTTACGGCTGGGCATCACGAGGGACCTCTCTGCGGTCGGATCCGGGGGCGGAGTCGCTCCCGCACCGATCCTCGGCCCGGATCCGGACGTACGGCGTCGACGGACCGGTTGCCCTGGGGGTCATCCGATCGGATGACCCCGGGGGCCCCGGGCCAGGGAACAATGGAGGGTGTTTGCCCAGCTCAGCGCGATGACGAGGGAGGAGTCACCGGTGGCCACGCCCGAACGCGACGACACCCGCGCCCTCACCGTCGTCATGCACACGGCGTTCTTCGTGCTGCTGGCCGCGTCCCTCGCCCGCTACCTGGCCCGGCACGCCGAGGGCCCCCGCACCCCCTGGATCATCGCCCTCTCCGCCCTGCTGGCGGTGCTGTACGTGCTCGGCCCGGCCCTCGGCACCCGCCTCGCCCCGCGCCGGCTGGCCTGGCTGGGCCTGGTGGTGGCGACCTGGGCGCTCCTCGTGGTCCTGGCGCCCAGCTTCGCCTGGTGCGCGGTCCCGCTGTTCTACACCGGCCTGCGCACCCTCCCGCCGCGCGCCGCGATCGCGCTGGTGGCGCTGCTGACCGCGCTGGCCGTCGCGGCCCAGCTGAGCCTCGCGGGCTGGCCGGACCCCAACGTGCTGGTCGCACCCCCGGCCGTGGCCGCCGTGGCCACCACCGTCTACGTCGTCATGCAGCGCCAGTCGGCCCGCCGCGACGCCCTGATCGACGACCTGGTCCGCACCCGCCGCGAACTCGCCGCCACCGAGCGCCGCGAGGGCACCCTCGCCGAACGCGAGCGGCTGGCCCGGGAGATCCTCCCCCATAGCCCCAAAGGCATGGGGGGACCCCCATCACCCTCGCCAGGGCCTGTCCAGCCAGCGGATGCTCCTGCAGGCCGCTGACCGCCTCTGGGACACCACCCCGGACACCGCCCGCGACCACGTCCGCACGGCGGCGTCGATCGCCGAACGCAGCCTCGCCGAGGCCCGCCGCTTCGTCCACGACCTGACCCCGGCCGACCTGGCCGAGGGCGGCGGCCTGCTCCAGGCCCTGCGGGCGGTCGCCGACCGCGAGACGACGCCCACGCTCACCGTCCGCGTCCACCTGGAGGGCACCCCGCCCGCCGCCCTGCCCGCCCCCGTGGAGTCGGCCCTGCTCCGCATCGCCCAGGGAGCCCTGGCCAACGTCCGCGAACACGCGGCCGCCACCACGGCGACCCTCACCCTGACCTGCCTGGACGACCAGATCGTCCTGGACGTCACGGACGACGGCCGGGGCTTCGACACCGGTACGGTCCCGGAGACCGAAGGACGCGGCCACGGCCTCCCCGCCATCCGCGCCCGCCTGCGCCAGCTGGGCGGCACCCTCAGCATCGAGTCGGCACCGGGCGAGGGCACGGCCCTGTCCGCCGCGATCCCGCTGGAGCCCAGATGACCGGGACTCCCGAGCCGGGCCCCGCGGCCCCCGTCCGCATCCTCGTCTGCGACGACCACGCCGTCGTACGCGCCGGCCTGCTGGCCCTCCTGCACAGCGCCCCGGACATCGAGGTCGTCGGCGAGGCCGGCAGCGGCGAGGAAGCGCTGGCGCTGGCCCGCAAGACCGCGCCGGACGTCGTGCTCATGGACCTGCAGCTGGGCGAGGGCATGGACGGCGTGGCGGCCACCCGCCGACTGCGCGCCCTCACCCCCGCCCCGCACGTGCTGGTCCTGACGACGTACGACACCGACGCGGACGTCACTCGGGCCATCGAGGCCGGAGCCACCGGATACCTCCTCAAGGCGGAGCGCGCCGAGGACCTCTTCACCGCGATCCACGCCTCCGCCCAGGGCCGCCCCGCCCTGTCACCGCCGGTCGCCGACCGTGTCATGGCCCGTCTGCGCAACCCCCGCCCGGCCCTCACCCCTCGTGAACGCGACATCCTCGCCCACCTCGCCCAGGGCCTGCCCAACCACGCCATCGCCCGCGCCCTGTACATCAGCGAGGCCACGGTCAAGACCCACCTGCGCCGCATCTACGACAAGCTCGGCGTGGACACCCGGGCGGGCGCCGTGGCGGTGGCGAAGGAACAGCGGCTGCTGCCCTGAGGCCTCATACCGCCGGATGCGCTGCTGTGGCGGCGCGGCGCGACCTCGCGCAGCGTGGGGCATGGGGGACCGAACGGCGAGGCCGGTGCTCTGGCCGTGAGAGAGGTGGGACGCATGGACACGGAGGATTCCCGGCCCCGGATCGTGGCCGGTGTCGACGGGTCGCCGTCCTCGTACGCGGCCCTGCGCTGGGCCGTCCGCTACGCCGGGCTCGTCGGCGGCACCGTGGACGCCGTGGCCGCCTGGGAGCTGCCGGGCCTGTACGGCTGGTCGGCGCCGGCGGTGGACCTGGACGTCGACGAGGAGGACGCCCGCGAGCGGATGACGCGGGAACTGACCGAGGCGCTCGGCGCGGAGGCGGTCGGCTCGGTACGGCCGCTGGTGGTGCACGGCAACCCCGCTGAGGTCCTGCTCAGGGCCGCGGAGGGCGCCGAGTGCCTGGTCGTCGGCAGCCGGGGGCACGGCGGGTTCGCCCGCGCCCTGCTGGGTTCCGTCAGCCAGCACGTGACGCACCACGCCGCCTGCCCGGTGGTGGTCGTGCGCCCCGGGACGGCTTGAGACCGGGCACGCGATGGATTCCTCACCCCGGGAGGGGGCGGTCATGCCCCTCGTCGTCGGCGTGGACGGTTCCGAGCCGAGCCTGAGAGCCGTGGACTGGGCGGCGGACGCGGCGGCCCTGCGCCGCGCGTCGCTGCGGCTCGTGTACGCGTCCGTGTGGGAGCGCTACGAGGGTGCCTCCCTCGGCCGGGGCTCCGACAGACCGTCCGAACAGGTGATGGCCGAGGACATCGTGGAGACCGCCGAGCGGCGCGCCCACCGCAGGCAACCGGACGTGCGGATCACCACCGAGGTGCTGCCCGAGGAACCGGAGCAGGCACTGGTGCGGGAGAGCCAGTCCGCGCTCGCGGTGGTCCTCGGCCAACGCGGCCGCAGCGGCGTCACCGAGGCGCTCCTCGGCTCTGTCGGCGTGACGGTGGCCGAGCACGCGCACTGCCCGGTGATCGTGCTGCCGGGCGGCCACGACGACCAGGTCCGCCCCGGGGCCGGCGGCAGGGTCGTCCTGGGCGTCGACGAGAAGACGGCGGGCTCGGCGGCCCTGCGGTTCGCCGCGGCGGAGGCCGGCCTGCGCGGGGTACCCCTGGAGGCCGTACACGTGCTGCGTCACAGCCTGCTGGGCAGTGCCGAGCGGGAGCCGGACGCAGCCCTGGCGCTGGACAAGGCGCTGCGGGACGTACCGGTCGGCCTGGAGGTGCGGCGGCACACCGTCACGGGCCGTACCCGCGACGCCCTGCTGGCCGCCTCCCACGATGCCGACCTGCTGGTCGTGGGTACCCGGCGCCGCCCGGGGCACTTCGGCCCGCAGCTCGGCCGGGTCGCCCACGGGGTGCTCCACCACGCGGCATGCCCGGTCGCCGTGGTACCCGACCTTTCCTGACATTCCCGGCACACTTGCCGGCAACCGACGACGATCTCCGGAGTCCCCATGTCCAAGGCCGCCCAGCCGGACGCCACGGCACCGACCGACGACGAACTGCGCACCCTGGACGCGCACTGGCGCGCCGCCAACTACCTCGCGGCGGCCCAGATCTACCTCATGGCCAACCCGCTGCTGACCGAGCCGCTGAAGCCGGGGCACATCAAGCCCCGGCTGCTGGGCCACTGGGGCACGTCCCCCGGCCTGAACCTCGTGTACACCCACCTCAACCGGGTGATCAGCGCCCGCGGCCTCGACGCGCTGTGCGTGTGGGGTCCCGGGCACGGCGGACCGTCGGTCCTCGCCAACTCCTGGCTGGAGGGCAGCTACAGCGAGACGTACCCGGACGTGTCACGGGACGCGCCGGGCATGGAGCGGCTGTTCCGGCAGTTCTCCTTCCCGGGCGGAGTGCCCAGCCACGTGGCCCCTGAGACCCCGGGCTCGATCCACGAGGGCGGCGAACTCGGCTACTCGCTCGCACACGCCTACGGCGCGGCCCTCGACAACCCGGACCTGCTGGTGGCCTGTGTGATCGGCGACGGCGAGGCGGAGACCGGACCGCTGGCCGCCTCCTGGCACTCCAACAAGTTCCTCGACCCGGTGCACGACGGGGCCGTACTGCCGATCCTGCACCTCAACGGCTACAAGATCGCCAACCCGACCGTGCTGTCCCGCCTGCCGGAGCCCGAACTCGACGCACTGCTGCGGGGATACGGCCACGAACCCCTGCACGTGACCGGCGACGATCCGCAGCAGGTCCACCGCGCCATGGCCGCGGCGATGGACGACGCGCTGGACCGCATCGCCCGGATCCAGCACACCGCCCGCGAGGAGGGCGGCGGCGAGCGGGCGCGCTGGCCGGTGATCGTGCTGCGCACCCCCAAGGGCTGGACCGGCCCGGCCGAGGTGGACGGCGAACCCGTCGAGGGCACCTGGCGCGCCCACCAGGTCCCGCTGCCGGGAGTCCAGGAGAACCCCGAGCACCTGCGGCAGTTGGAGGAGTGGCTGCGCTCGTACCGGCCCGAGGAACTGTTCGGCCCCGACGGCCGGCCCGTCGCGGACGTCCTCGCCTGTGTCCCCGAGGGGACGAAGCGGCTCGGCGCGAGCCCGCACGCCAACGGCGGCCTCCTCCTCCGCGAGCTGCCCCTGCCGGCCCTGGCAGGCTTCGCCGTACCCGTCGACAAACCCGGCACGACCCTGCACGAACCCACCCGGGTCCTGGGCGGTCTGCTCGAACGGGTCATGCGGGACACCGGCGAGCGACGGGACTTCCGGCTCGTCGGACCGGACGAGACCGCCTCCAACCGGCTCGAGGCCGTCTTCGAGGCCACCGGAAAGGCCTGGCAGGCCGAGACACTTCCGGTCGACGAACACCTGGACCGGCACGGCCGGGTGATGGAGATCCTCTCCGAACACCTCTGCCAGGGCTGGCTGGAGGGCTATCTGCTCACCGGCCGGCACGGACTGTTCTCCTGCTACGAGGCGTTCGTGCACATCGTCGACTCCATGGTCAACCAGCACATCAAGTGGCTGAAGACCTCGCGCCGGCTGCCCTGGCGGGCCCCCGTCGCCTCCCTCAACTACCTGCTGACCTCGCACGTCTGGCGCCAGGACCACAACGGCTTCTCGCACCAGGACCCCGGCTTCGTCGACCACGTCCTCAACAAGAGCCCCGAGGTGGTGCGCGTCTATCTGCCGCCGGACGCCAACACCCTGCTCTCCGTGACCGATCACGCCCTGCGCAGCCGGGACTACGTCAACGTGATCGTCGCGGGCAAGCAGCCGTGCTTCGACTGGCTGTCCCTGGACCAGGCCCGGGTCCACTGCGCCCGCGGCGCCGGGATCTGGGAGTGGGCCGGCACCGAGAACGGCGGCACACCGGACGTCGTCCTGGCCTGCGCGGGTGACGTACCCACGCTGGAGGTGCTGGCCGCCGCGCAGCTGCTGCGCCGGCACCTGCCCGACCTGGCGGTGCGGGTGGTCAACGTGGTCGACATGACCCGGCTGATGCCGCGCGAGGACCATCCGCACGGGATGACCGACTTCGAGTTCGACGGACTGTTCACCGCCGACAGACCGGTGATCTTCGCCTACCACGGCTACCCGTGGCTGATCCACCGCCTCGCCTACAGCCGCACCGGCCACCACAACCTGCATGTGCGTGGCTACAAGGAGTCCGGGACCACGACCACCCCGTTCGACATGGTCGTGCGCAACGACCTCGACCGCTACCGGCTCGTCATGGACGTCATCGACCGCGTGCCCGGCCTCGCGACGCAGGCCGCCGGCGTACGCCAGGCCATGGCCGACGCCCGCACCCGCCACCACGACTGGATCCGCGCACACGGCACCGACCTGCCGGAGGTCGCCGACTGGAGCTGGCACAGCTGAACCGGCTGCCCGGGCCCTGGACCGTCCGGGACACCACACCGGTGGCCTGTCCCGAGGGGTCCCGTCCTGCGTCGTCGTACGGCTCTTTCTGTCTGCGGGCGGCACCGATCCGTTTCGAGGTGCACGATGGTGGGGTGGCGCTCAGCGGCCGGGTGTACGACACCGTGCCGTGTCGTACACCGCCTACCCGGATCGGGTCGGGTCGTGGCGGGCGTCACCCGGACCTCGGCCCGGACCCGGACGCCGAGCGGGCCCGCACGCCCTGCCCGGTGGCCGCCGGTATGCGAGAGGAGGCGGCGACCGATGACGCGGACACCTCCCATGAGTGTGACCCGGCTGCGCTGGTGGCGATGGCGTCGCAACCCGCTCCGGCGGCACAGCGACGTCGTCGAGGCCTGGATCGTGCTCGCCACCTGGACCCTCGTCCTGCTCGTCGGCATCGTCGCGGGCGCGGCGGCGGCCCTGTCGGTGGACTCGTCGTTCGCCGCGCGGCGGGCCCAGGTCCACGCGGTGACGGCGGTGCTGACCGACGACGCGGCCCGGACCCCGCCGTCCGGCGGTGGCTACGACGACGGCCGGGTGTGGGCCACCGTGCGCTGGACGGCCGCGGACGGCTCGGTGCACACCGACCGGGCCAAGGTCTACCCGGGCGCCCCGGCCGGCAGCCGGCTCACGGTGTGGACGGACCCCGCGAACCGGATGGTGTCGCCGCCTCCCTCCACCGCTGAGGCGACCCTGCAGTCGGCCCTGACCGGCGTGCTCGCCGCCGCCTCGGCCGGCGTGGCCGTCTGGACCGGGGGCTGGGTGGTCCGCACCTGGCGCATGCGCCGACGCATGTCCGAGTGGGACGAGGAATGGAAGCGGATCGGCCCCGAGTGGCGGAACTACAGCAGTGGCGGAACCTGAGCCGGGGCAGGGGCAGGGGCAGGGGCAGGGGCAGGGGCTGAGCCTGCCCGGCGCGTCGGTCGGTCCCGGTCGGTCATGCCCGGCGGAGCCGCGTCAACCGGTCCGGACAGCTCTCCAGGGCCGTGATGCCGACGGAGTCCGGCTATTCCAGGCCACCACTCCCGTAGGGGGCGTAGAGGTCGAGCAGCCGGACCCGGGAGGCGTGCAGCCGCTGGGCCACCACGAGCCCGATCCAGACCGCGATCGCCCGCCCGAAACCGGGATCGGTGGCGCACATCGCCCGGACCGGCTCCGCGTCGAACTCCCAGGCCCGCACCGGTGTCATCGCCTCGCCGCCCAGGTGCCACAGGTGGGGCGGGAAGTGCCAGGACCAGCCGACCAGCTCGCCGTGCCCGATCGACTCGATGACGGCGGGACGACGGCCGGGCACATGCAGGTCGAGGGCGACGGTGCCGGTCCGTACGATCCAGAAGCGGTCGGCGCGCCGGCCCTCCTCGAACAGCCGCGTCCCGGCCTCGAAGGAGACCTCGCGGGCGAGCTGCATCAGCTGTACGCGATGCTCGGGGGGCAGGGCCGCGCTCATGGTGGTGACGGAGGTCATCGCTCCAGCTCCCTTCGCCGCAGATCCGGTAGCCCCGGCGACCGTGGGGCTCCTGATTCCAGCCTGTGCTCATCCGGTCCCACCCACAACAGGTCACTCGGCCCCACCCGGGGCCCTTCGGCCCAGCCGTGACCGGGTGCGGGAACCGCCCCCTCACCCCCGCAACGCCTCGAACGCCCGCCGTGCGCCGATTCCCATCGCGAGGTCGATGTCCGGGGCCAGGCCGGCCCGCCGGTCCGCGCGGGTGAGCGCGGCCAGGGCGACCCGGTCTCCGGACTCGGCCTCCACGACCCCGATCTCGTGTCGTAGGTGGAGGAAGGTGCCCGTCTTGCCGCTCCACCGCAGCGTGTCCGCGCGCAGCTCGCTCGCCAGCCGCTGGGTGAATACCTGGAAGCCCATCAGGCGGCGCAGCTCGGCCGTCGCCAGGGGCTGGGAGATCTCGTCCGTCCACACGTGCTGCAGCAGGTCCACGAGCGCCGAGGCCGAGCCCAGGTTGGCATGGGCCGGGTCCAGGGTCTCGATGGTGTGCCGTCCGGCACGCTCGTCGCGGACGGCCAGTTCCAGCGCGAGCGAGAAGTCGTTGCCGGCAGCTCCGGCCGCGCACTCGTACATGTGGTTCATCCGGTGCCGTACCCGTATCCCCGCGCACCCCCACGCCCGCAGGCGGGTGTCGACCTCCGCCACCGGCACCAGGTCGAACAGGGCGTCGGCGGCGGCGTTGTCGCTCACCGAGAGCATCAGGAGGAGGAGGTCGCCGACGGCCACGGTGGCCGGGTGCCGGAACGCCGCGAGTCCGGTGGGACCGATGCTGCTGGTGGCCGGGTCGACGGTGACCGGGCGCGCCGGGTCGAGTTCCCCGGCCGCGATCCGGTCCAGCACGACCAGGGCGAGCGGCACCTTCACCACCGAGGCGAGGGGCATCGCCTCGTCGACGTCGAAGCCGAGTTGCTCGCCCGAGTCCAGGTTGCGGGCGAGGAACGAGCCACGGACTCCGAGCGCCGCCCAGTCCGCCGCGACCGCCTCGGCGACGTCGAGCAGGGCTCCGTCCCCGGCCACGCAGGCCGGGCGGTGCACCGGTTCCGCGCTCATCCGCGTGCCGCCAGCCGCGACGAGGCGTCCTCGGCCACCGGCCCGGGCAGCCGGAGCGTGTCCGGCGCTCCGGCCGGGGCACCGGCCGCCGCCGCGAGCAGCGCGGTCAGCCAATCGGGTACGTCCACTGCTGCGGGCCGACCTCGTGCCCCCTGCACGTCGTACCCCCGGTGCAGTGCGGTATCGGCCAGTGGCGCCCAACTCGCCCCGTGCTGCCGGGCGAACGGCTCGGCACACAGCAGAAGCGCTCCACCGGCCAGGGTCTCGGCGAGGGCCGTCGCCGCCGGTCCGGCCGGCCGGACCAGGCCCTCCGGCAGGCCGGCTCGGGCGGCGGCGCGAACCAACCTGTCGTGTGCGTACGGCACTTGGTCCTCGGTCAGGGTCAGAACGGGCAGCACGGCAGGAAGTTCACCGTGACGGCTCCGGCGTGGCCGCAGGTCCTCCAGATGGATCGCGCGCCGTCGCCCGCCGCTCGCTCCTACGGCCGCCGGCTCCGGCGCCTCGGACGGTGCGGCCGACGCCAGGCCGAGCGGTACCCGGACCCCGGCCTGCTCCCGGGGGACGCGCACCAGCGCGTACGTGAGCGAGCCGTCGGCGAGCCCGGAGACCCGTTCCGCCGGCGGCAGTTCGCGCATGCCGAGCGTGATCCCGCGTTCGGTGGCCGCGCGGATGACCCGCGCCAGCGCCACCGGTGCGCAGTCCATGGGCACGCCCACGGCACGCACCTGCGCCCGGCGGGCCGACCGGGCGACCTGCCCGAGCCGCTGAGCCCGGTCCAGCACGTCCTGCGCGTACGGAAGCAGGAGCAGGCCCAGCTCCGTCGTCGTGACCTGCCGCCGCGAACGGTCGAACAACAGGCCTCCGAAGTGGGCCTCCAGTGTCTTGATACGGCGGCTGAGGAGCGGCTGGGCGATCCCGAGCCGGTCGGCCGCGCGCGAGAAGCTCGACTCGTCGACGGTCGCGACGTACGCCTCCAGGTGCGCGAGGAGATCCATCCAGCAGTCATATCAATAAGTCATGAGGGGTTCAAAGATCTCTCTTGGACATGGGTGGAGTCCTGCTGTTTCGCTGGTCCCCGTCGAAGATCCACCAAACCGATGACGGATGACCAGGGAGAACTCCGCACATGACCAGTGCCAGCACCCCTCTGCCGCGCCGCCGCCTGTTCCAGGCCGGTCTCGCCCTCACCACCGCCGCCGTGATCGCCCCCGCCGCGGTCGCGCCGACCGCCTCGGCCGACCCGGGGAGCGGAACGGCCGACCCGCACACCGAGTTGGGCGATCTGGAGCAGCGGTACGGCGCGCGGCTCGGTGTGTACGCCCACAACGTGCGCACCGGCCGGACCGTGGCGTACCGCGCGGGGGAGCGGTTCGCGATGTGCTCGACGTTCAAGGCGTTCGCGGCGGCGGCCGTACTGCGTGACCACGGCGGCTGCGCGCCGCTGGACAGGGTGATCCACTACCCGCCGCGCGACATCCTGCCGAACTCGCCGAAGACCGAGGAGCACCTGGCCACCGGCATGTCGGTGGGCGACCTGTGCGCGGCCGCGATCCAGTACAGCGACAACGCGGCCGGCAACCTCCTGCTGCGCCAGATCGGCGGGCCGGAGGGCCTCACCCGCTTCTTCCGGTCGCTCGGCGACCGGGTGAGCCGGCTCGACCGCTGGGAGACCGACCTGAACACCGCCGTCCCCGGCGACCCGCGCGACACCACGACACCGGAGGCCATCGGGCGGAGCTTCGAACGGCTGACCCTGGGCCGGGCCCTGGACGGCACCGGCCGCGAGCAGCTCGTCACCTGGCTGAAGGGCAACACCACCAGCGCCGAACGCTTCGGTCGCGGGCTGCCGCAGGGCTGGGTCCTCGGCGACAAGACCGGGACCGGGGACTACGCCACCGCCAACGACATCGGCGTCGCCTGGACGACCCGGGGGACACCCGTCGTGCTGGCCGTGCTGTCCACGAAGGCCGCCAAGGACGCACCCGTGGACAACGCCTTGGTCGCCGACACGGCCCGCCTCCTGGCGCGCACCCTCGCCCCCGGAGAATAGCCACCTCCGGTTCATGTCACTGAATTCTGATCAAGCACAAGGCTATTGACGCGCTCATGGCACCTCCCTACGGTCGGAGAAAGCGCTTTCCACTGCCGGTTTCCCGCAAGCATCCGGCAGTGCAGTTCACGCTCTCGAACCACAGCATCGTCGCACCACGGCACCCCGGCACCGCACCCGCCCAGCCGAACCGACCCCTGGAGACAAGCCGATGCACCTCAGACCAGCCATCGCGTGCGCCAGCCTGATCGCCGGCACGCTCGTCGCGCTGTCCGGCACCACGGCACAGGCCGCGACCACCCGCTACGAGGCCGAGAGTTCCCCCTCGGTCTGCACCGGCACCATCGACTCCGACTGGACCGGCTACTCCGGCAGCGGATTCTGCAACGGCACCAACGCGAGCGGCGCCTACGCCCAGTTCACCGTGAACGCCGTCAGTGCGGGCACCGCGACCCTGCAGGTCCGTTTCGCCAACGGAACCACCGCCGCGCGGCCGGCCGACGTCACGGTGAACGGCTCGGCGGCCGGTTCGGCGTCGTTCGAGGCCACCGGCGCCTGGGGGACCTGGGTGACCAAGACGCTCACCGTGCCGGTCGGCGCGGGCAGCAACACCATCCGGTTCAACCCGACCTCCTCCGCCGGCCTGCCCAACATCGACTACGTGGACGCCGACGTCTCCGCGGCGGCGACGGGCACCGTGCTGTACGTGTCGCCGAGCGGTACCGACGGCGCGGCCGGCACGGAGTCCGCCCCGACGACGCTCACCTCGGCGATCAGCCACATCACCTCCGGCGGCACGATCTACCTGCGCGGCGGTACGTACAACTACTCGTCGACGGTCACCATCCCGGCCGGCAGTGACGGCACCTCCAGCGCCCGCACCACGCTGTCCGCCTACCCCGGCGAGACCCCGGTGCTGAACTTCTCGGCGCAGAGCGAGAGTTCGTCGAACCGTGGGATCCAGCTGAACGCCTCCTACTGGCACCTGTACGGGCTCACCGTCCAGCACGCCGGTGACAACGGGATCTACGTCGGCGGCAGCAACAACGTCGTCGAGCGCACGGTGACGGCGTACAACCGCGACACGGGACTGCAGCTCGGCCGGATCGCCTCCAGCACCCCGAGCAGCCAGTGGCCGTCCAACAACCTGATCGTCAGCTCCGAGTCGCACGACAACGCCGACTCCGACGGCGAGGACGCCGACGGCTTCGCCGCGAAGCTGACCACCGGCACCGGGAACGTCTTCCGGTACGACGTCTCCCACCACAACATCGACGACGGCTGGGACCTCTACACCAAGACCGACACGGGCGCCATCGGCCCGGTGACCATCGAGAACTCCCTCTCGTACGGCAACGGCACCCTCAGCGACGGCACCCAGAACAAGAACGGCGACCGCAACGGCTACAAGCTCGGCGGCGACGACATCGCGGTCAACCACGTCGTCCGGCACAGCATCGCCTACAAGAACGGCCATCACGGGTTCACCTACAACAGCAACCCCGGCACGATGGCGATCTCGAACAACGTCAGCGTCGACAACGCCGAGCGCAACTTCTCGTTCGACGCGGGGACGTCGGTGTTCCGGACCAACACCTCGTGCCGCTTCGCCGTCAGCGGCTCCAACGACAAGACCGTCGGTGACGCCGACAGCTCCAACCAGTTCTGGACCGGCACGAACGGCTCCCGGTGCGCCTCCTACTCCGGTGCCCTGGGCTGGTCCTTCGCCTCGGACGGCCACCTCGTGGTGACGTTCGGCGGCAGCGTCGTCACGCCCTAGCCGACGCGTGAGCCGGCCCCGCGCACGCACCCGCGCGGGGCCGGCACTCGCGTTCAGCAGGTCGAGTCGGTCTGGGTGAGCAGGCCCAGCCGCCATGGCAGGGTGTTGTAGTCGCCGGTCGCGTTCGGGTCCAACCCCTGGTAGAGGTACTGGAGTCTGCAGGCCGGGACGGTGAGCGTCTGGTCGTACCCGGCGCGGATCATCTCGCCGTGGCTGATGTCCCTGGTCCAGGCGCCCGACGGGAAGGTGACGTTGCTCGCCCGGGCGAACGGATTGCTCTCGGACGCGGCCAGCGGCGTCCAGGCACCGGCGAGGCCGGCGGAGGTCCAGGAACGGAAGTAGCGGCGCCCGTCGGAGCCGATGGCCTCGACGAGCAGCAGGTACTGGTTACTGCCCTGCACCTTGTACACGTTGCTCGCCTCGAACAGCGCGTACCTGTGGGAGTCCTGGGCGGCGATGACGGTGTCGGTGAAGCCGTTCGGGAACTGGGCGACGCCGGTCCGCGAGCGGTACAGGTGCCCGTTGTCGTCCGACGAGAACAGATAGCAGTTGCTGTTGTCGCAGATCACCCACATGTCGACCCAGTAGCCGTTGCCGATGTTCTGCTTGATGACGTCCGGCATGGACGCGTAGAAGGTGCGCGGTGCGCTCCACCCGTCGGGGTTGCTGATGTCCGGGTTGGTGGAGTACGACGCGTTCCCGGTCTGGTAGACGAGGTACCACAGCTTCTGCGGCGCGTAGTAGAAGACCTGGGGCGCGGCCCGGTAGCCGCTGCCGATCGCCGAGCGGTCCAGGTAGTGGTGGGTGGCCGAGCCGGCCTGGGACCAGTCGCCGAAGCTCAGGTACACCAGGTTGTACCCGGAGGAACTGGCGACACTGGCGAACACGTGCCACTTCCCCTTGTAGTGGACGACGGACGGGTCCTTGATGCCGGCGATGGTGTGGGTGGAGTCCGGCTTCGGGGAGATCAGCGGGCCGCTGGAACTCCAGCCGAAACCGGAGGGCAGCGCGGCGGGTGCCGTGGCCGCGGCCGTGCCGCCGAGGGCGGACAGCACCGAGCCGTACGCGGCCTTCTTGTTGCCCGAGCCGTCGAAGAGCAGCGGGTTCTCGCCGCTGCGCCAGGAGTCGCTGTCCCTGATGCCCCAGACCGTGATGCCGGTGCAGTGGGGGACGTTCCTGCAGGCCTTGACGGCGTTCGCGTACGCCGTCGGGGACGCCTGCGCGATGTCCAGCTCGGTGATCTGCACGTCCACACCGAGCGCGGCGAAGTTCGCCAGCGTGGTCTGGAAGCTCGAAGGCGGACCGGAGCTGCCGAAGTGGCTCTGGAAGCCTACGCAGTCGATGGGCACGCCCCGGGACCTGAAGTCACGGACCATGCGGTAGACGCCCTGGGTCTTGGCGTCCGTCCAGTTCTCGATGTTGTAGTCGTTGTAGCAGAGCTTGGCCGACGGGTCGGCCGACCGGGCGGTGCGGAACGCCTGCTCGATGAAGCCGTCCCCGAGCACGTTCTGGAAGACCGAGCTGCGGTGCTGCCCGCTGCCGCCGTCGGCGAAGGCCTCGTTGACCACGTCCCAGGCGTAGACCTTGCCCTTGAAGTGGTTCATCACGGTGGTGATGTGGTTGTTCATCACGGTGCGCAGAGTGTTCGCGTCCGTGATGCCGCTGACCCAGCTGGGCAGTTGGGAGTGCCAGACCAGTGTGTGGCCGCGCACACGCTGTCCGTGCGCGGTGGCGTGGCTCACGATCTGGTCGGCGGGAGCGAAATTGAACGAGCCGCGGGACCGTTCGGTGGTGTCCCACTTCATCTCGTTCTCGGGCGTGACCATGGTGAACTCGCGGTCCAGGATCGTCGAGTACGTTCCGTCGCCGAGCTTTCCGGCGGCCACGGCGGTCCCGAAGTACCGCCCCGACTGGGCGGCTTGAGCGCCGAGCGTGCTCGCCTTCACGGCCGTGGGTACGGCGCCGGCCGTCCCGGTCGCCACGAGCGCGCCGGCGACCAGCAGGCCTAAGAGGGAGGCCCGGCGTCGGCCGGGCCCGGTGGGGGACTTCATGGTTCTCCTCGTACGGTCGAATGATGCTGCGGGTGCATGACGGGGGCATGACATGCTTCAGCGCTCGATTCCGCGATGTCCAGAGATTCGAACGGTGACCGTAGCCCCGGACGCTCTGGATGATAGGAGGGGTGTCAGTGGCGTCAATACCCCTCGCATCATTCGGTGTTGGCGTCGAAATATTTCGCCGACGGCGGCGACGCGATGCTCAGCCGACCGGGTCGCCCGCGCCCACGGGACGGGCCTCCAGCTCCGGGTCGGACAGCAACTCGGCGATCAGCTCGGGGGATCCGCCGACGTATGTGCTGACCAGGTCCACGTCACCGCCCACGATCCAGGCGCGGTCCTCGGGCCACCACAGGTCGGGCAGCTCGGCGAACTCGTCCAGGGCCGTCGGGGAGACGGCATCGGCCAGGGGCCCGGCGAGCAGCACCTCGTCCCGGCCGGGCGTCGCGAACGTGGGGATCCCGTCGAACGCCCACCGGCCGTACCCGCACCACAGACCGAACCAGCAGTGCTCCGGGGTCCGGGTGTGCCGGCCCAGCACAGGGATCAGGGCCCGGGCGACCTCGGGCGGGGTCGGTCCCTCGCCCGGATGCTCGTCCCACACACCGGACAGCCCGTGGTCGGAGCGGTTGAGGTAGTCCTGGTCCTCCCCGATGACCTCGTGCCAGCGCACGGTCGGGGTCACCCGGGTGCCGTGCGCGGCGGCCACCGTCGACCAGCGCACCGGCCGCTCGTCCAGGGACGCCGGATGCAGAATCCTCGCGTAGGCCGCGAAGCCGGGCGCGGCGACCCCCGCCACCGTTCCCATGGCGGCGTACCCCGGGGTGGGGTCGGTGAGCCACGCGGCCGGAGAGAGGTCGGCGGTACGGACGTGCAGGCGTCCGTACCACTGCGGAGCAGGGTCGCGCAGGACTGGGCAGAAGTCGTTCACCTGCACAGTCTGCCCGGTACCCATGGTGGTCGGCGCACGGCCCGGCCCATGCCGGCGGAGTGGGCAGGATGCGGAACCCGCGTGGGTTCAGAGAGTCGCCGAGTGATCGGGGACGTAGGTCTGCAGATCGCGCGGCGGGCGCTCGTACCCGGTCGACGGTGGTGGCTCGGGCAGCTCCAGCACCGGCGGCGGCACGTTCTGGTAGGGCACGGACGCCAGCAGATGGGCGATCATGTTCAGCCGGGCGCGGCGCTTGTCGTCGCTCTCGACGACGTACCAGGGAGCCTCCGGGATGTCGGTGTGCACGAGCATCGTGTCCTTGGCCCGGGAGTACGCCTCCCAGTGAATGATCGACTCCAGGTCCATCGGCGACAGTTTCCAGCGTCGCAGCGGATCCTCCAGCCGGCGCCGGAACCGCTCCTGCTGCACCGCGTCGCTCACCGAGAACCAGTACTTGCGCAGCACGATCCCGTCCTCCACCAGCATCCGCTCGAAGATCGGGCACTGGCGCAGGAACCGCTGGTACTCCTCCTGGGTGCAGAAGCCCATGACGTGCTCCACGCCGGCCCGGTTGTACCAGGACCGGTCGAAGAGCACGATCTCCCCCGCCGCCGGCAGATGCTCGACGTACCGCTGGAAGTACCACTGGGTGCGCTCGCGGCCGGTGGGCTTCGGCAGCGCCACGATCCGGGCGAGGCGGGGGTTGAGGTACTGGGTGACCCGCTGGATGGTGCCGCCCTTGCCGGCCGCGTCCCGCCCCTCGAAGACGACGACCAGCCGGGCGCCCTCGGCCCGCACCCACTCCTGCAGCTTCACCAACTCCGTCTGCAGACGCAGCAGTTCCTTCTCGTACGTCCTGCGGGGCAGCTGATCCACCGTCTTGTCGGCCATGTCCCCAGTCTCTCCCGAGTCGAGCCGCACGGCCGCTCGGCGGGTGCCGAACGGCACGGGGAGGGGTCGAGCGGCCCATGGGGCGGACCCGGGCGTGTGCGACGGTGAGATCGACGGAACACGCTGGTGCCGGGCGGTCCGGCCCGGGCGAGGAGTGGGTGGCCATGACCGAACGGACGACCCCGCAGCACCACACGCAGGCTCCGGTGGCGACAGTCACGCAGGGCGACCTGGGACGCCGCATCGAGTGGCACCGCACGGAGCTGGGTCTCACCCGGGAGCAGGTGGCGTTTCGCGCAGGCGTGGCCGAGGAGTACGTCGCCCACCTGGTTGAGCCAGGGGTGGAGCCTCCTGGTCCACGGCACCGCCGCGCGGTGACCGACCCCGACGAGGCACGCCACCTGGCCGAACACGCCTACAGCACGCCGTGGGCCGGAGGAGAGCGCGACCTGTGGGTACGCATCGGGCCCACCGTGTTCACGGGGCGCCGCATCGACGTGTGGTGAGCCCGCCCGGCCCCGTTCCCGGTCCTCCTGCGCACCGAGCGGAGAGGGCAGGATTCGAACCTGCGTGGGCCCATGGGGCCCGACCTTGAGGCGTGCTCACTGGTCCCCGATCAACCACTCCGGGCACCTCTCCCTGTTCCCGGCTTCCGGTTTCCCGTGCCGTTCACATGAAAAGAGTGACAGGAGCCGCTGACCCGGGCCTGACGTACCGCTGACGGGGTGCCCCGTCACCCGCCCCGGTGCACCACACGGCCGCCCGTCACCGTCACCACGACCGGTGCGTCGACCAGTTCGTCGCCGGGCGCGAGCACGGGGTCCACGGACAGGGCGGTCAGGTCGGCGCGGTGGCCGGGTGCGATACGGCCGGCCACGCCGGACTCGCAGGCTGCGGCGGCCGCGTGGCTGGTGCAGCCCTCCAGCGCCTGCAACGGCGTGAGCCCCGGCCGCCGCGTCGCGGCACCCTTGGGGCGGTGGGCCGTCGCCAGTACGGCCCGTACGTCGTAGTGCGCGATGGGCCAGTCCGAGCCGAGCGCGACCGTGGCCCCGGCCTCGCGCAGGTCCCGCAGCCGCCAGGCGCGGGCGGCCCGGTCGGCGCCCAGACGGCGCGACCACTCGTCGGTGCCGTCGTCCCGGGTGTAGCCGGTGTGCGGCGGCTGCAGCGAAGCCGCGACGCCCAACTCCACGAAACGGGAGAGGAGTTCGTCGGGTGCGGTCTCGATGTGCTCGATCCGGTGCACCCCGCGCCCGCCGGGCCCGAGGGAGGCGACGGTGTCCAGCACGTGGCGCACGGCCGCGTCCCCGATGGCGTGCGTGGCCGTCCGCACGCCCGCCGCGTGCAGGGTGCGTACGGCGGTGGCGTACGCCTGCGGATCCGGCCAGAACGCGTCCGTGCCCTGGCCGTGGCAGTCGGCGTGCTCCAGCCAGGCCGTACCGCCCTCGACGGTGCCGTCCATGAAGAACTTGACCCCGCCGACCAGCCAGTGCCGGCCGCCTCTGCCCTGCAGCTCGATCAGTTCGCGCAGGGCGTCGTCGTCCGCGCCGGGCATGCACCAGGGCGCGAACCGCAGCCGCACGGGAAGCACGGTCTCCCGCGCCACCGCCGCCACCAGGTCCAGGTCGCCGCCGTCCATCACATGGGCGCCGGTCAGCCCCGTGGCGGCCATGGCCGACAGCAGCTCCAGCAGCCGGGTGCGCCGCTCGGCGTACGACGGCCGCGGTAGGACGTCCACCACGAGGTCCATCGCGGCATGCTCGACGAGGTGACCGGTGGGCCGGCCCTCGGCGTCGCACACCACCTCCGCACGCTGGGCGAAGGAGCGCGGCCCCGTCACCCCGGCGGCCGCCAGGGCCGCGCCGTTGACGAGCGCGGAGTGGCCGTCGTACAGGCGCAGGAAGGCCGGCGTGTCACCGAGGACGTCCGCCACGAGGTCGTGGTGGACGGGCCGGCCCTCGAAGGCGTTGTGGTCCAGGCCGAAGCCGACGACCCAGCCTGCCGCCCGCTCTGCCCCGGCCAGCGCCGCGCGCAGCCCGGCCAGGTCCGTCACGGCCGACAGGTCCGTGCCCGTCGCCATGTCCAGCCCCCACACCGGATGGCTGTGCGCGTCGACCAGGCCCGGCACGAGGTGTGCGCCGCCCATATCCACGACCTCGGTACCGGGGCCGCGCCAGTCGCGTACGTCCGCCGCCTCCCCGACCGCGGTGATCGTCCCGTCGTGCACGGCGACGGCCGAGGCGGTGGGCCGGGCGGGGTCGAGGGTGCGGACCTGGGCGCCGGTGAGGATGAGGTCGGCTGCGGGCATGGGGGCGACTCCTGTGCGGGAAAGGGTCATTCGGCAGGTTCGGTGGCGAAGGCGGCGTACACCTCGGGGCGTCTGCGGCGCAGCCACCACGCCAGCGGCAGTCCGAGGGCGAAGACGACGGGGGAGACGATGACGAGCAGGGTGTTCACGGCCGGGGACGCGCCGGTGAACAGGTCGATGTGACCCACCACCAGCACGATCGCGGTCGCCAGCAGGACGGCGGCGACGACGGGGGCCACCAGCGTGCGCAGACTGCCCTCCTGGTGGCTGACGCGCCGGAAGTAGCAGGGCACGGCGATCGCGGCGAGCAGCTGCAGCAGCAACAGGCCGATCATTCCCGGGGTGTTCACCCACAGCAGCAGCTGCTGGTACGGGTCGGCCTGCGCGGCCCAGAACGCGAGGACCACGACCGCGCCGAGGACCGTCTGGGCGATGCCCGCGACGTGGGGCGAGCGGTGGCGCGGGTGGATCCGGCCGAGCCGGCGGGGCAGTACGCCCTCTTCCGCCAGGGCGAGGGCGTAGCGGTTGATGGCGTTGTGGAAGGCGAGGAGGGAGGCGATGACACTGGTGATGATGAAGACGTGCATCAGGTCGGCCGCCCAGCCGCCGACGTACGTGGTGATGGCGGTGAAGAACAGCCCGGCCGGGTCCTTGCCGGCCGCCCGGACGACCTGGTCGTCGCCGAAGGCCTGGACGGCCACCCAGACGATGAACGCGTAGAACAGGCCGAGGAATCCGACGGCCAGGTAGGTGGCGCGCGGGACCGTGCGCTCGGGGTCGCGGGCCTCGCGGCGGTAGATGACGGTCGACTCGAAGCCGGTGAACGCGGCGAAGGCGAAGGCGAGGACCGCGGCGGTGCCGGGGACGAACACGTGCGCCGGGGCCAGGGATCCCAGGGACAGGCCGTGGGCGCCGCCCTTGACCAGGACCCCGCCCGCGAGCAGGACGAGTATCCCGGTCTCGGCGACGAGCAGGACGCCGAGCAGCTTGGCGCCGAAGTCGATCGAACGGAAGCCGCCGTAGCCGATCAGCACCAGCCCGGCCAGGGAGATCGGCAGCCAGGGGACGTCGGTGCCGAAGAGGGAGTGCAGGGTGTCCCGGGTGGTGGAGGCGAGGAGGCCGTAGACGCCGATCTCCATGCCGTTGTAGCCGATCAGGGCCAGCAGGGCGGCACCGATGCCGACCGGGCGGCCGAGGCCGCGGGTGATGAAGGCGTAGAAGGCACCGCCGCTGGTGATGTGGCGGCTCATGGTGGTGAAGCCGACGGCGAAGACCGCGAGGGTCAGGCCGGCGAGGAGATAGCCGACGGGCGCGCCGATGCCACCGAGCAGGATCGCGAGGGGAGCGACGCCGGCCATGACGGTCAGCGGTGCGGCGGCGGAGACGACGAAGAAGGCGATGTCGGCGGTGCCGAGGGAACCGGAGCGGAGCGTGGCCGTGTCGGACGACGCTCTCTCCTCCGGCAGCTCGGAGGTGGTCACGGACATACGGGGGAGCCCTTCTGGCGGCGGACGGGAGGGGGTCCCGGTGGTGGGGCGGCCGGGGTTCGCGGGCGTCGGCGGCCGGGGCTGGGGTGGGCGGGTCCATGCCGACGTCTCCGGGCGCACGGGGGGATGACGGTGCCCGGAGTCGTTAACCTAAAGGCTTTCGGTTTCCGCAATGTAACCTGCCGTTGGGCATCCGGGAAGACCTCAGGGAGAACGCTGACCATGGGACGGCCGCGCACACCGCTCCTCGACCGCGAGCGCATCACCACCACCGCGCTGCAACTGATCGACGAGAGCGGCGACTTCAGCGTGCCGCAGATCGCCCGGCGGCTCGGCGCCCAGACCGGCTCCGTGTACCACCACGTGGACGGCCGGGACGGCATCGTGGAACTGCTGCGCGAGCACGTCACCTCCGGGATCGACCCCGCCACCCTGGATCTGACGCCGTGGGACACGGCCGTCGAGGCCTGGGCCCGCTCCTACCGCGCCGCGTTCGCCGCCCACCCCCGGGCGATCCCGCTGCTGATGACTTCACCCGTACGAGCGCCGCGCGTGCTGGAGCAGTACGAGCGGGCCGTGAACGTCCTGCTCGCGGCCGGGTTCGACTGCGCCGGGATCATGCCCCTGATCATCGCGCTGGAGAACCTGGTGCTGGGCTCGGCCCTCGACCTCGCCGCGCCGGAGACGATGTGGGAGCTGACGGACCAGGTCCCGACACCCCGCCTCGCCGAGGCGCTCGCCGCGGTGGGCGAGGGCCGGGCCGACCGCGCCTTCGAGGTGGGCCTGACGGCCTTCATGAACCATGCCCGTGCGCTGCGGGAGAAGCGGGTCGACGTCGGCGGCTGACGCGGCTCGCCCTCCGAGCCGCTGAGCCCGCTTTCTGAGTACGAGAACTCATGACGGCGGCCCGGGCGGCGGCCAGGATCGGCGCATGACGAAGATCAGTTCGACGGGAACCCGGGCCGGGATGGTTCCACTGGTGTTACTGGCCGTACTGGCCGCCGGGTGCGGGACGCAGCGGGCCGGGGACGACGCCGGTGCGGGCGGGCCCTCGCGCAGCGCGGTGGCGACGCCGAGCACGCCCGCGGACTTTCCGTGCCCCGGCGAGAGCCCCACCCCCTCGCCGAAGCCGTCCACGGCCACCCCGAGCCCCACCGCACCGCCGACCGACCACTACGCCGAGAACCACGGCTTCATGGTGCCCTTCGAACTGCACGGCAAGCGCCGCTGCCAGGGCCTCGCGGTCGTCGGGCGCGTCCGGAAGGCACTCGAACCACTGCGCACGCGCGGGCAGTTCAACCCCGAGAGTGTCCGCAAGGCCCTCGTCGGCCTCGGCTACTCCGGCGGGCAGGTGCAGACGTACCAGAGCGGGGGCGGCGTCGGCTTCCTCGTCCAGGTCGACGACTACCCGGTGTGTGTGGAGGGGAGCCTGCAGGGGACCCCGACCCTGGACGGCGCCACGACCGAGGCGGACGCCTTCGGCGGCTACCCCGACCACGACGGCTGCGACCAGCCCTCGGGAGGCCACTGACCGTACGTCCCCGGCCGGTGGGACGGGCCTGGTTACCGGCCAGTTTCCCACTACCGTAAGTAACATGATGACCTTGGCTCCGGGTGTACCAGTCAGTCAACTCGGCGCGGTCCCAGGACGCGCCCTGCCCGGAGATGGCCATGTCTACTCTCAACGACGCGCACAACGATCCGTTGGAAAGCGCTCGCTTCGCCTATGAGCAGCACGTGCAGACGTGCCGCCAGTGCCGTGCCGACGCCGCGCCCTGCGCCGTGGCCAAGCACCTCCTGCGTCTCTACAACCTCGCCCGCAGGGACCGGCTCCGCGCCACGGGGCATCAGGCTCAGTGACGCCGGGGCCGGGTGGCCGCCGTCAGACCGTGCCGCCGCCGTACACCTGCTCCACGTTCGGACGGGGTGGCGGGCCGGTGCGGGTCGCCGGGCCCTGCGCGAAGGCGCGCAGCAGGTTCTCCGTGGTGCGCGTGACGAACGCGCGCGTGCGGCCGTCCATCCCGTGGTCGCGGCCCAGCTCACCGGTGCCGGCGAGCAGGCCCTCCACCCAGCGCATGGTGCCGGTCGCGAACACCCCCGCACCGCTGGGGGCCGTGTAGTACGCCGAGTCGCTGTGACTGGGGCGGCCGACGCAGACGACGGGGGAGTGCGCGGTGATCTCCAGGGGGCCGGGAACGGGGGAGACGGGCATGACCCGGTCGTACTCGACGCCCACCAGATGGGCGAAGGCGTCGCCGGGGCGTACGCCGGTGCCGTCGTACAGCCAGTGATCGGCGGCGTGCACGACATAGGGGGCGTCGACCGGATAGCCCTCGTACAGGACACCGGTGAGCGAGGACTCCGGGTCGGCGGCGGGCGGACTGCGGTAGTCGGTGGTGACCAGCGCCGGGGCGGACGCGTAGCTGGGGTCGGCGCGGTAGGACGTCTTGTAGCAGACCACCGTACGGTCGCCCGCCCCCTCCCCGTCCTCCAGACGGACCCGGCGGAAGCAGGTGTTCGCGCCCAGGAAGGCCACGTTCGTCCCGGCGTCCCGGGCCCGGGTGACGTACGCCCGCTGTTCGGGCGTCCAGTACTCGTCGTGCCCCAGACAGACGAGGGCGTGCGCGCCGCGCAGCACCGACGGGTCCCGGTGGACGTCGACGCCGGTGGTGTAGGCGAGCGGGATGCGCAGGCGTTCCGCCAGCACCACCAGGGCCCACTCGTAGACCAGGAACTTCTCGGCGCCGTTGCCGTCGTAGGGGCGGTCGAAGCTGACCGCGAGCGACCGGGTGGCGTAGGCGCCCGAGGAGCCCGCGTAGAGGCTGTAGCCGCCCCAGCGGTTGTACGCCTGCCAGGTGGCCGGAGCGTGCAGCAGGACCGTGCGGCCCGCGCCCTCGGCGGAGCGGACGATCAGCGGGATGTGGCGTTGGTGACCGGTGTCGGCCTCCAGCCGCAGCAGATACGCGCCTTCCGGCCACCCGGTGGTGTCCAGGCTCAGTGAGGCGGGCCAGTCGGCGCGCACGGTACGGGTGGCCGGCAGCAGGAGCGGGGGCGGCTGGGCGCTGCCGGGTATGCGCGGTGAGGCCCAAATGAGGCGGGCCTGCTTGCCGCCGTACCAGCCGACGCGGAACGCCGAGACCCGGAACGAGGCGGCGGTGGTCGACACGTGCAGGCCGCACTCCTCGCCGGGTGCGACGCTCACCTGGTCCGTGTAACCGGTCACGGCGTCCGGCGGGCCCGCCGAGCCGATCCGCCAGTCGGCGGTGCCCGCCGCGTCCCGTTCGGCCTCCGGCAGCGTCCGCAGGAGCGGGCGGGTGTTCGCGCGCGGGGGCACGGGCGTGCAGGCGGCCGCCGTGCCCAGGCCCGCGCCCGCGCACAGGGCCAGGAAGCGTCGGCGGTCGAGGGGTGGAATGCCGCGAGCTGGAATCACCACGCCTCCCGGATCCGGCCCGGTTCGTCCCTTGCCCAGCCTCCCGATCCGGCCCCGTTTCCCGCAACCGGACGAGGGCTCCGCGAGGGCGGCACCGGCGGCGGCCGGGCCCGGCGGGCCACCGGGGCGACGGCACCCGGGCGGGGGAGCGGGCGTTGTGCCGTACGAGTGGTGTGCTGACTACAACGGCCTGTCGCCTACAACGGAGGATCCTCGGCGAGTTCCAGCAGCGAGCGGGCGCTCTGTACGGCCAGGGGAGCGGCTCCGGACGCGGTCGGGAACAGGCGGCCCCAGGCGCGAGCACGCCCCAGGGCGCTCAACCGCCACGCGAGGCTCACGGCGCGCCGGAGTTCCGCCGCCGTGCGGCCTGATCCCGTCCACGGCTCCAGGTAGGCGTCGCGCAGGCGTGGCAGCACATCGGGACCGTACCGGCCGCAGGCTCGCCGGGCGGTGACCCGCAGGCTGCAGAACGGGTGGGAGACGGCGGCGTCGCCCCAGTCGAAGAAGGTGTACCGGCCCGGTTCCGGGTTGAACAGCTGGCCGTCGTGCAGATCCGAGTGGTCGAGGGAGTCGGCGATGCCCGAGCCCGCGAGTTCGGCGCACCAGTCCACGAGGCGGGGCCGGAGTGCGTCGAGCCGCGCGCGTTCGTCCGGCCGCAGCGCCGCGGTCTCGGCGAGCAACTCGTCGAAGATCTCGGGCAGTTCCACGGTCTGGGCGCTCGGGACACCCAGCCGTTCGATCTCCCGCGCGTGCGGGACCAGGGCGTGCTGCATGCTCGCGTACTGGCGGAGCAGGTCCTCCCAGGCGCGAGGCTCCACGGGCTCCCGCCCGAGCACGTTCCGGAAGAGGTCACCGCCGTCCGGCAGCAGGGACCAGCCGCGGTCGGCGTCGACCGCGAGCGGCTCCAGGACGTGCTCCGGCACCCAGCGGGCCAGGGCAGCGGTCAGCGGGCCCTCGAAGCTGCTGGCCGGCGGATTCGCCTTGAACCACACGGCCGCGCGCCCGGCCACGGGCACCCGTACCAGGACGGACCACGGCCGCAGCCGCACCTGCGGTCGGCCGGTCATCCGCAGCCCATGGGCGGCAAGCCCGGCCTCCACCCAGTCGAGGGCCGCGGCCCGCCAGGACTCCTGCTCCCAGGGAGTCACCGCGTCCGTGTAGCGGCCCCGGTCCACGGTCGGCGACGCATGATCTCGCATCGGGCCATCCCAGCATCCCGATGCGCGGTTGACCAGCGGTTTTCAAGGACCTCACCGTCCCTCCGCCCCTGGGACGCGGCCCACCGGACGAAGTGGCACCTCTGATAGCCCACCCGCTCAACCCACCAGCGTCATGGGCCACTTGTATGCTCACGAACACATGTCTGGGGAGACATGACAGACAAGCTCTGACACCAGAGCCGCATACAGGGGGGAACCGTGCCCGCACGGCACCATCGGCTGACGCGCGCGGGGAGCGCCGTCGCCACCGTCGCCACCGCGCTCGTCACGACAGCGGGACTTGCCGCGCCGCTGATCGCGCCCGCATACGCGGTCACCGCGGAAGTGAAGATCGCCGCGCCCGACGCCGACGTCGCCCGCCGGATCTCGGTGGTGGCCAGTGGCCGCCTCGGCGTGCTGTACCAGCAGGAGGGCACCGACGGTTACCTCTGGAGCAGCACCAGAAAGGCGGTACCGGCGCTCGACGGCGTACCGGCGCAGTCCTTCTTCGACACGTACGACTACGACAACCGGGTCTTCTACTCCACCACCGCGGACGACGGCAGCACCGCCATCACCGCGTACAACCTGGAAACCGGCTACACGTACTCCTTCAAGCTGCCGAGCGGCTACCGACACCCGCAGATGAGCGGCGGCTTCGCGCTCGCCTCGAACCAACTGGCCGACGGCACCTACGAGTACCGGGTCGTCAGACCCAACGGCTCGGGCGGCGTCTACGACACTCAGGTGCAACTGCCGGCGGACGCGACCGCGGAGGCCGAACCGCAGATCCTGGCGACCGCCGACGGAGGTGCGGACTTCGTCGTCCGCTACCAGAAGGACGGCCGAGCCGCCTACGGCATCGTCAACGCCCTCTCCGGCGCCGTCACCGCACTCCAGGTGACCGGACCGGCGAGCAGCTTCCGGCTCACCCGCTCCTGGGTGTCGTGGTACACCCGCGAGGACGGGGCCGGCATCCGGATCCGGGCGCGCGCCAGCGCGGGCGAGAGCCCCGGCGTACGGACCGTGCCGACCTCGTCCCCGGACAGCGACGTCACCTCGTTCGTCGTCGGCAGCAACTCGCTGTGGTACGAGGGTTCGGGCGGGGCGCTGCACAACCTGTCGCTCCCGGCGGACGCGGACCCGGTCCTCGCCGATGTCGAACAGGCCTGGCAGACCGGCGAGTCGGTGGCCGTCATCGGACGGGCCACCGCCGACGGCCCGCGCAGCCTGTACTTCCTCGCCGACGACGGCAACGGCGGCGTCTCCGTCACGCCCTGGCAGACGATCACGCCCGTCCACTACGACGGCTCGGTCGGCGCGCTCGGCCTCGACCGGGGCACCATACGCTTCCTCAACTCCCTGCGCGGCACCGGCACGCTCCACAGCCAGGACATCGGCACCGCCCTGGCGCCGGCTGGCGGGGCCCCGCTGACCCCGGCCGCCACCTCCGGCAGTGCCGGCGCGGGCCGCTTCGCCGACGGCGGCGACGAGGGCCTCGCCCAGCTCACCACCGACCCGGCCACCGGCAAGGACATCCTCACCACGGCCGACGATCCGAAGGGCGACATCGCCCTGCCGGCCACCGACGGCCGCATCCTTGACGTGTCCCCGCAGTACGTGCTGTACACGGGCGGCGGCAAGCAGTACGTCGTGGACATCACCGCCGGCAAGGTCGTGCGCGAACAGAACGCCCAGGCGGCCGTCCTCGACTACGGCACGCTGTGGACACCGTCCACCACCGCGGGACAGGTGGTCGCCACCAACCTGCGTACGGGCAAGGCGGTTCGCACCGTCGACACCGGCGGCGGCTGCACACCGGACGACCTGCGGACCAACGGCACGCTCCTGTACTGGAGTTGCGCCGCCCAGAAGAAGGCCGGGATCAAGAATCTCGCCTACATGGACAAGACGTACGACGCCCCGGTCGGGGGCGTGCTCCTCGGCGACGGCTTCTACGGCTCCTACGACCCCGTCAAGAAGTCGATCCGGCTGACCGAGGTCCGCAACGACGTCACCGACTCCCTCGGCGAGATCACCGGCGTCGCGTCCACCACGGCCGCCGACACCCGCGGGGTCACCTGGACCGTCGACCGCCGCTCCAACAAGGTCGCCTACTTGGACGCGGACAGTGCCGTCCATGTCGTCGGCGCCTACGACTACACCTGGCTGGCGTCCAGGCTGACCGCGCCCGACTCGATCGCACCCGCGTCGTTCGCGGCGGCCGGCGGTGCGGCACGGTGGGAGGGCCGCTGGTGGCTGTCCAAGCCGGCCGCCTCCTGGCAGGTGACCGTCAAGAGCAACACCACCGGAGCGGTCCTGCGCACCTGGCAGGGCAGCCCCACCCGCAGCGCCGTACGCGCGACCTGGGACGGGAAGACGCAGAGCGGAGCACTGGTGCCCAACGGCGCCTACACCTGGACCCTCACCGCCACCCCGGCCGACGGCAACGGCGCCGCGCTGTCCACCTCCGGCACGGTCCAGGTGACCGGCGCCGCGGCCGTACGGCGCGACCACGCGGGCTCCGACGGGATCGGCGACCTGCTGACGCTCAGCTCCTCGGGCGCCCTGAGCATCCAGAAGGGCGACGGCAAGGGCGGCTTCTCGGGCAAGGTGACCGGCTCGGGCTGGGCGACCTCCGTCAAGGCCGTCCCGTTCGGCGACCTCGACGGCGACCGCTGCAACGACCTCCTGGTCCGGTACGCGAACGGCACCCTGCGCGCCTACCGGCCCGGCTGCGGCAAGGCCGTGACGCCGTCCACCGCAAACACCGCGCTGGGCACGGGCTTCGACCAGTACGACGTCCTCACCTCGCCGGGCGATGTGACGGGGGACGGGCGCGCGGACCTCGTCGCGCGGAACGCGAAGACCGGTGCGCTGTACCTGTACAAGGCGACCAGCTCCGGGAAGCTGTCGGCGCGGGTGAAGCTGTACGCGGACTGGTCCGGCTACAAGAAGGTCGTCGGCGCCGGCGACCTCGACGGTGACGGCCGCGGTGACCTGCTGGTCCAGGACAAGTCGAACAAGCTGTGGCGCTACAGCGGCACCGGCTCGGGCACGTTCAAGGCCCGGGTGAAGCTCTTCGACAACTGGGGCTCCTCCTACAACGCCGTCATCGGCGTCGGCGACATCACCGGCGACGGCAAGGCGGACCTCGTCGCCCGAGACACTTCCGGCACGCTGTGGCGCGCCAACGGCAGCGGCAAGGGCTCCTTCGGCGCCCGTACGAAGATCGGCACGGGCTGGGGCACCTACAAGGGCCTGTTCTAGCGCACGGGTCTGTTCCGGCGCTCCGCGAGAGAGGTGTCCTCGTGAGTCATCTCTTAGCCACCGTTCTCGGTGACGTGGCCCTCGTCATCCTGGTCTCCTGGGTGTTCGGGGGCCTGGCCCGGCGGCTCGGGCAGCCGGCGGTGATCGGCCAGATCCTCGCCGGGATCGCCCTGGGACCGACCCTGCTGGGCCGGCTTCCCGGGGACCTGTCCGCGCGTCTGTTCCCCGCCGAGGCGAGGCCGTTCCTGTCGGTGCTGGCCCAGATCGCCGTGGTCCTGTTCCTGTTCGTGGCGGGCCACGAGATCGACTTCCGCACCTTCCGGGCGGGGCGCACCGCGGTGAGCGTCGCGGTGGCGGCCCTGCTGACCCCGATGGCGCTCGCCGTGGGGGCCGTGGAACTGTGCGGCGGACTGTTCTCCGCCGTGGATCCCGGGCACGCGGGCCACCACTCGTTCGCGCTGTTCATGGCGGTGGCGCTCTCGGTCACCGCCCTCCCGGTGCTGGCGGCCATCGTGCGGGAGCGCGGGGCCGCCGGCACTCCCGCGGGAACGGTGGCGATCACGGCGGCCGGCCTCATGGACGTGGCGGCCTGGCTGGTGCTGGCGGCGGTGCTCAGCGACTCCGGACAGGACACCCGGTGGCCCTGGCCGGTCGCCCTGGCCCTGCTGGCAGCCTTCGTCGCGTTCGTCCTCGGCCTGGTCCGGCCCGTGCTGCGCCGGTGGCTGAACCGGCCGGCCACGCTGCTCAGCAATCCCGTTCCGGTGGCGTTGGTCCTCGCCCTGGGCAGCGCCTGGGTCACCGAGTCGCTCGGCCTGCACGCCGTCTTCGGCGGGTTCCTCGCCGGGCTGGCCATGCCGCGCCGGGACGGTGCGCCGAACGCCGACGTGCTGCGACCGATGGAACAGACGTCGGGGATGCTGCTGCCGCTGTTCTTCGTGTCCACCGGCCTGTCGGTCGACATCGGCACACTGGGCGCGGACGGCCTCGGTCTGCTGGGCGTGCTCCTGGTGGCGGCGATCGCGGGCAAGGTCGTACCGGCCTACGGAGCTGCCCGGGTGCACGGCCTGGACACCCGGCAGTCGGCGCTGGTCGCCGTCATGGTGAACACCCGCGGGCTCACCGAGCTGATCGTGCTCGACGTCGGCAGGTCGGCGGGGCTCATCGGCCAGGACCTGTACGCCGTCCTCGTCCTCATGGCGCTGGTCACCACCTTCATGACCGGACCGCTGCTCCAACTGCTCGGGAGAGCGAGCGACGTGAGCGGAACGAAGGCATCGGTCAGAGCCTGAACGGAGTGCGCCCCCGGACGTCGGCCGGGGGCGCACTCGTGGGGAGCGGTGTCGGTCAGGCGTGCTGCCTGCGGCGCAGCGTGAGGTACGTGCCGGTGACACCGGCGGCCAGCAGGGCGCCCACGCCGAGGCCGACCGGAAGGGCCGGGACCCCCGAAGTGCCGGTGGCGGCCGCCGTGTTCTGCATCGCCGGGCCGGGCGTGATGCTCGTGGCCACCGGGGCGACGTGCTGGATCGGGCGCACGGACTTCACCGAGCCGTCCGAGTTCAGCAGCACCTGCTTGTTGTTCGGGTGCCGGAAGTCGAACATGCCCGCCAGGGAGCCGGCCGTCGCGTCGAAGGAATGGTCGCCGACGCGGCCGGTGTGCCAGTTGTCCTCGATGAACCGGGTGATGGACGCCTGGTTCGTCAGGGTGTGGTCGACCTTGTCGACCTTGCTGTACGGCGAGACGACGAGCAGCGGCTGGCGGGTGCCCGGGCCGCAGCGGTCGGCGTAACCGCCGGACGCCTTCGGGCCGTTCTGGCAGGCCGGGCTGTCGGTGGCCTTGCCGTTGGAGCCGAGCGAGGTGTCCTTCGAGCCGTTGCGCGGGGCGACGTACGCGTGGTCGTACCAGCCGTCGGAGTCGTCGTAGGCGATGACGACCGCGGTGGACTTCCACTGCGGTGAGCTCTGGATCGCGTTGATCTGCTTGACGAGGAAGTGCTGCTCGTCGAGCGGGTCGGAGTAGCCGGCGTGGCCGTCCTGGTACTCACCGGCCTTCACGAAGCTGACCGCCGGCAGCTTGCCCGCCTTGACGGCGGCGGTGAAGTCGGTCAGGTCGTAGTTGTGGTTGGCCTGTCCGCTGTGGCCGATCTCGGCGACGCTCTTCGGCGGCAGGTGGTGCGGGTTGGCCGTCGACCTGTAGTACGAGAACGGGTTGTGGTGCGGGCTGTAGTCCGCCACGGCCGCGCCGCCCACGTTGGTGTGGGTGGTGTCGCACTTGGCGTACGACCCGGACGTCCCGTTCCACGCGGCCGAGGGCCGGAAGCCGCCCTGGAACCAGCCCCAGGACACCTTCTTCGCGTTGAGCAGGTCACCGATGTTCCTGCCCTGCAGGGCAGCCAGCGCGTTGGTGCCGGTGTGGTCCTTGTCGGAGCAGTCGTCGAAGGCCGGGTCAGGGTCGTTGATCACCGTGCCCACGCCCTTTGCGTCGGGCGACTTCACGGCGTACGGGTCGGGCGTCGCCGTCCGCTTGCCGGTGGCCGGGTCGACGGAGACCACGCCGTGTGTCTGACCGGAGATCAGGTTCAGGGCACCGGGCGTGGAGGGGCCGTAGACCGAGCTGAAGGAGCGGTCGGACAGGGAGTAGTGCTGGGCGTAGTTCCACAGCCCGGTGACGGTGTTGCCGTCGTAGTAGTCCATGACCAGGCCGGGCTCGCCGAACAGGCCCCCGCTGCACTTGTCGACCTCGGTGTTCTGCACGTACTGGTCGGCCTTGCCACCGTTCGTGGCGTACTGCTCGGCCCCGTAGGAGTGGTTCTGGTCGCAGGTCATCGCCTGGGCGGGGGAGAGCCGCTTCGGCGTGTACTGGTTGGGGTTCGTCTTCAGCAGCCCGGCGTGGGCCAGCGTGTCGATGTTCTTGGGGGTGCTCCTCGACGCCTTGAACTTCGTGCCGTCCGTGTTGGCGGCCTTCGGGTAGGTGGCGAAGTAGTGGTCGAAGGAGATGTTCTCGTCGAAGAGCACGACGACGTGCTTGATGGGCGTCGTGGTCGCGGACTGACCGGAGGGCACCGCCGCCCAGCCCGGCGCGTTGCTGCCGAGCACCGTGAGTGCCGCCGCTCCGGCGAGCGCCCCGAGGCTCCGTATCGCCGCTCGTCTTCCTCTGCTGGCCATGCTGGTTCACCCTCCGGGCAGGAACGTCTGTGCGTCGTACGAGCACGGATGCTGCGCCCGCGGCGGGGCGCCTCGGCGGAGGGGCGGTGGCGCGGGAATGAACACCGGGTCAGGGATGCTGGGGCAAACCTTGACGCCGAATTGACCCACCTGCCCGCCGAGTTGTCCGGACAGGTTCGAAGAGTGTTTTGTCCCGGCAGGGATGTTTGAGAAGTGCGCCGCCGACTGCGGTTCGGGACTACAGCTGAGGTGGGGCAGCTCTGACAAGATGATGTGATGTTCGATTTCGGTATGGTGCGCAGGTCGAGATCAACCATCACAAGCTCGACGAGCTCTCCCTCACGTGGAACACGATCGACCTCACCCGTCCTGTCCGGTGGCCCGACTTCGACCTTCAGTGGCGTCCCGATCCGCTCTCCGAACTGCACGCTCTACGGGGGCAGGCCCTCGACAGCGCCGAACTGCTCGAGTGGACAGGCAAAGATGCCGCTCAGGGGAACATCGATGTCAGCTTCGCCTTCGCGACGGGCCGGGTGACCCTCTTCAACGCCCTCGACGAGAAGGGGCTGAGCTTCGAACCTCCCCGTCGGAGCCAGCGGTCTCATTTGTTCCACTGACGTACTCAGAGTTCAGGGCTGCCGCCAGTTCGGAGTGGCTTCGCGGGTGAGTCCCGGCTTATGAGGTCGATCATCGCGATGCGGATTACGGCTTCTGGCTTTGTCCACGAGAGCCGACAGCACCTGGACACGATATTGGGCAGCACCCGAAGCACTGCAGAAATCGAACAGTTCATGGCTTCGGGCAGCGCGGGCCCCTGCCGAGTTGGCAGGGGCCCGCGGCACACACAGCAGAGGAGCGCCGGGACCTGCCCTCGACGAGCAGCATCCTGGCCAACATGGCTTACCGTCTGCTGGTTGTCTGACGGCCCGGTCTCACTTCAGGTGCCGGGTGAAGAACTGGGCCGCGGCGTCCCCCGCGAACTGCGGGACGCCGGTGTGCCCGCCGAGATTGGCGTGCAGGGTCTTCTCCCTGGTGCCGAAGGCGTCGAACAGGTCCAGGGCCGCCTGCCGGTCGTTCCCTTCGTCGTCCCACTGCAGCAGGACGTGCAGCGGAATGGTGACCTGGCGGGCCTCCTCGAACATGGCGCGAGGCACGAAACTCCCGGCGAACAAAACGGCGGCCGAGATGCGGGGCTCGACCACCGCCAGCCGGATCCCGATGGAGATCACTCCCCCCGAGTACCCGACCGGGCCGCTGATCTCGGGCAGCGAAAGGAGGGCGTCCAGGGCGGTCTGCCATTCCGGGACCGCCTTTTCGACGAGCGGGAGGATGAGGGCGTCGATGATCGCGTCGTCGACCGGCTCGCCGGCCTCCAGCGCCCGGCGCAGGTCGGCGCGGGCCCGCCCGGCGGCGGCGGAACGGGGCCGTTCACCGCTCCCGGGGAGCTCGATGGTGGCCGCGGCGAAGCCCTCCGCCGCGGAGTGCCGGGCCCGGCCCGCCAGCCGGGGGTACATCTGGTGCAGTCCACCGGGGTGGCCGAGCAGGATCAGCGGCGCCGGTGCGGATCCGAGCGTCCACAGGATGCCGGGGATCTCGCCGAGGGTGAATGCGCGTTCAAGGACGCCGTCGTCGAGGCGCTGTTCGGAAGTGAATTGAAGGGCCATGGTCGTGCCTTTCGGGAGTGCTGTTGAACGGCGCTCCCGGACGACCTATCGCCCGACCGTGACCCCGGAGGAGAGCACCCATGTCGATACGTTCACGGGTACCACCTCCTCGTTCTCTCGCACGGCCTCCGCGAAAGTAGCAGGGGCCGCTGTGGTCCGCCAAACGGGTTCTTGCGCGGGCTCCGTGACCGGATGCCAAGGAGCCGGAACACTACGCAGAGCTGCTTGTGGCCTCATCGCGGCTTCCCGAGGCGAGGCCCTGCGACGGCGAAGCGCGCTGGGGGCGCTGTCGTTACTCATGAACATCGAACAGGACGCGCTGCCGACGCCTCGCCATCTCATGCACTGGTGCTGTCGGTTCTCGGGTTCTGGCTCGCTTTCCACGCTGCTGTTGGGCCCGGAACGCCCGGCCGACGTGCTCGACGCCCTGCGGCACGCCGCCGAGGCGGCATCGGACGTACTGCTGTTCTGGTACGCCGGGTGCGGCTTCACTCGCGAAGGGGGACTCGTCTTCGGTGTGATGGACACCGATCCGCGGCACCCGGCCGACACCGGCGTCGCCCTGGACGCCGTCGCCGAGATCATGAGCACCAGTCAGGCGGGCCGCCCCGCCGTCATCCTCGACTGCGACCACGCAGCCATAGCCACGACCCGGTTCACCGGCACTGCCCCCGCTCCATCCCTGATGGGCGCCGAAACGTCGAGTTTCCGGCCGATGGCGGATCCTTTCACCGAGACCCTCGTAGACGGGCTGACCGATGGCGTTCAAGAGGGCCCGGAGGCGTTGGACCTGGTGACACTCCACAACGCGATCGAGGCTGCCTACACCCGGACCCGCTACTACGTGGAGAACGAGTACATAGGCGGCCCCTCTCATGTGCTGCTCCGGGGCGGCCGGGAACTGGCCCTGGGCATCAATCCTGCCTTCGGCCTCCCGAACCGCTCCGGCGCGCTGCCCCCACATCCAGATGTCGTCGATGCGCAGGAGTCGTGGTGACACAGAGACCCCACGCCTTGATCTGTGATCTGTGATCTGTGGGCGTATGGAGGCGCTCAGAACGCGTGACCCGCCGTGATCGGATGCGCGAGCTCCCGCACGTGCTGCGGCGCATGAGTGGAGACAGGTGCTGCCCGTCCCGTGCGCCGTAGTGTGTGCGATGTCCTCCGCCGCGCTCCCCCCTGCGCCCAAGGGAAACGCCGCACGATGGACCTGCCGTTATCGGGGATTCCGCTGGTCAGAGGGGAGGCGGGCAGCCGTGCGAGTCGGCTGCCCCCGCGGGCGTCATGCCTGAGGCTCCCAGCTGATCCCGTCGGAGGACGACCAGCCGGAGGCCTGGTGGTCCGGCGGCTCTGTTCCGGCGGAGGAACTGGGGGGATTGATGTTCTCGCGGCCTGCCTGTGCGGGCTCAACGGCCTTGAGCAGCGCTTTCAGTACCTTCGCCCACCGTGGGCGGGTGTCTCCCGTTGCCCACATCACCAGCCACACCATCACCGTGAGCAGGACACCGACCGTGCCGGCGAAGCCCAGCGTCACCGCGCCGGCCGGCGACTGGAGGCCTGCGGCCGGGATGATCTCCCGCCTGCCGAACGTCATGAACCAGGTGGTCCACGCGACGAGGGCGACGCCCAGGCCGACGAGCGTCCTGCGCAGCGCGCGGATCGCACGGTGTGCGTGGACGCCCACCGTGCCCGGCGCGGACCCCAACACCTGAGCCGCCTCGGCTTGGGTCATTCCCAACTCCCGGGTCAGCAGCATCACCCTGCGCTGCTGCGGCGGCAGATCGCTCAGTGCCTCGCCGACTACGTGCCGCAGCTCGGTCTCGGCGATAGGGTGGACCGCCAGTTCGTCCTCCAGCCGCACGTCCGCGTCGCGCGAGGCGTAGCCCCTGCCCTCGGCGTGGCGCCCTGCCGCCCGTTTGATCTCGTGCTTCATGCACGTGTAGACGTACGCGCGCATGTTGCCGATCGACTCGGTGACTGCGAGCACGGACGTGAGGGCGTTCTGCACGACGTCCTCGGGATCCGCCGACGACTGCGGCACTCCGCGAGTGGCCAGCCGGCTCCCGGCCCAGTCGACCAGCTCGTGGTACCGCTCCTTCGCCAACATCGCCAACGCCTCGGCGTGCTGCGACCGCGGCCTGTCCTGATCAGCCACGCCGCCCCCGCTTCCCCGACCGGCACCCCGTGCGCGCCCGCATGTCCGACGTCCTCTCCGCACGCATCATCTCGGCCTTGCCCGCCGCGCGGAGGCGGAACGCGATGCTCTTCAGCATCCCCTGCAGTGCCGGCGCGAAGAGCAGCACCAGGAACACCACGACCCCAACACCCGTCGATTCCACCGGACCTCCTCCAGTCTGCGGCCCAGCGCCTCACGGTGACGCAGCGGCCGTACACATGCTGAGAGGCGTACGGCCGCCGGATCCTTTACACCGCACCAGAGAAATCTCCGAAAGCTTCCGTGCTCCTCGCCTCTGCTCCACCCTCCGGTCCGGCAGCCCGCCGGGAAGCAGTTGCGCCCCTGGGGCCCGCGGCTTAGGTCACGTGCACCGGCTCGACTCGGCCCTGGGAGCTTCGCGCAAGGGCGGCGTGCCCGGTCCGGTTGTGACTCCTGCTGAAGGCCTGCCAGTGCTGGCGGGATGCCGTGATGCTGATTCTGTGACGGCTCGTTAGGGCGTGCAGATCTTTAACTCGTGGCTTTCTGCTTGGTGGTTCGTTGGTCAGGCATGAGCGGGTTGGATAGGCAATGGACCACGCTGGCAGCCAAGTTCGAGGCGATTCTGCCGCATCTCGACGAGCGGCAGCGTCGCCTGCTGATAGGGGCGGAGGCGTAGTCCCTCGGCCACGGCGGGATCAGAGCGGTCGCTCGTGCTGCCGGTGTCCGTGAGGCCGCTGTGTCTGCCGGAGTGCGGGAACTCGGATCCGGAGAGGCGCCGTTGGGCCGCGTCCGTCGGTCCGGCGCCGGCCCCAAACGCGTCGTCGACCTGAACCCAGCCGTTCGGGAGGCACTCCTCACGCTGGTCGAGCCCGACGTTCGCGGAGATCCCATGTCGCCGCTGCGCTGGACCACCAAATCCACCCGCAAGCTGGCCGAGCAGCTGACCCGGCAGGGCCACAGGATCTCCGCGGACACGGTGGGCGACCTGCTGCGCGAGGAGGGCTTCAGCCTGCAGAGCAATGCCAAGACACTGAAAGGCAAGCAGCACCCCGACCGGGACGCACAGTTCCACTACCTCAACGAGCAGGCCCGCGACCACCAGGACGGCGGTGCTCCGGTGATCAGTGTGGACACGAAGAAGAAGGAGCTGGTCGGCCCGTTCAAGAACAACGGCCGTGAATGGGAGCCGAGGGGCGAGCCGGTGCGGGTCGACACCCACGACTTCCCGGACCGCGTGCTGGGCAGGGCGGTGCCCTACGACATCTACGACGTCGCCGCGAACACCGGCTGGGTCAACGTCGGCACCGACCATGACACCGCCGCGTTCGCCGTCGCGTCGAGTCGATCCGCCGTTGGTGGAACGGAGCCGGGCGGGCCACCTACCCGACGACCGGCCGGCTGCTGATCACCGCCGATGCCGGCGGCTCCAACGGGTATCGCACCCGCACGTGGAAGACCGAACTCGCCCGGTTCGCCACTGAGGTCGGCCTCACGATCACCGTCTGCCACCTGCCTCCCGGGACTTCGAAGTGGAACCGGATCGAGTACCGGCTGTTCTCCCACATCACCATGAACTGGCGCGGCAGGCCCCTGACCAGCCACGAAGTCGTCGTCGAGAGCATCGCGGCGACCACCACCAAGACCGGTCTGACCGTGCACGCGGAACTCGACACCAACCCCTACCCCACCGGCATCCAGGTCAGCGACGACGACATCGCCTCCCTGCCGATCACCCGCCACCGCTTCCACGGCGACTGGAACTACACCCTCCACCCCCAGCATCCGATGGACGCGGCCACGACCGACAGCACGTCGGACCAGGCCCCGGCGGGCAGACCGCCTCGCCTCACGCGGCGTTCGCTGCAGGACCCGGAACTGACCGGGATGACCCGTCAGCAGCTCAGCGAGCTCATCGACGCGCTGACTCCAGCGCTGGAGGTCCAACGCGAGCAAGTGCTCCGCACACGTCGTGGTCACGAGCGCCTGATGGCCCCTGGCACAGGTGCCAAAGCCAAACTCACCCCAGCCGACCGGATCCTGGTCACCGTGCTCCACCTGCGCAAACTCGCGACCGTGGACCTCCTCGGCCAACTCCTCGGCGTCACCGCCATGACCATCAGCCGCGCGAAACAGGAGGTCCGCCCGCTCCTGGAAGCACACGGCCACCACATCAACGCCTCTACCGCCCGCCTCCGCACACCAACCGACGTCGCGACGTTCCTCGCTCCCGACTCCACCCAGACCAAGGTCAAAACAACGAGTTAAAGATCTGCACGCCCTTAGCCACAGGAGTCGCAGATGCCTGTCGCCGGAAGCGGAACAAAGCACGTGGTGCACACGGGTGGTAGCGCGGACGCGTCGGCGCTCAATGGCTGCCTGGTACTTGGGGGCGAGAGCAGGGACCCCTCCGCCTGGGGGGAGAGTCGCTCCGAATCGCCGGTAGCAGTCGAGTCGTGCCTCGGCGGCGTGGTGTTCTCGCTCCAGTGCTTCGTTCAGCGCGCCTACTGCAAGCGATTGGGTTTGAGCACGTTCGTACCGAGGCGCCGTCGCACAGGCTCTCTGGGTGACTCGCTCAACGCCCTGCGGGTGAGTTGGCCTTGCCGTCACGCCTCTTGGCCGTGGGTTCCGTCAGTCGGTGTAGCGGCGACAATGCACGGATCGAAGTGCCGACCCACGCAGGCCGAAGCGCGACGTGACGTGCGCATTCATGCATGCCACCGCACAACGATGACCCCCACAGGGCTGAACCTGGTGGGGGTCGGTTGTGTTGGGTAAGTGGCCGTGACGCCAGCCTGGCTTCCCCTCACCTCCGCCATGCCCGAGAGCAACTACTACGCCGCTACCTGGCCCTGACTAACTGGCACACCCCGACCGCCCGCGCCGTCTGCGCCTCTCAGAACGTCGGAGCCGGTTTGGTCGGCGAGAATTTTGCATCAGGGGTGAGGTACGCCTTCATCAGGTCGAACTGGTTCGCCTGACTCGTATCCGTCGACTGCACATGGATATCGACGCCGTAGGAGACCCTGTGTATGTGCGATTGGAACGATGCGAGTTTCAACCTCAGGACGAGCACATGCGGACCTTCTGGAACCTGTTGCAGAGATGCTGCCATTTCGTCCACCGCGCAGATTCCGTTGGCCTTATCGTGGAATGATGAGATACCCGCCGTGACGGTCACTGCGTACCTTTCAAAGAGGTCGGGAAAGAACTTCTGCACCTTGCCGTCCGAACACGGAAGGTATGTGTAGGCGAACTCGGTGGTGAACTGGTTTGCGGCGCCCCAGTCGGTGATCAGGTTGCCGCTGTAGTGGAACACTAGATGTGTGTGCTTTTTCGGCGTACTGCCGTCCCACCTGGGCAGATAGCCTTCATAGGCAGTTGCAAAGTCGGCTGGAGAAGCAACTGCCTGCGGAGAAAATTGGAGAGCCATGGTTTCTTCCTGAACTCTTGGAGGCAGGACGGACGGCCGTCCCGAGTTCGTAGAATGCACAACCGTCACCAGATGATTCTGTGCGGTTAGCTGAGCCAGCCTGGTGGCTGCTCATGGTGCCTTCTTTTGGTCCTTGAGGCCAAATCCCTTCCAGTATGCGCCTTAGCTTTGAGCTGTGCTACTGGGCCAGCCTCGCGGACTAACAACGGTTAATATAGTGAGAGGGCTCTCCCCTGGCGCCTTTTCTGTGGCGGGAGTTGAGCGTTCGGCTCTCTCAACGGCTAACACAATGAACTGAGTTGTCGGTGCGTGATCAGGCAGCAGGCGATTTTGAGGAGCGCTTCGTGGATGTCGGCTCGCCGTTCCCAGCGGATCCGCAGGCGTCGGAAGCCGTGGAGCCAGGCGAAGGCCCCTGGCACAGGTGCCAAAGCCAAACTCACCCCAGCCGACCGGATCCTGGTCACCGTGCTCCACCTGCGCAAACTCGCGACCATGGACCTCCTCGGCCAACTCCTCGGCGTCACCGCCATGACCATCAGCCGCGCGAAACAGGAGGTCCGCCCGCTCCTGGAAGCACACGGCCACCACATCAACGCCTCTACCGCCCGCCTCCGCACACCAACCGACGTCGCGACGTTCCTCGCTCCCGACTCGTCCGGGACCACGATCGGCTGCTGGCTCGCCAACGGCCTGAAGGGGGGGCGCGCGCTCATCCGTCCCGCGCGCTCCCTTTGTGAGCTGCAGCACGCCACCCGTGGGAACTGGCACGCCGTACCCGACGTGCCGTCAGGAGCTGTCCCAGGTAGGAGGCCTGAGGTTCGCTGAACCGTCCGCCAGAGCGGCCTATGCGACCGCTTGGCGTGGCACGCGGTGCCCGACCACTCTGCGGTAGCGGGGAGTTGACATGGGAACGGATTCCGTGGCCTCGGGTATGGCGCCGCTACCTGTCATCCCAGGGGTTCACGCACGGGCGTGACTCCCCTGGGGAGGGGCTGCTACCGCTGCGGCAATCCAGGAGGAAGTGCAGACATCGAGCGCAACTCCGAGCCAGCCGCAGGCGTGCGGGGCTCGAAGAGGCCGGCTGAGGCGCCTGTGGCCATCACTGCGTCAAGTTGACTGCGTATGCTCGCGGCCGCGTCACGTACTCGCGCCGGTACGTCGCCGCGCTCCGCAACGAGCTGGTGATAGATCGGAGCATCCTGGAACATGTGGTCCTTCCGGCAGATGATCATCGAGTCATGCGGGCATCGAGTCTAGAGGGACAGCATGCATCGCACAGACCAGCGACGGCACACAACGATCAGCCGAGCTATCTGAACGGCGACTTCTCTGACATCTTGGCCCAGCCGCCCGCCCGCCGGTCGAAGCTCGGCCGGCCTTGTCAACGGTCGGCGCTTCAGGCACGCCGGCGCACGGCACGCCACGACGACTGGTGAGGGGGCCGACATCCTCACCATGAAGGCTTCAGTATCGGTGGCGGTTGAGTACGCCGATGAGAGTGGCGAGGTCGGCGGCGCCCGCCGCGTCGTCCGCGTAGCGGGTCGTCTGGAGAGGGCCGACCTCTGCAAGGACGATCTCCTCGCGAGCCAGGACGTGGACCAAGGTCAGCAGGGCCGCGCGGGCGTTGCCGTCGGTGAAAGGATGGAAGAACCCCACGTCGAGGTACACGCGGGCCGCCAGCGGGAGACCCGGATCGGTTGCCTCGCGCAGGCAGGCGGCGAAGTCAGCCTGGGTCCGTGAGGTCAGGCCGTAGCGTTCGCGGCCGGCCTTCGCACAGGCGTCTGCCGCACGGAACGGCGCCTCCGCCCCGCCGAGGACCTCGCGCTGCCGGCCGGCCAGCAGGGAGGAGCGAAGGGGCTGAAACGGGCTCCAGTCTGCCGTCACCCGTCACAGGCGCCACGGTAATGACCGGCCATCTCGGCAGGCCCAGGCCGGCCGACCACCCGGAACGCCATCAAACAACTGTGCTGGAACAGAACGCTCTTTTAGGGCCTGTCTGATAATTCCCGCCTGCCAGACAGGACCTAGCCCAGCAGCGCGCGCCCGTACCAGTCCGTCGCGCCCCGTACGCCGGGCAGGGCGAAGAAGTAGCCGCCGCCGAACGGGGAGATGTAGTCGGTGAGCGGCTCGCCCGCCAGCCGGTGCTGCACGGTCTCGAACTGCCGTACCGGATCCCGCTGGTAGCAGGAGAACAGCAGGCCCATGTCGAGGTTGCCGTTGCCGTCCATGCCCCGGTCGTAGTTGTAGGCGCGGCGCAGGATGCGCTGGTCGGCGGTGGCGGCCGTGCGGGGGTTGGCGAGGCGGATGTGGGCGTCCAGCGGGATGACGTCGCCCTTGGGGTCGTCGGCGTACTCCGGCGTGTCGTGCTCGTGGTCGCCGTCCAGCGGTGCGCCGGAGAAGCGGGCCCGGCCGAACATCCGCTCCTGCTCGGTCAGTGAGACCCGGTCCCAGAACTCCACCAGCATCCGGATCAGCCGGACGACCTGGTAGCTGCCGCCGGCCGTCCAGTCCGGCTCGCCCATGCCCTTGCCCACCCACACCAGGCGGTCCATCTCGCGGGCACTGTGCGCGTCCGGGTTGGCGGTGCCGTCCTTGAAACCCAGCAGATTGCGCGGGGTGCCGGAGGGCCGGGGCGGACTGGTGAAGCCGTCCAGGCGCCAGCGGACCTGCATCCCGCCCCGGGTGTGCCGGGCGATGTCGCGCAGCGCGTGCAGGGTGGTGTCCGGGTCGTCCGCGTGCAGTTGGAGACTGAGGTCGCCGTGGCACCACTCGGACCGCAGGTCGTCGTCCGGGAAGGCGGGCATGGCGGTCAGCCGCCGGGGCCGCAGCGGGGCCAGCCCGAACCGGTCGTCGAAGAGCGAGGCGCCGACCCCGACGGTCACGCCCAGCGCGCCGGAGGGGAGCCGGTCGCCGAGGATGCCCGAGTCGGCGGGCGGCCCGGTGATGCCCACCGGGGACGGCGTCCCGCCCGAGGTCAGCAAACGGGCCCGGTCGGTGAGCGTGTGCAGCAGGTCGGACAGGTCGGCGCGGTGCTCGGCGGTCACGTCGAACGACACGAACACGCTGGTCCGCCGCGAGGGCGCGAGCACGGCTGCCTGGTGGGCGCCATGGAAGGGGACGACAGTCGCCGCGGGTGCGGCGGCACCGGTGGCGAGCCCCACTCCCGTGAGGGCGGCACCACGCAGGAACCCGCGCCTGCCCACGCCATCGGGTCGGTCGACTCCGCTCACGCCGTCCTCCGCGGATCGCACACGGTCGCCACCGACGCGAGCCGCTCGACGAGATCGCCGAAGACCGAGTCGACGCGCTCCCGCCCGGCGCGGGGCAGGGCGGTCAGCGCGGTCCAGCGGCCGCCGTGCCGGTACCCGTCGAGCAGGTGCTGTGCGCGGTCCAGGTCCCGGTCGAGGCCGGGCAGGTCGGCGTACCGGGTCATGAGCAGCGGGCGCAGCCGGGACAGCACCTCGCGGGTGCCGTCCACGTTGGCGCGGGCGGTGGCGAGGTTGCTGCCGCTGCCGTAGTCCGTCCGGCCGGTCAGCTCGAACTGCACGGTGTTCTCCAGGATCTCGTGCGCCCGCAGACCGAGCTGGGCCGGATCCATGCGGGTCTGCGACCAGCCGTCCCGCAGCCCGGTCACCGCCTTGACCAGCGCCGCCGCCGGGGCGCGCAGACGGCTGGCGGACTGCCCGTGCCACAGCCCGTACTCGACGCGGTGGAACCCGGTGAAGCCCTGGTCGCGCACCCCGTCGGACAGTCCCGCGTCCGTGCCGTCGATCCGCCCGTCCGCGTCCCCGAAGGCGTCGTACGCCGCGCCCAGCCGCTCGTACTCCAGATGGGCCGGCAGCCAGGCCGACCGGGCGTCGGCGAGGTCGCCCCGGTCGATGGACCGGCCGAGTTTCGCCGTCAGCCGGACCACCTCGTCCAGACCGCCGCCGACCCACTTCTGGTAGGCGAGCGCCGGCGGGATCAGGTCGTGCTCGGTGACGGGGGCCGCCCCGGGCCCGCGCCGCCCCGACGTGACGCGGACGCTGGGACCGGTGACGGCGTCGGCGTCGTCGGGCACGCACTTGAAGGCGTACGTCCCCTCGCCCAGCTGGACGGTCAACTGCCGTGTCGTACCCGGGCCGATGCCCTCCACCTCGCCGTACACCGCCTGGCTGCCCGGGTCCTCCAGGTAGACCTCGGCGGCACCGCCGGAGGCGTTGTGCAGGTCGAAGGTCTGCACCCCGGGCGCCGGCCGGGTCCAGCCGCGGCCGCAGTGGCTCGGCGAGACCTCGACCGTGACGGGCCGCGCGGCCCGCGTGAGGCGCCCGCCGCGGAGGGAGAGCGCGAGCAGGGACCCTCCCACGGCGAGCGCGAGGACGAGGAGCAGCACTCCAGCCGTCCGGACGGGGAGCGGCCGCGTGCCGAGGCGGGGCAGCGGCATGGCCTCATGCTAGGCAGCCCTCCGTATCCGAACAGCCGTCCCAACGATTCATTGACCAGGAATTCCCTCCGGGTTCACCGGCGATCGTCCGGCCGCGTGCGGTCAGGGCTGCGCGGTGAGCCGGAAGCTCTGGGCGGGGGAGTCGTCGCAGGTGCGCTGGGTCAGCTGGACACTGTCGGCGGCCGTGGCAGCCGCGTTGAGGCATCTGCCGCTGTGCCGGGCCACGAAGTGGTAGCCGCCGTCGGCCTGCTGGACCGGGCGCCACTGCTGGTTCTGGCCGCCTCCGTACGACCACAGCTGGAGCGGGGCGCCGTCGGCGGTGGACCGGTCGGTGACGTCGACGACCTGCTGAGGGTTGCCACGGCTGGTGATGCGCAGGTATCCGCTGTCGGTGGACCGGAACTGATACTGCTGGGCGGCGGTGCCGTTGCAGGCGTACTGCTGGATCGCCGTGCCGTTGGCGGTGGCCGCGCCCCGGGCGTCCACGCAGGTGCCGTTGCCGGTGTTGCGCAGCGTGTACCAGGCGGTCTCGGAGATCGGGCCGGTCGGCGGCTGGGTGTCCGTCGCCCCGCCCAGCCACTTCAGGCCGTCGAGGACGAACCGGTTCTGCGTCTCACTGGCGAAGGTCGAGGAGAGCGGCGTGTTGGTGGAGTAGTCCATCGCGTTGTGGCCGAAGTTCGCGTACAGCATCCGGTACTTGGTGTTCGTCCACAGGATCGGGTAGTAGCCGCTGTACCAGGTCTGGTCGGGGTCGGTGCCGACCGGGAAGCTGATCTGGTCGATGGACGCCAGGATCTTGATGTCGGGGTTCTGGCGCAGGTCGTTGGACCAGCTGTACCACTCGCTCACGGACGAGGCGAACGTGGCCGGCAGGTTCTTCGTCGCGGGATGGGTACGGTCCTCCACGCGCAGCACGGCCGAGGTCGGGCCCCAGGTGTTGGACTTGAAGTTCCCCGACCCCAGGAACTGGTCGTGGTACCAGGACCAGCCCGAGGCGTTCGTCGTGAACGCCGAGACGTGGAAGCCCATCCAGGCGCCGCCGGAGCGCATGTACTGCTCGAACCCGGAGCGCTGGGCCGCCGTCTGCGGCAGGTCGTCGAGGAAGAGGACCACCTGGTACGCGTTCACCCCGCCGTTAGCCAGCAGATCCCAGTTGTTGCTGGCGGTGTAGGTGAACCCGTTGGCGGCGGCCTGTCGCGGGAACCACTCGTTCGCTTCTTTGACGAAGCTGATGTGCGCCGCGTCCCAGGTGCCGTTGTACAGGGCCAGCACCTTGAAGGGCCCCGCCACGGCCCGGTCCGCGGCCTGCGCGGGCACACCGGCCAGGCCCAGGAGGACGGCCAGCAGAAGAAGCAGCCGCAGGAGGAGAGAGGACGACGACGCTCTGACACCGTGCATGTGCCGCTCCTGTCGTGTGGGGGTTGCTGCAACGTAAAGGTCTGAACCAAGGCCGTCAAGAGGTGAAGTAACTGGCGAATGAGGCGTGTTGGAGCATCCACTGCTTGAACCGTCCGACCGCCGGTGTGTCCGCCGTTCGGATGTATTCCCGGCTCGCGATGCCGAGGTTGCGTGCCCGGGATGCCAAGGTCGTCTCGTTGTCGATCAATGCCGAACGGAGGCACATTTCGTGAGCGTGACGTCAGGGTGGATGCTGCGGGCGGGGCTGGGTCTGGTGAGCCTGGTGGCGCTCGTGCTGACCGCAACGCCCTCGGCGGAGGCGGGGGCCCGCGGCTGCAACGGCCGGACCTGTATCGACGTCCAAGGGTCGGGGCTGACCGTCGACCGGGTGTCGGCCTCGACCACCTGGAACGGCGACTTCACCGGGCACTTCCACGTCTGGGGCGGCGGCATCGACCAGAACAGCGCCACGGGCTTCTGGGGCTACCACCAGAAGTTCTCGGTGCCGCTGGGCCGCGACCTGCCGAACGGCTCGGTGCTCTGCGCCGAGGGCTGGGAGCACATCGACGGCCGCGTCGAGTCCCGGGGGCGGGCGTGCGCGGAGGTCCACTTCTAGGGTCCGCGTGTCCCGTGTCCAGGTCTCCTCATTCGCCCGGGCCTTGGCGGCACGGAGCGGCTGTGCGGTCGCCGGTGTCGAGTACCGCCGGGTGGGCGGCGGAGGGGGCCGGCCGGTCGCGTTGAGTGACACCGCGGAGGCCGTCGACCGGTTGTCCCACCTCGCCGCGCAGGCAGCGTCCGGCCATGTCGACCCGGCGCGAGTGGTGTGCGCCGGGCACTCGGCCGGCGGGCACCTCGCCCTGTGGGCCGTGCTCCTGCACCGGGTGCCCGACGGCGCATCTGGCCGGACCGGCACCCCGCCCGCTGTGCTCTCCCTGGCTCCCACCGCCGACCTGGCGTGGGCCGATGAACTCGGCAGCGGTCGGGGTGCCGTCGCCGTGTTCCTCGGTGGCGCAAGGGCGCAGGTCCCGGACCGGTACGCCGCGGCCGACCCGGCAGCCGTGGGCGCCCCCGCCGGTCGTACGGTCGTGGTCGACGGCACCCTCGACGAGGCGCTGCCCGTGGCCATGGCCCGCCGGTACGCCGAACGATCGGGAGTCACACTCCACGAGCTGCCCGGATGCGGCCACTTCGACGTGATCGACCCCGAATCGGCGGCGGCCCGGCCCGTGGTGACCGAGGCGTTGCGCACGATCGTCGGTGCGGCTGCGGCCTGAAGCGGCCCGCAGCCGCGCCCTGTTCGGCTTCAGCGCACGGGGAAACCGAAGGAGTAGCCCTGCTGCTTCAGCCAGGGCAGCAGGGTGCGCAGCGCGGCCACGGTCTGGGAGCGGTCGCCGCCGGCGTCGTGGAAGAGCAGGGTCGGGCCGTTGTGCAACTCGCCCTTGACGGTGGTGATGATGGCCTCCGTGCCGGGCCGCTCGAAGTCCTTGGAGTCGACGTTCCAGCCCAGCGGCCGCATCCCGTGCGAGGCCGCGAGGTGCCGGCTGTACGGGGTGAACGCGCCGCCCGGGGCCCGGTAGTACAGCGGACGCACGCCCCCGGAGGCCTTCGTGATCTGACGCTCGGCGTCCAGGATCTGCTGCGACTGGTAGGCCTGGGACTTCTTGTCCATCGTGGTGTCGTGCGACACGGTGTGGTCGCAGAGCCGGTGCCCGGCCGCCACCACCTGCTTGACCAGGTCCGGGTGGGCCTCTGCCTGGGGACCGACCATGCAGAACGTCGCCTTCACGCCGTTGTCCTTCAGTACCTGCAGCACCTGCGGGGTCCACTGCGGGTCCGGGCCGTCGTCGATGGTGATGTTGACCGCGTGGTCGCCGCCGTCGGAGGCGTGGACGATCGTGGCGGACACGGGCACCGCCTTCTTGGCGGCGGGGCGCGCCGCCACGTGCCCGCCGGTCTGGCCGGCCTGCGCGGTCCACACCGATGTGGCGGCGGCCACCGCCGTCACCCCGACCGCCGCCGCGACCACCCGGCCGTACCATCCCCGCCCGCCATGCCGTGCCATGTCCGCCCCGCTCCTCGCCGCTCTGGTGGTCCCCGTGCACCTGTCAGGACGGCACAAGAGGGCCACGGGATCCCTCTGTTACCGATCACGGACAATTCCGGGGTACTTCTGGGACAGGTGTCCGAACGGCCACGGCGGGCACCTGCGGCTGACGCGCTCCGGCGGCCCGCTCCCGTCACGTTCACCTATCTGAACATTGCTCATGTGGGTGTACATGACAGGGCGGGCTGTGCAAGGCTCGGGCAACTTCCTTTGTTGGATGCCGAGTTGGAGGTTGCGGGCCGATGGAGATCTCCCGACGTACCGTGCTGACCACGGCGGCCGGCGCCGCCGCGCTGTACGCGGCGCCGACGACACCGGCCCAGGCGGCCGAGCAGACCCCCGCCGCCGTCGTCCGCACGCTCCGGGGCGCCGCCGACTACGCGATCGGAAAACTCCGTACCGTCGCCCCGCGCGTGACGGGCTTTCCGGTCGGCACGAAGTCCGAGAAGTGGGTGTACTCGCAGAGCGGCGACTGGGTCGGCGGATTCTGGCCCGGCACGCTCTGGATGGCCTGGCTCCACAGCGGCGACGACACCTTCCGGACCCTGGCGCTCGACTCCGCGAAGAAGCTCGCCCCCCGCCAGACCGACACCACCACCCACGACCTCGGCTTCCTCTTCTACCCCTCCTGGGTCACCGCCTGGCGCCTGACCGGCGACGACACCTGGCGGGCCGGTGCCGTACGGGCGGCCGACTCGCTGAGCCGGCGCTACAACCCCACCGGCCGCTTCATCCGGGCCTGGGGCGCGCTGAACGATCCGAACAACGCGGGCCGCATCATCATGGACACGATGATGAACCTCGACCTGCTGGCCTTCGCGAGCGAGCAGACGGGCGACGGCAAGTACCTCGACATCGCCACGGAACACGCGAAGACCGCCCAGCGGGTGTTCCCACGCCCGGACGGCTCGACTCCCCACGTGTACGACTTCGACCCCGCCACCGGCGCGCCGATCGGCCCCGGCACCGTGCAGGGCTACAGCCCCACGTCCTGCTGGGCGCGCGGACAGGCCTGGGGAATCTACGGGTTCACCACGATCCACCGCCGCACCGGCGACCAGGAGTTCCTGACGACCGCGCGCCGACTCGCCGACTACGCGCTGGGCGCCCTCACCCCCGACCACGTCCCCGTGTGGGACTACCGGGCGCCCCAGCAGCCGTACGACGTCAAGGACGCCTCCGCCGGCGCGATCATGGCCTGCGGTCTGCTGGACCTGTCGGCGGCGACGGGCAGGCCCGAGTACCGGGAAGCCGCCCTGCGGCTGCTGACCGCGCTGGCGAAGACCTGCCTGACCGGGAACTCGACGCGCGCCGAGGCCGTCGTCGCCCGCTGCACCCGCAACCGCCCGGCCGAGGACGGGATCGAGATCTCCCTCCCGTACGCCGACTACTACCTCCTCGAAGGCATCCTGCGCGTGCTGCGGCCACAGGACGTCGACCGGGCGATCGACCTGTCCGGCGCGAAATGAGGGCGACCGGGCGCCGGGGAGACGCTACGGTGCCCGGATGCCCCTTTATCCGGAGATCGAGCCGTACGCACACGGCATGCTCGACGTAGGTGACCACAACCGCCTCTACTGGGAGACCTGCGGCAACCCCGAGGGCAAGCCGGCGGTCGTGCTGCACGGCGGTCCGGGATCCGGGTGCAGCCCTTACTTCCGGCGCCTGTTCGACCCGGCCGCCTACCGGATCGTCCAGCTCGACCAGCGCGGCAGCGGCCGTTCCACACCGCACGCGAGCGGCTACGACACCGACATGGGCGTCAACACGACCGCGCACGTCATGGCCGACCTGGAGCTGCTGCGGCAGCACCTCGGCATCGAGCGCTGGCTGGTGTGGGGCGTGTCGTGGGGCTCGGTGCTCGCCCTGCGGTACGCGCAGACGCATCCGGGGTCCGTCTCCGAGCTGGTGCTGACCGGAGTCGCGACGGGCTCCAACGCCGAGGTGGAGCTGCTCACCAGGGGACTCGGCAGGATCTTCCCGGAGGCCTTCGAGCGATTCCTGGCCGGACTGCCGCCCGCCGAGCGCGACGGGAACCTCGCCGCGGCCTACAACCGGCTGCTGGAGTCCCCCGACCCCGCCGTACGGGAGCGGGCGGCGCGGGCCTGGACCGACTGGGAGACGGCGACGATCCCCGCACCGCCGCGCTCCGTCGCCCGCTTCGAGGACCCCGAGTACCGCATGGGCTTCGCCCGCACCGTCACCCACTACTGGGGCAACGACCACTTCCTGGGCGAGGACAACGACGAGGGCGTGGTCCTGCGCGACGCCCACCTCCTCGCCGGCATCCCCGGCACCCTCGTCCAGGGATCCCTCGACTTCGGCAACCTCCTCGGCATCGTCTGGCGCCTCCGGCAGGCCTGGCCCGGCAGCGAGTTGGTCACGGTGCACGAGGCCGGCCACACCACGGGGGCACCCGGCGTGGCACAGGCACTGGTGGCGGCGACGGACAAGTACCGGAAGTGAGCGCAAAGCTCCGCTGACTTCCGGTCAAACCGTGGCCGACGTGCCGATGCACCCTTCCTCCATCGGGCACGGTGGGTGATGCTCTGATCACCGGGGGAGATCACTGGCTGCACGACCCGACGACGGAGGAGAGACGATGCCTCTCGGAACCATCGCTGTGTACAACAACGCGGACGGCGTGGGCGTCATCGCCGACGAGGACGGCGAACGGCGCCCGTTCTCCGGCATGGAGACGCAGACCACCCGCGAAGGAGAACGGGTCCTCTTCGACGTCGTCGGCGAGAAGGCCACGAACGTGGTCGCCGTCCGATGACCCGTACCGGAGCCGCATCACGCGAGCCGCCGCCGCGCGTACACCTCGATCTCGATCTTCATGCGAGGGTCGGAGAGGCCGCACACGAGCATCGTGGCGGCCGGGCGGACCTCGCCGAAGCGGCGGCGCAGGGCCGGCCAGCAGGGCTCGAAGTCCTCGCGGTCGGGCAGCAGGTAGCGGACCCGTACGACGTCGGCGAAGCCGCAGCCCGCCTCGGTCAGGGCCGCCTCGATGTTGCGCAGGCACTGCTCGGCCTGTTCCACCACGTCGTCGGAGATGGTCATGGTGGTGTAGTCGAACCCGGTGGTGCCGGACACATGGACCCAGTCGCCGTCCACCACGGCACGGGCGTACCCGATCTGCTCCTCGAAGGTCGAGCCGCTGAGGATCGCGCGTCGCTCTGTCATGGGCCGAACGCTAGGTGACCTGCACCGATACGTCTAATACCGGCTACGGCATGACCTGATATCTCTGGAGGTATGGAGCGCCCCGAACTTCCCCTCCCGCAGCTGCACGCCTTCGTCGTGCTCGCCGAGGAACTCCACTTCGGCCACGCGGCCGCCCGCCTCGGCATCGCCCAGCCGCCGCTGAGCCAGCAGATCCGCCGCCTGGAGGACAGGGTCGGACACGCGCTGTTCAGCCGCGAGCCGGGCCGGGTCGCGCTCACCGCGGCCGGCCGCGAACTGCTCCCGGCCGCCCGCCGGGCCCTCACCGACCTCACGGACGGCCTGGCCGCGGCCCGCGCCGTCGGCAGCGGCCGGGCCGGCCGGCTGCGCATCGGTTTCGCCGCCTCCCTCGCCCTGACCGTCCTGCCCGGACTGCTGCGCACCTTCCGCCAGCGATTCCCCGCTGTGCACCTGGACATCCGTGAGATGACCACGGCGCCGCAGATAGCAGCCCTGCACGACAAGGCCATCGACATCGGCCTGCTGCGCGAGCCGCCCGCCGACGAGCCGGAGATCGCCTTCAGGACGGTGCTCAGCGAACCCTTCGTGGCCGTGCTCCCGGCCGCGCACCCCCTGGCCGCCCAACGGACCGTCCACATCGCGCAGTTGGCCGACTCACCCTTCGTGCTCCTGCCCCGGGCGGCCGGCCCGGGGCTGTACGACCGGATCACCGGCCTGTGCACGGACGCGGGCTTCACACCCCGGACAGCCCAGCACGCGGTGGAGTGGCAGACCGTGTGCGCCCTCGTGGAAACCGGCCTCGGTGTCTCCCTGGCCCCGGCCGGCATCCGCCGCATCCGCCTCAAGGGCGTCGCGTTCCGCGGGATCGCCCCCGGTACCGCCCGCACCCGGGTCGCCGTGGCCTGGCGCGAGGCCGACCCGAACCCCCTGGTCGCCCACCTTCTCGCGACGGTCGGCGGGGAATGAGCGTGACCGAGGGGGTCTGGCACGGCGTCAGCGGCCGTAACGGCGCTCCCGGGCGGCGTACGACCGCAGGGCCCGCAGCAGGTCTATCTCACGGAACGCCGGCCACAGGACGTCGACGAAGTGCACCTCGGCGTAGGCGGACTGCCACAACAGGAAGCCGGACAGCCGCTGTTCGCCGGAGGTGCGGATGATGAAGTCGGTGTCGTGGCCGGCCGGCGAGTACAGGTTGTCGGTGATGTGCTCCAGGTCGAAGTCCGCGGCCAGCTCCACGGGGTCGCCCCCGGCGCCGATGTGCTTGTCGAAGGCCGCCTTGACGGCGTCGACGATCTCCCGGCGGCCGCCGTAGCCGACGGCGACGTCGACCTTCAGCCCGCCGCGGCCCTGGGTGAGGGCGGCGGCCTCCTTGAGGACGCGGGCGGTGTTCCCGGGCAGCAGGTCGAGAGCGCCGATGATCTCGATCTGCCCGGGCTCCCCGGGGGCGCAGATGCGCTGGACGGTCTCCTCGATTATGTCGAGCAGGGGGCCGAGTTCGTCGGCCGGCCGGTGGAGGTTGTCGTCGGAGAGCATCCACAGCGTGACGTGCTTGATCCCGGCGTCGGTGCACCAGTGCAGGAAGTCCGTGACCTTGGCCCCGCCGACGCGGTAGCCCTCGCGGACGTCCTGATGTCCCGCACCCCTGGCCCAGCGCCGGTTCCCGTCCAGCATGATCGCCACGTGCCGCGGCCGGGGCAGGCCCTCCAGCTTGCGGTTCAGGCGCCGTACGTAGATCGCTTCCAACGCCGAACGCAAGGCCTTCATTGCCACGCCGATATCCCTTCTCCTACCCGGGTTTGAGGGCGCAAGGATAGTGCCACGCGATCCGCCCGGGCCACGCGGGAGTGGCGCGTCCGGTGTGCGCGGAGCCGTTACGCTGCGGGCGTGACCGGTCGACCGATGAGCCGCCGCGGCCTGCTGGAGGCCGCGGTCCTCGGTGCCCCGGCACTCGCCCTGGCCGGCTGCTCCGGGGACGGCGGTCCCGGCTGGCGGCTCAGGCTCGCGACGGGAGCGCCCGGTGGGCCGTACAACGCCTTCGGCAAGGCACTGGCCGCCGAGGCCGCCCGCACCGACCCGAGGCTGCACATCACCCCGCTCGGCACCGCGGCCAGCGTGGACAATCTGCGCAGACTCGGCGCCGGTTCGGCGGACCTGGGGCTGGCGATGGCGGACGCCGCCGAGGACGCCGTGCGGGGGCGGGAGCCGTTCTCGACCCGGGCCGCCGTGACGGCCCTCGCCCGCGTCTACGTCAACTACACGCACCTGGTCGTACCGGCGCGCGGACCCGTGCGGTCCGTACGGGATCTCGCGGGCCGGTCGGTCGCCACCGGCGCGACCGGCTCCGGCGGGCAGGTGCTGGCCAACCGGCTGCTGCGGGTGACGGGACTCACCGGGAGGCGGTCGGTGCGGGAACGCCCGCTCGGCCTCGCCGCCTCGGTTCAGGCGCTGCGCACGGGCGCGGTCGACGCGCTGATCTGGGCCGGGGGAGTGCCGACCCCCGCCCTGTCGGCGCTGACCCGCGAACTGCCGTTGCGCTTCCTGCCGCTGGAGGAACAGGCCGCCGTCCTGCGCGACACGTACGGCCCCGTCTACACGGCGGTCACCCTCCCGGCCGGCGTGTACGGGCTCACCGAGCCGGTCGGCACCGTCGGCGTGGGCAACTATCTGCTGGCCCGCTCCCAGGTGCCGCAGCAGGCGGCGCGCGAGGTGCTCCGGGTGGTGTTCGACCGGTGGCGCGTGCTGCTCAGGGAGGTGACGGCGGGTGCCCGGCTGGAACCCAGGTTCGCCGTCGCCACGGGGGACGTACCCCTGCACCCCGGCGCGGTGGCCTACTACCGCTCGGTCTACGGCTGACCCGGCACCGGACACGGCAGCCGCAGCTCCACCACCAGGCCGTGGGGACGGTTGCCGGCGGTGGCGAGCCGGCCCCCGCTGAGGCGGGCGATCTCGTCGGCGATGGCCAGGCCCAGGCCGGTGCCGGGCACGTTCTGATGCTCGGGCGCCCGGGTGAAGCGTCGGGTGAGCAACGGGAGCTGGTCCTCCGGTACCCCCGGGCCGTCGTCGGCGACGCGCACCACGACCTCACCGTCCGCGAGCGCGGCCGCCACGGCGACCCGGCCCCCGGACGGGATGAACTTGACCGCGTTGTCGAGCACCGCGTCCAGGACCCGGCCGACGGCGTCCGGTACGGCCGCCGCCCGCAGCCCCTCGCGTACGGCAGCGGCGCTCAGCGTCAGCCCGGAGGCCTCGAACACCGGCTGCCACGCGGCCACCCGCTCCCGCACCCCACGGGACACGTCCTGCTCCGTCCGCTCCGCCGTACCCGACTCCACGCGCGCCAACGCGAGCAGACCGTCGAGCAGTTCCTCCAGGCGCTCCGCCTCGTCCAGGGCCCGCGCGTGCTCCTTCCGGCCGGGGCCGGGCACGAGATGCGGCTCGACGTTCTCCAGCTGGAGCACCAGGGTGGCCAGCGGGTTGCGCAGTTGGTGCGAGGCGTCCGCGACGAAGGCGCGCTGGCGCCCGAGGGAGTCGGCGACCGCCTCCGCCATGCCGTTGAAGTGCCGGCGCAGGCTGCGCAGTTCGGGCGGTCCGGTGTCGGAGTCGGCCCGCGTCCGAAGGCTGCCGGACGCCAGTGCGGCGACGGCCCGGTCGAGATCACGGACCGGGCGCATCAGCCAGCGGGTGATGCCGGCCGCGACCAGGGCCGCCGCCGCGAAGGCGGTGAGCGCCCCGCAGGCGATGAGCGCCCAGCGTACGGTCACGTCCCGCCGGGCCGCGGTGGTCGGGACGGCCAGCAGCACCGCCCCGCTGACCCGCTCGTCCCGGCCGACCGGCTCGGCGAGCACCACCCGGTCAGGACCCCACGGCCGTACGGTCGGCAGCCGCTCGGTGGACCGCCCGGTCAGCGCCCGGCCCAGGACGTCGGCCGCGGAGGACGGGGTGATGCCGGCGCCGGCCTGCGCGAGGACCCGTCCCGCGGAGTCCACCACGGTCACCGAGGCGCCGTACAGCTCGGTGTACCGGCGGATCTCCGTGGCCAGTTCGGCACGGTCGGCGGCGGTCCGTACCCGGTCGGCGAGGTCGGCGAACCGCACGGCGTCGGCGCGCCGCTGGAGCAGCAGATGCTCGGTCCGCCCGCTCGCGTACGAGCCGGCCAGCGGCACCGACAGCAGCAGGGTCGCGGCCCCCATGAGCACCATCAGCACGGCCAGCAGCCTGCGCCTCACCGCTGCCCGCCGTGGCTTTCGGTGCCGAGCTGGTACCCGAAGCCCCGTACCGTACGCACCAGTTCGGCGCGGCCCGTCTTCGCGCGGATGCCCGCCACATGCACGTCCAGGGACCGGGACGCGGCGAGGAAGGCGTCGCCCCAGATCCGGTCCAGGATCTCCTCACGGGAGTGCACCTCGTCGGGCCGGGCCGCGAGGAAGGCGAGGACGTCGAACTCGCGGCGGGTGAGCCGTACTTCCGCGCCGGCGACCGTGACCGTGCGGCCCGCGATGTCGATCTCCACATCGCCGGTGCGCACGGGCCGCCCGCCGCCGTCCGTGTCGCGGGCCGCCGCTGCCCCGGTGCGGCGGCGCACGGTGTCGATCCGGGCCATCAGCTCGTTCATCCGGAACGGCTTGACCACGTAGTCGTCGGCGCCGGCCCGCAGCCCCTGCACGATGTCGCGCTCCTCGCAGCGGGCCGTCACCACGATCAGCGGCGCGTCGCACACCGTGCGCAGCCGGCGCAGCAGCTCAAGACCGTCCAGGTCGGGCAGGCCGAGGTCGAGCAGCACGAACTCGGCCGCGTGGACGTACCGCAGGGCGTCCAGGGCCCGCCCGGCCCTGCGCACGGTGTGCCCGCGCTGGGCGAGAGCCGTGGTCAGGGCCTGGGCCATACGGTCGTCGTCCTCGACGAGCAGCGCGTGCATGCAGAGTCCTCGTGCCGTGGTGACCAGGGCGGCAGCTTACGGAAGCGGCACCGCCCGGGTCACCACCGCGTCAGCGGACGGCCCTCGCGGGACTGGGGTCGCGACCGGTGTCCGCCTCGACCTCGGCGCGGCTGAGGGCCGCGTTGCGGGTGTCCGGCATCAGCACGTAGGTGACCAGCGAGACGAGCGCGCACCCCGACACGTACCAGAAGAACACCTTCTCGTGACCGCTGTCCTTGAACCACAGGGCCACGTACTCCGCCGTTCCGCCGAACAGCGCGTTGGCGACGGCGTACGGCAGGGCCACACCGAGGGCGCGGACCCGGGTCGGGAACAGCTCCGCCTTCACGGCCGCGTTGATCGAGGTGTAGCCGGTGACGACGACCAGGGCCAGCAGGGACAGCCCCAGCGCCGACCAGTACGAGGACGCCGAGCCGAGCGCGGTCATGATGGGGTACGTGCCCACCGTGCAGCCGACCGCGAAGGTGATCAGCAACGGCCGGCGGCCGATCCGGTCGGAGAGCATCCCGGCGAAGGGCTGGAGCAGCGCGAAGACGGTCAGCGCGGTGAAACTCACCAGCGTGGCCGTGGACTTGGCCATGCCGGCGCTGCCGATCAGGTACTTCGTGAGATACGTGGTGTACGTGTAGTAAGCCACCGTGCCGCCCAGCGTGAGCGCCATGACGAGACCGGCCTCGCGGCGATACTCCCACAGCGCCTTGATCGTGCCGCGCGCGGAATCGGTGCGGTCGCCCGACTCCTCGGTGAACGCCTCCGTCTCGGTCAGCCGGCGCCGCAGCCAGAACACCACCACGGCGAACAGGGCACCCAGCGCGAACGGGATCCGCCAGCCCCAGCTCTCCAGCTGGTCCTTGGTCAGGGTGTGCTGCATGGTGATCAGGATGGCGAGGCCGAGGAGCTGGCCGCACGTCATCGACACGTACTGGAACGAGGAGCCGAGTCCGCGCCGGTCGCGGGCGGACGCCTCGGTCAGATAGGTGGCGCTGGCGGCGTACTCGCCGCCGATGCTCAGGCCCTGCAGCAGCCGGGCCAGGAGCAGCACCAGGGCGCCGAAGTAGCCGGCCTGGCCGTAGGTGGGCGCGACGGCGATGAGCAGGGCGGCCACCGACATCATGGTGACGGTGAGGGTGAGCGCGCTCTTGCGCCCGTGCCGGTCCGCCGCCCGCCCGAGGATCCAGCCGCCGACCGGCCGCATCAGGAAGCCGACGGCGAAGATGCCGGCCGTGTTCAGCAGCTTGGTGGTCGGGTTGTCGCCGGGGAAGAACGAGTCGGCGAAGTAGATCGCGAAGCTGGCGTAGACGAACCAGTCGTACCACTCGACGAGGTTGCCCAGGGACCCGCCGACGAGGGCGAGACGGCGGTTGCCGGGGGAGGCCGCTGGCGGCTTCCCGGGCACGGCGGCAGACGATGACATGGCGGCTCCAGGTGGGGAAATCCGGTGGGATCGGGGAGCGGGAGAGTGCCCCCGGAACCTGAGTGCGCCCGAGCATGCGGGCGCCCGCCACACCCGGACAAGGGCCGCCGCGCAGATCTAACATGCCGCTAAGAAAGCGGCGGTGACCCCGTCACTCGCCCGCCAGTGCCGCCCGTACGATCGCCGCTGCCGCCTTGGCCGCCCCGAGGACCGGTGCCGTGCTGCGCGCCGCGCGGCCGAGCATGAAGGCGCCCTCCAGCAGGGCGATGACCGAGCCGGCCGTCTCCCGGGCGGCGGGCTCGGCAATGCCTCCTGCGGCGTAGTACGCGGCGAGATGGTCGACCCAGCTCTCGAAGTCCTCAGAAGTGGCCTGCCGTAGTGGCTCGTTGGTGCCGGCGACCTCCATCGCGACCGTGGCGATGGGGCAGGGGTCGGCGAAGTGGAGTTCGGCGAGGGTGCCGTCCGCGACGGTGGAGGATGGCAGATCGACCCGAAGGGCGCACCGGCGGCCTCCGCGATCCCACTGCCCGGCGAGGGCTGAGCACGGCTCGGCCCCCGCCGGGGGTGGGTCACGCTTCGAGCGTCAGGTAGAGGCGGGTGCCCTGAGGCCGGAAGCCGACCCGCCCGTAGACCCGGCGCGACCCGTCGCCCGAGTACTCGAGCCAGACGGAGGACGCCCCGCCGCCGAACATGGCCTCGGCCAGGGCCGCCGTGACCGCGGCCGCGATGCCCCGACCGCGGTACGCGGGCCGGGTGCCCACACCCGCCAGCTCCGACGTGGCATGGGCGGGTGCCGAGCAGATGGCTCCACCGGCGCAGCCGCCGTCGACGGCCCGGACGAAGCGCACGGCCCCGCCGCTCTCCTGGGTGCGCCGCAGTCGGGCCGCGCCCTCCGCGGAGGGCGGGAACTCACCGCCGAACGCCTCGGAGAGGGCCGAGTCGATCGCCGTGTAGTCCTCGTCGGTGTCCGGTACCGCCACCTCGATCCTCCCGGGCGGCACCGCCAGTGTGGCGGGGGTGCAGACCATGTACTCATGGACCGCCTCCGTCGCGAACCCCGCCCGGCGCAGGGCCGGTTCGACGGCGGGCGCGGCGTCCGGGGCGAACTCCAGGCGGGGCTTGAGGCCGCGCTCGCGGAATGCCTCGATCAGGGCGCTGACGTCCCGGTCGGTCGGCTCGGCGCCGGGGACCGGGGTCGCGTAGTTGACGTACGGGCTGGTCGTCGTGGGATCGAAGCCCGCGACGAAGCCGGCGACTTCGACCGCCGCCGGACGGCGCAGCAGGTTGGCGACGGCGAAGTTCTGGACGTCGGTGTGCACGATGATGATGACCTCACGTGGGATGGCAGCCGAGTGGGCTGCGGGACCGGCCTGTCGGCCGGGAACAGGGGATGCACGTGGGGCCGCCGTGAGGAGACGCGAGGGCACCGATGGCCGCTGCCGGAGAGGCGGGCGGGGTCAGTGCCGACGGCGGCCGCTGGGGGACGCCGTGATCAATGGCTTCAGTCCTTCGTCGTGCAGGAGCGCTGCAGGTCAACTCGCCGAAGCCTGCCACACGTCGAACGAGTGCGGCAAGCCGTTTCAGGGCCGGCCGTGCTTCAGCGCTTCGACGCCGGCCGGGCAGCGTGCCGGGCGATGCGTGTGGCGGCGAACTCCGTGCCGGCCACGAACCGCATCATCGGACCGAACATCGGGGCGGCCAGCGATCCGGTGAAATACAGGCCGGACACCGACGACTCGAACATCGCGGTCAGCTCGGGGGCCTTCGAGCCGGGGACGCAGGCCACCGCGCCGCGTACGGCGGGCGACAGGAAGGGTACGGCGTCCAGGTCGAGGCGATAGCCGGTGGCTGCCAGCACGTGGTCGACGGCGAGCGTCACCCGCCGGCCGTCGGGCTCCGCCAGCTCCAGGTGAACGGCGGAGCCGGTTGCCTCGGCGCGCGTGACGCGGCACGACGTGCGCACCGGTACGACGCCCTCGACCCGGTCACGCAGCCACCAGCCGCCCGACGGGCCCAGCGCACGCCGGAACAGCAGCAGCCGCGCCGACGAGGGCAGCCGTCGTACGCCGCCCGGGGACTTGCAGACGGCGGCCAGGACCCAGCCCGTGCCCAGCGGGGAGGCGGGCCTGGCCAGCCGCTCGGTCCAGGGCCGGGCCAGGTCCGGTGTCAGGCCCCACCGCACGCGTTCGTCCCGGACCAGCACCTGAACCTCGGCACCGGCCTCGTGCAGCAGCGCGGCGCTCTCCAGCGCGGACTGGCCGCCGCCGACGACGGCGACGCGCTGACCGGCGTACCGCGACAGGTCCGTGTGGTGGCTGGTGTGCGACACCGGGGCTCCGATGCCGGGGCCTTCGGGTGCGAGGCGCCGTAACTCGTCCGGGACGTGCGCGAGTCCGTTCAGGCCGGTGGCCACGACGACGGCAGCGGCGGCGAGTTCCTGACCGTCGTCCAGCCGTACGGTGAAACCGGAACCGGTCGCCGCCCTGTCGACGGCCACGACCCGCGCGGGGTCGACCTCACCGACGTACCGCTTCTGGAACCACTGCCCATAGCGCACGAACACGTCGCACGGGATGGGTGTCAGCTCGGTCAGCTCCGGCTCACCGTGCAGCCGGCGGAAGTCCGCCAGGCGCCCGCCCGGCTCGGGCGCGGACAGGTCCGTGGCCGCCGGTGTGGACTTCAGGAACATGCCGGTCGCCATCGCATGGCGCCAACTGCCCATCACCTCACCGAAGATGCGAACGGGCGCGCCCGCGGCCCGCAGATGCGCGGCGACCGAGAGCCCGTACGGCCCGGCGCCGACCACGACGACCGGCATCCCTGTTTTCCCGGTCGACGCACGCTCATGGGCATGGCGTTGTTCCGGAAGCGACTGCGTCACGCATCCCCCCACTGCTCGACCCGCCCCCACTCCGCCGCTCAGTGTTACCCAGGCACCGACAAAGAGATGCGATATGGGGCATAGATTGCCGAAATGTGGTCGACTCGTTGGCGGACCATGGTCCGCCAACGAGTCGTATCGGTGCCGTGAGGTCAGCCCACGCGCAGGGTCAGGGCGGCCGTGTGGAGCTTGCCCCCGGTCTGGAACTGCAGGAAGAGCCGCCAATTGCCCGCGGTGGGCAGTTCGGCGTGGAAGGACAGGTCCGGGCCGCCGTGGTCGCCGTCGACCTTCGTCGTGGGGTGGAGGTGGGCAAAGGCGGCGTCGCCCTCGTGGAAGGCGGTCAGGTGGGCGTAGGTGTCCAGGTAGGGCTGGAGGTCGGTGACGGGCTTGCCGTCCTTGGTGATCCGTACGGTCAGCGGTTGCGCCATACCGGCCATGGGCTTGCCCGCCACGGTGACGGTGTATCCGTCGACCGCGGTGCTGTCGGCCGCGGCGGGCAGCCGGGTCCTGTCGGCCGGGCCCGGGACCGTGACCGTACGGCTGAGGACGAAGTCCCTGCCCCTGCCGCTCCCGCTGTCCGGCGTGAAGGAGGCGAACATCCGCCAGCGACCGGACGCGAGGGAGGAGAGGCCGGCGGTCCAGGTGCCGTTCGAGGCCATCGTCGGGTGGATGTGCTGGAAGCCGGTCAGGTCGGAGCGGATGGCGTAGAAGTGCATCCGCTTGGTCTGGTCGAGGGCGAAGCCGGTCACCGGCCTGCCGTCCGGGCCGGTGACGGCGAAGCGGTACGTGGTCTGCCTGCCGGCGGCCAGAGTGCTGTCGGAACTGGTGAGGCGGTAGCCGTCCTGGGCGTCGGCCAGGCCGTTGCCGTCACTCGCGTGGTCCATGCCGGGCATGCCGCTCATCGCGGAGCCGGAGGTCGCGGTCGGCGTGTTGCCGTGACGCATGCCCGGCATGGCGGAGTCGTCGGAGGACCCGCAGGCGGCCAGCGTCAGGGCGAGGGCGGCTGCGGTGCCGGCGGCCGCGAGGGCGCGGCGACGGACGGTGGAACGGGTGGAAGCGAACATCGCTGGGGAGTCTTTCCGGGTGGCGCACCACGCCGGGTGGCGCGCGGAACGAGCAGGACGCTGCTGCGGCCGGGCAGCCCGCATGGGGCCTGCTCCGGCGCGGTTCCTGTCACGTCCGCGCGATGCACACCTGGAGGAGGAGACCACGCCCGCCCGGTGGCCCGCGCCGACCGGTCCCGCCGGGCCGCCATGCCCGGTGAACGGCCCAGGCCGCCAGTGCGGCGAGCGCGAAGAGGGCGGTGAGCGGCGCGACGGGCAGCGGGATGCGCTGCTCGGCGGGAGTGGCGACGCACAGCGTGCCGTGCGCGGCCATGTCGTCCGTGGCCCGGAGTGTGCCGGGCTGGGTCGGTGCGGACTCCGCCGATGCCGTCGCGGAGGCGTGGCTGTCGTGGCTGTCGTGCAGGGCATGGGTCGAACCCGCCCGGCCGTGACAGCCGTCGACGGCGGCGGCCGGTGAGCCGTGCATGAGGAACAGACCGAGCAGGATCGCGCACAACGACAGCAACCGGGCGCTGCCCAGCCTGTGTGTGCGTTCGTCGACCATGGCCACGACGATACCTGATACCCGGTGGGGGTACCTGAGGGGTCGAGACAAAAAGAAAGGGCGAGGAGGTCAGACGCTCCTTGCCACTCTCAACGTATAGCGCACAGGGGGCCTTGCGGCAAGGCCCCGGTCGTACCGCAGAATCACCCGCCGAAGCCAGAATCTGCGGAGAAACATGGGGGCTGTGATGATCGACGTGATCGTCGTCGGCGGAGGACCGACCGGCTTGATGCTGGCCGGTGAGTTGCGGCTGCACGGCGTGCACGTGGTCGTGCTGGAGAAGCTGACCGAGCCGACCTCGCAGTCCCGCGGTCAGGGCCTGCACGCGCGCAGCGTCGAGATCATGGACCAGCGCGGCCTGCTGGACCGGTTCCTCGCGGTCAGTGAGAAGTTCCAGGCCGGCGGCTTGTTCGGCGGCGTCATCAAGCCGTGGCCGGACCGGCTGGACACGGCTCACCCGTACGGCGTCGCCACCCCGCAACCGGTCACCGAGCGGCTGCTCGACGAGCGTGCCCTCGAACTCGGCGCCGAGATCCGGCGCGGCTGCGAAGTGGTCGGGCTGAGCCAGGACGAGGACGGGGTGACCGTCGAGCTGGCGGACGGCACGCGGCTGCGCTCGCGCTACCTGGTCGGGTGCGACGGCGGCCGCAGTCCGGTGCGCAAGCAGATCGGCGTCGGTTTCCCGGGTGAGCCCGCCACGGTCGAGACGCTGCTGGGCGAGATGGAGTTGACCGAGGATCCGGCGACCATCGCCGCCGTCGTCGAGGAGGTCCGCAAGACCCAGCTGCGGTTCGGCGCCAGCCCCAGCGGGGACGGGGCGTACCGCGTCGTCGTGCCCGCCGAGGGCGTGGCCGAGGATCGTGCGACCGCGCCGACTCTGGAGGAGTTCCGGACGCAGCTGCGAGCCTTCGCGGGCACCGACTTCGGCGCGCACTCGCCGCGCTGGCTCTCTCGGTTCGGCGATGCCACCCGGCAGGCCGAGCGTTACCGGGTCGGCCGGGTGCTGCTGGCCGGCGACGCGGCGCACATCCACCCGCCGACCGGTGGGCAGGGGCTCAACCTCGGCGTGCAGGACGCCTTCAACCTCGGCTGGAAGCTGGCCGCCGCGGTGGACGGCTGGGCGCCGGAGGACCTGCTGGACAGCTACCACGCCGAACGGCACCCGGTGGGCGCCGCGGTGCTGGAGAACACCCGCGCGCAGATCACCCTGCTGGGGACCGATCCGGGAGCGACCGCGCTGCGGGAGCTGTTCTCGAAGCTGATGGACTTCGAGGAGGTGAACCGGTACGTGACGGGCATCATCACCGCGGTCGGCGTCCGCTACGACTTCGGCGAGGGGCATGAACTGCTCGGCCGGCGGATGCGGGACGTGGAGCTGAAGCGGGGGCGCCTCTACGAGCTGATGCACGGCGGCCGCGGACTGCTGCTCGACCAGACCGGCCGGCTCTCGGTGGCGGGCTGGGCCGACCGCGTCGACCACGTCGTCGACGTCAGCGAGGAGCTGGACGGCCCCGCGGTGCTGCTGCGCCCGGACGGCCACGTGGCCTGGGTCGGTGAGGATCAGCAGGATCTGCTCGGCCGGCTGCCCAGGTGGTTCGGCGCCGCCGCCGGCTGAGCGCGCGGCCCCGGGTCACGCGACTTCCGCGTGACCCGGGGAGCCGCCCATCATCCGGAGCATCGCGGGTCCGCCGGTGCGCAGGAAACGTACGACGAGGACTGCCGCGAGCAGCAGGAACGCGATGTTCAGCCAGGTCGTGTAGTCCCAGCTGACGCCTTCCTCCGGGATCCTCGCATCGGCCTGGTCGGGGATGAGGCCGAGCCCGCCGAAGGCGAACTCCACGGTGTACCCGGCGACCGCCATCGCCGCGTAGAACGTGGCGAAGAGGAAGACGGCCGTCCGCGCTCCGTAGTACTTCCGGTAGATGTTCAGGATCGGCAGGATCACCAGGTCCGCGTAGATGAAGGCGATCACGCCGCCGAAGCTGATGCCGCCCTTCCACAGCACCACGGCCAGCGGCACGTTCCCGATCGAGCAGACGAACGCCGCGATCGCCACCAGCGGGCCGACGAGCGGCCCGATCGCCTTCGCCACGGCCGGATCGTCGGCGAGGAAGAACGTGTGCCAGAACGCGTCCGGCACCCAGGCGGCGATCGCCCCGGCGATGAGCAGGCCCGCCACCAGGTCACGCAGAATCGCCGCCCACTCCATGACGAAGATGTGCGAGACGGAGGTGAACCCTTCGCGGGAGAACAGGCGCCGGGCGAAGCCGCCCTCGCCCCGCACGGACATGTCCATCGCCGCATGTCCCTCCATGGACCCCGCCAGCCCGCGGTCGGCCTGCTCCCGTGCCTCGTGGAGCAGGCGCTCACGCAGCAGGACGCGGAAGAGGACGGCGAGTACGACGATCATCACCGGGCCGCCGACGAACTCCGCGGCGGTGAACTGCCAGCCCATCAGCAGCGCCAGGATCACGCCCAGTTCCACCACCAGGTTGGTCGAGGCGATCTCGAACGCCATCGCCGCGGTGAAGTTCGCGCCCTTGCTGAACAGCGAGCGGGCGAGCGCGACGGCCGCGTACGAACAGGAGGACGAAGCCGTGCCGAGCCCCGCGGCCCGGGCGAGCGTACGCGGCCGGTCGTCCCCGAGCAGGCGTACGACCGTGGACCGGCGCACCACCGCCTGCACGACGGCGGACAGGGCGAAGCCCAGGATCAGCGCCCAGGTGATCGCCCAGGTCATCGAGCCGGCAATGGCCAGCGCGTGGCCGATCGCATCCATGTGCGTACCCTTCGTGGCGGCGGCCTGTCTCGGGTCGAGTCTGCCTGCGGGTGCGGTGTCACGCATGCTGTGCCGGGAGGGGCTGCGGCAGCCGTCGCGCCAGGTGTCCGGCGCGGGCGAGGCCGCTGACGGCGGCGGCGCAGACGAATCCGGTACCGGTCAGGGCCGCCCAGGTGAGCCAGAACGCGTCGTGCCGGGTGGCGAAGTCCAGCAGGGCTCCGGTGACGAGGTTGCCGAGGGTGATGCCCAGGCCGGAGACGGTGCTGTAGAGGCCGTAGTGCGTGGCGACCAGACGGCCTCCGGAGAGGGCGACGACCGTGTCCATCTCGAACGGATAGGTCACCGCCGCTCCCGCCGAGAGCAGCACCACGGCCACGAACAGCGCGGCCGGCACCCCGACCGGCGAGCCCTGCGGGGTGAGCGCCAGGGGAAGGAAGGCCAGCCCCATCGCGACCAGCCCCCGCACCAGCGCCTCGGCGGGCTCCCACCGCGCCTTCGCCCAACTGGTCAGACGGAGCTGTCCCGCGACGGCCACCGCGGCCGAGACCACGAAGAGCCCGCTGGTCACCGTCGTACCGCGTGCGCCGAGAGCGTGGGCCGCGGTGAGCGGAAGGGCCAGGTAGATCTGGAAGGTCAGCACGTTCGAGCCGATCATCGCCGTGGCGAAGAGCAGGAAGGGCCGGTTGGCGACGACCGTCCGCCACTGCGTCAGAACGCGGTCCCGCCCGGCGCCGCCCGGCTCGACGTGCCGGGCCGGCAGGGCCCTCCACTGGAGCAGCGTGAGCGCGCAGAACACGGCGGCGGCCACCACGCACACGAAGCGGAAGTCGGCCGCCAGCAGGACGAGTCCGACGACCGGGCCGAGCAGCATGCCCGCCTGGTAGTAGACGTTGAACGTCGCGAAGGCGTCGACGCGGCGGTCGCCCGCCTCGACGGCGAGACAGGCACGCACGGCCGGATTGAACAGGGCGCCGGCGAAACCGGTGGCCGCGGAGGCGGCGACCAGGGCGGGCAGGCTGTCGACCCAGCCGAGCAGGGCGAAACCCAGGGTGCGCAGGAGACACCCGGCCATGATCGGCGCCTTGTAGCCGAAGCGGTCGGCGATGGTGCCGCCGATCAGGAACATGCCCTGCTGGGAGAAGTTGCGCACGCCGAGCACGAGACCCACCGCCCAGGCGGCCAGGCCGAGTTCGCCGGAGAGATGGGCGGCCAGGTAGGGCATGAGCATGTAGAAGGCGAGGTTGATGCCGAACTGGTTGGCCATCAACACCCGTACGGCGGGCGGAAAGGAACGGATCTGCTGCCACAGCCGCTTCATCGGGCGACCCCGGTCGGCCTCGGGGTGTCGCCGCTGGCGAGCGGGTCGACGACACGGGTGCAGCGGGTCCAGCGGGTGACGGCCCGTACGCCGGGGTCGGCGATCTCGTCGGGGTCGTCGGCGGGCGGTCGGCCGAGCAGGTCGTGCGCGCGGCAGTAGGTGTCGTCGTAGACCGTGCCGACGTACCGCTGCGGGCCGTCGGGGAAGACCGCGACGATCCGCTCGCCGGCCGGCCGGGTGCGGGCCAGCCAGCGCGCGACGAGGGCGACGGCACCGACGCTCCAACCGCCGGTCGCGTAGTGGTCGCGGGCCAGGCGGCGGGCCGCCCAGACCGCTTCCGGGGCGGCGACCCAGTGGACCTCGTCGAAGAGGCCGTAGGCGACGTTGCGCGGGTGGATGCTGCTGCCCAGTCCGCGCATCAGGCGCGGCGCGGCGGGCTGCCCGAAGATCGTCGAACCGGTCGCGTCCACCCCGACGACACGCAGCCCGGGGCAGTGGCGGCGCAGCTCGGAGGCGATGCCGGCCGAGTGCCCGCCGGTGCCGACGGAGACCACGAGCGTGTCGACACGGCCCAGTTGGGCGGCCAGTTCACGGGCGAGCGGCGCGTAGGCGGCCACGTTGTCGGGGTTGTTGTACTGGTCCGGGCACCACGCGCCGGGGTGTGCGGCCAGGAGTTCGGCGACGCGGTGCCGCCGGGCCTGCTGCCAGCCGCCGGTGGGGTGCGGGGCCTCGACCACCTCGACCTCGGCGCCGTGGGCGGTGAGGAGGCCGGTCATCAGGGGCTCCATGCCGGTGTCGGAGACGACCGTGACGGGGTGTCCGAAGGTGGCGCCGGCCAGGGCCAGACCGAGGCCGAGGGTGCCGGAGGTGGACTCCACGATCCGCGCGCCGGGCCGCAGCTCTCCGCGTCCGCGGGCCGCGTGCACCATGTACAGGGCGGTGCGGTCCTTGATGCCGCCGGGGTTGTGTCCTTCGAGCTTGGCCCAGAAACCGCGTCCCGCGGCGGTGAAGGGTTCGCCGATCCACAGGACCGGGGTGTCTCCGACGAGTCCGGAGAGCGTGCTGGTGGGGTCGTTCATGGCGTGCTTCTCCTGCGGCCGGGCCGCGCACGGCTACCGGCCGTGGGTAGGGATACGGCGGTGATCGGCTGCCGCGCCCGGCGGAAGCGGGGGAGTCGGGCGCGGCCGAGCGACGATCAGGTCCGCCACACGCCCAGGCGAGCCGGTGAGGGTCCCACGGAGAAGTCGGCCGTCCCGGCAGCCGGTGGCTGCGCCGACGGCGGCACCTGTCCCGAACCGGAGGCGGGCACGATGACCGGCAGCGCCTCCTGAACCGTCGGCAGGGACCGGGCCACTCCCCGCGGTGCCTGGATCGTCGGTTCGTCTCCGCCGCAGCAGTGCGGTTCGTGGTCGTGGCCCGGGTCCTGGTCCGACGGCCGGCAGGCCGGGGCCGGCGAGAAGGCGCCGGGCTGGGCGAAGGCGACGCGGACGGTCGGTACGGCGTCCGATCGGGCCGAGGCCCGCGACTCCGGTCCGTGGGCGCAGGCCAGCAGGTGCATGAGAGCGGCCAGGAGCACCGCGACGGCCGCCACGGTGCGCGACACCGAGCGGCAGCTGGGGTGACCCGGGCAAGCCCTCATGGGTGCAAAGGGTAATCGCACCATCACCCCGAGTTGTCTTCAGAAGGGGTGTTTCGCTCCGCCCGTCGCGTTGCTCCCCCAGGGCGACGACCTCTGGTGAGGCACTCCCACGGCGTCCCCCTCGGACGGCCCCGGCGGTGGATTCTGCGGCCGCCGGCCCCCGCGCCTGGCGCGCGGTGTGCGCTGGGGCCACCACAGGACGTACGCGGCGGAGCCCAGCGCGAAGGCGAGGCGGATGAAGCCCTGCGCGGAATCGGAGGGGACCAGCAGGGCGCTGCCGTAGAGGGAGAGGAGGGCGATCCAGCTGACCCAGGGGACCAGACGGCGCTGGCCGATCGAGTCCCAGATCAGGGTTCCGAGGAGGACCGAGGCGTTGTAGTACGTGTACACGCTCGGGTCCAGGACGATACGGGCGTCGGCGGCGAGCAGCACGACCGCCGGCCAGCGGTGGCGGCGGACGGCCAGTGCGCCGAGGGCGATGCCCAGGGTCATCTGGGCCGGACGGTCCCACCAGGGGGTGGCGGCGTCGTGCACCCCGAACCAGCGCAGGGACGACGCCGGCTGGTTGGGAATGGTGAAGCGGGCCGCGGCCAGGGTCTCCATGTGGGTGAGATAGAAGGGCAGCCAGGCCGCGGCCACCAGGCCGAACGCCCAGGCGGCGGAGCGCAGCCGCGCGGGGCGTGGCAGTGCCAGGAGGAGGGGCAGGAAGCCGACCGCCCAGGGTTTGGAGTCGACCGCCAGCGCCAGCAGGACACCGACCGAGGTCGCCTTGCCACGGACCAGCGCCCGCACGGCCAGCGTGGTGAAGAACAGCGCCAGGACGTCGTCGAGATGCGCGAACCGCACCGCGACCTCCACCCACATGGGGATGAAGGCCGCCCCGGCGATCAGCACACGCTGCTGGAGACGCTTGTGGTTGAGCCCGGTGCCCCGGTAGTGGTCGGCGGCGGCGCGGCCGACCAGCACCAGGATGTACAGGCCAAGACCCGACATGAAGGCATCGGCGAGCTTCTCGCCCACCTCGACGGGGAACGGTTCGAACAGCGCGGCGACCAGGAAGCTGACCGGGCCGATCTGCAGCTCGGGGTGGTTGGCGTAGAGCGCGAGGCCACCGCCGGGGATCTGCCGGAAGAGCAGTTCCTGGCCGGTCCTCAGATAGTGCCAGGACACGGCCCCATGACGCTCGGCCACGACGAACCAGACGGCCGTCCACAGGGTCAGCAGCGCGTTGTGCCAGCGCACCGGAGAGCGCCCGATCCGGCCGATGCGCGTTCCGTCCCTGGGCACGGCCCGCGCCGTCTCCCGGTTCCGCACGTTCCGTCCTTCCCCTCCGCCCGCCTCCGGCGGGACGGCCGAGGACCCGGGCACTGCGCGCGGCGTCACCCCTCTAGAGGGGTCCCGAAGGCCGCGGGTTCCGCAGATGGTGGCTTCGGGTTCCGCACATCGCGGCTTCCGGCCGGTCTTCCTCGGCTTTTCCCGTCGGCAGCGCTCGTCGGAAATCCCCGGAACACCGGGCTCCGATGTCGGATGTCCGGGGTCCGGCAGGTGGTGGCTGGCTTCGGCCGGTGGCGGCACGGAGGGTGTCCGGAGTCAGCCAACCCCAGTGCCCAGCGCCTTCGGCGCCGCAAGGGAGTACTTCCGTGAATGCCACGACCATGGGGACCGCGCCACAGGAACGGCGGGCCGCCACGCTCGTCATGGCCTGCGTCGGCGTGTTCGTCGCCTACCTGCCGGTGACCACCGTCTCGGCGAGCCTGCCCGCCATCCAGCGGGCGCTCCACGCCTCGACCTCCCAGCTGTCCTGGGTCTCCGACGCGTTCGTCCTGCCCATGGCCGCCCTCATCCTGACCGCCGGCGTCTTCGGCGACGTCCACGGCCGCAAGAAGGTCTACCAGGCGGGCCTCGCCCTCAGCAGCCTGGGCGCCCTCGTCGCCCTGTGCGCCCAGTCCGTCCAGGCCGTCTGGGCCGGCCAGGCGCTGGCCGGACTGGGGTCGGCCGCGCTGCTTCCCACCACCCTCGCCCTGATCAGCCACGCCGTCCCGGACCCGCGCGAGCGCGGCAGGTTCATCGGTCTGTGGGCCACGTCCCTCACCGCCGCCCTGGCCCTGGGCCCGGTCATCGCGGGCACCGTCCTCGACCACTTCGCCTGGCGCTGGATCTACCTCCTCGCCCTCCCCGCCTCGCTGCTCGCCATGGCCTTCGCCGCGAAGCTCCTGACCGACTCCCGGGCCCCGGGCACCCGTCGGCTGGACTGGCCCGGCCAGATCACCGCCGCGCCGGCGATCACGGCACTCGTCTACGGGATCATCGAGGGCGGAGCCGAGTCCTTCACCGACGTCAAGGTCATGGTGGCGCTGTCCACCGCAGCCGTGGCCGCCGTCGGGTTCGTCCTGGTCGAACGCCGCAGCTCCAGCCCGATGCTGGACCTGACGCTGTTCCGCAGCCCGGCCTTCACCGCCACCACGCTGATCGCCATGATCAGCTTCCTGGGCCTGATCGGGTTCTTCTTCGCCCTCAGCCTCTACTTCGGCATGGTCCAGCGGCTGTCCACCCTGGACGCCGCCTGGCGCCTGCTGATGGTGACCAGTGTCCCGCTCCTGCTCGGCGCCCCCGTCGGCCGGCTCGTCCACCGCGTCTCGCCGCGCGTCCTCATACCGGGCGGCCTGCTGGTCACCACGGCCGCCCTGCTCACCCTCACCGACCTCGGTGCGCACACCTCGTTCGGCTCGATGGCCTGGCGGCTGGCCCTGCTCGGACTCGGTCTGGCCTTCGTCATCACGCCGATGACCGCCACAGCGGTGAGCGCCGTTCCGTTCCACCAGGCGAGCATGGCCGCCGCCGGCAACAACGCCTTCCGCCAGGTCGGCGCCGCGCTCGGCCCGGCCGTCCTGGGCGCCCTGCTGTCCACCAAGGCCGTCGACGCCCTGCCCGGCCACCTCACCGACGCCGGACTGACCGGGCGGACGGTCGAGCAGGTCCGGACGGTCGCCGAGCACGGCGGAATCGGGGCCGTCGCCGGGGTCGACCTCGGTGCGGACACGCCCCGCGTACTGGGGGCACTGTCCGAGGCCTTCCTGGACGGACTGCATCTCTGCCTGATCGTCTCCGCCGTACTGACCCTGCTCGCCGCCGCCCTCGGAGCACTCATGCTGCGCCGCCCCCGGCACACGGCACCGCCCGCGGGCGCCGGCCCCCGTCAGGAGGTGCCCGCGCCGCGACACGGGGGAGCGACCTCCCTGGCGGGCAACGCCGCGGAGAGGTGACATCACACGTGCCCGGTCGAGCGTGACGCAGGGGCAGTACGCCGACCAGGTACAGGCGCCGTCCGTGGGGACGGGTACGGCGCCCTCGGCGGGGCCCGGGACCGGTGCAATGGTCCCGGGCCCCGCCCGCACGGCAGCAGCCGACCCGCGCAGGGTCCCGCAGCGCCGCCCATGGACCGTTTTCCGCCCAGAACAAGGAGGGCCGCCTTGGATGTTCAGCCCCTCGACTCACTGGACCTCAAGCTGCTCCAGGCCCTGCAACTCGACGGACGGGCCGCGTTCAGCCGTATCGGGGACGTCCTGGGAGTGTCCGACCAGACCGTCGCACGGCGCTTCCGACGGCTGCGCACCACCGCCGGGCTGCGGGTGCTCGGGGTGGTCGACGAGGCCAGGCTCGGCCGTACCGCCTGGATCGTCCGGCTGGGCTGCACCCCCGACGTGGCCGAGCAGCTCGCGATCGCTCTGGCCCGCCGCTCCGACACCCGGTACGTCGACCTCATCGCCGGCGGCACCGAGGTCATGTGCGCGATGAAGCCCCGCAGCGAGAAGGACCGCGACGAACTCCTCTTCGACCGTCTGCGGCGCACACCCCGCGTCACCTCCGTCAGCGCCCACTGCCTGCTGCACATCTTCTACGGGGGACCGCTCGCCTGGCTCGACAAGATCCAGGCGCTCGACCCCGAGCAGGTGGCAGCGCTGCGCCCGCCCCGGGCCGAACCCCGCTCCGGGACCGTCACCCTCGACGCGGACGACGAGGCGCTGCTGGCCCTGCTCGGCCGCGACGGGCGGGCCACCTTCAGCGAACTCCAGTCCGCCACCGGTCAGTCGGAGTCGGCGGTCAAGAGACGCATCGAACGCCTGCGCTCTTCGGGCGTGCTCTACTTCGACGTTCAGCACGACACCGCGCCGCTGGGCCAGGGCGTCGGAGCGATGCTGTGGCTCACCGTGGCGCCCTCGGCCCTCGCCGAGGTCGGACGGGCGCTCGCGGAACACCGCGAGGTCCGCTTCGCCGCGGCCATCACGGGACAGGCCAACGTCGTCGCCTCCGTTCTCAGCTCCGACACCGGTGAGCTGTACCGGTACCTGAGCGAGAAGATCGGCGCACTCGCCGGAGTCCAGAGCGTCGAGACCGTCCTCAGCCTGCGCCAGATCAAGCAGCTCACCTACGAGCCGACCCGCTGAGCGGGCCGGACACCGGGGAGGCCGTCGAGATCCGTGTCAGTCCGTGGACCGGCGGGCCCGGTTCGCCTCGCGGGCGAGCGCCCAGGCGTCCGCCACCGGGCCCATGTGCCCGAGCTTGTCGGGGTTGACCACCGAGCGGATCGTCTGGATCTGTCCGTCGAGTACGTCGAGCGTCCAGGTGTTGAGGATCCTGCCGTCCCGGTCGCGGAAGACCGCACCCGGCCGGCCGTTCACCTCGTGCGGCTCGAACGTCACGCCGATCCGGACGAGTGCGGGGAAGATCCAGGCGAGCAGCCGGGTCACGTTCCCGGCGCCGAAGATGCCCCGACCCCACTGCGGTGCCTTGCCGCCGCTGTCGCCGACCATCGACACGTCGGCGGCCAGCAGCTTCTGCAGCGCGTCGACGTCCCCTTCCCGGAAGGCGTCGAAGAATCGCTCGGCGAGTTCCTCGCGCTCCTGCCGGTCGGCCTCGAAGCGGGGCCGGCCCGCGTCCATGTGGCGCCGCGCCCGTACCGCGAGCTGACGGCACGCCGCCTCCGATCTACCCACCGCCGAGGCGATCTCCGGGAAGCCGAAGGCGAACACCTCCCGCAGGACGAACACCGCGCGTTCCAGCGGGGTGAGCCGTTCGAGCAGCAACAGGGCGGCCATCGACAGGGAGTCGGCCAGCTCCGCCGAGCGCTCGGGGTCCTGGTAGGGGTCGGCCAGCAGCGGTTCGGGGAACCACGGGCCGACGTACTCCTCGCGCCTGACCCGGGCCGAGCGCAGCACGTCGATCGAGATCCGGCTCACCACGGCCGAGAGATAGGCCTTGGCCGACGTCGGTTGCACGGGGGAGGCCTCGTAGCGCAGCCAGGTCTCCTGGACCGCGTCCTCGGCCTCGCTCACGCTGCCCAGGATCCGGTAGGCGATCGAGAACAGCAGCGGCCGCAGCTGTTCGAACTCCTCGACCCGGCTCACGCCAGCCCCTCCTTGAATCCCTGCCGCCACGACGGATAGCGCAGCTGCCAGCCGAGTTCCCGCTTGGCCTTGGCATTGGAGAAGCCGCGCCCCTCGGTCATCATCGTCACCACCACGTCCCCGGCCAGCAGCCGGGCCAGCCACTTGGGGACCCGCATCGGCCGCTTCGCCCCCGCGCAGGCCGCGAGATGGGGCAACCACTCGCTCTCCGGGGCCGGTTCGTCGTCGACGATGTTGAACACCCCCCTCGCCTGCTGCTCCACGGCCAGGACGGTGGCGCTCGCAGCGTCGTCGAGATGTACCCACGAGGCGTAGCCGGTGCCGTCCCCGACCAGCGGGAACTGCCGCTTGCGCACGAGCACGAGCTGGTCGTCGGTGGCGCCCGGCCCGTAGAACCCGCCGTAGCGCAGCACCGCGCCGCCGGCCTTGCCGACCGCGTCCTCGACGTGGTGGACCGCCGCCATCGCCGGGTACGCAGGGGTTCCCTCGTGCAGGTCCAGCGGGTCCTCCTCGGTCTTCACCCAGCCGCCCTCGCGGATGCCGTTCCAGTTGGCGTAGCCCTGTGCGACGAAGTGCGGCACGCCGGTCGCCTCGGCCGCGGCCAGCAGGTGGTCCGTTCCCTCGGTGCGCAGCCGGATGGTGGGGACGGCCCACCGGTCGAAGTGCTTGAGGTCGGGCTTGCCGGCGTGAGCGAGACTGATCCCGGTCATCTGGTGCACGATCACGTCCGGCCGGGCGTTGGCCACGGCTTCACCGACCGATGCCGCATCCAGGCCGTCCATCACGACGCCGTCCGCGCCGAGCCGCTCGATCAGGCCCAGCTTGGCCCTGTTCGTCGTCGTGGCCGTCACCTGATGCCCCCGTGCCACCAGCTGCGGCACCAGCCGCTGTCCCAGAACCCCGGACCCGCCCGCAACGAACACCCGCATGACCCTCACCTTTCCCCTGCCGGAGCCTGTCTCCGAGACCTGGGACGAGACAGCCCGGCAGGCTGTGACATGGGGAGCGCGGACGGCGTGATCAGCGCTGTGGCTACCGGCGCCAGGGAAGATCCGCCGGAAGGGCCGGCCGCTCCGGGCCGGTGAGGCCGGCCAGGATGATCTCGCAGGCCTCGCCGAACGCCTGGGCCTGTTCGGGGGTGAGGCGGTCGAAGACGGCCGCGCGGACGATGGCGACGTGTCCGGGGGCGGCGTCTTCCAGGGCCGCCATGCCTGCGTAGGTCAACACCGCCAGCTGGCCCCGCTTGTCGCCCGGGGAGTCCTCCCGGCGGACCCAGCCGTCCTCCTCCATGCGACCGATGGTGTAGGAGAGCCGGGTGCGGGCGATCTTCAGCTGTTCGGCGAGGTCGGTCATGCGCAGCCGCCGCTCCGGCGCCTCGGAGAGGAACACCAGCACCGAGTAGTTCAGGTGGCTCAGCCCCGACTCGTGCCGCAGCTGCTGGTCGAGGGTGTCCTCGAGGACCAGGCTCAGGCCACGGTAGGCGCGCCAGGCCCGCAGTTCCTGGGCGGAGAGCCAACGGGGTTGCATGCGCCGCAGCCTAACAGTGCTTGCAATCTGCAATAACTGCCGAGGCGGCTGCCGATTCCGGCGACGGCAGCGCCATCGCCCAGGGCGTGTACGAGCCTCAACCCAGGCGACCGCCGAGGTGGAGGGCGATCTGGTCGACGGTTCTGGTCATCCGCGCGGTGTCCTGGGGACGTACCCAGAACAGCACACGGTCCACTCCCGCGGCCGCGTAGGCGTCGACGTCCTCCAGCTCGCCGCCGAAGAGGGTGACGGGAAGGGGCTCGTCGCTGCCGGGTCTGCGGGCGGTCTTCTTGAACTCGGCGATGTCGTCGAGGACGCCGGGGCGGAGCATGGGGATCCACTCGTCGCCGTACGCGATGACGCGCTTGGCTACGTTGGGTCCGTTGCCGGCCACCAGGATGGGCGGGTGGGGCTTCCGGACGGGCTTCGGCCAGGAGGTGACGTGGTCGAAGTTCACGAAGTCGCCGTGGTAGGAGGCGATGTCATGGGTCCAGATCTGCCGCATGGCCTCGACGCGCTCGCGCATGACGCGCCAGCGGTCGTCCGGGTTGGTGCCGTGGTTGCGCATCTCCTGGTTGATCCAGCCCGGGCCGACACCGAAGTGCATCCGGCCGCCCGACAGCACATCGACCGAGGCGACCTCCTTCGCCGTCACGATCGGGTCCCGCTCGGTGACCAGCAGCACGGCCGTGCCGATCTGGAGGGTCGTGGTGGCCTGCGCGATGGCGCCCAGGGCGACGAACGCGTCCATGCCGTTCTTGAACTCCGGCGCGAGGTTCAGGACGTCGTAGCGCTCGGGGGTGACGGCCGGGATGTGGGTGTGGTCGGGCATGAACAGCGACTCGAAGCCGCGGTCCTCCAGGAGCACGCCGAAGTCCCCCGGCGGAATGGCCTGTTGAGTGGGGAACATGATGAAGCCGAACTTCATGAGGCGCTCTCCTCGCGCGTGACGATGACGACGACCTTGCCGACCTGGGCGCCCGCTTCGAGGTACTGGTGGGCCTGGACGATGTCGGCGAGGTCGAAGATGCGGTCGATGACCGGGGTGAAGGCACCGGAGACCAGGCCGGTGGTGATGAAGTGCCGGGCCCGGTCCAGGCGCGCGGTGTCGCCGGTGAACTCGAAGAGGGTGTAGGGGCGGACGAAGACCGGGTGCATCCGGTCCAGTCCGGGCATCGGGGTGGGCCGGCCGGACAGGGAACCGTGGATCAGGATGACCCCGTCGGGGGCGGTGGCCCGCGCCAGATCCTCGACGGCCGGCCCGGCGACGGCGTCGAAGACCGCCTCGGCGCCCCGGCCGCCCGTCGCCTTCAGCACGGCGTCGGCGAGGTCGTCGCGGCTGGTGACGACGACGTGCGCGGCGCCCGCGTCGCGCAGCCGCGCCTCCTTCGCGGGGGAGTGCGTGGTGGCGATCGGGACCGCACCCAGGCGCAACGCCACCTGGATCGCGGCCAGCCCGACGCTGCTGGTCGCGGCGGTGATCACGATGTGGTCGCCGGGCCGGAGCCGGAGGACCTCGACGAGCGCCCCGTAGGCGGTCAGGAACGCCATCCAGGTGGCCGCGCCCGTGACCGCGTCCACCTGCGCCGGCCGGTGCACCAGCGCGGAGGCGGGTACGACGGCCTGCTCGCCGTACAGGTGGTGGCGGGACCGGGCGAAGACGGGCAGGACGCTGACCGGGTCGCCCGGCGCGAAGCCGGTGACGCCCTCGCCGACGGCCCGGACGCGCCCGGAGCCCTCGTAACCGAGCCCCGAGGGCAGGGCGCGGACCCGGTCGAGATACCGGTCCTGCCGGAAGTTGGCCTCCGACCTGTTCAGGCCGATCGCCTCGACGTCCAGGAGGACCTCACCCGGGCCCGGGGCTCCGAGGTTGTGGTCCTCCAACCGCAGGACCTCGGGCCCGCCCAGTTCATGAAACCGCACCACCTTGGCCACAGCCGACGCCCTTCTCGCTCACGCAGCACTATTTCGACAGCCATGGTATTACGACCGTCATCGAAATTGCGAGGGCGGAGCCCCGAGGGGTGGCGTGCGGGGGTGGGTGTCAGTGCGTGGGTGCGTCCGCTTCCAGGGCGGAGGCGGTCACCAGTGCCGACAGCAGGCCGGGGAAGCGCTCTTCCATCTCGTCGGTGCGCAGCGAGTTCATCTTCGTCGTCCCCACGTAGTACTGCCGGATCACCCCGGCCTCCCGCAGGACGTTGAAGTGGTGCGTCAGGGTCGACCTCGAGACCTCTACGTCGAACGTCCCGCAGCTGATGTCCTCTCCGGCCGTGGCCAGCTGGGACACCACGGTGCGCCGCACGGGTTCGGCCAGCGCCTCCAGTACCTGTTGCAGTGAGACCTCCGCCATGGAGGGGTGCTCGACGGTCCGTGCAGAGGTTCGGGGGCGGGCCACGATGACTCCTTGAGACTTGAATGGGGCACGTCCATCGTACGACCCCTGTCGAATAATCGACGGCTTCTCGTTCCGGGGTATATGTCGACGACGGTCAAAGTTTGACGCTCGTCGAAACATGTGTTTGAGTGGATCCACAGCGGCGGACGCCCGATGCGTGGATTCCGGGGTTCTGCGGCTGACCGGCTCCTCCCTCTCCGCCTCCGATCAGTACGTGGACCCACCATGAGCACTGCACTGGATCACCTTCTGAACCCTGCGGGCACCCTCACCGTCGGACTCGAGCTGCCCCTCGACAACGACTGGGGACCCTCCCGGCTGCAACGCGATCACGCTGCCGGGCGCCCGTTCGGGGTCGCCGATCTGGCCGCGCACGCGGAGACGGCACAGCTGGCCGACCGGCTGGGCTTCGCCGCCCTGTGGGTACGGGACGTGCCGCTGCACGACCCCGTGGAGTTCGGCGACGCCGGCTCGGTGTTCGAGACCTTCACCCACCTCGGGTACCTGGCGGCCGTGACGCGGCGCATCGTGCTGGGCACCGCGGCCGTCGTGCTCCCGCTGCGCGAACCGCTGCTGGTGGCGAAGGCGGCGGCGACCGTCGACCACCTCTCGGGCAGCCGTTTCGTGCTGGGCCTGGCGGGCGGGGACCGCCCCATCGAATACCCGCTCTTCGGCGAGGACTTCGGCAAGCGCGCGGCCACCTTCCGGGACAACCTGGCGATCCTCCGGCAGGCATGGGCCGCTCCGCCCCCAGGCAGCGGCATCACGGTGCCCGCCCTCGGGCTGAAGGCGGAGCGCCGGCTGGACGTCCTGCCCAAGCCGGCCGGAGGCAGCGTGCCGGTGGTCGTCGCAGGGCGCGCGGGGCAGGATCTCGACTGGCTCGGCGCCCACGTCGACGGCTGGTTCAACTACCCGCGCGACCTGGCGGCCGCGGCCCGGCATCTCGACGGCTGGCGTGCCCGCACCCATGCGCTCGGTACGCCGAAGCCGTACTTGACACCCATGCTGCTGGACCTCACCGAGGACCCCGACGCCCCGCGCAGCCCGATCCGTCTCGGCCTGCGCACGGGTCGCAAGGCCCTCGTCGAACACCTCCACGCCATGAGCGAGCTGGGCGTCGCGCATCTGTCCCTGAGCCTGCGCCCCGGCGAGCGCCCCGTGGCGGAGGTCCTGCACGAACTCGCGGACGACGTCCTGCCGCACTTCCCGACCCCCACCCGCTGACAGACCACAAGTCCGTTCCCCTCCACACCCCCCACCGAAAGGAACCCTGTCCGATGCGTGCATGGCAGCTTGAGGACTTCGGCCTCGACAACCTGGTCCTGAAGGAGACGCCCACCCCGAAGCCCGGACCGGGCGAGATCCTGGTCAAGGTCACCGCCGTCTCCCTCAACTACCGCGACAAGGCGATCGTCGACGGTGCCTACGACCCCGACAAGATGCCCAAGAACCTCATCCCGGTGAGCGACGCGGCCGGCGTGGTCGCCGAAGTCGGCCCCGGGGTCACGGAGTTCAAGCCGGGCGACCGTGTGATGTCGCACCTCTACTCGCACTGGCTGGACGGCGCGCCCGCCCGTGACGAGCCCGACTACTGCCTGGGCCTGCCCCTCAACGGCGGCCTCGCCGAGTACATGATCCTGGAGGCGTCCTCGGCGGTACCCACCCCCGCCCACCTCACCGACGAGCAGGCGTCCACCCTGCCCATCGCCGCCCTCACCGCATGGTTCGCGCTGGTCGAGTACGGCAGGCTGGAGGCCGGCCAGACCGTCCTGGTCCAGGGCACCGGCGGTGTCTCGCTGTTCGCCGTGCAGCTCGCCAACGCCCTGGGCGCGCGGGTCATCGCCACGTCCAGCAGCGACGAGAAGCTGCAGCGGGTCGCCGAGATGGGCGCGCAGGAGCTGATCAACTACCGCACCACCCCCGACTGGGCCGAGCGCGCCCGCGAACTCACCGACGGCCAGGGCGTCGACCAGGTCATCGAGGTCGTCGGCGGCGACGGCATCAACCAGTCCGTCCACGCGACCCGGGCCGCCGGACACATCTCCCTGATCGGCTTCCTCGGCGGGCAGGTCGCCCCGCTGGACGTACTGCCCCTGCTGTTCAGCCAGGTCCAGATCCGCGGCATCGCCGTCGGCCACCGGCGCGCCTTCCTGGAGATGAACGAGTTCATCGAGAAGCAGGGCATCGAACCGGTCATCGACACCGTGTACGGCTTCGAGGACGCCCACCAGGCCTACGAGCACCTCGCCCGCGGGGCCTTCGGGAAGATCGTCATCCGCGTCACCGACTGATCACGGACATCGGCGGGCGGGCAGTACGGCGCCCCGGCCCGCCCGCCGGTCACCCCGCCCGCCGACCCCTGGCATTGTCTGTGGGGTGGAGCTACGTCACCTTTCCGGATTCGTCGCCGTTGCCGAGGAACTGCACTTCGGGCGGGCCGCCGAGCGGCTGCACATCGCCCAGTCACCGCTCAGCCAGCAGATCCGGCTGCTCGAACGGGACCTCGGGGTCAAGCTCTTCGAGCGCACCACCCGTTCCGTGCGGCTCACCGCCGCCGGGCAGGCGCTGCTGGAGCCGGCCAGGCACCTGCTGGCCGAGGCGTCCGCGGTGCGCCGTACCGTGCGGGCCGCCCATCTGGGCGAGGTCGGCCGGGTCACGATCGGCTTCGCGGGCGCCAGCAGCTACTCGGCGCTGCCCCTGCTCACCCGGGCCGTCACCTCCGAACTGCCCGGCATCGAGCTGGTCCTGGAGGGACAGACGTACACCGGTGAGGCTCTCGGCCGGATCGCGGACGGCTCACTGGACGTCGGTTTCGTGGCCCTGCCGGTGCGGCGTGGGATCAGCACCCGGGTCGTACGGATGGAGCGGCTGGTGCTCGCCCTGCCGGACAGCCATCCGCTGGCGCAGCGCCCGGACGTCACGTTCGCCGACCTGGCGCACGAACCCTTCGTGACCTTCCCCGTCTCCCGCGGGTCCGCGGTGCGCGAAGCCATGGTGCAGGCCTGCCACGAGGCCGGGTTCGCACCGCGGATCGTCCAGGAGGCCCCCGACTCGTACAACATGCTGGCTCTGGTGGGCGCCGGGGTGGGCCTCGCCGTCGTGGTCGCGTCGGCACGCGCCATCCGCCTGGAGCATGTGGTGTTCCGGCCGCTGACCGGGGACGACGTGCCGGTGCTGCCGATCGCCCTCGGGTGGCGCACGGGCAATCCCTCGGCGGCTCTCCAGGCGGTGCTGCGGGTCGCGGAGCGTGTGTTGCCCACTCCGCCGACTGTGACGGATGACGGAGATTATGACGGATGACGTCTCATCGGAGGGTCTTTTTGGTCTTGGACATGTCCTAATCCCGGGGTGCACAGTGGCCTGCATCCCGCCCAGGACCGGGGACGGCCGCTCGGCCCCGACGTAGCGGCGGGATCTGCCGCTACGAGAGGACGCTCGTCATGCAGCAAGACACCCCTGTCCCCAGAACCCCCGCCCCCGGAACCCCAACCGCCGGGCCCTCCGCCGCTCGCCCCTCCACCCGTGCCGCGCGTCGCGCCGGGATCAGCGCGTTCATCGGCACCACCATCGAGTGGTTCGACTTCTACATCTACGGATCGGCCGCCGCGCTGGTCCTCGGCAAGGTCTACTTCGCCGACGCCTCGCCCGCCGTCGGCACCCTCGCCGCCTTCGCCACCTTCTGGATCGGCTTCCTCGCCCGCCCCCTCGGCGGCCTGGTCTTCGGGCACTTCGGCGACCGCCGCGGCCGTAAGAAGGCCCTCGTCGTCACCCTGACCATGATGGGTGGCGCCACCTTCTGCGTCGGGCTGCTCCCCGGATACGCGCAGATCGGCGCCGCCGCCCCGATCCTGCTGGTGCTGCTGCGGCTGATCCAGGGCATCGCCATGGGCGGCGAGTGGGGCGGTGCCGTGCTCATCGCCACCGAATTCGCCCCGCCCGGACGGAAGTTGCTCTACGGCGCCTTCGCCCAGCAGGGATCCCCCGTCGGCAACCTCCTCGCCACGCTCGCCTTCCTCGGCATCGTCCAGCTCCCCGACGCCGCCTTCGAGTCCTGGGGCTGGCGCGTCCCCTTCCTCGCCTCCGCCGTTCTCGTCGCCGTCGGCCTGTTCATCCGGCTGCGGCTCGCCGAGACCCCCGAGATGGCCGCCGTCCTGGAGCGGAAGCGGACCTCCCGACTCCCCGTCAAGGACGTGCTCTCCAGTTACCCGTTGCTCGTCCTGCTCGGTGTGTTCGCGGGCACGGCCGGAGTCGCGATCACCTACGTCAAGACGACGTTCGCGCTGTCCTGGGCGACCGCCGATCTGGGCTTCGACAAGTCCACCTTCCTCACCGTCATCTCGCTCGCCCTCGTCGTCCAGGTACTGGTGCAGCCCTTCGGCGCGGTCCTCGCCGCGAGATGGCCGCTGCGCAAGGCCGTGCTGTGGATGCTGCTGCCCGAATTCGTGCTGCTGCCGCTGATGTTCGTCCTTGTCGGCACCGGCAACTTCTGGCTCGCCGTCCTCGGCATGGCCCTCGCCACCTTCCCGCACGCCATGTACTACGCGGCGCTCGCCGGCATCCTCGCCCGCGTCTACCCCGTCGAGGTCCGCTACACCGGCATGTCCCTCTCGTACCAGGCGTGCACGGCCCTGTTCGCCGGGACCGCCCCGATCGTCTCCCAGTACCTGCTCACCGCCACCGGCTCCATCTGGTCCGTCGTCGCCCTCGGCCTCGGATACGTCGTGATCACGGTCGCGGGCGTGCTCCCGCTGCTCGCCCGCACCGGACAGACGGCTCCGGCGCTCTCCCCGGAACCCGCCACAACCGTGGCCTGAGCAGGCCCTTCTCTCTCAGGCCCATCTCTCCAGGAGAACCACCGCGATGAACTTCGCTGATCAGGACCCGGCCCTGCGTCCCCTGCTGGACCGGGTCCTCGACCCCGACGACCGTGCCCGCGTCGAACCGCTCCTCGTCGAACTCGGTGCGCTCGCGGCCGGCGAGATCGACCGGCAGGCCAGGATCGCCGACGCCAACCCGCCGCGCCTGCGCCCGTACGCGCCGGACGGCGAGCGCATCGACGCGATCGACTTCCACCCGGCCCACGACCGGCTGGCCGAGATCGCCTACGAACGCTTCGGACTCGCCGCCATGTCCCACCGCCCCGGCGTGCACGGCTGGCCCGCGAAGACCCCGCACACCGTCAAGTACGCGCTGTCGTACCTCTATGTCCAGTCCGAGTTCGGCATGGCCTGTCCGCTGTCGATGACCGACTCCGCCGCGCGCGTGCTGCGTCTCTTCGACCCCGAGCGGTACGCCGCCGAGATCACGGCACTCACCTCCACCGACCCCGGACGACGTGCCACCGGGGCGATGTTCATGACCGAACGGGAGGGCGGCACCGATGTCGGCCTGACGGCGACCGCCGCCACCGACCACGGCACGCACTGGACCCTGAACGGCCGCAAGTGGTTCGCCTCCAACCCGGGCGCGGACGTCGTCCTCACCCTGGCGCGCGTGCCCGGCCAGGGTGAGGGCACCCGAGGGCTCGGCATGTTCCTGGTGCCGCGGCTGCGCCCGGACGGCTCCCGCAACGCGATCCGTATCGACCGGCTCAAGGACAAGCTCGGCTCGCGGTCCATCCCGAGCGGCGAGGTCACCCTGGAGGACGCGTACGCGACTCCCGTCGGTGAACTCACCCGAGGCTTCGCGCAGATGGCCGAGATGCTCAACGTCTCCCGGCTGTCCAACGCGATGCGGGCCACCGCCCTCATGCGCCGCGCCGTACGCGAAGCCGTGCACCACACCCGCCGGCGCGAGGTCTTCGGCCGGCCGCTGTTCGAGCAGCCGCTGATGCGGGCCACCCTGCTGCCCCTGCTGCTCGACGCGGAGGCCGCGCTGGGATTCGTACTCGAGGCCGCGGCCCGCCTCGACGCCGCGGACGGGGGCGACGGCGCCGCCCGCGAGCTGGTGCGGATCCTCACACCGCTCGCCAAGTACACCCTGTGCAAGCGGGCCCGCTCCGTCACCGGCGAGACGATGGAGATCCGCGGCGGCAACGGCTACATCGAGGACTGGGTCGACCCCAGGCTGCTGCGCGACGCCCACCTCGGCTCGATCTGGGAGGGCTCCTCGAACGTCATCGCGCTCGACGTCCTGCGCTGCATGCGACGCACCGACGCCCACCACACCCTCGCCGACACCTACGGCACCCGGCTCGGCGACCTGTGGCACGCCCTGCGCACCAAGGGCGACGCGATCCTCGAACTCCCCGCGGACGAACAGGAGATGCGCATCGGACGGTACGCGGACGAGCTGAGCCGCGCCGTCATGGCGACGCTGCTCCTGGAGCAGGGCGACCACGAGTGGTGGGCCACCGGCAACGCCCGCAAGCTGCTCGTCGCCCACACCTACCGCGCGCTCCTCGACGACCCCGACGCGCTGCCCCGGCCCGCCCTGGACCGCCTCGCCGAGGTGGCCGACGGTGGACAGGTGCCGCTGACCGACGCCAAGGAGGCCGCAGATGCCTGAGCCCCTGTCCGGAACCCGTGTCGTGGATCTGTCGAAGATCCTCGCCGGACCGTACGTCACGATGTCACTCGCCGACCTCGGTGCCGACGTCATCAAGGTCGAACACCCCGACGGCGGTGACCCGACGCGTGGCTGGGGCCCGCCGTTCCAGGGCCCCGACGCCACGTACTTCCTGGCCGCCAACCGCAACAAGCGCTCCGTCACCCTCGACCTCAAGTCCCCCGAAGGGCAGGAGGCCGCGCACCGGCTGATCGCCACCGCGGACGTTGTCGTCGAGAACTTCCGCCCCGGCAGCTCGCTGGCCCGCAGCTTCGACCACCGCGAGCTGAGCGAGCGCTACCCGCGCCTGGTCGTGCTGCACATCTCCGCCTTCGGCGAGAGCGGTCCGCTGCGCGACGAACCCGGCTACGACATGGTGGCGCAGGCCGCCGCCGGCCTGATGTCCCTGACCGGCGAGCCCGACGGACCGCCCGTACGAGCCGGCTACGCGATGGGCGACCTCGGCGCGGCTCTCTTCGGGATCATCGGCGTCACCTCGGCGCTCGTGGAGCGCGAGCGGACGGGCCGCGGGCAGTACGTCACGACCTCGCTGTACGAGTCGCTGCTCGCCCTGCACGCCAACTGGGCCACCGGATACTTCGCCACCGGTGAGCGGCCCGTACGGCTCGGCTCCGGGCATCCGAGCCTGGTGCCGTACCAGGCGTATCCCGCCGACGACGGGCACTTCGTGATCGCGGTCGGCAACGACGCCCAGTTCCGCGAGCTGTCCGCGGTCCTCGGCCACCCCGAGTGGGCCGACGACCCGCGGTTCGCCACCAACCGGGACCGGGTCGACAACCGCCGCGCCCTCAACACCGAACTCGACGCGGTGCTGGCCGGCGCCGGCGTGGCCCACTGGTGCGGCCTGCTGAAGGCGGCGGGCGTGCCCGTCACCCCCATCCGCACGCTCGACGAGGTCTACGACTGCCCGCAGACCGAGGCGCTCGGCATCGTCCAGAAGGCGGACCACCCTGTCGTCGGCCCGCTCCGGCAGGTCGCCTTCCCGGTGAACTTCGGCGGCGAGCGCCCGCCCGTGCGGACCGCGCCGCCCACGTTGGGCCAGCACAGCCAGGACGTGCTGGCCGAACTCGGCTACGACGAGGCGGAGATCGCCCGCCTCCTGCACCCCCAGGGAGACTGACGATGCCCTTCCCCGTGCTGGATCCCGCCGACCCGCTCGGTCTGGAAGCCCTCCTGGGCGACGAGGAGCGGGCCGTACGCGACACCGTCCGCCGGTACTGCGCCGAGCGGACCGAGCCGCACATCGCCGACTGGTTCGAGCGCGGCGAGCTGCCCGACCTGCCGGAACTCGCCCGGGGTTTCGGCAAGCTCGGCCTGCTCGGCATGCACCTGGAGGGATACGGCTGCGCGGGCATGTCCGCCCTCGCGTACGGCGTCGCCTGCCGCGAACTGGAGGCCTGTGACTCGGGGCTGCGGTCGTTCGTCTCCGTGCAGGGGTCCCTCGCGATGTTCGCCGTCCACCGGTTCGGGAGCGAGGAACAGAAGCGGGAGTGGCTGCCGCGGATGGCGGCGGGTGAGGCCATCGGCTGCTTCGGTCTGACCGAGCCCGACCACGGCTCGGACCCGTCGTCCCTGCGGACCCGGGCCCGCCGCGACGGCGGCGACTGGATCCTCGACGGCCGCAAGATGTGGATCACCAACGGTTCGGTGGCCGAGATGGCGATCGTCTGGGCGCGCACCGACGACGGCATCCGCGGCTTCCTCGTCCCCACCGCCACGCCCGGCTTCTCCGCGCCCGAGATCAAGCACAAGATGTCGCTGCGGGCGAGCGTCACCAGCGAACTGGTCCTGGACGGCGTACGGCTCCCCGCGAGCGCGCAGCTGCCCGGTGCGCGCGGCGTGTCCGCGCCTCTGACCTGCCTGAACGAGGCTCGCTACGGGATCGTGTGGGGCGTCACGGGCGCGGCACGCTCGGCCTGGCAGGCGGCCGCCCGGTACGCGGCCCAGCGCGAGCAGTTCGGCAAGCCGCTCGCCGCCTTCCAGCTCACCCAGCAGAAGCTCGTCGACATGGCCCTGGAACTGCACAAGGCCACGCTCACGGCCCTGCACCTGGCGCGCCTCAAGGACGGGCCGGGCATCCAGCCCGCGCAGATCAGCTTCGGCAAGCTCAACAACGTGCGCGAGGCCCTGGAGATCTGCCGCACCGCCCGCACGATCCTCGGCGCCAACGGCATCTCGCTGGAGTACCCGGTGATCCGGCACATGAACAACCTGGAGTCCGTCCTCACCTACGAAGGCACCACCGAGATGCACACCCTCGCGCTGGGCCAGGCGCTGACGGGTCACGCGGCCTTCCGCTGACGGTCCGCCCACGGCGACGCTCGCGCTCCACTGTATAGTCAACAATGCACATAGGTCATTCGTTGGCTAATCGCGTGGTGAGAGGTGGTCGACCGTGTCGGACGGCGCATATCTGCGGTACGTCGCGCTCGGCGACAGCCAGACGGAGGGGGTGGGCGACGGCGACGACGCGACAGCTCTGCGCGGCTGGGCCGACCGGCTTGCCGAAACGGTCGCGCGGAGCAGTCCGGGTCTTCGGTACGCCAACCTCGCGGTACGCGGACGGCTCGCCGGGCAGGTCCATGCCGAGCAGCTCGCGCCCGCACTGGCGCTGCGGCCCGACCTCGCCACGGTCGTCGCCGGCGTCAATGACCTGCTGCGCCCCCGCGTCGACGTGGACGCGGTGGCCGGGCATCTGGAGTCGATGTTCGCCGCGCTCGGCGCCCAGGGCGCCCGTGTCGCGACGCTGACCTTCCCCGATCCCGCCCGCATCGCCCCGCTCGCCCGACCGGTCAGCCACCGGGTCGTCGCGCTCAACGACCGGATCAAGGAGGCCGCTCGGCGTCACGACGTCGTCGTGGTCGACGCCTCCCACCACCCCGTGGTGACAGATCCGCGCATGTGGAGCGCGGACCGGCTGCACGCCAGTCCCCGGGGGCACGCGCTCATCGCCGCCGCTGTCGCGCACGCGCTCGGCGTGCCCGGCAGTGACGACAGCTGGACGCGCCCCCCGCTCCCCGCTCCGGCAGCGCGCGCGGGACGGCGCGCCGTCGGTGGGGAAGTGCGCTGGGTCGGCTCCTTCCTGGGGCCATGGATCCTGCGCCGGGTGCGCGGCCGGTCCTCCGGTGACGGACGGCAGGCCAAGCGACCCGACCTGCTCCCGGTGGCCGTGCCCACCGAGGGAATTCGCTGATTTCTTGTTGACTACCGGAGTTGAGTCATGACCTCTACCGCACGTCCCTTCCGGGTGCTGCGTTCCAAACCCTTGTGGATGTCCAACGGCGTGATCGTGGGGGTCCTGGCGATCCTGTTCGCCGTGTTCTACGTCGGCGCCAACATCGATCCGCCCGGCCACATGCACCACCTGCCCGTGGGACTGGTCAACGCCGACAAGGGCGCGACCGTCGGCGGCAAAGAGGTCAACCTCGGTGCGCGGATAACCGGTTCGATCGAGAAGTCCAGGGCGAGCGGGGACAAGATCGAGTGGAAGGTGATGGACGAGAAGGAGGTGAAGAAGGAACTCGGCAAGGGCAAGCTGTACGGCGCCCTCGTCGTTCCCCGTGACTTCAGTGCCTCCGTGGCGGCGCTCACCACCACCTCGCACGGGACACCGGTCCGCCCCGCGCTGACCGTGCTGACCAACCAGTCCGCGGGCAGCCTGGGCTCCAGTCTGGCCCGACAGGCGACGACGACCGCCGCCCAGAGTGCCTCCGTCTCCGTGGGCAAGGACCTCACCAGGCAGGTCGAGGCCGCGCAGGCCAAGGCCGTCAAGGCGGCGCAGGCCAAGGCTGCGAAGGCTGCGCATGCCAAGGGCGCCAAGGCCCCGAGGGCCCAGGGTGCGACCTCCAAGGCGGCTGCCGCGCAGACCCAGCTGCCCACCGCGGCGCGCCTCCTGCTGGCTGATCCCGCCGCCGTGCACATCGAGGACGGTCACCCGCTCGACTCCCACTCGGGTCTGGGCCTGACGGCGTTCTACTACTCACTCGTCCTCGTCGTGTGCGGCATGCTCTCCGCCAACGTCATCGGCGGCCAGGTGGATCACGCCCTCGGCTACACCCACAACGACATGGGCCCGCTGCGCAAGCACAACCCTCTGGTGCGCGCGACGCGCGTGCAGACGCTGGCCATCAGCAGCACCCTCATGATCGGCCTCTCGATCGTCATGGCCAGTCTCGTCATGGCGGGAGCCATCGGACTCATGGGGATGGACGCATCCCACCTGCCGCTGCTGTGGCTGTACTCCGTGGCGGCGATCGCGGTCTGCGGGATCGGTGCCCTGAGCCTGATCGCGGTGTTCGGCACCCCCGGCATGCTCCTGGTCACGCTGTTCTACATCGCGATGGCGGTCCCGACGGCCGGAGCCACGACCCCGGTCCAGGCGCTCCCCGGCTTCTACCGCTTCCTCGCGGAGTTCGAGCCCCTGCGGCAGATCACCGGCGGCGTCCGGTCGATCCTGTACTACGGCGCCCAGGGCGACGCGGGCCTGACCCGCGGCTGGATCATGCTGGGCGTCGGTCTCCTGGCCGCCGGCCTCTTCGGATTCGGCATGACCCGCCTCTACGACCGCAAGGGCCTGCACCGCATCCCGCACGAGGCCGGTGAACCGGAGAGGGCCGCGGTTCCGGCCTGATGCCGCTGAACCCCCGCTGAACCCCGGCTGAACCCCCCCTCGGCACCGGATGGGAATATGCAACTTTTTGAATATTCCCATCCGGTGCTAAATTGGCGGTCATGGCTCTGCGCAATGCGGTGATGGCCGCGCTCTTGGAGGGTGAGGCGTCCGGGTACGACCTCGCGAAGGGGTTCCAGTCCTCGGTCGCCAACTTCTGGATGGCCACCCCGCAGCAGATCTACCGGGAGCTGGAGCGCATGGAGAGCGAGGGCCTCGTCGCCGCTCGCTTCGTCCAGCAGGAGCGCAGGCCCAACAAGCGGCTCTTCTCGCTCACCGAGGCCGGGTATGCGGCCGTGCACGCCTACACCACCGAGCCTCCCGCCAAGCCGACCGCGATCAGGGACGAACTGCTGGTCAAGGTCCAGTGCGTCGACGTCGGCGATCTCCAGGCCGTGCGTGCGGCGATCGCCCAGCGCATGGAACTGGCCGCCGCCAAGGTCGTCCGCTTCGAGCGAGCCCGCGAGCGCCTGCTCGCCGGACGTACCGAGGACGAGTACTTCGGCACCGCCGAACGCATCGGCCCCTACCTCACCTTGCTGCGCGGCCTGTCCCTGGAGCAGGACAATCTCCGGTGGGGCGAGGTCGCTCTGAAGCGGCTCGATCAGCGCACCGCGGCACTCGCCGCACGGGCCGAGTGATCAGGTCGCCGCGCCGCTGCTTCAGGTGAACGTCACCTCGGCGGATGCGTGCCGGGCCTCCCGGTGTGTCGCGACGCACAGCTGCGCCTGTCGGGCGGAGGGCGTGCCGACGGCCAGGAGGTGCTCGCCGGCGAACGCCGGCCGGTGCAGCCGGTAGGACAGGGACCGGATCCGGCGCTCCGGGGCGTTCCTGCGGACCGACTCCAGCATCAGCAGCGCCAGCAGGGGGCCGTGGACCACGAGACCGGGATAGCCCTCCGTGTCGTGGCAGTACGGGGCGTCGTAATGGATGCGGTGTGCGTTGGCGGTGAGGGCGCTGAACCGGAACAGCAGCGTCGGATCCGGCCGCAGGCGCAACTGCCACGGGCCCTCGGCCAGGGGGACGGCCCGGTCGTCCAGCGCGGCCGGATGCTGCCCGGCGCCGCGCCCCGACCGGTAGACGATGTCCTGTTCCTCGACCAGGCAGGTGCGGCCGTACTGCCGGAACTCCTGGCGTTCCGTGACGAACAGCAGCTCTCCGGTGCGCCCGCGCTTGGCCGTCACCGCGGTCAGGCTGCTGACACGAGCGGCCGGTTCGCCGAGGCGCAGCGGCTCGGTGATCTCGCAGCGGCCGCCGGCGAACATCCGCTGCCGATCCGGGATGGGCGGCAGGAACCGCGCGTCGCGCAGATGGCCGTCGGGGCCGAGCTGCCGCTGGGCGGGCCAGTGCAGGAAGTAGAACCACTGCCACAGGGGCGGCAGGGGGTCCCCGGACGTGGCGACGGAGTCGGGCAGGTCCAGGAGCGCGGACACGGCCGCTGCCGGACCCGGGTGCAGGGCGTCCTCGTCCGTGAGCGGACCGGGATTCCACGACTCCACGTAGGAGCCGAGCGGGAGGGATGCGGAAGGCATGCTCGCACCGCCGGATCAGAAGCTGCTCAGGCCGAGCGCCGCGCGGAAGGAGTTCTTGTTCGCGACGCCGTCGCGCGGGGGGAGGGCACGCGGCGGCTCGCTGGTGCTGATCAGCACCTGCGCGTACGTGGTCGCGGCGCGCGCCTTGATCCGGGTGGCGAGGTCCTCGGTCTGCGCCGGGTCGGTGATCCGTACGGCTCCGCGGATGCCGAAGCCCTGGGCGACGGCGACGAGATCGGTGCCGAGGCCGGTGTGGCTGGGCTGCATGCCGGTCTCGCCGAAGTGGGCGTTGTCCAGCACCACGAGGGTCAGGTTGGGCGGCAGCTTGGCGCCGATCGTGGCCAACGTGCCGATGCCCATGAGGTGTTCGCCGTCGCCGGTGACCGCCACGACCGGGCGGCCCGGCTGGGCGAGGGCGAGACCGAGGGCGAGCGGGGCGGCGCCGCCCATGGCGCCCCAGAGGTAGAAGGTGCCCGGCCGGTCTCCGGCGGCGAACACGTCGTAGCTGGGCGAGCCGAGCCCGGTGACGACGAGGGCGTCCTCGGGGAGGCGGGCGATCAGGTCGGCGACGAACCTGCGCCGATCGAGTCGTACAGGCGTGGCGGTCATCCGTTGCGCTCCCACTTCTTGCGGCCGATCAGCTTCTGTCCGAGCAGTACGGCGACGCGCTCACCGGCCCCGAACACCGAGTCCAGGGCCGCCTCGACGGTGTCCCCGACCTCGTCCGGGTAGTCGGCGCGCAGGACGGTGACGCCCATCAGCTCCAGCGCCTGCCCGGTGGTCCGGCCCATGGGCCCCTGCCAGGGGTTGAACTCGGCGTACTCGCCGCGCATCGTCACCAGCGTCAGGAAGGGGAACCGGCCCATCTCCAGCAGGGAGAACATGTTGACGCAGTTGCCGACCCCGCTGCTCTGCATGAGCAGCACCGCCCGCTGCCCGCCCAGCCAGGCGCCGCTCACGACGGCGACGCCCTCCTCCTCCGTGGTCAGCACCACGTCGTGGATGCCGGGGTCCCGCCGCGCCTCGTCGATCACATGGGAGTGGCCGGCGTCCGGCACGTAGGCGATCTGCTGGATCCCGCGGTTCTTCAGGGCGGCGAACACGTCCTCCTGCCAGGAGGGCGGGGCGGGAACGGGTGTCTCGTTCATGCCGCCCATCATGAGTGCTGATGGATGGCGCGGAACAATAGAAAACCGTGATCGCGGTATGCGCTGCCCGTATGACTACTGCTCGGTGGCGTCGGTTTCCTGGAGCCGGGCGGAGAGCCAGCGGCCGCCGGTCACCTCCGTGCGGATCCGCTGCACCAGCTCGCGCGCGACGACCTGCACGGCGGGCGGCGTCCGCCCGGATCTCGGCGTGGCGAGGACGATCGAGCGCCACACGTCCGGCTCGGACAGCGGCGCGGCGCTGAGCGTGCCGGCGGCGACGTCCTCGGCGATCCCGACGCCGGGCAGTACGGTCCAGCCGTGCCCGGCCAGCACGAGCTGCTTCTGCACCCGCATGGAGTTGGTCTGGACGGCGACGTCCAGCTCGGCCCCGGCCCGTCCCGCGGCGGCGTCGATCAGGGCGCGCAGCGCGTGACCGGAGGCGGGCATCACGAGCGGGTGGGCGGCGGCCTCGGCGAACGGGACGGGCCGGTCCGCCCGCAGACCGGCCGCCGCGGGAGCGACCACCCACAGGTGTTCCCGTACCAGCGGACGGGCGTTGAGCGACGGCGTGCTGTCCAGGTTGTACAGCAGGCTCAGATCGAGGTCCCCGTCGTCGAGCCACTGCTGCAGATGCCCGGAGTAGGCGGTCATCAGGCGCAGTTCGATGCCCGGGTGGTCGCGGGCCACGGCACGTACGAGCGGTTCGGCCAGCAGCTCGGCGGTGCTCTCGAGCAGGCCGACCGTGACGATGCCGGTCACCACACCGGGAGCCGGCCGCACCTCGGCACGGGCCCGCTCCAGTTCGTTCAGGGCGCGGCGGGCGCGGTCCACCATGATCGCGCCGGCCTCCGTCGGCCGCATGCCCTGGCGGGTGCGCTCGAAGAGGGGGACGCCCAGCTCCTGCTCCAGCGTGCGGATCTGCCGGGTGACCGCGGGCTGCACCAGGTGCAGCAGCTCGGCGGCCCGCGTGACACTGCCCACCTCGGCGACGGTGACCAGGGCCTTGAGCTGTCTGACGTCCACGGTCGCTTCCTCCGGAGCCATCCGCGGTGCGCATGGCTCGATCACGTATTGCTATTTCACTCCGCCTGCCATGAGTCTTCATGATGGTACTGCCTGGTCAGGGACAGAAACCCGCCTGGAGGTCACCGCATGACCGAACCCCCGGAAGACCTGCCGCTCCACGGCATCACCGTCGTCAGCGTCGAGCAGGCGGTGGCGGCCCCCTTCGCCACCCGGCAGCTGGCCGACCTCGGCGCCCGGGTCATCAAGGTGGAGCGCCCCTCAGGAGGCGACTTCGCCCGCCGCTACGACACGACCGTGCACGGCGACTCCAGCTACTTCTTCTGGCTCAACCGCTCGAAGGAGTCCCTGACACTCGACCTGAAGTCGGACGCCGGGCGGCAGATCCTAGAGCAACTCCTCACCCGGGCCGACGTGTTCGTGCAGAACCTGGCCCCGGGCGCGGCCGCCGGGATGGGCTTCGGAGCGGCGGCGCTCGCCGGGCGCTTCCCGTCCCTCGTTCCCTGCTCCGTGACGGGCTACGGATCCAGCGGGCCGTGGGCCGGCCGCAAGGCCTACGACCTGCTGGTGCAGTGCCAGACCGGCCTGGTCTCCCTCACCGGAGGCCCCGACGGGCCCGCCCGCGTCGGCATCTCGATCGCCGACATCGCCGCCGGCATGTACGCGTTCTCCGGCATCCTCACCGCCCTGTTCACCCGGGCCACCACGGGCGTCGCCCGCGCGGTCGAGGTGTCGCTGTTCGAGGCGCTGGCGGAGTGGATGAGCCAGCCGGCCCACTACACCCGCTTCGGCGGCACCCAGCCTCCGCGGCTCGGCACCCGGCACGCCACCATCGCCCCCTACGGCACCCACACCGCCGCCGACGGCAAGGACGTCCTGTTCTCCGTCCAGAACGAACACGAATGGGCCGCCCTGTGCGAACGGTTCCTCGAAGCTCCCGGCCTTGTCGACGACCCGCGCTTCGCCACCAACGCCGACCGCGTGACCCATCGGGCGGAGCTGGACGCCCTGCTGGCCGAGCGGTTCGCGCGGTCGAGCAGCGCCGAGGCGATGAAGGCGCTGGACGAGGCCGGCATCGCCAACTCCGGAGTCAACGACGTAGAGGGCTTCCTCGCCCACCCCGTGCTCGCCGGCCGCGAGCGCTGGCGGGACGTGCGGACCTCCGGGGGAGCGACGGCCCCGGCGCTGCTGCCGCCGGTGGACCTGGCCGGCACCAGTCCCCGGATGGACGCCGTCCCCGCCGTGGGCGAGCACACCGAGCGGATCCTGGCTGAACTGGGGTACAGCGCGGCCGACACGGCGGACCTGCGCACCGACGGCGTCATCTGAACCGGCCGGGCACGGACGGAACTTCCCGCAAGGAGCGTCATCACACCATGAGCACCCTCGACATCCTCTCCGAGGACGAACAGTTCATCGTCAGGACGGTGCGCGACTTCGTCGACAAGGACGTCAGGCCGGTCGTCCGGGAACTGGAGCACACCGACACCTACCCCGAAGCCCTCATCGACCGGATGAAGGAACTCGGCGTCTTCGGCCTCGCCGTCCCGCAGGAGTACGGCGGCACACCCGTCTCCACGCCCTGCTACGTCCTGATCACCGAGGAGCTGGCGCGCGGCTGGATGAGCCTGGCCGGCGCGATGGGCGGGCACACGGTGGTCGCCAAGCTGCTGCTGCACTTCGGCACCGAGGAGCAGAAGCGCCGCTACCTGCCGAGGATGGCCACCGGTGAGGTCCGGGCGACGATGGCCCTGACCGAGCCGGGCGGCGGCTCCGACCTCCAGGCCATCCGCACGGTCGCCCGCAAGGACGCCGACGGCTACGTGGTCGACGGGGCGAAGACATGGATCACCAACTCCCGCCGCTCCCGGCTGATCGCCCTGCTGTGCAAGACGGATCCGGAGGCGAGCCCCGCCCACCGGGGCATCTCCGTCCTCCTCGCCGAGCACGGCCCCGGACTCACCGTCTCGCGCGACCTGCCCAAGCTCGGCTACAAGGGCGTGGAGAGCTGCGAGCTGTCCTTCGAGGACTACCGGGTGCCGGCCGACGCCGTACTCGGCGGGGTCGAGGGCAAGGGGTTCGCCCAGATGATGAAGGGCCTGGAGACGGGCCGGCTCCAGGTCGCCGCCCGCGCCCTCGGGGTGGGCCGGGCGGCGCTGGAGGACTCGCTCGCCTACGCCCAGGAGCGCGAGTCGTTCGGCAAGCCGATCTGGCAGCACCAGTCCATCGGCAACCACCTCGCCGACATGGCCACTTCACTGACCGCGGCCCGCCAGCTGACCCTGTACGCGGCCCGCGAGGCCGATGCGGGCCGACGGGTGGACATGGAGGCGGGCATGGCCAAGCTGTTCGCGTCCGAGACGGCCATGCAGATCGCCCTCAACGCCGTCCGTATTCACGGCGCTTACGGCTACTCGACCGAGTTCGACGTGGAGCGCTACTTCCGCGACGCCCCGCTGATGATCGTCGGCGAGGGCACGAACGAGATCCAGCGCAACGTCATCGCGGCCCAGCTGGTGAAGCGGGGAGGACTCGACGCCTGAACCTCGTGCAGGTGCCGGGGTGCTCCCACGCGCTGTCCGCATGTGTGCTGCCGCGCTCTACTAGTGCGCTCTAGGACGAGTACGATGACCTCTGTCAAGGGCGCCGTCGGAGGGTGGGATCACTGGTGGATACGTCGGGCAGGCAGCGGCCCACGATGGCGGACGTCGCCGAGAAGGCGGGCGTCTCCCGGGCGCTCGTCTCGATCGTGTTCCGCAACCAGCCGGGGGCGAGCGAGGAGACCCGGCAGCGGGTCCTGCGCGTCGCCGACGAGATCGGTTACCGGCCCGACAGCGCGGCCCGGCTGCTGGCGCGCGGGCGGAGCCGCACGCTCGGCGTCATGTTCACGGTGCACCAGACGTTCCAGACGGACCTCATCGAGGGGATCTATCCGGAGGCCGAGCGGCTCGGCTACGACGTCCTGCTCTCCGCCACCGCACCCGGCCGCAACGAGGCCAAGGCGGTGGAGGCGCTGCTCAGTCACCGGTGTGAGGCACTGATCCTGCTCGGCCCGGATGCCGAGGCCGGGTACCTCGACGACATCGGGCACCGCGCGGTCACCGTCTCGGTCAGCCGCCGTGTGCCCGGTGCCCGCGTGGACTTCGTGCACAGCGCCGAGGGCAAGGGTGTGCGGCAGGCCATGGAGCATCTCGTGGAGCTGGGCCACCGCCGGATCGTGCACGTCGACGGCGGTCGCGGCCCCGGCTCGGCCGAGCGGCGGCGTGCCTACCGGGCGGCGATGCGCCGGCACGGCCTGGAGTCCGAACAGCGGGTGATCCCCGGCGACCACACCGAGCAGGCCGGCATCGAGACCGGCCGCCTCCTCCTGGCGGAACGCGACCGCGGGCTCGCCCTGCCGACGGCGATTCTCGCCGGCAACGACCGTTGCGCGATGGGCGTGTTGATGGCGCTCACGCGGGCCGGGGTCGAGGTCCCGCGCGACGTGTCGGTCGTCGGCTACGACGACAGCCACCTCTCCCACCTGATGCCGATCGGCCTGACCACCGTGCGCCAGGACGCGACGCTCATGGCGGAGCACGCGGTGCGGTTCGCCGTGGAGCGGCTGGAGAACCCCGGACTCGAACCCAGGGAAGCCGTGCTGGACCCCAAGCTGGTGGTGCGGGGGACGAGCGGCCCGCCGCCGGACGGGGCGGCCTGACGCCCTCGCCCGGGTTTGTTGCACAGACGTCCACCTATTGCGTCAAGGGCGATATTTATCACGCAAGAAATGCGTGAAACACGCGGCGCTCCTGCCGTCCACGAGCTGTTACCGTTCATTCGGTGAGAGACCGGATCATTGTCAAGGGCGCTCGGCAGCATAATCTCAAGGGTGTTTCCGTCGAATTGCCCCGGAACTCGCTCGTGGTATTCACAGGGGTCTCGGGATCGGGAAAATCGAGCCTTGCCTTCTATGCGATTTTCGCGGAGGGGCAACGCCGTTATGTCGAATCACTGTCGGCGTATGCCAGGCAATTCCTGGGGCAGCTCGACAAGCCGGATGTCGACGTCATCGAGGGATTGTCCCCGGCGATCGCCATCGATCAGAAGACGACCGGACGCAATCCGCGCTCCACGGTGGGCACGATCACCGAGGTGTACGACCATCTGCGGCTGCTTTATGCGCGGATCGGAAGGCCGCATTGTCCGGAGTGCGGGGAGGCCGTCAGCCGGCAGACTCCCCAGCGGATCGTGGACCAGTTGCTCTCGGCGGAAGAAGGCACACGGCTCCTGATTCTCGCGCCGGTCGTCCGTGACCGGAAAGGCGAACACGGCGATGTTTTCCGGCAGCTGAGCGCCGACGGATTCAGCCGCGTCCGTGTCGACGGCCAGGTTTTCTCGCTCTCCTCGCCGCCTGCCCTGGACGGACGGAGAAAACACGTCGTCGACGTGGTGGTGGACCGGATCCCGGTCCGGCCCGGCATCCGGCAGCGGCTGACCGAGTCCGTGGAGACCGCGCTCGGACTCGCGGGCGGCGCGCTGCGGGTGGAGTTCGTGGACCGGGACCCGGATGACGCCGGCCGTGAGGTGGTGTTCTCCGAGAAGATGGCCTGCCCGCGCTCCCACCCGCTCGGGCTGGAGGCGCTGGAGCCCCGGCTGTTCTCCTTCAACGCCCCCTGGGCAGCCTGCCCCGCCTGCACGGGCCTCGGAGCACGCACCGAGGTGGATCCCGCCCTCGTCGTTCCGGACGACGGCAAGTCCCTGGCCGAGGGAGCCATCGCGCCCTGGACCAACACCAGCGGCGCCGACTACTTCACCCTGCTGCTCACCGCCCTGGCCGCCGACGCCGGGTTCAGCATGGACACACCCTGGCGCGACCTGCCCGCAGCCGCACGTCACACGCTGCTGCACGGGTCCGACCGGCGGCTCCACCTGGCCTACCGCAACCGCTACGGCCGGGAGCGCGCGCACCTCACGCGCTACGAGGGCGTCATCCCGCACATCGAACGCCGTCATGCCGAGGCCACCGAGTCCGGCACCGTCCAGGAGCGGTTCGCCGGCTACCTGCGCGCCGTGCCCTGCTCGGCCTGCGGGGGCGCGCGGCTCGCCCCGAGCGTGCTGGCCGTGACGGTCGGCGGGCGGAACATCGCCGAGGTGGCCGCGCTGCCCCTCGACGAACTGGCCCGTTTCGTCGACGGCCTGGAGCTGTCGGAGAGCGAGCGGCGGATCGCCGAGGCGGTCGTGGCCGAGATCGGCGAGCGGCTGCGGTTTCTGCTGGATGTGGGCCTGGACTATCTCTCCCTGGACCGGCCGGCCGCCTCCCTCTCCGGCGGCGAGGCCCAGCGCATCCGGCTCGCCACCCAGATCGGCGCCGGGCTGACGGGCGTGCTCTACGTGCTGGACGAACCGTCCATCGGACTGCACCAGCGCGACAACCAACGCCTCATCGGAACGCTGAAAAGGCTGCGCGACCGGGGCAACACGGTGATCGTCGTCGAGCACGACGAGGAGACGCTCCGGGTCGCCGACTGGGTCGTGGACATCGGCCCCGGCGCCGGCGAGCACGGCGGCGAGATCGTCCACGCGGGCACCGTCGACGAACTCCTGGGGCACCCCCGCTCGTTGACCGGCGCCTACCTGTCCGGACGGCGCGCCGTACCCGTGCCCGCACAGCGCCGCCCGCCGACCGAGGGCCGTACCCTCACCGTGCACGACGCGTCCGAGCACAACCTGAAGCACACCACCGTCGCCTTCCCGCTGGGGCTGTTCACCGCCGTCACCGGCGTCTCCGGGTCCGGGAAGTCGACGCTCGTCAACGACATCCTCCATGCCTCCCTGGCCCAGCGCCTGCTGCGGGCGCACAGGGTCCCAGGCCGGCATCGCACGATCACCGGCATCGAACACCTCGACAAGGTGATCCGCGTCGACCAGGACCCGATCGGCCGCAGCCCCCGCTCCAACCCCGCGACCTACACCGGGGTCTTCGACCACCTGCGCCGGCTGTTCGCGCAGACCCCGGAGGCGAAAGTACGCGGCTACCAGCCCGGCCGGTTCTCCTTCAACGTCAAGGGCGGCCGGTGCGAGCACTGCCACGGCGACGGCACCATCAGGGTGGAGATGAACTTCCTGCCCGACGTGTACGTACCGTGCGAGGTCTGCGGCGGCGCGCAGTACAACCGCGAGACGCTCGACGTGCACTACAAGGGCCGGTCGATCGCGGACGTCCTCGCCCTGACGATCGAGGAGAGCCTGGCCTTCTTCGACGGGCACCGGATCATCTCCCGGCACCTCCAGGCCCTGTACGACGTCGGGCTGGGCTATGTGAAGCTCGGCCAGCCGGCCACCACCCTGTCCGGGGGCGAGGCACAGCGCGTCAAACTCGCCGCCGAACTCCAGCGCCGTACCCGGGGACGCACCCTCTACGTCCTCGACGAGCCCACCACCGGCCTCCATGTCGCCGATGTCGACCGGCTGCTGAGTGTGCTGCACCGGCTGGTCGACGGCGGCGACTCGGTCGTGGTGATCGAGCACAACCTGGACGTGATCAAGACGGCCGACTGGGTCGTCGACCTGGGCCCGGAGGGCGGCCACCGGGGCGGTGAGGTGATCGCCGAGGGCACGCCGGAGCAGGTAGCCGCCCATCCACGGTCGTACACCGGCCGTTTCCTGAGCACACTGCTGGAGGCGCGATGAGCATGACCGCCACCGAGACGTGGATGGACGATCCCGAGGAACTCGTACGGGCCGAGGAACAGGAGACCGACACCCCCGACCCACTCCGCGCGGCCGAGGGCGGCACGGTCGACCAGGTCAGGGACTATCTGCGGCTCATCGCCCGGGTCAGGCTGCTGACCGCCGAACAGGAGGTGGACCTGGCCAGGCGGATCGAGGCCGGCCTGTACGCCGAACGCCTGATGTCCGAGACACCGGATCTCGACCCGCGCCACCGGCGTGAGCTGGCGGTGCTGGCCGAGGACGGCCGACGGGCCAGGACCCACATGATCGAGGCCAACCTGCGGCTGGTGGTGGCCATGGCCAAGCGGTACACCGGGCGCGGACTGCAGTTCCTGGACCTGATCCAGGAAGGCAACGGCGGGCTGATCAGGGCGGTGGAGAAGTTCGACTACGCCAAGGGCTTCAAGTTCTCGACCTACGCGACCTGGTGGATCCGGCAGGCGATCTCCCGCGCCCTGGCCGACCAGAGCCGGACCATCCGCCTCCCCGTGCACCTGGTGGAGGTCATCAACCGCGTGGCGCGCGTCCGCCGCGAACACCTCCACGCGACGGGGCGCGAGCCCACCCCCGAGGAACTGGCCGACAAGGCGGACGTGCCGGTGGAACGCCTGCCGGAACTGGAGAGCTACACCAGGGAACCCGTCTCGCTGCACACGGCGCTCAGCGACGACGGCGACGCCGAGTTCGGCGACCTCATCATGGACAGCGACGCGCCGACCCCCTGGGACATGGTGACCTTCGGCCTGCTGCAGGAGGCCATCCGCCACCTGCTCTCAGGGATGACCGCACGCGAGGCCGGGATCATCGCCCGCCGCTACGGCCTGTACGGCGGCCGGCCCTGCACGCTGGAGGAGATCGGCCAGGTCTACGGCGTCAGCCGCGAACGCATCCGCCAGATCGAGGCGAAGACCATGAGCAAACTACGCCACCCCGCACGCTCCCAGACCCTGAGGGACTTCCTGGACGCGATCTGATCCCGACCGGCAGCCTGCTAGCAGGCCCTGGCCGGTCCCACGCTCAGGACGGTCGCCCGTGGCAGCGTGACCCTGCCGTCCGTCTCCGTACGGATCGCCACCCGCTGCCGGTCGACCACGATCAACTCGCCGCACAGCACGCCACTGTTCGTCCTCACCACGACCGGATGCGTGGCCGGATCGCTCGTCGTCGTCACCCATGCGACGACGAGCGCCCCGACCACCAGGACCACCCCCAGGACACAACACAGAGAGGCCCAGGCCAGCGCCCGGGTCACCCGTGCCACCTCCTGCTCGGTCCAACGGCGCAGGGCCTGCCCGCCCAGGAGGATCTCGCGTTCCGGAGCCCCGTGCGCCGCCCGTACGGCCAGGAGCGAACCCGTGGTCAGCAGCAGGAAGGCCGCCAGCAGCAGACCGGTGGCGCTGTCGCGGGCCCAGGCGGGCAGGCCGGCGAGGTCGTCGCGGCCCTTCAGCAGCACGAGCACCGCGAGAAGTGCCGTCAGCCCCGTCAGTCCGGTCCGCCAGCCTTCGGCCTGTCTGCGCAGTTCCGGAAGTCTGGTGAATTCGACTTCACGGGCGAGTTCGGCCCAGCGGCGGTCGGAACGGGCGCTCATCGACGGATCCGCCAGCTCGCGCCACACCCGACGTACGACGTGTCCGGCGGGCACTGCGGATGGGCGTGGCCGCATTCGCACAGGTGGACTTCCGTCAGCAGGGGGTCCGGTTCACCCTCGGCTCTCGGTGTGTCCCCACGCGCGAACAGCAGGCTCAGCACCCCCTTCGACCCTGTTCCTGGCCGGGCCCACGGAAACAGCGTCCTGGTGGGACCGTGACACCGTGGACACGTCCCGGCGACGATCACTCCCCGCCCGTCCGGGGATGGCCCTTGGGTGAACAGGGCGGCATCGATCTCGCCGAGATCCTCGTCGGCGTACGGCTTGCCGTGATCGTGCCGGACGGCCCGTGTCATCGCCTCTCCTCCCGCTCGCCGGGCTCCGCGCCCGGCTCGCCGACGCTCTCCAGCCGGAGCCCGAACATGCCCGCGTACACCCCCAGACGCTCCCGCACCCACTCGGGCGAGGCATCCACCGCCCGGGCACACCGCTCGACACGCTCTCGGCCCACCGATCCGGTCAGCGCGGGCAGTCTGCCGTCGAGGCCGTCGGAGAGGATCGCCAGATCCCGCCAGCCGGGCACGACGTCGGGTACGTCGGCGATCGACGGGGGAGCCGCCTCCAGGGCGAGGTACGGGACGATCCGCCGCTGCCAGGTGTGCCGCACCGACTCGCCGAGACGACCCGCGAGGGAGACCAGGTCGAGGGGCACCAGAGGCGATCCCGGCTCGGAGACGCGGAAGGCGGGGTCGACGGCCACGGCGTCGTGGGCGTCGGGTACGTCGTCCGGCAGTGCGGCCACCGCGTCGCCGGACAGGTCCGGCACGAGGGCACCGATGGCACGCACGGGTGCCAGTCTCCGGTACGCCTCCCGCGAGCCGACGCCGGCGCTACAGGCATAGTCCACCAGGCGCTGTGCCGTCAGCGGGGCCCAGCGCGGGGTCTCGAACCACTCGCCCGTCTCGTCGTCCATGCCCTGGTCGGTCAGCGCCGCGGTCTCGCCCCACGTCGGGCGGAGCGCGCTCAGCCCCTCGGGCAGGTGCGGTGCGACCAGGTCGGCGCCCAATCCCAGCCTTCGGGCCTCCTCGTGCGCTGTGTGCCACATGAACGACAGCTCCTGCCGGAGCCGTTGGCTCGCGGTGAACAGCACGGCCGAGCTGGCCGGTACGGGATAGTCGGCGCCGTCCCAGCTCGGATCCTCCCCGGAGAAGGCGTACCGGCTGGGCGTGGGGAGATCGTCCCAGGCCCGGAACAGGCGCGCGGCGTCCGGGAGTGCCACGCCGGCCTCCCGCAACTCGTCGGCGAAACAGGACATCTCGTCCCACGTCATCGTGTGCGGTCGCACGAACGCGAGGTCCCGGAGCGACACGCCGTCCTCCAGACGAACGTCCGCGTCGTGCAGCCACCGTACGAGGGAGCCGGTCTCGGGCGAGGGGAGCACGTCCCGTCCGGCCGAGCGCCTCGTGTAGCGCCGGCGGTGGACCAGCCCGAGGGCCTCCGCCTCGCGGGCGAGCACGCGCTCCGCCTCCCCTACCGAGATCTCGTGCTGCGCGGCCAGTGCGACGGCGGCGGCCCACGGCAGCACCGTGCGGCCGTCGGCGCCGTGGACCACGTAGTGGCGCAGGAGGCCGGTCACGTCGACCGGCACGGCAGCCCAGCGGGCGACCAGCGCGGCGTCGGGCACGGGACGGCCCAGCCAGGCGAACTCGGCCATCCGCCGCTGCGCCTCGCCTGCGTCGAGGCCCGCCGCGCGGGCCACCACCGGCACGTCCCAGGGGTGGGTGGCGGGCCGCCAGTGCTGCTCGTCCTCCCGGAGGTAGAGCAGCTTCAGCTCGGTGTCGGTGCAGACATGGTCGCGATGGTGGTCCGGCACAGGGGGCAGCCGCCTGCTCACGAACGGCGCGTACCGGGCGCAGGCCTCGGCCAGCTCGCCGAGCGCCGTACGGAATCTGGCGGAGGCGCGCACAATGCCGGAGAGGTCCTCGGGCACGTGCTGGTAGTGGATCTGGGTGGCAATGTTCCGCTTCGACGTGCGGTGCCCCCTGATGGAGTCCGGGAGGCCGTCCAGCGGGTCGTACTCGCTGCCCAGGAGCCCGCTGATGACACACCAGTCGGTGAACGTCGGCTCCCAGTCCAGGTCGCCGCCGCCCCGGACGGCCGGACCCGCCAGCCGCGGGTGGACGATGCGCAGGCCCCGCGTCGCGCGGAGCACGTCGGCCACGGTCGTCGACTGCTGGTAGGCGGCGAGGACCGCGTGCCGCCAGTCGCCCTGGACGTCTGCCGCGATGTCCGACCAACCCGGGCGGGGCACGGGATGGCCCGACAGGGACAGCGGCGCCGCCGCCCGCCGGGCCGCGTGGTCGGGCCCGAGGACGGCCAGCCGCCAGGGCCGGAAAGCCTCCAGGTGCCGGTCGTTCGGCCCGCTGGACCGCTCACCCAAGTGGTCGTCCAGTTTGAACCAGCCGACCTCGTCGAGGTTCACCGGCCGGCCGCGGCCGTCCTGTGCGCGAACCCCCAGTCCCTGCCACGCCCGCCACAGGGTGCGGGCGATCGCGGGCTCACGGGACTCCATGGCGCGTAGCCACGTGAGGCTCAACCAGCCCCGGATCTCAGGGACTTGGTCGCTTCCCAGTCGGAACTGCTCCTGGGCCCATAGCTCGTCGTAGCGCTCCAACGTCTTGCGATTCACGCTGAGTTCGCCCGCGTGCGCGCCCGACAGATTGAGCACGTACCCGAAGGGCCGTTTGTCGGTGGTGACCCCGTCGCACACGATCGCCCCCTCGCCCCGCACCCACCACAGGGTGCCCGGCACCGCCTCGACGGCCGACTCCGCGGACACCGAGCGCGGACCCTCCCCGGACTTGAGGATCCGCGGCAGCCAGGCCTCCTCGGTGCCGTCCTCGCCCCGGACCTCCAGCCGGAACTCGGTGACCCTGATCAGCGCCCGCAGCACCGACACGGCGGAATCCTCGGCCAGCGCCCCCGCGCGGCGCAGATACAGCCGGACCCGTGTGCCCCCCTCGGGCAGGGCCGTGCCGTCGTGCCCGTCGTCCTCCCGCACACGGAAGAGGCTGCCGCTGACCGGGATCTCGACGCGCAGCGCCTTCCCGGCCGGGTGGCCGTCCGTGCCGACCGGCCTGGTCACGATCGTCATCTGGTCGGCGAGCATGAAGTAGCTGAAGACACCGATGCCGAAACGGCTGTTGGGGTACAGCCGCAGCGATCTGTCGTGGCGCAGCCACGCGGCCTGTTCCCGGCGGAAGGCGTGGGACTGGTCGAAGCGGCGACCGGCCCGGGTGAAGGTGTTCTTCAACTGGTCGACGGTCATGCCGACCCCGTTGTCCACGCACTCGACGTAACGCCCCTGGCTGTCCTCGCCCACCTCGATGCGGATCCGGCCGGCCCACTCGGCGGGTTCCTTGCCGAGACCGCGCAGGTAGCGGACGCGCATCTCCCGGTACCGGCAGGCGTCCATGGCGTTCTGGTACAGCTCCCGCAGGGCGAGTTCGGGCTCCCCGTCGTACAGCTTCTCGCCCATCAGCAGACGGCGGATCTCCGTCTGCGCCAGCGAGAAGCCGGCGAGCGGGACGTCGTACGCGTCCGTCCCCCGCGCGTTGTCCGGCCGGAGCCGGTGGTCGGTCACCCGCGCGGGCAGTCCCCTGAGCAGCGCGGCCTCGTCCTCCGGCAGGTGGCGGCCCGACTCGCGCAGCACGTGTCCGACGTCGTCGGCCTCCTCGGCGACCGAGGCGAGCGCCGCGTGGATCGCCGGATGCGGGCAGACCGCGTCCAGATGCAGATACGACGGCGTGGTCCCGTCCTGGTCGAGGTCCCACAGGGCGTCCCGGAGCACGGTGATCACCTCGCGCGGCACCACCGGATCGGAGATGGCGAGATGCTCGGCGAGGACCTCCGGCAGGCACCGGGCGTCGAAGGCGAGCAGCCCCGCGAGCCGCAGCAGGGCCGCAAGGGGCCGTACCCGCAGTCGCCACGGGGTCCTGCGTACGACGTGACGGTCCGGCAGGGGCAGCCGCTGGTCGTCGGGCGGAGCGCCGAGGACCAGGCCCGCGGCGACCGTGCGCAGGGCCGCGGACAGCGCCCCCGCCCGACCGCCGAGCCGCTCGCCCGCTGCCGGCGCTGCCACCTCCAGGAGCCGTGCCACGAAGTCGTCGGCCAGGGCCGCGGGCACGGCCTCCTCGTCGGTCGCGAACCGCTCCGCGATCCACCGGTGCACCAGCCACAGGGTGACGGCGTGCCGCTCGTCCGTGGGTGTGTGCGCCCACAGGTACCAGTCCTCGAGCTTTTCGGTGATCTGGGGATAGTGCTCGGTGATCTGCTCGTAGTGCCGTCGCAGGTCGTCGGCCTCGTGGTCACGCCGGACGCGCTGCGGATGGAACTCGGAGGCCTGGCTGAGCCGTTCGGCCCAGGCCGCCTCGTGCAGCAGGACGCCGGCGACGAGTGCGGTGACCTCCAGGGCGGACAGTTCGACGCCCTTGGGCAGGAGCAGGGGGAGCCGGTCGGTCAGCAGCCGTACCGGATACTCGTCGTCGGCCCATGGATCGGGCAGGCGTTCCTGGGCGCGGTGGACGTGGCGGGCCGCCTGTACTGCCAGGGAGGCCAGGCAGTCCTGCATGCGGGCGACGGCTTCCGTGTCGCAGGCCGGCACGCGTTCCCAGAGCGCCGGTGTGCGCACGGCGTCCTGCCACGCCTCCAGCAGCCGTCTGCCCTTGGCGACCTCCAGGGACCTGGTCCGCTCCGCCAGGTCGACTCCGTAGTGGATCAGCACCGCCTGCGGCTCGGCTCGCGCACGTAACGCCAGCGCCTGTGTCTCGCGCCTGGCCGTCTCGTACACCTGCTCCACGGTCGTGGTCTCGGTCAACGGGTCGAAGGCCCGGGCCAGCGCCGACGTGAAGAAGCTGCCCGTCTCCGCGAAGCCGCTGCGCTCACCGGGGCCGCAGCTCGTCATCATGGCGAAACCGCTGTGCGGCGGACCCTTGACGACGTTGCTGCCGAAGGCGGTGTCCGGTCCGGCCTCCGCCCCGCGACAGGCGTCGATCAGCCACAGCACGGTGCCGGCACGGCAGCTGCCCAGGTACCGGCTGATGTCGGCCTCCAGGAGGGACTCCCGTACGTGGGGCTGGTCCCAGCCGGCCGGATCGCCTCCCTCGTCGGCAGGGGCCCGGGCATCGGCGGGCACCAGGTAGTCGGTGGTGCCGATCCGCACGCCGTGCCCCGTGAAGTAGAGCAGCAGCGTGCTCCCGGCCGGTGTGCTTCCCGAGAGGTCGGAGACGCGCTCGGTGATTTCGTTGCGGGTCGGATTGCGCAGCGTCTGCACCGCGTAGCCGCTGCCCCGCAGGGCGGCACCCATGACCCGCAGATCCGCGTCGACCGTCGCCCCCAGCGACGGAAGGCGGTGTTCCGCCCCTGGATTGTCGCCCACGCCGATCAGCAGGGCTGTACGTCCGTCGCTCTCCACCCGGCCCCCGTTCCCGTCGGACGCCGCCATGGTCGCACCCGGCCCTGCCCGGATGGGGGCGGATCGTCCAAGTCCGCCTCCCCCACAGATACCCCCCGGGGTAATCGTGTACTGTCGAACACATACCCCCGGGGGTAATTCTTCGATGGAAGGGATGGGCACGTGTTCTTCGTCGACACGATCGAGGTGCCGGGGCTCGGCAACCGGAGCTATCTGGCGGGTGGCGGGCGGACGGCGGTGGCGGTCGACCCGCCGCGCGACATCGACCAGGTGATCGCCGCGGCGGCCCGGCGCGGGGTGCGGATCTCGCACGTCGTCGAGACGCACGTCCACAACGACTACGTCACCGGCGGCCTGGAGCTGGCCCGGGTCACGGGCGCCGCCTATCTCGTCCCCGCCGGGGCCGCCGTCTCCTTCGAGCGCCTGCCGGTCGGCGACGGCGACCGTACGGTGATCGACGCCGACTCGGGGCTGACCCTGCGCGCCGTGGCCACGCCCGGGCACACTCCGCACCACACTTCCTACGTGCTGGAGGAGAGCGGAACGGCGGTCTCGGTGTTCACCGGCGGTTCCCTGCTGATCGGCACCGTCGGCCGCCCCGACCTGGTGGAGCCGCGTCTGACCGAGCGCCTCGCCCGGGCGCAGTACGCCTCCGCGCACCGCCTGGCCACCGAGCTGCCCGACGACACGGCGGTGCTGCCCACGCACGGTTTCGGCAGCTTCTGCGCGTCGTCCCAGGCGGCGGGGGAGTCCAGCACCATCGGCAAGGAGAAGGCGTCCAACGGAGCCCTCACCCGGGACGTGGACACCTTCGTCGCCGACCTGCTGGCCGGTCTCGGCGACATCCCCGCGTACTACGCGCACATGGGGCCGGCCAACGCCGCCGGGCCCGCGCCGGTCGACCTGACCCCGCCCGCCGTGGCGGACGCGGACGAGATCGCCGCCCGGCTGGCAGCGGGGGAGTGGGTGGTGGACCTGCGCAACCGGGTCGCGTTCGCCGCCGGGCATGTGGCGGGCTCGGTCAACTTCGAGGCCGGGGGACAGCTCGCCACCTATCTCGCCTGGCTGATCCCGTGGGGCAAGCCGGTCACGCTGCTCGCGGAGTCCGCCGAGCAACTCGCCGCGGCGCAGCGGGAGCTGGTCCGCGTGGGCATCGACCGCCCGGCCGCCGCGGCCACCGGGGAAGCGGGCCGCTGGGTCCGCGAGAACGAAGCCCTGGCCTCCTTCCCCCGGGCCACCTTCGCGGACCTCGCCGGCCGGTACCCGGCGGACGGTGTCGTCGTCCTCGACGTGCGGCGGACCGCGGAGCGGGCGGGCGGGTTCATCGAGGGCTCGGTCCACATACCGGTGCACACCCTGCACCGCCGCCTCGACGAGATCCCCGAGGGCACGGTGTGGGTGCACTGCGCGGGCGGCATGCGCGCCGCCATCGCCGCCTCCCTGCTGGACGCGGCCGGCCGTGCCGTCGTCGCCGTGGACGACGGCTTCGACGCGGCCGGGAACGCCGGGCTCACGGTCCGCGCCGCCTGATCGCATCGCCGGACCGCATCGGATGCCGAAGACGTCTGTGACGACCTTGGGCATCGGCCTTCCGTGCCGATCTTCCACACCGATCTTCCGTACCGACAGGGAAGACAGGAGCGACAAGCCAAGATGATCAATTTCCGACGAGACCGGCGCCTGATCGGCGGCATGCGGAACGGGACCGTCGCGTGAACGCTGTCGTACTCGCCCTGGCCGCAGGGGCCGTCATCGGCCTGGCGCTCGGCGCGCTCGGGGGCGGTGGCAGCGTCCTGGCCGTCCCCGCGCTGATCTACCTGCTCGACTTCACGCCGGTCGCGGCCACCACCGCCAGCCTCGTCATCGTCACCGTCACCTCGGCCACGGCGCTGTCCGCGCACGCCCGGGACGGCCATGTGCGGTGGCGGACCGGGCTGTTGTTCGCGGCGGCCGGGATCGTCCCCGCGATGCTCGGCGGTGCGCTCGCCGGACGAGTGCCCGGCGCCGCCCTGACGGCCGCCTTCGCCGTGGTGGCGGGAACGGCCGCGGTGCGGATGCTACGACCCCGTGCCGCGTCGGACACCGCGGTGCCGGTACGCCCGGACCGGGCGGCGGCCGCGGGTGCCGGGCTCGGCGCGGTGACCGGCGTCCTCGGCGTCGGCGGCGGCTTCCTGGCCGTACCCGCACTGGTGAGCGTGCTCGGCCTGCGGATGCGCGACGCGGTGGGCACCAGCCTCCTGGTGATCACCGCCAACTCCCTGGCCGCGCTGGCGATGCGGGCCGGTACGGCCGACGGTCTCGACTGGGCCGTCATCGGGCCCTTCGCCGGGGCCGCGGTGCTCGGTGCGTGGGACGGGAAGCGGCTCGCGGCGAAGGTGTCCGGGCGCGCGCTGCAGCGGACCTTCGCCCTGGTGCTCCTGGCCGTGGCCGCGTTCATGATGATCGACGCGCTGGTGTGATGCGCCGACACCCACCGCCCCGCGCCGGCCCGCCTCACGCCAGCGACAGGAAGAGCTTCTCCAGACGGGCCCGCATCTGCTCCGGGTCCTCGCCGTTCTTACGGCCGGACTCCATGTCGGTGATGCACTGCTGAAGGCCGGTGGCGATGATCGCGAAACCGGCGCGATCGAGCGCCCGCGACGCGGCGGCGAGCTGCGTGACGACCTCCTCGCAGTCGCGCCCCTCCTCGATCATCCGGATGACGCCGGAGATCTGGCCCTGCGCGCGGCGCAGCCGGTTCAGGACGGACTTCAGCTCCGCACCCGCGAGTTCCAGTTCCACGATCACTCCTCGAAAAATACCCCTAGGGGTACTGTACGTCCCGGTACGGGACGGCGTCGAACACCTAAGGATCACACCTGCCATGACCGCCCCCCTCGCCCCCGTCACCCTGCGCACCGACCAGGCCCGCACCCGGCTGCACGAGCTGACCGTCATCGACGTACGCACCCCCGGCGAGTACGCCTCGGGTCACCTGCCCGGCGCCCTCAACGTCCCGCTGGACCGGATCCGGCGCGCCCTGCCCGAGATCAGGCACGCCGCCGAGCGCGGCGAGGTCCTGGTGGTGTGCGCCTCCGGAGCCCGCTCCGAGAAGGCCTGCGGGCTGCTCGCGGAGCAGGGCATCCCCGCCGCCACCCTGGCCGGGGGCACCAGCGCCTGGGCCGCGGCAGGCCACGACCTGGAGCAGCCCGCTGCCCGCGACACCCGGGCCGGCTGGAGCATGGAGCGGCAGGTCCGGTTCACGGCGGGTGCGCTGGTCCTGGTGGGGATCGTCCTCGGGCTGCTCGTACACCCGGCCTTCCAGATCCTGTCGGCGGGCGTCGCGGGCGGTCTGGTCTTCTCGGCGCTCACCGACACCTGCGGCATGGCGATCCTGCTCGGCAAGCTGCCGCACAACCGTCCCGGCGCGGCCGACTTCGACGCGGCACTCAGCGCTCTCCGCAGTCGCTGATTCCCCGACAGCCCCGCGGAGCGAGCACCGGGCCCGCAAGTAGCTCCAACGCCCGCCAGTCAGCCGGGAGTTCACTCCTCAAACAGCGAGTGAACAGCCCTGACTGAAAAGAGAAGGGTTTTCGGCGGCCGGACGTCGCACGATGGAATGATCGCGGCATGCGGTCACTACGATCGCATCTCAAGACAACCATTCGACCGGCCCAAGAGTGACGGCCGGTCGGGGTCGCCGATGCCAGGGTCCGCTCCCCGGGCTGCGGTGATCTTCCTGCCCAGGAGGACCTTCCGCATGTTCCGACGCATTGGGAATGCCGTCGTCCGTCATCCCGTCTGGACGATCGTGGCATGGCTCATCGCGGCGGTGGCGATCGTCGCCACCGCGCCGAGCCTGCCCTCGAACAGCGACGAGAGCAGTTTCCTGCCCAAAAGTTACGAGTCGATCAAAGCGGCGGATCTGCAGGAGAGGGCGTTCCCCAGCGCCTTCACTCCGTCCGCGATCGCGCTGTACCAGCGCACCGACGGCGGCAAGCTCACCGCCGCCGACAAGCAGGACATCGCCCGGATCACTTCAGAACTGGGCAAGAAGCACATCGACCAGGTGCAGAAGGTCGTCCCCGGCCAGCCGTCCAAGGACGGCAGGTATGACCTGACCCTGGTACAGATGGACAGCAAGAACGCCGGTCAGCCCAAACAGGCCGACGCGGCCAAGGTGTTGCGCGAGGACGTCAAGGACCTGGCCAAGGGCACGAACCTGGACGTCAAACTCGGCGGCTCCGCCGCGCAGGTCCTCGACCAGCAGGACTCCTCCCAGCGCGGCCAGGCACTGATCGGCATCGGAACCTTCCTGATCATCCTGGTGACCCTGCTGATCATCTTCCGTGCGCCGATCCTGGCGATCCTGCCCCTGGTCCTGATCGGTCTGGTGTCCGCCGTGGCCAACGGGCTGATCGCCTACGCCACCAAGCTGTTCGACCTGCAGGCCAACAGCTCGATCTCGTCGATCCTGATCGTCGTGCTCTTCGGCGTCGGCACGGACTACTTCCTCTTCCTGATGTTCCGCTACCGCGAGCGCCTGCGCGCCGGCGACGAGCCGAAACAGGCCATGGTCAACGCGGTCGACCGGGTCGGTGAGGCCATCGCCTCGGCCGCCGGAGCGGTCATCATCGCCTTCCTCGCGCTGGTGCTGTCCACGCTCGGCTTCCTCAAGCAGATGGGACCGGCCCTCGCCATCGCGGTCGCCGCGACTCTGGTCGCGGGCCTGACCCTGATCCCGGCCGTGGTCTCGCTCATCGGACCGAAGGTCTTCTGGCCCTCCAAGTCCTGGCAGCGGGAGCCGGAGAACGCCCGGTTCGCCGCCCTCGGCCGGGGCGTGCAGCGCCGCCCGGCGCTGACCGCCGCGGTGTCCGGCCTCGTCCTGGTCGCCCTGTCGCTGGGCACCCTCGGCTTCAACGCCACGTTCGACCTGGCGGCGGGCTCCATGCCCAAGACCAAGGAGTCCATGGTCGTCCAGGACGAGATGCAGAAGGCGTACTCGGCGGGCGCCGCCGCACCCACCGACGTCTACCTGTCGAGCACCGACGGCAAGCCGCTGGACGAGGCCGCCTTCGACGCGTACGCGCGGAAGCTCGGTGCCGTGGACGGCGTCGCGAGCGCGCGCATGACCCAGGTGAACAAGGCCGGTACGACCGCGGACTTCACCGTCACGCTCAAGTACGAGGCCTCGACGGACAAGGCGATCGATGTCGTGGGCGAGGTGCGCGACGTCGCGCACTCCGACGCCCCCGACGGCACCGAGGCCGTCGTCGGCGGCATGTCCTCGATCTACAAGGACATCAAGACCGCGGTCAACCACGACTACCGGACGGTCTTCCCCGTCGCCGCCCTCCTCATCATGGTCATCCTGGGGCTGCTGCTGCGCAGTGTGGTCGCCCCCTGGTACCTGATGGCCTCGGTGGGCCTCGGCTTCGGTGCCACCCTCGGCGCCACGGTCTGGATCTTCCAGGAGGGACAGGGACACTCGGGTCTGATGTTCATGCTCCCGGTGATCATGTACCTGTTCGTGGTCGCCATCGGCACCGACTACAACATCCTCATGATCGCCCGGCTCCGCGAGGAGGCCCGCGAGGGCCGCGAGCCGCGCGAGGCGGCCGGCATGGCGCTCCGGCACGCCGGGCCGACCGTGGCGGCGGCCGGCTTCATCCTGGCGGCGACCTTCGCCACGATGATGCTGGCGGGCAACGCGCTGCTGACGGAGATGGGTTTCGCGGTCTCCTTCGGTATCGCGGTCGCGGCCTTCGTGATGGCGATGTTCTTCACGCCGAGCCTCACCGCGCTGATCGGCCACGCCGCGTGGTGGCCGGGCCACGGTGACCGGGCGCGGGAAGCGCCGGCCGGCGCCGGGTCTCCTGACGCCGGTTCGGTCCCCGGCCAGAACCGGGACACGGTCGCGCCCGATCCGTCGGGCCGCCGCGGCTGAGGGCAGTGTGACGGGGCAGGTCTGCCGGGCCGCACGGCCCGGCAGACCGCACCCCCGGCCTCGCCCGGCCGACGCGAGAGGAAGATCACGACGGACCAGGCGGTCTTGGCCATGCACGCGCCACGCGGTACGGTCTGTCCGATATCGACGACGGCGAGACGGAAGCCGGTGAAAATCCGGCACGGTCGCGCCACTGTATGCGGAACACCCCTCGGGGGACCGTGAGTCAGACCCGTGGCCGTCGTCATGTGCACCACCGAGATGGGACGCGAACTCCCAGAGGAGGTCCTGCCATGGCGCAGACCGTCGCCCAGCCGACAGCCACCACCCCCGCCGTTCCCGCCACGCTGCCGCTGAAGGCGATAGCACCCTGGGCGGTCTTCTTCGGCATCCTGATGCTCGTCCTGCTCTACTTCGTCGGCGCCGAGCAGGGCGCCACCTCCGTGTTCAACGGCACGGACGTCCACGAGTGGGTGCACGACGCCCGCCACCTGCTCGGTTTCCCCTGCCACTGACGCGAGGGACACCGCGCACCCATGAACTCCACCACGGTAAGAAACCTCCTCGTGCGAGGCATGCTCGCCGGCCTCGCCGCCGGCGTGCTCGCCCTGGTCGTCGCCTACTTCCTCGGTGAGCCGAGCGTCGACAACGCGATCAGCTTCGAGGACGCCCACTCCCACGAGCACGAGATGGAGGTCGTCTCCCGCTCCCTGCAGTCCACCGCGGGCCTGGCCACCGGTGTTCTCGTCTACGGGGTCGCCTTCGGCGGTATCGCGGCGCTCGCCTTCTGCGTCGCGCTCGGCCGCGTCGGCCGCTTCGGCCCGCGGGCGACCGCGCTGCTGCTGTCCGGCTGCGCACTGCTCGCCGTCTACGTCGTCCCGTTCCTGAAGTACCCGGCCAACCCGCCGTCGGTCGGCGATCCCGACACCATCGGCAAGCGGACGACCCTGTACTTCCTGATGATGCTGCTCGGCGTGCTCCTGGCGGTCGCCGCCACCATCCTGGGCAAGCGCCTCGCACCCACCCTGGGCACCTGGTACGCGACCGTCCTCGCGGTCGCCGCCTTCGCCGTCGCGATCGGCCTGGCCTACGCCTTCCTGCCGGCCGTCAACGAGGTGCCGAAGGACTTCCCGGCCACCCTGCTGTGGCGGTTCCGCCTCTCCGCACTGGCCATCCAGGCCGTTCTGTGGGGCGGATTCGGCCTGCTCTTCGGCGAGTTGGCCGAGCGGCAGCTGAACCCGAAGCCCGCGACCGCCGGGTCCGGGCGGAGAGTTCCCGCCACGCACTGATCCCTTCAGGACACGAGAGGGCCTTCCGGAACCGTCCGGGGGCCCTCTCGCGTTTCCCGGACACCGGAGGAGGCGACGAGCGGAGGAGCCGAGTGGCCAGACAACGTCCCGAACCGCGCCACATCACTCTCGGCGGACGGGAGGCGGTCGCCCTGACCGTGGAGGAGTACGCACAACTCATCGCCAGCCGACGCCAGATCGGCGGCCAGAGCGCGCGGGTACGGGTGCTCGCCCAGCAGGTCAAGCGGACCGAGAGACTCCTCGAAGAACTCGAAGCCCTGGTCGATGGCCCAACGGCGGCCTGCCGTACGACGGATGAGGGCGCGGGCCGACAGGCGGCGGCCGACTGCCCTGGCCACCACGACACGACCGGGGACACGGACACCGACTGCCTGCGGTGCGCGATCGCGGCGCTGCTGCGCCGCCACCGGGACGCGACCGCCTGACCGGCGTCAGTCGCCCGGCCCGGCGAGGACGTGTCCGAGCCGCACGTTCCAGCGCCCGGAGCGGCCGGTGACCTCCGTCGCCGTGAGCGGCGGGACGTCGGCGCGCCAGAAAGCAGCCTCGGGCGCGCCCAACGCGTGCACCACCACGGCCCGTACGACCTCCGGCTCCACCACGGCGATCGTCCTGCCGTCAGCCGCACCACTCGTGTCCAGCCAGCGCGCGACCCGGGCACACAGCGCCCGTACCGACTCCCCGCCGTGCGGTGCGGCACCCGGATCGGCCAGCCAGCCGGCCACCGCTTCCGGCTCCACGGCACCGACGTCGTCCAGCGTCCGCCCCCGCCACCGGCCCACGTCCAGGCCCGAGAGTTCCGGCTCCAGCCAGGCGTCGAGGCCGAGCGCCGAGGCCGTCTCCCGGCAGCGCACGCTGGGAGAGACGAGGACACGCACCGCAGCGGGCAGGGACCCGGCCGCCGACCTGGCCCGCGCCGCCGCGCCGTCCTCGATCGAGTCGCCGTCGTCGAAGCGGGCCCGCCGCAGTGACGGCGTGGTCGCCGGTGAGATGAGAGTGACACGGCTGGTCACGCGGCTGCTCCTCTGCTTCCGCCGCGGGGCGGGGTGTTCCGGACCGGGTGCGTACGACGGTACGGGCATGCCGGGCGGCCGCGCAGACCGCCCCGGTCAGTTGGACCGGGGCGCGCCCGGCTCGGTGGCTAGATCTCCCTGCGCACGGTCCGCGCCGCAGCCACCAGGTTCTCCAGGGAGGCCCGTACCTCGGGCCAGCCGCGGGTCTTGAGACCGCAGTCCGGGTTGACCCACAGGCGTTCGGCGGGGATGGCCTTCAGCCCGAGGCGCAGGAGATCGGCAGACTCCTCCGCGCCAGGTACCCGCGGGGAGTGGATGTCGTAGACACCCGGTCCGGCCTCGCGCGGGTAGCCGTAGGCGGCGAGTTCCCGGGCCACCTGCATGTGGGAGCGGGCGGCTTCCAGGCTGATGACATCGGCGTCGAGGTCGTCGATGGCCCGGACGACGTCGCCGAACTCGGCGTAGCACATGTGCGTGTGGATCTGGGTGTCCGGGCGCACGCCGCTGGTGGTGAGCCGGAACGCCTCCGTGGCCCACTCCAGGTAGGCCGGGCGGTCGGCGGACCGCAGCGGCAGGGTCTCGCGCAGCGCGGGCTCGTCGACCTGGATCACCGAAGTGCCCGCCGCCTCCAGGTCGTTCACCTCGTCGCGCAGGGCGAGGGCGACCTGACGTGCGGTCTCGGCGACCGGCTGGTCGTCACGGACGAACGACCAGGCGAGCATGGTGACCGGGCCGGTGAGCATGCCCTTGACCGGGCGGTCGGTGAGGGACTGGGCGTACGACGTCCAGCGCACCGTCATCGGTTCGGGGCGGGAGATGTCGCCGGCCAGGATCGGCGGGCGGACGCAGCGGGTGCCGTAGGACTGGACCCAGCCGTGCTGGGTGGCGAGATAGCCGGTGAGCTGTTCGGCGAAGTACTGGACCATGTCGTTGCGTTCGGCCTCGCCGTGCACCAGGACGTCCAGGCCCGCCTGCTCCTGGAAGGCGATCACCTCCTGGATCTCGGCCCTGACGCGCTCCTCGTAGCCTGCCGTGTCGATCCGCCCCGCACGCAGGTCGGCCCGTGCGGTGCGCAGGTCGCCGGTCTGCGGGAAGGAGCCGATGGTCGTCGTCGGCAGCAACGGCAGACGCAGATGGGCGCGCTGGGCCGCGGCCCGCTCCGGGTACGGCTGACGGCGGCGGGCGTCCGCGGCGGTGACGGCGGCGGTGCGGGCGCGGACGGCCGGGTCGCGGGTGATGGGGGAGGTTGCCCGGGAGGCGAGGTCGGCGCGGTTGGCGGACAGTTCGGCGGCGATCGCGTCCGGGCCGTGGGAGAGCCCGCGGGCCAGGGTGACGATCTCGGCGGTCTTCTGCCGCGCGAAGGCGAGCCAGCGCCGGATCTGCGGTGCGATGTCCCGCTCCGCCGAGGCGTCGAGGGGGACGTGCAGCAGCGAGCAGGAGGCCGACACATCGACCCGGTCGGCCAGACCGAGCAGGGTGCCGAGGGTGGCCAGGGACTTCCCGAGGTCGTCGACCCAGACGTTGCGGCCGTTGACGACCCCCGCGACCAGGCGCTTGCCGGGCAGCCCGCCGACGGCCGCGAGCGCGTCCAGGTTGGCGGCCGCGGCCTCGGTGAAGTCCAGGGCGAGTCCGTCCACCGGCGCCTTGGCCAGCAGCGGCAGGGCCGCACCGAGCCGGCCGAAGTAGGAGGCGACCAGCAGCTTGGGCCGGTCGGTGAGGGCGCCGAGGCCGCGGTAGGCGCGGGCCGCGGCGCTCAGTTCGGCCGGGGTGCGGTCCTCGACCAGGGCGGGCTCGTCCAGCTGCACCCACTCCGCACCGGCCGCGCGCAGGTCGGCGAGGACCTCGGCGTACACCGGCAGCAGCCGGTCGAGGAGGGTGAGCGGGTCGAAGCCGGGGGCCACGCCGGGCGCGGGCTTGGCGAGCAGCAGGTAGGTGACGGGGCCGACGAGAACGGGCCGGGCCGTGAGTCCGAGGGCGCGGGCCTCCGCGTGCTCGGCGACCTGCTTGGCCGAGTGGGCCGTGAACACCGTGTCCGGGCCCAGTTCCGGGACCAGGTAGTGGTAGTTGGTGTCGAACCACTTGGTCATCTCCAGCGGGGCCGCGTCCTGGGTGCCGCGGGCCATGGCGAAGTACCCGTCGAGCGGATCGGCGGCGACGGCGGCCCGGTGCCGGTCGGGGATCGCGCCGACCATGACGGTGGTGTCGAGTACGTGGTCGTAGTACGAGAAGTCGCCGGTCGGCACCTCGTCGATGCCGGCCGCGGCGAGCTGCCGCCAGGTGGTGCGGCGCAGTTCGGCGGCGGTGGCCCGCAGGGCGTCCGCGGTGTTGCGGCCCTTCCAGTAGCCCTCGATCGCCTTCTTCAGTTCCCGGTGCTGTCCCTGGCGGGGGTAGCCGTACACGGTGGCCCGTGCTGCCGCGGCTGCGGGCTTGGTGGTCACGGAGATCTCCTTCGCGAGACTGATCCCTGAGATCCCGGGGACGGGACGAGAGCGCGAAGGGGTGACGGACCGGACGGCAGTGGCCGCAGCCGTCCGCTCGGTGTGTACGCCGACCCGCCCTCGAGGTCACCGGGATGTCCGCGCACGAGTGCTTCGCACGCGGGCAGTTGGCAGGTCTTCGGACTCGCGGGCACGCCCTCACCAAGGAGGACACCTACTGGCCGTCGCTTCCCAGACCCTGTTCGTGGGCCCAGTGCGTATGACGGCGGTCGTTCCCGCTCACCGCTGCGGGGCAGTCCCGGATTCCCACCGGGTTCCCTCTTACGACGCATCCCGCCATGGGGGTCCCCCCATGCCTTTAGGGCTATGGGGGAGGACGGGGCGAACCAGCTGCACCGGCAAGCCTAGAGGGTCGCGTGCGCCGCCGGAACCACAGGTGTACGAACTCGGCCTGCGCCCCCGTGTGACTCTCCCGCGGGAGCCCGTCGGCTCAGCCCTCGCTGCCCAGTGGGTGGGTGAAGCCCTGGTCGGAGATGAGGCGGGCGCCCTGGGTGAGTTCTGTGGCGAAGCGCTCGACGGCCTCGTAGGGGAAGCGGTGGCTGGGGCCGCTCAGGGAGAGGGACGCGACGACCCGGCCGGTGCGGCCGGTCACGGGCACCGCCACGGCGGTCAGCCCCTCGTCCCACTCGCTGCTGCTGACCGCGTAGCCCCGCTCGGCCGCCTCGGCCGCCCAGGTCCGCAGCTGATCGGTGTACGCCTCACCGCGGGGGGAGGCGGCGGCCACGCGCTGCAGCAGCGCCTCGGGGGCGTCGCGCAGGAGGATCTTGGAGGAGGCGCCGGCCCACAGGGGCTGCTCGTCGCCGACGTCGACGACATGCCGCAACGGGTGCGGGCTCTCCTCGTGGGCGACGCAGATGCGGTGGACGTCACGCGCGACGAAGAGATTGACGGTCTCGCCGAGCCGGTCGGCGAGGTCGCGCATGACCTTGCGGGTCTCCTGGGGTACTTCCCACTGGCTGCGGGCGAGATAGGCCCAGCGCCACAGCGCCGGCCCCGCGGTGTAGCCGGCCGGGTGCGACCACAGCAGACCGCTCTCCTCCAGGGTCTGCACCAGCCGCAGCGCGGTGGTCTTCGCCAGCCCGGTCGCCTCGGTGATCTCCCGCAGCGTGATCACGGGCCGTTGCTCGCTGAGCAGGTTGAGGATGTCGAAGGCCCGCCGGACACTGCGCACCCCGGTGGGCTGCTGATCCCGGTCGCCCCCCGCCGGCGTCTCTTCCTCGCTCACCTGCTGCCTCTCCGCTGTGGCCGACCCGTCTCCGTGTCGCACCCACCCGTCCCTGACACCCCCGACCGTAGTCCGCTGCGCGGACCAGGGAAACCGCAGCGCCGGGCCATCCTGGCGTAGCCCGGGATGACTCCGTAGCTCGCCCCTGAGGTGCCGCTGAACGGTCTGCCGGATCCGTACCGTGGACCTAGCCATGCCAAGGCTGCTGCCGCACCGTAGTGGCGTGCCGCGGCATCTGACCGCCGCCTCCGGTCGGGCACCGGCTCGATGCACCCTTGTCCAGAAGACCTCCGCCTGCTTACTCTGACCGCACAGCGGAACGAATGGACCGTCTAGTGGTCGGCTTGGAGTTTCAGTGAAAGCAGCAGTCCTCACGGCGCCGGAGCGGATCGAGACGGTCGACGAGTGGCCGGAGCCCGTCCGGGTCATCGAGGCGGGCTTCCCTCTGGGTGAGGCGCGGGAGGCCTTCGCCGGTGCCGCCGGGCGGGCCGGGAAGACCTGGATCGGCGTGGGTGGCGGCCATGCGTAAGTCGATCGCCACCGTGTGCCTCAGCGGCACCCTGACCGAGAAGCTCACGGCAGCCACGCGCGCCGGCTTCGACGGCGTCGAGATCTTCGAGAACGACCTGCTCGCGAGCCCCCTGACGCCCGAGGAGATCGCCGCCCGCACCGCGGACCTGGGTCTGACCATCGACCTCTACCAGCCGATGCGGGACATCGAGGCCGTGTCCGCCGACGACTTCGCCCGCAATCTCCGCCGCGCCCGGCACAAGTTCGACCTGATGACACGGCTCGGCGTGGACACCGTCCTCGTCTGCTCCAACGTCTCCCCGCAGACGGTGGACGACGACGCGCTCGCCGCGCGACAGCTGAGCCAACTGGCCGATCTGGCCCAGGAGTTCGGCATCCGCGTCGCCTACGAGGCGCTCGCCTGGGGGCGGCACGTGAACACGTACGTCCATGCCTGGCGCATCGTCGAGACCGCCGGACACCCGGCGCTGGGCACCTGCCTGGACAGCTTCCACATCCTCTCCCGCGGCTCGGACCCCAAGGGCATCGAGGACATCCCCGGCGAGAAGATCTTCTTCCTCCAGCTGGCCGACGCCCCCCTGCTCGCCATGGACGTCCTGCAGTGGAGCCGCCACTACCGCTGCTTCCCCGGCCAGGGCGGCTTCGACGTCGCCGGGCTGGTCCGGCACGTGCTCGCCACCGGCTACCAGGGGCCGCTGTCGCTGGAGGTCTTCAACGACGTGTTCCGCCAGGCGGACGCGGGCCGCACGGCCGTGGACGGTCTTCGGTCCCTGCTCGCTCTTGAGGAGAGCGCCGGCGTGTCCGCCCTGCCGGCCCCGGCCGCACCCTCCGGCGTGGCCTTCGCCGAACTCGCCGCCGGCGACCCCCAGCCCGTCGGCGAACTGCTGGCCGCGCTCGGCTTCACCCGCACCGCCCGGCACCGCGGAAAGCCCGTCGACCTGTGGGAGCAGGGCGAGGCCCGCGTCCTGGTCAACGCCGGAGCCGCCACGCGCCGCGCCGACACGAGGCTGGCCGCCATCGGTCTGGAGTCACCGGATCCGCAGGCCTCCGCGCGCCGCGCCGAGGCCCTGCTCGCCCCCACCTTGCCCCGGCGCCGGGCCGAGCAGGACGTCCCTCTGGAGTCGGTCGTGGCACCCGACGGCACCGAAGTGCTGTTCTGCGCCACCCGCCGACCTCAATTCCCCACCTGGACGGACGACTTCGAGCACCGGGCGGCGAGCCGGTCCACCGGCGTCACCGGCATCGACCATCTCGCGCTCACCCAACCCTGGCACCACTTCGACGAGGCGGTGCTCTTCCACCGCGCCGTGCTGGGCCTCAGCCCGCACGACACCGTCGAACTCGCCGACCCCTACGGCCTCTTCCGCAGCCGCGCCCTGTCCGCCCCGCCCGACGGACCACGGCTGGTCCTCAACCTCGCCCCGAGCCCGACGGACGAGGCCGGCACCCGGGCTCAGCACGTGGCCTTCGCCGTCGACGACATCGTCGCGGCGGTGGGCCGCTTCCGTGCGGCGGGCGCCAACCTGCTGCGGGTACCCGCCAACTACTACGACGACCTGCGGGCGCGGTACGCGTTTCCCGAGGGCGAGTGGGAGACGTACCGCGAACTCGGCATCCTCTACGACCGGGACGAGCACGGCGGCGAGTTCCGGCACTGCTACACGGAGACGGTCGGCCACGTCTTCTTCGAGTTCGTGCAGCGGTCCGGCGGCTACCGCGGCTACGGCGCCGCCAACGCCCCCATACGCCTCGCCGCCCAACGGAGGTAGCCCGTCGGGCGGCGAGGGCCCTGGGAACGGCACGCTGCCCTGGGTGCTGGGCGGGGGCCTAGGGGAGGTCCTTCGCGACCTCTGCTTGCGTGGTGGCCCGGGCGGGGGTCGCGACCCCCGCAGCTGTGAGGACGACCACGGCCGCGGCGGCTGCGGCCAGGGCCCGCCGGAGGCGTCCTGCGGGTAACCGGGTACGCGGGAACATCGTGCCGACTCCTTGTCGAGTGGGGGGCATTGAGTGAGGGGACACCGAGCAGGCGGTTCCGGGCCGGACGTCAGCCCTTCGAGGGGCTAGCGCCGGCTGCGAGGGCAACGGTCGCCGGGGCGCCGCTCCGGCCGATCCGCCGGGCGAGCGGCACGAGGGCGATGGCGACCGCGCCCACCAGTCCGGCGAGGGCGAAGGTGGTGAAGCCCCAGCTCTCGTTGCCGCTGTCGGCCAGCGCACCGATCAGCCAGGGGCCCACGACGGCGCCGGTGCGGCCGACACCGGTGACCCAGCCCAGGCCCGCCGCACGCTCGCTGCCGCGATAGACGGTGTCGGTGGCGGCGTAGACCATGACCTGCGCGCTGAACAGCCAGACACCGGTGACGGCGACGACGGCGTACGTTGCGCCGAGCGGGAGGTGGGCCTTGAGCAGCAGCGCTCCGGCGGCGGTCAGCACGAACCAGATCGCCGACACCCGGACCGCGCCGAACCGGTCGGCGGTGCGGCCCGCGATCAGCAGGCCGACGATGCCGCCCGCGTTGATGACGAGCAGGAAGCTGACGGAGGAGTTCAGGCCGTAGCCGGAGGCGCGCATCATCTGCGGCAGCCAGGTGCTCACGCCGTAGACCAGCAGCAGGCCGCAGAAGGAGGCCAGCCACAGCAGGGGAGTCGCCCAGCGCGAGTCCGGGCGGAACAGTGCGCGCACGGCGGCCAGACGGCCCTTGGCCCCGGCGGCCGGCGCGGCGACGGCGGTGGGCCGGGGAAGCCCGTAGCGGTCCGCGACGGCGTCGGCCTGCTCCCGCTCGCCGCGCGCCAGCAGTACGCCGGGCGACTCGGGCAGCAGGGCGAGCAGCAGCGGCACGGCGACCACGGCCGGCAGGACGCCCGCCCAGAACACCCAGCGCCAGCCCGCCGCCGGGGCCAGGGTCAGGCCGAGGCCGGTCGCCGCCATGCCGCCCGCGTGGTACGAGGTCATCAGCAGGCCGGTGGTCAGGGCGGCCCGGCGCGGCGGTGCGAACTCCATGACCAAGGCCAGACAGAGCGGCATGAGCCCGCCGAGACCGAGACCGGAGACGAACCGGCCGACCCCGAACGGGCCGATGCCCCCGGCCAGGGCGCAGACCGCCGAGCCGACGGAGAAGACCGACACGCTGGCGACGAGCATCAGCCGGCGGCCGAGCCAGTCGGTGAGGTTTCCGGCCGTGAGCGCGCCGATGAGCATGCCGAACGTGGTCCAGCTGCCGATGGTGCCCGCGTCGGCCGGGGTCAGGCCGAGACCGGAGTCGTCGAGCATGTGCGGCATCACGGCGCCGTAGATGGTGACGTCCATGCCGTCGAAGAAGACGGCGAGCCAGCACAGGGCGACGACCGGGAGCACCGTGCGGAGCGTGTGTGGGGGACGGGGTGCGGGGGATGTGGGGGAGGGGGTCATCTTCGTCCTCGGAGATGAGTGGGCTCGGGAACAGGAGCGGTCTGTTCGCCAGGTGAAATTTGATTCACTTTGAGCTGGCCATGAGTCTCGGGTCGGTGCGGGCGAGTGTCAATGGTCGTGCGTCAGGTACGGATCCCCGTGAGGAGCGAGGCTGCTGGACGGCGACGACGTAACCGATTAGCCTTGCTGTCCAGAGTTGGAAAAAGAGTCGAACTCTGTCGAGCGGGAGGGTCACGTCATGCGTACCGCCGAGGCCGAAGCGGACGAGCACCTCATCCGCGAATCGGAGAAGATCGCCGTTGCCCTGGGCCGGATGTTCCCGGGGCTGTGCGAGGTGGTTCTGCACGACCTGCGTGATCCCCAGCACGCGATCCGGGCCATCGAGAACAACCTCTCCGGTCGTCAGGTCGGGGACTCCGCGACCGAGTTGGGGCTGGCGCGGATCGCCGACCCGCAGTACCCGAGCGTCATCCAGAACTACCCCAACCGGTTCCCCGACGGCCGCCCGGCCAAGAGCACGTCGATCGGCATCAAGAACAGCGCCGGCGAGTACATCGCGGCCCTGTGCCTGAACCTCGACGTCTCCGTGCTGTCGCCGGTCACGCTCGCCCTGTCCAACCTCGTCGCCACCGACACCGAGCACCGCGAACAGCCGCTGGAGACCCTGCGCGACCGCAACGCCCGCGAACTGCGCCAGGCGGTCGAGGCGTCGGCCGCGGAACGTGGGGGGACCCCGAGGTCGCTGGGCCGGGAGGCCAAGAGGGCGCTCGTACGGCAGCTGCACGCGGACGGCTACTTCGACTCGCGTGACGCCGCCCAGGCCATCGCGGACCTGCTCGGCGTGTCCCGCGCGACCGTCTACAACTACACCAAGTGAAGGGCCGCTCAATGAGTCGCCGTCTGCTGCACATCACCGAGGAGGAGACCGCCGCGGTCGTCGACGAGGACCTCGCGCTGCAGGCGGCCCGCGAGGCCTTCGCCGCGACCGTGGACGGCGCGGTCTTCCCCAGCCTGGCCGTGCACGGATCCGACCCGCGGAACCGGTTCACGCTCAAGCCGTCGGCCTCCGCCACGCACGCCGGGGTGAAGATCGGCAGCTACTGGCCGGGCAACCCGGAGCAGGGGCTGCCGCGCCACCACTCCACCCTGTTGCTCCTGGACCAGACGATCGGCAGGATCGCCGCCGTTCTGGAGGTCGGCGAGGCCAACGCCTACCGGACGGCGGCCGCCGACGCCCTCGCCGTCGATCTGCTGGCCCGCCCCGGCGCCTCCACCCTGGCCGTTTTCGGCACCGGGCACCAGGCCGCCTACGAGGTACGGGCCGTCAGCCGGGTCCGGCCCATCGACGAGGTCCTGATCGTGGGCCGCGACAAGGACCGCGCCGCACGGATGGCGGCCGACCTCGCGGCGGAGGGCCGTACCGCGACGGTCGCCGGCGCCGAGGAGGCCTGCGCCCGGGCCGACGTGATCGTCACCGCCACCAACGCCCGTGCCGACGACCCGCCCCTGTTCCGGGCCCGGTGGGTCCGACCCGGTACCCACGTCTCCTCCATGGGCGCGGACGCCCCCGGCAAGCGGGAACTGGACCCCGGGCTGTTCTCCGTGGCGCACGTCTTCTGCGATCTGCCCGAGCAGGCCCGCCGCATGGGCGACAGCCAGCACGCTCCCGAGGAGACCGTGCTCACCCCGCTCGGCGAGGTCCTCACCGGCCGGGCCACGGGACGCGGCGACGACGCCGACATCACGGTCTTCGACAGCTCCGGCATCGGCCTGCAGGACCTCTACCTGGGCCTGGCCCTTCTGAAGAGGATGGACATAACTCTGTGAGCACCACCGCACCTGCAACGCCCGTCCGGGACCTGGCAGACCCCGGCACCCCCTTCGCCGTCGTCGACGTGCACAGGGCACGACGCAACATCGCACGGCTCGCCCAGCGCGCGGACCGGCTCGGGGTCACCCTGCGCCCGCACGTCAAGACGGCCAAGAGCCTCGACGTCGCCGCCCTCCTGCACGACGGCACCCCCTGCCCCGTCACCGTCTCCACCCTCGCCGAGGCCGAGGCGTTCGCCGACGCCGGCTACACCGACATCACCTACGCCGTCGGCATCGACCCCCACAAGCTGCCCCGTGTGATCGCCCTGCTCCGTCGCGGCGTCACCCTGCGCGTCCTGCTCGACAGCACCGAACAGGCGACGTCCGTCGCCGACGCCGCGCGGGAGGCGGGCATCGCCGTCCCCGCCCAGATCGAGATCGACTGCGACGGCCACCGCGGCGGACTCAGGCCCGACGCGCCCGGGCTCGTCGGCATCGGACGCATCCTGCACGAGGCGGGCTGCCTCGACGGCGTCCTGACCCACGCGGGCGAGTCCTACTTCGCCCACACCGCCGAGGAACAGCGCCTGGCGGCGAAGAACGAACGCGACGCCGCCGTCGCCGCGGCCGACACACTGCGGGCCGCCGGGCTGCCCGTGCACATCGTCAGCGTCGGCTCCACCCCCACCGCCCACGCGGCGGACGACCTCACGGGCGTCACCGAACTCCGCGCCGGGAACTACGTCTTCTTCGACCTGGTCATGGCCGGCCTGGGCGTCTGCGACCTCGACGACCTGGCCCTGTCGGTGGTCGTCACCGTCATCGGTCACCGCCCCGAGTACGGGTGGATCATCACCGACGGCGGCTGGATGGCCATGTCCCGCGACCGCGGCACCTCCGCCCAGCCCCAGGACCAGGGCTACGGCCTCGTCGCCGACCTGACCGGCCGGCTGATCCCCGGGCTCGTGATGACCGGCGCGAGCCAGGAGCACGGCACCCTCAGCGCACGCGACGGAGCCCTCCTGCCCGACCTGCCCGTCGGCACCCGCCTGCGCATCCTGCCCAACCACGCCTGCGCCACGGCGGCCCAGCACCACGGCTACCACGTCGTCGACGGCGGCCGGCCCGATGGTCCCACACCCGCGATCCAGGGAGTCTGGAACCGGGTCAGCGGCTGGTAGCCCGCCCCCGAGGCTGCCGCCGACCGAGGGTTCTGCCCACGAGGGCTCCTGCCC
>NZ_MCGQ01000026.1 GCF_002242805.1 Streptomyces diastatochromogenes | reverse complement strand
CAGCGCTGCCTGCGCATCCTCGCGATGGTCCGCTTCGTCTGCCCGGACGTCGAGGTGCGCATCGCGGGCGGCCGCGAGGTCCACCTGCGCACCATGCAGCCCCTCGCCCTCAACCTGGCCAACTCCATCTTCCTCGGCGACTACCTGACCAGCGAGGGCCAGGCCGGCCAGGCCGACCTGGACATGATCGCCGACGCCGGCTTCGAGGTGGAGGGCGCCGACCAGGTGACGCTGCCGCAGCACCGGGCGGATGCCGTCGCGGGTGGGTGCGGTTCGCACGCCGACGCGGGCTGCGGGTCGCACGGCGAGGCCGGGTGCGGATCCGTCTGCGGTTCGCACGAAGGAGCGGGCGTGTGCGGTACGGCGTCCGGGCCGGCCACGAACGAGCCGCGCACCGACCTGGTCGCCGTCCGCCGCAGGGGTGCCGGAACGGATCTCGCGCCCAATGCCTGAGTTGTCCGGCCTGAGCGTGCCCGAGCTGCTGGAGCTGGACCGCCGGCACGTGTGGCATCCGTACGGTCCGATGCCCGGGCGTGTCGAACCGCTCGTCGTGGAGTCGGCGAGCGGGGTCCGGCTGCGGCCGGCGGACGGCTCGGGCGAACTCGTCGACGGCATGTCCTCGTGGTGGTCGGCGATCCACGGCTACAACCACCCGGTCCTCAACGAGGCGGTGCGCGAGCAGCTGGGGCGGATGAGCCATGTGATGTTCGGCGGGCTCACGCACGAGCCCGCCGTACGGCTGGCAAAGCTCCTTGTCGACTTGTCACCCGAGGGCCTGGAGCATGTGTTCCTGGCCGACTCCGGGTCGGTGTCGGTCGAGGTCGCCGTGAAGATGTGCCTGCAGTACTGGCGCTCGCTCGGCCGCCCCGGCAAGCAGCGGCTGCTGACCTGGCGGGGCGGCTACCACGGCGACACCTGGCAGCCGATGTCGGTGTGCGACCCCGAGGGCGGGATGCACGAGCTGTGGACCGGCGTGCTCCAGCGTCAGGTGTTCGTGGGCCCGCCGCCGGCCGAGTACGAGGAGTCGTACGCGGAGCAGTTGCGTTCGGCGATCGAGCGGCACGCCGATGAGCTGGCCGCGGTGATCGTGGAGCCGGTGGTGCAGGGTGCGGGCGGGATGCGGTTCCACTCCCCCGCGTATCTGCGGGTGCTGCGCGAGGCGTGCGACGCGCACGACGTGCTGCTGGTGTTCGACGAGATCGCCACCGGGTTCGGGCGCACGGGTGCGCTGTTCGCTGCGGAGCACGCGGGCGTCACACCGGACGTGATGTGTGTGGGCAAGGCGCTGACGGGCGGCTATCTGACGATGGCGGCCACGCTCTGCACCGCGCGTGTGGCCGACGGCATCTCCCGGGGCGAGGTGCCGGTGCTCGCGCACGGGCCGACGTTCATGGGCAATCCGCTGGCGGCCGCCGTGGCCTGCGCCTCCATCGAGCTGCTACTCGGGCAGGACTGGCGGGCGGAGGTCGGGCGGATCGAGACGGGCCTGCGCGAGGGGCTCGCTCCGGCCGCCCAGCTGCCGGGTGTGAAGGACGTCCGCGTGCTCGGCGCCATCGGGGTGGTCCAGCTCGACCACGAGGTGGACGTCTCCGCGGCCACCCGGGCCGCCGTACGGGAGGGCGTGTGGCTGCGCCCGTTCCGCGACCTGATCTACACGATGCCGCCGTACGTCACCTCGGACGCGGACCTGGCACGGATCGCACGCGGTGTGTGCGCCGCGGCGCGGGAGGGATGAGATGCCGGTACTGGTGATCACGGGGACGGGCACGGAGATCGGCAAGACGGTCACCACCGCGGCCGTCGCCGCCGCGGCGCTCGCGGCCGGGCAGTCGGTCGCCGTGCTGAAGGCCGCGCAGACGGGGGTACGGCCGGACGAGCGCGGCGACGCGGACGAGGTCGTCCGGCTCGCCGGTCCCGTCACGGCCGCCGAACTGGCCCGGTACCCCGAGCCGTTGGCTCCGGGTACGGCGGCCCGGCGGGCCGGGATGGCCCCGGTGCATCCGCACGAGGTGGCCGAGGCCGCGGCGAAGCTGGCCACCGAGCACGATCTGGTGCTGGTCGAGGGGGCGGGCGGGCTGCTCGTACGGTTCGACGCGGCGGGCGGGACGCTGGCGGACGCCGCGCGGCTGCTGAACGCGCCGCTGCTGCTCGTGGCCTCGGCCGGCCTCGGCACGCTGAACATCACGGAACTGTCGGCCCGTGAACTGCGAGCCCGTGAGCTGGAGTTGGCCGGCGTGGTGATCGGCAGCTGGCCCGACGCCCCCGACCTCGCCTCCCGCTGCAACGTCATGGACCTGCCGGAGGTGGCCGCCGCCCCCCTCCTCGGCGCACTGCCCGCGGGGGCGGGGGCACTTCCGCCCGCCGACTTCCGCACGACGGCACCGCAGTGGCTGGCCCCGCGCCTGTACGGGACGTGGGACGCGGAGGCGTTCCGGATCCGGGAGGCGCCCTGACCCTCCGGGGGCTGTGCGACCTGTGCCGGACGTCGGCGTGAGCGATCGGGGTTCGTGCGCTGCGGCACGGGCCCCGCGGCCCGGGAGGCCGACAAGGATCGGCGAACCGGATTCAGTGGTCGCCCGTGGTCTCGCCCCGGGGGCCGTCGAGCAGTCGTACCAGTTCGATCCGTGAGCGGATGCCCAGGCGGGCGAAGACTCCGCGCAGATGGTGGTCGATGGTGCGGGGGCTGAGGGCGAGCCGGTCGGCGATCTCACGGTTGGTGGCGCCCTCCGCTGCCATGCGGGCCACCGTCAGCTGCTGGGCCGTGAGCAGGGCGGCCGGGTCCGTCGCGACGGGTGCGGACACCGGGGTGCCCAGGGCGCGGAGTTCGGCGCGGGCCCGGGCCGCGCAGTGCGGGGCGTCGAAGGACTCGAAGGCCTCCAGGGCGCTGTGCAGCCGGTCGCGGGCCTCGGCGCGGCGGCGCAGCCTGCGCAGGGCGCTCGCGCACAGCAGTTCGGTGCGGGCGCGTTCGAGGTCGCGGGTGCCGCGGGCGTGCAGGTCGAGGGCGGTCCGGTAGTGCTCGACGGCCTCGGTGCCGGGTGCGAGCAGGGCCCGGCAGCGGGCGCTGAGGGCGAGGTCGTCGGGGCCGCCCATGGCCCTTGCCCAGCGCTCGTAGTCGGCATGGGCGGCACGGGCCACCCGGGTGTCGCCGGTGCGGACGGCGGCCTCCACGTAGTGCGGGGTGGCCAGGTGCCGGATGGCGCGGTGGCCGTGTCCCGGACCGAATCCGGCGAGCGCGCGCAGCCGGGCCGCGGCGGCGGGGAAGCGGCCGGTGGCGAGGTCGAGAAAGGCCAGCGCCCACTGGGCGAGAGCGGCGGGCAGACCGAGCCCCCGGGCAAGGGCATGCGCACGGGCTGCCGCCGCATGCGCACGGCAGCCCTCCTCGTCCCCGGTGACCGCCGCGAACATGGCGAGAGCGGCCCGCAGATGGCAGGCCCCGTTGTCCTGCCCGGTGGCATACGCCTGCCGCAGGGCGTCCCGCGCGGCGGCCTCGGCAGCACGGGTACGCCCGGTCCAGAAGTCGGCGTACACACGGAACTCCAGGGCCTGAGCCTCGATCACGGGGCTCCCCTGGGCCCGGGCCGCAGCGGCGGCACGCAGGGTGGCGGTGGTGGCCCGGGGGTGGTCACCGAGCATCAGGGCGGCTACGCCTGCGTGGATGAGGAGGGTGGGGGAACTGCCGGGAACACAGATGGCGGAGCCGTCACCGGGACCGGGCGGGGCGGCCTCGCCGCCGAAACCGCTCACGGACGCGTCACGGCCAGTGCCGGCCGAGTTCGAATGCCCTGAGCCGACAGAGCCTGAATCGCCTCCGAGCCCGCACCACCCCGCCGTCTCCCGGAGCAGGTCGCGGGCGGTCTCGTAGTCGCCTTCGGAGGCCGCTGCGAGGGCGGGTAGGAGGCCAGGGGGTGGGATGGCCAGGCGGTGGGCGAGGGTGCAGGCCTGCCGGGTGCGTCTCAAGTCGCCGGTGTAGACGGCCGCTTCCGCTGCGAGGGCCAGTAACTCGGCTGATTCGGAGGGGTGTTTCTGTCGGGCCGCCGTGGTGAGCAGGGTGTCGAAGGCTTCCGCCGCGTTGCCCGCCCGGAGGGCGAGGATGCCGGCGAGGGCGGGGGTGTCGGTGCGGGCGGCGAGGTGGTGGGCTCGGTCGGGGTGGCCCGCGTGCCAGGCGTCGGTGGCCGCGCGGGCCAGGAGGCGGGCCTGTTCGTGGGGGTCGGGGCAGAGGGTGGCGGCGCGTTCGGCGAGGGCGCCGGCCAGGGCCGGCTCACCGGCCGCGCGGGCGCGGTCCGCCGCGGTGCGGAGTTCGGCCGCGAGTCGCCTGCTGGGGCCCAGCGCGCCCGCAGCCCGGTGCCAGGCCCTGCGGGCGGTCTCGCTGCCGCCGCCGAGCACCCGGGCGAGCAGCCGGTGGGCCTCGCGCCGGTCGGCCGGGGAGGCGGCCTCGTAGGCGGCGATCCGCGTCCAGGCGTCGCGGAACACGACGCCCCCGGCCGTGGCTTGGGCGACGCCCGCCGCCTCGGCGGCCTCCAGGGGGCGGGTGTCCAGGCGAGCCGCCGCCACCGCGCGCAGGTAGGCGTGAGCGGCCACCGGATGCTGGTCGGCGGCGGCGAGGAGGAGCAGGAGACGGGTGTCGTCCGGCAGGGCCCGGATCTCCCGGCGCAGGGCGTGCAGCAACTCGGGTACGAGGGAAGCCGGTTCGGTGGGCAGCGGGTCCAGACCCGTCCGCTGACGTGCGGTCAGGCGCGGTACGGCCTCGGCGACGGCGTGGGGATCGCCGTACACGAGCCGCAGGAGCCGGGCGCGGACGGCTTCCGAGGGCTGCGGTGGCGAAGTGCGGTGCTGGGGTGGGGGGTTGACCGGAGTCACCACACCATCGACGTTACTGGCGAGTTAGTTGATTAGTAAAGACTGGCGACTTCACCGATGCGGCGCGCGTAGACCCGTCCTGACACTCCTGGCATCCCCACCCGTTTCAGGAGGCATCATGCAGCGCCACAAGCGTCGCGTCGCCACAGCACTGTCGGCGATGACCGCATCGCTCCTTCTGTCACTCCCCCTCACCGCCGCCCCCGCGCACGCCGCGAGCCACGATCCGATCGTGTTCGTGCACGGCATCAGCAGCTCGGCGAGCAGCTGGGACGACTGGGTCGCGGACTTCGAGGCCGACGGCTACAGCTCCTCGGAGCTGTTCGCCTGGTCGTACGACTGGAAGCAGTCCAACGCCACCACCGCCCAGCAGTTGGCCACCGAGGTCAAGAGCGTGCTGGCGCAGACCGGTGCCTCGAAGGTCGACGTCGTGGTCCACTCCATGGGCGCGCTCAACGGCCGCTACTACCTGAAGAACCTCGGCGGAACGTCGTACGTCGACCACTTCGTGTCGGTCGCCGGGGTGAACCACGGCACCTCCGTCGCCTCCCTGTGCGGGTGGCTGTACACCTCGTGCAAGGAGATGCAGACCGGCAGCGCGTTCCTGACCGCGCTGAACTCCGGCGACGAGACGCCCGGCAGCGTGGCGTACGCCGCCTACTGGTCGGACTGCGACGAGGCGATCAACCCCGACACCTCGGCGGAGCTGAGCGGGGCGACCAACGTCGACGTCGGCTGCATCTCGCACACCGACATGAACAACGACCACGGCGTCTACGAACAGGTGCGCGACTTCATCTCGTGAGCCGCTAGCGTGACGCGTTCGGCGGGGGTGCGACGGGACCGTACGGGGGACAATCCCCGTAGGCCTGTCCTCCGGGAGGTTGCCATGCGGCTGTCGTCGGCCGGTTCCGGCAAGGTGGCGCGGAGTTCCGTCCACCACCCGCTGTTCGCCCGTCGCTACGCCCGGATCAGCGTGGCCCTGGAGTCCCGGCTGGGGATGGCCGGGGTGCGTGAGCGGCTGCTCGCGGGGCTGTCCGGGCGGGTGATCGAGATCGGCGCGGGCAACGGGCTGAACTTCGCGCACTATCCGGCGGCGGTCGCGGAGGTCGTGGCGATCGAACCGGAGCCGCTGCTCAGGAAGTTGGCGCTGGAGTCCGCCCTGCGCGCCCAGGTGCCGGTCGACGTGGTGCCCGGTGCGGCGGAGGCGCTGCCCGTCAAGAGCGAGGCCTTCGACGCGGTCGTGCTGTCGCTGGTGCTGTGCAGCGTGCGGGACGTGACCCGGGCGCTGAGCGAGGCACGGCGGGTGCTCCGACCCGGCGGCGAGGTGCGGTTCTTCGAGCACGGGCAGGGCGGCGGCCGGGTGATGACGCTGACCCAGCGCACCCTGGACCGGCGGCTGTGGCCGGCGCTGAACGGCGGCTGCCACCTGTCCCGGGAGCCGGTGGCCGCGCTGCGCGAGGCCGGGTTCGAACTCGGCCCGCTGCGGCGGATGCTGTTGCCGGAGCGAGGGCCGAAGCTGCCCACCTCGTACTGTGTGCTGGGGACCGCCTGGCGGCCCGACGAGCCGGGCCGGCGCTGATCACAGGCTCCAGCGGCGCAGCTCCCGGGCGATGTCGTCGATGCTCGCCTCGTCCCTCTTCACCAGCCGCGCGAGGTCGCGGACCTGCTCGGGTGTGGTGACGACCTTCAGGCCGCTGGCGACCAGATAGGCGTAGGCGACGGCCGAGGCGAACAGCGCGTTGGAGCGCTCCAGCGCGGGCACGTGGATGAGCAGCTGGAGCAGGGCCGCGGCGCGGGCGTGCGGGGTGTCGTAGACGGGGACGCCGAATATCTCGGCTTGGTGCCGGGCGACGGCGGCGACCAGCGCGCCCCAGTCGGTGACCTGCGGGTCCCCGGGCGTCTTCTGTTCGGCGAGCATGAGCAGCCAGGCGAGGTCGATGCTGAGATCGCTCAAGGGATCAGCTGCGGCCCGCGCCGGAGTCGGTGCCGTGCGTCTCGGTGAACTCCTCGGCGAACACGGACTCGTACTGCTTCATGAAGTCGGCAGCGGCGTCCACGAAGGTGCGGCCGGCCTCCCCGGCGTCCTGTCTGACCAGCTCTTCGATGTAGCGGTTGACGCTCATGCCGCGGGCCAGGGCGCGCTCGCGGGCCGCGCGGGCGGTGTCCTCGTCCACGCGCACGTTCAGCTGGGTCTTCGCCATGCTTCGACGCTAGCGCCGAGGTGCTAGCAACGGCAAGAGCCTCCCCGGGAGGACGTGCTCCTAGGTGCCCCTTACACGGTCTCCGGATCCTCGGCCCCACGAGGGATTCCGGCTGTGGGGCGGGTCACACTAGGCTCGGCCCCGACCAGGAGTCGGGACGTCCAGACGACCGGGAGGCGGTCTTGTCCACACCTGCTGCGGAACACGCGCCGGACCGGGCGCCGGACGGCGGGATCGCGGCCCGCGCCCGCGGGCTGACCAAGGCGTACGGCTCGGGCGAGACGACCGTGCTCGCCCTGGATTCGGTGGACGTGGACATAGCGCGCGGCCGCTTCACCGCCGTGATGGGCCCCTCGGGCTCGGGGAAGTCCACGCTGATGCACTGTCTGGCCGGTCTGGACAGCGTGTCGGCCGGTCAGGTCTGGCTCGGGGACACGGAGATCACCGGCCTGAAGGACCGCGAGCTGACCCGGCTGCGGCGGGACCGGATCGGGTTCATGTTCCAGTCGTTCAACCTCATCCCGACGCTGAACGCGGCCGAGAACATCACGCTGCCCATGAACATCGCGGGCCGCAGGCCCGACGAGAAGTGGCTGGACCAGGTCATCGACACCCTCGGGCTGCGCGGGCGGCTGACCCATCGCCCGGCGCAGCTCTCGGGCGGGCAGCAGCAACGGGTCGCCTGCGCGCGGGCGCTGGCCTCCCGGCCCGAGCTGATCTTCGCCGACGAGCCCACCGGCAACCTCGACTCACGGGCGGGTCTCGAAGTACTGGGCTTCCTGCGCGGCGCCGTGGACGACCTCGGGCAGACCGTCGTCATGGTCACCCACGACCCCGGCGCCGCCGCCCACTCCGACCTGGTGCTCTTTCTCGCCGACGGGCGGATAGTGGACCGGATGGAGCGGCCGACGGCGGACGCCGTACTGGAGCGGATGAAGGCGTTCGACGTGGTGCGCGGACGGCTCGGCGACGACAGCACCGCCCTGGAGGACTGACCCGGTGCTCAAGGCGACCCTGAGAAGCTTCCTCGCGCACAAGGGCCGGCTGGCGCTGTCCGCGTTGGCCGTCGTCCTGTCCGTGGCGTTCGTCGCGGGCAGCCTGATCTTCTCCGACACCGTCACCCGTACCTTCGACCGGCTGTTCGCCTCGACCTCCGCCGATGTGACGGTCGAGCCGAAGCAGGACCTGAAGTCCCCGGTGCCGAGCGGCGCCGTCCAGAGCGTGCCCACGGCCCTGAAGGACCGGGTGGCGAAGGTCGACGGGGTCGCGTCGGCCCACGCGGACGTGTCGGTGCAGAACGTGGTGGTGGTCGACAGCCACGACCAGTCCGTCGGCCCGACCACGGGCGCCCCGACGATCGCCACCTCCTGGTACGTCACCCACCGCAGCCCGGTGAAACTGACCTCCGGTCATGCGCCGCGGGGTGCGGGCGAGGCGCTGCTCGACGCGGACACCGCCGACAAGAAGCACGTACGGATCGGCGACACCCTGACCGTGCAGGCGCAGCCGGGCACCTTCCGGGTCCGCATCGTCGGCATCGCCACGTTCACCACCACCAACCCGGGCGCGGCCCTGGTCTTCCTGGACCCCGCGGTGGCCGCCCGTGAGCTGCTCGGCTCCGCCGACCGGGCCACCAGCATCTCGGTGGACGCGGCGAAGGGCGTGACCGACGCGGAGCTGAAACACCGCGTCGGCGAGGCGATCGGCACCGGCACGTACGACCTGAAGACCGCGGACGAGCAGGCCAAGTCGGCCGCGGCCGACCTCGGCGGATTCCTGGACGTGATCAAGTACGTGATGCTGGGATTCGCCGGCATCGCCGTGCTCGTGGGCATCTTCCTGATCGTCAACACCTTCTCCATGCTGATCGCCCAGCGCACCCGCGAACTGGGCCTGCTGCGCGCCCTGGGCGCCGACCGGCGGCAGGTGCGGCGGTCGGTGCTCACCGAGGCGGTGCTGCTCGGTGTCGTCGGCTCCACGCTGGGCCTCGCGGCCGGGATCGGGCTCGCGTTCGGGCTGATCCGGCTGATGAGCGCGTTCGGGATGAACCTGAAGGCCACGGAGATGGTGATCGGCTTGCCGACGCCCGTCGCGGCCTACGTCGTCGGCGTCGGGGTCACCTTCGTCGCCGCGTACCTGCCCGCGCGGCGCGCGGCCGGGGTCTCGCCGATGGCGGCGCTCGCGGACGCCGAAGTCGCCGGGGTGGGCAAGCCGTTGACGGTGCGGGCGATCGTCGGGGCCGTGGTCGGGGTGGCCGGCGCGGCAGCGCTGGCCGGGTGCGCGGCGGCCACGAAGACCGCTTCGGCGGCCTCCCTGCTGGGCCTCGGCGTGGTCCTGACGCTGATCGCGACCGTGATCGCGGGGCCGCTGCTGGTACGCCCGGTGATCCGGGTCCTGGGCGGTGCCTTCCCCGCGCTGTTCGGTTCGGTCGGCCGGATGAGCCAGCGCAACGCCCTGCGCAATCCGCGCCGCACCGGCGCCACCGCGGCCGCGCTGATGGTGGGCCTCGCGCTGGTCGGCGGGATGTCGGTGGCGAGCGCCTCCATGTCGGCGTCGTTCGACCGGCAGATCGACAAGACGCTGGGCGCCGACTTCACCGTCCAGAACGCCAACTTCCTGCCGTTCACCCAGGAGATCACCGACAAGGTCCGCGGCACCGAGGGCGTACGGCTCGTCGTACGGCAGCGGTTCGCACCCGTGGCCGTACGCCTGCCCGACGGCAAGCGGGTGGAGACGACCGCCGCCGGTTACGACCCCCAGGTCGACGAGGTCGCCCATGTCACCTACACGGCCGGGAACAGCGCGGCGGCGCTCGCGGACGGCGGCCTCGGCATGGACGTCACCTTCGCCCGGGACCACCATGTGCGCCTGGGCAGCACGCTTCCCGTCGAGTTCCCCGGCGGCCGCACGACCGAGATGAAGGTAGGCGCCCTGACCGACCAGGGCGGCAGCGGCGGATTCGGCATGCAGGGCGGGCTGTTCTTCGGCATCACCACCGTGGAGAAGTACGTGCCCGGCGGCCAGGACGCGGCGCTCTACGTCGACAAGGCGGCCGGCACCGGCGCGGACCAGTTGCGCTCCCGGCTGGAGCGGACCCTGAAGCCCTACCCGCAGGTCCAGGTGCGCGACCAGGCCGACTACAAGAAGCTCGTCCACGACCAGATCGCCGTGCTGCTCTACCTCGTGTACGCGCTGCTCGGACTCGCGATCGTCATCGCCGTGCTCGGCGTGGTCAACACCCTGGCCCTGTCGGTGGTGGAGCGCACCCGGGAGATCGGGCTGTTGCGCGCGATCGGTCTTGGCCGGCGGCAGCTGCGGCGGATGATCCGGCTGGAGTCGGTGGTGATCGCCGTGTTCGGGGCGGTCCTGGGGCTGGGTCTCGGGCTCGTGTGGGGCGTGTGCACGCAGCAGGTGCTGGCCCTGCAGGGCATGACCGCGCTCGCGATCCCCTGGGGCACGATCGTCGCGGTCGTGATCGGCTCGGCGGTGGTGGGCGTCGTGGCGGCGCTGCTGCCGGCGCTGCGTGCATCCCGCATGAATGTGCTGGCGGCCATCGCGCACGAGTGATGGAATCGCGGCGGAGACCCGAGTAGCTCACGGCTCAAGTCGCTTACCGCCGAGGAGAGTTCATGCCGCGCCCGTTCCGCTTCGGAGTCAGCCTGCTCACTCCCGCGCCCGCCGGGGAGTGGCGCGCCAAGTGCCGCCGCGCCGAGCAGCTCGGGTACGACGTGATCCTCGTCCCCGACCATCTCGGTATGCCCGCGCCGTTCCCGGCGCTGGTGGCGGCCGCCGAGGCGACCGAGCGGCCCCGGCTCGGCACGTTCGTGCTCAACGCCGGCTTCTGGAATCCGGCCCTGCTGGCCCGCGAGATCGCGACCACGGACGCGCTGACCGGCGGCCGTCTCGAACTCGGCCTGGGGACCGGCTACGTCCAGTCCGAGCACGAGGCGGCCGGGCTGCCGTACGGCTCCCCGCGCGAACGCATGGACCACCTGCGGCACATGGTGGAGGAGCTGGACCGGCTGCTCGGCTCCGAGGAGTACCGACCCCGGCCCGCCCAGCCCCGCGTACCGCTGCTGCTCGGCGGCAACGGCGACCGGATGCTGCGGCTGGCCGCCGAGCGCGCGGACATCGTCGGCTTCACCGGGGCACGGCTGGTGCCGGGCACCACGACGGGGAAGCTGGAGCCCACCGACGCCGAGGCGGTGGACGAGCGGGTGGCCCGCTACCGGGAGCTGGCGGCGGGCCGGGCGGAACCCGCCGAGCTGAATCTGCTCCTGCAGCTCGTGGCCGTCACCGACGACCCGGAGCCCGTACTCAAGCCGCTGCTGGAGCGGCAGCCGCAGCTGACCCTGGACCGGGCGCTGGCCCTGCCGGTGGTGCTGGCCGGCCCGCTGGAGGAGGTCGTGGCGCGGGTGCGGGCGCAGCGGGAGCGGTTCGGGGTCTCGTACCTGACCGTCCTGGAGCCCCACATGGAGGCGTTCGCGCCGGTGATGGCCCGGCTGCGGGAGGAGTCCGCATGATGGAATACCCGGGCGGGAGCGGCCCTGTGTGATGGGGTGAGTCCATGATCGAACTGCGTATACGTTCCGCCCGGCCCGCCGACCTGGACGCCGTCCTCGCCTTCTGGAAGACGGCCGCCGAGGGCACCAGCATCAGCGACGACCGCGACGGAGTGGAGCGGCTGGTCACCCGCGATCCCGAGGCGCTGATCCTCGCCGAGCTGGCGGGCGAGCTGGTCGGCACGGTGATCGCGGGCTTCGACGGCTGGCGCTGCCATCTGTACCGGCTCGCGGTACATCCGGAGCGGCGGCGGCAGGGCATCGGCTCGGCGCTGCTGACCGCCGCGGAGGAGCGATTCGTACGGCTCGGGGGGCGGCGCGGGGACGCGATGGTGCTGGTCCGCAACGAGACCGCGCAGCACGCCTGGCGGGCGGCCGGGTACACGCCGGAGGAGCAGTGGCGCCGCTGGGTGAAGCCGCTCGCCGACTAGGGCGCTTTGCTCATCCTTTACCATTGGGGGAGTACTCGGCCCTCGACGAAAGGTTGTGAGCGTCCGCCCATGGGCGATCCTCCCAGTCCGCGACACCGCGCGTTCCGCCCCGCCCTGTCCGATCATGGGACAGGGGTGGTGACCCGATGACCGAAGTGCTGCTCCTTCTGGTGGCGATCCTGCTCTCGCTGGCCTGCGGCGCCTTCGTGGCGGCCGAGTTCTCGCTGACCACGGTCGAGCGCGGCGAGCTGGAGCGGGCCGTCGAGCGCGGCGAGCGCGGCGCGGCCGGCGCCCTGAAGGCCGTACGGAACCTGACCTTCCAGCTCTCCGGCGCACAGCTCGGCATCACGGTCACCAACCTGGTGGTCGGCATGCTCTCCGAGCCGTCGATCGCCAAGCTGCTCGCCGGCCCCATGGAGGCGATGGGTCTGTCGTCCACCACGGCGAGTTCGGTCGCACTGGTGCTGGGCACGGCCCTGTCGACGGTGTTCCTGATGGTGGTCGGCGAGCTGGTGCCGAAGAACTGGGCGATCTCCTCGCCGCTGGCCGTGGCCAAGCGGGTGGGCAACCCGCAGCGCTGGTTCAGCGCCGTCTTCCGCCCCTTCATCACGCACCTCAACAACACGGCCAACCACATGGTGCGCCGGTTCGGCCTCGAGCCCGCCGAGGAGCTGGCCTCCGCGCGCGGGCCCCAGGAGCTGGCGGCCCTCGCCCGGCACTCCGCCAAGGCGGGCGCGCTGGAGGCGGACACCGCCGAGCTGTTCGTCCGGACGCTGAACCTGGCCGACCTCACCGCGGAGAACGTGATGACCCCGCGCGTCCAGGTCGTCGCCCTCGACACCCAGGCGACCTGCGAGGACGTGGCCAACGCGACCCGGGCGACGGGCCTGTCCCGGTTCCCGGTCTACCGCGGCAGCCTCGACTCGGTCGTCGGCGTCGCCCACATCAAGGACGTCCTGGCCCTGCCCGCCGACGAGCGGCCCCGCCGCTCGGTCACGCAGGTGGTGCGCGAGCCCCTGCTGGTGCCCGAGTCGCTCACCGTCGACCGGCTGCTGGACCGCCTCTCGGGCAAGCGCACCATGGCCGTCGTCATCGACGAGTACGGCGGTACGGCGGGCGTCGCGACGCTGGAGGACATCGTCGAGGAGGTCGTCGGCGAGGTACGGGACGAACACGACCCGCACGAGACGCCCGACCTCGCCCCCGCCGGCGCCGACAGCGAGGGCCGGGCCCTGTACTCCGCGGACGGCGCCGCCCGCACCGACCAGCTCGCGCGCGTGGGTCTGCGCGTGCCCGAGGGGCCGTACGAGACCCTGGCCGGCCTGGTCGCCACCGCGCTGGGCCGCATACCCGAGGTCGGGGACGGCGTTGAGGTGGCCGGCTGGCGGCTGGACGTGGTGGACGCCTCGGGGCGCCGGGCGGCCCGCGTGCTGCTGCACGCACCGCTGGACGACGAGAAGGACACCGAGCGGGGCGACGGGAAGACCGAGCGGAGCGACCGAAGGACCGGGCGGCGCGACCGGAAGACCGAGCGAAGCCACGGAAGGACGGAGGAGGCGCGATGACCGCCGTACAGCTGCTGATCGGTCTGGCGACGCTGGTCGTCAACGCCTTCTTCGTCGGCGCCGAGTTCGCGCTGATCTCCGTGCGCCGCTCCCAGATCGAACCGCTCGCGCAGGAGGGCGACCGGCGCGCGAAGAGCGTGCTGTGGGGCCTGGAGCACGTCTCCGCGCTGCTGGCCGCCGCCCAGCTCGGCATCACGCTGTGCACGCTGGTCCTGGGTGTGGTCGCCGAGCCGGCGATCGCGCATCTGCTGGAGCCGGTGTTCCACGCGGTCGGCGTGTCCAAGGGCGCGGGCCACGCCGTGTCCTTCGTGATCGCGCTGACCCTGGCGACCTATCTGCACATGCTGCTGGGCGAGATGGTGCCCAAGAACATCGCGCTCGCCGAGCCCGTGCGCAGCGCGCTGGTGCTCGGCCCTCCCCTGGTCGCGCTGTCCCGGGCGCTGCGGCCGGTGATCTTCACGATCAACGCCTTCGCCAACGGGCTGCTGAAGCTGCTCAGGGTGGAGGCCAAGGGCGAGGTCACAGCGACCTTCACGGACACCGAACTCGCCGAGATCGTCAAGGACGCCACCGCGGCGGGACTGATCGACGACCGGGCGCAGGAGCGGCTGCACGACGCCCTGGAGCTGGGCAGACGGCCGGTACGGGACGTGGTCGTACCCCTGGAGCGGGTCGTGTACGCACGCGTGGGCGTCACGGCGGAACAGCTGGAGCGGCTGTCGGCCGACTCGGGCTTCTCCCGGTTCCCGGTGGTCGACGAGGGCCGCCGGATCGTGGGGTATCTGCACGTCAAGGACGCGCTGGACGCCTTGCCCCGGGACACGGCGTTCCGGCTGCGCGACATGCGCCCCATCGCGCGGGTGCGCGAGAACACCCCGCTGGACGACGTGCTCACCGCGATGCGGGGCAGCCGTACCCACCTCGCGGGCGTGCTCGGCGACGACGGGCGGCTGGCCGGACTGGTGACCATGGAGGACGTACTGCGGGAGCTGTTCGCGCAGCCCGCGTGACCCGTCCGGGACCGACCGGGGTGACGGACCGGGGTGACCGACCGGGGTGACCGACCGGCAAGTATGGAGCCGGGATACCATCGCTGTCGCCATGCAGACGAATCCCGCATCTCCCACGTACTCCAGCCTGGTCGCGGTCGGCGACTCCTTCACCGAGGGCATGTCGGACCGGCTGCCCGACGGCTCCTACCGGGGCTGGGCCGACCTGCTCGCCACGCGGATGGCCGCCCGCACCCCCGGGTTCCGGTACGCCAACCTCGCGGTACGCGGCAAGCTCATCGGGCAGATCGTGGACGAGCAGATCGACGTGGCGGTCGCCATGAAGCCCGACGTGATCACCCTCGTCGGCGGGCTCAACGACACACTGCGGCCCAAGTGCGACATGGGTCGGGTGCGGGGCCTGCTGACGGAGGCCGTCGAGCGCCTGGCACCCGGCTGCCGGCAGCTCATGCTGATGCGCAGCCCCGGCCGGCAGGGCCCGGTGCTGGAGCGGTTCCGGCCGCGCATGGAGGAGCTGTTCGCCTGCGTCGACGAGCTGGCCGAGCGGCACGGCGCCCTGGTGGTCGACCTGTACGGAGCGCCGTCGCTGGCCGACCCGCGGCTGTGGGACGTCGACCGGCTGCATCTGACGGCCGAAGGGCACCGCCGGGTCGCCGAGGCCGTGTGGCAGACGCTCGGCTACGAGCCCGAGGACACCGATTGGCGCACGCCGATGCCGGCCACGCCGCCGCCGGGCTGGATGACGCGGCGGGTCGCCGACGCCCGGTTCGCCCAGCAGCACCTGCTGCCGTGGATCGGCCGCCGCCTGACCGGCCGCTCCTCCGGCGACGGCCGCCCGGCGAAGCGGCCGGAGCTGCTGCCGTACGAGGGTCAGGCGTAGCGTCCTTGCCATGACCACCCGGCTCGAGCGAAGCCGAGAGCCGCGGGAGGCTGGGACCTCCCCCGGCACCCGCTGTACAACCCGTTCGCCTACGACACCCCGAAGAGGAATCGGGACGGCACGCGCGCTGTGCCATGCCGACGTACTGGCGGAACTGGCCGACACGGACGAAGTGGCGCAGCTCTCGTAGCATCCGCCGAACAACCCCGTGGCGCTGGCCTGCACAAACCGCCAGTAGAATCTGGTCACGTGACTTCTGCGCCCGCCAAGCCCCGCATCCCGAACGTCCTCGCCGGACGCTACGCCTCCACCGAGCTCGCCACGCTCTGGTCGCCCGAGCAGAAGGTGAAGCTGGAGCGGCAGCTCTGGCTCGCCGTGCTGCGGGCCCAGAAGGACCTCGGGATCGAGGTGCCGGACGAGGCGATCGCCGACTACGAGCGCGTCCTCGACACCGTCGACCTGGCCTCGATCGCCGAGCGCGAGAAGGTCACCCGGCACGACGTGAAGGCGCGGATCGAGGAGTTCAACGACCTCGCCGGGCACGAGCACGTGCACAAGGGCATGACCTCCCGTGACCTGACGGAGAACGTCGAGCAGCTGCAGATCCGGCTGTCGCTGGAGCTGATGCGCGACCGTACGGTGGCCGTGCTGGCGCGCCTCGGCAAGCTGGCCGGCGAGTACGCCGAGCTGGTCATGGCCGGCCGCTCGCACAACGTGGCCGCCCAGGCCACGACCCTCGGCAAGCGCTTCGCGACCGCCGCCGACGAGCTGCTCGTCGCCCACGGCCGCGTCGAGGAGCTGCTCGGCCGCTACCCGCTGCGTGGCATCAAGGGCCCGGTCGGCACCGCGCAGGACATGCTGGACCTGCTGGGCGGGGACGCGTCGAAGCTCGCCGAGCTGGAGGACCGGATCGCGCGGCACCTGGGCTTCTCGCAGGCGTTCACCTCGGTCGGCCAGGTCTACCCGCGCTCGCTGGACTACGAGGTCGTGACCGCGTTGGTGCAGCTGGCGGCGGCGCCGTCCTCGCTGGCCAAGACCATCCGGCTGATGGCCGGGCACGAGCTGGTCACCGAGGGCTTCAAGCCGGGCCAGGTCGGCTCCTCGGCGATGCCGCACAAGATGAACACCCGCTCCTGCGAGCGCGTCAACGGCCTGATGGTGATCCTGCGCGGCTACGCCTCGATGACCGGCGAGCTGGCGGGCGACCAGTGGAACGAGGGCGACGTCTCCTGCTCCGTGGTGCGCCGCGTGGCCCTTCCTGACGCGTTCTTCGCCCTCGACGGCCTGCTGGAGACCTTCCTGACGGTGCTCGACGAGTTCGGCGCCTTCCCCGCCGTGATCGCCCGTGAGCTGGACCGCTACCTGCCCTTCCTCGCCACCACCAAGGTGCTCATGGGCGCCGTGCGCGCCGGGGTCGGCCGCGAGGTCGCGCACGAGGCGATCAAGGAGAACGCCGTCGCCACCGCTCTCGCGATGCGCGAGCAGGGCGCCGAGCGCAACGACCTGCTGGACAAGCTCGCCGGCGACGAGCGACTGCCGCTCGACCGGGACCAGCTGGCGGCCCTGATGGCCGACAAGCTGTCCTTCACCGGCGCGGCCGCCGCTCAGGTCGGCGTGGTCGTCGCCCGGATCGAGGAGATCGTCAAGCAGCACCCGGAGGCCGCCGGCTACACGCCGGGAGCGATCCTCTGACGCGCTTCACCCAGGCGGAACTGGAGGCCGCCCGCGACCGTCTCGTCCCCGACGTGGTCGCGGACGGTCTCCATGTGCTGTTCTGCGGCATCAATCCGGGGCTGATGACGGCGGCCACCGGCCATCACTTCGCCCGCCCGGGCAACCGCTTCTGGCCGGTGCTGCACCTGTCCGGTTTCACCCCGAGGCTGCTGAAGCCCGCGGAGCAGCAGGAGCTGCCGGCGTACGGGCTGGGCATCACGAACGTGGTGGCGCGGGCGACCGCGCGGGCCGACGAGTTGAGCGCCGAGGAGTACGTCGAGGGCGGGCGGCTGCTGACGGCCAAGGTGACGCGATGGCGGCCGAGGTGGCTGGCCGTGGTCGGGGTGACCGCGTACCGGGCCGCCTTCGGGGACCGCAAGGCTCAAGTGGGGCCGCAGGAGCGGACCATCGGGGACACGCGGGTGTGGGTGCTGCCCAATCCCAGCGGGCTGAACGCGCATTGGACGGCGGCGACGATGGCGGAGGAGTACGCGCTGCTGCGGGAGGCCGCGGGCGGTACGTCGGATCAGGGAGGATCCGTCTCGGTCACGACGCCGAGGAGTTGAAAGGGCAGCTCCTTGTCCCACTGGGAGACGCCGAGGGCGACCCAGCGGCCCGACTCGGCCGCCTCCCACAGGTGGACGTCCGGTACGTGTGCGCTGAGTTCGGCCCACGGCTCGGCTATGTCCTCGCCCTGCATCGTCCGGCCGAAGACGCTGCGCAGGCTGAAGTGCTGCGGCGGCCCCCATCGGTCGGTGAGCCGCTCTACGAGGCCGTCCCGGTCGGCCTCGTACTGGGCCGCCGTCTCCTGCCGGTCCGTGCCGTCGTCCTCCCAGAACTCGCCGCTCGTCCGTAAGGCGACTATGTGATAGCCGGGCCCGCCCTCGCCGTGCTCCGTCCTGCCGTGTGCCGTGGGGAACTCCCGGGCGCACAGCAGGTCGATGAGGGTGAGGCACTTCGCGATGTCCATGTGGTTGTCCATGTGATCCAGTAAAGCGGGCACCACTGACAATTGGCGGGCCGTCAGGCATGCCTGTGCCGGGCCGTCAGGCCTCCTGGCGCCGGGTCGCCGGAGCCCGGCACTCGCCGGGGTGGGCCCGGCCGAGTACGATCCGCCCAACACGCCCGCGAGCTGGGAGGACGGACGGTGGGGCAGCTGACCGGCGGCGATCCCTCGCTGCTGCGAAGGATCAATTCCGCGGTGGTGCTGCACGCGCTGCGGGCCACGGACTGCGCGACGCTCACCGAGATCACCCGGGTCACCGGTCTGTCCCGGCCGACCGTCGAAGGGGTCGTGGAAGGGCTGATCGAGGCGGGGCTCGTGGTCGAGAAGGCGGCCGAGGAGGGCACCGCCCGCCGCCAGGGGCGACCCGCCCGCCGGTTCCGGTTCCGCGCCGAGGCCGGGCATCTGCTGGGCCTGGAGATCGGCGCCCACCGGGTCGCCGCGCTCCTGTCCGACCTGGACGGACGGGTACTGGGCTCGCAGGCCAAAGAGGTGGACGAGACGGCCGAGGCGGACGAGCGGCTGGAGCGGCTGCGCGGCGCGGTCGCCGAGCTGCTGCGCCGGGCCGGGGTCGCGCGCGGTTCGCTGCGGGCGGTGGGCGTGGGCACACCGGGCATCGTGGAAGCCGACGGCACGGTACGGCTGGGCACGGCCCTGCCGCAGTGGACGGGCCTGAAGCTCGGCGAGCGGCTCAGCCGCTCCTTCAAGTGCCCGGTACTGGTGGAGAACGACGCCAACGCGGCGGCCGTCGCCGAGCACTGGAAGGGTGCGGCGACGGAGACGGACGACGTGGTGTTCGTGCTGGCCGGGCTCAGTCCGGGCGCGGGTTCGCTGATCGGCGGACGGCTGCACCGGGGGTACGGCGGGGCGGCCGGGGAGATCGGCGCGCTGCATCTGCTGGGCCGGGAGGTGACTCCGGAGACGCTGCTGTCCACCACCGACGAGCCGCTGCACCCGCTGGACGAGCAGGCGGTCGCCGAGGTGTTCGCGCTCGCCAGGAAGGGCGATCAGCGCGCGCGGGCGGCCGTCGAGCGGTTCATCCAGCGGCTCGTCCACGACGTGGCCGCGCTGGTGCTGGCCCTCGACCCGGAGCTGGTCGTGATCGGCGGCTGGGCGGCTGGCCTGGACGGCGTCCTCGATCCGCTGCGCCGCGAACTCGACCGCTACTGCCTGCGCCCGCCCCGGGTGGCCCTGTCCTTGCTGGGCGAGGCGGCCGTGGCCACGGGGGCGCTGCGCCTGGCCCTGGACCACGTCGAGGAGCAGTTGTTCGCAGTGGAGGGAACGGCGACGGCACGGCGGTGAGACCCGGCGCGCCCCGGCGGAGTTCCGGGGCGCGCGGGAAGGGTCGGAGAGGCCCTGGGGTTCAGGACTGTCGAGCAGACCCCAGGAGTCAGGAGGCCCGCTGCTCGGGGTCGTGGTGTATCTCCACGTCGGGCGAGTCGCCGAAGGTGAGCCGGCAGGTGTCGGCGCGGTAGGTCGCCACGGAGAGCGCCGCGGTACGGCCCCCGGCGAAGAAGCGGGTGGTGACGACCAGGACGGGCGCTCCGGGCAGCCGGTCGAGATCCTTGGCGTCGTCCGCGCGGGCCGAGCCCAGCTCGACGGCGCGGTCCTGGCCCTCCAGCTCGTGGCGCTGCAGCTCGCGCAGCACCGCACGCGCGCGTGCCGGGCCGGACGGGGCGTCGATCCCGGTCAGGTCGGGCACCGAGGCGGCCGGGACGTAGAGCAGTTCGGTGGCGACGAGCTGGCCGTGGGACATCCGGGAGCGGCGCACGATGTGCACGGTCTCGCCGGAGGCGGTCTCCAGGGCGGCGGCGACGGCCGCGGGCGGCGCGGACTGGTCGCAGTCGACCGGCTGCCAGGCGTCGTCGCCGGCCCCCGGCCAGATGTGCTGCTCGCTGCCGACGGCCACGCCCACGCGCGGGGGCGCGACGGTCGTGCCGACACCGCGGCGGCGCTGCAGCCGTCCCTCCAGCTCCAGCTGTTCCAGGGCCTGGCGGAGCGTGGCTCGGGCCACGCCGAAGCGGGCGGCGAGGTCGCGCTCGTTGGGCAGGATCTCGCCGACCGAGAACTCCGAGTCCAGTGCCTCGGTGAGCACGGTCTTGAGATGCCAGTACTTCGGTTCCGGCACCGATTCCAGCTGCGTGGTCCCCACCCTGTCCTCCGCAAGAGCCGTGGTCCGGCGGTTTTTAGCGCCCTTGTTTATTAAAGGTTGTTGCACTTATCTGCGACCATAGGGCGGCCGTCACCCTTGGTCAAGACCAATCCTCGATCCCTGGGGCAAGGGACGGGGGCGGCGCCGTGGAGCGTTCACGAGGCGTTCGTACGCCGCCATGAGGCGTTCGTACGCGGCCGCATGTGTGACATCGCGGCAAAGCCCTCGCCGTACGACGAGGGCTTTCGGGGGTGGTACGGCTCAGTGGCCGGCCAAGGACCGCAGCTTGTCGGGGTTGCGGATGATGTACACGGTGGTGATGCGACCGTCGGCAACATCCACCTGGAAGACGCTGTCGGGCTTGTCCCCCGACAGGGTGAGCACAGCGTGACCGCCGTTGACCTCGACGAGGCGGAAGGACAGGTCGAGCACGCCCTTTCCGGCGACGCCGACGAGGAAGCGGCCCACCTTGTCCGCGGTGTGCAGCATCCGCACCGGCGCCTTCGCCTTGCCACCGCTGTCGGCGACCAGCCGGACGTCGGGGGCGAGCAGGGTCATCAGCCCCTCCAGGTCCCCCTCGGCCGCGGCCGCGAGGAAGCGTTCGGTCAGGTCCCGGCGCTGGGCGGGGTCGACCTCGTACCGCGGCCGCCGCTCCTCGACGTGCCGGCGGGCCCGCCCGGCGAGCTGCCGTACGGCCGGCTCGCCGCGGTCGAGCAGGGCCGCGATCTCGGCGTACGGGTAGCCGAAGGCCTCCCTGAGGACGAAGACGGCCCGCTCCAGCGGCGACAGCGACTCCAGCACGACCAACACGGCGAGGGAGACGGAATCGGCGAGCAGGGCACGGTCCGCGGTGTCGGGGACGGTGCCGACGAAGTCGGTGGCGTACGGCTCGGGCAGCCACGGGCCGACGTACGCCTCGCCGCGTGCCCGCACCTGGCGCAGCCGGTCGATGGCCAGCCGGGTGGTGATGCGCACGAGGTAGGCGCGCGGTTCGCGGACCTCCTCGCGGTCGGCGCGGGACCAGCGCAGCCAGGCGTCCTGGACCACGTCCTCGGCGTCGGCGACACGGCCGAGCATGCGGTAGGCGACGCCCATGAGGAAGGGCCGGTGTTCTTCGAAGACGTCGGTCGTGGTGTCGGCGCTCACCGTCCCATCCCATCCGACACGCGCGGCGGTGTCCAGGTGGAATCGGCCCGTTCCGTACTGGTCCGGATCACAATGTCCGCGGACCGCCGGTGGCCGGCGGCCGGGGTCCGGGAGGTGACCGATGCGCTACGCGGTGCTGGGCACGGGCGAGGTGGGCCGCACGCTGGCCGGCCGGCTGGTGGAGCTGGGGTACGACGTGACCCTCGGGTCGCGGACGAAGGACAATCCGGTCGCGGTGGAGTGGGCCACGGCCGCGGGCGGCCGCGCGCACGCGGGTTCGTTCGCGGACGCGGCCGCGGTGGCCGACGTGGTCGTGAACGCGGTGGGCGGCCGGGTGGCGCTCGACGCCCTGCGGGCCGCGGGAGCGGAGCACCTGGACGGCAAGGTCGTGGTGGACGTCTGCAATCCCGTGGCGTTCGACGACGGTCAGCTGCGGCTGGACCCGGTGGAGTCCGACAGCGTGGCCGAGCAGATCCAGCGGGCGTTCCCCCGCGCGCGTGTGGTGAAGACGCTGAACACGGTCAACTGCCAGGTGATGGTGGCTCCGGGGCGGGTGCCGGGCGAGCACCATCTGTTCGTGAGCGGTGACGACGCCGGCGCCAAGCGGCAGGTGACGGAGCTGCTCGGGGAGTTCGGCTGGCCGGCCGAGCGGGTCCTGGACCTGGGCGGTGTCCGGTCGGCGCGGGCCGTGGAGATGCTGCTGCCGCTGTGGTTCACCCTCTTCCAGAAGTTCGGCCACGCGGACTTCAACTTCGAGGTGCGCCGGGAGCATTGAGGACGGCGCGGGCGCGGCGGCCCGACCCCAAGGGGCTACCCGTCGGTAGCAATTGCTGACAAGCTGTCTACGGCGTCCGTCAGCAGCCCAGACGAGGAGCACCCCATGTCCGCCACCGTCTCCTTCACGGTCCCCACTCCGCACGGCCCGAAGGACGTGACCGTCTCCTACGCGCGCGTGGGACGCGGTGAACCGCTGGTCCTGCTGCACGGCATCGGCCACCACCGGCAGGCCTGGGACCCGGTGGTGGACATCCTCGCGACGGAGCGCGACGTCATCGCCGTGGACCTGCCGGGCTTCGGTGCGTCCCCCGGCCTGCCGGCCGGCCTGGCCTACGACCTGCCCACGACCAACTCCGTGCTCGGCGCCCTGTTCGAGGCACTGGAGCTGGACCGCCCGCACGTGGCCGGAAACTCGCTGGGCGGCCTGCTGGCCCTGGAGCTGGGCCGCGAGAAGCGCGTACGGTCCGTCACGGCGCTCTCCCCGGCCGGGTTCTGGACCCAGCCCGAGCGGCGCTACGCCTTCGCGCTGCTCCTCACGATGCGGGGCATCGCGCAGCGGCTCCCGCTGCCCCTGGTGGAGCGACTGTCGCGCACGGCGGCCGGGCGCACCGCGCTGACGAGCACCATCTACGGCCGCCCCGCCCGCCGTTCACCCGAGGCCGTGGTCGCCGAGACGCTCGCGCTCGCGGGGGCCACCGGTTTCGACGCGACCCTGCGGGCAGGCAGCGCCGTCCAGTTCACGGACGATCTGCCGGGCCTGCCGGTCACCGTGGGCTGGGGCACCCGGGACCGGCTCCTCGTGCGCCGCCAGGGCGTCCGCGCCAAGACGATCATCCCCCACGCCCGGCTCGTGCGGCTGCCCGGTTGCGGGCACTGCCCGATGAACGACGACCCGGCGCTGGTCGCCCGTGTGATCCTCGACGGCAGCCGCTGAGACGGCAGCCGGTGACCGCCGTCGGCGTGCGGGGCGTCGCGCGGTGAGTGGGTGTCCGCCGACGGGGCCCAGCGCGCCGGAGCCGAGGGCGACCCCGGCGCCCACCAGGGCACTGCCCGCGGCCTGCGCGGGCCCGTAGGAGCCGGTGCCGACGAGCGGGGCGGTGCAGGCGGCGGCCACCGGGATGAGCCCGGAGAAGAGCGTGGCGCGCTCCGCTCCGAGCCGCTGCATGCCCATGTACCAGCACACGAACCCGATCACGGTGACGACCGCCGCCTGCCACAGCAGCGCGGCGGTCTCCGTGGCGTCGGGACGGCGCAGCCACGCTCCGCCGTCCAGGACCGCGCCGGTGAGCGCGGCCTCGACGACGGCGACGGCGCACACCGTCGCGGACAGCAGGCGCGGCCCGAGCGGCCGCAGTACCGGCACGGCGAGGACCGCGAACCCCACCTCACCGCCCAGCGCGCACGCCGAGAACGCGATCCCGGCCCCGTCCGTACGGCCCCAGCCCTGCACGGTGAACGCGCCGGCGGCGACGAGCAGCGCGCCGTGGAGCACCGCACGCTGCGGGCGGCGCCCGTCGAGGAGCGGGACGAGGACGGCGACGACGACCGGTGCGCAGCCGACGAAGACACCCGGGACCGCGGGTTCCGCGCCGCGTTCGGCGGCGATGACGGCCAGATTGAAGCCGACCATGCCGACGGCGGCCAGCAGCGCGAGGCGCAGCCACTGGCGGGCGCCGAGCGCGCGCAGCCGCAGGCCTGCGTCCCGTCCGGCGAGCGGGGCGAGCAGCAGGCAGGCCAGCGCGTAACGCAGGAACTGGCCCCCGGCGTACGGGTAGTGGCCCAGGACGCTGTTGGCGGTGAAGGATCCGCCGACGAGCACACAGGCGAGTGCGGCGAGCAGAGCGCCGCGGGTGGTGGCTTTCATGACCGTGACGCTAGGAAGCGGCGCGGTCCGGTTTAAGGTCCACTTCCATGACGTCATCGGGGACCAATGCGGCCGGTCTCACGGGCTCCGCCGCGTGGGAGCTGCTGCTGCCCGCGGCTTCGGCACCGGCACGCGCGCGTGGCCGTGCGCTCCAGGCTGCGCTGCGCGAGGCGATCCGCTCGGGCCGGCTCGCGCCGGACACCCGGCTGCCGTCCAGCCGGGACCTCGCCGCCGACCTCGGCGTGTCCCGGGGCTTGGTCACGGAGGCGTACGAGCAGCTGACGGCCGAGGGGTATCTGCGCAGCGGCCGGGGCGCGGGAACGTGGGTGGGCGACGCGGTACGGGCGGCCCGGCCCCGCGCGCGGGACCTCGCTCCCCGGTCCCCCGGCACCCGGGCCGACTTCGTCCCGGGGTCTCCGGACCTGTCGCTGTTCCCGCGGGCCGCCTGGGCCGCCGTACAGCGCGCCGTGCTGGCGGAGCTGCCGCACCACGACCTCGGCTACCCGGATCCGCGCGGGCTGCCCCGGCTGCGCACGGCGCTCGCCGGACTGCTCGCCCGCCGCCGGGGCGTGGTGGCCGACCCTGAGCGGATCGTGGTCGTCTCCGGTGTCGCCCAGGCGAGCGCCCTGGTCGGATCCGTGCTCCACGCGCGCGGGATGCGCACGATCGGGGTCGAGGACCCGGGCAGTCCGCAGCACGACGGCCTGTACGCGGCGGCCGGACTGGGTACCGTACCGCTGCCGCTGGACGAGGACGGCCTGGCCCTCGGCCCACTGCGCGGGTCCGGGGTACGGGCCGTGGTGACGACGCCCGCCCACCAGTACCCCACCGGGATCGCGTACTCGGCGCGGCGGCGTGCCGAACTGCTCGACTGGGTGCGGTCGGTGGACGGCCTGGTACTGGAGGACGACTACGACGGGGACTTCCGCTACGACCGCGCACCCGTGGGCGCCCTCCAGGGGCTCGATCCGGAACGCGTCGCCTACATGGGCTCGGTCAGCAAGTCCCTCGCCCCCGGGCTGCGGCTGGGCTGGCTGCTGGTACCGGCGGCCCTGGCGGAGGAGGTCGTGGAGCGCAAACGGACCATGGACCTCGGCCACCCCTCGCTCGATCAGGCGCTGTTCGCGCACTTCCTGGAGCGCGGCGACTACGACCGGCAGCTGCGCCGCTGCCAGCGCGCCTACCGGGAGCGGCGCGACGCCCTGGTCGGCGCCCTGGCCGAGCACTTCCCAAAGGCGCGGGTGTCCGGGATCGCCGCGGGCCTGCACGTCATCGCCGAACTGCCCGAACGGTACGGTCCGGAGGACGACTTCCTGGAGCGGGTCGCCGACGCCGGCATCGCCGTACGGCCGCTCAGCGCCTGCTCGCACGCGCGTACCGGTGACGGCGGTGTGCGGCTGGTGCTCGGGTACGCCCATCTGCCGCCGGCCCGGATCCGGGCGGGCCTGCGCCTGATGGCGGAGGCACTCGACGGCTGACCCCGGCCCGGCGTCCGGTTGTTCACTTGCGGTTTGCGTGCGCGCCGCAGCGCCCCAGTAGGTGTGGCTCTGCACACTGGCCGGATCCCGCTCCTGGAGGCGCAGCCATGTCCCACCGTCCCTTCCCCGGCCGCCGCAGCGTGCTGCGCGGCTCCCTCGCCGCGTCGGCGGCCCTGACCCTGCCCGCGGGCCTCGGCGCGGCACCGGCGTTCGCCCTCTCCGGCCGCCCCAAGGCGGGCTGGGGCGTGCAGACGGGTGACGTGACCGCCGACTCGGGCCTGGTGTGGGTGCGTTCGGACCAGCCGGCCCGGATGATCGTGGAGACCTCGGCCACCGAGTCGTTCCGCAACCCGCGCAGATGGCACGGCCCGCTGCTGGGCTCCGACACGGACTTCACCGGCACCACCCGGCTGCACGGCCTGCCGTCCGGCGAGCAGATCCACTACCGCGTGCTGCTCGCCGACCCGGACGACCCGCGCCGCACCGGTGAGCCCGTGACCGGCACCTTCCGCACCGCCTCCCGGCACCGCCGCGACGGCGTGCGGTTCCTGTGGTCGGGCGACCTGGCCGGCCAGGGCTGGGGCATCAACCCGGACGTCGGCGGTTACCGGATCTACGACGCGATGGCGAAGCTGGACCCGGACTTCTTCCTGTGCAGCGGCGACAACATCTACGCCGACGGCCCGATCAGCGCCACCCAGGCCCTGCCGGACGGCAGCACCTGGCGGAACATCACCACCGAGGAGAAGGCGAAGGTCGCCGAGACCCTCGCCGAGTACCGGGGCAACTTCCGCTACAACCTGCTCGACGAGAACCTGAAGCGGTTCAACGCCCAGGTGCCGTCCGTCATCCAGTGGGACGACCACGAGGTCCGCAACAACTGGTACCCGGGCGAGGTGATCGCCTCCACCGACACCCGGTACACCGAGAAGAGCATCGACGTGCTGGCGGCGCGCGCCCGGCGGGCGTTCAGCGAGTACTTCCCGGTCTCGACGCTGCGCCCGGGCGCCGAGGAGGGCCGCGTCTACCGCGTGCTGCGCCAGGGCCCGCTGCTGGACGTGTTCGTGCTGGACATGCGCACCTACCGCAACGCCAACTCGCCCGACAACCAGACCGTGGACCCGCAGGGCATCCTCGGCCGGGAGCAGCTGGAGTGGCTCAAGCGGGAGCTGTCCCGGTCACGTGCGGTGTGGAAGGTGATAGCCGCCGACATGCCGCTCGGCCTCGTGGTGCCCGACCCGATGGAGAGCAAGCCGAACTTCGAGGCGGTGGCGCAGGGCGACCCGGGCGCGCCGCTGGGCCGTGAGCTGCAGATCGCCGAGCTGCTGCGCTTCGTCAAGCACCGGCGGATCACCGGCACGCTGTGGCTGACGGCGGACGTGCACCACACCTCGGCCCAGCACTACCAGCCGGCGCGGGCCGCTTTCACGGACTTCGAGCCGTTCTGGGAGTTCGTCTCCGGACCGCTGAACGCCGGTGCGTTCCCGGCCAACGCGCTGGACAACACGTTCGGTCCGGAGCGGGTGTTCGTGAAGGCGCCGACCGCGTCGAACGTCTCGCCCGCCGGCGGCTACCAGTTCTTCGGCGAGGTCGACATCGACGGCGACAGCGGCGAACTGACGGTGCGGCTGCGCGAGCAGGACGGCACGGTGCTGTTCACGCAGACGCTGCAGCCGGGCCGGGTCGGCCAGTAGGGCATCGCGGGGCCGCCGGGTCCCGTACCCTCGAAGCCGTGCCGCGCACCGGCGTCATCCCCCGATGCGCGGCACGGTCCCTGTCTGCCAACTCCTCGGCCGGGCGGGTGTTTTCGCAGGTCAGGCCGATTGTCAGTGGTCGCCTCTACGGTTTTTCCCATGACGCGATCACTGCAGGCCGTGGCCTATCGCCGACCCTCCGCACTCGAGTCCGCGGCGGACGGGCGCCGCCTCGGGCTGGAAACGTCCCGGGGTGCGACACCCATGGGTGTCGAGGACCATCCGCGGTTCTTCGCGGGCTTTCTGACCTCGCCTCAGGTGGCCTCGGCGGCGCTGCTGGCGGTGGCCGACGTGGCGGCCGCGCGCTACTACCAGCCGCAGCTGCGCGCCTCGCTCGACCCGGTGGTGACCGGCAACGGCGACCGGCTGCGCTTCGAGTCCTTCTCCGGTTGCGGCGGGGTGTACGCACGGCTGGACGTCCTCACCCCGGGTCTCGACGGCGGCGAGGTGGGGCACGGGACGACGAACGTCGACGTCAACAACCCGCTGCGCGAGGCCCTGTCCCGGATCGGCACGGACGATCCGCTCCATCTGCGGGTCGGCCCGGACGAGTTGGCGGTCACCACGCTGGACGGCCCGGTGGTGGAGAAGAAGGTCCCGCTGCCCGACCGGTGGCTGCGCGGCTTCGCCGAGGCCCAGGTGATCGCGGCCGGGTTCGACCTGCGGGCCGAGCTGCCGGCGGACGAGGCGGTGCGGTTCCTGCGTGGGCTGCCGAGGGCGGGCGGGGCACGGCGGGCCTCGGGCGGACCGCGCTGGGTGGTGCCGGTGGGCCGCGGGCTGCGGCCGACGACGCGGCCGGTGCCGGGCGCGGTGTGCCTGCCGGGTCCGGAGCGGCTGGCCGCGCTGCAGCGGGTGCTGCGGCATGCGACGGCCCTCAGGGTGTACGGCCCGGCGGTCGGCGGTACGGCGAGTACGGCCGCCGCCTGGGAGGTGGTCCTGCCCGGCATGCGGCTCACGCTCACGCTGTCACCGGACGCCTCCCGCGGCTTCTCCGGCGAGGGCGGAGTCCTGGACGCGCTCGCCACCGAGGAGGCCGCCGGGGACGCCGAGCTGATCGCCGTGCTGCTGGCGTGGGAACCCCGCATCGACGTGGCCGACCTGGCGGCCGCCTCGGGCCTCACGCCCGAGCGGGTGCGTGCCGCCCTGGTCCGTCTCGGCACCTCGGGCCGCGTCGGATACGACACGGCGGAGGCGGCCTACTTCCACCGGGAGCTGCCCTACGACGCCGAGCGCGTCGAGAAGCACAATCCGCGACTGCGCTCGGCCGGAGCCCTGGTCGCGGCGGGCGCGGTGACCCTCGACGGCGCCCTGGCCACGGTGACCGCCGAGGACGGACATGTGCACCGGGTGCGGGACGCGGCGGGGGTGCTCACCTGCAGCTGTCTGTGGTGGGCGAAGTACCGGGGCGGACGCGGGCCGTGCAAGCACGCGCTGGCGGTGCGGATGGTGCGGCGGGGCGCCGCGGTGGGACAGGACATGGCGGCGATCGACGGGGGTGTGCGATGAGTGCGTTGACGGAGGCGGTACGGGCCGGGCGTACGGCGGAGACGCTGCGGCTGGTGAAGGGCATGACGGCGACCGAACGGCGCACATCGCTGCCGGAGTTGAAGGAGCTGCGCAAGGAGTTGCGGGCCGTCCCGCCGTGGGAGGACCGGTCGGAGCGGGTCCGCCCGGCGCTGCACCTGGCCGGGGCCGCCTGCCACACGGGAGCGGCGGCGGCCGCCGCCTGGCTCGCGGCGAGCGACCTGCGGTGGCGACAGGCACCCACGGAGTCACTCCTTCGGGTGCTGGAGGACCGGGACACGGGCTGGCTGGCCGATGTGGCGCACCGGCTGGCCCAGCGACCGGTGTCGGCGCAGGTGCCGTACGACCTGATGGCGGGGCTGGTGAGCCGATCGGGCTGCGAGGTCCCCGTCACCGACGCCTATGTGACCGGCTGGATCCGGCACATCGGCATCGGCGACGGCAGCTGGCCCCGGGACGGCGTCGCCCACCGGCTGCGTCGCGAGCCGAACCTCGCCGCGCTGCTCGGCGGGCTGTTCACGCTCTCGGACTTCGCCGAGGTCCGCTGGCTGCTCGGCGAAGGTCAAGGCTCCTGGCAGAGCGCCCTCGCGGCACTCGCCCAAGAGGGTTCCCTGGACCGTGAGTTCCTGGTCGACGCCTGTGTGGCCCGGCTGCTGCGCGGCGGCGGCCCCACCGACCACCGGATCTTCCTGCCGATGCTGACGGAACTCGCGCTCACCCGGGAGGAGGAGCGGGCGCGGATCCCCGACTGGACGGCGCTGTCCCGGGACGCGGTCTCCCCCGTCGCTTCGCACGCACAGGCCGTGCTCACCGGCCTGGCGCTGGAGGGCAGCCTGACCTCCCGGCAGCTGGCGGAGGCCTCCGAAGGGCTGCTGTTCCGCAGCGAGAAGAAGCTCGTGCGGGCCCAGCTCGTCCTGCTCGGCAAGGTGCTCTCCCGCGACCCCGGCACGGCGGCGGAGCTGCTGCCGGTCGTGGCCCAGGCGTTCGGGCACGAGGACACCCAGGTGCAGGAGCGGGCGCTCAAGCTCGTCGAACGGCACGTACAGAGGCTCGACTCGACCGAGGTGCGTGACGAACTCGCCTACTCCGCCCAGCAGTTGATCCCGGCGCTGCGTGCGCGGGCGGCCGCCGCGCTCGGCGTCGCGGCGGCCGGGCCCGAGGCGGTGTACGAGGACGTCCTGCCGCCCGCCCCGGAGCCGGTGCGGCTGGAGCCCGCGCCGCCGACGCCCGAGGAAGTGGCCGAAGAGGTGGGGGCGCTGCTGGCCTCCGAGGGTGACGTGGCCGCGTTCGAGCGGGCGCTGGACGGTCTGGTGCGGCACGCGTACCAGGATCCGGACGCGCTGCGCGAGGCGCTCGTCCCGGTGATCGCGAACCGCTGGTGGGCCGGCGACGAGCACCGGCAGTGGCCGCGCACGGACGACATGTTCAGCAACGCCCGCTACGGCCTCTTCAACGCCGAGGACGGCCTCGAGCTGCTCCTCGCGACCCTGCACGGCAAGGTACGCACGGCCACACTCCTCGACGCGGTACGGCGCGGGCCGAACGAACACGAGTGCGCGCACAGCGGCCTCTCCCGCGTCCTGGACGCCCGGCTCCGCGAGGTGGCCTACCGCCTGCGCACTGAACCGATGCCGCTGCTGCTCGCCACGCCCACCTGGAGCACGGGCCTGCTGGAGCCGGCGGAGCTGGTGGACCGCCTCGCCGAGTACCGGCGCCTGGACTCCCGGGTCTGCGCGACCGACTTCGCCCAGGCCCTGCTCCGGGTGCGCAGAGACGACCGTGCTGCGGCCGAGGAGGCGGCGGGGCGGGCCAGAGCGCTCGGCACTCCGGAGGGCGTACGGCTGGCCCGCTGGCTGGGCGGCACCAACGCCACGCTGCCCGAGGCCAGACGGCGTACCAAGGGGGTGCGGATCCTGCTGGAGCTGGCCGAACTCCCCGAGTTGCAGGACGGTTTCCCGCAGGAGTTCCACCGACTCGGCCGGCCGCTGTCGGTCTTCTCCGACCGCTGGCACTGCCACCACTGGAACCATGGAGCACGCCGGCACTGGCTCGCCGTGCTCCCGGAGCGGCGGGAGCTGGTCGCGGCCCGGATACTGCACGATCTGGCCGACACGGCCGTCGAGGACGAGCGCGGTGCCGCCGTCCTTCCGCTGCTCGCCGAGTCCGGCGGCGCGGCGGGCGAGGCCGTGCACCTGTGCGTGGCGTACGGGCTCGGCGCACGGCACCAGGAGGACCGGCTCGCCGCCGTGGACGCCCTGCTGGTGCTGGCCGCGCAGGGGCAGCTCGACGCGGCGCGGCTGGGCACGGATCTGGGTGAGCTGGTGGAGCGTGGTGCGGTGAAGCCGCAGCGGCTGGCCGAGTCGGCGCGGACGGCGGCGGCCACGGGAGCCAATGCGACGATAGGGGAGCTGCTCCGGCACGCCCTGCCCGTTCCGCTGGCCGCTCTGGCGACCGCCCGCCCGGAGGCCGCGGCCGTGGCGGCCCGGGGTCTCGGGGACCTGCTGGCCGTGGCGGCGGAGTGCGCCGAGCGGTCCGGGGCGCACGGAGAGGTGCCGCACCTGGCGGAGACCGCCGCCCGTGGCGGTTCCTCCCGTCTGGTCGTCCAGGCGCGGCGGCTGCGGGACGCGCTCGCCGAGGAGGTGGCCGCCTGAGTCGGACCAGAATGACCGCCCACCGCAACAGTGGAAAGTGCAACAAAAAGGGCGGAAGCATGCTTTACCCATCGGTCACAAACCGTTCGTGATCACGCAACACCGTTCCTTCACAGTGAGTGCATGACTCCAGACATGTCTCAAGTGACCCGCGCGAAGCACGGACGGCCCGTGCACCACTGGCGGCGGGACCTCGTCGAACTCGCCGCCCTGTTCACGGCCGTTGCGGCGGCGGACGGGGTGGCGAACCTGGTCGGACACGGGCCCGACGGTCCGGCGCTGCTGGTGATCTCGGCGATCGTGCTGGCCGCGACGGCGGGCTTCCACACGTGGTGGGCACGGCGCCACGGGCACGCACCGCCGGCCGACGATACCGGTGCCCGGCCGACCGCCGAGACGCGGTCGGCCGGGCCCGCACAGGAGCCGGGCGCGCAGGACGTGGCCGGGGCCGGCACGCTGTGGCGGATGCGGACGACGGTGAAGGACGAGCCCGGTTCGCTGGCCGCGCTGTGCACGGCGCTGGCCGGGCGGCGGGTCGACATCCTGAGCCTGCAGACGCATCCGCTGGGCGACGGCACGGTCGACGAGTTCCTGCTGCGGGCGCCCGAGGCGCTGGCGGGGGCCGAGATCAGCCGGGCGGTCTCGCTGGCCGGCGGCACGTCCACCTGGATCGAGCGGGCCGACGCCCACGATCTGGTGGACGCCCCCACCCGGGTCCTCGGCCTCGCGGCGCGCACCGCGCTGGACGCGGCGGAACTTCCGCTGGCGCTGCGGCAGTTGCTGGGCCGGTGCACGATCCGCTCGCTGCCCGCCACGCCGGTCGGCGGGGGTCGCGGGCCGGAGCCCGTGCCGGTCGAGGGGGTCCTCGAGGACACCGTGATGCGGCTGCGGGCGCCGGAGGGCGGTGTGCTCACCGTGGAGCGGCCGTATCTGCCGTTCACGCCGACCGAGTTCGCGCGGGCCAGGGCCCTGGTGGAGCTGGACAGCCGGCTGGGGCCGCGGATCCCGCGCGGCCAGGACGTGCTGACGCTGCCGGAGGGCAACGACATCGCCGTGCGCCGGGTGGACACCGGTGACCTGGCGGAGGCCAGGGCGATGCACGAGCGGTGCTCGAAGCGCACCCTCGGCATGCGGTACCACGGGCCGGTCGGGGACGCCGAGCGCTATCTGAACCACCTGCTCAGCCCCCGCTTCGGGCGGACGCTGGCCGCGCAGACCACCTCGGGCCGGATCGTCGGGCTCGGGCATCTGCTGTGGGACGGCGACGAGACCGAGGTCGCGCTGCTGATCGAGGACGACTGGCAGCGGCGCGGTGTCGGAGCCGAGCTGCTCGGCCGCCTGGTGGCGATGGCGGTGGAGGCGGGCTGCGAGAGCGTCTACGCCGTGACGCAGGCCTCCAACACCGGGATGGTCGCGGCCATGCGCGGTCTGGGGCTGCCCCTGGACTACCAGATCGAGGAGGGCACCCTGGTCATCACGGCCCGCCTGGACACCGCCCCGGTGGCGGTCCGGGCACCGTACGACGGCAGTGGGGAGCGGCTCGGCGGCGCGGCGCGCCGCGACTGAGCAGTCTCGGCGGACGGACGGCCCGGCGGTTTCCCGCCGGGCCGTTGTCGTGCGCAACCCCGTCAGCGCACGGCTTCCTGCAGCGCCATCGGCGTCGCGGTCCGCTCCCCCAGGGCGTGATCCAGGTCCGCCCACAGGTCGTCGACGTCCTCCAGGCCCACCGACATCCGCAGCAGCCGGTCGCTCACCCCGGCGCCGCGCCGGTCGTCGGCGTCGACGATGCGGTGGCTGATGGAGGCGGGGTGCTGGATGAGGGTGTCCACGCTGCCCAGGCTGACCGCCGGGGTGATCAGCCGGACCCGGGAGATCACCTCGTGCGGGTCGCCGTGGACCTCGAAGGCGACCATCGCGCCGCCCAGGCGCGGATAGCGGACGCGGGCGACCCGCGGGTCGGCGGCGAGCCGACGGGCCAGTTCGGCGGCGTTCGCGGAGGCGGCCCGGACCCGCACCGGCAGCGTGGACAGGCCCCTGAGCAGCAGATATCCGGCGAGCGGATGCAGGACACCGCCCGTGGCGAAACGTATCTGCCGAAGCTGTCCGGCGAACTCCTCGTCGCAGGCCACCACACCGGCCAGCACGTCGCCGTGGCCGCCGAGGTACTTGGTGGCGCTGTGCAGCACCAGCCGTGCGCCGTGTTCGGCGGGGCGCTGCAGGACGGGTGTGGCGAAGGTGTTGTCGGCGAGCAGCGGGACCGAGCCGCAGGCGTGGGCGATGGCCCGCAGATCGAGTTCGGCGAGCGTGGGGTTGGCCGGGGACTCGACCATCACCAGACCGGTGTCGGCGCGCAGGGCGTCGGTGATGCCGGCCGGGTCGGTCCAGGTCACCTCCGTACCGAGGAGCCCGGCGGTCAGCAGATGGTCGCTGCAGCCGTACAGGGGTCGTACCGCCACCACGTGGCGCAGGCCCATGGCGGAGCGGGCGAGCAGGACCGCGCTGAGCGCCGCCATGCCGCTGGCGAAGGCGACGGCGGACTCGGTGCCCTCCAGCCTGGCCAGGGCGGTCTCGAAGCGGGCGACGGTCGGATTGCCCAGGCGGCCGTAGATCGGCGGGCCGACCGGGTCGGCGCCGTCGGTGGCGAAGGCGTCGATGCGGGCGGCTTCGCCGCGGCTGTCGTACGAGGGGTACGTGGTGGACAGGTCGATGGGCGGGGCGTGCAGGCCCTGCCGGGCGAGGTCGTCGCGGCCGGCGTGCACGGCCTCGGTGGCCAGTGCTCTCGATGCGGTGCGTACGGCGTCGTAGGCACCCGTGCTCGCTGTGTCCATGGGCGGAAGGTTGAACACCGGACGGGTCATCGGAATCGAACACCGTGCTACGTTCGGCCAATGGCTGAATCCGTCGTACTGGATCCGGTGGATCTTCACTTGCTGCGGTTGCTGCAGAACGACGCCCGGACCACCTATCGCGATCTCGCGGCGCAGGTGGGCGTGGCGCCGTCGACCTGTCTGGACCGGGTGACCCGGCTGCGCCGCGCGGGCGTGATCCTCGGCCACCAGCTGCGGCTGGATCCGGCGAAGCTGGGACGCGGTCTGGAGGCCCTGCTGTCGGTGCAGGTCAGACCACATAGGCGAGAGCTGGTCGGGCCGTTCGTGGAGCGGATCCGGGCGCTGCCGGAGTCGCGGACCGTGTTCCATCTGACCGGGCCCGACGACTATCTGGTGCATGTGGCCGTGGCGGACATGGCCGATCTGCAGCGGCTGGTGCTGGACGAGTTCACGGCGCACCGGGAAGTGGCCCGGGTGGAGACCCGGTTGATCTTCCAGCAGTGGGACTGCGGGCCGCTGCTGCCTCCGGCCACGCCCAGAGCTGAATCACGGATACCTGGGTGACGCAGGCATACTCCCCGTATGAGGATGGGCGGCATGTCTGAGATCCAGAGCCCGCTGCCCCGCCAGGTCGCCGACACCTATGTGGACGACCTCATCGCCCTCGACCCGGTCACCGGCACCTACCTCGGTGTGAAGGAGAGTTCGAGCAGGCTGCCCGACTACTCGCCCGAGGGTCAGGAGGCCCTCGCGGAGCTGGCACGGACCACCCTCGCCCGGCTCGACGAGGCCGAGCGGCAGACCGGTGCGGACAGTGACGTAGAGCGTCGCTGCGGACGGCTGCTGCGGGAGCGGCTGACCGCCGAACTGGCCGTGCACGAGGCCGACGAGCACCTGCGCGCGGTCGGCAACATGAGCACGCCCGGCCACTCGGTGCGGGACGTCTTCACGGTCATGCCGACCCAGACGGAGGAGGACTGGGCGGCGATCGCCGAGCGGCTGCGCGCGGTGCCGGGGGCCCTCGCGGGCTACCGGAAGTCCCTGGCGCTCGGTCTGGAGCGCAAGCTGTACGCGGCGCCGCGGCCGACCGCGACCTTCGTCGAGCAGCTCACCGAGTGGTCGGACACCGACGGCAAGGGCCGCGGCTGGTACGAGGACTTCGCCGCCGCCGGTCCGGACGCGCTGCGCGCGGAGCTGGACGAGGCGGCCCGCACGGCGACCGCCGCCGTGGTGGAGCTGCGGGACTGGATGCGGGACGTGTACGCGCCGACCATCGAGGGCGCCCCGAACACGGTGGGCCGCGAGCGGTACGCGCGCTGGGCCCGCTACTTCAACGGCACCGACCTGGACCTGGACGAGGCGTACGCGTACGGCTGGTCGGAGTTCCACCGCATCCTCGGCGAGATGAGGCAGGAGGCGGAGAAGATCCTGCCCGGCGCCGAGACCCCGTGGGTGGCGCTCGGGCACCTGGACGAGCACGGCCGGCACATCGAGGGTGTCGACGAGGTCCGGGAGTGGCTGCAGGGCCTGATGGACAAGGCCATCGAGGATCTGGACGGCACGCACTTCGAACTCGCCGAGCGGGTGCGGAAGGTGGAGTCGCGCATCGCCCCGCCCGGCGGTGCCGCGGCCCCGTACTACACGCCCCCGTCGGAGGACTTCTCGCGGCCCGGCCGGACCTGGCTGCCGACCATGGGGCAGACCCGTTTCCCGGTGTACGACCTGGTGTCGACCTGGTACCACGAGGGCGTGCCCGGGCATCACCTCCAGCTCGCGCAGTGGGCGCACGTCGCCAAGGACCTCTCCCGCTACCAGGCCACGGTCGGCGGGGTCAGCGCCAACGCGGAGGGCTGGGCGCTGTACGCGGAGCGGCTGATGGACGAACTGGGCTACCTCACGGACCCGGAGCAGCGGCTCGGCTACCTGGACGCGCAGATGATGCGGGCGGCCCGGGTGATCGTCGACATCGGCATGCACCTGGAGCTGGAGATCCCGGCGGACTCGCCGTTCCACCCCGGTGAGCGCTGGACGCCGGAGCTGGCCGAGGAGTTCTTCGGCGCGCACAGCAGCCGGCCGGCGGACTTCGTGGAGAGCGAGCTGACCCGGTACCTGACGATTCCGGGCCAGGCGATCGGCTACAAGCTCGGCGAGCGGGCGTGGCTGCGGGGCCGTGAGAACGCCCGTGCGCGGCACGGCGACGCCTTCGATCTGAAGGCCTGGCACATGGCGGCCCTGTCGCAGGGTTCCCTGGGCCTGGACGACCTGCTGGACGAGTTGTCCCAGCTCTGACCTGCCCCAGGTCTCGACAGAGGGCTCAACGCCGGAAGCCGCCCTCGGAGTTGACGACCTCGCCGGTGACCCAGCCCGCCTCGTCCGTGGCCAGCCACGCGATGAGCCGGGCCGGGTCGTCGGGCACGCCCCAGCGCCCGGCGGGGAACCGTGCGGCCACGGCCGCATGGGCCTCGCCGGTGGCGTAACCGGTGTCCACGGGACCGGGGTTGACCGTGTTCACGGTGATGCCGTGCTCGATGAGCGTGGTGGACAGGGAGCGGGTGATCGAGGCGAGGGCGCCCTTCTGCAGGGCGTAGGCGATCTCGCCGGGCATCCCGCCCGCCATGTCCTGACCGGAGGTCATCATCACCACGCGCCCGCCCGGGGTGCCCTTCGGCAGCCGGGCGCGCGAGCGGGCGTACGCCTGGACGAGCAGCAGCACCGAGCGGGTGTCCACCGCCCAGTGGGCGTCCAGCATCGCGGCGTCGATCTCGTCCAGGGTGCCGTCGGACCCGCTCAGGGCGTGGTTGGCGACGAGGATGTCGAGCCGCCCGAACTCCGCCACGACGGCGTCGATCAGCCGGGCCGGAACCGCCGGGTCGGACAAGTCGCCGGGCCCCATGACGACACGCGCCCCAGGGTCGCCGAGCACCTCGCGCACGGAGTCGGCGACCGCTTCGGGGCTGTCGGCACCCCAGGGCATCGCGGTGTCGTGCGGCACATGGTGATGCAGATAGACGCTCGCCCCGTACGCGGCCAGCCGCCGGGCCACCGCATGCCCGATACCGGCACGCCTGCTGGCCCCGGTGACGAGCGCGGTGCGGCCGCGCAGGGGCAGGGGGTCGCGGCGCAGTTCCTCGGGGGCGGGGTGCGGGGAAGTGGGCATGGACGAGCACGGTACGGAGTCCGCCGGGCCGAGCGCGAGGGAATAAGGGACACCGTGGCGGGCCGGGGATGAGCCGTGCCCCGGCACGCGGGCCCTGGGCGCGGCCCGGTGGTCCGGCCGACCGGGCCGGGCTCCCTGGCAGCCGGGCTCCCTGGCAGCCGGGTTCTCGGACCGGGCGCGGAGCGTGTGCCGTTGCACCGCGCCCCGCCGGACCGCCCCCGTTCGGCCGTACGGCCGCCCCCCGGTGGCGGAGCCCGTGGTGAGGCGGCTTGCTGGTGCCGAAGGGCGAATCGGAGGAGGCGGGCCGCTATGCAGGGAAAGGGGCCGGGTCAGGAGGCGATGGAGACCCCGCGGGCCGCCGGGCTGGCCGGAGTGGTCTTCGCACTGCTGCTGTCGGCGGCGATCGTGCTGATCCGGCTGGGGATTCCCGAAGGGGCCGACACGGTCACCCCTCAGGCGTTCACGGACTCCACGCGGCAAGGCGCGGTGAAGACCGCACTCGCACTCGTACCGTTCGCCGGCATCTTCTTCCTGTGGTTCGTCGGCGCCGTCCGGGCCCACGTAGGGGCGGTCGAGGACAAGTTCCTCGCCACCGTCTTCCTCGGCAGCGGACTGGTCTTCACCGCCACGATGTTCGGCGCCGCGGCGGCGGCAGGTGCCGTGCTGGCCGTCGCGCACCCCGCCGGTACCAGTCCCGGGCTGTCCACCTGGGACTTCGGCCGTCATTTCGCGTACACGCTGTTGACGGGGTACGCGATGCGGATGGCGGCCGTGTTCGTGTGCTCCATGTCGGTGATCGGGCACCGCCTCGGCGTGCTCCCGCGCTGGCTCTCGGTGCTGGGCTTCCTCACGGCCCTGACCCTGCTCTTCGTCTCCTCGAACGTCCCCTGGGCGGAGCTGGTCTTCCCCGCATGGTCGCTGGTGCTCAGCGTCCACATCATGGTGGCGGGCGGTCGCGCCAGGTCGCGCCTCACGGCGTCCGCGTGACCCCGCGCTGCCCTTCACTCGAACGGCGTGCCTGAGCGCGCGCGGCCCCCGTCGCCGCTCGCATGCTGGCGAGCGGGACATGACCGCCGTCCGGAGATGCCCGCGCGTGACGTGGTGGTGGGCACCGGACCTGGCCACCGGAAGGGGCGGAGCGTCGATGCGGCTCGTCGTCGATCTCAACAAGTGTCAGGGGTACGCCCAGTGCGCGTTCCTCGCGCCCGACGTCTTCGCCATGCACGGCGAGGAGTCGCTGGTGTACAACCCGCGGGCGGAGGAGGAGCAGCGGGAGCGGGTGGCGCGTGCCGTCGCCGCCTGCCCGGTGCAGGCGATCACTGCCGACGGTCTGGACGGCGCCGGTGAGAGCGCCGCGTCCGGCCGGGAGGCGTCCGATGCCCGCTGACTACCTGGACTGGCTCAGGCGCGAGGGCCGGATCGTGATCGTGGGCGCCTCGCTGGCCGGCCTGCGGGCCGCCGAGACCCTGCGCGCCGAGGGCTTCGCCGGGGAACTCACCCTGATCGGGGACGAGCCGTACGAGCCGTACGACCGGCCGCCGCTGTCCAAGGCGGTCCTGCTGGGCAAGGCGGACCCGCTCCACACCGAGCTGCCCCGGCGCCGCGAGATCGACGCGAAGTGGCGCCTGGGAGTCCCGGCGAGCGCCCTCGACATGACCGCCAAGCGGGTGCGGCTGGCCGACGGGGACGAGGTCGAGTACGACCGCCTGCTGATCGCGACCGGTGTGCGCGCCCGGCCCTGGCCGAAGGAGGCGGAGGCACAGCTGGACGGCGTCTTCGTGGTGCGGACCCGGGGCGACGCGGCCGCCCTGTACCGGCGGCTGAAGGCGGGGCCGCGCCGTGTCCTCATCATCGGCGCCGGGTTCGCCGGGTCGGAGATCGCCTCGGCCTGCCGGGAGATGGGCCTCGCGGTCACGGTGGCCGAACGCGCGGGCGGGCCCCTGGTGGGAGCCCTCGGCGGGGTGATCGGCTCGGTGTCCGCTGAGCTGTACCACGAGAACGGTGTCGACCTGCGCACCGGTGTCATGGTCACCGGCCTGGAGGGCGACTCGGTGGGCCGGGTGAAGGCCGCCCATCTGTCCGACGGGAGCGTCGTCGAGACGGACCTGGTGGTCGTCTCGCTCGGCTCGATGCGCAACACCGAGTGGCTGACCGGGTCGGGGCTCGGTGCGGGCCCCCGGGGCATCGCCTGTGACGCGGGGTGCCGCGCCTTCGACTTCCGGGGCATCGTCACCGACGACATCTTCGTCGCGGGTGACGTCGCCCGGTCCCCGCACGCGCTGTTCGGCTACCAGTTCCTCTCCCTCGAACACTGGGGCAACGCCGTCGCCCAGGCCGAGATCGCCGCGCACAACATGATCAGCCCCAGCAGCGACCGCCGCCCGCACCTGTGGGTGCCCGCCTTCTGGTCGTCGCAGTTCCGCGTGAACATCAAGTCCGTCGGTGTCCCGCCCATGGGCGAGCAGATCATGATCACACAGGGCTCCCTGGCCGAACGCCGCTTCGTCGGCGTCTACGGGTTCCAGGGCCGGATCATCGCCGCCGTGAGCTTCGACAACACCCGTTGGCTCGAGTTCTACCAGCGGGAGATCGAGCGGGGCGCGCCGTTCCCGGTGGAGTACCCGACGGTGGACCGCCGTCCCGAGGGACGCCAGCCGGTCCCGGCCGACTTCCCCGACCCGTCCCTGCCGACCCACGGCCCGACCGTGACCCTCAGCGGCTACTCACCGACCGACCGGCAGCTGGTCTTCACCCCGGCCCACTGACCCGGGCGGCCGGCCTCTCCCCCGGCCCACCGACCCGGACGCCCGGCCCTTCCCCCACCCCACGGACCTTCACGCCCCAAGGACCCCGCATGACGCACGCCTCGCTCCTGCGCCAGATCACCGACTACGCGAACCGCGCCAACCCGTATCCGCTGTACGAGGAGCTCCGCAAGACCCCGGTGCTGCACGAGGAGGAGGGCGGTCCGTACGTCATCAGCTCGTACTGGGACATCGAGAACCTGCTCCACGACCCTCGCATCAGCTCCGACGCGAGCAACGTCACCGCCGCGGGCGACGACGAGCTGTCCGGGCCGGAGGCGACGGGGCTGCCGCCGAGCTTCATCCGGCTCGACCCGCCGGAGCACGACCGGCTGCGGCGGATGGCCAACAGCTCCTTCGGCCCGCCGCACCGGCCGCACCGGATCGAGTCGATGCGCCCTGAACTCGAGCGCATCGTCACCGAACTGATCGACGGCTTCGGGGACGCCCGGCAGATCGACGAGGTCGACCAGTTCGCCTACCCCTTCCCGGTCACGGTCATCTGCCGACTGCTGGGCGTACCGCGCGAGGACGAGCCCCGCTTCCGTTCCTGGGTGGACCCCATCGTCGCCGGCCTGGACCCGGACGCCCGCACGGGCGCCCAATCCCAGCAGACCGCACAGGAGGCACGACTGCAGCTCGGCATGTACCTGAACGGGCTGGTGGAGCAGCGCGCCCGGGAGCCCCGCGACGACATGCTGTCCGACCTGGTGAACAGTCACGGTCCGGACGGCACCATGACCACGATGGAAGTGCTCAGCACCGCGGTGCTGCTGCTCATCGCCGGCCACGAGACGACGGTCAACCTGATCACCAACGGCATGCTCACGCTGTTGCGCCACCCGGAGTACCTCGAGCGGCTGCGCGCCGACCCGGGCCTGTCCGTGAAGATCATCGAGGAGCTGCTGCGCTACGAACCGCCCGTACAGCTCCTGCCGCAACGCACCTGCATCACCGACATCGACGTGCGCGGTGTCACCATCCCGAAGGGCTCCCGCATCTGGCTGGTGCTCGCCGCCGGCAACCGGGACCCGGAGCGGTTCAAGGACCCCGACCGCTTCGACCCGGACCGCGAGGACATCGAGCACCTCGGCTTCGGCAGCGGCATCCACAGCTGCTTCGGTGCTCCGCTGGCCCGGCTGGAGGCCCAGATCGCGCTGTCCGAGCTGGCCCGGCGGCTCGAGAACCCCCGTCTCGTCGAGGACCCGCCGCCGTACCGGCCGAACGCGGTGCTGCGCGGCCCGCGCCATCTGAACATCACCTTCGACGGGCTGCGCTGACCGGGCTCAGTCCGCGAGCCTTCTCAGCTGGACCAGGCCGACCCAGGTCTCCGGGCCGGGCTGGGCGTAGGCGGCACTCACCGCGTACGGGCCCGGTGCCAGCGGGACGCGCAGGTGCTCGGCGCCCTCCGCCGCGCCGCCCGGCCAGGCCGAGTCGAACAGCACCACCGGGCCGGGCACGTTCCAGCGGATCTCGTGTTCCCACACGGCCGCGTCGAGCGCGCCGGGGATCTGGGCCAGCAGCTCGCTCTCGGAGTTCGCGGCGGACCAGCGCACGAAGGTGCCGTGGTCGGGCAGATAGGAGGTGGAGGCGGGTTCGTCGCCGAAGACGAGGGCCGCGCTGTCGCCGACCGGGAGCAGGCCGACGTAACCGTCGACCTCGCACGCGCGGTCGTAGTCCGTGGCGAACTCCTCGCTGTCGGCGCCCGCCCAGAACGGCAGCACCGTCTCCGGTACGGCTATCAGCGGGCCGCCGCCCGACTCCACCCACTCCAGTGCGCCTGGATCCGCGTATCGAGCCATGGGCAGAACCTACACGGGCGGTGTCAGCAGCCGCACTCGCCGTCCACAGGTGCCGTCAGCGGGTCGGCGTCCCGGCGCACCGGCCCCTGCCAGGTCTCGTAGGCGAAGCCCTCCCGTGCCCAGTACTCGAAGCCGCCCAGCATCTCCTTGACCTGGTAGCCGAGTTCGGCCAGGGCGAGGGCGGCGCGGGTGGCGCCGTTGCAGCCGGGGCCCCAGCAGTACGTCACCACCGGCACGGACTTGTCGAGAAGCTGCTCGGCCTGCTCGGGGATGAGCGCGGTGGGCAGGTGGATCGCGCCCGGGACGTGCCCCTGGTCCCAGGACTCGGTGGAGCGGGAGTCGAGCACGACGAAGCCGGGGTCGCCGTCGGCCGCGAGCGCGGCGGCCACATCGGAGACGTCGGCGTGGAAGGCGAGGCTGGCCCGGAAGTAGGCGGCGGCCTCGGCGGGGGCGGCGGGGGCGACCCGCAGGACGGGGTTCACGGTGTTGGTGATCATGGCCAAAAATCTATGACCACCGCCCGGCTCCCTGAAGTGACGATCCCCGGGGTTCCTCTTGATCGGCCGGGGATTCCCCTGCTATCCATCCGGGATGACCGTGTATTCCCCGGACGCCACCGACTGGCGCATCCTCGACGTCCTCCAGCGCGAGGGCCGGGCCAGCTTTGCCGAGCTGGCCCGTGCCGTCTCCATGTCAGCGAGCGCGGTCACCGAACGGGTCCGCCGACTGGAGGAGGCCGGTGTCATCCAGGGGTACGCGGCGGTCGTGGACCCCGAGCGCCTCGGCCTCCCGATCCTCGCGTTCGTCCGCCTCCGCTACCCGAACGGCAACTACAAGCCCTTCCACGACCTGGTCGCGGCGACCCCCGAGATCCTCGAGGCCCACCACGTCACCGGCGACGACTGCTTCGTCATCAAGGTCGCCGCGCGCTCGATGCCCCACCTGGAGGAGATCTCCGGCCGCATCGGCACGCTGGGTTCGGTGACCACGAGCGTGGTGTACTCCTCACCGCTGCCGCGCCGTCCGCTGGGGCACTGAACTGGCCATCGGCCGCGGTCAACGGTCGTAGCACGATGATCGCCGCGTAGAGTGCGGCACCATGCCTACCACCCCCGATCGGTCCTCCCTCTGGGGTGACCAGCGGTTTCTTCTTCTCGCTTCGGCTCGGACCATATCGGTGCTGGGCAATGGTTTTGCCCGCGTGGCGCTGGGTTTCGCCGTTCTGGCCCTGCCCGGGGCGACGCCGGGGCGGCTGTCGCTGGTGGTGGCCTGTCAGGCACTGCCCCAGCTGGTGTTCATCCTGGCCGGCGGGGTGATCGCGGATCGGATGTCACGCGCTCGGCTGATGGTGGTCGCCGACATCGTGGGCGCTGCCGCCTATGCCGGTCTGGCGGGCCTCGTGCTGTCCGGTCACGCGCCGTTGGTCCTGATGTGTGTGCTGGCGGTTGTGGCGGGCACCGCGACCGCCCTGTTCTCTCCCGCGATGGACGGTCTGGTGCCGCTGGTCGTTTCTGCGGACAGGCTCCAGCAGGCGAACGGACTGCTGCGGGTGTGCACGAACAGCAGCCTGCTGCTGGGTCTGGCCTTGTCCGGCGTCGCGGTTGCGTGGATCGGGGCCGGCTGGGCACTGGCCCTCAACGCCGCGTCCTTCATCGTCAGCGCGATCCTGACCGCCCGCCTGCGGGCTCCGGGGCGGGCGGCCAAGAGGTCCTCGGGCTGGGACGATCTGAGGGAGGGATGGCGGGAGTTCGCCTCCCGGCAGTGGCTGTGGGTGGTCGTCGCCCAGTACGCCTTCGTCGTCGCGGCACTCAACGCCAACGTCGGCGTCCTGGGACCCCTCGTTGCAGAAGAGCATCTCGGCGGGGCCCGGGCCTGGTCGCTCATCGTCGCGGCCCAGGCCCTCGGCACTGTCGCCGGTGCGGGCCTGGCCGCGCGGGTCCGGGTGAACAGGCCCGTCCTGGTCGCGGTTCTGGCCACTTTCCCGGCCGCCCTGCCCATCGCCTTGCTCGCTGTCTCAGCCCCCGTCTGGCTGATCGCAGTGGCCATGTTCTGCTCGGGCATCGCCGCGGATGTCTTCGCCGTGCTCTGGTCCACAACCATCCAGCGTGAGGTCCCCGAAAAAGCCCTCTCCCGCGTCAGCTCCTACGACTGGTTCGGCTCACTGGCTTTCGCCCCGCTCGGGCTGCTCGTGGCCGGGCCCGTTGCCGATGTCGTCGGTACTCGGGAGGCGCTGGCGGCCTGTGCCGCCGTGATCGCTCTGGCCACGTGCGCGGCCCTGCTGTCGCCGCAGGTCCGCAGACTCACCGCGACGCCCCGGCACAGTCTCTAGCATCGCTGGTCATGGCTACAGTGATCGTGACCGTGGGGCTGGCGCTCATCGGCTACCTGGCGACCTACCTGAACGGCCTGCGTCTTGCGCAGAGACAGGCCCGGCTCACGCGGGTCAACCAGCAGCTGAGTGACTTCTACGGGCCGCTGTTCGCTCTGATGGAAGCCAACAGCCGTACCTACGACACCTGGTCGGTGAAGTACGCCCGTCCCGACGGTAGTGACCCGTTCCGGCACGAGACTCCGCCCACCGAGCAGGAACTCGCGGAGTGGCGTATCTGGGCCACGACCGTCTTCATCCCCAACATCAAGGCCATGCGAGACGTCGTGGTCACCAAGGCCGATCTCCTCATCGAAGAGGAGATGCCTGATGCCCTCCTCCAGCTCTGCGCCCACGTCTCGGGCTACGAGATCACTGCCGCGCGCTGGGCCCAAGGCAACTACGAAGAGCACCTGTCGGTCATCACCTTCCCCGGCCGGGCGCTGAGGGAGTACATCCGCGACAGGTTCACACAGCTCAAGAGGGAGCAGGCCCGATTGCTCGGACACGACCGCGCTGCCGGCGGGAGCCGATGAGGCCGGCTCGCCGGCGCGGTGGGCTCAGGGGCCGTCCGCACCCCGCTGCCTCAGCGACGACCCCGACCGGCCCTTGACGACCTCGAGTTGGGCGTGGATCCGGCGGCGCAGGTCGGCCACATGGCTCACGATGCCCACGCTGCGGTCGCGTTCGCGGAGGGAGTCGAGGACGTCGAGGACCTCGTCCAGAGTCTGGTCGTCGAGGCTGCCGAAGCCCTCGTCGATGAAGAGGGTGTCGAGGCGGACGCCTCCGGCCTCGTCGGTGACGACGTCGGCGAGGCCCAGGGCCAGGGCGAGGGAGGCGAAGAAGGTCTCGCCGCCGGACAGGGTGGCGGTGTCCCGCTCGCGGCCGGTCCAGGCGTCCACCACGTGCAGCCCGAGCCCGCTGCGGCCGCGTCCGGTGCGGTCGTCGGAGTGGACGAGGGTGTAGCGGCCGGAGGACATGCGCTGCAGCCGTACGGTCGCGGCGGCGGCGACCTGCTCCAGACGGGCCGCGAGGACGTACGACTCCAGGCGCATCCTGCGTTCGTTGTCGGCGGAGGTGCCCGCCGTGAGCGTGGCCAGCCGGGCCACCCGGTCGTACTCCGCGCGCAGGGGGGCGAGCCCGCGTACGCCCTTGGTGGCGCGGGCGGAGAGGCGGTCCAGCTCGGTGCCGCAGCGGGCGGCCGCGTCGCGGGCGGAGGCGGCCTCGCGCAGCCGCCGTTCCGCCTCGGCCGCCGCCCGCTCCGCCGCCGCGAGGTCGGCGGGCGGCTGCTGGGCCGCGGCCGCGGTGTCGGCCTCGGCCAGCACGGCGCGTACGGCGGCCTCCTCCGACTGCCAGGCGTCCAGGCGGTGTTGCAGGTCGCGGTGGGCCGCGTCGTCCAGGAGGGCGGCGGCCGCGGCCTGCGGGGTGTCGAAGCCGGCACGGTAGGCGGCGTCGGCGAGGCGGGCGTCGGCGTCCTTGAGGCGCTGGGTGGCGTCCTCGGCGGAGCGGGCGGCGTCGGCGGCTTCGGTGAGCAGTGCCGCCTGTCGCTCCAGCTGGGCAGCGCGGGCGGCCACGCTGGCCGCCGTTCCGCGCGTCTGTGTCAACTCCTGTTCGAGGGTGGCCTGTTCGCGTTCCAGGGTCTCGCGACGGGTGAGCCGGGAGGCGGCCCGTACGGCGGCCTGCTGGCGGTCGGCCTGGCGCCGCTCGCGCTCGTGCTCGGCCCGCCGCAGCTCCTCCTGGGCGGCGTGCAGGGCGGAGGCGTCGCGACGGGCGCGTGCGTAGTCCTGTTCCAACTCATCAGCGTGGGCTGCGAGTTGAGCCGTAGGGGTGTCGCCCGCCTCGGCCGTGGCGGCGGCCAGGGCCTCGCGTACGACGCCGAGGCGCCGTTCGTCCTCGGTGTGCTGTCCCTCGGCGCGCTGCTGGGCGGCGAGGGCGCGCTCCTCGGTCTCGCGGTCGACGTGTCCGGCGACCTTGCGGGCCGGGGCGGGGTGTTCGGTGGCCCCGCAGACGGCGCAGGGTGCGCCGTCGGTGAGGTGCGCCGCCAGTTCCGCGGCGATGCCGTTCAGGCGCTGTTCCTTGAGGTCCAGCCAGTGGGCGCGGGCGTCCAGGGCGCGTTGTCCGGAGGCGAGGGCCCGGTGCTGTGCCTCCTCCAGGTCGGCGGCCAGCTCGTCCCGGGTCCGGGCCGCGTTCAGGCGGCGGCGTGCGGGTTCGCGCTGGACGGCGAGCTGTTCGGCGCGGGTGGCCGCCTCCTGGGCGGACTCGATGCGGGACTGCAGGGCCCCGCGCGTGGCGTCCCACTCGGCGAGCCAGGCGTCGGCCTCGCGCAGGACGTCCTCGTCGGCACGCTCCTGCCGGTCCAACCCGGCCCGCTCGTCGACCAGTTCGGCGAGCCGCCGCTCGGCGCGCCGGGCCGCGTCCAGGCCGCCCAGCTCCTCGGCGGCCCGGCGGGCGGCGGAGGCGAGTCCGGCCGCGCCGGCCTCGGCGTAGGAGTCGGGGAGCATCCCGCGTGCGTGCGCCTCGGCCCGGGCGGCCCGGCGCTGCTCGTCCTCGGCGGTCTCGCGCAGCTCCAGCGCGGGTGCCACCGCCTCGGCCTTGCGGCCGCGCTCCATGCGCTCCCGCGCCTCCCGGTGGGCGTCGGCCCGCTCCTCAAGGCGCTCGGCCCGCTGCCGGGCCTCGGCGAACCGGCCCTGCAGCCGGGCGAGTTCGCGTGCCTCGTCCAGGGTGCGCTGCGCGGCGGCATGGCCGGACTCGGCGGCGGACAGGCGGCAGTGGGCGACGGTGAGGCGCTCCCGCGCGGTGCTGCGGGCCACGGCCGCGGCGCCGAGGACGGCCTCGGCCAGGCCCGGCTCGCCGGGGCTCAGCTCGGGCAGTTCCATCGCGTCGCCCGCCTCCTGCTGCATGCGGTGCGCGTCGGCGAGGAGCGCGGCGTCGCCCTCCCGTACCCGGGCCTCGGTCGCCTTCCGGCGCTCGGCGAGCCGCTTCTCCACGTCGGCGAAACGCTGGGTGTCGAACAGGCGGCCGAGCAACTGGCCACGCGCGCCGGCGTCGGCGCGCAGGAAGCGGGCGAAGTCGCCCTGGGGCAGCAGGACGACCTGGCAGAACTGCTCGCGGCTCATGCCGAGCAGCTGGGTGATCTCCTCGCCGATCTCCTGGTGGGAGCGGCTGAGGTCCTTCCAGACGCGGGCCGTGGCGTCGTACTCGCGCAGCCAGGTCTGGGCCTTGTCGACGGTCGTGCCCGTGCCGCGCAGCTTGCGCCGCTCCCACGGCGGCTGCCGGGTGATCTCCAACCGGCGTCCGGCGACGGTGAGTTCGAGGCGGACCTCGGTGCGGATGCCCGCCTCGGCGTGGTCGCTGCGCAGGTGCATGCCCTGGCCGCTCTGCCGGGCGCCGGGCACGGAGCCGTAGAGCGCGTAGCAGACGGCGTCCAGGACGGAGGTCTTGCCCGCGCCGGTGGGGCCGTGCAGCAGGAAGAGGCCGGCGGCGGACAGCGCGTCGAAGTCGACGGTCTGCGAGCCGCCGAAGGGCCCGAAGGCGGTGATGTCGAGCCGGTGCAGCCTCACCGGGCCACCTCCCGCACCGCGTCGTCGGCGCGCACCGCGTCGAAGGCGTCCCGGAGCACGGCCGCCTCCTGCTCGTCGGGCCCGGCGCCGCGCACATGGGCCACGAAGTCCTGGGCGATCTGCTGGTCGCTGCGGCCGGCCAGGCGCCGGGCGTACGACACCTCGGGGGCGTCCGGGGCCCGTTCCGGGTCGAAGACCAGGCTGAGGGTGTGCGGGAAGCGCTCGGTGAGCCGGGCCATGGGGTCGGCCGGGCGGACCTGGTCGGTGAGGGTGGCCTCGACCCAGGCGTCCTCGTGGCGGGCGAGAGCGGGGTCGGCGAGGAGGTCGTCCAGGGTGCCCCGGACGCGGGCCAGCGGGCGCGGCACCGGGCAGTCGAGGCGCTCGGCGGTGACCGAGCCGTCGGCGGCCAGGTCGATCAGCCACACGCTCTTGCGGTGGTCGGCCTCGGAGAAGGAGTAGGCGAGCGGGGAGCCCGAGTAGCGCACGCGCTCGGTGATCGTCTGGCAGCCGTGCAGATGCCCGAGCGCCACGTAGTCGACGCCGTCGAAGACCCCGGCGGGTACCGCGGACACGCCGCCGACGGTGATGTCCCGCTCGCTGTCGCTGGCCTGGCCGCCGGTGACGAAGGCGTGGGCGAGGACGACGGACCGGGTGCCCGGGGCGCGGGTGGCGAGGTCGGCGCGGACGCGGTCCATGGCGGCGGCGAGCACGGCTTCATGGCCGGCCTTCGCCACCGCGAACTCGTCCTTCACCAGGGCCGGTTCGAGGTACGGCAGGCCGTAGAAGGCCACGTCGCCGTGGGCGTCCGCGAGCACGACCGGGGTGCCGGCGGCGGACGGCTCGGTGCGCAGATGGATGCCGGCGCGGTCGATGAGTCCGGCGCCGACGCCGAGGCGGCGGGCCGAGTCGTGGTTGCCGGAGATCATCACCGTGGGCACGCCGAGGCCGGCGAGGCGGTGCAGGGCGTCGTCGAACAGCTCGACCGCGGCGAGCGGGGGCACCGCGCGGTCGTACACGTCCCCGGACACGACCACCACGTCCACCGCGTGCTCGCGCACGGTGGTCACGAGGTGACCGATGAAGTCGGCCTGGGCCCCGAGCATGTTCACCCGGTGGAAGGCCCGGCCGAGATGCCAGTCGGAGGTGTGCAGCACTCTCACGACACCGCTCCGACCCGCACGCCTACCCCATCCAGCACCTCAAGGACCCGCACGAACCCGGACAGGCTCGCGCACAGCACCCACCACGCTAATGCCTCGGCGCACCTGATCCACCACGGATCTCGATGTGCGCCCGGCCGCCACGCCCGGGGCGCCCGGAATTGTCCCTGATATCCATAAAAATCATGTGCCGACCTCCACATCCCGCCAGCCGCACGACCGGACGCTCCGGGCGATGGCCTCGGCCGCGGCGCGGACGTGCGGCAGCAGCCGGACCGGCTGGACGAGGTCGACGTGCCCCACCGCCCCCACGGCGGCGACGACGGCTCCGCGGCCGTCGCGCACCGGGACGGCGAGCCCGCCCCGTCCCTCGGTGAGCGTGTTGCGGACCAGCGCGTGCCCCTCGCGTCTGATCCGGACGAGGGTGCGCCCCAGTGCGGTGCCGTCCGTGATCGTGGCGGGCGTGTACGCGGGCAGCGGACCGGCGCAGATCGCGCTGCGCACGGACGCGCCCGCGTGGGCGAGCAGCACCAGGCCCACCGAGGACGCGTGCAGCGGCAGTCGGCCGCCCGGATGGCCGTACAGCTCCGCGAGGTCGGTCTGGTTGCTCATGATGGACAGGCAGACGCTCTCCGCGCCGTCGCGGATGGCGATCGTCGCCCCGAGCGAGGTCTGTCTGTGCAGTTCGACCAGGTACGGCTGGGCGGCCTCGGCCAGTGACGAGCTGCGCGGGGCCAGTACGGCCGTCTCCCACAGTCGCAGGCCGATGCTGTAGAGACCGTCGGAGCACCGTTCCAGGGCTCCCCAGCCGGTGAGCTTGTTGACGATGCGGTGAACAGTGGCGACCGGCAGCCCGGAGCGCCGGCTGATGTCCGTCAGGGTCAGGGTGCGGTTGTCGCGGTCGAAGGCGCCGAGAATGCTCAGCGTCCGGTCGACGACGGAGCGCTCGGGGGCGCCGGAGGGGGAGGTGGTCATCCCGTTCAGTTCCCTTCACCTGCAGGTCACGGGTGCTTGATAACTCGTGCTGACACCAGGCGTGAACCGGTGACGGGCGGCCACCGCTATCATCAAGTCTTCAAGCAGCCCTAGGAAGGTCGATCTCGGAACGTTCATGGTCGATTTCTCTTCGTTACCGATCCCTGTCGTCCCGTACACCCCGATCTGCCGACCAGGCCTCGGTATCGCGATGTCGACGCTGCGCGACCTGCGCACCCGGGCGCCCCTGAGCCTGCTCACCGCTCCGCATCGGCTCGAATTCCACCAGATCATGCTGGTGACGAAGGGCCACGGACGATATTCCGTCGACTCCACCTGCATACCGTGCTCCGCGGGCACGCTGCTGTGGACCCGGCCGAACCAGGTGATCCAGTCGTTCCCGAACGACATGGAGGCCGAAATCCTCATGTTCACCGAGTCGTTCCCGCTGCCGATGCACGCCGGCCTCGGACTGCTGGACGATGTGCTGCGCCCCTGGCACTGGCAGCTGGGCGACGGCGAACTGCCGCTGTTCCAGCAAGTCCTGACGCATCTTCAGGAAGAGTTCGAGCGGCCCGACCGGGGCGTGGGCGAGCAGGTGCTCAAGCATCTGCTGGCCGTGGTGCTCTTACGCGTCGACGAGGTGTGCCGCGTGCGCCACGACGACGCCCACGTCGGTGCGCCGAGCGGTGAGGCGGGCGAGCTGTTCGTCCGGTTCCGCCAGGAGCTGGAGGTCGCCTACCGCTCCACCCGGCTGGTCGAGGACTACGCCACCAGGCTCAACTGCAGTACGCGCGCGCTGTCCCGGGCCTGCCGCGCCATCGCCGGTACGTCCGCCAAGGACGTGATCGACGCCCGGGTCGCGCTCGAGGCGCGCCGGCTGCTGGTCCACACGGACCTGCCCATCGCCGCCATCGCCCGTCATCTCGGCTTCTCCGAGGTCACCAACTTCGGCAAGTTCTTCGGGCGGCGCGTGAATATGGCACCCGGGGCATTCCGGCGGGACGCGCGGAGCCGCAGCCAGCCCGAATCCCTCGATTCCGGGGGACATTTCACCTTCCGGTAACGCATTCGACCACCAGGCCAACTCCCGTAACCAGGATTTCTTTCCACTCTCTGGAAGAGCGGTTGTTCGGGAATCCGGAAGCTGGCAAGACTGTGCCTGCGTGCTTCGGGCGGCCACTCGAAGACACCGTGGACCTGCAGGTCTGTACCAGAAAGACGGACCTGACCACCGCTCGACCTGACCACCCGCCAGATTACTGACGAGTTGTTTTCTGCCCTCCCCGGCAGTGGTAACCCCCCCAAAGAAGAACACCGCTCAAATCTCCCCCGTTTCCCCGGCCGGCCCGAGTTCCGGGCCGACGTTCCGGGTTCGAACCCCGCCGACCGGGCGGAAACCCGGTCGGCCGCGGGGTCATACGCACCGCATCGTGAAACGGCCGTCGTGCACCCGTACGGGTCGACGCGCCGCCGTGTGCCCGTATGCCCCGAGCACGACGGGCCGGTGCACGCCCCCATCAACCGCACGCGCCTCCGGATGCCCCGGAGCCGCGCCTGAGGAAGGACGACCCACCATGGCCGCAGTGACCGCTTCCGAGGCCGAGACCTGGCTGATCGAGAAGATCGCCCTTCGCCTCGGCGTGGCGCCGGGCGAGGTCTCGCGCGAGGTGTACTTCGACGAGCTGGACCTCGACTCGACCGAGGCGCTCATTCTCGCGGGCGAGCTGGAGAACTGGCTCGGCTTCGAGCTGAGCACGACGACGCTCTGGTACCACCCGACCATCAAGGACCTGGCGTCCTACCTGGCCGAGGAGAGCGACCGGCGTGCGACCGCCGCGTGACCGCCGGCCGCCGGTCGCCCTGGAGTTCAGGGCCGCCGCGGCCGGCCGCCGCACCGTCTACGTCGTCCATCCCGGCGCGCTCGCGGCGCAGGTCCACCGGGGCCTGGCCGACGCCCTGCCCGAGGGCGACGGGCTGACCGTACTGGACCTGGGCGCGCTCGACGAGTACGCGCAGGCGGCGCTGAACGGCGGCCGGGCCGACACGACCGTGCCGGCCCTGGCCGGCCGGCTGCTCGCCGCGATGGAACCGGTCCGGGTGCCGTACACGCTCGCGGGCTGGTCCTTCGGCGGTGTGCTCGCCCTGGCCATGACCCGGGCGATGCCGGCCGAACGGCGCCCCGAGCGCCTGGTGCTCCTCGACAGCATCGCGCCCACCGAGGAGTACAAGCAGCCCGACGAGGCGCTCGAACCCGACCTGCTCCTCGGCTGGTTCGCCATGTACCTGGGGGCCAAGCGGGGCAAGCCGTTCGGGCTCGGCCCCGACGCGATCGCCGGCCGCGGGGTGGACGACGGGCTGCCCGTCGTGCTCGACGCGGCCGTCGCCGCCGGGGCCCTGCTCCCGGGCACCCCGCTGCCGGGCCTGCGCAAGCTCTACGACACCTACGTGGACGGGCTGTTGCGCAACAACCGGCTGACGGCCCCCTACCGGCCCGACCCCGCACCGCTTCCGCTGGTGCTGGTGCAGGCCGAGCGCAGCCTCGTCCCGGACGACCCCACCCTCGGCTGGACACCGCTCGCCCCGCACGGTCTGACCCGGTACGGCTGTCCGGGCGACCACTACACGATGCTCAGCCGACCCGACTCCCTCGGTGTGATCGCCCCGCTGCTGCACGCAGCATGAACCTGCCTCGCTCCTCTTCCACGCGCCACCCGCAGGTCCCGAACCGATCCGGGCCACACCCCCACGGGCCCAGCCGTTCCGACCAAGAGAGCCTCGCCGTGAACGCTTCGCACCCTTCCGACCTCGATCGCCGGCTCGCCCGGGATCCGATCGCGATCGTCGGCCTGTCCGCCCTGTACCCCAAGTCGCGTGATCTGCGCGAGTTCTGGGCCAACGTCGTCTCCGCGGCCGACTGCATCGAGGACGTGCCCGCGACCCACTGGGACGTGTCGGAGCACTACGACCCCGACCCCGCCGCACCCGACAAGACGTACGCCAAGCGCGGCGGCTTCATCCCCACCGTCCCGTTCAACCCGCTGGAGTTCGGGCTGCCGCCCAACACCCTCGAAGTCACCGACGTGCTGCAGCTGCTGAGCCTCGTCGTCGCCCGTGACGTGCTCAAGGACGCGGGCGCCGACCAGGACTGGTACGACGCCTCGCGCACCGGTGTGGTGCTGGGCGTGACCGGCGCCAACCAGCTCACCCAGCCGCTGACCGCCCGGCTCCAGACGCCGGTCCTGAAGGAGGTCGTCCGCTCCTGCGGGCTGACCGAGCGGGACGCGGAGGAGATCGCGGAGAAGTTCAAGCTGGCCTTCGCGCCCTGGGAGGAGAACTCCTTCCCCGGCATGCTCGGCAACGTCGTCGCCGGCCGTATCGCCAACCGCCTGGACCTCGGCGGCACCAACATGACGATCGACGCGGCGTGCGCCAGCTCGCTCGGCGCGGTCAAGGCGGCGGTCAGCGACCTGCTGGAGCGGCGCTCGGACACGATGCTGGTGGGCGGCTGCGACGCCGAGAACACCATCTTCATGTACCTGTGCTTCAGCAAGACGCCCGCGTTCTCCAAGAAGGGCCGTATCCGCCCGTTCGACGGGGACGCCGACGGCACGCTCATCGGTGAGGGCATCGGCATGCTGGCGCTGCGCCGGCTCGCCGACGCCGAGCGGGACGGCAACCGGATCTACGCCGTGCTCCGCGGTATCGGCTCCTCCAGCGACGGCCGCTTCAAGTCCATCTACGCCCCCCGCAAGGAGGGGCAGATGACCGCGCTGCGCCGGGCCTACGAGGACGCGGACTGCTCCCCGGCCTCCGTCGAGCTGTTCGAGGCACACGGCACGGGTACCGCGGTCGGTGAGGCGACCGAGCTGTCGGCGCTGTCGGCGGTCGTGTCGGAGTTCACCAAGGAGCGGCAGTTCGCGGCGGTCGGCAGTGTGAAGTCGCAGATCGGCCACACCAAGGCGGCGGCGGGCGCGGCCGGGATGATCAAGCTGGCGCTGGCCCTGCACCACAAGCTGCTGCCGCCCACCATCAACGTGGACCGGCCGAACCCGGCGCTCGACTGGGCCCAGAGCCCGTTCTACGTCGGCACCCGCACCCGGCCCTGGATCCTCGACCCGGCCCGGCCGCAGCGGAGGGCGGGCGTGTCGTCGTTCGGCTTCGGCGGCACCAACTTCCATGTGGTGATGGAGGAGTTCGGCGACGGCTCCGACCTGCGGGTGATGTTCCCCGTGAACCGCGTGTTCATGTGGCATGCCCCTGACATTGAGCAGCTGGTGCGGGTGGTCGGCGAGGGCGGGGAGCCCCGTACCGAAACCGCTCCGGCGGATCATCCCCGGCTCGCCCTGGTCGCCGGCAGCGACGCCGAACTCGCCGAGCTGCGCGCCCTGGCCGCGGCCGAGCTGCGCGCCAAGCCGTCGGCCGAGTCCTGGTCACACCCCAAGGGCGTCTACTTCCGCCGGTCCGCCGCCCCCACCGGCAAGGTGGGCGCGCTCTTCGCCGGGCAGGGCAGCCAGTACGTCGAGCCCGGCCGCACGGCGATGCTCGCGCTGCCTCCGCTGCGGGAGGCCTTCGACCGGGCGAACGCGGCCTTCGCCGGGCACGAACTCCCGCTGTCCCGCATCGCGTTCCCGCCGCCCGCCTTCGACGAGGCGACCCGCACCGCCCAGGAGACGGCCCTGCGGCGCACCGAGTACGCCCAGCCCGCGATCGGCGCGCTGGCGGCCGGCCACTTCCGCTACCTGACCGAACTGGGCTTCGCCGCCGACGGGTTCCTCGGCCACAGCTTCGGCGAGCTGGCCGCCCTGTGGGCCGCCGGGGCCCTCGACGACGACACCTACTTCGCCCTGGCCCGGGCCCGGGGCGCGGCGATGGCACCGCCCGCGGACCCGGACTTCGACGCCGGCGCCATGGCCGCCGTCAGCGCCGCCGAGGAGCGGGTGCGCGAGCTGCTCGCCGCGCACCCGGAGCTGACCGTCTGCAACCGCAACGCCCCCGACCAGGTCGTGGTGGGCGGCGCCACGGAGGCCGTGGAGCGCCTGGTGGAGGCGGCCGGCGCGGCCGGGATACGAGCACTCAGGCTGCCGGTGTCCGCGGCCTTCCACACGCCGTTCGTCGCCCACGCCGTGGAGGAGTTCGGGCGGCGGGTGGCCGACGCCGTGGTGGGCGCGCCGCGCCGCCCGGTGTTCGCCAACTCGCCGGGCGCCTCGTACGGCCCGGACGCCGACGGCAACCGGCGCACCCTGGTGGAGCAGCTGGTCAAGCCGGTCGAGTTCGCCGACCGGATCGAGGAGATGTACGCGGCGGGCTTCCGCACGTTCGTCGAGTTCGGCCCGAAGGGTGTGCTGACGCAGCTGGTCCGTCGCATCCTCGGCGAGCGCGAGCACTTCGCCGTGCAGCTCGACCCGGGCGACAAGGGCGACGCCGAGCTGACGCTGAAGCGGGCCGTGGCCCAACTGGCCGTCCTGGGCGTGCCGTTGGCCGTCGCGGACCGCTATGTGGCCGAGCCGCCGCACGAGGAGCCGGTCAAGGGCATGACCGTGCCGCTCAACGGCATCAACCACGTGCCCGAGGCCCGGCGGGCCGCCTACCGGGAGGCCGTGGAGAACGGCTACCGGGTCTCGCTGCCGGCGGTGGCCGGCTCTCAGGCCCCCGCGACGGCCTTCTCTCCGGCCCCGGCGACGGCCGGCTCCCTGGCGCCGGTCACGACCGCCTCCACGGCCCCGACCGTGTCGGCCTCCCCGGCTCCCTCGGCTGTCGCCACCCCGGCGGTCGTCCCGGCCCCCGCGCCGCACCCCGTCGCCCAGCAGGTCACGCCGGTCGAACGGCCCCCCGCCCCGCTGGCCGCGCCCCTGGCGCAGCCCGCCCCACTGGACGTCCTGGAGAACGAGTTCATGGCAGAGGAACACCGGGCCCCCGCGCCCGACGACCGGCTCGCCGGGCTGCTCGCCGACCACCTGGCCCTGCACGACGACTACCTCAGCGGTCAGCTGTCCAGCGCCCAGCGCCTCATGGGGCTGCTGGAGCGGGCCGACGAGCAGGGCCGCGTCGACGAGGTCCTCCCGGGCGTCGCCTCCGTCAAGGAGCACGGTCTCGCGATCGGGCGCACGCATCTGCGGGCCAACGAGATCCTGCGGGACCTGGCGGCCCTGGAGTACGGCGCCGCCGCCCCGGTGGCAGCCCCGGTCGCCGAGACCCCCGCGGTCGTGGTCCCCGCGCCCGCAACGCCGGTGGCGGCGCTGCCCGAGGCTCCCGCCGCTCCGGCGCCCGCGGCCCTGGAGCCCCCGACCGCGCCTGCCCCGGCGGCTCTTCCCCCCGCCCGGCCCACGGCCGAGACCCCCGCAGAGACCCAGGTCGTGCCGACGGCCGAGAACCCGGCCTCCGGCGCCTCGGCCGACGACGTACGGGCCGCGCTGCTGGACGTGGTGTCCCAGAAGACCGGCTACCCGGCCGACATGCTCGATCTCGACATGGACGTGGAGGCGGACTTGGGCATCGACTCCATCAAGCGCGTCGAGATCATGGGCGTCCTCCAGGAACGCTTCCCCAGCCCCACCCCCGTCGGCCCCGAACAGCTCGCCGAACTCCGCACGCTCGGCGAGATCGTGGACTTCGTCCTGAGCCTCGGCGGAGTGCTGAGCGACACGCCCAAGGCCACGGCCACCGTGGCCGCCACGGCTCCGCGGGTGGTGGTCAGCACGGCGGACATCGCCGCCGCCCTCCTCGGTGTCGTCTCGGAGAAGACGGGCTACCCGGCGGAGACGCTGGACCTCGACATGGACGTCGAGGCCGACCTCGGCATCGACTCCATCAAGCGCGTCGAGATCATGGGCGTCCTCCAGGAACGCTTCCCCAGCCCCACCCCCGTCGGCCCCGAACAGCTCGCCGAACTCCGCACCCTGAACGAGATCGTCGGCTTCGTCTTCGAGCTGAACGCCCCTGCCGCGCCGGCCGCTTCCTCCGCCGAGCCCTCGGTCCCCGCCGCCTCCTCGGACGACGTACGCGCCGCGCTGCTCGACGTCGTCTCGCAGAAGACCGGCTACCCGGCCGACATGCTCGACCTCGGCATGGACGTCGAGGCCGACCTCGGCATCGACTCCATCAAACGCGTCGAGATCATGGGCGTCCTCCAGGAACGCTTCCCCAGCCCCACCCCCGTCGGCCCCGAACAGCTCGCCGAACTCCGCACCCTGAGCGACATCGTGGGCTTCGTGACCGGCCTGTCCGGCAGCCCGGAGCCCGCAACCCCGCCTCGGCATGAGCCGAAGGCCGAGACCGACGCCCCCGCCCCCGGTGCCCTCGGCCGCGGGCAGGCCGCGCTCGTCGGGTTGCCCGTTCCGGACCAGCTCGTCGGGGCGTACCCCCAGGACGGTGTCGTACTCGTCGTCGACGACGGCAGTGAGGTCGCCGCGGCCACGGCGGCCCGGCTCGGAGAGGCCGGCCGGCAGGTGCGTGTGCTCCGGCTGCCCGGCGTGCCGCAGCGCGTCTCGGGGGCGCAGGACACCGCCCTGACCGGCTGGGGCGCCACCGAACTGGCCGCCCGTGTCGAGGAGTCGGTGACCGGCTCGCTCCATCTCGTGCTGGTCTTCGCCGCCGCGGACGACCTGCCCTGGGCGGAGGGTGTACGACGGCTCGCGCACACGCTGCTGATCGCCAAGCACACGGTGACCCCGCTGACCGCCGCCGCCCAGAGCGGTCACCGGGCCGCGTTCGTCACCGTCACCCGCCTCGACGGCTCCTTCGGCCACGGCGGTGTCGCCGAGGACGCGGCGCCCGCCGGCGGCGTCGGCGGGCTGGTGAAGACTCTCGCGGTGGAGGCGCCCACGCTCTTCTGCCGGGCGCTGGACCTGAGCCCGGCCCTGGGCGCGGCCGAGGCCGCGGGCCTGGTGCTGGAGGAGGTGTACGACGCCGCCGCGGGCCCCGTGCAGGTGGGCCGTGACGGCACGCGCCGGGTCGGTCTGACGCTCGGCGAGGAGCCGGCCGCGCCCGCCGCTCCCGGCGCCGCGCCCGGCTCCGGCGATCTGCTCGTCGTCACCGGCGGCGGGCGTGGCATCACCGCCCGCTGCGCCACCGCCCTGGCCACCGCGTACCGTCCCGGCCTGCTGCTGCTCGGCCGCACCGCCCTCGGCGAGGAGCCGGAGTGGGCACACGGCCTGACCGACGCGGCCGCGCTGAAGGCCGCCGCCGTGGAGCACCTGAGGGGCGCGGGCGAGAAGCCGACCCCGAAGCGGGTCGAGCAGCTCTACCAGTCGGTGATCGGTGAGCGCGAGGTCCGTGACACCCTCGCCGGGATCCGGGCGGCGGGCAGCGAGGTCGCGTACCTGCCGGTGGACATCACCGACGCCGCCGCGACCGCGGCCGCCCTGGCGCCGTACCGGGAGCGGATCACCGGTCTGGTGCACGGCGCCGGCGTCCTCGCGGACCAGTTGATCAGCGCGAAGAAGGCGGCCGAGATCGACCGGGTCTTCGCCGTCAAACTCGGCGGTCTGCGCTCCGTGGTGGCGGCGGTACCGGCCGAGCGGCTGCGCCACGTGGTGCTGTTCTCGTCGGTGGCCGGGTTCTTCGGCAACCACGGGCAGTCCGACTACGCGATGGCCAACGAGGTGCTGAACGCCTGGGCCGCCACGTTCAAGCGCAGCCACCCCGAGGCCCACGTCACGGCGCTGAACTGGGGCGCGTGGGACAGCGGGATGGTGTCGCCGCAGATCAAGGCGGTGTTCGAGGAGCGCGGCATCACCCTCATCCCGGAGGACACCGGAACCCGGCTGTTCACCGAGCAGTTCGCGCCCGAGCGGTCCGGTGACGTGATCACGGTCCTCGGCCCGACCACTCCCCTGTCGGCGCCGGAGCACACCGCGCCCACGGCCCCGGTCGTCCTGGAGCGGGACCTGTCCGGCCTGGCCGGCGAGCCGCTGGTCGCCGACCACGTGATCGGGGACGCCCCGGTGCTGCCCGCCGCTGCGGCCCTCGGCTGGGCCGCGGGCGCCGTCGAGCGGCTGACCGGTGCCGCGGTCGCGGAGATACGGGACTTCGTGATCCACAAGGGCGTGGTCTTCGACGGCGGCCTCGACGGCAGCCGCTTCCAGCTCTCCGTCGACCCGACGCCGGACGGCGCCGAGGCGGACGTGGCGATCCGGTCGGTCACCGGTGACGGTGCCGTACGCCCCCACTACGCGGCCCGCGTGCTCCTGCGCACCGCGGCCGGACAGCGGCCCGGGCCCCTGACCGGCCTGCCCGCCCTGGGCGGCGGCAGCGACGCCCAGGGCTGCTACGCCGACGGCACCCTCTTCCACGGCCCGTCCCTGCGCGGCCTGCGCCGGGTGCTGGAGTCCGGCGAGGCCCGGCTGGTCGTCGAGTGCGCCCTGCCCGAACACCGGCCCGCCGACGGCGCGTTCACGAGCGACCGGTACGCGCCCGGCACCGCCGATCTGCTGCTGCAGGCCGCGCTGGTGTGGATGCGCCGGTACCGCGACACGGCGAGCCTGCCGATGTCGGTGGGCCGGGTCGACCTGTACGAGGCGCTGCCGGACGGCGGACCGTTCGTCGTGGTGGTGGAGCCGGTGTCGGCGAACGGTACGACCGCGAGTCTCACGGTGACGGCGTGCGCCCCGGACGGACGCGTGCTGTCCCGGTTCACCGACGTCTCCCTCGTGTCCACCCCGCAGCTGGCCGCCAAGTTCGCGGGCCGCTGAGCCGACATACGGACCGCCGGTCCCGGCGGGCGGCCTCCCCGACCGCCCGCCGGGACCGGCACCTTGGAGGAAGCAGCTGCTATGCACAAGTTCGCCATCGTCGGGATCTCCTGCCTGTTTCCGGGCGCCCGGACCCCCGAGGAGTTCCGGCAGAACCTCCTCGACGGCACGGACAGCCGCCGGGACGGAGGTACGGAGGTCTTCGGACCGGAGCCCGACGAGCGTGACCTCGACCCCCGCCACCGCATCACGTCCCGCCGGGGCGGGTTCATCACCGACTTCGCCTTCGACCCGGCCGGCTATCGGCTGGACCCCGGGTATCTGGCCCGGCTCGACCGGATCTTCCACTGGTCGATGTACGCCGCTCGGGAGGCGCTGCGGGACTGCGGCCTGGGCGACGACCCGACGACCCTGGCCCGCACCGGCCTGGTCATGGGCAACTACTCCTTCCCGACGCCCACTTCGGCCCAGGTCAGTGTTCCGCTGGCGCAGGAGGCCGTACTGGCCGGCTTCGGCCCGGTGCTCGACGGGCTGCCCGGCGCGCGCCCGCTGGTCGACCGGGACGCCCTGCTGCCGGAGAACCTGCGGGTGAGCGGCTCGCCCGCGGCCGTCACCGCGGCCGCCCTCGGGCTCGGCGGGCCGCGCTACTGCCTGGACGCCGCCTGCTCGTCGGCGCTGTACGCGCTCAGCCTGGCCTGCGGGCATCTCGCGGCGGGCGAGGCGGACGTGGTGCTGGCGGGCGGCGTCTGCGCGCCCGATCCGACACTGATCCATCTGTCCTTCTCCGATCTGCACGCCTACCCGGAGAACGGGTTCAGCCAGCCCTTCGACAGCCGCTCCGGCGGGATCGTCACCGGTCAGGGCGCCGGCATGGTCGCGGTCAAGCGGCTGGCGGACGCGCTGCGCGACGGCGACCGCATCCACGCCGTCGTCGACGGCATCGGCCTGTCCAACGACGGCACGGGCCGGCACCCCTTGGTGCCGCGCAAGGGCGGCCAGCTGGACGCCCTGTCGCGGGCCTACGCGAGCGCGGGCGTCGACCCGGCCGACATCGACTACCTGGAGTGCCACGCCACCGGTACGCCGATCGGGGACGCGACCGAGGCCGAGTCCGTCGCCGAGTTCTTCGGCGCGCACGGCCGGGTGCCGCTGCTGGGGTCGGTCAAGGGCAACATCGGGCATCTGCTGACCGTCGGCGGACTGAGCAGCCTGCTCAAGGTCGTCCTGGCCATGCAGGACGGTACGATCCCGGCGACCATCGGCGTGGAACAGCCGGTCACCTCCGCGGACGGCGGGGTCGGCGCGGAGACCCTGGTGCGTGCCGCCCGGGTCTGGCCCGAGGGACCGGGGCCGCGCCGGGCGGCGGTGTCCGCCTTCGGGTTCGGCGGCACCAACGCGCACGTCGTGCTGTCGGCGGCGCCCGACGCGACCGCCGCGCAGGCTCCGCCGGCCCCCGCCGCGCTCCCCGCCCTGGATGTCGTAGGCCTCGGCGCGCACTTCGGGTCGCTGGAGTCCGTGGACGCCTTCGAGCGTGCCGTGCACAAGGGCGAGCACGATCTGCGGCCACTGCCCGAGCACCGCTGGCGGGGTCTGGACCGCACCGACGGCGGCACCCTGGAGCAGGCGGGCCTCACCGGGGACGCGCTGCGCGGGGCCTTCGTGGACGGGGTCGAGGTCGACCCGGCCGAGCTGCGCGTGCCGCCGTCGGACCTGCGCATCTACAACCCCCAGCACGCGGTGCTGACCAAGGTCGCCGACGAGGCGCTGCGCGACGCCGGGTACCGGCTCGGGGCCGGGGCGCGCGACACGCCCGAGGCGCGCCGGGTCGCCGTGGTGGTGGTGACCGAGATCGAGCCGTACACGCACGCCCGGCTGAGCCGGTACGGCCTCGGGGCCTTCCTGCGCCGCGAGTTGGACCGGGCGGGTGTCCGGCTGACCGAGGAGCAGCGGGCCGCGCTCACCGAGGTGGCCCGGGACGCCGTGGTGGACCCGATCGGCGCCAACGAGGTGCTCAGCTACATCGGCAACGTGATGGCCGGGCGGGTCTCCTCGCGCTGGAACCTCACCGGACCGTCGTTCACCGTGTCCGGCGACGGCGCCGGCCTGGCCGAGGCGCTGCAGGTCGCGCGGCTGCTGCTGCTCGACCCGGACCTGGAGGCGGTGCTGGTCGGCGCGGTCGACCTGGCGGGCTCGGCGGAACTCCTGCTGACCCGGCCCGAGTTGTCCGGCGAGCCGGGGCTCTCCTTCGACCAGGGCGGGCGGGGACGGCGGGTCGGCGAGGGCGCCGGAGCCCTGGTCGTCACCCGCGCGGACTCGGCTCCCGGCCGGGTGCACGCCCGGATCGACGGCCTTGCCGTGCGGTACGCACCGGCGTCCGGCTCGATGCCCGACGCGGTCGCCGCCCCGCTCGCCGAGGCCGCGGAGGCGGCCCTGGCCGAAGCCGGCGTGGCAGCCGCCGAAGTGGGCTACCTGGAGGCCCACGCGGGCGGCACCGCCGAGGCGGACCGGACCGAGATCGACGCACTGGCGCGGGTGTACCGCGCGGACGCCGGCGCCACCGCCCTGGGCAGCGTCAAGGCGCAGCTCGGCGACGCCGGCTGCGCGGCCGGTGTGGCCGGGCTGATCCGGACCGTGCTGTGCCTGCGGCAGGCGTATCTGCCCGGCACGCGGGGCTGGCGCCGCCCCGAGGACGACCTCGCGGACGCCTTCGCCGCCTCCGCCTTCTACGTCCCCGACGCCTCTCGCCCCTGGCTGCGGGAGCGGGCGGACAGCCGCCGGCGCGCCGCCGTGAGCATCCGGGGCGCCTCGGGCTCACACGCCCACGTGGTCCTCTCCTCCGTGCCCGGCGCCGAGCGTCCGCGTCCGACGGCCGACTGGTCGCGGGCGGGCGGGCCGGTGCTGCTGGCCGTCGCCGCGGACACGCCGGACGGGCTGGTCGCCGAGGCCGGCCGCTACCGTGCGCTGCTCGCGGACGGCGCCGATCCGCGGGCGCTGGCGCGGGAGGCGGCGGACGGGCTCGACGGGCGGCGGCTGCGGATCGTCCTCGTCGGCCGGGACCACGAAAGTCTGCTGCGGCAGCTGGAGTTGGCGATCCGGGACGTGCCCGGGGCGCACGCCGAGGGCAGGGAGTGGGCCACCCCGGCCGGCTCCTTCTTCACCCCCAGGCCGCTCGGCCCCGAGGGCCGGGTCGCGCTCGTCTACCCAGGCGCCTTCAACAGCTATCCGGGGCTCGGCGCCGACCTCTTCCGGGCCTTCCCGTCCCTGCTGGACCGCTTCGAGCGACAGGCCGCCGAGCCGGCCCGGATGCTGCGGGCCGCCCAGCTGTACCCGCGGACCCTGGAGGCCCTCGACCGGCGCGGTCTGATGCGGCTGGAGGAGAGCCTCGGCGACGACGTCCCGTTCATGCTCGCCACCGGCACCAGTTTCGCCATCCTCTACACCACGCTGGTGCGCGAGGTGCTGGGCATCACCGCGCACGGCGGGTTCGGCTACAGCCTCGGCGAGTCCAGCATGCTGTTCGCGACCGGCGGCTGGGATCCGGCCGGGCGCAGCGACTCGCTGATCAGCGACAGTCCGATCTTCCGCAACCGCCTGTGCGGACCGCGCCGTACCGTACGGGACCTGTGGGGGCTGCCCGAGGAGACCCCCGACGGGGACGTGTGGGCGTCCCACGTCCTGCTGACGTCCGCCGAGCCCGTGCGCGAAGCCCTCGCCCGCTACGACCGGGTCCACCTCACCCATGTGAACACCCCGCGCGAGCTGGTGATCGCGGGTGATCCGGCGCAGTGCCGGGCGCTGATCGAGGAGTTGGGCTGCCCCGCCGCCCGCTCCCCCGTCAACGTGGTCATGCACTGCCCGGTCGTGGACCCCGAATTCGACGGCCTCGCCCGGATGAACGACTATCCCATGGGCTCCTTCGGGGACCTGGAGCTGTTCAGCGCCTACGACTACCAGCCGCTCCCGGCCGAGCTGCTGGCCGAGTCCCCGCGGCGCATCGCGCACACCCTGCGTTCGACGATCGACTTCCCCCGGCTGGTGCACGCGGCGTACGAGCGCGGCTACCGCTACTTCATCGAGGTGGGGCCCGGCGCGACCTGCTCCCGCTGGATCCGGGACACCCTCGGCGACGCCCCGCACGTGGCCGCCTGCGTGGACCGCCGGGGCGTCCCGGCCACCACACCGCTGGCCCACCTGACGGCCCGCCTCGCCGGCCACGGCCTCCCGGTGAACCTCACGGCCCTCCAGGACCCGGCCCCGGCCCCGTCCGACCGCCCCGCCCGGCGTCTCCCTCCGGTCCGACTGGGCCGCGGCGAGCCCATCCCGACCCGCATCACCCGCGAGGCGACCAAGGCCCTGGCCAACCTCGCCGTCGCACCGACCGCTCTGGCCCATGGGGCCCACGCGGCAGCGGCGCCCGGCCCGGCCGGACACCAGCAGTCCGCCACCCTGTCCGGCCCGGCCGGTGAAGCGCCCGGGTCCTTCCCCGCTCCCACCCGCCCGACGGCCACGGCACTCCGCGCATCCACCGGCCCGGCAAGCACAGGTACCGCGGCCACCCCCGGCCCTGCCCACCCGTCGGGTACGCCAACCACAGGCATCCCCGCCTCCACCGGCCCGGCAAGTGCCCGGGCAGCGGCCACCCCCGCACCCACGCCCGTGGACACGCGCGCAGCCCGCCCCGCCCCTGCCCACTCGGCCGATGACCCGGCCTCGCCCCTCTCCACCCCGCCCCGCCCGGCGAGTTCGGGGACCGCGGCCGCACCCGCAGGCCTGCCCGCCGCCGCCCACCCGACGAGTGCCACCCCCGCAGCCCTGCCCGGTGACCCTCCCGCGGCCCGGCTCAGCCGACACCCTCAGCCGGCCGGTCGTGACGCCCATGTCACCGCCGCGGCCCTGCCCGCCGGGGTTCCCGAACCCGCCGTACCCGTCCTTTCCGTATCGCCGGAGGAGCCCGCCGCCATGCCTGCCGACCCGACGCTGGAGATCTCCGAGGTGATCACCTTCGACGGGGATCCGATCACGGCCCTGCCCTGGGGCGCCCCGCAGCCTCCCGCGGCCCTCGCCCCGCCCGTGTCCTCCTCGCCCCCGGCCACCCCGCCCGCCCGGCCGTCGTACCCCCACGCACCCTCCGGCCAGGGCCGGCGACCCGCCGCCGATCTGATCCACGACCTGCGCCAGGAGATGCTCGCCGCACACGGCGTGGTGATGGAGACCCACCGGGTGCTCCAGGCGGCGACCCTGGAGCGGGCCGAGTCCCTGCTCGATGCGACGGCGCCCGCCACGGCTCCAACTCCCGTGACACACACCCCTGTTGTCGAGCGCACCGCTCCCCCGGCCCTGCCCGCCGCCCAGCCCCGCACCCCGGCCCCCGCCCGCGAGGGCGTCATCTGGGACGAAGCCGACCTGCTCGAGTTCGCGACCGGCTCCGTGGCCAAGGTGTTCGGGCCCCAGTTCGCCCAGATCGACACCTTCGCCGCCCGCGTCCGGCTGCCCGCACCGCCCTACCACTTCGTCACCCGGGTCACCGAGCTGGACGCCGAGCCCGGGGTGCTGAAGCCCTCCCGGATCACCACGGAGTACGTCGTGCCGGAGGACGCCTGGTACGCCGTCGACGGCGGAGTGCCGCCGGCGGTGACCGTGGAGTCCGGGCAGTGCGACCTCCTGCTGGTCAGCTATCTCGGCATCGACTTCCGCAACAAGGGCGAGCGGGTCTACCGGCTGCTCGACAGCTCGCTGATCTTCAAGGGCGGGCTGCCCACGACCGGCCAGACGCTGCGCTACGAGATCTCCATCGACCGGTTCGTCCACCAGGGCGACACCACGATCTTCTTCTTCAGCTACGACTGCTTCGCGGACGACGAGCTGATCCTCCAACTCCGCGACGCCTGCGCCGGGTTCTTCAGCAAGCAGGAGTTGGCGACCCCGCTCGGTGTCGTCCTCTCCGACAAGGACCGGGCCCGCCGCGCCGCGCTGCCCAAGGGCACGTTCAAGCCGCTGGCCTACGCCCGCAAGCACCAACTGGACGCCCACGACCTGGAGTTGCTCGCCCAGGGCCGCCCCGGGGACGTGTTCGGACCCGACCACGCGCAGGACCCGGGCCTCAACCCGGCGCTGCGCCTGCCGGACGAGCGGCTGCGCATGGTCGACGAGGTCACCGTCGACCGCAAGGGCGGTCCCTGCGAGCTGGGCCTGATCACCGCCGTCAAGCGGCTCGAGCCGGACGCCTGGTACTTCACCTGCCACTTCCCGGACGACCCGGTGCTCGCCGGTTCCCTGATCGCGGAGGGAGCCGTGCAGCTGCTGCAGATCTACCTGATGCACCAGGGTCTGCACCTCACGCTCCCGGACGCCCGCTTCCAGACCGTCACCGATCGCCGCATCGACGTCCAGGTGCGCGGCCAGGTCACCCCGAAGGACGCCGAGATCCGCTACGAGGTGGAGGTCACCGAGCTGACCCTGCTGCCCCGGCCCACGGTGATCGCGGACGTCCTGGTGTACCTCGGGGACAAGCCGGTGGTCCGGATGCAGAACCTCGGCCTGCAGATCGTGGAGAAGCCCGGGACGCCGTACCGGCCCGAGATCGGCGGTGTGCCCGAGTTCCTCGGCCGGCGCAACCGCAGCGGCGAGCCCGCCATGATCAACGAACTGCATCTGGCCCACTCCGCCAAGGGTCTGCTGGACATGGCGATGGGCCCGGAGTTCGAGATCTACCGCACGAGCCGCGCCCCCTACATCCCCAACGGCGACTTCCAGTTCGTCGACCGGGTCATGTCGCTCACCGGCACCCGCGGCGATCTGAGCCCCGGCTCCGAGATGGTCACCGAGTACGACTCGCCGGACGACGCCTGGTACTACGCGCAGAACTCCTCGCCGTACATGCCGAACTGCGTGTACATGGAGTCCTCGCTGCAGGCCGCCATCTTCCTCGGCTACTACCTCGGCGCCACCCTCCGGCAGCCCGAGGAGGAGTACGCCATCCGCAACCTCGACGGCCGCGCGACCCTGGTGAAGGACATCGACCTGCGCGGCAAGACCATTCGGCACCAGTCGAAGCTGCTGATGACGAGTGTCGTCTCCGGTGCGGTGCTGCAGAACTTCTCGTACGAACTCAGCGCGGACGGCGAGGTGTTCTACACCGGTGAGTCGCTGTTCGGGTACTTCAACGCGGCCGCGCTGTCCAACCAGGTCGGTCTCGACAGCGGCACCTACGTCAGGCCGTGGATCGAGACGGAGACCCCGGCCGCCGGGCGGGTCAGGCGCATCGAGCTGGCGGGCGGTGCGGCGCCCGCCTTCCGCGACGCCTCCGGAGGCGAACTGCACCTGCCCGGCGGCCGGTTCGACCTGGTGGACCGGGTCGACCTGGTCGCGGACGGCGGCCGGTTCGGCGCCGGTTACGTGCACGGCTTCCGCAGCATCCGGCCCGACGAGTGGTACTTCGACTGCCACTTCCACCGCGACCCGGTGATGCCCGGCTCGCTGGGCGTCGAGGCGGTGCTGCAGGCCATGCGTCTGTTCGTGCTGGAGCAGAACCTCGCCGAGGGCATGGCCCGGCCCCGGTTCGCCATGGCCACCGGGGTGGAGATGTCCTGGAAGTACCGGGGCCAGATCCTGCGCGACGACCGCGAGCTGTTCTTCGACGTGCACATCAAGGAGGTCCGCCGGGAAGCGGACCGCCTGCTGCTGATCGCCGACGCGGACCTGTGGAAGCCGGGCCTGCGCATCTACGAACTCACCGACGTGGCCATCGAGGTCCGCCCCGACGCCGGCTGACGTCCGGCACAGCCGAGGAGCACTGTTGTCCATGAGCACCCCCCAGGCCCCCCTCCGCTGGTACGGGGACGGGTATCCGAGCGTGGACCCGGCCGGGATCAACCAGGTCCTGAGCCGGGTGGAAGAACCCTGTTTCATCGTGTCCACGGCCCAGGGCGTCGGCGCCGTCGCCGGCGGCACGGCCGCCCCGGGCGGGGACGGTCCCGGCGTCCTGGCCGCCGCCCCGGCGCTGCCCCCGCAGCGGCTCGGCTCGGCCGGTTTCCGTGCCGCGCACGGTGTGCGGCAGTCGTACATGGCCGGTGCGATGGCGGGCGGCATCGCCTCCGCCGATCTGGTGATCGCGCTGGCCCGGCAGGGCTTCCTCGCCTCGTTCGGCGCGGCGGGCCTGCTGCCGGAGACCATCGGGAAGGCGCTGGCCCGGTTCGCGGCCGAGATCCCCGGTCTGCCGTACGCCGTCAACCTGATCCACAGCCCGAGCGAGGACCGGCTGGAGCGCGAGGCGGTCGAGCTGTTCCTGCGCGGCGGCGTGCGCTGCGTGGAGGCGTCCGCGTTCATGGGGCTGACCCCGCATCTGGTCCGCTACCGGCTGGCCGGACTGCGGCAGGACCCCTCGGGGCGGGTGGTGGCCGAGAACCGGGTCATCGCCAAGGTGTCCCGGGCCGAGACCGCCGAGCGGTTCATGCGCCCCGCCCCGGCCGCCCTGGTCGACACGCTGCTGCGGGACGGTCTGGTCACCGCCGAGCAGGCGCGGCTCGCGCATCTGCTGCCGCTCGCCGACGACATCACCGTGGAGGCGGACTCCGGCGGGCACACCGACCGCCGCCCGCTGCCCGCGCTGTTCCCGGTCATCCTGCGGGTCCGCGACCAGATCCAGCGCGAGCACCGCTACGCCACCCCGATCCGGGTCGGCGCGGCCGGCGGCCTCGGCACCCCGACGGCGGTGGCCGCCGCGTTCGCCATGGGCGCCGCCTATGTGGTGACGGGTTCCGTCAACCAGTCCTGTCTGGAGTCCGGCACCTCCCCGGCCGCCCGCGAGCTGCTCGCGCAGGCGGACGTCACGGACTGTGCGATGGCTCCGGCGGCCGACATGTTCGAGATGGGCGTGGAGCTGCAGGTGCTGCGCCGGGGCTCGATGTTCGCGATGCGGGCCCAGCAGCTGTACCGGCTCTACCAGGCGTACGACGGCATCGAGGCGCTGCCCGCCGAGGAGCGGGCGCGGCTGGAGTCGCAGATCTTCCGGCGTCCGCTGGAGGACGTCTGGCAGGAGTGCGTCCGGTACTTCACCCGGCGTGACCCCGAGCAGCTGGCCCGGGCGGCGGACAGCCCCAAGCGCCGGATGGCGCTGGTGTTCCGCTGGTACCTGGGCATGGCCTCGCGCTGGGCGGTGACCGGCGAGGCCGACCGGTCGGCCGACTACCAGATCTGGTGCGGCCCGGCGATGGGCAGCTTCAACGCCTGGGTGTCCGGCAGTTATCTGAAGACGCCCGAGAACCGGACGGTGGCCGATGTCGCCCACCACCTGATGCGTGGGGCGGCCTTCCACACCCGGATCGCCCAGCTGGCCACGGCGGGCGTGACCCTGCCGTCGGCGGCGGCCGACTACCGCCCGGTCCCGCTGGAGCTGCCCGCCCTGACGGAGGCCGTGTGATGGGCGCGCTGACACCCGAGTCGGTGGAGGAACTCCTCGGCGATCCGGCGGACCCGGGCAATCCGTACGGGTTCGCCGCGGCGGTCGCCCGGGACGAGGCGGACGCCCACCCGGACGAGCTGTGCGACCGGCTGGTCGCGGCGGGCTTCCATCTCAACTACCTGCCGAAGGAGTGGGGCGGCGCGTTCGAGTCGTTCGACCGGAGCCTGACCCTGGTGCGCGCGGCGGCCCGGCGGGACGTGAACGTGATGCCGGGCACCATGTTCGGCATCATCGCGGCCACCTGTCTGCAGCTGCACGGCGACGAGGACCAGCGGAGCCTGACGGCGGACATCCTCACCCGGGGCGGCACGGTGGCGTTCGCGCTGACCGAGGCCGAGCACGGCAGCGACCTGCTGTCGGGCGAGGTGCGGCTGGACGACGACGGGCTGCTGCACGGCGAGAAGTGGATGGTCGGCAACGGGCTGAGCTGCGAGGCCGTCTACGTGATGGCCCGGACCGGCGCCCGCGGGCCGGGCGCGTTCTCCGCCTATCTGCTGGACGCGGACTGGGCCGAGCGCCACGGTCTGGTCCGGGAGCCGGCCGCCCGTACCGGCGGTATGCGGGGCGTGGACACCGCGCGGCTGCGCTTCGCCGGCCTCCCGGTCCCCGGGCACGCCCTGGTGGGCAAGGTCGGGGAGGGTCTGGAGGTGGCCGTCCTCGCCCAGCAGGCGGTGCGGCTGATGAGCATGGCGGGCAGCCTCGGCTGCGCGGACACCGCGCTGCGCCTGGCCCTCGGCTTCGCCGCCGAGCGCCAGGTCGCGGGTGCGCCGCTGCTCGACGTGGCCCATCCGCGCCGGGACCTGGCCGTCGCCTCGGCGGCGCTGCTCGCGGCCGACGCGGTGGCGCTGGCCGCCGCGCGGGGCGTGCATGTCGTACCGGAGGTGTTCAGCGTCTGGGCGCTCGCGGCCAAGCACGTGGTCGCGGAGGCCACGGACGATCTGGTCCGGCGCTGCGCCGCCGTGCTCGCCACGCGCGCGGTGCTGCGCGAACAGGCGCCCGGTGCGGGCATGTTCCAGAAGATCCAGCGGGATGTGGCGGTGGTCCGGGTGATCGACGCGAGCCCGCTGGCGAACCTGCGCGCCTACGCCGCCCAGATCCCGACGCTGGTCACCCGCGAGGAGGCGCCCGCGCCGGACACCGTGCACCGGATCTTCGCGCTGGACGCCGAGCTGCCGTCGTACGACCCCACGCGCCTCGACCTCGTCGCCCGCGGCGCGGACCCCGTCCTCGGCGCCCTGCCGGGGGTCGCCGCCGGCGCCCTGGAGCAGCTGGGCGACGACCCGGCCGCCGCCCTGGTGCGCCGGCTCGGCGGTGCCGTGACCGGGCTCGGCCCGCGGGCGGCCGCCGTACGGCAGCGGGACGCCGATCCCAACGCGCTGGTGGACCTGGCCGAGCGGTACGCGTGGGTGCACGCGGCCGCCGCCTGTCTGCACCTGTGGTGGCACAACCGCGACCGGTCGCTGTACGGCGCCGAACCGGGTGCCACCGGCTGGCTGCGGGCGACGCTCGCCTATCTGCTGGCCCGCGCCGAGGGCGTGGACCCGCGCCGCCACGGCCCCGACCTGCTGCCCGCCCTCGACACCACGTCGGCGCTCGTCCGGTCCGGGCGGCTGATGACCGCCGTGCCGGTGCGCCTCGCTTCCGCCTCTCACCCGATGGAGGACTCCTGATGTCCCAGGCCGAGTTGACCGAACTGGCCGAGCGGCTCGAGCAGTACCTCGGCGATCCGCACGACCCGGAGAGCCGGATGTCGTTCGCCGAGGTGCTCGACCACGACGAGCGCGACGCCTTCCCGTACGGGTTCGTCGGTCTGCTGCGCCGCTGGGGGTTCCTGGACTACGGGCTGCCCGCCGAGCAGGGCGGCAAGGCCGGCAACCCGGAGACCGGGTTCGCGCTGATGCGGCTGGTGGCGCGGCGCGACGGGGCGACCGCCATCGCGCTCGGGCTGACCAACGCCGCGTTCACCCCGCTGTGGATCGCGGGCACCGACGAGCAGAAGCGGCGGCAGATCGACGCCGTCCACCAGGGGGTCGGGCTCGCCTGGGGGCTGTCCGAGGCCGCGCACGGCAGCGATCTGCTCAGCAACGAGGTCGTCGCGGAGCGGGTGGAGGGCGGCTACCGGCTCACCGGTGAGAAGTGGCCGATCGGCAACGCCACCTTCGCCGACCGGATGGTCGTCTTCGCGCGCACCGGGCCGCGCCAGGGCGCCGGGGACTACTCGATCCTCGTGGTCGACAAGTGGCGTGCCGAGGCCGAGACGGTCCGCGAGACGCCCCTGCTGAAGCTGCACGGCGTACGGGCCCTGGACCTGAGCGGGCTGCGGTTCGACGGCGTCTTCGTCCCGGAGTCGGACCTGGTCGGGGCCGAGGGCCAGGGCCTGGAGATCGCCCTGAAGACCAGCCAGACCGCGCGCCTGGTCATCCTCAGCCTGGCCCTGTCGGGCGTGGACACCTCGCTGCGCACGGCGCTGGAGTTCGCCCAGGACCGGGTCCTGTTCAACCGTCCGGTCGTCGAAGTGCCGTACACCGGGCGCCAGTTGGCGGAGTCCTTCGCCGATCTGATGGTGGCGGACGCGGTGTGTCTCGGCGCCGTCCGCAGTGTCCAGGCCTCGACCGGGCAGGTGAGCGTCTTCTCCTCGGCCGCCAAGTACCTGGTGCCGACCCTGCTGGAGGAGACCCTGGGGCGGCTGAACGTGGTGCTCGGGGCCCGGGTGTTCCTGCGCACCCACCCCCGCTTCGGCATGCACCAGAAGATGCTGCGCGACATCCTGGTGACCAACATGGCCGACGGGAACACCGTCGTGAACCTGCGCAACATCGGCCACCAGCTTGGCGCGCTGCTGGAGAAGGGCCGCAGCGCCGACGCCGAGGTGCGCGCCGAGGCGGCCGAGCGGGTGGCCGTGCTGTACAGCATGGACGCCGAACTCCCGGTGTACCGGCCCGCGTTGCAGGAGCTGTCCAACCGGGGCCTGGATGACGCGGTCCTGGCCGCGCCCGACTCGCTGATCCGGCTGCGGGTGCTCGCCGACCGGGCCGCCGACAAGGACCGGGACCGGCTGCTGCTGGCCGCCGACCTGGCGACCGAACTGCTCGGCCGGCTGCTGCCGTTGGAGGAGCGGGCGGACCGAGTGCGCGCCGAGCTGGGCCGCGGCTTCGCGCACTCGGCCGAGCTGTTCGACCTGGCCAAGGAGTACTGCCTGGTGCACGCCGCCGCCGCGTGTGTGCACACCTACGTCCACTCGCACGGCCTGATGGCCGCGCCGCTGCCGAGCCCCTCGCTGCTCCTGCTCCAACTGGAGCGGATCAACCGGCAGTTCCACCCGTACGAGGCCTACCGTGACCCGGCCGCCGTGGACGAGGTCCTCGCCGTGCTGACCCGGCTGCACGACGACAACCGGCTGCTGTCGCACTGGCCGATCACGCTGGCCGAGCGGACCGCGCCCACGGAGGGGGCCCGGTGCGCGGAAGCCCGCTGACGCGCGCCGACGCGGGGCCGGACGCGGGAGCGGCCGATCTGTGGACGCTGTCCGAGCACCGGGTGCCGGAGCTGGCCGCGCGGCTGGGCGGTCCGGAGCTGCTGGCCCCGGACGAGCGCACCCGTCACGACCGGCTGCTGCGGACCGGCTCCCGGCGCCGCTTCCTGGGCGGGCGGCTGCTCGCCCGGCTGGCCCTGAGCACCCGCACGGGGCTGCCGCCGGACACCTGGCGGTTCGTCCGCGGTGCGAACGGGCGCCCCGAGCCGGTCCCGAACAGCGCCGGGCTGCGCTTCAACCTGTCGCACACGGACGGTCTGATCGTCTGTGTGCTCACCCGGGGGCGCGGCTGCGGTGCGGACGTGGAGCGCGTCCCCTTCGACGCGGAGAAGACGCGTCTGCTGAACGCCTTCCTGGGCCCGGCCGACCCCGACCTGGCCACGAGCGAGCGGTGGGTGCTGGCCGAGGCCTACCTCAAGGGGGTGGGCGTCGGTCTCGCGGGGGGTCTGAAGGACCTCCGCTTCCGGCACCAGGGCGGCGGGCGGTTCGGTGTCGCCGACGGGCGCCGGCCGGACCTGGCCCGCCGCTGGCGGCTCGACCTGCTGCGCCCCTCCGCCCACCACCTCGTGGCCGTGGCGACCGAGGGCGGCGGCACCCTGCGCCGGCGCGAGCCCGGCACCGCCCTCTCCCGCACGCCGCTCCCCTCCCTCCCCTCCCTCCCTTCCCCCACCGCCCTCACCTCCCCCACCCCCCTTCCCGACCTTCTGCGACCGTAAGGACCTGCCATGTCCCAGCACACGCCGACCGTCGCCGTGATCGGCGCCGGCCCCGCCGGTCTGTCCGCCGCCTACCATCTGCGTGACCGGGCCCGGATCACCGTCTTCGAGCGCGAGGACCGCCCCGGCGGCCACGCCAACACCGTGGAGGTCGAGGAGAGCGGGCACGTGCTCGGCCTGGACACGGCGTTCATCGTCTGCAACCGGCGCTTCTACCCGCAGCTGACCGCGTTCTTCGACCAGCTCGGCGTCGACACCGTCCCGCATCCGGGCGGCTTCACCTTCTTCGACCTGGACAGCGGGCTGGAGTACGGCACCGAGGAGCTGGAACTCGACGAGGGCGCGATCGAGGCGCGCTACGCGGCCGAGTACCCCGGGTTCCCGGACGTCTGGCGGGAGGTGCGCCGCTTCCACGAGGAGAGCCGGCGGGACTTCGTCCGCGGCCGCGCCGACATGTCGATGGGCGACTACCTCGACCAGGGCGGATACAGCGAGGAGTTCCGCCACTCGTATCTGATCCTGCTCTGCTCCGCCGTCTGGTCGGTGCCGGCCGAGCTGATCTGGGAGATGCCGGCGGCCACGGTCATCGCGTTCTTCGTGGGCCACGACGAGGGCGGCCTCGGCGGCCGGCGGGTGGACTGGCGCACGGTGGGCGGCGGTTCGATCTCCTACGTGCGCAAGGCGCTCGCGGCGATCGGCCCCGACCTCAGGGTCTCCTCGCCGGTCACCGCCGTACGCCAGGAGGCGGACGGGGTCACCGTGACCACCGCCGCCGGCTCCGAGCGGTTCGACCACGCGGTGCTGGCCACGCACGCGGACGAGGCGTTCGCCCTGCTGCGGAACCCCACGAGTGCCCAGCGGGCCGCCCTGGAGGGCGTCCGCTACAGCAGGTCGCGCGTGACGCTGCACACCGACCCGACACTGATGCCCAGCGACGCCGGGAGCTGGCGGGCCTGGAACTACGGCAAGGTCCAGGCGGACGGCGCGACCCGCTGCTTCGTCACCTACTACCTGAACCGGCTGCAGGACTTCGAGGCCGAGCGGGACTACTTCGTCACCCTCGACCCGCCCCGCCCCCTCGACCCGGAGACGGTCATCCGCGAGTTCGACTACACCCACCCGGTCATCGACATGGCGCTGCGCGAGCGGCAGTCCGTGATCTACGGCGCCAACGAGGGCACCCGGGTCAAGCTGGCCGGGTCGTACTTCCACTCCAAGCAGCTGGGCGCGGACCTGATCGGCTCCCACGAGGCCGCGTTCTCGGCCGGGGCGGAAGCCGCGGCCGAGATCCTGCGCGAGCTGTCCTGACCCGTCTCAGTGGTCGGTGTGCCGCCGTGCCGACTCGTTCTCCTGGGCCATGCGCCTGAGCGCCAGCAGCGCGGGCTCCAGGAGGACGGTCAGCAGCAGTGCGTGCTCGGCCAGCTCCAACGGGTCCTCGATGCCGTCCAGTTGATCCAGGTCGAGGACCGCGGTGCGCTCCGCGAGACGGGCGTACGGCAGCAAGGTGCGCCAGTCCCGCGGGACGCCCAGCGAGCGCAGCGAGGCCAGGGTCTCGGCGAGCGCGGCGCGGGCGGGCGCCGACTCGTGCACGTCCCAGCCCAACTCCTTGACCAATGCGTCGACTTCGGCCGCCTCGGGGGCCTGCCCGGCGGGCTCCTCGGCCAGCCGGATCGCGCCGAGGGCGAGGCCGAGGGTGAGGTGGGTGTCGCCGGTGTGCTGGTCCAGGACGTCGAGGAGGTCCCTGGTGGTGCTGACGGACAGCCCGCGCACACCGGTCAGCGCGCGGATCAGGCGCAGGCGGCGCAGGTGCTGCTCGTCGTACTCGGCCTGGGTGGCGGCGGTCTGCCGGCCGGCCGGGAGCAGGCCCTCACGGAGGTAGTACTTGATCGTCGTGACGGAGACGCCGCTGCGGCGGCTCAGTTCGGAGATACGCATCGGATCGGCTCCGCTCTTGAAAAATGGATACCTCTACTGTCTAACATAGATAGTAGAGGTATCCAATTTGGGTCCCTCCTCCTCGCCCTGCCTCTGAACCGAGAAGGCCGCAGCCATGCCGACCCTGCCCTGGACCACCGTCAACAAGCCCGCGCCGGATGCCGAGGCGTTCGTCATGGCGTCCCGTCTGGAGGTCCGCTCCCTCAAGGACGTACCGCGCTTCTTCCTGAAGTCCCTGGCCGCCTGGAGGCAGGTCTCCGGCGCGCCCGGAGCCTACGGCGCCTCGCTCATCGCCGAACCCTTCAGCCGCACCTTCTGGACACTGTCCGCCTGGCAGGACAAGGACGCGCTCTACACGTACGCGCGGACCGAGCCGCACAAGTCGATCATGACCGGTCTGCGGCCCACGATGAAGCAGTCGGTCTTCACGTTCTGGCAGGTCCCGGCGGCGGACCTGCCCATCGACTGGTCGGACGCCAAGCGCCGGCTGGCCGAGCAGGACACCCACGCCTGACCCCCCGCTCACCCTCATCAGGAGACCCCCGTCATGACGCTGTCCGAAGAAAACCCGGTCCTCGACGATCCGGTCGTCGACGACCCGGGGCGCACGGGTCGGCGCGTTCCGCTCTGGCTCGCGATCGTCGCCTGCAGCGTGCCCATGTTCATGGTCGCGCTCGACAACCTGGTCGTCTCCACGGCCCTGCACACGCTGGCCGTCGACCTGAAGGCCGACACCCAGGAACTCCAGTGGTTCGTCAACGCCTACGTCCTCAGCTTCGCCTGCCTGCTGATGACGGGTGCCGCGCTCGGTGACCGGTTCGGCCGCCGGCGGGTGTTCGTGCTCGGCATCGTCGTGTTCACGCTGGCCTCCGCGGGCTGCGGACTGGCCGACACCAGCGCCCAGCTGATCACCTGGCGCACGATCCAGGGCTTCGGCGCGGCGGCCGTGATGCCGCTGTCGCTGACCCTGCTCTCCCAGGCCGTGCCGGACCGGATGCGCGGGCTGGCGCTGGGGCTGTGGTCGGGGATCAGCGGCCTGGCCGTCGCGATGGGCCCGGTGGTCGGCGGCGCGGTGGTCGACGGGCTGGACTGGCGGTGGATCTTCTGGATCAACGTGCCGGTGGGCGTCGTCGCCGTCCCGCTCATCCTGCTGACGCTGCGCGAGAGCTCGCTGCCGGGGATCCGCCTCGACCTGGTCGGCATGCTGCTGGCCGCGGCCGGACTGTGCGCGGTGGTGTGGGGCATCGTGCACGGCGACACGGACGGCTGGAGTTCGGCGAAGGTGCTGGGTGCGTTCGCCGGTGGTGCGGTGCTGCTGGCCGTGTTCGTGCTGTGGGAGGCGAGGGCCGCGCAGCCGATGCTGCCCCTGTCGTTCTACCGGATACGGGCCTTCACCCTCACCAACGTCGTCTCCGCCGCGATGTACTTCGGTGTCTTCGGCTCGCTCTTCCTGCTCGCCCAGTACCTCCAGATCGTGCCCCCGCGGACCCCGCTGGAGGCCGGTGTGCGCACCCTGGCCTGGACGCTGATGCCGATGTTCGTCGCCCCCGTCGCCGGTGTGCTCACGAACAAGGTCGGCGGCGGCCGTCTGATGGCGCTCGGTCTGTTCCTGCAGGGGGTGGGCCTCGGCTGGATCAACCTGGTCGCGGACACCGACACCGCTTACTCGTCGCTGGTCGGCCCGATGATCGTCGCGGGCATCGGCATGGGCTTCGTGTTCGCCCCCACGGCCGCGGTGGTGCTCGCCTCGGTCGCCAAGGAGCACGCGGGCAAGGCCTCCGGCGCGAACACCACGGTCCGTGAGATCGGCGGGGCGCTCGGCATCGCCGTGCTCAGCACGGTGTTCGTGGCGCACGGCAGCACCCGCGGCCCCCAGGAGTTCGTCGACGGCCTGCACCCCGCGGTGTGGGTCGGCGTCGCCGTGGTCCTCGTCGGCGCCCTGTGCGCCCTGGGCATTCCGCGCCCGCGGAACACGGCGTCCGAGGAGGCGTGAACGCCTGAGACGCGTGCGGTCCGGCCGCCCCGGTACGGGGGCCGGACCTCACGCGTCTCCGTAGGCCTCGCCGCCCAGCTCGAACCCGGCCGAGCCCGCCGTCACATCGGCCAGCCACCCGCGGAACGCGTCCACGTCGGCGTCCGGCAGACCGATCTCGATGGTGACGGCCTCGTCGTAACGGACGTCCCGGACCTCGCGTCCGGTGGCGCGCAGATCGTTCTGGATCTTGCCGGCGCGCTGGTGGTCGACGGTCACCGTGGCCAGCCGGAAGCGGCGCCGGGTGAGCGTGCCGACCTCGTCCAGGGCCTCGCCGACCGCTCCGCCGTAGGCCCGGATGAGCCCGCCCGCGCCGAGCTTCACGCCGCCGTAGTACCGGGTGACGACGGCGACGACGTACCGCATGTCGCGGCGCAGCAGCATCTGCAGCATCGGGACGCCGGCGGTGCCGCCCGGTTCGCCGTCGTCGCTGGCCTTCTGCACGGACGCGTCGGCGCCGATGACGTACGCCCAGCAGTTGTGCGTGGCGTCGGCGTGCTCCTTGCGGACGGCCGCGATGAACTCCTGGGCCTCCTGCTCGGTGGCCGCGGGCGCGAGGGCGCACAGGAAACGGGAGCGGTTGATCTCGGTCTCGTGCACGCCCGCGCGGGCTACGGTGCGGTACTCGTCCTGCATCCCGTCAGCCTATGCGAGCGCCGGGCTACCCCTTCTCCTTCCGTCCGCGCGGGACGATGAACGACGTCAGCAGGGCGGTGCCCGGGGCCAGGGCCGGCCAGCCGGTGGCGCGCCAGGTCAGTACGGCGATCGCGGAGGTCGGGAACTTCTCGCGGACCTGCTCGACCGTGTCCTCCAGACCGTCCCCGGCCAGCTCCAGGACCAGCTCCTCCAACCCCGGGTTGTGCCCGACCAGCAGCAGCGTCTCCACCTCGCGCGGCGCCTCGCGCACGACCTCCAGCAGATCCGGTACGTCCGCCCCGTACAGCCTGCGGTCATAGCGCACCGGCGGCGGCGTGCCCCACTGGGCGGAGGCCAGCTCCCAGGTGCGGCGGGCGCGTACGGCGGTGGAGCACAGGGCGAGGTCCGGCAGGCAGTCGGCCTCGGCGAGGGCGCGCCCGGCGGCCGGGGCGTCCCGCAGTCCGCGCGCCGCGAGCGGACGCCGGTGATCCTCGACGCCCTCGGGCCAGGCGGACTTGGCGTGCCGCAGGACGACCAGCCGGCGCAGCGGGCCCGTGCCCGCCCGCTCGATCATGCGAGGCTCCCGAGGTCACGGGCGAGGTCGAGGGCGAGCAGGCGGTCGGCGTACACATACGTCTCGAACCGCGCGCCGTCGGCCACGCCCGGCGCGCTCTCGACATCCCGCAGCACAGCCAGCACCCCGGGCAGATCGAGATCGTCCTCCCACGCGGCCCGCAACCGCACCCGCACCGCATCGGGCACCGGCCGCGAGGGCTGCCGCGCCCACCCGGCAACGGCCCGCCGCCAGCGGGCGAGACGCTGCGCCGCCTCCCCGAGCCGGTCGTCGTCCAGCCGCGCCGCGGTGTTCCGGGGGACGGAGAGAAGGGCGAGGCGGAGGGCGGTGGGGTCGGAAAGGAGAGCGGGCAGGGCGGAGAGATCGAGAGGGGGATGGTCGCGTGGCGAGCGGGGTGCGGGGGCCTCCCCGGCCGTGGGGGTGTCGGCCGTGCGCAGAGGCTCCGCACGGCCGAGCGGCGCCGTCCATACCGCTGGGGCGACCGTCAGCAGGGGGCCCTCGCTCGGCATGGGCTCGGTGTTCTCGGCCACCACGTGGATCACCTGGGCCTCGCCCAGCCCGGACGCGAGGTCGCGGCCGTCCTCGAAGGGGCGGACGGCGAGGGTGGTCGCGGCCGTGCGGAGTTCGGCGTGCCGGCGGGGTGCGGTGAGGATCGTCCAGACGGGGGTGCCGCCGAGTTCCAGGGCGCGGACCAGGACGTCGGCGGTGAGCAGGACCCGCAGGGCCGTCAGGTCCAGGCCGGAGGCGTAGGCCTCGATGCGGGTCAGGCCACGCCGGGCGGGCGCGGCGGCAACGGGCTCACCGGTTCGGGCGTCGAGGATGCGCAGCACGGCCCGAGCGTAGGCGTGCGGAGGGCCGTACGCAGGCACCTTGCGCCGATTCCGGTCACCGTGGCGGGGTTACCGGGGGAATCACCGCCTGATGGGCACTGTTGCCCCGACGACAGTTTCCCGCAGCCCGAGGAGGCCGCCGTGTACGGCGACGAAGCGACGATCCGCAGGATTCTTACCGAGCTGGGCGACACCTGGGCCGTGGTCGGCCTGTCCGCCAACCAACGGCGGGCCGCGTACGGCGTGGCGCAGGTGCTGCAGCGCTACGGCAAGCGGATCGTGCCGGTGCACCCCAAGGCCGAGACGGTGCACGGCGAGCGGGGCTACGCCTCCCTCGCGGACATCCCCTTCGAGGTCGACGTCGTCGACGTCTTCGTCAACAGCGAGCTGGCCGGGGCGGTCGCCGACGAAGCCATGGCCAAGGGCGCGAAGGCGGTCTGGTTCCAGCTCGGAGTCGTCGACGAGGCCGCCCACGAGCGGGCCCAGGCCGCCGGTCTTGACATGGTCATGGACCGCTGCCCGGCGATCGAAATTCCCCGCCTGAGCTGACCTGTCTCACCTTCTTCTCACAATTCACAGCTGAATATTGACATTCGAGTCAGGCTCTGACCTGTGCGAATGCCGAGCCCAAGAGGGACAAGATCCAAGGTCAAGACTTCACCAAGGCTCTTTTGTCGGCACGGAAAGCGGCCCTACGGTGTGGCGCTGTTGTTCGTTAAGCCTGTGTTAAACGATCTGAGAGGCCACTTGACATGGTGAAAGTCGACCATGCAGCGCCCATAACCACGAAGGACCACGGCGGTCTACGCCGTGACGTCGGCCTGATCGGTCTGATGTGGGCCTCCGTGGGCTCCATCATCGGCTCCGGCTGGCTGTTCGGCGCCGAGAAGGCGGTCGTGGTGGCGGGCCCCGCGGCGATCATCTCGTGGGTGATCGGCGCGGTGGCCATCGTGCTGCTGGCGCTGGTGCACGCGGAGCTGGGCGGCATGTTCCCCGTCGCCGGCGGCACCGCCCGCTACCCGCACTACGCCTTCGGCGGCCTGGCCGGCATGTCGTTCGGCTGGTTCTCCTGGCTCCAGGCGGCCACCGTGGCGCCGATCGAGGTCGAGGCCATGATCGGCTACGCCAAGCACTGGAGCTGGGCCGACGGGCTGCAGCGCACCGACGGAACGCTCACCGCCAGCGGCATCATCACCGCGGTGGTCCTCATGGCGGTCTTCGTCGCGGTCAACTTCCTGGGCGTCCGTGTCCTCGCCCACACCAACAGCGCCGCCACCTGGTGGAAGATCGCCGTCCCGCTCGCCGCGATCTTCGTCATCGCCATCGGCAACTTCCACCCGGGCAACTTCACCTCGGAGGGCTTCGCGCCGTTCGGCGCCAAGGGCGTCCTCGGTGCGATCAGCTCCAGCGGCATCATCTTCGCGCTGCTCGGCTTCGAGCAGGCGATCCAGCTGGCCGGCGAGAGCCGCAACCCGAAGCGTGACCTGCCCCGCGCGACCCTCGGTTCGGTCGCGATCGGCTCGGTGATCTACATCCTGCTCCAGGTCGTGTTCATCGTCGCGCTGCCGCACAGCTCCTTCGCGCACGGCTGGGGCAAGCTCGACTTCCCCGGCATCAGCGGCCCCTGGGCGGGTCTGGCCACGCTGGTGGGCCTCGGCTGGCTGAGCTTCGTCCTGTACGCCGACGCGATCATCTCCCCCGGCGGCACCGGACTGATCTACACCACCGCCACCTCCCGGATCTCCTACGGCCTGGCCAAGAACGGCTACGCGCCGAAGCTGTTCGCCAAGACGGACTCGCGCGGTGTGCCGTGGTTCGGCCTCATCGTCTCCTTCGTCACCGGTGTGATCTGCTTCCTGCCGTTCCCCAGCTGGCAGGAGCTGGTCAGCTTCATCACCTCGGCGAGTGTGCTGATGTACGCGGGCGCGCCGCTGGCGTACGGCGTCTTCGCCGACCGTCTGCCGCACCACGAGCGCCCGTACCGGCTGCCCTTCGGCAAGTTCGTCGCGCCGCTGTCCTTCGTGGTCGCCAACCTGATCATCTTCTGGTCCGGCTGGGACACCCTGTGGCGGCTCGGCTTCGCGATCCTGATCGGCTACGTGCTGCTCGGCTCCTACGCCGCGTACGCGATCCGCAAGAACCTGCCCGACGCGCCCCGGCTGGACTTCAAGGCCGCGCAGTGGCTGCCCCCCTACCTGATCGGCCTGGGCGCGATCTCCTGGTTCGGCAGCTTCGGCGGCAACGGCACCATCCCGCTGTGGTGGGACATCCTCGTCATCGCGGTCTTCTCCCTCGCCATCTACTACTGGGCCAAGGCCACCGCGTCGAAGACCGAGGCGATCGAGCGCAGCATCGAGGAGGTCGTGGTCACCGACGCTCCGGCGCACTGACCCCGCACCTCACCGGGTGTCCCGTCGGCCGCGGCTACTCCGCCGTGGCTGACGGGACACCGTCATAATGCGGGGGTGACACACCCTTCCCCCCACCCCAACTCCGCGCCCGAGGAACGCCGTACGGTCGTCGTCGTGGGCGCCGGGCCCGCCGGGCTCACCGTGGGCACGATCCTGCGGGACGCCTCCGTCGACTGTGTGGTCCTGGAGACCGAGAGCCGGCAGTTCATCGAGACCCGGCCGAGAGCCGGCGTGATCGAGGAATGGGCGGTCCGCGAACTCGCCCGGCGCGGCCTGGGCAAGAACCTGATGGAGCGGGCCCAGGTGCACGACACCTGCGAGTTCCGCTTCGGCGGCGAGCGGTACCGGTTCCCCTACGGCGACCTGACCGGTCACCACCACTACGTCTACCCGCAGCCGTTGCTGGTGACCGACCTGGTGCGGGAGTACGCCGACGTGCGCGGCGGCGACATCCGCTTCGGTGTGCGCGACGTACGGCTGCACGACCTGGACTCGGACCGGCCCGCGGTGTCGTACCGGTGCCCCGAGACCGGTGAACGGCGGCTGCTGCGCTGCGACTTCGTCGCGGGCTGCGACGGGGCGCGCGGGGTGACCCGGGACGCGATCCCGCCGGAGCGTACCCGGATCGCGCGGCAGGACGACGGCATCGGCTGGCTGGCCCTGCTCGCCGAGGCCCCGCCCTCCTCCGACTGCGTCCTGTTCGGCGTCCACCCGAACGGCTTCGCCGGGCACATGGCCCGCAGCCCCGAGGTCACCCGCTACTACCTGCAGTGCCCGCCCGGCGACGACCCGGAGAACTGGCCGCACGACCGGGTCTGGGCCGAGCTGCGCACCCGCCTCGGCGCGGCCGGCGCACCGCCGCTGGCCGAGGGCCGGCTGATCGAGAAGCGGGTGCTGGACATGCACCACTACGTCGTCGAACCCCTCGTCCACGGGCGGCTGTTGCTGGCCGGGGACGCCGGTCATCTCACGGCGCCGATCGCGGCCAAGGGCATGAACCTCGCCCTGCACGACGCGTTCCTGCTCGGCGACGCGCTCGCCGGGTACGTCACCCGGGGCGACGGGAGCGGTCTGGACGCCTACTCGGAGGCGTCCTTGCGGCGGGTGTGGGACTACCAGGAGTTCTCGCAGTGGCTGTCGGACATCTACCACGGGGTCGCCTCGGGTGACCCCTTCCGGGCCGGCACCACACTCGCCCGGCTGCGCCGCCTGTTCACCTCACCCGCCGCCGCGGCGGCCTTCGCCGAGCAGTATCTGGGCTCGGCCGCGGTGTTCTGAGCAGGCGCCGACGCGGCTCAGCGCTCCGATGGGGTGGCCTTCTCGGCGAGGCGGTGGTCGGCCACCTTCAGCGCCTCGTCGACCAGGCGGCGCAGGTGGCCGTCGCGCAGGGCGTAGACCACCCGGCGGCCCTCCTTGCGGGTGCTCACCAGGCCCGCGAGGCGCAGCCGGGCCAGGTGCTGGCTGACGGCGGGGCGGGCGGCGCCGCATGCCTCGGTGAGCGTGGTGACGTCGGCCTCGCCGGACGTCAGGGCGTGCAGCAGGGTGAGGCGGGTGCGGTCGCCGAGCAGGGCGAGGAGTTCGGCGGCCACCACGAACTGCTCGTCGCCCGGGGTACGCGGCTGCGCATGATGCGCAGGTGATAGGTGCATGCGTGCGCTCATACGCACATAATGGCTCCATGGGCGCCGCGCGTCCATTCCCGCCCACCGGAAGGGGATCCCCGTGAGCGACCGGCACACGCACGGGCCTGGCCAGGATTCTCATGGCCACCACCACGACCATGCCCACCCCCACGCCCACCCGCATGGCCATGCGCACCCCTCCCCCGGCCTGCGCCACCGCCTCACCCATCTGCTCACCCCGCACTCGCACGAGACCGCCGACAAGCTCGACCCCGCGCTGGAGTCCTCGGCGCGGGGCCTGCGCGCGCTGTGGGTGTCGCTGGGCGTGCTCGGGGCGACCGCGCTGGCGCAGGCCGTGGTGGTGGCCCTGTCCGGGTCCGTGGCGCTGCTCGGGGACACCGTGCACAACGCGGCCGACGCGCTGACGGCCGTCCCGCTGGGCATCGCGTTCGTGCTGGGGCGGCGTGCGGCGACCCGGCGGTTCACCTACGGGTACGGGCGGGCCGAGGATCTCGCGGGGCTGGCGATCGTGCTGACCATCGCCGCCTCCGCCGCGTTCGCGGCCTGGGCGGCCGTCGGGCGGCTGCTCGACCCGCGCCCGGTGGAGCATCTGCCGGCGGTCGCGGTGGCCGCGCTGGTCGGGTTCGTGGGCAACGAGTGGGTGGCCCGGTACCGGATCCGGGTGGGCCGGGAGATCGGCTCGGCCGCGCTGGTCGCCGACGGGCTGCACGCCCGGACGGACGGGTTCACCTCACTGGCCGTGCTGCTGGGGGCCGGCGGCGCTGCCCTCGGCTGGCAACTGGCCGACCCGCTCGTCGGGTTGGCGATCACCGCCGCGATCACCCTGGTGCTGCGGGACGCGGCGCGGGAGGTGTTCCGGCGGGTGATGGACGCCGTCGACCCGGCGCTGGTGGACCGGGCCGAGCGGGCGGTGCGCGCGGTGCCGGGCGTGCGCGAGGTGGGCGAGCTGCGGCTGCGGTGGATCGGGCACCGGCTGCGGGCCGAGCTGGCGGTCGTGGTGGACGGCGAGGTGTCGGTCCGCGAGGCGCACGCGATCGCCGTCGAGGCCGAACACGCCCTGCTGCACGCCGTACCGAGGCTCACGGCCGCCCTGGTGCACGCCGACCCGGCACCGGTGCCGGGCGAGACGGACCCGCATCTGGCGCTCGCCCATCATCTGACGGCCTGAGTTCGGGCGGCCCCGAGGTTCAGGCGGCCCCGAGCCCTTCGAGCACCACCGCGCCGGGCAGCTCCGCGAACGCCTTGCCCGGGACCAGCAGCTTGCCGCGCCGGCGCCCGCTGCCGACCAGGACGTAGGGCAGGTCGACCACCGCCGCGTCCACCAACACGGGCCAGTCGGCGGGCAGTCCGACCGGGGTGATGCCGCCGAACTCCATGCCGGTCTCGCCGGTCGCGGTGTCCATCGCGGCGAACGACGCCTTGCGGGCCCCGAGTTGGCGGCGCACCACGCCGTTCACGTCGACCCGGGTGGTGGAGAGCACCACACACGCCGCGAGGGTGGTCTCGCCGCCCCGCTTGCCGGCGACCACCACGCAGTTCGCCGACCGCTCCAGCAGGTCGCGGCCGTAGTGCTCGACGAAGACGGCCGTGTCGGCCCAGCGCGGGTCGGTGTCGACGTAGAGGATCCGGTCGGCAGGGACGCCGCCGCCCTGCCAGTGGCGTACGGCGTCGGCGACCGGGGCGGTCAGTTCGTCCAGGCAGTCGGGGGCGGGGGTCGCGGTGTCGAAGTCTCCGATGGGTGCGCGCATGTCCGCACGCTAGCAAGGCCCGCCCGCCCGCCTCACCCACGTCTCAGTGCACGGGCGGCACCGAGACCGCCATGACCATCTCCATCGGGACGTCGCCGGTGTTGCCGTACACATGCGGGGTGTTGGCCTCGAAGGAGGCGCTCGCGCCGGCCGGGACGCGGTACTCCTCGCCGTCGACGGTGAGCGTCAGCTCGCCCGCGGTGACATGGACCAGCTCGACCGTGCCGCCGGGGTGCGGTTCGGAGGGGCTGCGCTCGCCCGGCATCAGCCGCCAGTCCCACATCTCCAGCGGTCCGGGCGCCTCGGTGCCGGCCAGGAGCCGGTTGTAGCTGCCGGCTTCGGTGTGCCACAGCCGCACGGCCCGCTCGGCAGGGACGATGCGGACCTTCGGACCCTGCTCGTAGTCGAGGAGGGTCGTGACGCTGACGCCGAGCGCGTCGCCGATCTTGACGACGGTGCCGATGCTCGGGTTGGTGCGGGCCTGCTCGATCTGGATGAGCATGCCGCGGCTGACGCCGGCCCGGGCGGCGAGCACGTCCAGGGTGAAGCCGCGCACCGCGCGCCAGTGCTTGACGTTGCGCGCCAGGGACTGGGTCAGGAGTTCGAGGTCCGACACGTTCCGTCCAAGGGTTCACTATTGGGTTCAATATTTTGGATGGCAGAGTTCACTGAACCGAACTACGGTGGGGTGCACCAGCTCGTTCACCAAACTGTACTGCGAGGCATCAGTGACAGCGTTCTTCGCCCTGACCACCAGCCTCCTGTGGGGCCTGGCCGACTTCGGCGGCGGGCTGCTGACCCGACGGACGCCCGCGCTGACGGTGGTGGTCGTCTCCCAGGCGATCGCGGCGGTGGTGCTGGGCGTGATCGTGGTGGCGACCGGCGGCTGGAGCGAGGCGGGCCCACGGCTGTGGTTCGCGGTCGCGGCCGGTCTGGCCGGCCCGTTGGCCGTGTTCTCCTTCTACAAGGCCCTCGCACTGGGCCCGATGGGCGTGGTCTCCCCGCTGGCCACGCTCAGTGTGGCCGTCCCGGTCGGTGTGGGTCTGGTGCTCGGCGAGCGCCCCGGGGCCCTGCAGGTCGCGGGCATCGCGGTCGCCGTCACCGGTGTCGTCCTCGCGGGCGGCCCCCAGCTGCGGGGCGCGCCCGTGCAGCGGCTGACGATCCTGCTCACCCTGGTCGCGGCGCTGGGCTTCGGCACGGTGTTCGCCCTGATCACGGAGGCCTCGACCAACGTCACCGGCCTGTTCCTGTCGCTGTTCGTGCAGCGCGTGACGAGCGTCGCCGCGGGCGGCGCGGCCCTGTACGCATCGGTCCGGCGGGGCACCCCCGCCCTGCCGGAGGGAGGCCTGCCGCAAGCCTCGCTGCCGGCGCTGGCCTTCGTCGGCCTCGCGGACGTGGCGGCCAACGGCACCTACGCGGTCGCCGCCCAGCACGGCCCGGTCACGGTGGCGGCGGTGCTCGCCTCCCTCTACCCGGTGGTCACCGCGCTGGCCGCACGCGGCTTCCTCAGCGAACGGCTGCGCGCGATCCAGGCCGCGGGAGCGGGGCTCGCCCTGCTCGGGACGCTGCTGCTGGCGACCGGCTGAGTCAGCCGTCGGCCTCCAGGCGGGCCAGCCGTTCCACACCCTCCTCGTCGAGGTCGGCCAGCGCGCGCAGCTGCTCCGGCGTGACCCCTTCCGGGGGCGGTACCGGCGCGGGGGTGCGCAGGGGCGGCTGCCAGCCGTCGTCGGGTGTCCAGCGCCGTACGACCCGGGCGGGCGCCCCCGCCACCACGGCGTGGTCGGGCACCGTGCCCCGCACCACGGCGCCGGCCGCCACGACCACGTTCCGGCCGATCCGCGCCCCCGGCAGGATCACCGCGCCGGTGCCGATCCAGCAGCCCGGGCCGATCTCCACCGGCTCCATGCGCGGCCACTGCCTGCCGATGGGCTCGTGCGGGTCGTCGTAGGAGTGATTGGTGGAGGTGACGTAGACGTACGGCCCGAAGTAGCAGTCGCTGCCGATCGTGACCGTGGTGTCGGCGATGACATGGCTGCCACGGCCGAGGACGACTCCGTCGCCGATGCGCAGGATCGGGTCCGGGCCGAGGTCCAGGTCCGGCATCAGGCCGGCGGTGAGGGTGACCTGCTCGGCGATGATGCAGTGGGATCCGAGGTGGATCCAGGGCTCGCCGAAGACGGTGCCGAGCGGGAAGGCCAGGCGGGTGGCTTCGCCGATCGAGCCGAAGTTCAGCCGGCCGGGGTTCTCGGCCGTCACCGATCCTGTGCGTTGGACCCATGACCAGGCCGCGTGGACCACGCGTTGTGCTGCGCGGCCTCGCCAGGATGAGAACGTGTTCTTGCTCTTCGGCACGGGGTCAAGTTACTCGTCGGGAGCCTCTGGTATGAGGGCGGGCTGCTGTGATCTTTGCCCCAGTCCTGACGTACCGTGCGGAGTACTACTGACGTGGCGAGGAGACGGTGATGACGCACAAGGCGCTGATCGTGGGCATCGGGGGGAAGGAGCCCCAGGTCGATGCGGAGGTGTTCGTGGCGCCTACCGCTTCGGTCATCGGGGACGTGACGCTCCGCTCGGGGGCGAGTGTCTGGTACGGCGCGGTTGTGCGGGGCGACGTCGAGAAGATCGAGGTCGGTGCGAGCAGCAATGTGCAGGACAACGTCACGCTGCATGCGGATCCCGGGTTTCCGGTGAGCGTCGGTGAGCGGGTGTCCATCGGGCACAACGCTGTGGTGCATGGGGCCACCGTGGAAGACGACTGCCTCATCGGGATGGGGGCGACCGTGCTGAACGGGGCCGTGATCGGGGCGGGGTCGCTGGTTGCCGCTCAGGCCTTGGTGCCGCAGGGGATGGTCGTGCCGCCCGGGTCGCTGGTGGCGGGGGTGCCGGCGAAGGTTCGGCGGGAGTTGTCGGAGGAGGAGCGGCAGGGAGTGACCCTCAACGGCACCATGTACGCGGAGTTGGCCAAGGCGCATCGCGGGGTGCATGAGTAGGTTGTTCGGCGGGTGCGCGTGGTGGGGGCTTGTCGCGCAGTTCCCCGCGCCCCTTAGGGGGTTTTACTCCCCGGCGCCGACAGGCTCTGCTTCTCGCTGTTCCGTCTGGACCTTCTTGGCCCTGCGCTTGATCAGCAGCATGGACGTCAGGCCGATCAGGACCGCTGCCGCCAGGCCCAGGTACGAGAAGCGCTTGAGCCAGTCCTCGGCCACGACGCCGACGTAGTAGATGACGGCCGTGGTGCCGCCCGCCCAGCAGATGCCGCCCAGGACGTTGGCGGTCAGGAACTTCCAGTACGGCATGTGGAGGACGCCCGCGAGAGGGCCGGCGAAGATGCGCAGGAGGGCGACGAAGCGGCCGAAGAAGACGGCCCACATGCCCCACTTCTCGAAGGAGCGCTCCGCGGTGGCGACATGGCCCTCGCTGAAGTGTCTCGGGAACTTCCTGCCCAGCCAGGCCAGCAGGGGGCGTCCGCCCTTGCGGCCGATCGCGTAGCCGATGGAGTCCCCGATGACGGCGCCGGCGGTCGCGCACGCGCCGAGGACGATCGGGTTGATGCCGGAGTGCTGGGAGGACATGAGCGCGGCCGAGACCAGGACGATCTCGCCCGGCAGCGGGATGCCCAGGCTCTCCAGACCGATCACCAGGGCCACCACGGCGTAGACGGCGGCCGGGGGCACCGTGTCGAGCCATTCCTGGACGTGCACCGCCGGGTCCTCCCCTGTCGCCTTGCTGATCTTCCGGGGCGCGGCTTGCGCGGCGCGCCCCATGGGAAGGCTACCTGGTCGGCGGTGAACGGCTGCTCCCGCGGACACCCGGCGGCACCGTCCCGCCCTCACTCCTTCGGTTTTCGGACATCCAGGTGTCACACGGGAGGGGAAGGCTCTCCGCGGTTTCGCCGCCCCGCTTCCCCCAGGTCCCCCGCGAGGGGGCCCGATGCGGAAGGACGACGTCCCCGTGTCCTCACTGTCCCCGCTGTCCTCCCCGATATCCCCGAGGTCTTCGCTCTCCCCGCCCGTATCACCTCTCTCGTCCGTATCACCTGTCTCGTCCCTCTCATCTGTCTCATCTGTCTCGTCCGTCTCTCCCTCGTGTCCTCGGTCCGAGGAGCCGGTACGCCGGGGCTCCCTCATGGCGGCCCGGCCGGTCCGGCTCGCCCTGTGTCTGGCTCCCCTGCTGCTCGCCGTTGGCTGGGCGCTGGCCAACCGGCCCGTGGCGTACGAGGGGGCCGCGCGCCTGCTCGCTGCCGACCCGTGGTGGCTGCTGGCCGGGGTGGGGTTCACCTGTCTGAACTGGGTGGCGGCCTCCTGCGCCCGGCAGGGTGCGCTGCCCGACCGGCTGCCGGCCCGGCTCCTGCTGGCCTCGCAGTTCGCCGCCGGTGCCGCGAACCACGCGCTGCCGGCCGGCCTCGGCGCACACGCCGTCACCGTGCGGTTCCTGCGCACCCGAGGGGTGCCGCTGCAACGGGCGACCGCCTCGATCGGCCTGTACTCGCTGGCCAAGTCCGGTGCGAAGACCCTGGTGCTGCTGGTGTTCCTGGCCGCGTCGCCCGCCTGGCGGCGGCTCGGGGACCTGGTACCGGACGGGCGGCTGCTGGTACCCCTCGCCGCCGTCGCGGGCGGTGTGCTCGCCGTGGCGGGGGTGCTGCTGACGGTCGTACGGCCGTTGCGGCGCCCCGTGACGGGGCTGGTGCGCTCCTCCCTCGCCGATGCGCGGGAGGTGCACAGCCGGCCCTGCCGGGTGCTGGCCCTGTGGGGCGGGGCTGCCGCGATGCCCCTGCTGCAGGGGGGTGTGCTGGTCTGTGTGGGGGCGTCGCTCGGCCTCGGGCTGCCCTGGGAGCAGGTGGTCCTCGCCTATCTGGCGGCCGGTACCGCCGTCGGGGCCGTACCGTCGCCCGGTGGTCTGGCGGTGGACGCGGCGCTGGTGTGGACCCTGGTCGCGTTCGGCGCCGAGCCGGCGGCGGCCACCGCGACCGTGATCGGCTACCGGGTGCTGACCGACTGGCTGCCGCTGGTGCCGGGCGCCCTGGTGCTGTCGGCGCTGATCCGCGCCAAGGTGTTGTGAGCGCCGGGGCGTCGTGAACCCGGCGTCGTGAACCCGGTCACTCGCGCCGGGCGACCAGGCGGTAGGCGTTGGACAGGCCGAGAGGGTGGGACAGCGGCCGTAGCGCGAAGCGGTCGAGGAGGGTGGCCGTGAGCAGGGCGGGGACGCCCGCGAGGAGGAGGGCGGTGCGCAGGGCGCGGCGAAGGGCGCCGGGGGGTTCGGGCAGCCAGGGTGCGTCGTCGCGCGGGGCGAGGTGGTCGAGGGCCAGCCAGACGGCGGCGAGCAGGTCGACCGGGTCGTGCGGCTCGGCGTGCTGCTCGGCGACCACCGTGAAGCCGAGTTCGGTCAGCCGCCTGCGCAGGTTGGCGACGGGCATGAAGTGCAGGTGCTGCGGCTGGAGCCAGGGCAGCCACCAGCGGCCGAGGAGGCGGGCGTACCGGCTCTGCGGGTCCGGTACCTCGATCAGCAGGTGGCCTCCGGGCCGTACGACCTCGTGGGCGGCGCGGAGTTCACGGTCGGGGTCGGTGCTGTGCTCCAGGTAGTGGAACATGCTCACCACGTCGTAGCGGCCCGCGAGGTCGGGCGCGAGGTCGGGGAAGGCGCCGCGGTAGGCGTGCTCCACGCGGCCCTCGCGGGCGGCGAGTTCGACGCCGTCGGTGAAGTCGAGACCGTCGAAGGAGGTGCCGGGCAGGACGGTACGGGCGGCCTCGCAGAAGTGGCCGTGGCCGGTGCCGACGTCGAGCCAGTTCTTCGCGGTGGGGTCGTGCGGCGCCATCGCCTGCGCGCGGTCCCGGTACATCGCGGTGCGGCCGCCGAAGGTGCCGCTCATACGCTGTTCGCCCAGGCCGTCGTAGAAGTCGCGGTAGTAGAACTCCAGCCCCGCGTCGGTCAGTTGCGGGTTCTGGAAGAGGTGTCCGCAGTCCGTGCAGGCGTCGAGGGTGAAGTGGCCGGGCTTGTGCTGGAGCAGGTCGGTGGTGTGCAGGCGGGGCGTCAGGCGGCTCGACTCGCACCAGGGGCAGGTGGTGCGGCGGGGTGCGAAGAAGCGTTCCGTGCCGTCGGCGAGGTCGGCCTGGTAGGCGGGGCGCAGGGCGGCGATACGCTCGCTCTTGTCACTGTGGTCGCTCATCGGCTCTCCGTTGTCCCTCCGCTGCTTCCTACGGCCAGTCGTTCGAGGTGGGTGGCGGCCGCGCGGGCGCCGCCCGCCGCACGGAACGCCGTGCGGACGCGCATGGCGGCGGCCCGGTACGCGCGGTCCTGCAGGACGGTGTCGAGGGCCGCGCCGAGGCGGGGTGCGGTGACCCGGCCGAACCGGACCCGGACACCGGCGCCCGCGTCCACGACCTGGGCGGCCACCACGGGCTGGTCGTCGCGGATGGGCGCCACGACGAGCGGCACACCGTGCCAGAGCGCCTCGCACACCGTGTTGTGTCCGGCATGGCAGACGACCGCGTCCATCCGCTCCAGCAGCGGGAGTTGGGGCACGGACCGCAGGACCAGCACGTCCTTGTCGGCGGGGTCGGCGGGCAGGGTGGCGCCCGGATCCACCAGCACCGACTGCACCCGGTCGGCGCGTTCGCGCAGCGCGGTGCGGCACTCGGCAAGGAAGCGGCCCCCGGCGTCGGCGTTGGCGGTGCCCAGGGTCACCAGGACCTTCGCCCGGCCGGGGTCCAGCCGGTCCCAAGGGAAGCCGGGCCCGCCGGGGCGGTCGTCGAGGGACGGACCGACGTAGTGGATCCGCTGCCCCAACGGCGCCTGGGGGCCGATGAGTTCGGGCGTGCTGAAGACGAGCAGCAGATGAGGCGAGTAGCGCGGGTCGGCGGTGCCGGCCGGGTCGCCGATCCTGGCGCGCAGCTCGGCCAGGCGCTGCCGCAGCCACTCGGCGACCTTGGGCATGCCGTCGTAGGCGCCGGTGAACTCGGCCGAGGTGGTGGCGGAGGTCGCCCAGGGCAGGCCGAGCCGTTCGGCCACCAGGGCACCGGCGAAAGCCTGCTGGTCGGCGACGACCACGTCGGGGCGGAACCGCTCGACGGCCGTACGGACGCCCGCCGCCATCGCGTCGGCGAGCGGCACCAGATACCACTCCCACAGGAACTTAAGCGCCTCCGCACCCCGCAGGTCGGGCGGTCGTACGGCGCCGTCGGCACCCGGCACCGGGCCCGCGCAGGCGAACACCTCCGCGTCCTCGCCCGCGAGCCGGCGCACCAGCGCCGGGTCGGGGCACGCCCAGGCGACGCGGTGTCCGCGCGCGGCGAGCCGGGCGGCGACGCCGACGGCCGGGTTGACGTGCCCGACCAGGGGCGGGACGACGAACAGGAACCCGCTCACCGGACCCCCGCCCGCACGCCGCCGACGGAGTGGATCAGGTCCAGAATGTGCCCGCCGACGGCCGGGGCCGCCTCGACCAGCACCGAGTGCTCGTGCCCGGGCAGCACGACCGGCCGGAAGTCCGTGAGCAGCTCCTCCTGCAGCGGCACCAGGTCCACCAGGTCCGAGTCGCCGCCGTACACGCCGAGAACCGGGCAGCGTACGGCCCTGATCTGCTCCTCGGTCAGCACCCGGCTGGCGGGGATGTCCCGGCCGAGGGTGGTCTCGCGGGCGAGCCGGGCCGCGCCCTTGGCCAAACGGGCGGTGTTGTGACCGCGGTTCGCGGCGATCCAGGCGAGGGCGTCGGGCTCGTTGTGCGCGAGTTCGGTCAGCACCCGGCGCAGGATGCCGCCGAGTTTCTCCGCCCAGGCGGTGGTCGCGGGTTCGGACTCGATCAGGGTGAGGCTGGCCGTGCGGTCGGGGTGGCGGGCCGCGTGGCCGAAGGCGATGGTGCCGCCGTAGGAGTTGCCGACGAGGTGCACGGGCCCGGTGATCCCCAGCCGGTCGAGGAGTGCCTCCAGGTCGTCGATGTTGTGGTCGAGGGTGTACCCGTCCGGCGGGCGTTCGCTGCGGCCGTGTCCGCGCAGGTCGTACATGACGACGTCGAGGCCGGCCGCCGCGAAGGCGGGGGCGACGGTGAAGTAGTAGCTGGCCAGGCTGTCGGTGAGCAGCCCGTGCACGAGGACGACCGTGGCGTGCGGGGTACGGCCGTCGGCGGGCCCCGTCCGCTGGACGTGCAGGCGGATTCCGCCGGCGTCGATCATCGCCATGGCTCAGCCCGCCTCCGTGGTCTTCAGGCTCCACACCACGTACTCGACGAGCCGGCCCACGGTCAGCTCGATGATCTCGTCGAACTCCATGCCGGCCAGGAACTCGGCGAGGTTGACCCGCCGTCCGTACCGCTCCTCCAGCAGGCCCGCCAGGGTGACGAGGTCGATGCTCTCCAGTTCCAGGTCGCGGTTGAAGGTGGTGGACATGCCGATCACCACGTCGTCCTCGCCGTACTCCGCGAGGAGGGTGCGGAGCATGCCGGTGATGTCGGCGAGCACGGTGTCGGTGGTGGGCTGCGCCGGCACCGGCTGGGTGGGGTTCATCGGGGGTACTCCTCGGCTGCTTCGTCTTGTCGTCCGTCGCCTGGTCCGGCGTCTGGTCCGTCGCCGGACCCGGGTCCCGTCGTCCAGGCCACCACGTAGGCGCGTGGGGGCAGCGCCGGCGGATTGCTCACCTGCGCGCAGTGCACGGTGTAGGCGCGCTCCAGCCGCCCGGAGACCTCGACGCGGCTCCCGTCCGGGGCGGCCTCCCGCACGGCGAAGTCCCGGGGGCGGCCGCCGAATCCGACGCCCTCGGCCTTCGCCACGGCCTCCTTGGCGGCCCAGAAGCGGGTGAACCACAGGTCCTCGCCGTCGGGGCCGTCCGCGCAGAGCGTGCGCAGGAGCCGGAGTTCGTCCGTGCCGAGAGCGGTGGCGAGGGTCGCGGGGTCGCGCGCGGTGACCTCCTCGATGTCGATGCCGGGGCCCGGATGGGAGGTGTGCGGCCGTACGATCGCCACGCCCGCCTCGGCCCGGTGCGCGAGCGAGACGTCCAGCGGGGGCAGGGTGCGGCCGTGCACGCCGGTGACGTACGGACGGCCGAGTTCGTCGTTGTGCACGCGCAGCTCCGCCGGGAAGACGGGCCCTTCGCCGTGCTGCCACAGCCACTGCCGTACGGCGTCCTTGACCGCGATCCGGCCCAGCAGCCACTGTCTGCGGCCGCGCGGCGGGCGTTCGGCGTACTCCGCGCGCTCCGCACCGCCGAGCGAGTTGCGCATGATCAGCTCGCGCGAGGCGAGGTCGGGCCACCGCTCGTGCACCAGCGCCCAGCCTCCGGACCGGGCCTCGGAGAGGGTGTGGCGCTCGGGGAAGCGTTCCACGGGCCGGGTCTTCGGGTCGTTGTCGAAACGGCGGTCCTGCCAGCCGCTGAGCACGGCCCACACCTGCCCGCCGACGGTCAGCTCCGCGTCCGCCTCCAGGACGGTGTCGGTGAGCGAGGTGATCCGCAGCAGGCAGTCGACCCGCGTCCCGGGAGCCGGGTGGGGCCCGTGGAAGCGCATCTCCCGCATCTGCACCGGGAACACGACGGTCCGCTCGGTACGCGTCGCCATGATCCAGTAGCCGAGCAGCTGGCCGACGTTGTCGAGCAGGGCGCCGGGCGCCGCGGGGGTGGTGATCACTCCGCGGATGTGCCGGTCGCCGATCGCGGTCAACTCGGTGAGGCCCTGGAAGGCCGGGCCGTGGAACATCCAGCGGTCACGGTAGAGCTGCGCGGCGGAGTGCTCGGGGGCGTGTTCGGGGACGTCCGGGCGAGGGCCCGGCGGAGGCGGTGCGGGGTGGTGCGGGGCGAGTTCGACCACGGCACGGGCCGTGGGGCCGAAGGCGACGGCGACGCGGTCCGGGCGGCCGGGCTCGGGGGTGACGGTGACGGGCACGTCGACGGCGGGCGTGGCGGTGAGCCACCGGTCGAACCGGGCACCGTGCACGGCGACGGCGCGCAGACCGGGTGCCGCGTCCTGAGCCGCGTCCATCATGTGCCGGACGATCGTGGTGGCGGGGACCACCGGCCAACGGTCTTCCATGTCCGGCCAGTTGGGGCGTTGGGGGAAGAAGCAGTGGTCCAGGAGGTGGGGCATGGCGTGGGGGGAGACGTGGAGGGTTGTGGTGGTGGACGGGGTCGGGGTCGGGGTCGAGGTCGGGGCTGGGGTGCGGGGTGTGGCGGCCGGGGGTGCCGGGGCAGCGGCTTGGGCGGTGGCGCGGGATGCGGAAGTCGGGGATGGTGCGGAGGCGGTGGTCGCGGGGGCGGTGATCCTGCCTGGGCCCGGCGCGCTGTCGCTTCGGCGGCCGCTCGCCGCGATCAGCTCCGCCGCCGTGTCCGCGGTGTCCCGCAGCAGGGCGGTCAGCTCGGCGGCGGCCGGGAAGCGGGTGGCCAGCTCGTCGAGGCGGGGGGTACCGGGGCGGGGCGGCTGCGAGGGGTGCGCTGCCTGCCGGCTCGGCCGCAGCTCCGACCGCAGTGCGTCCAGGTCCGGCCCGGCCAGGGACACCAGGGCACCGTCCAGGTCGAGGCGGACGGCGGGGCGCGCGGGTGCCTCCGCGGACGCGTGGGGGCCGGATGCGACCACGGATGCCTGGGCTGTTGCCACGCGGCCCGCCGCCCCGCGCGCGGAAGCAGACGACAACGCCGCTGCCACGCGCGCCCCCGCCGTCCACAACGCCGTCGCCACGCGCCGAAGTTGGGCCATTCCGGAGCGATGAGGCGAGTTCGCGGCGACAGCCAGGTGGTCGCGGTCGCCGAGGGTGTCGTCGATGAGGGAGGCCAGTTGGCCGGGGCCGGTCTGGACGAAGGTGTGGTGGCCCGCCGCGTACAGGGACTCGATCAGTTCGCGGAAGCGGACGGGCTCCAGCAGGTGGCGTACGAACAGCTCGCGCACCGCCGTCTCGTCGGACGGGAAGGGCGCCGCGGTCGTCCCGGACCACACCGGCACGGTCGGCGGGTGGAGCCGGAAGCGCTCGGCGGCCTGCTCGATGGGGGTGAGATACGGCTGGAGCATCGGCGTGTGGAAGCCGGAGCGGAACGGCAGCACCTGGCACAGGACGCCCTGGGCGCGGAAGGACCGTACGAACTCCTGGACCGCCGCGTCCGGACCGCAGACCATCGACTGGCGGGGCGCGTTGTCGTGGGAGAGCACGATTCCGGAGCCGGACCAGGCCTGGGCAAGCGCCGTCCGGACACGGTCCGCCGAGGCGCCCACCGCGGCGAAGGCCAGGCCCGGCACGGTCACCGTGTCCGGGTCGAACTCGGCCATGAAGGCGTCCACTTGGGCGCCCGAGTAGAGTCCGGCGGCCGCCATGGCAGTCCACTCGCCGACGCTGTGCCCGGCGACCGCGTCCGGTACGACCCCGATGCGGCGCAGCGCGGTGTCCAGGAGCCGGCCCACGCCCACGACGCCGAAGCCGTGCCGTCCGACGTCGTCGACGCGTACGTCCGTGCCGATCGCGGTGAGCGGGGGCAGGCCGAAGTGGGCGGCGATGTCGTCCGCGCGGGGCGCGAAGTCGCCTTCCAGGCCGGGGAAGACGAAGGCCAGCTTGCCGGGCCCGAGCAGCGGGGTGGGCCGGAACCAGACGTCGCTGCGGCCCTGCCAGGCACGCCCCTTGCCGACCGCGCGGCGGGCCAGGGCGAGCCGCTTGGCGGTGGGGTCGACGATGCCGAGGCGGGCCGGACCCGCGTTCGGGTGCGGATGCGCGGGGTCGAGCCCCGAGGCGAGGACTGCCGAGTCTTCGGCGTCGAGGAGGGCGGCGAGCGCGCCGACGTCGTCGGCGGCCAGGAGGAGGACGCGTTCGGGCTCGGTGACGGTGCCCTGGTGCCGGGAGCGGGCGGGGGACGGAGCCCCGTCGGCCGCGAGAACGCGTGCGGCGTCCGGGCGCCGGGTGCGGGCGGGTGACCGTACGGGCGTGCCCGGCGCCTCCTCCAGCACCACGTGGGCGTTGATCCCGCCGAACCCGAAGGCGTTCACGGCGGCCCGCCGGACCGGTTGTTCCGGGCCGGTCTCCCACGGGCGCGCCCGGTCCAGGGTGCGGAAGCGGGTGGCCGCGAGGGCGGGGCGGGGATCGTCGCAGTGGAGGGTGGGCAGCAGGGTGCCGTGGTGCAGGGCGAGGGCGGCCTTGACCAGACCCGCCACTCCGGCGGCCGGCATGGTGTGGCCGATCATCGACTTCACCGAGCCGAGTACGGGCCGCTCGGCACCGTAAACCGTTCCCGGCCCGAACACCTCTTTCAGCGTGGTGAGTTCGGCGGCGTCACCGGCCGGGGTGGCGGTGCCGTGCGCCTCCAGCAGGCCGATCGAGTCGGGTGCGGCGGGGTCGAGTCCGGCCGCCCGCCAGGCCTGGCGCACGGCACGGGTCTGGCCGCCGGGGTCGGGCGAGACGAGCCCGGCGGTACGGCCGTCGCTGGCCACGCCCGTCCCGCGGATCACCGCGTACACGCGGTCGCCGTCGCGTTCGGCGTCCGCGAGCCGTTTGAGTACGACGACGCCGGTGCCCTCGCCGATGAGGATGCCGTCGGCGTCACGGTGGAAGGGGCGGATGCGCTGGGTCGGGGACAGGGCGCGGAGCTGGGAGAAGACGCTCCAGAGGGTGATGTCGTGGCAGTGGTGCACTCCCCCGGCCAGCATCATGTCGCAGCGGCCGGTGGTGAGTTCGGTGACGGCCTGGTCGACGGCGACCAGAGACGAGGCGCAGGCCGCGTCCACGGTGTAGGCGGGGCCGCGCAGGTCGAGCCGGTTGGCGATGCGGGAGGCGGCGAGGTTGGGGACCAGACCGATCGCGGACTCGGGGCTGTCCGGGCCGAGCCGTTCGGTGAACGCCTCCCGCACCCGGTCCAGTTGGGCGGACGACAGCTCGGGCAGTAACTCCCCGAGCGTGCGGACGAGTTGTCCGGCGGTGCGCACCCGCTGGTCGAGCCGGACCAGGCCGGGGGTGAGGTAGCCGCCGCGCCCCAGGGCCACCCCGATCCGGTCCCGCCCGGGCAGCCGGTCCGTGCCGCCCGCGTCGGCGAGCGCGGCGGCGGCCACGTCGAGGGCGATCAGCTGGTCGGGCTCGGTGCCCGGCACCGAGGCGGGCATGATGCCGTACCGGGTGACCTCGACCTCGGCCAGTCCGTCCACGAATCCGCCACGCCGGCAGTAGATCCGGTCGGCGACGGCGGGCTCCGCGGCCGAGCCGGGGCGGTAGTAGCCGGCGTCCCACCGGCCCTCGGGTACGTCGCCGATCGCGTCCACGCCGTCGCGCAGGTTGCGCCAGTAGGCGTCCAGCCCCGCGGCACCGGGCAGCAGAACCGCCATCCCGACCACGGCGACAGGAGTCTGAGGCTCCGTCATCTCACCAGCCCGAGGCGGTGTAGACGACGGCGCGGGCCGAGCGGTCGCCCCAGGCGAGTTCCCGGAGCAGGGCCGCGGTGCCCTCGTCCGGGTCGATCAGCTTCACCCCGCGGCGGGCGTACTCCCGGCCCAGTTCCTCGCCGACCATGCCGTTGTGGATGCCCGAGGGCGCCCAGGGGCCCCAGTGGACGGTGAGCGCACGGTGGCCGGTTCGCTCGGACCAGTCGGCGCCGAGGCGTTCCAGGGCGTCGTTGGCGGCGGCGTAGTCGGCCTGGCCGCGATTGCCGAGGACGGCGGCGATGCTGCCGAACAGCACCGTGAATCCCGGTCCGTCGGGCAGGTCCTCCAGCGCGCTGAGCAGGGCGGCGGCCCCGGCCGTCTTCGTGCCGTACACGCGCCGGAACGAGTCGGGGTCCTTCTCGGCGATCAGCCGGTCCTCGATGACCCCGGCGGCGAAGACGACTCCGTCGAGCCGGCCGTGTTCGGCGTGGATCTCCTTGACGGCCTGGAGCGCGGCGTCCTGCTCGCGGAAGTCGACCGAGCGGTAGCGGGCCTCGCTGCCGAGGGCGGCCAGTTCGGCGAGGGTGGCGGTGATCTCCCGCTGGGCCAGAACGAGTTCGGCGGCTCGGTTGACCTCCGCCGGCTTGAGCGAGCCGGTCCCGGCGAGAGCGGCACGCAGTGCGACGGCGGTGCGGGCGGCGGCGATCTCCGGAGTCTCGGGCGCAGTGGGCGCGGGAGTGCGGCCTACCAGCTCGATACGGCAGCGGCTCGCGGCGGCCAGCGCGGCGGCGAACCGCGCCGTGATGCCCCGGGCCCCGCCGACCAGCAGCACCACGGAATCCCGGTCCAGGCCGAGCGCGGCGGCCTCGGCGGCGCCGTCACCGGCGGGCCCCGCGCCGGTGCTGCCGAGCGGGCCCAGGGGCGCGGGCACCAGCTCGAACCCGTGCCGCTGCCCCGTGGCCGTACGCAGGACGACGGGGGCCGGGGCCGGCGCGAGCAGCTCGGCGAGCAGGGCGTCGGCGACGGCCGCGGGTGCGGTGTCGGGGACGGTGACGATCCGGGCGAGGGTGTCGGGGTACTCCCGGGCGACGGTACGGAAGAGACCGTGGAGACCGGCCGACCGGGTCGCCGCCTCGCCGTCGGCCGGCTGGACGGCCAGCAGGCTGCGGGGTGCGCGTGCCAGGGCCGCCTGCAGCACGGGGAAGGCGTCGGGCAGCACCGGGAGTTCCGGGCCCGGGAGCGCGCCCAGGTACAGGACGCCGTCGACTCTGCCATCGGCTCTGTCGTCGATCTCGCCGAAGGGGTGGGCCTGGTCGGCGGTCACCGCGTCGGCCCCGTGCGCACGGAGCCGTACCGCTACCTCGGCCGCCGCTCCCCCGCCGTCACCGAGGAGGAGGTACCGCCGGCCGGAGAGGGTGGCGGCGGGGTCGGCCGAGGGGTCCGGGAGCGGCACCGGGCGCAGCTCACAGCGCTTCGGGGTTTCGCCTAGGGGCGTGTGCTCGTGCGGGGCCGCGGGTCCCTGATCAGCCCCTGCTGGGAGTTCCAGGTCGACCTCCGCTCCCCCGCCGACCCGCGCCATCAACCAGGCCGTCACCGACGCCGCCGTACGCGCCTTCGCCAGTTCCTCCAGTTCCGCGTCGTCCAGGATCTCCGCCCCGCCCGCGATCCCCAGGCGTCTGGCGAGTTCGCCCGCTATCTCGGCCCGTTTGATCGAGTCGATGCTCAGATCCGCTTCCAGGTCGAGGTCGGGCTCGATCATGTCGACGGGGTAACCGGTGCGCTCGCTGATGATCTCCAGGACGACCCGCTCGACGTCATGCCCGGGCTCGACGGTCTGGGGCAACGATGGCTCAGCCGCTGGGAGTCGGGCGGGTTCCGGCAGCACGGCCTGTGGGAGCGGCGCAGGGGCGGCGGGTGCCGGCGGGGTCGCTCCGGGTGTCGCACCGAAGTAGGTGAGCAGCACATCGCGCTGGGCGGCGATCATCTCCCGGCTGGTGCGCAGGAATTCGGCGATCAGTGCGTCCTGGCCGGCCGGGGCGCCGTACTGCGGGTTCGTCGTCACAGTCGTCTCCACGACTCGTCGGGCCGGTGCCAGGGCACCGGGGAGGAGTGCGCCGTCGGCGGTGCGGACGAGGTGTCCGTCGACCGTCCAGCCGGGCCGCCGCGGCGCCGGCGTCCGCAGCGCGTCGACGGCGTCGCGGCCCCGCAGGAGCCAGGCTGTGCGCACCGGCAGCCCCGCCAGGGCCAGGTGGGCGAGGGCGTCGAGCCAGCCGGGCAGGCCGCTGTCGGCGCGGGGCTCGCAGGCGACGGCGCGATGCGGGCGGTCCCCGAGGATCTGGCCGACGAGCCGGGTGAGGACCGTGCCGGGGCCCGCCTCCACGAAGATCCGTGCTCCGGCCTCGTACATCGCCTCGATCTGGGCGGCGAAGGCGACCGGCGCGCCGATCTGTGCGGCGAGTTCGCCGCGTACGGCGTCACCGTCGTGCGGGTACGGGGCCGCGGTGCGGTTGGCCCAGACGGGGAACTCGGGGGCCCGTACCGTCTTGTCCGCGAGGACCTTGGCGAACCGCTCTCCGGCGGCGGCCACCACCGGACTGTGGAAGGCACAGGCGACCGGGATGCGGCGCGCCCCGAGCCCGGCTTCACGCAACAGGCCCACGGCGGTTTCGACTTCGGCCGTGGGACCCGAGATCACCGACTGCTCGGGCGAGTTGTGATTGGCGACGACGACCGACTCGGGCGCCCCCGCGGCGCGCAGCGCGCGTACGACGTCCTCGGCACCGGCTCCCACGGCGGCCATGGTGCCGGGTTCGTCGCCCGCGGCCGCCAGGATCGCGCTCGCGCGTTCGGCGCTCAGCTCCAGCAGGGTCTCCGGGTCGAGGGCTCCGGCCGCGCTCAGGGCGACCAGTTCGCCGTAGCTGTGCCCGGCCGCGAGGTCCGGTCGGATGCCCGCGGCGGTGAGGAAGGCGTGGGCGGCGAGGCCGGTGATGCCGAGCGCGGGCTGCGCGGCCCGGGTGTCGGTGAGGTCGGCCCGGCGGCGTTCGCGGGCGGCCTCGTCGAAGGCGGCGGGCGGGTACAGGGTGTCGGCGTGGGCGCGGCCGAGGTGCAGATAGTGGCGCAGCTCGGGCAGGGCGACCAGCAGGTCGGCGAGCATGCCGGGCCGCTGGCTGCCCTGGCCGGGGAAGAGGAAGGCGACCTTGGCCTCACCGTCGGCGGGGCTGCCGTCCGCCGGCTCGTGCTCCCCGGCGAGGATCCGTCTCAACTGCCCGATCAAGTCGTCGACATCACGAGCCACGACCGCTGCCCGCACCGGTTCGTGGGAGGTGTCCGCGCGCCGGGCGGCGGCGAGTGCGAGGTCGCGCAGGCGCCAGGGGCGGCCGTCGGACTCGGCGGCCCGCAGGATCTCCTCGACGTCCCGGTGGGCCGCCGCCGTGTCCTTCCCGCGGAACAGGAACAGCTCGGCGGGCCATGCGTCCAGGGTCTGCTGAGGCGGTACGGCACCGTCGTAGGCCCCCACCACCGCGTGGAAGTTGGTGCCGCCGAACCCGAACGCGCTGACCCCGGCGAGCCGTTCCGCGGCCGGGGCCGCCCAGGGCTGGGCGCGCGTGTGGAAGGCGAAGGGGCTGTCCTGCTCCGACCAGGCCGGGTTGGGCCGGTCCAGATGGAGCGTGGGCGGCTTGACACCGGTGTAGAGGGCGAGGGTGGTCTTGATCAGGCCGGCGAGTCCGGCGGCGCACTTGGTGTGCCCGATCTGCGACTTGACCGAGCCGAGTGCGCAGGTGCCGGTCGCGGCGCCCGCTTCGGCGAACACCTCGCCGAGTACGGCGAGTTCGGTACGGTCCCCGACGACCGTGCCGGTGCCGTGCGCCTCGACCAGGCCGACCTCGGCGGGTGAGACGCCGGCATTGCGGTAGGCGCGCAGCAGGGCGGCCCGCTGCCCTTCGGGGCGGGGTGCGGTCAGGCCGAGGGAGCGGCCGTCGCTGGCGGAGCCGAGGCCCTTGATCACGCCGTAGACGCGGTCGCCGTCGCGCTCGGCGTCCGCGAGCCGCTTGAGGACCACGCAGGCCACGCCCTCGCCGAGGGCGATGCCGTCGGCGGAGCCGTCGAAGGCGCGGGAGCGGCCGGTCGGCGAGAGGGCGTGCACCGAGGAGAACAGGACGAAGTCGTTGATGCCGTTGTGCAGGTCGGCCCCGCCGCACAGCACGACGTCGCTGCTGCCGGAGACGAGTTCCTTGCAGGCCACGTCGAGTGCGGCGAGGGAGGAGGCGCAGGCCGCGTCGACGGTGTAGTTGGCGCCGCCGAGGTCCAGCCGGTTGGCGATGCGGCCGGAGATGACGTTGGCGAGCATGCCGGGGAAGGAGTCCTCGGTCAGCCGGGGCAGCTGCTCCTCCAGACCGTCGGGGACCTTGCCGTAGTACGACGGGAGGACGGCGCGCAGGGTGGCCGCGTTGGACAGGTCGCTGCCCGCCTCGGCACCGAAGACGACGGAGGTGCGCGAGCGGTCGAACTCCCGGCCCCGGTCGCCGTAACCGGCGTCCTCCAGGGCGCGCCGGGCCGCCTCCAGGGACAGCAGCTGGACCGGCTCGACGCTGCCGAGGGAGGCCGGCGGGATGCCGTAGCGCAGCGGGTCGAAGGGGATGCGGGGCAGGAAGCCGCCCCACTTGGACGCCGTGCTGCCGGCCTCGTGGTGCACGGCCGGGTCCCACCGGTCGGCCGGGACCTCGGTGACGGCGTCGTGTCCGGCGACCACGTTGGCCCAGAAGGTGGCGAGGTCGGGGGCCTGCGGGAACATGCAGGCCATGCCGACCACGGCGACGTCGAGCGGGGCGGGCGGCTCCGGTTCAGGGGCCTGCGAGGCGATCGGCCGCCTGGCCCGGGCGATAAGGAGGTCGGCGGCGCCGTCGGTCACCGCGCGATGCAGCTCCGCGACGGTGGTGGTCGCCGAGCGCAGCACGGCCACGTCGCCGGCCATGAACATCCCGTCATTGAGCTGCCGTTCCTCGCCCACTCCGGTCAACTCGCCCTGGGCCGACCGCTCGACGCCCTTGCTCGCGATGCGCAGCCGTCCGACGTTGAGCCGCTCCAGCGCCTCCCACACCTCACGGTCGGGCAGGCCGGACGCGCGTAACCCGGCTTCGCGGGCGCGGTAGTCGGCGGTGAACGGGCTGGGCACGCAGCGGGTGGCGTGGCCGGGTGCGGTCTCCAGCAGGGCGGTCGTGGTGGCGGTCAGGACCTGCCGCTGGAAGAGCGGCTGGATCGCGCCGTGCGCCACGGCCTCCTCGGTGAACAGGTAGGCGGTGCCCATGAGGACACCGACGGCGGCGCCCCGGGCGGCGAGGGGTGCGGCCAGGGCGGCGACCATCGCCGCGGACCGCTCGTCGTGGATCCCGCCCGCGAAGAACACCTCCAGCTGCCGCGCGGCTTCGGTATCGGCTTCCTCGTCCAGGAAGTCTTCCAGTACGGCGAGTTGGGCCTCCCACAGCGGAAAGGAGGCGCGCGGTCCCACGTGCCCGCCGCACTCGGACCCCTCGAACACGAACCGGCGCGCCCCGGCCTGCAGGAACTGGCGCAGCAACCCCGGCGAGGGCACATGCAGGAAGGTCCGGATCCCGGCCCGCTCCAGCGCCTCGGCCTGGGCGGGCCGTCCGCCCGCGATGATCGCGTGCGTGGGGCGCAGTTCCCGTACGGCCTCCAGCTGCGCGTTCCTGACGTCCTCGGGCGCGAAGCCGAGCACACCCACACCCCAGGGCCGCCCGTCGAGCACGGCACGCGCCTCGGTCAGCATCGCCCGCGTCCGCTCACCGTCGGCGAGCGCCAGCGCCAGAAAGGGCAACGCACCGTCCGCGGCGACGGCGGCCGCGAACGCCGCCTGATCACTGACCCGCGTCATGGGCCCTTGCGCGACGGGGAGCCGGGTACCGAGCGCGTGGCTCATGGGGGAGCCGGGGCGGAGAGCACGGGCGGGGCCGTGGTCGAGCGGATCGGTCGAGCCGGAGCCGAGCGAGGCGGCCGGGCCAGTGCCGGGCGGGGCAGCCTCGGCCACAACCTCCCGTATCGCCGCCCTGACCTCACGCACCGTCCGCCGCACATCCCCCCACCGCTCGGCGAACCGCGCCGCGAGGAAGCCGTCCTGGCCGACCGGCAGGAGTTGGCGGCGCAGGTCCTGTGCGCCGAGCAGGGAAGCGACCACGTCCGCGTCGTCCGGTGGTGGTGGCGGGGCGTCCGGGCCGCGCCGGCGCAGTACCCGGTGCCCGGCGACGAGCACGGTCTCGGAACCGTCCAGGGAGCGCACCGCGGCCCGCACCGCCTCCGGCAGCCGTGACTCGGCCAGCAGGGCCAGTTGGCTGTCCAGGACGACACCGGCCGCCCCGCCGGCCACCGCGGCCGCCGCCGTACGGGGCCCGATGCCTCCACAGGCCCAGACGGGAACCTCCAACCCACCTTCGGACAGGAGCAGTTGGAGCAAGACGAACGTGCTCAGCCCGCCCACCCGGCCACCGCTCTCGGCACCCCGCGCGATCAGCCCGTGGACCCCCGCGCGCACCGCCGCCCGCGCCTGCGCCAGATCCGTGACCTCCGCCAACACCCGGTACTGTGCGGCCACTTCACCCACGTCCCAGGGTGCGTCCGGGGCGAGGACCACGGTGTCGGGGGCGCCGGCCAGTGCGCCGGGGTCCAGTGCGCAGCGCCCGGTCACCCGTACGCCGAACGGCCCCGGCGCCGCTCTGCTCAGCCGGGTCAGCTCCTCGCGGGATCGCCGGTCGCCGTCGCCGAGGTCGAGGATGCCGAGCGCACCGGCGCCGCAGGCGGCCGCGGCCGGCCCGGCGTCGGGTTCTCCGAAGGGGGTGAGACACAGGATCAGGTCTTGGGCGCGCACGGGGGAGGTCATGATGCTCCGAAGAATCGGCAAGACAGCACGGTGGGGGGTGTGCGGCAGGACACTCTGGTGCGAGGCCACCGGAACCTAGCGAGGTGCTTACTGGCGGGTCAATAACGCCGCGTCCTTTTCACGGGCAGTGGCATCGATTCGGCCAGCCCGCCGAATTCCCCCGCAAGCGCCGGAAATCCGAGCAATCCCCTTCCGCCCCACGACCGCACGGCCGTACCGGCCCTCTCGGCACACCCCCACAAGCCCGTCAAACCACCGGGCATATTCACCGCGGACTCACCGGGGACTCACCCCGGAGCAACATCGCGGGACACGGGTTCGGTTTCTGTAAATTCCGCATGACGTCCGCGCGGTGGCTCGATCCCGGCACGCACCCGCGCCGAACGGGGAGACGACCGTTCGCGCCCGCGCCGTACGGTGAGATGGCCGTTCGCACCCGAGCCGGACGGCGTGATGGCCGGTGGACGGCGGGCGGGGGCCACCGCGTCTCCGCGGTGGCCCCCGGGTGTCAGCCGAGCAGTGAGCCGACAGCCGCCGGTACGGAGGCGACGGTGCCCGCGATCGGGGAGACGACCTCACTCACCGGGCCCTCGGGAGGGGCGGACTCCGCCGCGCCGGGATCCTCGTGGGCGCCGACCTGGGCGATCCGGGTCTCGTACTCCGACCCGGTCGGCCGACTCCCGTGCCCCTGTCCGGACCCCTGCCCCTGCTTCTTGTTCGGGGTGCCCTTGTCCGACCGCCCGGGCGGCGGCTGCTCGGCGGCCCCCTCCGAGGATTCGGGCCGCCCGGGGTCCGGCACGTCCGGCCCATCCGGCAGGGCGCCCCGCCCCGGTCGCACACCCACCCCCGCCTCCAGAACCCACCGCTGCCCCCTGGAGCCGTCACGCGCCGCGACCACCACCCGCGTCGAGGAGTCCCCCGGTCCCGGCGCGAGGGCGAGGCCCTTGGGGCTGCGCAGCAGGAGTTCGCCCCGGACCGTGAGGTCGTACGACACCTCCCCGGCGTGCACGACACAGCCGGACACCACGACGCCCCGCGTCCCCGGGTCGGCGGCCAGGCACAGCGTGGGATCGGCGGCGCTCCGCAGCAGTCCGTCGTCCTGGTACGACCACTGCTGCGATCCGGCGGACGAACACCCCGCCAGCACAGCACCCGCGCCCGCCTCGGCCCTCCCCCCACCGGCGTCCAGACAGAGCCCGGAGACGAGGCTGCGCAGCCTGCCGTGGGCGACCTCGACGGGATCGCCGACCGAGGCGGCGGACGGGGAGGCCGCGGGAGGCCGCTCGCTGTCGGCGCCGGGGCGGGCGGAACTGCCCACCGGGGCACCCCAGGTGGCCCCGGGCCCCGGGACACCGTTGTCATCGGACCAGCCCTTGGCCACGAGCACGGTGGCGAGCAGCGCGAGCGAGGTGAGGCCGACGCCCACCGCCAGGGCCGTACGACGCCTGCCCTCGGGCATCGTGCGGTGCCGGCCCCCCGGCGCGGGGCCTGCGACGTGGGGCGCGGGCGACTCCTCCAGGGCGCCGCGGCCGGGCCGGGAGTCGAGATAGCGGCGCGCTCCCCAGCCGAGCACGGTCTCGGCGAGCAGGACTTCCAGGCCGCCCTCGAAATGGCTGAGCTGTTCGGCGGCGTGCCGGCAGTGGCGGCACGCCGCCAGATGCTCCTGAACATCCGGCAGCAGGGAGCCGCCACGGCGAATGGGGACGTCCAGGAGGCGGTTGTAGAAGCGGCATTCCCTGGAGGGTGCGAGTTCCCGGTGGGCGCGTACGCAGCCCGCCCGGAATTGCTCGCGTGCCTGCTCAAGGGCGGTCGCGGCGGTGGGCGCGTCCACGCCCGACAGACCGGCGGGTATGTTTATGGGCTCCGCCTCGACCTCGGTATGCCACAGAAGGCATTGGGAGGCGCCGGGCAGGGCCTGGAATGCGCGTTCGGCGAGTTGCCGCCTTTCGGGCGTGCCGGGCATCGTCGCGCGTAGACCACGACCACCGGTGGGTTTGCGCAATTCCGGCATGACCACGCAGGCGCTCTCGTCGGCGGCCCAGGCGCGGACGGTCTCCCGGACGGCCACCAGCAGCTGCGGGCGCAGGGCGCCGCCGACCGCCCCGCCCGTCAGCCGGCCGAGTACCTGCTGGAAGGCGGCGGTGGCCACCAGCTGTGCCGTGGGCCCGGCAGCGGCCAGGCAGACGATCGCGTAGTCACGGGTGGCCCGCCAGTGCCGGGCCAGCAGCAGGGCGACAGCGTGATGGCGGCCGTCACCGGGGTCGCCCAGCCGGGCGACGAGATCACGGTCGGACTCTCCCGGCAGCGAACCGGGGCGGGGCGGGAACGGCGGGCGTGGGGGGTAGGGGGACTGCACGGAACACCATTTCCTTTCCAGCCGCAGGGCGGCATCCGAAATGGCGCCCCGTCGGAAAGCAGTGCCTGATTGGTGCATGCCTGATTGGTGCATACCTGAGGGGCCCGGCCTTGCCGTTCGGTTCCGGCCTTTGCCCCCTCACAGGAAGGCTCACCTTCGCACACGCGCCTCACAGGAAACAAGAAGTTCGAATGCCTGGGCGTCAAAGTCAGGGAAATACACAACAGTTACCGGCGGTATCCACACGCCTCTAACAAGGCAAGCGGTTGCCTGACACCCAACTTGTGTGCAGGGAAAGCCGGATGGCACACGAAATCTCCAACTTCCCGCCCGCCGACCTCTCGGCGGACACCCACAGCCGGTTCCCACGTTCCTCTCGGCGCACTCTCATCCGCGTGCCCCAGCATGGCCGCATGATCGCCCCCCACTCCACAGCGACCCCCGCCTCCCCACGCCAGGTGCGCAAGGCGGTCGTCCCGGCCGCCGGGCTCGGCACCCGGTTCCTGCCCGCGACCAAGGCGACGCCGAAGGAGATGCTCCCCGTCGTCGACAAGCCGGCCATCCAGTACGTCGTCGAGGAGGCCGCGGCGGCCGGTCTCGACGACATCCTGATGGTCACCGGCCGGCACAAGCGCGCCATCGAGGACCACTTCGACAGCGCCTTCGAGCTGGAGCAGGCCCTGGCGGCGAAGGGCGACACCGTGCGCCTGGACGCCGTACGCGATCCCGCACGGCTCGCCGACATCCACCACATCCGCCAGGGCGACCCGCTCGGCCTCGGCCACGCCGTGCTCTGCGCCCGCCACCACGTCGGCAACCAGCCCTTCGCCGTCCTGCTCGGCGACGACCTGATCGACCCGCGCGAGACCCTGCTCAGCCGCATGCTGGACGTGCGCGACCGGTACGCGGGCACCGTGGTCGCGCTGATGGAGGTCGACCCGGCGCAGATCCATCTCTACGGCTGCGCGGCGGTGGAACCCACCGGCGAGGAGGGTGTCGTACGCGTCACCGGTCTGGTCGAGAAGCCGTCACCCGAGAAGGCGCCGAGCCGCTACGCGGTCATCGGCCGCTACGTCCTCGACCCCGCCGTCTTCGGCGTCCTGGAACGCACCCCGCCGGGCCGCGGCGGCGAGATCCAGCTGACGGACGCCCTCCAGGACCTGGCCGCGAGCGGCACGGTGCACGGCGTCGTCTTCGACGGCCTGCGCTACGACACCGGCGACAAGGCGGACTATCTGCGCACGGTGGTCCGCCTGGCCTGCGCCCGCCCGGACCTGGGCCCCGAATTCCGGGGCTGGCTCAGGGAGTTCGTGGCGGGACTGGAGGACGGCGAGGCCGGCATCGGGGACCGGCGCCGGGCGGCCTGAGGCGACGCGGCGGGGAAACGCGACGGGGAGGGGCCCACCCGGACCCCTCCCCCCATACCTGCCGGCCCTACAAGTCCCGCAGGCCCGAGAAGTCCCGCAGATCCTACAAGTCCCGTATCAGTCCTTACTGTTGGGACGCAGCGTCCACACGACCTGCATCTCACTCGTGACGGCTCCGTCCGCACGGCGGATCTCGATCGTCACCGGGAACTCGGGACGCTGCCCCGCGTCCAGTTCGGCCACGACCTCGGCGGCCGGGCGGCCCAGCTTCGCGGTCGCGGTGACGGCGCCCATCGCCAGCTTCTTGTAGGCGATCTCGGCCCGCACGGCGAGCGGCACGGCGCGCGAGAGCTGGTCGCCGAACGCGGCCAGCACGATGGCGCCGCTGGCCGACTCCCCGAGCGTGAACATCGCGCCGGCGTGCGGCCCGCCCACGTGGTTGTGGTACTCGCCCTGGTCCGGCAGGGACACCACGGCCTGCTCCGGAGAGGTCTCCAGGAACTCCAGGTTCAGCGTCCGGGCCATCGGCACGGTGGCGGCGAGCATGTCGCCGATCGACATCTGGTCTGCGCTCATGCGGCCATGTTACTCATGAGTAGCACGGCTGGCCAGTGCCACCGGTGATCACCGCTGTATCGTTGCGGCCCATGTGGCCAGGGGAACAGCCGCCGGGAAGCGGCCAGCAGCACAACCCGTACCAGCAGCCCGGCTCCCAGCAGCCCAACCCGTATCAACAGCCAGGGCACCAGCAGCCGAATCCGTACCAGCAACAGCCGAATCCGTACGGCGGACAGCAGCCCAACCCATACGCCGGACAACAACCCAACCCATACGCCGGGCAGCAGCCGCCCGCCCCATGGGCACAGCCCCCGGCACCGCAGCCGCAGCCGGGCGGCGGTCGCACCAAGCTCGTGGCGATCCTCGCCGCGGCGGCCGTGGTCGTCGCGGCCTGTGTGACCGGGGTCCTGCTGCTGGGCGGCAAGAGTGACGACGAGGCCCGTCCCGGCCCCACCGCGTCCTCGCCCACCTCCGCCACCCCGTCGGTCACGGACGCCCCGCGCTCTGCCGACGACGTCCCGAAGCCGACCGTGGCCGGCTGGAAGGTCGTGGTGAACCCGGTCACCGGCGTCGCCTTCGACGTGCCCGCCGACTGGCAGGTGCGCTCCAAGGACTGGATCACCTACGTCACCGAGGGCACCGACCCCCAGGACCCCGACGGCAAGTTCCTGGTCGGCATGAAGGCCCCCGCCGTGCTGAAGGCGAAGTGGTGCGGCACGGACGAGGACAGGGACGGCAAGACCGACTACACCTCGCTGGCGAACGTGGGCACGCGCGGGAACAAGGGCGCCAAGAGCACCGCCGAGGTCGCCCGCCAGGACTCGGCGAACTGGGTCTACGGCTGGTACACGCAGCCGGACCACAAGAAGGTCACGACCGGCCCGGTCACGTCGTACACCACCGCGTCCGGCATCACGGGCAGCGTCGCCACCTCCCAATCGTCCGGGGTCGCCAAGCGGCACAAGTGCGACACCGACGGCAAGGCGACGACGTTCGCCTTCAAGGACTCGGACGGCGCCATGCTGTCGTGGTCCTTCTTCGGCGCCAAGGGCGTCTCGGAGGAGGTCCCGGACGCGACGATCCGTAAGATCATGCGGACCGTGCGGCTGTACGACGAGAAGTCGCACTCCTGAGAGGCGTCTCGCTCCTGGTTCGGTACGGCCCTGACAAGGGCCGGTGACCGAATCGTGTCCCCGGGCCCACTAGGGTTACTCGCCATGTGGCCAGGAGAGCAGCCGCCAGGGGGCGCGCAGAACCCGCAGAACAACCCGTACCAGCAGCCGGGTTACCAGCAGCCGAATCCGTACCAGCAGCCCGGCTACCAGCAGTACCCGCAGCAGGGCCAGCAGCCGAATCCGTACGGGCAGCAGCCTCAGTGGGGAGCGACCGCTCCCGCCGGCGCTCCGCAGCCGCAGCCGCCGCAGAGCGGTGGCGGCGGCGGTGGTGGCCGGACCAAGCTGGTCGCGATCGTCGCGGCCACGGCTGTCGTCGTCGCGGCGGGTGTCACCGCGTTCGTGGTGCTCGGCGGCTCCAAGAAGGACGAGGCCGACAGCGGCAAGGACAAGCAGAAGACGAGCCAGTCGCCGACGACGGACCCGACGGCGACCTCGTCCCCGACGGACGACGACCCGCGCGGCGACTCGACCGAGAAGCCGACCGTCGCGGGCTGGAAGGTCGTCGCCAACCCCAAGTTCGGCACGGCGTTCGAGGTCCCGGCCGACTGGGAGGTCGACTCCCCGGGCACCTCCGTCTTCATGGAGGACCACGCCGACAACGACAAGCTGATCACCTCCGTGTCCGGCCCGGCCGAGTACCAGTCGAAGTGGTGCACGACCGACAGCGACAAGGACGGCAAGAGCGAGGACACCCCGCTGGCCGTCGCCGGCACCCGGGGCGAGAACGGCGCGAAGAGCCCCGCCGACGCCGCGGTCACGCGGGTGCCCTGGTACGTCTACGGCGGCTACACCCAGCCGAACAAGAAGAGCATCACCTTCGACAGGAAGGCCACGCCCTACAAGACCGCGTCGGGCCTCCAGGGCGCCTACGCGTGGGCCCGCTCCTCGGGCAGCCCGCAGAAGGGCAAGTGCGCGAGCGACGGCAAGGCCCTGACCTTCGCCTTCAAGAACTCGGCCGACGACATCGTGTCGTTCGACTTCTACGGCGCCAAGGGCGTGCACAACGAGGTCGACACCGCGACGATCATGAAGATCCTCAGCACGGTACGGCTGCACGGCGACCCGACGGAGAGCGGCTGACGGACGGGCGCGGGACGCGGGGAAACCGTTTGCGGGCCGGACAGCAGGCGGCGATAGTCGCCCGGTGACCTCCACCACCGGCTCCTCCGCAGCCCGTTCCCGCAGACCCGCCTGGGCGGGCCGCAACTACTCCTTACTGACCGCGGCAGCCATCGTGACCAGCCTCGGCGCCAACGGCTCGCTGATCGCCGCCGCGTTCGCGGTGCTGGACGCGGGCGGCGACGGCGGCGACGTGGGACTGGTGGCCGCCTCCCGCACGCTGCCGCTGGTGGTGTTCCTGCTCATCGGCGGCGCGATCGCGGACCGGCTGCCCCGGCACCGGGTGATGGTCGCCGCCAACGCCCTCAACTGCCTCTCCCAGGGGGCCTTCGCGCTGCTCGTGCTCACCGGCGAGCCCCGGCTGTGGCAGATGATGCTGCTCACCGCGCTGGGCGGCACCGGGCAGGCGTTCTTCGGCCCGGCGGCCGAGGGCATGCTGATGTCGTCCGTCGAGGGCGAGCAGGCGGGCCGCGCCTTCGCGGTGTTCCGCATGGCCACCCAGGGAGCGGCCCTCGGCGGCGCAGCACTCGGCGGCGCGCTGGTCGCGGCGGTCGGCCCCGGCTGGGTCCTCGCGATCGACGCGGTGGCCTTCGCCCTCGCCGGAGCCCTGCGCTCCTTCCTCGACGTCAGCCACATTCCGCCGCGCGAGCCGGGCGACGGCATGCTGGCCGATCTCCGGGAGGGCTGGCGGGAGTTCATCGGCCGCCCCTGGCTGTGGGGCATCGTCGTCCAGTTCTCGATCGCCAACGCGGTGGTCGGCGCGGCCGACGCGGTGTACGGCCCGCTCGTCGCCCGCGACAGCCTGGGCGGGGCGGGCCCCTGGGGCCTGGCGCTGGGCGCGTTCGGCGCGGGTACCGTGGCCGGCGCCCTGCTGATGACCCGCTGGAAACCCCGCCGTCTGCTCCTCGCCGGCACCCTGTGCGTCTTCCCACTGGCCCTGCCCTCGGCCGCACTCGCCGTGCCGGTGCCGGTGGGCGTCCTCTACGTGGTCATGTTCGTCGCGGGTACGACGGTGGAGGTGTTCGGCGTCTCCTGGATGACCGCGCTGCACCAGGAGATCCCCGAGGACAAGCTCTCCCGGGTCTCGGCCTACGACTGGTTCGGCTCGGTCTCCCTCATGCCCCTCGCCACAGCCCTGGCGGGCCCCGCCGAGTCCGCCGTAGGCCGCACGACCGCGCTCTGGGGCTGCGCGGGCCTGGTCGTCCTGGTCACCGCCCTGGTCCTCCTGGTCCCGGACGTCCGCACCCTGACCCGCCGCACCGAGCGACCGACGCCCGCTCCGGCCGCGTCATCCGATACCGAACACGCCGTCGGGGGGCTCGGCTGACGGTACGGCGCCACACTCCTGGGACTTCAGCCGATGCCGAACGCCCCGTCAGGGGGCTCGGGTGACGGAACGGCGTCGGCATCGTGGACCGGCTGGGCGCCGCCGATGAAGTCCCGCAGCGCCGCGCCGTGTTCGACGCGGGCCGGAAAGACGTCGGCGGCGGTGAGACGAGCCACGCCGGCCGTGTCGACGGGCCGGTGCGAGGCGACGAGAACCGCGTTGCCGAACCGCCGGCCGCGCAGCACGCCCGGCTCGGCGATCAGCGCCAGCTCCTCGAACACGGCTGCCAGATTGGCCAGTTGGGAGCGGAGGAACCCGAACGGCGCCGCGTCGGCGAGGTTGGCCAGATAGACCCCGCCGGGGCGCAGCACGCGCTCGGCCTCGCGGGCGTAGGCGAGCGAGGTGAGGTGGGCCGGGACCCGTGAGCCGCCGAACACGTCGGCGATCAGCACGTCGGCCGAGTCGTCCGGGGCGGCCTCGAGCCAGGCCCGGGCGTCGGCGGTGTGCAGCGCGACACCCGAGCCCTGCGGAAGCGGCAGCCGCTCGACGACCAGCTCCAGCAGCCCCCGGTCGGCCTCGACGACGTCCTGCCGGGAGCCGGGCCGGGTGGCGACGAGGTACCGGGGAAGCGTGAGCGCTCCCCCACCCAGGTGCACCACGTCCAGCGCCCGCCCCTCCTCGGCCACGGCGTCCAGCACGTACCCGAGCCGCCGCGCGTACTCGAACTCCAGATACGTCGGCTCGTCCAGATCGACGTACGACTGCGGCGCCCCGTCGACGGTGAGCAGCCAGGCCCGCTCGCGATCGACATCGGGCATCAACTTGGCGGTGCCGTAGTCGACGGCCCGGGTCACAGGTATGGCTTCACTCACGAAACCATTGTCACCGGTACTGGAGAACACCGGTGCGGGGAGACCGACCTCAGGGGCGCGGGGCCGTATCGATATGCGGCTCCGCCGCGTGGGCGCGACCAGCCGCAACCGGCCCGCAGTCCCCCACGCACCTCACCTCCTACGAACCGACGGACACGACCGTCCCAGCCCCGACAGTCCTGCCACCCTCACGAATGGCAAACCCCAGCCCGGGCTCCAACGGCACCTCCCGCCCCAGTTCCACACTCATCTCCACCGTCTCCCCGGGTCGCGCAACAGCCACCTCCCCGAGGTCGACGTCCCCGACCACATCCGCCGTACGGATATAGAACTGCGGCCGATACCCCGTCGACACCGGAGTCGTACGACCCCCCTCGCGCCCCGACAGCACATACACCCGCGCCGTGAAACGCCGGCTCGTCACAACACTCCCCGGCGCAGCCAGCACGTGCCCCCGCCGGACGGCATCCCGCGGCACACCCCGCAACAGCACCGCCACGTTGTCCCCCGCCTGCGCCTCGTCCATCGGCTTCCCAAAGGTCTCCAGCCCGGTGACGACGGTCTCCACGTCGGTACCGAGCACCGAAACCCGGTCTCCCAAGCGGAGCGTCCCGCGCTCGACGGCGCCGGTGACCACCGTCCCGCGCCCGGTGATGGTGAGCACGTTCTCCACCGACAGCAGGAACGGCGCGTCCAGATACCGCTCGGGCATCGGCACGTACGTGTCGACCGCGTCGAGCAGCGCCTCGATGGACGCCGTCCAGCGCGGGTCGCCCTCCAGCGCCTTCAACCCGGAGACCCGTACGACGGGTACGGCGTCCCCCGGGTATCCCTGGGCGGTGAGCAGGTCGCGGACCTCCAGCTCGACGAGGTCGGTCAGCTCCTCGTCGCCCGCGTCGGCCTTGTTGAGAGCGACGACGATGTGGTCGACGCCCACCTGCCGGGCGAGCAGCACATGCTCGGCGGTCTGCGGCATGATCCCGTCGAGCGCGGAGACGACGAGGATCGCCCCGTCGAGCTGCGCGGCGCCGGTGACCATGTTCTTGACGTAGTCGGCGTGGCCCGGCATGTCGACATGGGCGTAGTGCCGGGTGTCGGTCTCGTACTCGACGTGCGCGATGTTGATGGTGATGCCGCGGGCGGCCTCCTCCGGGGCCCGGTCGATGCGGTCGAACGGGACGAAGGTGCCGGTGCCGCGCTCGGCCAGGACCTTGGTGATGGCGGCGGTCAGGGTGGTCTTGCCATGGTCGACGTGGCCCATCGTGCCGATGTTCAGGTGCGGCTTGGTGCGCACGTATGCCGTTTTGGACATGGCTGTACCTCGAAGCCTCTCAGCCGTACGAAAATGCGGGACCCCGAGGACTGGCCGACCCTCCCCCTGCGGGGTCCGCCGGACAATCCGGAGAGGGTCAGCTTCGGGCGCCGTCGACAGCGGCCACGAGGATCGGGACGGCAGCCTTCGGGGCATCCGCGACGGCGGATGCTGCGAGGAGGAAGGCGTACCGGAACATGACGACGATCATCGCCGACGGTTTGTCCGGCGTCGAATGGTTTTTCGCGGTACGCGAGTTGGGGTACCCGGGTCGAGGCCCCTCAGGACCCGGTGTTCTTCAGCGCCTCGCGCACCGTCAGCGGCGCGAACCGGCTCCGCTCGCCGGCCAGGAAGCCGCGTACGGCCTCGGGATCGGTCTTGGCGTACTCGCGCAGGCACCAGCCGATGGCCTTGCGCACGAAGAAGTCGGGGTGGCCGGACTGGAGCAGGCAGTAGGCGAACAGCCGGTCGGTGTCGGTGCGTTCCTTGTAGCGGAGCTGGTGCAGCAGGGCCGTACGCGCGAGCCAGAGGTTGTCGTCCGTGATCCAGGCGTCCATGTCGGCCGTGAGCCCGGGGTCGGCCGCGACCAGGGCGCCGACGACGTGCGCGGCGAGCAGGTCGACGGTGTCCCACCAGGAGACGGTGGTGATGAGCTGCCGGGCGACGGGCAGGAACGCGGAGGAGCAGCGGGCCGCGTACCGGCGCAGGTAGTCCACGGCGAAGTAGTGGTACTCGCGCTCGGGCAGCCGCCAGCAGCGCAGGGCGATCGCGGTGCAGTCGGCCTCGGTCGGCCGGTGCGTGCCGGCCAGGACGGTGCGGGACAGGGCGCGCCGGTCCGGGGTCGGGATCCCGAGGAAGGGCGCCACGTCCTTCATGTACGCCCGCATCGGCACGGCCCTGCCCGGATCGGCCGCGGCCGCGTACGTGGCGGTCAGCCGCTCCAGCACGGTGTCGGCGAGGGCGCTGGGCGGCACGTCCGGCGGGGCCGCACCTGTGACGGTCATGAGTCGAACGATACGGCGATCACCTGCTCACAGACCGTCCTGCCCCACGATGATCAGGCGGTCACCGTCGTAGGCCTCGCGCACGGCTAAGTTGTGACGGTGGGGACAACACTCCGACCCGCCGCGCGGGTCATCTGCCTGGACGCCGCCCACCGCGTACTCCTGCTGCGCTGGCGCGACTCCTTCGACGGGTCATGGCTGTGGGAACCGCCCGGCGGTGGCATCGAGCCCGGTGAGACACCGCTGGAGGCGGCACGGCGCGAACTGGCCGAGGAGACCGGCCTGGACCCGGCGGCGGTCATCGACCGGTCCGTGCCCGTCGAACGGGACGTGTGGTGGAACGGCAAGCGCTACACGGGGTCCGAGCAGTTCTTCGTGGCCCGTTTCGCCGAGGAACAGCCGACGCCGGTACGGACCGGCCTGCTCCCCGACGAACAGATCAACCTCGACACGCACGCCTGGATCGCCTGGCCGGACCTGGCCTCACTCCCGGACCGCCTGGAGCCGCCCCAGCTGCTGACCGTACTCGAGGCCCTGGTACCGGAGGGTCCCTGGCGGACCTGAGAGCGGGACACACACCACACACGCCTGCCGGTCCACGGTCATGAGACGGACCATACGGCGATCACATGTATGCGTCGGTTAGTGTCGCCGGATGCTCGATGCCAACCGCTCTGGCACCGCCACGGCCCCTCCCCGGGCCGCCGCCACGGAGCCGGCCGTCCCCGCGGCCGTGTCCGTACCGCCCCTGCCCCGCACGGGGTTCGTCGCCCGCTGCATACGCGTGGTGCTGTCGCCGTACGCGCGGCTGTCCCTGCTGCTCGCCCTGCTCGCGGGCGCCGCGTCCTGCGTGCTGGCGTTCGAGCCGCAGCGGCTGCTGACGCACGGCTGGCCGCCACAGCTCGGCGGGGCCGCGGCGGCCGTGGTGTTCGCGGTGGCGTACGGGCTGTGCACGGTGGCGTTCGTGCCGCGCCCCCTGCTGAACCTGGGGGCGGGCGCGCTGTTCGGCTCCCAGCTCGGGCTGACGACGGCGCTGGCGGGTACGGTGCTCGGCGCCGGGGTGGCCTTCGGGCTCGGCCGGATGCTGGGGCAGGACGCGCTCCGCCCGCTGCTGCGGGGCCGCTGGCTGAAGGCGGCCGACGGGCAGCTGAGCCGGCACGGGTTCCGTTCGATGCTGGCGGCGCGGCTCTTCCCGGGCGTGCCGTTCTGGGCGGCGAACTACTGTGCCGCCGTCTCCCGGATGGGCTGGCTGTCGTTCCTGCTGGCCACGGCGCTCGGCTCGATCCCGAACACGGCCGCCTACGCGGTCGCCGGCGCCCGTGCCTCAGCGCCGACCTCGCCCGCCTTCCTGATCGCGATGGCCGGCATCGCCGTACCGGCTCTGGCGGGCACGGTGGTGGCCTGGCGCAAGCGCCACCACCTGCGCGGGCACTGATCAGCCGGTGACCGGCCGGTGATCCGTCAGACGCCTTCCAGGATCATCGCGTTGGCGAGCCCGCCGGCCTCGCACATGGTCTGCAGGGCGTAGCGGGCGCCGCGCTCGCGCATCGCGTGGACCAGGGTGGTGGTCAGGCGGGTGCCGCTGGCGCCCAGCGGGTGGCCGAGGGCGATGGCGCCGCCGTTCACGTTGACCTTGGCCAGGTCGGCGCCGGTCTCCTGCTGCCAGGCGAGGACCACGCTGGAGAAGGCCTCGTTGATCTCGAAGAGGTCGATGTCGTCGAGGGTCAGCCCCGCTCGGCGCAGCACCTTCTCCGTCGACGGGATGACGCCGGTGAGCATCAGCACCGGGTCGGAGCCGGTGACGGCGAAGCTGTGCAGGCGGGCGAGCGGGCGCAGACCGAGGCGGGCCGCGGTCTCGCTGGAGGTGATCAGCACGGCCGAGGCGCCGTCGTTGATGGGGCTCGCGTTGCCCGCGGTGACGTTCCACTCGATCTGCGGGAAGCGCTCGGCGAAGGCGGGATCGTAGTAGGCGGGCTTGAGGCCGCCCAGGATCTCCGTGGTGCTGCCGGGCCGTACGCACTCGTCGCGGGCGACGCCGTCCAGCGGCGCGACCTCGGCGTCGAACAGGCCGGCCTGCCACGCGGCGGCGGCCTTGTGGTGCGAGGAGACCGCGAACTCGTCCATCCGCGCGCGCGTGAGGGACCACTTGGCGGCGATGAGTTCGGCGCTGACGCCCTGCGGGACCAGGCCCTCCGGGTAGCGCTCGGCCACGCCCGGTCCGAAGGGGTCCTTGCCGGCGGGCACGTTGGACCACATCGGCACCCGGCTCATCGACTCCACTCCGCAGGCGACGACGAGGTCGTAGGCGCCCGAGATGACGCCCTGCGCGGCGAAGTGCACGGCCTGCTGGGAGGAGCCGCACTGGCGGTCCACGGTGGTCGCCGGGACCGTCTCGGGGAGGCCGGCGGCGAGGACGGCGTACCGGGTGGTGTTCATGGCCTGCTCGCCGACCTGGTCGACGGTGCCGCCGATGACGTCGTCGATCAGCGCCGGGTCGACGCCGGAGCGGTCGACCAGGGTGCGCAGGGTGTGGGCGAGCAGTTGCACGGGGTGGACGTGGGCGAGGGAGCCGTTGGGCTTGCCCTTGCCGATGGGGGTGCGTACGGCTTCGACGATGACTGCGTCTCGCATGGTGCGGGCCTCCTGCGACGACTGGAGCGGCTACTGGTGAGTAGGAAATCCAAACTCACCATAACTCCATGAGTTGGAAAATCAAACCCTCCTCTACACTGAACCGCATGGCCGCCACGAAAGACCCGCGCCCCTGCTCCATCGCGGACGCCCTCGCCCTGGTCGGCGAGAAGTACTCGCTGCTCGTCCTGCGGGAGGTGTGCCTCGGCAACGGCCGCTTCGACCAGCTGGTCCGCAACATCGGCGCCCCGCGCGACGTCCTGGCCACCCGGCTGCGCCGGCTCGTGGACGCGGGGATCCTCACCAAGCGCGCCTACAGCGAGCGCCCGCAGCGCTTCGAGTACCGGCCCACACCGGCCGGGCTGGAGCTGGAGCCGGTCCTGATGACCCTCAAGGAGTGGGGCGACCGCCACCTGCGCAAGGGAGCCGACCTCCCCATGGTCGTCGAGCACAGCTGCGGCAACGAACTGGTCCCCCAGGTCACCTGCCAGGCCTGCGGCGAGCCCGTCCACCACGACGACCTGACGGCCCACCCTCAGGCCCCGGGCTGGACGGTCACCGGCCCGGCGGCCGCCTAGGGGGTGTCTTCCGGATCATGCCGGCGACGCGGGGCCCCTGGCCCCTGCCGGCCTCGGCGCCCGCGACGCTCTCCGCGAGGCCGAACACCGTCTCGCAGTTCGGGCACTCGGCCTCGAACTCCTCCAGCAGCATCTCCAGTTCCCGCGACCAGAACGGCACGCCCGTGCGTGCCAGACCTGCTCGTCACCCGGTCCGCCGTCGAGCCGGGCGAACAGTCCGGGTATGTCGTCGGCCGGCCCGTGGCGTGCGTGAGCTGCGACCAGTCGATCGTGAGGCGCGTCATGCGACGCATGGTGTCCCGCCCCTACGACAACGCCTCAGACCGGTACACGTCCAACCGCCCGCACATCCCGAACTTCCCCTGCTCCGACGGCTGTTCGGCGCGTACGACGGCGTCGGCGAGGTGGGAGACGTCGCCGCGTTCGAGGCGGTCCAGGTGGTCCCCGGTGGTCTCGGCGGCCGTTCGCGCCCCGCGCCGCCACCGCTCGCGCCACTCCGCCAGCCGGGGCCGTACGAGGGCCGCGGCGGCCCGGTGGAAGGCGGCCAGCGGCTCGGGGCCGGAGGCCTCGCGCAGGGCGCGGTAGCCCTCCAGGGCGAGGTCACGGCGGGCGCGGGCGATCCGCTCCCGTTCCCGCTCCGGCGCGTCGGCGGGGATCGTGGTCGCGGCGGCGTACGTGTCCGGGTCGGTCAGGTACTCCGGGGGCAGGGTGAGCACCGCGTCGCCGGCCTCCGGCAGGCCGCTGTTCTGCATCAGGACGGTGATGCGCAGGTCACCCTCGTTGACCAGCCGGTGGATGGTGCCCGGTGTGAACCAGGCGACCGTGCCCGCCGTCAGGGGTGTCACCTCGTACCCGGACGCCGTCAGCGTCTGGACGGCGCCGGTCCCGCCCGTGACCACGTACCCCTCCGAACAGGCCAGGTGCAGATGGGGGGTTCCGCCGTGCAGGCCGTCGACGGCGGGCCAGTCGTAGACGCACAGGCGCGAGACGGCGACCCCGCCGGGCAGCCCGCCGTAGGCGCTCACCACGGGTGCGCCTCCAGGTACTTGGCGATCTCCTCCCGCTCCCAGGCGCCGTCGGCCACGACGACGCGGTAGCGGCGGGTGAGGGTGTCGCCGGGGGCCAGCTCCAGCTCTCGGTGGAAGGCCCAGGACGGGGCGATGCCCGCGAAGGGGTCGTTGCGGACGAACCAGTGGGCGGGGTGGGTGCCCTGAGCGCCGGAATGATCGTTCTCCGGGGCGTGCGCGAAGACAACGGTGGCGTGGCCGTCGGTGCCGTCGTGCTCGCCGGACAGCGCCAGCCAGGGGCTCTGTGAGCCCATCAGCTCCGGCCCCTCCCCGTCGGGGCCGATGATCCGGCCGTCCCGGAAGGCGCGCGGGCCGCGCCAGAACAGGCCCGTGTAGCCGGCCATCTCGCGTCCGGCGGTGGTCGGACTGCCGAAGCGCAGCGGCTCCTCGCGGCGGTTGGTCACCGCGGACGTCCAGGTCAGCGCCCAGGAGCCGGAGGCCGGGTCGACATCGTGCACCTCGACGCGGCGGGCCTCCTCGGCCCACAGCTCACCGCTGTGCGGGTGCCAGGTCAGCCGCTCGGCGATGACGGCCCGGTCCTCGTCGGCGACGATCTCGTCGAAGCCGACGTGCACCATCGAGCCGACCCGCTGTGGGAGTTCGAGATAGCCCTTCCCGTGGACGTATGTGTTGCCGCCCCACAGGTTCGCCCCGGACAGGTGCGAGGCCGTCAGGGACAGGCCCTTGTGCCAGCGGTGGTCGTTGGGCCGGTAGTCGGTGACGACGTCGCCCGCCAGGGTCCGGACCGGGTGGAGGTACGGCTTCGGCGCCTCCCAGGCCGCCTCCGGACGGTAGACGTAGGCGAACAGCTCGACGCCGGTGAGCCGTTCGGTCACCGTGATCCGGTCGCCGTGCGCGTGGACGAGGCGCAGCCCGCCGCTCATGCCGGGACCTCCTCGGCCGCCGCGGGTGCCCAGCCGGGCGCGTCGCCGTGCAGGGCCGTGTAGTACGGGTCGCCCGGCCCGATCTCGCCCGCCCGTACGGTCGTGTCGGTGAACGCCGACTTGTACAGCGCGGTGATCAGCTCCAGGCTGGTGCGCCCGTCCGCCCCGCTGCTGCGCGGCCGCTCGCCCGCGCGCATGCTCGCGATCAGCTCCCGCAGCTGCGCGAGGTGCGAGCTGGGCACGTCGGGCCCGAAGTCCCGCCAGGCGGCTACCTGTTCGGACGGCACGTCCGGGGCCGGGGTGATGCGCCAGTTGTCGTTGGCGTGCCCGTAGAGGTGGGTGAGTTCGACGGTGGCGCGTTCGCAGTCGATACGGATGCGGCTGACCTCGTCGGGGCTCAGCACGCTGTTGACGACGGTCGCCAGCGCCCCGTTCTCGAAGCGGACGAGTGCGGTGGAGACGTCCTCGGTCTCCACGTCGTGCACCAGCCGGCCGGCCATGGCCCGCACCTCGCTCCACGGCCCGAGCAGGTCCAGCAGCAGATCCATCTGGTGGATGCCGTGCCCCATGGCGGGGCCGCCGCCCTCGGTGTGCCAGCGGCCCCGCCAGGGCACGGCGTAGTAGGCGGTGTCCCGGTACCAGGTGGTCTGGCAGTGGGCCACCAGCGGGCGCCCCATCGCCCGCTCGGCGAGGAGCTGCCGCACATGCTCGGATCCGGAGCCGAAGCGGTGCTGGAAGACGATCGACGCGTACGGCCCGCCGCCGGTGCCCTCCTCCGCCTCGATCGCGTCGAAGTCGGCGAGCGAGGGCACCGGGGGCTTCTCGCACCACACCCAGGCCCCGGCGCGCAGCGCGGCCACCGTCTGTGCGCGGTGCAGCGTGGGCGGGGTGCCGATGGTGACCAGGTCGGGCCGCTGTTCGGCGAGCATCCGGTCCAGGTCGGTGTAGGCGTGCGGGATGCCCGCCTCGGCGCAGAACGCCTCCACGGCGTCCTTGTCGATGTCGACGGCGGCCACGACCTCCGTCTCGCCCTCCTCGGCGAGTCGGGCGAGCGCGGGCAGATGCGATCCGCGCCCGATGGCGCCGGCGCCGATGACGGCCGCCCGGATGCGCCGGCCGGCGAAGGGGGATGTCGAGCGGGACATGGGCGGGTTCAGCACTCCTCCGGGGACGGCGGCGGCGCGGTGCGGCGGATGCAGCAAGCGCTTTCTCCTGCGCTGCAACGTAAGCGGAGGCGCCGGGGCCGGTCAACACCCGGCGCGACCTGGGGGCCTCCGTGTCCGGCCGCGCACCAGGGAGCAGGCGGCGAACCCCTGTTCCCGGGCGGTCTCCAGAGCCCGATACGCTGCTCTCGTCACATGATCACCACGCATCCCCATCGCCACGTATCCCATCAGCGCTTGGACGTCGCACCTTCATGTCTTGGTTTGAATCCCTCGTCCTCGGACTCGTCCAGGGGCTGACCGAGTTCCTGCCCGTCTCCTCCAGCGCGCATCTGCGGCTGACCGCGGCCTTCTCGGGCTGGAAGGACCCCGGGGCGGCCTTCACCGCGATCACCCAGATCGGTACGGAGGCGGCGGTCCTGATCTACTTCCGCAAGGACATCGGGCGGATCATCTCGGCCTGGTTCCGGTCACTGTTCGACAAGACGATGCGGCGGAACCACGACGCGCAGATGGGCTGGCTGGTGATCGTCGGCTCGATCCCGATCGGCGTGCTCGGCGTGACGCTCAAGGACCAGATCGAGGGGCCGTTCCGTGATCTGCGGATCACCGCGACGATGCTCATCGTCGTCGGCGTGGTGATCGGCGTCGCCGACCGCCTGGCGGCCCGTGACGAGACCGGCGGGCGGCACCGCGCGCCCAAGCAGCGCAAGGCGCTGGAGAACCTCGGTGTCAAGGACGGCCTGATCTTCGGCCTCTGCCAGGCCTGCGCCCTCATCCCCGGTGTCTCCCGCTCCGGAGCGACCATCAGCGGTGGCCTGTTCATGGGCTACAAGCGCGAGGCGGCGGCCCGTTACTCCTTCCTGCTGGCCATCCCGGCAGTGCTGGCGTCCGGGCTGTTCGAGGTGAAGGACTCGGTGGGCAGCGGCGATGTCGACTGGGGCCCGACCCTGTTCGCGACGGTGATCGCGTTCGCGTCGGGATACGCGGTGATCGCCTGGTTCATGAAGTGGATCTCCAACAAGAGCTTCATGCCGTTCGTCTGGTACCGCGTCGCCCTCGGCATCGTCATCATCGCGCTGGTGGCGGCGGGCGCCCTGAGCCCCCACGCGGCGGAATCGGCGAGCTGACGGCGCCGGCGCCCCGCCCCCTGCCGTTTCGGACATCTCCCGCGCGCCGGCCGGGGCGGACCTGAACGAGCCCTCTCCCACCTGCCCGAGGACTCCGCCGAAGCGGCCGTGGCCTGCGGATTCGATGGCTGCCCGGGGGACGAACGGGCTTATGCGGACCGGCGCTTCACCGTCGCCGCGACTTCTTCCGCCCGGCAGCCGGGTGGGGCATATGCCTTCTGGGCTGGCGCGACCGAGAACGCGGCCGCGATCGGCGGTGACCAACCCCATACGTTCTGCGTAGCGGCGCGGTAGCGCAGTGTCAGTGCTTGCCCCTAGGCTTGTCCGCATGTCCCCCGATTCCCTGCCCCCTGGTTCCGTGCGGTCTGCTGCCGAGGTCAACGAGCAGATCCGGGCGCTGTGGCTGCGTGCGGGCGGCACCCTGTCGGCCCAGGAGCGCGCGGAGTACGAGCTGTTGGTGGTCGAGTGGGCGGAGGCCATCCGCGGAGAGATCATCGAGGCGGCCTGAGCGCCACTCGCTCCCGCCGCTTCGGGCACACGGCCGTGTCGTTCCTCATCACCCCGGTCACCGTCCTCTAGGCTCGCGCCGCCACACCAGTTGCGATCTTCACGGAGGGCAGGACGGCGAGGATCAATCGCGAGCGTCTCGTCAGAACGCTGACGTTCTGGCTGCGTCCCGCCTTCGCGTTGCGGGTCATCAACCGGTTTCAGAAGATCGTCGGATTCGACCGCTCGATGGCCCTGGCCTCCAGCGCTCTCACCGCGCTGGTTCCGCTCGCCATCCTCAGCAGCGCCGTCCTCAGCAACGTCGTCCACTACGACTCCGCGCAGCGGATCATCCAGCGCTACCACCTCACCGGGGCAGGCGCCGAGGCGGTCGACTCCCTCTTCTCCCCCGCCACGGGCACCAGCACGAGCGGGGGCATCTTCGGGCTGGTCTTCCTGACGATCTCGGCGCTGAGCTTCGCGCGAGCCTCGCAGCGGCTCTTCGAACAGACCTGGGAACTGAAGCCCCTCAGCGTGCGCAACACACGCTACGGCCTGTGCTGGATCCTGACCCTCGGCGGCTACGCGGTGATCACCGGGTGGCTCTCCGCCGTCGTCGACGGGCACGGGCTGGGTCTGACGACCGCGCTGTGCGAGGCACCGGTGACCGCGGTGTTCCTGGTCTGGAGCGGCTGGATCCTGTCGGCGAAGCGGATCACGTGGTCCGACCTGATCCCCTTCGGCGTCACCGCAGCCGTTCTGACGGTGGCCTACTCCGTGGGCACAGCCTTCTATCTGCCGCACCTCTTCAACTCCTACGCCGCACGCTACGGGGTGGTCGGTGCCGTCTTCGCGATGCTCTCGGCCCTCTTCGCCGCCATGCTCATGCTCGTCGCATCGGCCGCACTGGGGCGAGAGGTATGCGACGAGCTCATCCGGATCCGCCAGGGCCACCGTCCCTCCGACCACGAGGTCCGCCGGCAGTGGGACAGCGTGGTCGAGCAGACACGGTCACGGTGGCGCACGGCACGGGAACAGGTCGCTCATCGTCGGGCCAAGGACGCGGACCACTGACGGCCGGGGCCGGCCGGCACCGGCCGGCGAACTCGACGGTTACGCCCGCAGATGCGCGAGCAGCTCGTCGGCCACGGGGTACGGCCGCTCCTCCGGCAGCAGCTCCGCCGCCCGGTCGAGGTCGCCGGCCCGTACCAGCGCGTGGATCTCCGTCGCCAGCGGCGTCACGTCCTCGATGCCGACGATCCACTCGTCGGCATAGCGCGCGGCCGCCTCGCCCGCGAGGCCGAGCTGCAGCGAGCGATGCGGCAGCGGGTTGAGGCGCAGGTCCCGCTCCGGGTCCCACTGGACACGGGCCGGGGACTGCCTCAACTCCCTCTTCCAGGCGGCCTGGTTCTCGTGCAGGCCCGACACGTAGTGCGACAGACAGGAGTGCCGCAGGGCCCACTCGAAGCCGTCGCGGGCGATCTCGACGGCGAGCACCGTCTCCTGCCCCTCCTTGGTGCCCCAGCCGCAGCGGTACATCATCCACAGGAAGGACGGCTTGATCCACGTCATCCGGTCCCGCTTCCAGGAGGCCGGAAAGCGGCCGGTGCCTGCCGCCGCGGCGCCTATCTCCGGGCGGTAGGCCTGGTAGACGGTGACCGTGGAGTCCGTGTGCCGGGCCCGGATGCGGAACTTGGGCTCGGATTCGACTGATTGATCGTTCACAGGGACAGGTTCGGCTGCCGGCGGCGCCCCGCACCACCGAATATCGCCGACGTTGACCTTGGACACGCGTCATGCACAGAATCCGCGGGCCGCGACGCCGGCCGGCGAACAGGGAGGGGCACCATGAGCGGACATCGCGGTCACCGCGAGACCCTTGAGGCGATCGCGCGCAATCCTGCGGCGCCGGCCGAGGTACTGACCCGGCTGCTGTCCGAGGAGGCCATCGCGGCCTGGGAGACGATCGTCCGGCGTGCTCTGCCGGACGAGGTGGTCGACGCCGTCGTCACGCATCCCGACCGCTGGCTGCGCACCGCATTCACTGACAACACCGAGGTGACGGCGGAACAACGCGCCCGGCTCGTGGACGACGCCGATCCACGCGTCCGCCATGCTCTGGCCGGCGGACCCGAAGGGTTCCGCATCCCCGTCATGCCCTTGCCCCTGTCCACGCAGCAGCGCCTGCTCGCCGATCCGGAACTGCGGGTCCGCCGCAGCGCAGCCTTCGGCCGCCACACTGCTCCGAGCCTGGTCGCCGGGCTCGCCGACGACCGGGACGCGGACCTTCGGCAGGCCGCCTGCCGCCAGTGGACCTTGCTCTCCGAGGACACCCGGGACCGTCTGCTCCGCGACACCGACGACAAAGTACGTCAGGCGGCCATGCTCAAGGCCTGCCGCGATGACGCGGGCTGCACGGACCTCCTGCTCGACGCGGGAATCGGCGGCTTCCACAGGCAGGAGGTGATCCGGTACGGCGCCATGAGCACGGCGACCGCCGAACAGCTCGCGGTGAGCGCCGAAGAGGAGGACCGGCGGGAGCTGGCGGCCAATCTCCATGTTCCCCTCGACATCGTCATGACGTTGGCGGACGACGACTCGTACCGCGTACGGCTGGAGGTATCGGTACGGCCCGAGCTGACGGAGACCGAACGTACCGCCATGGACGTCACCATCAGCCCGTCCGACCGGCACGATCCGGTCGAATGGGTCCGCCTCTGCGCCGATCCCGACGTCCTGCGCCGATGCGCCGGGTCGGCCCACACCCTGCTGCGGCGCAGCGCCGCCTACAGCCCGCACCTGCCCGCCGACGCCGTCGACCTGCTCTCGAAGGACGACGACTACGCCGTGCGCCTCCTGCTGTGCGAGAACCAACCGACCGTCGACGGCGAGGTGGTGCTGCAGACGTTTCTGGACTGCAAGGTCATCACCAAGGGCTTTCTGCTGCGCCACCCCAACTTCCCGCGCGCGGGCAACGGACAGCGCTTCGCCGACGACCCGGATCCACAGAAACGATGGCTGGTGGGGCTCGACCCCGAAGCGCCCGTCGATGCTGTGATCCGGCTGCTCGCCGACCCCGACGATCGCGTACGTGCCATGGCGGCCGAGCACCCCGCGCTGCCGGTCGACCTCATCCTCCGAAGCTGCGGGAATCCGGAGCTCTCCACCCACGCCCTCGGCAACCCGGGCCTTCCCACGGACGTCATGCACCGGTACCTGGATGATGCGGGCATCCCTCGCTGAGACAGGCGTACACAGGTTCGGGCGGCCTAATAGTCCGGCACGCCTCTTGGCACCTGCCGCCCCATGTCCAACACTGTCCCGATGACGCAGCGCGTAGAGCTCGCTACCGTGATGGACCGGCTGGCCGTGGACGAGTTGGTCACCGAGTACGCCGCGGCGGTGGACGACGGTGACTGGACGGCGTACCGAGGGCTGTTCACGCCGGACGGGCGGGCCGACTACCGTTCCGCCGGCGGTATCGAGGGCGAGGCCGGCCGGGTGGCCGGGTGGCTCGCCGAGAGTCTGGACCTGTTCGCGATGCGGCAGCATCTGATCGTCAACCGGCGGCTGCGGTTCGGGATCCTGGAGCACGACACCGGGGACACCGCGCGGGTGCGCGCCGACTACCTCAACCCGATGCGCTTCGCGGGCGACGGCGGCTCCGGTGCGCCGGACCTGGTGTGCGGCGGCCGGTACGACTTCGGGTTGCTGCGCACGCGGGACGGCTGGCGGCTGCGCGAGGTCGTCGTGCACGAGAAGTGGCGCCGCATGCCCGAGCGCAGCCCGGCGGCCGTGCCCGAGTGAGCCGCTGAGCCGCCCCGGTGCCCTCTGTCGGAGATCGCTTCCGGCGCGCACACTGGAGGCAGCCCAGGTAGGGAGACTCCGTATGAGGACGATCGACCGCTGGCTGACCTCCTCCTGGCGGCGCTCCGTCGTCGTCGCTCTCGCCGGTGCTCTGCCCGTGTTCGCGTTCCCGGTGCCCTCGCTGTGGTGGTTCGCGTACGTCGCCCTGGTCCCCTGGATCCTGCTGGTGCGCTCGGCACCGACCGGGCGGCGGGCGGCGTACGACGGCTGGTGGGGCGGCTTCGGTTTCATGCTGGCCGTGCACCACTGGCTGTTGCCGAGCCTGCATGTGTTCCTCTTCCTGATAGCCGGGCTGCTGAGTCTGCTGTGGGCGCCCTGGGGCTGGCTGGTCCGCAGGTTCCTGGGCGGGGTGCCGTCGCCGGGGCGGGGCGTGGCCGCGCTGCTGGTGCTGCCGTCGGCCTGGCTGGCGGTGGAGCTGGTCCGCTCCTGGCAGGGCCTCGGCGGGCCCTGGGGCATGCTCGGCTCCAGCCAGTGGCAGGTGGCCCCGGCGCTGCGGCTGGCCTCGGTGGGCGGGGTGTGGCTGCTCAGCTTCCTGGTGGTGGCCGTCAATGTCGCGGTCGCCATGCTGGTGGCCGTGCGCGAGTTCCGGATACCCGCCCTTGCCTCGCTCGTCGCCACAGCGGCCGCCACCTCGGCGGCCTGGGTGTGGTCACCCCGCCCGGACATCGACGGGCGCGTCCGCATCGCCGTCGTACAGCCCGGCGTCATGGACGGCGGCGACCGGCGCTTCGACCACGAGGAGCAGCTGACCCGGCAGCTGGCCGGACAGCACGTCGACCTGATCGTCTGGGGCGAGAGCAGCGTCGGTTTCGACCTGGGCCGCCGGCCCGACCTGGCGCGGCGGATCGCGGCGCTGTCCCGGCAGACCGGTGCGGACATCCTGGTCAACGTGGACGCACGCCGCTCGGACCGGCCCGGCATCTACAAGAGCTCGGTCCTCATCGGCCCGGACGGCCCGACCGGAGCCCGGTACGACAAGATGCGTCTCGTTCCCTTCGGGGAGTACATCCCGGCCCGCTCGCTGCTCGGCTGGGCCACCTCCGTCGGCAAGGCGGCGGGCGAGGACCGGCGGCGCGGCACCGAGCAGGTCGTGATGGACGTCGGGCACGGGCTGCGCATCGGCCCGATGATCTGCTTCGAGACCGCGTTCCCGGACATGAGCCGGCATCTCGCCGAGGACGGTGCCGACGTCCTCCTCGGCCAGTCCGCGACCTCGACCTTCCAGCACAGCTGGGCTCCGGAGCAGCACGCCTCGCTGGCCGCGCTGCGCGCCGCCGAGACCGGCCGCCCGATGGTGCACGCCACGCTGACCGGCGTCTCCGCCGTCTACGGCCCGAGCGGGCAGCGCCTCGGACCGTGGCTCGGCACCGGCGCGAGCACCGCGCGTGTGTACGACGTACCGCTCGCGCACGGCGTCACCCCGTACGTCCGCTACGGCGACTGGCCGGTGCACGGCGCGCTGCTGGTGCTGGCCGCGCTGTGCGGCACCGAGGGCGTGCGGGCGCTCAGGCAGCGCCGGACGGGTCGAGAACCGCTCGTACGACCCGCTCGCACAGCTCATGGGTCGCCAGTGCGTCACGGGCGCTGAGCACCCGGCCCGCGCGCACCGCCTCCAGGAACGCGAGGACCGCCTGCTCGATGCCGCGCTGCCGGGCCACCGGAACCCAGTCGCCGCGCCGGCGCACCGTCGGCTGTCCCTTGTGGTCGACGACCTCGGCGAGGTTGAGCACCTGGCGCTTGGTGTCCTGCCCGGAGACCTCCAGGATCTCCTCGGCCGAGCCGCTGAGCCGGTTCATCACGCCCAGCGCGGTGAAGCCGTCCCCGGCGAGCTGGAGCACGACGTGGTGGAGCAGCCCGCCCTCGGTGCGGGCGCGGACGGTGACGTCGTCGACCGGGCCCGGCACCAGGAACCGCAGGGTGTCGACGACATGGATGAAGTCGTCCAGGATCATCGAGCGCGGTTCCTCGGGCAGCCCGATCCGGTTCTTCTGCATGAGGATCAGCTCGCGCGGGTGGTCCTGGCACTGCGCGTACGCGGGGGCGTAGCGCCGGTTGAAGCCGACGAAGAGCGAGACACCGCGCTCCTCGGCGAGATCCACCAGCCGTTCGGAGTCGGCGAGTTCGTAGGCGAGCGGCTTGTCCACGTACGTGGGTACGCCCGCTTCCAGCAGCCGGGCGACGATCTCCGGGTGGGCGACGGTGGGCGCGTGCACGAAGGCCGCGTCGAGGCCCGCCTCCAGCAGGGAGTCGAGGGTCGTGTGCCGCCGGTCCTCGGGCAGGTGGAGCGAGTCCGCGACCCGGGTCAGGGTGTCGGGCGTGCGGGTCTGCAGGTGGAGGTCGACCCCGGCCTGGGTGCTCAGCACCGGCAGGTACGCCTTCTGCGCGATGTCCCCGAGACCGATGCAGCCGACCTTCACGTGCGCTCCCCTACCGCCTGTCCGCGTGTGCCTGCTCGGAAGCATACGGGGGCCGCCAGTCGGCGATGCCGTCGAAGCTCCGCAGGAACAGCGCGGGACCTGCCTTCGACAGGGCGGCGATCGCGGTGTCGCGTACGGCGACGACGGCACGGCCTCGCGCCATGTTGAGGCGGGCGACCTTGACGGCCTGGCGCCCGATCGCTGTCGTACGCGGGAGGCGGGCGGCTGTGTAGGCGGCGAGGTCGTCGGCACTGTGGGCGAGGACGATCGCGTCCTCGATCGCCTGGTTGCCGCCCTGGCCGAGCGTCGGCGGCATGGCGTGGGCGGCGTCGCCGAGGAGGACGGTGCGGCCCCGGTGGTAGGCGGGCAGGGGCCGGGCGATGTGGTGGACGTCGTGGCGCAGGACGTCCTCGGGCCGGGCGGCGGCGATGACGGCGGGGATCGGGTCGTGCCAGTCCCCGAACCGGCGCACGAGTTCGGCCTTCTCGTCGTCGGGAGCCCGCTCCCCGGCGGGGGTCATGGCGGCCGCGTAGGCGTAGACCCGGCCGTCCTTGAGCGGGTGGGTGCCCCAGATGCGACCCCGGCCCCAGGTCTCGTGCGAGGCGAACTCGGCGCCGGGCACCGGGATCAGCACCCGCCAGGTGGTGAACCCGGCGTACACCGGCCCCGGGTGGGCGGGGAACAGCGCACTGCGGACGCGGGAGTTGATGCCGTCCGCGCCGACCACCAGGTCGGCCTCCAGTTCCTCGCCGCCGGCGCTCACCCGGGCCGGGCGGGCCGTGTCCCCCGGGTCGGCGAGGGTCGCGGTGGCGGCCGTGCGGACGGTGCCGGGCGGGAGCAGGGCGGCGAGGCGGGCGACGAGGGTGGTGCGGGGCAGCAGGACCAGCGGGCCGCCGAAGCGGGCGGCGGCGGCCTCGGCGCTGGAGCGGGACAGCCACCGGCCGCCCGGGGTGCGCAGGCCTCCGTCGCCCTGCCAGTTGGCCAGGTCGCGGATCTCGTCGCCGATGCCGATGACGTCCAGGGCGCGCAGGGCGTTCGGGGCGAGCGAGATGGCCGCGCCCACCGGCTCCAGCGAGCGGGCCCGCTCCAGCACGGTGACCTCCCAGCCCCGCCGGTGCAGGGCCGCGGCCGCGGTCAGGCCTCCGATTCCGCCGCCGATGACGATCGCGCGGGCCGGCTGTGCCATGGCTCCTCCTGAAGACTACAGATGTAGTGAGCGCAACTTTACTACAGCCGTAGTGAGACGGGTAGGGTCGGCTCATGTCCGTACGCACCCCGAGCGCGTCCCGCGCCGATCTCGTGGCCGACACCGCCCTCGCCCTGCTCGCCGAGCGCGGGATGCGCGGCCTGACGCACCGGGCGGTGGACGAGGCGGCCGGGCTGCCGCAGGGCTCGACCTCGAACGTGGCACGCACCCGGCAGGCGCTGCTGGAACTCGCGGTACGGCGGCACGCCGAGCGGGAGGCGCGGGTGCTCGCGCTGGAGGAGATGCCGGACCCGCGGGGCGGGCGCGACGCGCTGGCCGAGGGACTGGCCCTGGCGGTGCACCGCTCCGTGACCGGGGGCCGCGAGCTGCTGATCGCCCGCTACGAGCTGGCCCTGGAGGCCACCCGCCGCCCCGAGCTGCGCGCCTTCTACGACGCGACCGGCGCCGTCTTCAAGGAGCAGTTGGCGGCGATGCTCACCGCCGTGGGCTCGACCGACCCGGCCCGGCACGTGCTGTCGCTGGTCGCCTGGGCGGACGGGCTGATGTTCTCGTGCGCGGCCGGTTCCTTCAGTGCCGAGGTGCCGAGCCTGGAGGAGGTGCGCAAGGGACTGCGGGAGCTGCTGGCCGGGATGCTGGGCACCTGAAACCCGCTGGTGGTACCCCGCCCGGTGTTGCGAGGATGCGGGCATGACGACGGAACGCCAGGAGCCCGCCCAGAACGCCGGTGAACGCGCCATGCTGGAGGGCTGGTTGGACTACCACCGCCAGACCCTGGCCTGGAAGTGCGAGGGCCTGACCGACGCACAGCTGCGGACCGCGTCCGTACCGCCCTCGGAGCTGTCCCTCCTGGGCCTGGTGCGGCACATGGCCGAGGTGGAGCGGGGCTGGTTCCGCAAGGTCCTGGTGGGCGACGACCCCGGCCCGATCTACTACACCGAGGAGGACCGGGACGGCGAGTTCCACCTCACCGAGGCGGACACCTGGGAGGAGGCGCACGGCACCTGGCAGGCGGAGATCGAGACGGCTCGGCGCAACGCGGCCGGCTTCGCGCTCGACGACCTCTCCCACGGGAAGAGCCGGTTCACCGATGAGCCGTTCAGCCTCCGGTGGATCTACACGCACATGATCGAGGAGTACGCCCGGCACAACGGCCACGCCGACCTCGTCCGCGAGCGGATCGACGGCGCCACCGGCGACTGAACGTCACCCTCGGCACTCCGAAACCCTCCGTACGGGGCACGAGATCACCCGTGCGGGGGGCGCAACCTCCGGTGCGCGGTGCCAATCCGGAGGCCGACCCACCAGAGTTGCCCGGGTGCATCGAACGACGACCACCGCAGCGCTCCTGGTCACCGTGGCCGTCTCGGCCCTCTCCGGATGTGTGACCGTACCGAGCCCGGCGGCGCCCGGGCCCCCGCCGGACACCGCGCCCTCGCAGCCGACCGCGCCCCGGCCGGACGGCAGTGCCGAGCCGCGGGTGGTGCAGGCACCGGCGCGGGAGGCACTGGCGATGGTCGGCCCGTCCAAGCACCCGCACCACGCCCATCCGTCCGCCGCCCCGCACCGGGCGTCGGCGGCACCGCCGGTCACCCACCGCCCACCGGCCCCGCCCGCACACCCCCGGCCGCACCCGCATCCCCACCCGGACCACCCCCGCAAGCCGCGCGTCGACCTCCCGGACGTGTCACAGCCGGTCCCGAAGGCCCCGGACGTGTGCGCTCTCGGCAAGCAGTACGGCGGCTGGCGCGGAGACAGCCCCGAGGCGGTGATCTGCGAGCAGACGTACGGCCATTGAGCCGGCCGTAGGCAGATGCAGCCTCTAGGGTGTGGGCCGCTGTCGCGGTGGTCGCCAGGAGTCGCCGTCCGGGGAGTCGTCGTCCCCCAGGCGCAGCTCCAGGCGGCTGATCGCCGCGCGTACGCCGTCGCCGTAGCCGTCGTCGGTCAGGGAGCCGGCGGCGCGGCGGGCCCGGCGCAGATGGCTGCGGGCGGCCTCGGCGCGGCCCAGCTTGACGTAGTCGGCGGCCAGGTTGAGGTGGAGCGAGGGGAAGAAGGCGCGGACGCTCAGCGGGTCACCGGCGCCCCGGCCGTCCGCCAGCTCCTCGGCCGCCGACAACGCCCTGAGGTCCCAGGCCAGTTCGTCGGACGGGTCGTCCTGGGTGTCGGCCAGGTAGTGGGCCAGGGTGCAGCGGTGCAGCGGGGCGCCGTGCTCGCCGACCTCCGCCCACAGCTGGAGGAAGCGGTGCCGGGCCTCCTCGCGGTCGCCGCCGTGATGCAGCATCACGACCTGCCCGATCCGCGTCAGCACGGCATCCGGCGCCGCCTGCTCCTGTCGCTCCGCCACGGTGCCCTCCGGGCCGTCGTCGGTGTGTCCGCTCCCGACGCTAACCGGCCCCACGAGGATTGCTGGTCAGGCGGCGCCGTTGCACTGTGGACCGGTGGTCGGCCGCGGGGGCGTGGTGGGCTGGTCGCGCCCCGCGGCGGAGCCGCACGGGGATGCGGCCCGCGCCCCTCGGGGAACTGAGCGGCCGCGGGCTGAGTCGTACCGCGGCCGCGGGCAGTCGTGCCCCACGCACCCGTCAGCCCAGATTCGGGACCCGCCAGTCGATCGCCTCGTGGCCCTGCGCGGCGATCGCCTCGTTGATCTGCGTGAACGGGCGGGAGCCGAAGAACTTCTTCGCGGACAGCGGCGAGGGGTGCGCGCCCTTGACCACGACGTGCCGGCTCGCGTCGATCAGCGGGAGCTTCTTCTGCGCGTAGTTGCCCCACAGTACGAAGACCGCCGGGTCGGGCCGGGAGGCGACCGCGCGGATGACGGCGTCGGTGAACTTCTCCCAGCCCTTGCCCTTGTGCGAGTTGGCCTCGCCGGCCCGGACGGTGAGCACCGCGTTGAGCAGCAGCACGCCCTGCTCGGCCCACGGCATCAGATAGCCGTTGTCGGGGACGGGCAGGCCCAGCTCCTCGTGCATCTCCTTGTAGATGTTCCGGAGGGAGGGCGGGGTCTTCACTCCCGGGCGGACGGAGAAGCACAGGCCATGGCCCTGGCCCTCGCCGTGGTACGGGTCCTGGCCGAGGACGAGGACCTTGACCTTCTCGTACGGCGTCGCCTCCAGCGCGGCGAAGACCTCCTCGCGCGGCGGGTAGACGGGGCCGTTCGCCCGCTCCTCCTCGACGAACTCGGTCAGCTCCTTGAAGTAGGGCTGCTGCAACTCGTCGCCCAGAACCCCGCGCCAGGACTCGGGCAGCATGGCGGTGTCGGTCACGTCAACGTCCTCACGATGTGCGGTCACTTGCAGATCTCAGAACCTACAGGCGACCACTGACAACCGGTGCCGCACGCCGGAATCACCAGCTGGTCTTGCGGTGCAGCTCCCACATCATCATGATCGTCGACGGGTCGAGGGCCTGCTCGCCGCCCGAGATGTCGTCGTTGGCCGCCACGAACTGCCTCCCCTGCCACAGCGGGAGCAGCCGGGCGTCGTTCTCCATGATCTGCTGGGCCGCCTCCAGGTCCTTCACCACCTTGGCGCGGTCGCCCTGGGCCCGCGAGCGGGGCAGCAGCACCGAGGTGATCTGCTTGGAGTCGTAGGGGGTGCCGAGCGCGTTCTTCTCGCCGACGAACGGCGCGATGAAGTTGTCCGCATCGGGGAAGTCCGGGAACCAGCCGCGGCCGAACACCGGGTACTCGCCCTTCTGGTAGCCGACCACATAGGTCTTCCAGGGGCGGCTCTTGAGGGTGATCGTGAACAGGCCGGAGTCCTCCAGCTGCCGCTTCAGCTCCTGGAACATCAGGGCCGTCTCGGAGCCGTAGCGGTCGGTGGTGTACCAGAAGGTGAGCGGGACGCGCTGGGTGATGCCCGCGTCCAGGAGGATCTTGCGGGCCTTGGAGACGCTGGGCTCGCCGAAGTCGTCGAAGAAGTCGGTGGAGTGGCCGGTGAGGCCCTTGGGGACCATGGAGTACAGCGGGTCCACGGTGTCCTTGTAGACCTTGTGCGCGATGGCGCCCCGGTCGACGGCCTGGGCGATGGCCCTGCGGACGGCGGGCTGCTTGGCCCACGGGTCCTTGGGGTTGAACACCAGGTAGCTGATGTCGGTGCCGGTGCCGTCCACCAGCTGCAGGTCGGTGTCGCCGTGCCGCTGCAGGGCGATGATGTCGTCGGCGGCCAGACCGCGGTAGGTGACGTCGATCTGCTTGTCGCGCAGCGCCTTGACCATGCTCGCCGAGTCCTGGAAGTAGCGGATGGTCACCTCGTCGTTCTGCCGCTTGGCGAAGCCGTCGTAGTGGTCGTTGCGGACCAGGACGGCCTTCTCGCCCTCCTCGTAGGACTGCAACTGGTACGGCCCGGAGCCGTAGACCTTGGTGTCCTTGCGCAGGGAGTTCGCGGGGTAGTCGTCGGGGTCGACGATGGACATGGCCGGGGTGGCCAGCACGAACGGGAAGGTGGCGTCGGGCTGGTTGAGGTGGAAGACCACCTCGCGGTCGCCGACCGCGTCCACCGAGTCCAGGCTGCCGAGCAGGCCGGCGGGTCCGCCGGGGGCGTTGATGGTGCGGATGCGGTCGATGGAGTGCTGGACGGCCTTGGCGTCCAGCGGGTCGCCGTCGGCGAACTTCATGCCCGCGCGCAGCTTGCAGCGGTAGGTGCGGCTGCCGGAGTCGGTGAAGGAGCAGCTCTCGGCGGCGTCGGGCTGCGGGGTCGTGGCACCGTTCGGGTAGGCGAGAAGCGTCTGGAAGATGTTCCGGTACAGCTCCCAGGAACCGTCCCAGGCACCGGCCGGGTCCAGCGTGCTGGGGGCGCTGGTGGTACCCACGACGATGGGTCCCTTGCTGCCGGGATCGCCGTCGGACAGCAGGCTGCAGCCCGCCACCAGGGATATGGACGCGATCGCCGCGACTCTCCGCAGGAATCGGTTCCGGTTGAACACGCGCACGCTCCTCGATCTGCCATACCAAGGGTCGGCAGACCATACCGCAGCGTCCGGGGCTCTGAACCACCCCCGGGGCGGGCGTTCTTGATCGATTGTGTTATGACGACGTTGTCATCGCGCTGTGCGGACCGTGTGAAGCGTTTCGGGCGCCGTTCCGCTGGGAAACGGCGCCCGAACGAGACGGGTCGGCAGAGCCGGTCAGGCGCCCACGCCGGCGTTGAGGAAGATGCCGCCGTCCACGACGAGCGTCTGGCCGGTGACCCAGTCGGACTGCGCGGAGGTGAGGAACGCGGCCGCCCCGCCGATGTCGGAGGGCACGCCGAGCCGGCCGAGCGGGTAGGCGGCGGCCGCCTCCGCCTCCCGGCCCTCGTACAGGGCCTGGGCGAACTTGGTCTTCACGACGGCCGGGGCGATCGCGTTGACCCGCACCCTGGGCGCGAACTCGTGCGCGAGCTGCTGGGTCAGGTTGATCATCGCGGCCTTGCTGACGCCGTAGGCGCCGATGAACGGCGAGGGTGCGAGGCCCGCGATCGAGGCGATGTTGACGATCGCGCCGCCGTTGTCCTTCTGCCAGGCGTGCCAGGTCTTCTGGGCGAAGCCGAGCGCCGAGATCACGTTGGTCTCGAACACCTTGCGGGCGACGTCCAGGTCGAGGTCGGCGATCGGGCCGAAGACCGGGTTGGTGCCCGCGTTGTTGACCAGGAAGTCGACGCGGCCGAAGGCCTCCATGGTGCGCTCGACGGCCTCGGCCTGGTGGGCGAGGTCGTGGGCCTTGCCGGCGACGGCGATGACCCGCTCGGCGCCGAGCTGCTCGACGGCCTCCTTCAGGGCGTCCTCGTTGCGGCCGGTGATGCACACGCGGTCACCGCGGGCGATCAGCGCCTCGGCGACGCCGTAGCCGATGCCGCGGCTCGCGCCGGTGACGAGCGCGACCTTGCCGGAAAGCTCCGGGAGTTCAGTCATGTCCGTGTTCCCCAATATCCCTGAATGCCCTAGTTCAGCGGTCCGCCGGCGACGTACAGCACCTGGCCGGAGACGAAGCCGGCCGCCTCGCCTGTGAAGAAGGCGATGGCGTTGGCGATGTCCTCGGGCTCGCCGACGCGCTGCACCGGGATCTGGGTGGCGGCGGCCTTCTTGAAGTCGTCGAAGCCCATGCCGACGCGGTCGGCGGTGGCCTTGGTCATCTCGGTGGCGATGAAGCCGGGGGCGACGGCGTTGGCGGTGATGCCGAACTTGCCCAGCTCGATGGCGAGGGTCTTGGTGAAGCCCTGCAGGCCGGCCTTGGCGGCCGAGTAGTTCGCCTGGCCGCGGTTACCCAGCGCCGAGGACGAGGAGAGGTTGACGACCCGGCCGAAGCCCGCGTCGACCATGTGCTTCTGGACGGCCTTGGTCATCAGGAACGAGCCGCGCAGGTGGACGTTCAGGACGGTGTCCCAGTCCGAGACGCTCATCTTGAACAGCAGGTTGTCGCGGAGCACGCCCGCGTTGTTGACCAGGATCGTCGGGGCGCCCAGCTCCGCCGCGACCCGGGCGACGGCCGCCTCGACCTGCGCCTCGTCGGAGACGTCCGCGCCGACCGCGATGGCCTTGCCGCCGGCCGCGGTGATCTTCTCGACCGTGTCCTTGCAGGCGGCCTCGTCCAGGTCGATCACGGCGACCGCGCGACCCTCGGCGGCCAGTCGTACGGCGGTGGCGGCGCCGATACCGCGCGCCGCGCCGGTGACGATCGCGACCCGCTGTTCAGTGGTGGACATTGGTGCTTCTCCTCGCCCTTGAGAGAACCTGTCTGGCTCTTGAGAGAACCTGCCTGGTGCGGTGAGCGACCGCTTAGTACCTTCAGCACCCGTGACGCTAGAAGCCCTGGCACCCGGTGTCAACGGGACACCGGGTGGTGTGATCCATTACCTCACCAGGAGGTCCAGCAGGCGCTCGGTTTCGGCCGCCGGATCGGCGGTCAGTCCGGTGTGCACGGGGCCGGGCTGAACGATGGTGGAGCGGGGCGCGACCAGCCAGCGGTAGCGGCGCCCCGCGTCGTCGCCGGCCGCCTGTCCGGCCTCCTCGCCGCCCGCGCAGTGGCGCTCGACGGCACCGAGCGCGGCCCGCACCCCGGCCACGTCGGCCGCCGGGTCGAGGGCGAGCAGCCGGGCCTCGTCGAGATGGGTGCGCGCGCCGACGTAGGCCTGGGCCCGGCAGTAGACGACCACGCCCGCGTTGATGCACTCGCCGCGCTCCACGCGGGGTACGACCCGCAGCAGGGCGTACTCGAACACGTCCCGGTCGCCGCCCTGGCCCGCCCGGGTGATGTGGCGCTCGGCCACATGGCCGGCCATGTGAATGTGGGTCTCGCTCACTTGCCCTCCTCGATACCGGTGATGCGCTCGGCGACGACGGCCGCCCGGGCGAGCAGGGGCCGCGTGTAGGCCCGCCGCAGGTCGTCGGGGGTGTCGAAGCCTGGCTCGCCGGCCAGCCAGGCGTCGGGGATCTCGGCGGTGACCTCGGCGAGGAGGTCCTCGGTGACCTTGGGGGCCAGCTCGGCCGCTGCGGCGGTCACGGCCGGGGCGAACCGGGCGAGGGCGTGGTCGGAGGCGTCGTAGGGGCGGGCCGCGGAGGCCTCGGCGGAGGGCCAGTTGTGGTGCCAGATCATCGTGGCGCCGTGGTCGATGAGCCACAGCTCGCCGCGGTGCACGAGGAGGTTGGGGTTGCGCCAGGAGCGGTCCACGTTGTTGATCAGCGCGTCGAACCAGACGATCCGCCCGGCCTCCTCCGGGCTCACCGGGAAGGCGAGCGGGTCGTAACCGAGGGCGCCGGAGAGGAAGTCCATGCCGAGGTTGGTGCCTCCGCTGGACCGCAGCAGCTCCTGCACCTGCTGCTCGGGCTCGCCGAGCCCCAGGACGGAGTCCAGCTCGACGGTGACCAGGCGGGGCATCCGGAACCCGAGCCGGCGGGCGAGTTCGCCGCAGACGACCTCGGCGACCAGTGTCTTGCGGCCCTGTCCCGCGCCGGTGAACTTCATGACGTACGTCCCGAAGTCGTCGGCCTCGACGAGCCCCGGCAGCGAGCCGCCCTCACGCAAGGGCGTGATGTAGCGGGTCGCCGTGACCTCTTTCAACATTTTCCCAGGCCATCCGTCTCTTCAGCCTTGCAATCCACGACCAACTTCGGAGGAGCGCAGTAGCGGGAAACGCCCGTAAGCGGCCCTGGGGAGAATCTGGGGAGTTTTGACCGGCATGCAGATTTCCCTGTCTCCCCAGCAGTCCGTCAATGGCCGTTCGCCCCTTGCTTCCGGCCTCCGGCATGAAGTGAGCATAGTAACCGAGGGTGATCGCGGGCGAGGAGTGCCCGAGCCACCGCGCCAAGGTCACGACGGACTCTCCCGCCTCCAGCATGATCGAGGCATAGGTGTGCCGCAGCACGTGGAAGCCGTCCTTCGGGGCCGCCGCCCACTGCCAGGGTTTCGCTCCCTCGGCGCGCGGCGGGATGATTCCGGCCTCGGCCAACGCGGGCTTCCAGGTGTAGGTGTTCCACGTGTTCACCGCGACGGCGTTGCCGAGTCGTGTGGTGAGCAGCAGGGAGAACTTCCTCCCCTGCCCCCCCGGCTTCCCCCACGGAAGCTCCACCTCCACTGGTGGGAACGCTTCGACATGGCGCTTCAACTCCTCAGCCACCGAGGAGGGCATGTCGACGGTACGGGTCTTGGCTCCCTTCGGCAGGGCGAAGTACAGCCTTCCCCTGATCGCCTGGATTTGGCGGCGTACGTGGAGGACGCCTCGCGCGTAGTCGATGTCCTCCGGGCTCAGCCCGAACACCTCGCCCTGACGGAGTCCGCACCCCAGGCCGACTACGACGGCTATCCGGTTTCGCGGGCTGATCACGTCTCGTACTCGCAGCGCCCTCTCCAACGGCCAAGCCTCGCGTCGTTCTTGTGACGCCTTGGGCCACCGCACGGACTTCGCGTGCATGGGGTTCCTGGCAAGCCGCTTGTCATCGACAGCCGCCTCCAGAATGGAGGACAGCTCGGACAGGATGCCGCGCCGGTAGTCGACCGAGGAGACAGTGGCCTCCAACTTCGCTATGTACGCACGCAGATCCGCCGCCGTGATGTTTCTTAGCGGGCTCTCGCCCAGGTGCGGAACGATATGAAGGCGCACTCTCCGCTCCTGGTTGTCCTGAGTCTTCGGAACACCTCCCTTGCCCGGCGCCCAGTGCATCGTGATGTAGTCGGCCAAAGTGATGGATCCGTCACGCGGGTCTACGAACTCGCCCCGCTCCTCATCCGTCGCTGCCCGACGAAGCCACGCCTTGGCGTCCTCCAGGGTGTCGAAGGAGCGATCCCGGACGCCAGGTATGCCGGCGACCTTGTACCGCTTACCCTTGCCGTAGCGAGCGGTTCTCTCCCTTTTTCCGGTCACGGGGTCCTTTTTCTTCTTGACCCAGCGATCTTCTATGTAGCCAGCCAGATGGGCCTCCTTGATGACGGGGGTGGCAACGACGCTCTACGACACATGGCGCGTCAAATGCTGGGCGTGCGACTGGACCGATATTGCGGAGTGGCGCTCAGCGGGCTAAGGACCGTGTTGGAGCGGGAGTCGGCCTGTTCTTGTTCGCGGATCCAGGCATCCACAGCTTCCAGCCGGTACATGACGCGACCGCGTGGCCCCATGCGGAAGCTCGGCGGTCCCTGCCGCCGGTGCCGCCAGACGTAAAGCGTGTGTGGTGAAAGGCCAAGGTACTCAGCGGCGCCCTTCACGTTGAGAAAGGCCGTGCGCGGAGTTGGCGCGGGAACGATGGAGCGAGCGGACATCGGTTGTGCAGGCATGAAAGGTTCTCTGTGACATGTGAGGAGGGGGCATCGGGTGCGCTGAGATCCGGTCCTCACCCACCGGTCGCCCACAAAGGACCCTTGTGGGCCAGCAGGCGGGCTACCGACCACCTTGAACGAGAGCTCAAGATGTGCAGGGGGACCACGGATCGGCGCATGAAAGGGGGCTACGGGGAAGATGACTCGACATAGCCAACGGATCGGCGGTCTGGAGTTGCTGAACCCTGCGCGCTGCTCAGCGAAGAGACGCTGTATGTCTCAGAGCGGAGGTCTGCCACGCGGACCTGCGTCGGCTCGAAACCGCCAATCCCCTTTGTCCGCACGGCTCCACCGCCAAGCACAGCCGGATGCGAACACCCTCAATGGTCCTCACAATGGCCGGTTTGCCTAACCGGCGATCCCGGTCTATGTTGCGCACTTACGCCGTGCTCGTGGCGCGTTGCCCCGCCGGTCGAACCTCGGGCCGAGACCCAGCAATCCCTGTGCAGCCACCAGGAACCCGCCGCCGACTGTGCGGGTGCGAGCGTTTGCTTCGAAGCTTCGGCCTCCTCAATAGCTGCCTCATAGGACTGTTGTCCGGCCGTGTACTTCCGGGCGTGTTGTACGTTGACATGGCCTCCGAACGGGTTCCAGTCCTTCGGCGATCTTTCTGGTCTGCCGTGGGCGAACTCAACTCACGAGCCACCGCAATGGAGCTGCCGGTGACGTGGTGCCGCCGCTCCCGCACCGGGAAATGTACGTCGATCGCGAGACGCTCTTCCTTGGGTAGGCGTCGGCACCAAACACCCTTCATTTGTCGCTCCGGATGCACAGAACATGCTGTGCGAGGCGCATCAGGTGCTGCCCGCGCTGCCGGGCCGCCGCGCGCTCCTGCTGACCCTGCGGCGCCCCGCAACCTCCCGGCAGGGCCCGGCGCGGCCGATACGATGTCCGGGCCCGGTTGTTGTCCCTGCGACGGGCCCACGCCCGAACGGAGGACCCCACAGTGAGCCAGCACCGTGTTGCCCGTGCGGCGGTGTTCTCGGCCGGGTCCTGGGGAACCGCCATCGCCAAGATCCTGGCCGACTCGGGCACCGACGTCATCGCGCACGCCCGCCGAGATGAGATCGCCGACGCGATCAACACACAGCACCGCAACCCCAGCTACTTCCCGGACATCGAGCTGCCCGCCGCCCTGACCGCGACGACCGACCCGGCAGCCGCACTGGACGGCGCGGACTTCCTGGTGCTCTCCATCCCCGCACAGACCCTGCGGACCAACCTCGCCGCGTGGGCACCGCACATCGGAGACGGCACCGTGATCGTGTCTCTGATGAAGGGCATCGAGCAGAGCAGCGGGCAGCGGGCGAGCCAGATCATCACCGATGTGACCGGCGTGAGCGCGGACCGGGTCGCAGTGCTGTCCGGCCCGAACCTGGCGCGCGAGATCATGGAGGGTCACCCCGCCGCCGCCACCGTCGCCTGCCTGGACGAGGACGCCGCCCACCGCTTCCAAAAGGCGTGCCACACCGGCTACTTCCGTCCCTACACCAGCACCGACGTGACCGGCTGCGAGCTGGGCGGCGCGGTGAAGAACGTCATCGCCCTCGCGGTCGGCATCGCCACCGGCATGGGCCTGGGCAACAACGCGACGGCCATGCTCATCACCCGCGGCCTGGCGGAGACCACCAGGCTGGCCACCGCCATGGGCGCCCACCCGGCCACCCTCGCCGGCCTGTCCGGCCTGGGCGACCTGGTGGCCACCTGCTCCTCCCCGCTCTCCCGCAACCGCACCTTCGGCACCCACCTCGGCCGGGGCCTGAGCGTCGAGGAGGCGACGGCCGCCACCCGGCAGACCACCGAAGGCGTTAAGAGCGCGGAGGCGATCCTCGCCCTGGCCCACGCCCACGACGTCGAGATGCCGATCACGGAAGTCATCTCCGCCCTGCTGCACGAGAAGGTCACCCTCGCCCAGGCCGCGGCCGCGCTGATGCAGCGGCCCCCCAAGCCCGAGCGCTGACCCGGCGCCCCGGTTCACGGAGCTGCCCACCAATGACGAGCGCGACCGGCCGAATTAGCCAGAGGCTTCCGAATCTCGCTGCTCGCCGAGCAGGGCGGACAGCCCTCCTTCCTCTAGGTCGCAGGCCGACCGGGATCAGTTGCCTCCTAGCGGGATGGCAGCGAGCGGCTCCCAGGTCAGGCGCCAGCCGCCGGTATCCCTGTTAATCGCGAAGCGGACATTCAGCAGGTGCACGATGTCAACCTGCAGCGGTGCCCGGCGCGGAGTGATGGCGCGCAGCCGACTGTTGAGGGAATCAGAGTTGGCCGAGTCGTAGCTGTATCCGAGAGACATGTGGAGCCGGCCGCCGTCATGTTGCAGCGCGGCGGCCCCGCGGGCTGTACGGATGGCCGCGCGTACCCGCCCCTGGAGCGCAACGGCTTGGGCGTCGGGCCACACGTCCAGGAGCGCGCCCGCACGGTTGCCGATCGGCGGACCGACCTCGGTCTCGAACCGCTCCACGTCGGCCAACTCCCCGTGGAGGGCTTCGATCAGGGCCTGCTGCTCATTCCGGCTGATCTCGGCAGTAGGGGCGTCAGCGACCATCTCGATCGTCACGTGCAACTCTCCGGGATCAGCCGCCTGCGCGGGGTACGCCGGGTCGATGGGGTAGTCCAGCAGCGCGGGACGGCAGGCATGCGCGAGGGCAAGCAGTTCTTCGTCGACGCCGGCCTGCGGCAGCAGGTACGCATGAATGACCTCCATCCCGTCCGCCCATGGCCTGCCCTGGAAGCACGGTGTGAACCGCTCCATTACGACATCCCTCCTCCTTGGGGTGGCACCACCGCGTCGGAGGTGCCTTGCGTACGTGACGGTTACGGTGCTCCGACGGTGAGTGGGGCGAACCGGGACCCTGCCTGGGCAGCTCGTCCGGACGCTCGCTATGGCACCGTCTCGATGCGGTCAACAGCCCGGCGTAGGGCGGCGGCTGCCTTCGAGATCGACTCGGCGTTTCGCGACTGCGTCGCGTGGAACAAGTCCTCGCCAGAAGCGAGCACGGATGCGTGCCCGAGAACGAATAGCTCGAGTTCCGAGAGGTCGCGGCCATAACCCTTTAAGAACCAGTCCCGCAGGATTGGGTGCTTGACCCACAACAGTGCCGGCCGCGCGAGGTCAATCACGGCAGCCATGATCTGAGACCGGCCGAACCCCGTGAAGGACAGGCTCTGGGACTGGCTCTGCCATTCCCAGTTCGAGGGGCCGAACGTGCCATGGCAGAACGCAACAGGCAGTTCCCGTACGTGTTCCAGCACGAGAGACACAGATCGCTGAACGGCATCGCCCTGCGACGGAGTCATCATTCCGCCGAGGTTGGCGATCATGGTTCGGCTTCGGTGTACGGAGCGCACTGTGGCCCGCGTCGCCTGCATGCGCGCTTCACCAGTGCGACCAGCACTGTCGTGCAGCACTCGCAGTAGTTGACCCACGTCCTCGTGAACTCGGGGCAGTAGTTGAAGGTTTGCGTTGTCCACGCGCCATGCCCTTGGCTGCACCGTCAGCAAGCTCCTGAGTCTTGGCTCGCTGGCGAGCAGTCGTGGGCCGTGGCTGCGGCCGAGACGGCCGATGGCGTTGCGGTGTGCATAGATCTCTCGACGGAAGTCCTCATCGGTGCACGTGATGCGGAGGTCGATGAGTCCTTGGGGCGAGGACATGCGCCACGCCTGGGTGCCGCCGAGATCGGCGGGGAGCGCCCAGGCGGCATGCCTCCCCACGTGCCCTCTGGCCCAGTCCGCAGCCTCGGCTGGTATGGCGGTCTGTGTCATGTCTCCTCTCACTCCACTGAGGGGTTAAAACAGGGCATGCTGGTTGGGCGCCACACCGTGATTGGACGACCCAGGCGCGGGAACCTGGCCCGTCCGCTCGTTCTGCAGATCCCACAGCTCCCGGAACAAGCCGCTACGGTCAGCCAGCAGCTCAGCGAAGCTGCCATGCTGGATGACCCTGCCCTTGTTGAGGACCACGATGCGGTCGGCGATCGCAACGTTGGTGAGCCGGTGGGTGACGAGAACGACAGCACGATCGGCGGCGTGACGGCGCAAACCCGCGAAGATGCGATGCTCGGCCCTCGGATCGAGCGCGGCCGTCGGCTCGTCCAAGACCAGTAGTCCGGCTGGCCTGTGGAAGGCCCGCGCGATCGCCATGCGCTGCCACTGCCCGCCGGACAGTTCCTGCCCGCCCCACCATTCCTTGGCGAGGAGCGTGTTCAGGCCGCTGCGAAGCTCTTCAACGACTTCGTCGGCGCCAGCTGCCCGAGCGGCGGCGAGGACGGCTTCATCCCCTTCGGGGGTGGGCTGGCCCAGGGTGATGTTCTCCCGTGCCGAGAGTGGCCAGCATGCGAAGTCCTGCGGAACCACGGCGATCCGCGACCAGGCGGCAGACGCGTCGATGTTCCGCGTGTCGGTGCCGTCCCAGGTGATCGTTCCGTCATCGGGAAGGTACAACGTCGACAGGAGCTTGCTCAGCGTCGTCTTGCCTGATCCGTTCTCGCCCACCAGAGCCAAGATCTCGCCGCGCCGGACTGCGACGGACACGCCGTCGAGGGCAGGACGGTCTGCGTTCGGGTATCGGAACGTGATGCTGTCCGCGGATACGATCTCGGGCCCGGTGGGGACCTCGGGGCCGCGGTTGATGCGGTGACCGCCGGCTTCGTCGATGAAGTCGGCCCAGTCGTCCAGGTACATGCCAGTGCGGAAGAGCTGGGCTCCGTAGCCGATGATCCCGTCGAGGCTGGTGCTGACTCGGCTCAAGGCGAGGAACGCCGTGCCCAAGGCGGCAACGGAGATATGACCAGCAACTACGAGCGCACCCAGCGCCGCCCAGACCACGGCACTGGCGAAGCCCCCTGCAGCGCCGCCGAGCAGAGAGATCTTGGCGCTCCGCAACGTGGCTTGGTCGGTGGTCTTGTCGATCTGGTCTCCAGTGGCGCGGTACTTGCTGATCAGGAAGTGGGCCATCGTCCCGGACCGGATCTGGGCCGCGGTCTGCTTGTCGACCAGGTACCAGCGCAGCATCCCCAGCAGGCGGCGGTCCTTCGCGGTGGTCAGCGAGGCGATGTACGTGACGCGTGCCGCCCGCACGCTGGCCAGGCCCTTCGGGAGTGCGGCAAGGATGAGCAGGGGAAGCAAGATCGGATGCACAGCCGTCAGGGCGCAGGACGATGCGATCAGCGAGGCGACCGCTGCGAGGATGTACTGGCATTGTGTGAGCAGCTCACGAGATACGTCCACCCCTCGGTCGGCCGCGTCCCAGCGGTCGTTGTACCCAGGGTTGTCATACGCGGCCAGCTCCGCATGGGTTGCGGCGTCCAGCAGTTTGAGTTCGGCCTCGCGGGAGATCCTGGGTGCTAGCCGTGCCGAGAGCGCCGCGCTCGCGATGCCAAGCAGGGCACGCAGTCCGATGGCCCCGACCACAACGGTCAGCGAGGGAGCGGCGTCGAGGAGTTGATTCGCACTGAAGTCCCCGGAGGCGATCACCGGCTTGATGACCCCAGTGGTGGCAAGCAACCCGAGCGCCTCCAGCACTCCGGACGCGGCCTCACACGCGAGCAAGGCGATCACCGAGCGGCGGTCGACCTGCCAGCCAAGTGCCAGAGCCCGGCGCATCAACTGGGGCAGGCGCCGCGCCATGGAACGCGTAGTGATCGCGTTGCCGACCTCGATGCGGCGGTCCCCCTGGGCGACGAACTTCAGCTGTTCATCCGACTGCTCCGTCTCCGCGGCTGGGGACGCGTGCTCCTTGGACGGTGTCACAGGCACCGCCCATGCAGCGTCGGAATGCTCTGGACCCGGCACACGGCACGGCACCCGACGGCCAAAGGCAACCAGCACGAGCTGATCGCTGTGTGTTCCAAAGCGTCCCCCTGTAATTGAAGTGCGAGTGGAGTCATCGGCGAACAGGGCGCCGCGGTCGACGTGGGCACAGACATCACTGGTGGCCTCCGCACGGTGCGATGTCGGCGAAGGCGCCGTCGAGATCGTCGAGATGGTCCAGCAGGAGGCGGATGGTGGTCTGTCTTTCCCGCCAGTGCCGCTTCAGATCGGTCTCGGCCTCCTCGGGCAAGCCGTACTCGGCGGTCGTGGCGCCATAGAAGCTGAACAGCATGTACAGAAGCGCGATCCGGGCGCAGGCCCGCACTTCCGGCAGGGGAAGGCTGGGATTCTCCGCGTGATAGGCACCCACCATCGCCAACGCGCAGGCGATCCACTCCGGACTGGTGGCGACAGTGCGTGGGTCGAACGCTGCTCTGCCCAGCTCCCAGGCCGGCAGCGCGCGTCTGCCGCGGAAATCGATGATCCCAGTGACGGCGTCGCCGAGGACGATCACGTTGGTGCGGGTGAGGTCGGCATGCAAAGCCTGTTCCACCAGCCCTTCCGGCAGGGCCCGTCTCAGCCGGTGTACGTGCTCCTGCAGGTCCTCACGGCGCTGGTCAAGGTCGAGCCGTAGTTGTCCAACCTCGTCATGACGCTGCCGGAGAGCGGTGGCCAAGACCCTCTCGCACTTCGCGACCGCGTCTTCCACGGCGGCGGTCCGCCAGCGAGAGTGCTGCACCTGCTTCGGCATCGGGTAAGCACCCAGCACCCGGTGCATGCGTCCCACCACCGTGCCGATGTGCTCAGCGAGGGCAACCGTCATTGCCGAGGCGATGACGCCTCCCGGTGCTTCGTCGGTCACCGCCCAAGCGCTGCCCTCCGCGAGCGTGACCAGGTCGCCGTCCCTGTCCGGCCACACACGCGGGACGGGAAGCTGCGCAGCACGGCAGTACTCCGACATGTCCGACGCTGTCCGGGCCGCATCCACATCAGCCGTTGACCGATACTCCTTGACGAACAGCCGCAGCCCGTCCTCGGTCAGCACCCACCGGTTGATCGTGTCCGTGCCCATGTGTACCGGCTCAATCACTGCAGCAGCGAGGCCATACCGGTCCTCGAGCACGTCCGACATCAGAGCCGCCCCTCGGGCTGCATCATTCATGTCCATTGCTGGTCCTTGGAGGGCGAGGGGCGGCGCGCCGTGTGCACGGTGAACGCGTTGTCCTCCGTGAGCACCCCACCCGTCGTGAAGGGAGCAAGAGCGTCTTCAAGAGCTGTCTCGAAGGCTCGGCGGCGGTCACCAAACAGTTGGGGGGCGGCGAACGAGGTCGAGTACAGGTAGCCGGTGACCTTGGCGATAATCCACTCGCGGTGCACCGGAATGACCGTGGTGGTGACGTCGCAGAACGCGGAGGCGCGCAGCACGTCCGCGAACGGCGGACCCGGCGGACCGAAGACGCCGGCTCCCGCGCGCCGATGCTCACCGAGAAATTCTCGGACGACTGCCCGTGCCGCCTGTTGCCATTCGTTGTCAGCGGTCCACAGGCTGCGGTCGCTGAACACTGCGACGACACCGTCCGGCGCGACGTACTCGCTGAGCCGGTCCAGGAAGCGGCGCTGGTCTAGCCAGTGGAATACGCGGCAGCAAGTCACGAGATGCGGTCGCCAACCCTCCGGTGGCACGAAGTCTTCCGCTCGTGTGTGCCGGATCTGTAGCCGGTGGCTGGCAGAGACCGCAGATTGAAGCATGGTTTCGGCCTCAGCCAGCATCGCCGTATCAGAATCGACGGCGAACAGGTCGTCGAAGTACCGCAGGAGCGCGTGGGCGACCAGTCCTGGCCCGGTGCCGACGTCCAGAAGACGCCGCGGAGAACCGACAGGTGCCGCCGCGTCGAGAAGGGCGGCAAGCTCGACTGGAATGCCGGGGCGGAGGCGCCGGTAGTAGGACGAGGTTCCGGCGAAGGCATTCACGAGCTCCACCCGCTCCACACGCGTCGCCCGTCTTCCAGACGCAGGTTCTCGAGCATGGTGTGGGCCTCATCGACCAGACCGAGGTCACGGTGCTGGATACCCCAGGCCAGTGAGTCGAGCGCGTCCGTTGCCGCGTACGCCCGGCATGCAGCCTGCTCTTCTTCGGTGAGCTGGCGCCCATATCCGTGGTGGAAGGCGGCGTCGAGGTTGGGTTTGTGATGCAGGACCCGGTAACGAAGGCGGCTCAGGTCTCGATGAGGTGCAGGCTGTAGTTCGGCCCTTTCGAAGTCGATGATTCGAAGCAGTTGTTCGGACTCCTCCCACATCCAGTTCTTCGGCATGTAGTCGCCGTGGGCCGAGACCCGCGGCAAGCGCGGAGGAGCATGCCTGATGAGTCTGCGCGCCAGGGCGAGATTGTGCGGCGGCACGAAGCCCGCTGTGCGTTCGAGCAGCCTGGCTACCGTCGCCTCCCACTCCTCCTCGGCTGTTTCGGGAGTGGGTTCGGCGACTGCGGCTGCGTGATGTCGGGCGAGGAGCTCGCCGGCCTGTTCGTAGGCATGGCGTTCCTGCCCCATGGGCAGGCGGAGTGTGTCGAGGCTCCGCCCGGGCACAGCCGTGATCAGCACGGTGCGAGTCTCGGAGTCCGCGGCGACCAACTCGGGCGCACGGTCGGAGCCCAGCGCAACGGTCCACTTCTGGTAGGCATGTACCTCACGCCGGTGCAGCTTGGTTCCCGCGTGCTGCTTGGCGAACCACCGCTCACCCTGCGGTCCGTTGATCTCCCAGACAGAGGGCCTGATGTGGCCGGGTCGGGAGTGCTCGGCTACCACGGTGTACATGTGGGTTACCGATCTCAACAGTTGGTGGAGTGCGCTGGGCATGTCGGTCACGTCGGTGCGCCCTTCCGCAGGCCGAGCACCTCGAATCACGTATGGTGGTCACACGGGTGCTCTAGGTGTTCAAATGGGGGTGGGTAGCTTGCCGGGAGCCATTGACAATTGGTGCATACCCGATCTTTTCCGGACCAGGGCAGCTGGGCTCGCGTAAGGCATCTCGCCCGGTCAGCCGGGTTGGTCGGTGTGCTGCAGACGGACGGGCAGAGTGCGATGCCCGTTGACGAGGAGGCTCGCGAGCGGTTCGAGCTCCTCAGCGGGTACGGCGAGGGCTATGTCCGGGAATCGATCGAAGAGGGCGGGCAGAGCGGCGCGCGCTTCAGCGCGGGCCAGGAGCGCGCCGAGGCAGAAGTGCGATCCGTACCCGAAGGACAGATGCTGCTTGTCCTCCCTCGTCACGTCGAACGTCCCCGCGGTGGTGCCGTGCAGGTTGGGATGGCGGCCGGCGGCCCCGTAGGCGGCGAGGACCGCCTCGCCTTGGCGAATCACCACCCCCTCCGGGAGAGGGATGTCCTCGACGGCGTACCGCAGGGGCAGGTGGCTGATGGGCGCGGCGTAGCGGAGGGTTTCGTCGATCACGGCGTCCCATGAGGCTCGCCCCCCGCGGACGTGAGCCAGCTGGTCGGGGTGAGTGAGGAGCGCTGTGACGGCCTGGTCGATCAGGTTGACGGTGGTCTCATAGCCTGCGCTGATGACCAGGAGCAGCGTATCCAGGAGCTCCTGCTCCGTGAGAACGGAACCGTCGCCCTCGTAGTCGCGTGCGTAGATGAGCGCCGACGTGATGTCCTCGCCGGGCGTGGTCCGCTTCGCCGCGACCAACTCCTTGAGGATGCCGTACAGGGACATGGTGTTGGCGCGGCTCTCCTCACTGCTCAGCGTGGTGTCGAAAACGCCGTCGACCACGGTGCGGAAGCGAGGCCACACGTCCTCCGGCAGTCCCATGAGATCGCCGATGACCTGGATCGGCAGGGGAAAGGCGAGAGCCTCGCGCAGTTCGACGACCTCGCCGGGCTTGGCCCCGGCCATCTGGTCGATGAGGCGGGCCGTGATCTGTTCGATGCGCGGCACCATCTCGGCGGTGCTGCGCGCGGTGAATGCCTGGCTGACGAGACGCCTGAGCCGCCGGTGGTCGTCTCCGTAGGCGGTGAACATGTTGTCCACGCCGACCCACAGGGCAAGCGGCCACTTCTCGGTGATCTCGCCGCTGATGAACGCCGGCCAGTGTTTGCGGGCGTCCTTGGACACCCGAGGGTCGTTGAGAAGGCTCTTGAGGATGGCGGGGTCACTGACCGACCAGGCGGTCACGCCAAGGATGTCCACGAGCATGGCGGGACCGGCGGCGTGGAGGGCGGCTTCTTCGGCCGGGCGGGCGCGGCCGGTGGGGTCGAGGACGAGGGGCGGAATGCGGTCCATGCTCGGGGCTCCCTAGGTCAGGGTGAGGTGCGGCGACGGGGGAAAGTGGACCGGCAAGCCGGTCAGGGCGCGGTGGAACGGACCGGGACGGTAGGTGAGTTGGTCGGCGGGAACGGCCAGCTCCATTTCGGGAAGGGCGTCCAGGACCTGCTCGATGGCCACTTGGGCGACGAGGTAGGCCAGAGGCTGGGCGGGGCATGCATGGGGCCCGGCGCTCCATGTCAGGTGAGAGCGGTTGCCGGCCCGCTGTTCGGAGACGACGGTGGGGTCGTTGTTGCAGGCAGCCATGCTGATGACGACGGGTTGATGAGCAGGCAGGATGACGTCGTCGATCTCCACGGGATTCGGCGGATACGACACGCAGTAGTTGGCCAACGGGGGGTCGACGAAGAGCAGTTCGTCGAGGGCGTCGCGAACGCTGATGCTCCCCCGCATCACGTCGCCGGAATAGCGGTCGTCGCTGAGAATGAGCCGCAGAGTGTTCGCGATGAGGTTCTGCTGGGGCTCGATCCCTGCGCCGTACAGGGTCACCAACTGGTGCGTCAGTTCTGACTCGTTCAGTCGCGCAGGGTGCATCAGCAGGCCGGTGGTGATGTCCATCCCGGGATGGCTGCGCCTGAGGTCCACGAGTTCGGTGAGGGCTTCGGCGAGCATGGCGTTGCCGGCCTCGGCGTTCACGCCTTCGAAGACGGCGGCCATCCCGGTCGCGACACGTTGACCGATCTCCGGCGGGCACCCGAGAACCGCGTTGAGGGCCTGGAACGTCAACGGGTGCGCGTACTGCGCCAGCAGGTCCGCGTGGCCGTCCTCGCAGATTTCGTTGATCAAGGGAATCGCGATCTGCTGCACTGTGGAGTGCAGTGCGTGGCGACGGACGTTGCCGAGAGCGGCCGTGTTCGCCGCTCTGTATCGATCGTGCGCGGGCCCCGAGTTGCGCAGCGCGTTCGGCCGCCATTCCAGCATCGGCAGGACCGGGCAGTGGGCGGGAACGCTCTGCTGCCAGACCCGCGGGTCAGCCGGGAACCGCACAGGGTCGTGCAGGATGCGGACCGCGGTGTGATAGCCGATCACCAGCGTGGCGGGCACGTCGGGGTCGAGGTACACCGGGACCACGGGTCCGAACTGCTCCCGCATGTGCGCGTAGAAGCGGTATGGGTCGGCGGCGAACTCCGGCGTGTACATCGCGAATCGCATCTGATCGGAGTGAATGAAGTAGCTGGCACGTGCTGACGGCGGCTGCATGGTCACGACAGGTGCTCCAGACGGCGGGATCGGTGGAGGTATTCGATAAAAGCGATCAGCGCGTGGATGGAGGACACCTCGTTACGGGCGTCGCAGGACGTGAGCACCACGTCGTCGTCGAGGGCCAGCGCCTGGCGGATCTCGTCCCGGGCGTATCGAGGAGCGCCCTCGAACTCGTTGACGGCGACACCGAACGGAAGGCCGCGTTCCTCGAAGAGCCCGAGGACGGGGTCGGAGTCCTGGAGGCGACGGGTGTCTACCAGGATCAGCGCGCCCAGGGCCCCGTGGAAGAGGTGCTCCCAGAAGGGGGTGAACCGGTTTTGTCCGGGGGTGCCAAACAGGTAGAGAGCGAGTTGGGGGCTGAGGGTGCGGCGGCCGAAGTCGAAGGCGACGGTCGTCTCTGTCTTGCCGGGCAGGCCGGCGAGGTCGTCGATGCCCGTGCTGGCTTCTGTGATCAGCTCCTCGGTGCGCAGCGGTTTGATCTCGGACACGCTGCCCACCAGCGTCGTCTTCCCTGCCCCGAAGTGGCCCGCGATCAGGATCTTCGCTGACCGGGTCACGGTGGCCGGCAGGTAGAGGTGCTCATCTGACGGCGAGAGCACGGAGTCCATTGAGCACTTCCTCCAGAACGCTGATGTCCGGCTGGCCGGCCGGTGCCGGGGAGTCGAGGTGGCCGGTGTCGAGAAGACCCGAGACGACGATGAGCGCGACGGTGGGAGGCAGGTCCAGCAACGAGGCGATCTCGGCGATCGACAACGGCCCGCGGCAGATCCGCATGACCCGCAGGGCTTCGACGTCCAGGCCATGGAGCGGTCGGTCTGCGGCGCGGACCAGAGTTGTCAGGGTCAGGCCGTCGCGGGACGGCGACGAGTGTCCTCGTGTCCGGACATACGCTCGGACCATGTCGGGGTCGCGCCGCGGACCCCTCATGGCCGAGTGCCGCCTTCGCCGCCCTGGTGCCGCGCCGGGGTGGCGAGTTCAGCGCCCAGGCGTTCAGTCAGCCCGTTCATTCGGTAGGTGAGGACTTCGGCGTCCACCGTTTCGGTCGTCGACACCGCCAGCAGCGCGTTGTTGCCCACGGTCTTGACGAAGAGGAGTCCCTCGTCGAACTCGCCCACGACTTGGCGCAGCCCGTTCTTCGCGCCGCCGGTGTACGGGGCCAAGGCGACGCCGATGGAGTGGAAGCCGCTGGTGGACGCGGCGATCTTGTCTGCGGTGTCGCGGTCCACCGATTCCGAGTAGCCCAGGGCGAGCCCGTCCGAGGCGAGAAGGACGGCGTAGCGGACCTCCGGCATGCTCGACAAGTCCCCGAGCATCCAGCCGAGCTTGTTCACCTGCGTCGTCATGAGTCGACGGACCTTTCTTCCTCGGTGTGTGTGGCCGTGTCCTGGGCGTCTCGCTGCGGGGGTGCGGCTGCGTCGCGAGCGCGCCTGCTGCTCTGCTGCCAGGCGCCGATCACCGCCGGGCGCGCTGGCTCGGTACTCGTACGGCGCCCAATAGGGGCCTGCTGTGGCTGCACCTGCCGACGGCGTGTTCGTGTCGGCAGCCCGTTCTCCGTCAGCGCCGGCTGTGGCGGTGCGGGCGCCTCGAGTACGGCGGGCTGCGGGGCGGCCGGTTCCAGATCCGTCGGGATGCTGGTGAGGAGGCCCTCGGGCAGGAAGACCGAGGCGCACATGCCGCCGTACCGGTTGGAGTCCGAGAGCACCACCTTGATGCCGTACCGGCGAGCAAGGAGCGCGATCACCGGGAAGCCGACCCTCGGGTGTGCCTCCGTGTTGAGGATGTCGACCTCCTGGCGGCCATCCAGGATGCGTCGTGTGCGCTCCAACTGCTCCTCGTTCATGCGCTTGCCGGCATCGTCGATGAGCAGAGTGACCCCGTGGTGGCCGTTCTGTGCGCTCACCTCTACTCGAGTCTGTGGTGGCGAGTAGCGGGCGGCGTTGTCGAGTAGGTGGCTCACGATGAGCTTCACAGGCCCTACCACGCGGGCGATCACAGCCCGGTCCGACGCATACGTCTGGACCCGTGTGTAGTCGCGGATGGCGCCCTGGGCCGCACCAACGACGTCTGTGAGTGTGCTGGCGGGCCACCGCTGCCCGAGCAGTCCGCCACAAAGCACGACGTACGACTGAGCTTGGTGGAGCATCTGCTGTACGCCGTGATCGATCCTGGTCAGCGTCTCGAAGATGCCACCGCCGCGGTGCCGGCGAAGGGCTTGAGCAATCTCGCTGCTGACGTCGATGCCGGTGCTCACCATCGCCGTGGCGAAGGACTTTACGGCCGTCTTCGCAGACTCGCGTGCCTCCGCTTCGACCTGCTGCCTAGTCAACACGGCGGTCTCCTGCTGAATCCGGTGTAGATCCGCGACGTGTCGCTCGCTGAGCACCCGGAGGTTCTCCACGAAGCCGGAGCCGATGAGAATGTCGGGAACCGCGAACTGCGGGGCGCCCGAGAGCGGTTGCTGGAGTAACGCCGCAACTCGTTCAGGGCCGTAAGAGACTGCCGTCGCCAGCATCAGGTCCTGGGCCGAGGCGAATGCCTTCCACTGTGCGGCGCGAGCACGGTGTTTGGCGGACTGCCGAGCGAAGTACGCGGTCAGCGTGACGGTGGCAATGAGCACGCCGGCTATGACGAGGGGTGCCGCGGCGGCTGTTTCGTAACTCATCGGATCTCTCACTGGGGGTCGAGCGGATGGCGACCGAGGAACGGGGACTGCGGACTGACGGTGCGGACCGTTGTGCTGACGCCGGCTGGCTGAGGGCAACGGAGCCTTGCCTCGCCTTGTGGAGCTCGTCGGCGGTGCGGCTAGAACTTGATCTGTCCGATCATCCGAACGAGGCTCGTTGTGGCCTGCGAGACCGTCGGCGCGATCGAGGAACTAGCGAGATAGAAGCCGAAGAGGGTGCAGACGACCGCGTGTGCGGCCTTCAATCCGCCCTTCTTGACGAGCAGGAACGTGATGATCCCCAGCAGCACGACGGCCGAGATGCTAACCGCCATACAGACCCGCCCAGTTGCGTACACCCGCAGAGCGCGTCAGTGCGAGCCAGTGAAGGAGGGCCGCGCCGTCGGTGCACACGTGCTGCCAGTCAGGGGGAAGCAGCCAGATCCCCGAGCAGCGCGAGTGCGCCGCGAGCTGCCCATCGAGCGCACAGCCCCACATGCCCGCGCGGCACACAGTCTGCGGAGCGTGCCACCGGTATGCCGTGTCCGATTCAACCGCAATGTGAATCCGGGAATGCACATGGCAGCAGAGAACCGGTCCCACAGGCAGCCCCCATTTTCGGACACCCTCGATCGCCCGTAGACCCACGAGGAGCCCCGCCTGCACGACATCCACTTCACTGAGCCGCAACAGCGGACGTCCCGTGAATTGGACTCTCCACTGCAGTTCGGTCTGCCCGGGTGGCAACGCCGGCTCCTGCAAGAGAGAGGAGTTTTGTGGCTGCTGCCAGCCATGCAGCGGTGTGACAGGTGCGGCCGACCACTGAGCGGTGAGCGGGTCGGGGACCGCTTCAACTCGGCCTGGCGAGGCAATCACCGGGATCTCCTGTACGTCCGAACGTACTGATTTGAGCCGCTTGACCAAGTAACTTCTGTCACAAGGGCGTTGGCTGATCCCTAATCCTGTTTACTGAAGGGCGATTACGCACATTCCGAGGGTGATATCACTGAGGTGATTCCGGCTCCGGAAAGGGCCGCACGTGCTCGCTCAGGGGAGGAAAGAGTGCTTCAGCAGGCGCAGCGACGGTGTGATCGGTGTGGCTGCTCCCTGAGTCAGTACAACACGGACACACTGTGCGGTGCCTGTGCTCGCTCACAAACCTGGGTGAGGCAGACTCCTACGGTCCCGGGAAGTGTCTGGTTTGACCCAGATGTGCGGGGCGCACTCGCTGCTTGGGACTTAGGCCGGGCCAGCCGTCTGATCCGCCTGCGCGGCGGCCTACGCCAAGAAGACATGGCGGAGCTCACCGGTCTGAGCCAAGCGTTCCTGTCCATGCTCGAGTCAGGCCGCCGTCGCCTCACCAACATAGACAAGATCGTTGAATTTCTGACAGGCCTAGGCGTACCCGCCGAATTGGTCTCCCTTCCCCTCCCTCATGCCCGCGTTCCGGCAGTAGAGCAGCAGGTCGCCGAGTTCGCAGGAGACGCCGATCCGACCCTGCCATGGACAGCCGCCCGTATGGTGGCAGCACTGGATACTGCGGTAGGAGGTAGCGCGATGGACCGTCGACGATTCCTCACCGCAAGCGGCGTCGCTCTCACCGCGTTCGTGAATGCGTGGGACACCGCCGAGGCCGACCCGCTCCTCCGTGCAGCGGAGGGAAGCCGCCTCACCCATGACCTGCTCGATGGCCTTCAGCGCACCACCGATGTCCTGCGGACCATGGACGCAAGCGACGGAAGCGGTACCCTCACGAGTCTCGGAGACCGCCACCTCCAGTTTCTCAAGCACCTCGTGGAGGAAACGTCGTACGACGAGGCGACAGGACGACGGCTCGCGGCGATCATCGCCGACACGGCCACCCAGACCGGCTGGTTCGTCTTCGACTCCGGCGACCGCGAGCGCCCGCTCAGCTACCTCTACGCCGCGCTCCGCGCCGCGAAGGCCTCACAAGACGTACGACTCGGCGCCGGCGCACTGTCCTACATAGCCATCCACGGGTACTCCACCGGAGCCCCGCACCACGCCGTCACCGCGGCACAACGAGCCCGAGACAAGATCAAGAAACTCGGCACGCCCGCGCTCGAGGCGATGCTCCTGACCCGGCAGGCCCGCGGGCACGCCAAACTCGGCGAACGACAGGCCGCGCTTGCCGCACTAGGAAGAGCCGCCGAACTCTGCGCGCAGGGCCGCTCTGAACACGATCCACACTGGCTGTACTGGATCAACGAAGGCGAGATCCACGGACAGGCCGGCAGTTGCTACCTTGACCTCGGCGACCCACGCAACGCCGTCGCCAGCTTCACGAAGGCCCGGGAGGCGCTCAACCCAGCGGACCACCGGACCAGAGGCCTGTTCCTCTCGCGTGCCGCAACCGCCCACATCGAGCATGGCGATCTCGAAGCCGGGTGTGCCACAGCACACGAAGTCCTCGACCTTGCCGCGAAGCTCCAGTCGGCCCGATTCGACAACCACGTCACGAGCATGATCGACCAGCTCCACCCCATCGCCCACAGCCCGTACGCTCAAGACGTACTGGAGCGACGCTCCGCAATGACGGAATCAGGGAGCCGAACTTGACCAGGGCCGGACAGATCCTAGTGCTGTGGGACATCGACCGCACCCTGCTGTACGTCGGTGACATCGACCGACAGGTCTACCGGGAGACCTTCGCCGAGATCGTCGGCCGCCCGCCGGAACAGCTTCCGGCCCGGGGCACCGGGGTCACCATGCCCCTCGCGATCCGATCCCTGCTCCTGGACAACGGAGTCCCCGAGACGGAGGTCCCCCGCCTACTGCCACGCATGGTGGAACTCCTGCCACAGCGCCTCGCCACGCACACCGGGGAGCTGCGCGAGCAAGGCGTCCTGCTGCCCGGCGCGGTGGCTGCTCTCAAGGCGGTGCAGGCACAAGCCGGCCACGTTCCGACCGTAGTCACGGGAAACCTCAAGCCGAACGCACTGCTGAAGCTCGAAGCATTCCACCTCGCCGGGTTCGTGGACACAGAGATCGGCGGGTACTCCTCCGACAACGACCACCGTCCAGCCCTCGTCGCCGTCGCACAGAAGCGAGCCCAGGCCAAGTACGGGGCGGCCTTCACCCGATCCAACTCCGTCATCATCGGCGACTCCCTCGAAGACGTCCGCACGGGCCTCGAAGGCGGCGCTCCCGTCATCGGAGTCGCCTCCGGCAAGACCTCCGCCGACGAACTGCAGTCAGCCGGAGCCGATGTCGTACTCGACAGCCTCGAAGACGTCCCGCGGCTCCTGGACGCAATCACAGCCGTGACCCGAGAAGGCGTCTGAGCGCACCCCGTAGCCCGTCTCACCTGCCGGTATCACGTTAGTGATACCGGGTGGACGACAGTCGCTCGTACGCTGGCGTCTGCAGACAAGGAACGGGGGTGCGATGCGGAAAGACGCCCGCGCATGCGTCGGCTGCGCATGCCGACTGAGCCAGTACAACCTGGAAGACAGGTGCGCGGCATGCTCCCGCGACAGGCAATGGGAGGCCCACCCCCGCCCCAGCATCCCGGACGCAGTCTGGCTCGACCCCGACGTTCAAGCTGCCATTGCCAGCTGGGACTTCGGACTCGCAAGCCGACTCATCCGCGAACGGGCGGGACTCCGTCAGGACGACATGGCGTTCATGACCGGACTCAGCCAGAGCTTTCTGTCGATGCTCGAAGCCGGCAGCCGACGCTTAACGAACCTCGACAAGGCTGCACGGTTCCTGCAGGGCATCGGGACACCGGACGCCCTCCTCACCCCACCATTCCGCGAAAACGCAGCACCCGTCACACCCGGCCGTGCAACGTACTCCGGGCCAGGGCCTGACCGTCATGACACCCTGCCAGCAACACACGACGTCACAGACCTCAACGTGCTGGCTGCACAGGCTGCCGGACAGTCGCTGCACTTCGCGGACGAGATCACAAAGACCAACGTGAGCGACGTCGAACTTGAGGGCCTAGAAGCCACCCTCACCGGGATCGCCAACGACTACGTCCACGCCCCGCTGCACAAGATCTTCACCAACCTCGTCAGAACGCGAGATCACCTCTTCTCGTTGCTCAACGGCCGCCAACCAATTGGCCAGACCCGCGAACTGTTCCTTCTCGCCGGAACGAGTTGCCTCCTGCTCGCCCACGCGTCACAGAACCTCGGCGACGAAGACGCTGCGATCGCGCAGCTCCAGACAGCCTGGACGTTCGCGGAACAGGTCGACCACAACGACCTACGGGCCTGGGTCAAGGGCACAGCCGCGCTCATCGCAGAGTGGTCCACTCGCCGACAGACTGCGCTCGACTACACCAGACAGGCGATCCAGCTGGCCCCTGGTGGGGAGACCCGCATCCGGATCGCCGCGATCGAGGCCAGGGCGGCAGCCCGCGTCGGAGACCGCGCCACGGCCATGGCCGCGCTCGAAGACCTGCAACGCGCTCGAGAACAGAAAGCAGCCCCTGACGCCCTCACCCGGTTCGGTGGCCTCCTCACGTTTCCCGAAGCGAAACAGGAGTACTACATCGGGGGAACCTTCGCCCTCCTTGGAGAACATCAACTGGCCGAACGGCACGCCACGGCGGCCATCGACCTGTACGAGAACGGCCCGGAGGAACGCCGGTCGTACGGCGACGAGGCCTTGGCCCGTCTAGACATCGCGACCGCACGCATCGCCGCAGGAGAGATCGAAGGAGCCAGCGAACAACTTCAGCCCATCCTAGACCTCCCTGCGGACCGGCGGATCCGGCAACTCGGCGACGCCATGCACGCAGTGACTAGGCTGCTGCAGGAGCCGCGGCTCGCTCGCAGCGCCGTCGCCCGTGACCTTGCGGACGCGACCCGCGGATACCAGGCGATCGACACACGAACGAAGGCCCTCACCGCATGACCATGACGGTCTCACCCGAGTCCGCCGCCCGCTTGGCCTGCCGGGCGTCAGGCCTGGCAGACCGATCCCTCACCCAACTCCACCAGCACGCCACTTCCGTGTTCCTGCTCGCAGAAGTAGGCGTGGTCGTACGCGTCAGCCTCGCCTCCCAAAGGCAGCGGCTCGAGACCGCTGTGTCCCTCACCCGCTGGCTAGTTGCGAACGACTTCCCTGCAACGGAACCTGTGGACGTCCCACAGCCGCTGACATACGAGCCCTACGTCGTGACATTCTGGCGCCACTACCCGCAACCGATGGACGGCGGTGCCCCACCCGCAGAACACCTGGGCGCACTGCTCCGCGCTCTCCACGCCATGCCTGCGCCACCGATCCCCCTCCCGCAGTACCAACCGCTAGCCTCGCTCAAGAACACGGTGGACTCCAGCACTTACCTGGAGCCAGACCTGCGAGCATGGCTGGCATCGCGGAGGGAAGAACTGCTGGACGAGTACGGATGCCTTGACTTCCCGCTGGGCCACGGACATATCCACGGCGACGCTTATCCAGGAAACACCCTCTGGGCCCATCAGGACGTCCGACTCGGCGACTGGGACGAGGCGGCTGTGGGCCCTCGCGAGGTCGACCTGGCCAATACCTTCCAAGGTGTGCGCTTCGGGCGTACTGCAGAAGAACTCGACACATTCAGCCATCAGTACGGATACGACATCAGGCAGTGGCCCGGACTCCGTGTCCTCTGCGAAATCCGAGACCTCCACACCCTCGGCTCCTACATTCGGCGCGCAGACCGGGGAGATGCCGCTGCTGCACAGCAGCTGTCGCATCGCATCGAGACGCTCAGAAACCGCGACGACCTAGCCAAATGGAGCCCTGCCTGACACATCCGGTGGCGGACCTGGGCGGGCGGCTCGCGTACCCGAGCGACCCGTCGGATGAAGCCTTGGGCTGATCCGGCCAGTGGTCGCCGCCTGGTAGGCGAAGAACCCCTCGGTCAACCGGCATGCGGGGCAGTACGAGATGCGGGAGATCGTGAACGCGATCCTCTGCCAGGCCCGCACCAGCTCCCAATGACGCTTCCTGCGACACGTCTGCCACGGAAGAACGGGGAGCACCACTACTTCGCCAAATCGCGCGACGCCGGCGCCGCCGAGACCATCCGCGCCCTTCTGCGCTGGCAGATTCGCGAGATGCGCAGGCAGCACGAGGATCCGACCGCCGTCGTGCGGACTCGGGGACCGTACGGACGTCCACGAATGCACCGAAGGAGACGACCGGCTGGATGGCATGGGCGTACCCGTGGTGCTCACCGGTCCAATGCTCGCACCTCGAACCTGCAGCCTCGCACTCAATCGAGTCACCGGGCCCAGTAGGGGGCGAACCCGGCCATTGCCTCATCGCACCCGCCCCGCGCTTCTGTCAGTGGGTGACGCTGGAATCCCGGAGCAATATCACAGCTGTTATGTGCGAAATCCAATTAGGAATACTAAGGAGCCGGAGCATGAGACTTACTCGACGTACAGGAACTCAGGCCCGTACGTCTGCCCGCTCCCGTCCGGCAACTCGTACTGCATCAGCGCCCGCGCAGGACGCTTCAGATCCCGCATCCGCTTTGCGGCTTCGCCGAGAGCGTGGTTCGCTTGCGTTTGATCGTCCGTCTGCCATGTCTTTTCCAGCCCTCGCAGCACTTCGGTGTAGAGCTGGTTGAAATTTGTAAGGAGATCCTGCACCTCTGGGTCAGGGCGGTATGTCGGCTCCTGCGCCCAGCCTCCCCTGGGTACAGTCCCCATCGGGTAGGCGTCAGGCATCGCGATGGGGCAGCCTTCGTAGGCCCACCCCTCGGGAGCCGTCGGCACCTCTACCAGCTTCTTGCCCTGCAGAATCTGACGGAACTCGTAGTAGTGGGCGAGCTCGCCCTCCCTGCCGAAGTAGGGGTTCCTCGGAGAGCTGTGGCTTCCCTCGCCCTGCTCCATGATGACCTGGATGGCGTCGTCCACGGCCTTTGGTGTGGACAGCGGGACGAGGCTGTTCCCTAGACCGTATTCGTCCTCCATGTCCTTCTCGACCTGGCGGTGGCCTTGGATCAGGTCGGCGTTCTGCTTGAACGCTTGCCGGATGGCGCTGTAGAAGGCCCCGATCGACTCGCCGGGTTCCTCGAATTCGGCGACGGGGTCCTCGGGCCGTTCGATCTGGCAGTACATGTCGAGGGAAGCGCGAGTCAGACCGCTGAGGGACACGCAGATCTGAGGTCGCACACCCCCGGGCAGGTGCCCCGGGTACTTCGGAACCAGGTCGGCGTGGTCGATGCGTGGGGATCCGCCGATGGTGGTGAGCATGTTGCACACGAGCCCCATGTGTGACATCTCATCCATGATGATCGCCTTGATGGCGTCGTAGACGGCCTTGTCCCTCACCGGGTCCTTGATCGACCACAGACCGCACAGATACGGAGGGAGGGTCGCGAGCTCCAGCATGATCGCCTGTTGCAAGGCGTCCTGTAGCCACTTTCCGTTTCGCTGCGGCTCGGGCTGGCCCATCAAGGCGACGATCGCCTTGCTCTCATAGGCAAGAGCTTGAGTCAAGGGGCACTCCTTCTCATCGCGGTCGCATCACAGCGGATCGCCGCTTCAGTGCAGTTGCTGGACGCCCGTCGCGTCACGGACGAAGACAGAACGGGTATCCGCGGCTCGGTAGCGCTCCTTGAGAGTGAACGCAGCCGGCGTACCCGACACCGGGGCGTCCGGCTGTTCCACGTATAGGACATAGGTCTTCGCCGCGTCCGTCTCGCTGTCGAGCTGCAGCCAGCCTCCACAGCCCGCAGAAGGAAAGGTGCCGGTTGCCGTGATGGTCACTGCGGTGGCCGTCTGGTTGAACGTGTACGTCGCCGTACCGAGTTCGAGCCGCTTGCAGGCACCGTCCTTCCAGCGTCTGAAGAGTTCAATCCATTCCTCTGGCCACGGTCCGCCGTGGGTGATCGGTGGCATGACCGGTGACTGGCCGTTCTCCAGGCGGTCGAGGATGTCGTCGGCCTGGGCGACGACGGTCTCGTAGTCCCAGAGGTCGAGATCGGAAATCATGTGGGCGCGGTCGGTAGCGCGGAACATAGGCCGGATGTGGAGTTCGTAGACGGGTGTGCGCACGCTAGCCGTACCTCCATCAGGATGTCCTTCACCGCTTCCTCCGTTTCTCGGCCGAAGGTAAAGGAAGCTGGAGGCGTATACGAGCCATCAGGCCGAATGTGGGCGTGCCGCCAGTCCGAGTGGGAAGGTGTTTCGGTCCCACGGCTTGCTGCACGATGACGGGGCAGAGAGCTCCACGTCATTGTGTTAGCCGTCACTAGGCTGGTGCACGGTTTGTACGTCGCAGGTACGGCCTTGAATTGATTCACCAGCTGACGTCACTCTCGGCATCTTCGGCAGCAACTACTGTCTCAGGACCTACGGAAAGGCCTGCTACTACGGCTTCTTCAGCTGGGAGTGCGCGGACTTCGATGAGACCGTGTACTGCTTTGGGTGACCCCCCATGCCACTGAGCATGAGGTGAACCGGCTGAGCCTGACGGGTGTTGTCGGCAAACCGAGTGCTCAGTGGTAGACAGACCTCGGTCGGCGGCCTTATCGACCCGTAGCGCTCTCATACCGCACGGTAACGTCGTGGCGGGTCAGCGGGCTGGCGTCGAGGTCATAGGCAGCCCGCGGCCACTTCCCGAACGAAACCGCGGCCTTGAAATGCGTATACATGGCCATCACGTCGCTGGACCCCACCGGCAAGGGCCAGGCCCGCTGGACCATGCGCTGGAAGACCGCCCTGAACGCCTTCGACATCACCTTCGATGGCCGCCTCTCAGCAGCCCGTCAGTAGCCCCAACACCCTGGTTACACCGCTCGTTTGACAGACCCCTGACCGGCGGGCGCGCAGGGGCCAACCCGAAACATCGGCTGCCGACCGGCACCCTCATCTCACGGCCCTGCCTTCTCCGATCAGAGGAGGCAGGGCCGGCTGCGCCATGCCGCCCGTCGCGGCTGGCCCGGCCGACGGGGTTGCGTGCCTTGCCCGCCGCCACACCACGATAGGGCGCACCGGCCCGGGGGAGCGGTGAACCTTGCCCGTTGCCCGGGCTAGATGGTGTGGTCAGGTGGACAGGTTGATGTTCAGTGTGCTCAGGACCCAGTCGATGGGGTTGGCGAACGTGGTTCCCGCTGCATCGTCGCCTGCGAACAGCAGGCCCACGGGGTTCGTCGCGGAGTCACCGGTCCAGATGATCGAGCCCGAGTCGCCTCCAAGGCAAAAGTTGTAACCCGGGTTGGTGATGGCGATCTGGCGGTCGAAGTAGGCTTCGTCGCCATCGTCATAGTCGATCTTGCCACTCCAAGTGGTGGACGTGACTCTCCCGTAGGTTAGTTGCGTCGTGCGGCCCATCTTCCCCACCCACATGTTCGGCGTGGCGACACGGGTCTGACTGCTGATTCCAAAATACTGGACGACACCGTTCACAATGTGGAACAGTGATTTGGTGACTCGGTCTGGGAAACACCAGCCGATTGCACAGTCGACATAGTTCGTCTTGCCGGAGAAGTCGAGGATTCCGTAATTCTCCAGGACTGCGATCTGCTCTGAGGGGCAACTGCCGCCGTCACCCGGGCCGGGTTGGACAATGCAGTCCCCCAGTTGGGCGCTGTTGCTCAGGGCGAGCACGTGGTTGCAGCTTAGGCAGAACAGTTTGCCTGCGGCGTCTCCACTCCGTCCTGTGGCCAGGCACCCCAGGGTTCCAAACCCTTTCTTGTCCTGGAAGTGCCCCACGGAGATCCCTCCGGGGGCAGGCCGCGTCCGGAACGCTCCGGACTTTGCCCTGATGATGCCGGCATGTATCACCTGGAGAGGCACGTCGCCTGCCAGTCGCACGTCCATGGCATCAACGAGCAACGCGCGCACTTGGTCTGCTGTCAGAGGCTCGGCCACATACACCTGCAGCACCTGCTGCCCTGGTGCGCCTTCCCCGCCGCGTTCGCCCGGCCCAACGGCGACGCCTCGTATCATGGCCGCACCGCTCAGACTCTCCTCGGTCCGAGGCCCAGGTGCCCTCCCGTAGAGGTCCTGCCGAATCGCTTCGGCAAGCGCCTCCTTGGCTTCCCGGACGCGTGGATCGCTGATGCCACTGGCCTCCTCCTGCTGAGCCAGCATCTCGGGCGAGGGCTCAAAGGAAACGCCGCCAGCCTCGCCAGTCGACCCTTGCATCCTCTCTCCTTGTGGCGGCACAGAAAATCCCATGCCGCTGCCGTCAGCAGCGTTCATTTCCTACCCCTCCAGCAACCCTTGCCGTTGTAGGCAGCTGATCGTTTCGTGGCTGTGGTCGTCGCCCACCGCGCGACCGCCACGGAAAAGTGACCGTGCTGGCTCAGCGTCAGTGAAGGATGATCGCAACGTGGAATGAGCACGGAACCTGGTGGTTCAGCCTCTGCGGAGCTCTTCACGCCGACGCAGGCTCACCGTAGAACATCCGGAAACCCGGGCGGATTCGCGCCTACCTCATTAGTCTCTCCGATGCAACCTGAAGTGGCAACTCTGCGCTGAGGCGTCGCGAATGGCAGGCGTCAGCACTGCGGGACTAGCGATGGTGGTTGAAAGCCGAAGCGGTGGCGGCCTCGGTCGGCCACGAGCGACGGTGCTGCCGTCGACCAACGCGGCAGCTCATGGCCAGACCCAGGCAGTTAGGGCACTCCCGGAGCAGCCTGTTGTGACGCGTAATCGACCACAGCCACGGTAATCCGCTCCATGAGATGCGGTCCGACCGTAAGAAGGAGATGATGGATTCGGGGAGAGGTGACGGCGCATGGGCCAGGAGTCGGAAGACCGGGCACGGGACGGACATGGCCGTTCCGCTCGCAGAGTGCGGCTTCCTGGATTCGTCGGAGACGATGAGATCGGCCTCGGGGAACTGGCTGAGCGTGTCACGCACGCGTTGGGGGTCACCCCGTGCAGCGGTTGCCAGAAGCGCGCACGCCGGCTGGATCGATGGATCGTCGTCTCGGGCCGCCCAAGTCGGCGCTGAGTGCCGCGTTCTCTGCTCGTGACCTGTGCTTCATTACCAGGCCAGCGAAGGTGAATCCGATCATGAGCGACCAAGAAATCGCGCCGGCCGGCGGCATCGGACCCGTAGAGCGCCGTGGAGATCGGCAATCAGCAATCGTCGTGCCCGAGGAGTGCCACCGTTGCGCTTCTCCAGGTCCTACCGAAGAGGCCGACGGTGACTATGACGCGCCATTCGGCGAACCGAGTCCATACGTCTACGCGCTTGGTCAGATCTCTTTCCGCTTTCCCGACGTCGGTGTTGAGCGGGAGTTCGCCCAGAGTATCGGCCGTACCGACGCCGCGCCCAGGACCGACCGGGAGGCACTGTACGAAACGCTCACTCGGTCGGAGAACCGCTACCTCGTGCGCCAGCTCTGTTTCGTCTTCAACGTCCAGGGAATGGAGACGTACATCCTTGAACCCTCCGATTCACACAGCTACGGGCTGCTGGCCGAGGAGGCCATACGTTCCAACCCCAAGACGACGGACCTCGACGTGGTGATCGGCCGTCGCGGACCGCTGTCCGCGCCCGAGGCGTGCAACGGGCTGACCCTGCCGACCGTGCGTCTCGCTCAGCTCTACTCCTTCGACCGGGACGAGCTCGTGCACTCCATCCAGCGACCGGACAGCGTGGCGGAAGAGGGATTCGAGGCAACCGCAAAAGAAGTGCTGGACCGCGTCCTGCGGATGACCGACAATACGGGCGCTATGCCCCAGCATCGCGCGATGAATTACCTCGCCGTCCGTTATCCTGTCATTTATCAGCAAACTTTTCGCAAGCACGCGGACAACGCCTCGCTAACTTCGATCGAAGTGCAACGTTCCGATGTCAGCGAGAACCGCACGGTCATGGACGCCATCTTCACGTATATGGACCGCGCCACGTTCCTCACCACGAAGTACGGCGTTCGGGCCGACGTCCACAACATGTTCCCGTTCGTTGTAAGCCCGCTTTCGCCCGTATGACGAATAAGATTTATTGAGGGATGAGTTGTTGTGAGAATGCCTGGATTTACCGCACAGTCGCTGTTGCCACATCCCACTATTCCGCCCTGGATTTTCGGGCCGCTGACCGAGGAGGAATGCAATAGACGGTGTGTTGCTCTTAGGTGCATTGCTGGACCCCCGGAGTCGTATGAGGCGTGTCGGGCCGGCTGCTCCTTTGATTGCAGGAATAAACCAGTGAATTGCAGGGGCGAAACGACGTGTGACGCCGACGGCATCCACTGGACGCGCACGGTATGCGATATGCGGTATGGCGACGATCATACCTACACGCCGTGGGTCGCGGACAAGCCGGTGAATTGCAGGGGTGAAACGACGTGTGACGCCGACGGCATCCACTGGACACGTACGGTATGCGATACGCAGTGTGGCGGTACCTCCACGCCGTGGACGTCGGACGGCATCTGTGTCAATACTGTCACCGCCTGACGGCTCGATTCCTTCGACCGGGAATGCGCTCATGCGATGGATCCAGCGAGCGGACAACGGAAAGGGAGGAGGAAGTCGCAGGCAGGCCCTGTTTGTGGTGAGTGCACTTTCATCCTGCTGTGAATGATGAATCTGATCGGGTAGGGGATGAGTCGCAGTGAGGTTGCCAGGATTCACCGCGGAGCCGGTGGTATATCCCGCACAGATAACCCCCGTTGAGGAGTGCAGGCCGATCTGTCACAACGACTGCTCGAGTCAGTGCCGGCACTCCAGCGACATGGCAGGCTGCATGGCCCGGTGCATGCCACCCTGCATGAGGAAGTGCACTTATGAGCCAGTCTGCACCGAGGAGGGGAAGTGTGACGCCGACGGAGTCCACTGGACGCGTACCAAATGCAGACAATACGACGGAAGTTACACCTACACGGTGTGGACGTCGGACGGCATTTGCGGCTGACTCGCCAGCGCCTGATGATCTGAGCCGGCTGTACGACCTAGTGCGACTGACTCCGCTGATGGCGCTTGGCTCCGGGCGCCCGGAGGTCGTCGTCGCCCTGATCGATGGCACCGTCTCCCGGGACTATCTCGGCCTCGATCGACGCCGATTGCGTTTCCTCGGCCTACCGGATGCCGAATGCCATGGCACCGATGTCGACACGGCCTGCCGGCACGGAACGCTGGTTGCCGGACTGCTCGGGGCACGAAGGACCGGCGCGGCACCGGGCATCTGTCCCGGTTGCACTCTGCTGGTGCGGCCCGTGTTCGGAACGGCCCCCTGCCGCTCCGTCGCCACGCGGCCGGAGGAACTGGCTACCGCCCTGACCGAGGTCTTGGCGGCCGGCGCCACAGTCGTCAACCTGAGCTTGACAGTGCGCCACGCCGGCAGCCTTGGCGCATCGGCGGGCCTTCGCCGACTGAGCGCGGCACTCGATGCGGCCGCTGCCCGCGGTGTGCCGATCGTGGCCGCTGCCGACGGTCCGAGTTTGTCCGGTAGTTCCGTCCTCACCCTCCACCCGGCCGTCCTTCCAGTCGTCGCCTGCTCCGCGGGCGGTGCGCCCTTGGGCGGCTTGCCGCTAGTTACGACAATCGGACGCTCTGGACTGCGCGCACCAGGAGAAAAGGTTCCGGGGACGGCCCCGAACGGCAGCACGACGGCCCGCTTCTCCGGCGCGAGCGCGGCGGTGCCCTTCGTCACCGGGACGATCGCGTTGCTGTGTTCGAGGTTCCCGCGAACGTCGGCGACCGTGGTGCGCTCGGCCGTCGCACAGTCACCGTTCCGGGTGCGCCGCTCGGTGGTTCCTCCGCTCCTCGACGCCTGGGCGGCGTACGCCACACTCGGCTCCCCGTACTTGCTTGCCTGAAAGAGGCCGCTTTGGGTCAGGCGATGGGCAGCGTGTCGAGGTACATCGGCCGACGGCTGATCTGGTTGTCGGCCGGCCCCTGGTAGCGCTCGAATTCCTGCACCAGCAGCCGCATAGGACGGTGGGCGGCGACCGCGTCCGGTGGCAGCTGGAGCGTCCCTTTCCAGCGGCCGATCACTCCAACCGCGTCGTTGTTGAGGGTCATGGGCGGCGAGGTGTCCAACGTAAGCCAGGCCAAGGCATCCCCGCCTGCGGCGACCGTCGCGCTGCGCACTTGAACCACGGCGGTTACCTCAGACGAGACGTCCCCCGCTGGTACAGCGGCTCCGGGAGGCGGCACCGGACCCACTACCGTCACGGTGACCGAGTTTCCGGTCCGGCTCATCGATGTCCTGCGGAAAGCGGGGATCTTGGCGAATCCGGCGTCCACCACCGACGAGAGCCGCAGGTCCGTCGGAGTGAGCAGCGCATGTTGCTGAAGACGTGCTACCCGCAGCCGTACGAACGGCTCGTACACCGAGTCGGCGGTGAACCGGATGTCGGCGTACCAGAGTTTGCGGATGTCGTCGAACTTCACGTCGTAGGCCATCGCCTGCCCGGGGCCGGTCTGCACCATGGCGTCGGCTTTGAGGTCGGACGGCCGCGGATAGCCGATGGTCTCGGCCGAACCCGCTCCGCGGACCGGATCCCGGCCCCACATCGTGGCCCACTCCGCGGAGTGGCCGTCCGGTGTGGCGTTCTGGCCCATGACCATCACGGCCAGCTGCTCGTCCTCGCCCGAGGCGTACCAGGGGCGTTTGAGGTAGACGCGCAGGGCACCGTGCCGGGTGCTGACCAGGGTCCCGCCCGACTGGTCCAGCTGCCATTTGAAGGCGGGGACGACCGACTCCACGGCCGGTGCAGGCGGCTGGACCGTCGCTGGTACGTCGAGCGAGGTGGCGGCGCTGGCCGAGGTGACCGGGGGTACGACGAAGGAGACGTCGACGGCCGCGTTGTCGGCGATTGCGCCACCGGGCATGCGGGTGACGGTTCCGTGGTCGGTGTCGACCCGCACATCCCGGTCGAGGAGGTAGGTGGTGCCCGGTTCGCCTGGGGTACCGCTCGCCGCGGTGGGGGGAACGGCCGCCCGGACCACGACGGTGCCCGGCACGAATGCGCCTGCCAGCGTGACTGGCGTGGTGCCGGCAAGGTGCACCGTCCGCCGCTGCGCGAAGTACTTCACGAACCGTGAGGTGCCGACGGGGGTGTAGCGGAGGCGATGATGGCGGTTGTCCCCTAGGTCATGGCGGGACCGGAAGTGCTCCGCGGCCAGCGTGGGCGCGCCTGGCGGCGGGGCCGGGCGGGTGTCGCGTTCGTCCTGTCGCAGGACGGTGCGCGCCGGGGAGGTGATGGGCCCGGACGGCGCCGTGTCGTCGAACTCGTCCCACGCGGCCTCGATGTGTACGGACTGGGTCGTGAGGTCGTGGACCTGCAGGGCCGGATCATCCAGTACGTAGGAGGTGGCACCGGGGTCGCGGAGTACCGCGACTTGGCTAAACGTCGGGGGTTGCAGGGGGCAGCGCACCGCGTGCAGGATCTGCAGCTCCGTCGCGGGTGTCAGCTGTGAGAGGCGGCCGGCGAGGGCGTCGGCCCGGGCCGCCGTGATCTCGGCGGGAGTGTGGCCGTTGTTGATGAACCAGCGCCACAGGCCGAGGTTCTCCTCGTCGCCCGTGCTGAGCGCACTGCTCAGCCGGACCGGGAAGGATGCACCGGGGGCTACGGTCACCTGTATGAGGCGTGCCGCCGCGTCCGTGGTCACCTGCGGTGCTGTCCCGGCCGCCCCAGGCCGCACCGTCAGCCGTACCGGGAACTGCTCGTGCCACGCGGTGCCGTGCGGCCACTCCATGCGCAGGGCAGCCATCGGCCATCCGTCGAGGGCGATGCCTCGGGAATATGGGTCGGGCGCCCATAGAGGCTGCATCCGGTCGACGTCCATGTAGGGAGTACCACCGGCGCCGTCGTCCGTAGTGGTGCGCGGGACCACCCCGCCGTCGAGCTGCTTCAACAGGGCGTAGACCTGCGGGTCCAGCCGGTGCTTGGCAGCCTCGTCCAGGACACCGTGGCGTTCCAGGAGCTGTACAGCCGCCTTCGGCGGCAGAAGGTGACGCTCGGACGGCGGCCCGAGCGTCGGTGCTGAGGGGTTCGCGTTGTCGGTCCGCACGATCAGCAGGGTGGGCGACTCGCCTTCGGTCATGCGTTTGCGGGGCACCAGGATGGGTGCCGGTATCGGCTCGTAACGGCAGTAGCGCAACGTCGGGGTCGCGGGCTCACCGGATACCGGCTGTTGGGTGAAGGGGGTGGCCCGTCCGGCGAGGTCGACGAGGCGGGCGCGGAAGCGGTAGCGACGACCGTAGCGCAGCGAGGGCAGCGTGTTGTCCGGGACGCCGAGTTGTACGGAGTACGGGAGCGTTGAGTCGTGGGACGCGCCCGGATCCACGGTGTTGCCGTTGAGGTCGAGTGTCCTGCCGTCGGGGGCGACGACCGGGCTCCAGCCGTTCCAGCGGAACACGTTCTGGTGCAAGGAGAGGGTGTTGCCGTCACCGTCCGCGTCGACGTTCTGGCCGACGACGTCCGTGACGATGCCCTCATCATCGATGGGGATGGTGTGGGCGAGGCCGCGCACCGTGTAGGTGCCGGTTCTGCGGCACAACGGGTACCAGCGGTTGGAGCCCTCGTCGAAGACGTCCAGGCGGAAGCCGGTCTGCAGGGTGTCGGACGCCAGGGTGGTGGCGTCGCCGGGCAGCCCCTGCTTGAGATCGTCGTTGGCGTTCTTGGCGGTGCGCAGTGCCTGCCCGAAGGCGATCTGACGATTCGCCTCCATCACCGCGATGCCGTCGGACCGCAGCGCCGGGGGCCGGACGGCCGGGGGCGGTTCATCGCGAGGGCGGCGACGCAGCAGATGCGCGTACGACTGGAGTGCCAGGCCACCCGCGTCCACGTCGACGTCGGTCGCGGTGTATGTGGTGGTGTCGTTCAGCGGAAGGAACAGCGCGGCGTTTCCGTCCCGCCGGGCGAGGAACAGCCGGCCGGACGCGGCGACGCAGGCGGTGCACGGCCGGAAGTCCTCGATCTGCGCACCGTGGGTGACGAACGCCTGCAGAGTCAATGGGCCGTCCGTCAGTGGGCTGGGCGGCGGAACGGCTAGCCGCCGGACGAGCCCGGTACGGGCCATGAGATCGGGGTGGTCGGTGAGGGCGGCGACCAGCGCATGGAAGTCATTTCCGGGCCGTTCGGGAGCCTCGGCCACAGGCTCCTGCACCTGCCCCGCAGGGCCAGGAGGGCTGTGGAACGCTGCCAGCCGGGCCCAGCCGTGCGGGTCGACGTCCAGGACGTCGGGCAGCGACCCGTGCCGGCGCAGAAGGTCCGACAGGGCGCGGACGGAATCAGGGTCATCGGGGGGCGCGATAGTGTCCACCAAGTGGTCGACCGCTTGCCATCGCTCTGTCGCCTCCGTCGTGGAGAGCCGCCACGGAACGACCGCGCGGACATGTTCCGCACCGTCGCCGCCTTCAGCGCCAAACAGTCGACTGTACTGCTCGCTCAGCGACCGTTCGACCAGATGGGCTGGGTAGGACCGGATCGGGGCGGGGGCCAGCGCTTCATTGAAATGGAAAGAGTTGACGGGCGTGGTGCTGGGGAACAGGTGGTTCCACAGGTCGGTGTCGAGTGCCCCGTCGTTGAAGACAGCGGCCTTCTGCTGGTGGCCGCCGGCTTGGTGGTACACGACAAACACCTGGTACGACAGGGTCGGCAGCGCCGCGATCAGCGGGTAGGACGAAAGTGGGTGAACCGCGGTACCCGGGGGGCTGCCGTCCGTGGTGGTCAGCCGCGGGCTCAGTACCAGCGTCAGATGGAGGGTGCCGTCGGCGCTGGGCGGGACTGCGGGATCCGGCAGCAGTGTCCAGACAATGGTGTACTTGACAGTCATGTCCCCTCCATGGGCGCGAAGGCGGCACAACGCCGCTGCCATGGCTCAGGCGTCGGAAAGGCATCGGCGAAGGTGGGGTCGCTGCCGCCGCCGAAGTCCCGGTCCACCTGGAGCGACACCGACTTGGTGAAGAAGGCGACCCGCACCCGTACGATGATTTCTGCGTGGCCGTGGACCACCTTGGTATTCGTGTCGTAGCTGAGCCCGAGGTAGAACTCGACGGAGATGCTGATGATGCCGAGGACCTCCAGTTCCCCGACCGCCCGCAAAAACCCTTCGAGATGGGCCTGGCTGCCCTTCATTTTGATGTAGATGCCTGCGGTTACACACACCGAGCCGCTGGCCACCCCCAGGTTGAGAGAGGCTGCCGCGCCGAACTCCAGTTGGGCCTCCAGCTCGAACCGTTCGGGCCGGTCGGACTGCACGGCGAGCGCGAAGAAGCCACCACCACCGAACAACGAGACGGTGACCAGGAACGGGTGGTCGCGTGACGAGACCGTGAACCGCGCCTTCACCGCGTCGCCGTTGAAAGGCAGCGTCACGGTCGTCGCGACCATCAGGTTCTGTAGCAGGAAGACGCCAGCCCCGATCGAAGGCACGGCCAGTACGTAGCCCACTTCGATGCCGTCGGCGGCCACATTGACCTTAGGGCCGCTGGCCGGTGAGGGCAGGTAGTCGCGCAGCCGTTCCAGAAAATGCAGATCGCCGCCAAAGTGCACCTCCGCGACCTTCGCATCCAGGCTCGGGCCCGCGCCGGGCCTGGAGGAGAACGCAAGCCGCTCGAAACGTACGGTCAGCAGGCGGTTCAGAAAATTCAGGGTGAAGTCGCGCAGTTCGCCTCGGCTGTCCACCTGCGGCTGGGAGCCGTCCAGGGGAGCCAGGATGGTGTTGTGCAGCTCCAGGGCTGCTCCGCCACCTGTGTGCAGCAGGCCATTGCAGAGGTCGGTGTTGCGTGGCACCTTGGGGCGCCAGACGAGACCGCTCTGCACACCCTGAGGAACGGGCACGGTGACGATGCGGGGGACGGTGTCGCCGTCACTGGTGGACATCGGCTGCACCCCCTGCACGACCTTCCGGAGATCCAGAAACCCCAGCAGCTTGGTCGGTAGTCCGGACTCTGGAGGCGGAAAGTAGGAGTCGGGATCAAAGGTGCCGCTCTTGAACTTCGCCAGATCGCCGCTCACGAGCCCTGTGGCGTCCGAGAGACCGGACACCTTCTGGGCGAGCGCCGCGATGCCGCCCGAAGAGGTCACCGGCGGTGCGACGCCGACCGGCGGCTGCACCGCGGCGTAGACCTTGCTGGCCGTGTTCAGTCCGTTTGCCAGGTAGTTGGCGTCCAGGGTCAGCCGAGCCGGGTCGGTTGCCCCCGCTGGAGACCCGGTGGGCGCGGCGGCGCTGCGTGAGGCCAGCGCATCCAGCGCTGGCAGGCGGGCCGTCAGGCCGGTCAGACGAGGCCAAGCGGGGAGCCGGCCCGCGGCTTCCAGCACCGCCGGGTCGCCGGCTGCCGGCTCGGCCCCAAAGCTCAGCCCCGTCACATCCACGCTGGTGTCGGTGCTGGCCGGCGGGATTACCAGCTCGAGACGCCCCGAGGCCGGCACGATGACGTCGCGGGCCTGCTGGTCGTACGCGTCAAGGGTCATGCGCAGCTGGGGTGCGGTGAGGCCACCCGGTACAAAGGCGAGCTCACTGGTGAACGAGACAGGGCGTTGTCGCACGTCCTCGGCGGCGAAGGTGAATTTGATCCGGGGGCTGCCCGGGGCCGCACGCAGCCAGCACCCGAACTGGAGCGGCTCGGCGGTGGTGCTGACCTGCATCTCCGTCGGGCCGCACAGCCGGACCCGGGCGAAGGGGAAGCTCCTGCCTCCGTTCGGGCAGCCCGTCACCCCCAAGTAGTCCATCACCGGCCCCATCACGATCAACTGGCTGACCTTGACTAGACCAGAGTCCAAGCGCCGTTCGGTGTGCGAGGTCACTTGGACTGGGAGGCAGAACGGGAGCAGAAAGCCGCGCAGGACCACATGGACCGAGCTGTCTCGGCCCGTCACCGATCTGTGGTGGTAGAAAGGCACCGTGGCGCCGGGCGTCCCAGCCCAGTCCCCGGTGAGGTCGACGCTAGCCCCCAGCGCACTCAGGGCCATGGACTTCGCCGATAGGGGCTTGCGCCCCATGGCGTCCTTGATCTGCTGCCGCTCTACCAGCGTCAGCGGTCCGTCAACGGGCTGAGTCGGGCGGGCAGGGCCGGCGGGCTGCAACCGCAGCTGAGGCGCCCCAGTCAGACGTGTGTGCCACAGCCCTGTCACACCGCCGGGCCCGGTCACCGGCTCTGCAGCATGCGACCACGTCAGGGGGTCGGGCGCTGGCGTGAAGGTCAGTCCCCACACGCACTCCAGAGAGGTCTGCTCCGCAACGTTCTGCAACCGCGTCCAGTCCAGCAGGCCCGCCGGCGTGTACGGAATCATCGCCCCGTCAGGCAGACGGAAAACAATCCCGCTCCCCGCAGACAGCGCGGCCCTCTTCAATGACGCGTCCCCCGGAACCGTGGTCTGTTCGAGCAGCGCCTGCGGCGGGAGCGAGACGAAAAGCAACGCCGGCCTCGTGGCGTCGGTGGCCTTCAGCACCTGCCCGGCCGCGGTGTCCACACGGGACACATTGGCGAAACGAAAGGTCATAACCGCCATGTCGTCGCGGCGCAGCAGCGTCACGGTGACGGAGTCCAGGGGTACGGATCCTGCCGCGCACATCAGTGACAACTCCTCGGGGCTTCCAACGTGATTCGGTAGTCCGCCGCGGTACTACGTGGCGATGTCGACCTGAAGTGCCTCCTGCACGTCGAAAATTGGCATAGCGAGGCCACCGCTGCCCAGGCCGGGGCCCAGGTCCTCTCTGGGAATTGCGAAGAGAAGCCCGAGAACCTGGTTGCTGGAATTCAGGACCACCGATCCCGAGTCCCCCCCACCTGCGAACAAGGTCACGAAAGGCACCGCACCACTGATTTCCATCTGATCGTAGGCTGGCACGAACGGCGACGAGATCAGCCTGACCACGAAGCCATAGGTCACCAGGGTCCGCTTGCCGCGCTTCTTGACGACTTCACCTATCGAGGGCACGTCGACTACAGCACCCTGCACCGCACCGATGTCCTCGATAGTCGCCTTCCCGCTGCGGGACCCGTTGAGATCAATGACGGCGCAGTCGAGGAACAGCGGATTGAACTCGCGGCGCAGAGCCGAAACGGTACCGACGATGTCGGTCGTTGGTGATATGGACCCCAGACCAGGCTGGTAGACGTCGATGTCGGTCTGCTGCACCACATGGGCACAAGTGAGTATCTGTGCGTCGCCGCCGTTCACGCGGCTAGTGACGAGTGCTCCCAGCGTGCCCGTCGGCGGCGCGAAGATGCCGTCCTGGATAAGGCGTTCACGTGACATCTCAATGCCGCCGCGCAGAGGGTCGTACCTCGCGGTGTCATCGATGAGCGTCGGCCGGGCCTCGACGACGTCCGTGACGTAGCCTCCGAACTCCGGCGGGACAAGCTCACCTTCCAGGACGTCCTTGGGAGGTCGCTTCTGGGGGACGTAGACGAAGAGGGCGATTTGTGTGGTGAACTCCCCGCCTGCCTGCTTCAACCCCACGCCGGTCGTGTACTTTCCGGCCTCACGTGCATTCAGGTGGTTCCGTAGCTCGATTGACGCCTCAATGGCATCCGAGGGAGCCGGAATCGGCCGCTCCGGGAGCATGTGATTCTCTCCTATCCAGGCTGAAGGAGTCGTTTGACTCCGCCCATGCGGGACATGATCAGCGGTAAAAGGAGAGGCGATACTGATGATGGCGGTGTGATCTGGCGATCGGACTTCGGCGTCCACCCCGCCGGTGAGTACCCCCACGAGGAAGGAGATTGCTTCTGGCTCTGCACGCAGGTACTGCAATGCGGGGCGCGACGCGCCGCTGGGGCCGACAGCCTCGGGTGCACCGGACCGCGCGCACTTCCCTTTCAGGGTCGCGCCGCCACTCGGTGTCCGCAACCTGACGGCCCTTGGTGGCCTCGGGTTTGACGTAGTCGATGTGGACGCGTATCGACCCGTCAGTACTGGTCACGGTGCGCGATCGACTCCGTCAGCGTTCGGGCCCTCAGCGTCGACCACCAGAGCCTGCCCCTGTCGATCGGTATTTCGGCTGCCACCTCGACGACAACCAAGCCCTCATCCCGCTGGTCCGCGGCATCCCGCCCGTACGCTCCCGTCGCGGCCCACGACGCCGACGGCCAGGCAAACTGCACGGCGACAAGGGCTACGACTACCGCTACCTGCACCGATGGCTCGCCTTCCCCGGCATCCGGCCTCTCCTCGCCCGCAAGGGGATTGAGTCTCCCCGGCACTTGGGCCAGCAGCGCTAGGTCGTAGAACAGACCGTGTCCTGGTTGGTCCGGCTGCCGCCGTCTGCACCGGCGCCACGAACGCAAGCCGGAACACTTCCTCGCCTTCACCGCCATTGCCGCGACGCTCATGCCACCGCCGCCTGGCCAAGTGAAATGACGTTTTAGACCGTGTCCTACGTGGTGAGGCGGACCAGTCGTTTGTAGCAGCAGATGGCGGCGGCGAGGCCGAGAAAGGCCAGGTAGTTGCGGGGATCGCGTTCGTAGCGGGGGCTCAGACGTCGGTAGCCGGACAGCCAGGACATCGTCCGCTCGATGATCCAGCGGCGGCGGCCCAATCGTTCGCTGGACTCGATGCCTTTGCGTGCGATCCGTACTCCGATGCGTTTGCCACGTAACCATTTGCGCAGGTCAGCTCGGTCGTAGGCTTTGTCCGCGTGGAGGCGCTGGGGCTTGAAGTGGCGACCGCGGTGGGGGTCGTGTCTCGTTTGGTGACCCTCGACCATGGGCTTCAGCCCTTCGCTGTCGTGGGCGTTGCCGGCCGAGACGCCGACGAGGAGGGGCAGTCCGTTCGCGTCCGACAGGACGTGCATCTTGGAACCCGGCTTGCCCCGGTCCACGGGGCTCGGGCCTGTGAGTTCGCCCCTTTTTTAGCGCGGACGTGCGCGGTGTCCAGGACGACGCGGGTGACGTCGATGAGACCGGCGTCGTCGAGCCGGTGCAGCACGGCTTCGGGCAGCCGCCCCCAGACGCCGGCTCTCGACCAGATCAGGAACCGGCGGTGGGCGGTCGACTTCGATATGCCGAAGCAAGGCGGCAGAGCCCGCCAGGCGCAGCCGCTGACTAGCACGTAGATGATTGCCGCGAACAGCGTCTCATCAGGTGTGTCCTGCGTTCCGCCGCCCTGCGGCCGCACCTTCGACGGTGGGATCAGCGGCTTCGCGATCTCCCACAGCCCGTCCGGAACAATCCAACTCCAGGTACCCCGCCCCATACATGGCTCAACGAACCCTCACCACGTAGGACACGGTCTTAGTCTGCTGCTCTGCAGGCAGTGTCATCTGCCGTGGGGCCGCAGCACCCTCCAAGTTCCAAGTGGGGCGGCAGTCGAGTCCACATCGCTGCGGTGATATCACCCGTGGAATGTTCCCGATGCGCATTGTGCGGAAAGCTACTCGCCGCACAGTCCTCCCGGACTCTGCACTCAGCAACAACGATCGTCGAGAGAAACAGAGCATTCGAAGGGAGAGAGCATGCCGACTCCTCGTCGGAACAAGAATGACCACCTGCTCTACGCCGACGTCGTCGACTCCAAGCAGAAGGCCGGCGTCTGGATGGGCGAGCGCGACGCCTTCCAGGCCAAGCAGACCGAGATCCTGGAAGCGGTGAAGGACCAGGCGAACTGGGTCCCGGTCAAGGACGCGATCATGGTGGTGAGCACCGAGCCCGCCGGCATCACCATCATCGCACCGAACCCGACCCTTCCCGGCGTGATCGTCCTCGCCGACGGCGGCTCGCCGGAGGCCTCAGCGCAGCTGCAGGCCGCCGGCGAGGAGCTCGTCCGCAAGGTCATGGCCGAGCGCGGCATCGTCGAAGAGGAAGCCGCGTAACACCGTGACTTCCTCACAGCTCCTGTGGGGGAAGTACGTCCAGTACGTCCGGGACGGCGAGGGCGCCCTCCTCGACCCGGTCACGCTGGACAGTGTGTACCTCGACCGCGGGGAGGTCACCGACCTCTCCGCGGTTCCCCCGACCGCGACACACAAAGCTCTCGCCGAGCTCGGCTTCACTCCCGATAGGCCCCGCGCCGATCAGCGTGAAGCACTCCGTGACCGGCTCCACCAACTCTGTCTGGATCCCGTTCCCGTACGGATCAGCGGCCTGCGCGTCGTCCTCACCGACCGCTGCAACATGAAGTGCAGCTACTGCTTCGTCAAGACCAACACCGGCAAGCCGGACATGACCGAGCAGGAGATCGCCGACGGCCTGACCTACCTCTTCGAGACAAACGCCGGCCGCGATGAGGTAGCCATCCAGTGGTTCGGTGGCGAACCGACAACCCGGTTCGACCTCATGCAGCACGGGGACACCGTCGCGGACTCCCTCGCCGCACAGTACGGCGTCAAACGGGTCCGCCGAACAGTCGTCACCAACGGGGCCAGTCTCACCGACGCCATGATCGACCACTTCGCCAGCTATGAATACGGCGTCGGAATCTCCATCGACGGACCACCCGCCATCAACGCCGAGCACCGGCGCCTCCTCGGCGGGCAACCGGCTGACGACCGCATCCAGCGCAACGTCCGCAGGCTCCTCGACACAGACGGCATCCATGTGGGCTGCAACCTCACCCCCACGCCCGCGAACATCGGCCGCCTGGCCGAGACCGTCACCTGGATCATCGACCACCTCGGGTTGAAGTTCATCTACGCCAACACCCCGATACCCACCAGCGGACGCTGGATGGTCAAGGGCAGGGAGCTTGCCGAGGAGCTGTACCAAGCACGCCTCGTCGCCCTCGGACGTGGCGGGTTGATGTTCTCCGTCCTCGACCGGGCATTCCAGGCGCTCGACCGACGCCGCCCCATGCTCTTCGACCACATGCAGAGCGACCGGACGCTGAACGTCGCCCTGCTCCCCGGCAACCGAGTCAGCCTCTGCGACATCAACTTCACCGCACCCTCCTTCCTGCACACCCTCGACGAGCTGCGAGCGGACCCGAACCTGCTGGGCGGCATCGCCAAGAAGGTCGCCCCTATCCCCGAATGTGGCCAGTGCCCGGCCCTGGCGATCTGCGGTGGCCCCTCCCGCAATGAGCAGCTCCTCATCGGTGGAGACCGACCGGACCCGCAGATGTGCGACTTCTACACCAGCACCGTGGAGATCGCCGTCTGGGACAGCACGGGGGTGCAGTGAACACCGTCGCCCACCCCGAAAGCCCGCCCACGTCAGCCCGGCAACGGTTCCGCTCCGCGCTCATCAGCACCGCCGGCCACTGCAAGATCGCCTGCGGATTCTGTTTCCGAGCCGATCGAGCCCACGGCTTCCTGGACATCTCGACCTACGCCCGGGCACTGTCGCGACTGAAGGAGATCGGCGTGGAAGCGATCTGCCTGACCGGCGGCGAACCCACCCACCACCCCGACCTCCGCCAGCTCTTACGGCTCGCCCACCAGTTCGGGATTCCCGTGTCGATCGTCACCTCGGCCCGAGACCCTGACGACGTCGACCGGTTGGCTGACATCGCGCACCTGCTCGCGAACGTCACTGTGTCCGCCGACTCCGCCGGCGCCATGGAGCTCGGACGCACCACCCGGTCCGTGTCATCGGCGATGGCGACGCTGGAGCAGGTCCCCACGTCAGTGCGAGTTCTCCACCTCACGTACTGGAAGCTCACAGCGCGCGAGTGCCAGAACATCTACGAGCACGTCGACGAGTCAGGAGTCCAGATCCAGCTCAGCCCGGTGGCGCTCGACGACACGGCACGACAGCGCGCCGGGCGCACCTTCTACGACTACCTGGCCCAGCAGAGAGAGGACGCCGATCTTCTCGGCCGCTACTTCCAGCTCAGCCCGCGGTTCCAGGAGCACCTCGCCACCCTGCGAGCCATGCAGCTGTATCCGGAGCGGCAGCCCTTCTGTGCGTCTGCGGTCTTGTACGTGTCCGCAAGCGGCGAGATCCGCCGCTGCCCCTACAGCAGGTCGGGGGTGAGCGTTCGCGCGCCTCGCGCAGAGATCAGTAGCTTCCTCCACGCTGATCCCCTTGACCGGACCACCGCGGAGTGCGCGGCCATATGCCGCGCCGACGACACCTGTGAGTAGACGATGACGACCCCAGTCACCACACCGGAAGAGTTCGTCGAACGGTGGCGGACCCCTCCTAACCTGCGCGTCAGCAGCGTCCTCACGGCGGCCGGCTTCACTTTTCCGCCCGCCCTTGACGTCCTCGACGCCGTCCGACAGGACGAGGAAGTGCGCTTCACCATCCTCGGGGACGAGGACTGGTCCGTACGCATGGACCGCACGTCGGCCTTCCGCACAGCCCCGATCGAGGAGGTCGCCACCTGGATGTTCCGACTCGTCCACTTCAACCTCACCCGCTTCTACAGCGGGCTCCTCAGCGGATTCCAAGAGCAGGTCATGATCCCCTGGCGAACCCGGCTGTCGAGCTGGGGGTTCACCTGGCAACGGTGCGCACCGCTGCTGTTCATCTCGACTGGCGGCGCATCATCGACGTACCACAACGACAACTCACACGGCCTCGTGTGGCAGATCGAGGGCACCAAGACCTTCCACAGCTACAAGGACCCCGACCAGTACCTCACAGCTGAAGCCGCTGTGGTGGGCGAGACCACCGCAGAGGAACCGCCCGAACACCGCCCGGCGGACCGCCAGTCGGTACGCATGCGGCCCGGTGACCGGCTGTGGAGCCACGCCCTGACCCCGCACTGGGTGACGACCGAGTCCCCGCTCGCGATGAGCGTCACCCTCTCTCACGGCGGCCTGTGCCACCAGGGCCGCTTCGCAGACCGCGAATTGGCACTCCGCTCCTACTGGGACCAGCACCCCGACGAGGCGTGGAAGCTCGATCTGCGCAACGTTCGCTACTAACCGACCGGGCCGGGGCCGCTGCACCCTTCAGACGGTGCAGCGGCCCCGGCCCTTGGCGGTGACTACGGGGTGAGCCGGTTCGGACCACGGAACAGGAACGTGGCCTCGCGGATCGAGTCGAGGCCCAGCATCACCATAAGGACCCGCCCGAGCCCCATGCCCAGCCCGCCGTGCGGAGGACAGCCGTACCGGAAGGCGTTCAGGTAGTCCTGCATCGGCTCGGTGCTCATGCCCTTCTCCGCCGCCTGCTTCTGAAGCACGTCGTAGCGGTGCTCGCGCTGCGCACCGGTGGTGACCTCCAACCCCTTCCACAGCAGGTCGAAGCTGAGCGTCACGCTCGGGTTGCCGGCCGGCCGCATATGGTAGAAGGGCCGGATGCTCGTCGGGTAATGGGTGACGAACACCCACTCGTGCCCTGTCTGCTCTTTGATGTGTGCTGCGATCCCGCGCTCACCCTCCGGGTCCAGGTCGTCCTTCACGCCCGCCGGGTCCCAGCCCTTGGCCCGCAGGATCTCCTGCGTCTCGGCCATCGTGATCCGCGGGAACGGTGTCGTCGGCACCGTGACCTCGACCCCGAACGTCTCCTGGATTGCCTCACCGTGCGTGTCGGCCACCTTGGCAATGGCATAGGCGAGCATCTGCTCCTCGAACGCCATCACGTCCTCGACCCCGTCGATCCACGCCAACTCCACGTCCACACCGGTGAACTCGGTGGCGTGCCGCGAGGTGAACGATGGCTCAGCGCGGAAGACGGGCCCGATCTCGAAGACCTTGTCGATGCCCGAGGAGATCGCCATCTGCTTGAAGAACTGAGGCGACTGCGCCAGGTAAGCGGAGCGGTCGAAGTAGCCGAGCTTGAACACTTCTGCGCCGGACTCCGACGCGGTCCCCATCAGCTTGGGGGTGTGCATCTCGGTGCACCCCTGCCGATAGGCGTACTCGCGCATCCCCTGCTCGAACGTGGTCTGCACAGCGAACAGCAGCTGCGCCTGGGGGCGGCGCCGTACGTCGAGGAACCGCCAGTCCATGCGGTGTTCGAGCCCGGTCTGCTCGTCGATGGGTAGTGGAGTCTCAGCCCGGTTCAGAACCTCGACCGATTCCGGGATGATCTCCAGGCCACCGAGCTTCACGATCGGGTTGTCGACCACGCGACCGGTGATCCGGACCGCAGACTCCGGCGTCAGCCCCTCCAGCGCAGCCTCAACCTCGTCGCCCTCGCCGCTGCGTTTATGGGTGACCTGCACCATCCCGGTGTGGTCACGCACCACGACGAACTGCATCTTGCTCTGCAGGCGGAGCGTGTTCACCCAGCCCGACACGGAAACGGTCTGACCGACATGTTCTCGCAGGCCAGACACCAGTACACGGCTAGTTGTGTGGATCATCGCAGCCCTCCCAGGGGCGTCGTCATGATCCCTTGGGGGCGCGGACGAGAAGGGGTACTCGCGGTGCCACCGCGCCTTTACCGAAGCCCAAAGGCCACGGCCTCATTCGTGCCCGATGACGGGGGCCGGCCGGCGGAGCATTGGGCCTGCCATCAGGCCGTTCCTCCCCGCACTCAGGAGGGTCTTCACCTCGGGACGCAAGACCGCCTTCTCAGCTACCAGCGGCTCTCTCTGCTCGCGTGTTCCCGCGGCTACTTGTCTCCTTCAACGCGTTGCTGCCGAGCATAGCGGGGCATGCAGGGTTACGACAGCAAGATCACGCCAATGAGTCGCCACGGCCACCCTCCATCGCCAGTGGCCTCACTCCGACCTCTGCCGCATCAGACTTGCCGGTGCAGCGGCCCGCTCGGCGTACGGCTCTGCTCCCTCGGACCAGTAGGTCCCTGGAGGTGACAGACCGACCATCAGGCCGCAGCGCCAGCCACGCCAGCAGATCTGCAGACCCTTTTTCTGGAATTTAATGGGCGATATAACGGAAGTGATTTTGGGTGACTGCGATCAAGCTATACGTTGCGTTGGTCGCGTCACGCATGGAATCGCCTACGCTCCGAGGGGCAGGGGCGATCTCGCTCGCGATGCCTACCAGCGCAAATTAGAAGATGTCGTTTCCAAATTTCTGCCAGCCTGCGATAGCGGTCCTGGCACGTATGAGTGATCGGCGAATGCCAAACCGGTCGCGAACCATTGTCCCGACTCACCACCATCGGTCCTGCGTGAGCGACTCAGGGAAGGAATCCCCTCGATGGAGGAAACATCCGCGCCCGGAACCATGGTCAAAATCCTCTCAAGCCTGCCGTCTAAGGCGCCCGACCGTAGCATCAAGCACGTCTTCAGAACCTCGGACAGGGCTACGTTCGAAGCCGTGCAACTCTGGGAAGGAGAGCACGGAGCCTATTCGATGTGCATGTCGGCCCAGGCTGGGTGCAGGCAAGGCTGCACGCACTGCGCCACCACCTTCGCGCGCACGCCCTTCGTGCGAAACCTGAACGCAGAAGAGATCACCGCTGCGGTAGAGCACCTGCAGGAGCGGGTGAGGGCACAGCAAGGGCCCTTGGTCTGGGTGGACTTCGCGGGGGTCGGAGAAGCTTCCGCCAACTGGGCTCACGTCACCACCGCTGCCAGAACAATCGTTGGACGAGGACTGGCTCAGCAGGTGAAGGTGACCAGCATCGCCCCGCGGGCATGGGTGCGAAGCCTCTTGAAGCCCAACTCCTGGCTCCCTGACCGCCTCATGTTCTCCCTCCACGGGGCCAACACTGCTCAGCGCAGGGTGATCATCCCCCGCGCGGACGACCCTTCAACCGTCCTTCCGCTGTGGGCAGCCGTTGCTGATTTACGCCCGGTGGTGCTGAACTACGTCCTCTGCGACCACAACACGCGACCGGAGGACGAGGCAGCGCTCGCCGAACTGCTCGCTCCCTACGCAGGAAGGTTCCTCATACTGAGGCTCTCCAGCTTCAATCCCGTGCAGGGCAGCCCGCTGCACCCAAGCTCGAGGGAAGAGCAGTTCATCGCCGCCCTCTCCCGCGATTTGAGCGGCTGGACCGTGTCCCACCACTTGTCAGCAGGCAGGGAGACGACCGCCGCCTGCGGGCAACTCCGGGCAGAGACCCTGGATCTCCCTACGCCGACCAAGCGGCCGGGGCTCTGACGATGCCGCCCGAACGGCTGCGCGAGCTGCCACTGCCGGCCCGCTGATGAAGAACAGCACCGGCCCTTCGGCCTTCCCCGTAGCTGGGGCAGACCCATCATGTCATCCGGTTCGACACTCGCCTTACAGCGCTGACGCGTTCCTCAAGGCCACGTTGACGCGCTCTCCGCGGCCCGTTACAGATGGCTCCGGTTGGGGATGCAGTCACCTTGACATCCCCAGAGCTCAACAGACTCTGAGTGGAGGCAGACGAACCATGCCAATCCTGATATGCCACCCCTGCCCTGCAGATGCGAGGCCTTCGGAACGAGAGCCCGGCTCTCAGTAATGCCGCGGCCGGGAAACCATCCAGCGGCTGTTGCTGCGGGCCTACTCCTCTTTGGGGGTGGAGCACTCCTTCTGGCCTCTCTGTTCGGAGTCTGGGCCGCATTCAGCGCGGTGGTTGGCACTTCCATCGGCCTGGCCACGGCCGTCGAAGTCCAACACCGTCGTAGCGTGCGACGCGAGCAGGAGGAGCGCGATTGGAAGCGCATAGTGTGGGAGGAGTGGGGCTATCGCACTGAGTGAGCCTTTTCCAACCTCAGTTTGAGCAGGTGAGGTTGAGGGTGAAGACGGCTTGGACGAGGCTGGTGATGCGGGTGGTCGAGCACCGGAGCTTGCGCAGGAGGCGACAGGTCTTGAATGTGGCGACCGCGGGTTCTACCAGGGCTCGGATCTTGGCCTGCGAGCGGTTGACGGCCTGCTGCCCCTCGGGCAGGTTGTCCCACCGGCCTCGACCGCGGTATCGAAGCGGGTCAGGGCCTCACGTGCCGCCGGCTGGATCGAGGCGGCCAGTAGCTACGAGCAGCCCGTGGGCCGGTACCGCACCGTCACCGTCACCCTGTTCAAACTCGGTGAGGTCCGGGCGTTGCGGGAGATGCCCGGCGTGGACTGGGAAGCCGTCCGTTACTGATCTCTTCGGATTGTTGTCGGGGGCGGTGACGGGTGGTGATCCCTGCGGTAGGCCGGTGGTATGCGGTACGCGCAGGGTGGTGGGCTGACTGCGGAGCGGCGGCAGTTTCGCGAGCGGATCCGGTACGAGGCAGGCGAGCTGTTCGCTCGTGGTGAGAAGACCGCAGTGATCGCGAAGGATCTGCGGGTGAGTGAGCGGTCGGTGGAACGCTGGCGCCGCGCCTGGCGGGAGGGCGGATTGGACGCCCTCGCCTCCACGGGGCCACCGAAACTTCCCAAGCTGTCCGATGGCCAGTTCGCCTGACTGCGGCGGCGCTGGGGGCGTACATCGTCTTCGAGGACGAGGCCGGGTTCTCGATGACGCCGCCACGCGCCCGCACCTGGGGCCGGCGTGGGCACACGCCGGTGGTGCGGGTGCGTGGCCGTTCCTGGCGCCGCTGGTCCTCCCGTCTGATCTACTGGCCGCGCCGCCACCGCAAACACCGTGGCAAAGGACGTGACACCTTTGCCTTCCACAGTTCCTCGCGTTCGGCGTTCTTGCCGGACTTCTTGTCGGCGAAGATCCGGATGCACCCTGCTTCGGTGAGTCCGTGGATCTGCCGGTCGAGCAACTGCCCTTTACTGGACACGCGTGCGTATCCCACGAGGCCGCCGGTCCGTACGGCCGGTACCGGGGCGAGGAGATCAGCGGTGTCGTCGCCCTGGGGTGGCTGCACCCCCCAGATCGTACAGAAAACGGTGCCCCTCAAGTTCTTGCGCACATCGACTTTCTGACATCGTTTTATGGGCATGATTTGACGTCGATCCGGCCGCGCGCCGCCGCTTACTGATCTTGCTCATCAATCGGTCGATAGATGAGCAACGGCCTCTATCGAGCCTCGCCTCCGCCAGTGGGCGAGCTGGTCTTTCGTTCTCAGGGTGCTGTGGTGGTGGGGTCCATGCTTTTGGAGCCGGACAACCAGTAGTTCGGCCAGGGCCTCGGCAGCTCCGGCCGCATCCCCAGCCTCTCCCCGTCGTATGGCCATCCAGTAAGCGACCTCGTCCTGCGTACTCAACGTATCTGGGTGGTGGGGTCCTTGGATCCGCAGCTGGTCGGTGAGTAGTTCGGCCAGGGCGTCGGCAGCTCCGGCCGCATCCCCAGCATCGCCCCGGCATCTGGCCAGCCAATAGCGAGTGTCCAGAGTGCTGGGGTGGTCGGGCCCCTGGATCCGCAGGCGGTCGGTGAGCAGTTCGGCGAAGGCGTCGGCAGCTCCAGCCGCATCCCCAGCCTCCCCCCGCCACCGAGCAAGACCGGTGCGAGTGTCCAGAGTGTCTGGGTGGTGGGGTCCTTGGATCCGCAGCTGGTCGGTGAGTAGTTCGGCGAAGGCGTCGGCAGCTCCGGCCGCATCCCCAGCATCGCCCCGGCATCTGGCCAGCCAATAGCGAGTGTCCAGAGTGTCTGGGTGGTCGGGCCCCTGGACCCGCTGATGGTCGGTGAGCAGTTTGGCCAGGGCCTCGGCAGCTCCGGCCGCATCCCCAGCATCCGCACGCCAGACAGCCAGCCCACGGCGGGCCCGCAAGGTGCTGGGGTGGTCGGGTCCTTGGATCCGCAGGCGGTCGGTGAGCAGTTCGGCGAAGGCTTCGGCAGCTCCAGCCGCATCCCCAGCCTCCCCCCGCCACCGAGCAAGATCAATGCGAGTGTCCAGAGTGTCTGGGTGGTCGGGCCCCTGGACCCGCAGGCGGTCGGTGAGCAGTTCGGCGAAGGCTTCGGCAGCTCCAGCCGCATCCCCAGCCTCCCCCCGCCACCTTGCCAAGCAGGATCGGTCGCTCAGGGTCTGGGGGTGGTCAGGGCCGAGAGCCCCAACCCGGTCTGCCAGTAGTTCGGCCAGGGCCTCGGCAGCCCTGGTGGCATGCCCCGCGCGCCCGTGCCAATCCGCGATGGCGTGGCGAGTATCCAGAGTGTCTGGGTGGTGGGGTCCTTGGATCCGCAGCTGGTCGGTGAGCAGTTCAGCGAAGGCTTCGGCAGCTCCGGCCGCATCCCCAGCCTTCCCCCGCCATAGAGCAAGTCCGGTTCGAGTGCCAAGGGTGTCTGGATGGTCGGGCCCCTGGACCCGCAGCCGGTCGGTGAGCAGTTCAGCGAAGGCGTCGGCAGCTCCAGCCGCATCCCCAGCCTCCCCCCGCCACCGAGCAAGACCGGTGCGAGTGTCCAGAGTGTCTGGATGGTCGGGCCCCTGGACCCGCACCCGGGCGGTCAGAAGTTCAGCTAGAGCTTCCACCGCACCGCGCGCATCGCCTGCCTGTCCTCGGTTCGCGGCAAGGTTGTCCCGAGCAAGCAGGGTCTCAGGATGGTCCGGACCGAGAGAAGCCCGAGCCCTGTCCACCAGATCCCGGAAGTACTCCACGGCAGCGGTGAACTGGCCGGCCTTGCTCAAGCTAACGCCAACGTGCATAAGCAGGTGATGATGCTTACTCCCGCTGAAAAGGGCGTCTCCAGCGCAGTAGATGAGGGCTTGTGCGTTGGCTCTCAGGGTCTGAGCTAGTGGGAGGTGGGGGTCGGGCCAGACCTCGAGTAAGGCGTCACCAGCGGCGCGGACGGTCTGGCGGTGCTCCTGAGGGCTGAGAGTGTCGCGGGTGGCGCGTTGGATGAGCTGGTGAATGCGCACTGACTGCTGTGGAGACTCGGGATCGTGGTCGATGAGGCTCAGACGGTGCAGAGCACGAAGTGCGCCCCACACGTCCAGCTCCGTCACTTCATCTGCGGTGCTCTGCTCAGTTACAGCCTGGGCACGGTGCCGAGCGAGGTAGGTCCGGGCGGGCTCACTGGTCAGGACGCTCTGGGGAATGTCGTTCGGATCCAACATCGCAGTGAGCTGAAGCGCGGGACGGGCGAGACCGGCGGGGTTGAGGCTGTCAGCACGTTCGATCGACAGCGACCATGTGGCGGCCACGGTGGTGTTCTGGTCGTCTGGCAGCGTGCCGGGCTCGGGCAGCATGCTGGCGAGGCTGGTGGCGCGGCCGGCGAGTCGGCGGCGGTAGCTGGGGCACTGTCGGTGGGCACATCGTGAGCAGCCGACGGGAATGCCGGCATCGACGATGTAGGCAGCAGCCTGCGAAAGGGCTAGCGGCAGGTAGCCGAGATCCTGGGCCAGCGCACGGATCTCGTCGGGATCATCGTGCCGCCCGTGCTCGGCAAGGAAGTCAACTAGATAGGCGACTGCCTGATCCGGAGTGAATACCCCGAGGTCGATCCGATGTCCAGGCAGAGCGACATCGCGACGCCGCGTGGTGACCACCGTGCGGCCGTACGGATTCTTCGCCGGCCAAAGCCCGGTCACGTCAGCGGGGTCGGCGACATCGTCCAGTACGACCAGCCATCGGCACACGCGCTCAGATCCTGGCGGCTTGGGTTCAAGCCATCCCAGGAACGCCTGTGCGGATCGCTCGGGGTCACCAGGTTCGTGGGCGAGGAGTTCTTCGGCGGCCTGGGCGAAGGCGGAGACGATGGCGGGGCGGCTGCTCGCGCTGACCCAGACCAGCACATCCAATTCCTCCCCAGTCCACGCCTGCCGCGCGTAGTGGGCGGCGAGCTGGGTCTTGCCGACACCGCCGGTGCCGCGTAGCACCTGGCACAGCACTGCGGTGCCGCCGTTGGTCACCGCGGCCCGCAGTTGGTCGGTCTCATCTCGTCTCTGGAAGGCCGCAGCTTCGCGGGGAAGGACACCGACCTGATGCGGCCACGGGACCGGCTCCCGCCCATGCACATGCACGGTCGTGATGTCGCCGCTGTGGTATCCGCTGATCGATACTCCTGCCGGCCCAGAAGTCGCTTGACCCGTATCCCGAACCTCGATACCCCGCCGTCCTGCCATACCGCTCCCCCTGCCGATGCCCTGGGCTACTTCTCGCTGTACCCGCTGATGGCGTCGCCGTCTCCGGTCGCTTCGGCATCGCCTGTCCGCTCAACGGTGACGGGGCGCGCAGATCCGCTCCCGTGATAACCCGTGACCGCGTTGCCCTTACCTGCTGTCTTAGCGGTGCTGGTTTCGCGAACGACAATGGCTGATTGGCTGGCGCCAGGGAGCGCTGCCCAGATTCCGATGCCCACCGCTGCCACACCTGCGAGAGCGGAAGCCACCGTCGCTATCCGGTTCGCTGTCTCCCACTGCGAGACGGCGAACACCCAACCCAGGACAGCGACCACGACGCACGTCACGACCAACACCACGCGCTTCAACGTCATCCCGTCATCGTCGCTCAGGCCGAGTCGCGATGGGAGTGCTTTGGCCGAGCCCCTCATCCTCCGATGCGCGGGGGCCAGGCACACTGACGACAGTGAGGTTGAGGCGGGCACCCATGTCGAGGTTGACCTCGCCGTACGGGCGCACTGTGGGACCAGAACAGCGGGGTCAGGCGACGCCGGTCAGCAGAGGTGAGGAGGTCGGCCCACTCCGGTTCGCCGAGGATGTCCTGGAGCATCAGGGTGTTCACGCAGACCAGGGCGGATTGCAGGATGCGCAGGCAGAGTACGAACATCTCCTGCTCGTCGCGCCGGTTGCAGGAGATCTCTCTGCCCTTGCCGTAGGCGATCACGGAGTTGGCGCCGTTGGAGGACTCCATGACGTTCAAGCCCTCCTCGATCTCACGCTGTCCCGAAGCCGCAGGTAGCGGGCCACGAAGATGGTTTTCTGGGCGCGGCCGACCTCCAGCATGGCCGCGTAGGTGGGGTGGGAGGCGTTGCGGGTGAAGCGGCGCACGATCGCCTCGGTGGACGCGGTCCGGGTCCGGATCGCGGTGGCGTACTTGATCATCTGGTCGTACTGCTGGGCGATGAGTGCCCAGCGGATCGGCCGGGTCAGCGCCAGGGTCAGCCGCGGGTACGCGTCCGGGTCGCCGGCCACCGGCCGGTACAGCTTCACCTTGTTGATCCACTTGATCCTGGGAAGCAGGTCGAAGTTCAGCAGCCTCGTGATGCCGAATCCGATTTCCGACTGGCCATGCGAGTCGGTGTGCCTCGACGTCCATGGCGGTGCCGTGCCGCATCGTGCCCTCGATCATCGCGGCGACCTCGGAGGCGGTGCAGTTGATCAGCTGGGAGTGGATGGCCAGCGGCTTCTTCTCCACATGCCAGTAGATGAGCACCCCGCGGCCGCCGTAGCGCGAGTGCCACTCGGTGAACAGGTTCCCAGGACCCTGGTGGCCGAGTGAGTTGCTTTGAGTACGGAAAAATCGTCTGGGATCCGCAGGGCGGGGCGAAGACCCGGCTGCACGATCAGTGACGGGCTCCTCAGTTGGGCTCTGTGACTTCACAGAGCCCAACCGGTGCGACCGCGCTTGGTGGATGGCCAGGCCGCTCCGGTCAGGCCTACGCCTCGTTGACCGGCTTTTCAGACGCCCTCTAGATCCCGTGATGGTTCTAAGCGCCAACGGCTGTACCGAGGTTCTCCAAGGCCGCAGAAGCACCCCTACGAGGCGTAGGTGTCGTCCTTGTAGTCGATGACGGCAGCCAACTCCTCGTACTGGAACCACTGCGGATCGGCCGCGAGCTCTCGCACCCGCTTGACGAACGCTGTCCATGCCGGATGAGACCGGAGCTGAGTGGCGTGCGTCCAGAATGTGACCGCGAGTTCAGTCATCCCGGACGCCTCTCGGCACTGCGCGTTATCGGCCCATGCGGTCAGGATGCCGTTCAGCTGCTCGGGCTGGATCAGGCGTGCGCACGGGATCACCGTCATCGCGGTGAGGCGCTCGGCGGTGCGCCAGCCGCCGGCCGAGGTCAGGATGGGCGCCAGGAAGTCGGTGAAGTAGGCGGAGGGCCGCCGCTCGATGACGGCGGCCTGCTGGGTCGGGTACAGCTGTGCGAACTTGCTACCCAAGGCAGGGATGCGGGCTCGAACAGCGTCAACCCCGGCCAGGGCAAGCACAGAGGCCATCGCGGGCTCCAGGAACCCGGAGGCGTCGGCGGGGAGGGCTGGCCTGCGCTCGACGTAGGTGCCGATCTGTTGGCACACCGTTTCATCCAGGGCGTCCACGAACACGTCGAACGCGCCCAGGCGGGCGATCGTCTTCAGCTGCTGTTCGATGGGAAGTCCGTTGAACGTGATCATCGCCTTGGCTACGGCCTCCCGCACGGCAACCCGGTCGTGCTGGGCGAAGGCGATCAGGCAGAGCGCGTGCCGGTCGGCCGCCACGCTCGCGGTGATGCCAATCTCCTCGGGCACCTCCAGTTCGAGCATGGCATGCTTGGCCGCGGTGCCCAGGATTTGCTTCCAAGCGCTGGACTTCACCCGCTGGGCGAACATCTGCACCAGGTAGTCGGCGTGGCCGACGAAGGAGGGGTCGCTCACGTGAGCCTTGTACCGGTCGAATGCCTTGCGGCCTTGGGTGGGCGGGTGCACCAGTAGGGCGTCCAGTGCGGCCACGAGGTGGGCCCGCGCGTACTCGCCACTCGGGGCGAAGACGTCCCCGAGCGGGCGCAGGGAAGGGTGCGCGCACAGATGGCGGTCCTGCTGCAGGCGTTCCAGCTGCCGGTGCTCGATGAAGTCGATGAGTTCCAGGTCGAGCGCGTTCTGCAGGAGCTTGCTCTCGACCTGCTGCATCGTCTTGACCGCTTCGGCGTCGGCCTTGCTGCGGGCTGCCTCGATCTTCTTGACGACCTCAGCGGCCGTGCCATCGCCGTCCTCGGCGAGCTGGTAGAGCTTGTGGATGATGTCGGCGCAGACCGCGGTCCAGGTGGCCACGATGGCGGCCCGGGGGGTACCAGTGCTGTGGCAGCGATAGGCATCCGCGACCAGCGGCCGGACCTCCTGGTGCCAGACTCGGGTGATGCGCTCTTCAAGGTTCAGCACCAGATGCTCGCCGTTCCGTCGGGGCCCGCGCGGTGCGGGCTGGCCCGGCGGCCGGCCGGGCGCGGAGTTCTCGTCCCCCTATGTATAGGCGGCGGACGCCCGGGTGGGCACCGGGTTTCCCGACAGTGCCGGCCTACAGCGGCACCGCGAGCTGGCCGGAGTTCTGCCCGGGGTTGTCGTCTTAACCAGGCCCGCCCACAACCTGCCCCGATCCCACGATCACCGGCTGAGCGTTAACCGCTGTACCGCTGTGCTCCAAGGCCGCTCCAGGCCGGCGAAGTTCCGGGGCCCCGCCTCGCTCTACCTGACCAAGCGTCACTCTGATTACAGAGAGCTACTTGTCACTTCGCCGTAGCTTCGGGAGAACATGGCCATCAAGATGCGTACGGCCAGACGGATTCCCCACCCTGCAGTGACTTTCTGTAGCCTCACTTGCGGTGTGGCAACTGGTCCGAGGGGAGCAAGTCGGCATGGCACGCACGTGGTTGTCCATCCGCGTCGAGCTGGTGTCCGGTCACGGAGCGGATCTGTGGCCTCGCCCCGGCCGGATCCTCGCCGCGGCACGGACCCACTCCTTCGCCCAGCTCGCGGAGGCCATCGATCGCGCCTTCGCCCGCTGGGACCTGGCCCACCTGCACATGTTCACGCTGGCCGACGAAACGGGCGTCAGCCCGCTGGATTGGTGGGACGGTGAAGCCCCGGACGGCCACACCGCCAAGCTCAGCAGGTTGCAGACCGGCGAGCAGTTCGCCTACGTCTTCGACATGGGAGACGACTGGGCGCACCTGTGCACGGTGGGCGACAAGCGTATCGATCCGCTGGAGGAGTTCGGCGAGACACCCGGCAGCCCGGTTCCATACTGGGGCTGGGGAAGTCTTCCGGATCAGTATGGTCGCCGCTGGGACGGCGACGACGGCGAGTCGCCCATGCCCAAGCGGCCCGCCCGAGGGCTGAGCGATCTGCCCCCGATCCTGCCTTGGTGGGGTGATCGGCGGCAAGGTTGAGGTTCACTCTGTGTAGCTGAAATAGCCGACAGTGGGATCGAAGTGACCACGGCGAACTGACCACCAACAGATTCGGAAGCGTCCCCTCCGAACGGCCGGCATCGGGACGTCTTCAGGCCGCTTGGGTCGGCTCGTGCTCGTGCACCGACTATTGGCAAGGGGTTCGCAAGCACCGGAAGGGCGTTGCCTGTGCTGCTGGCCTTAGCCTGCTGAGGCGGGACTTCACAGCGCGAGGTCGCCGTGGTCATGGTCACCTCTGCTGGGGATGGCACTTCCAGTTCGAACCAGATCGTCTTCCCTGCAACGCAGGATTGCGATCCCCACTCTGTTGCCAGTGCAGCAACCAGGAAGAGACCACGCCCGTGCTCGTCTACGGGCAGAGCTTGAGAGAGAGCCACCGGCGTGGGATCGATATCGGTGACTTCCACACGGAGCCGCTCTCCGGTCCACCGTACGCACACCACGCACGCGGCCTTCGTGTGCGTGACCGAGTTCGCGACCAGTTCTCCGGTAAGCAGCTTCAAGTTATCGGTCAGTTCCTCGCCCAAATCCAGCCCAAGCCGCCGAGCACGGTCCGCGACGCGGTCTCGTGCTGCCGGCACTGCCTCGACCCGAGGCGGGACGGTGAACGCGTAGGGCGATTCCTCAAATGGGCGCGACATAGCTGGAACCTCTCAACGGGCAGGAGCTAGGGCGTCAACGCGATCTCCTGTAAGTGAACGGATCGCTCGCCGACCTCACCGGGCAGCCCTGCAGAGCAACCGGAAGATCCGGTAAAGCCCGGCACTGGCGGATGACCACCATGAGCCACGGACCGCCCGATGCCCTATTCCTCCGGCGATATCACCGTCGCGATGCCAATGAGACTGCGCCAGCCATTCACCCAAGGCCGCGACGACCGAACTCACTCGACGACCGAACTCACTCGTCAAACGAACTCGTCGACATCTCGTGTCGCTGGCTCCCCCACGCGGCGCCCAACCTGAGCAGGTCTTGCTGCCGTACGACGCGGAATTCTCGATGCAACTCGGGAAGATCGCGCTCGGCAGCAGCCGGGCCGGCTGTACGCCGCGCGCCTGGCCGAGGACGGTGCGGACCGGCGGTTGGTGCTCTGTCCCCGAGGCTCGGCGGGCGCGGTCCGGATCCGCGGCGCGGTTTCTTCGGCGGCGGACACGCTGTACGGGAAGACCCGGGCGGCCATGCCCGCGGCCAGCCAGGTACGGAGAATCTCGGCACGCCAAGATGAGGCAGCGCAGTGGAGCGCCATGGCCCGTCAACTGCTGATGACCAAGCGGCCGGCCCGGCGTGGGCGCAGTGCTCGAACCGTGTCGGGCGGGCTTGCCCACGCGGAAGCCTCTTGCTCGCCCTTCTGGGCGAGGAATGGCTTCCTGGAGCCCCTGGTTCGTCTGATCAGGTGTCAGGCCGCGTCCGGGAGCGGAACAGCGGTCAAGCCCTCGATTCCTTGGTATGAGAGCGGGTCCCTGACTTCGACCGGCGTGGTGATCCCGATGAGGGGCGCGGTGTCGGCGAGCGCGATGTAGGTAATGCCGTGCACGCGCAGTCGGTAGTCGTCGGCGATGCTCCTGTGGGGAGATTTGGCCGTGTGGAACAGCAGCCCACGCAGTACGTGCTCCGCTCCAATGGCGAGGCGCTCTGCACGCTCGGGATCGCTGGGCAGGAAAGCTGCTTGCCAACGGGCGGCATACGGGCCAGTGGGCTGAGGCCAGCCGGGTGTTCCCGCATCTGGATAGTTTCTGCCGGTCGCCCAGTACCCCAGCTCCAAGAGAGCGTTGTCGAGGTTCAGATCTCCCGGCGCCCGGTTGTGGCGGACCATGCTCAGGCGGAATGTCTCGGCGATGGCGGCCGGGAGGTGCTCGATGTCGTCATCAAACAGGTCTGCATTGCGCAGGCTCCACCAGCCGACCTGCTGCTCGTTCGCCCGGGACCAGGCCAGGGCGGCTTCGGCCCACGGCCAGCAATCGGTGTACGGGTGTCGACCGTGCCGCGCAACGTACTTCTCGGCGTGCTCCTGCACCCTCATGTGCCCCTGGATGCCGCTCAGTTCCATCACGCCCCCTTTGAACGGTCATGATCTCCGCCGACTCGCCCAAGTGTCCCACCGGTCCTGCTGTGAGCGCCTTGCTTTCAGCCGCCCGGCGCGGCGCCCCATTGCCTGCATGGCGCAGCGGACCGCGACTGACTCCATGCCCCGATGTGCGAGGCGTCGCAGGAGCACTGGGCACGTCGGCTCACCAGAAGCAGCCGAAGGGGACGCCACCGCAACCGGCACCACCGCCCGGAAGACCGGGTAGCCCAAGAGCAAGTCCCCCCGGCTACCCGGCGTATCAGGGGATACGGCCACTGCCGCGAGTACGGCGATCAGCGCCGCGGTCTCGATCAGGAACAGGGCTGTCGTGCCGGTGCCCGGGGCGGGCGCCACCAGGGCGTAGTGGATGCGCAGGACGGGGTCGCCCCACACGAGGCGGGCCAGGGCCGGGCCGCTGACCGAACCGGCCAGCTGCGCCGCGACGTAGGGCAGGACCGCGCGGCCGGGAAACAGGCCGTCGGCCCACAGGAAGACGGTCACTCCGGGGTTGAAGTGGCCGCCGGAGGCACGGCCGGTCGGGGCGTACATGAGCGCGGCGAGCAGCAGCGCCACCACGGCACCGGCCGTGCCGAGCATGAGGTGGGCGTCTCTGATCGCCAGGGGCGAGTCCGGTAGCGCGAGCAGGCGCACCAGGCTGACCACGCCGAACAGGAGCACGGTCGTCGACAGGAACTCGTAGCCGGCGTGACGGGCGAGGTCCGCGCGGCTCGGGGCGGAAGAACTCATGGCTGTCCTCAGGGTTGGGGCCGGGCCGGTGATGTCCCGCAGGGCCAGGCAACCTGATTTTTTTCGCTGAGTGAACTTTCGTTCGTTCTGCGTGAAACCAGAGTCTGCGGTGCCTGTGCGGCGCTGTCAACGCTCGGTAGCGTTCTCTCGTCAGGGATCAGGACGAGGAGCACAGGAGCAGGGCCGGCGATGGCAGGACGCGCAAGGGCTACGACCACCGGTGGCGCCACGGAGGCGGGGTCCGGCGCGGAGCCGGAGGGCCCGCTGGCACGCGGCCTGGCCGTGCTGAAGGCCGTGGCCGACGCCGACGGGGCGGTACGCCTGGCCGACCTCGCCCGAACGACAGGCCTGGCGCGTTCCGCCGTGGACCGGCTGGCCGCGACGCTGACCCACCTGGGCCATCTGCGTCTCGTCGACCGCGATCTCGTGGCCGCCCCCCGGCTGATGGAGTTCGGCAACGCCTACCTGCGCGCGGCAGGTCTGCCCGACCGGGTCCAGCCTCATCTGGACGGCCTGGCCCGCACCCTGGACGAATCCGTGTCGCTGATCGCGGCCGACGGCTGCGACATGCGCATCGTCGCTCGCGCGATCCCCCCGGACCGGGTGATTCCCCTCGGCTTCCGGGTCGGCGACCTGCTGCCCGCTGACCGCTGCGCGGCCGGGGCCGTACTCGCCGACGCCTGGGACCCCGAACAGCACGCGGCCTGGCGGACGCACCGCGCCGCCGACCCACTCGACGCCGGCTACCCGGCTCTGCCGCCACGCTTCACGCGGCTCGAACAGGCAGCGGCGGAGGCGGACTTCGCCGCCTGGATCTCCGACGCGGCCGAGCAGGGCTGGGCCCTGGACGACCAGATCGCCGCCCCGGGCCTGGTCGCCTTGTCCGTTCCCGTTCCCGTTCCTGTTCGCGGCCAGGACGGCGGGCCCCGGTATGCGCTGAGTGTCCTCGCCCATACCAGCCGCTTCAGCGCGGAGGCGCTGCGCGCACACGCCCTGACCCATCTCACCGGGGCGGCACGGGAGATGGGTGGCGCCCTCGGTGCCGACGGTCCTGCGGCCGGCGGCCTCACCCCGTCCCCCTACGCCGATGCCAAAACCGAGCTAGGACCCCTGTTCCTGCAGGCCCTGGCTCGCGGCCTCGCCGTGCTCACCGCGCTCGGAGGGACCCCCGGCGGCCTCACCCTCAACGAAGCGGCGGAGGCCGCCGGCCTGTCGTACCAGAGCACGCGCCGCAACCTGCTCACCCTGCTGCACCTGGGCTACGCCGAGCAGCGCGGACGGCACTACCTCCCCGCCCCGCGCACTCTCGGCCTCGGCTACGCCCGCCTGTCAGGTCTCGGCCTGGCCGACATCGCGCAGCCGCATCTGGCCGAACTCGCCGCCCGCGTCCATGAGTCCGCCTCCGTCGCCGTACTCGACGGAGCGGAAGTGCGTTACCTGGCCCGCTCCGCCACCCAGCAGGTCACGAGCGTCAGCATCCATCCGGGAGCCCGGCTGCCCGCCTACGCCACCTCCATGGGGCGCGTGCTGCTGGCCGACCTGACACGGCCGGACCAGGAGCGACTGCTCGCCGCGCTGCCGCCCCGGCCGCTGACCTCCTTCACCCGTACCTCGCCCATGGATCTCACCCAACTCCTCGCCCAGGCACGGCAGGACGGGTACGCCCTGGTCGAGCAGGAGCTGGAGCTGGGACTCCGTTCCATGGCGGTCCCCCTGCGCGACGCGCGCGGCAGGGCCGTCGCCGCGGTCAATGCCGCCCTGCACGCGGGACCGGAGACACCCGAGCAGTCTCGCGAGCGTCTGCTCCCGCACCTGATCTCCACCGCCAGGGCGATGGAAGCCGATGTGGCCGCGGTCTTCGCGTTCGGGCCGGTACGCAACGACTGACGCGGGCCGGCAGCTGCCGGCTCCCTGCCACTCCCCAGGAGTACTACGACACACCCACCTTCGCGCGCACTTTCGCAACAGGCCCTAAGTGGGCGTTTACTCCG
>NZ_MCGQ01000025.1 GCF_002242805.1 Streptomyces diastatochromogenes | reverse complement strand
CAGCGCTGCCTGCGCATCCTGGCGATGGTCCGCTTCGTCTGCCCGGACGTCGAGGTGCGCATCGCGGGCGGCCGCGAGGTCCACCTGCGCACCATGCAGCCCCTCGCCCTGAACCTCGCCAACTCCATCTTCCTCGGCGACTACCTGACCAGCGAGGGCCAGGTCGGCCAGGCCGACCTGGACATGATCGCGGACGCCGGCTTCGAGGTAGAGGGCACCGACCAGGTCACACTGCCCGAACACCGAAAGGACCTTGTCGCCGTACGTCGCCGGGGTGCCGGAACAGACCTCGCGGCCAATGCCTGATCTGACGGCACCTGAGGCCGCGAAGGGCGCCTGACGGGCATTTGCCCTGGTCAGGCGCCCTTTTTTCGGTGCCTAGAAGAAGCCGAGCTTCTTCGGCGAGTACGACACCAAAAGATTCTTCGTCTGCTGGTAGTGCTCCAGCATCATCTTGTGCGTCTCGCGGCCGATTCCGGACTGCTTGTAGCCGCCGAACGCCGCGTGCGCGGGGTAGGCGTGGTAGCAGTTCGTCCAGACCCGGCCCGCCTGGATCGCGCGGCCCGCGCGGTACGCGGTGTTGATGTCCCGGGTCCACACGCCAGCGCCGAGGCCGTACAGCGTGTCGTTCGCGATCTTGATGGCGTCGTCGAAGTCGTCGAACGAGGCCACCGAGACGACCGGCCCGAAGATCTCCTCCTGGAAGATCCGCATACGGTTGTCGCCCTCGAAGATGGTCGGCTGGACGTAGTAGCCGCCCTTCAGCTCGCCGTCGTACTCCACGCGTTCGCCGCCGGTGAGGACCTTGGCGCCCTCCTGCCGGCCGATGTCCAGGTAGGAGAGGATCTTCTCCAGCTGGTCGTTGGAGGCCTGGGCGCCGATCATCGTGTCGGTGTCGAGGGGGTGCCCCGGCTTGATCTGCCGGGTGCGGGCCACGGCCGCCTCGAGGAACTCCGCGTAGTTGCCGCGCTGGACGAGCGCCCGGGAGGGGCAGGTGCACACCTCGCCCTGGTTGAGCGCGAACATGGTGAAGCCTTCGAGCGCCTTGTCCCGGAAGTCGTCGTCGTGGGCCCACACGTCGTCGAAGAAGATGTTCGGGGACTTGCCGCCGAGTTCCAGCGTGACCGGCTTGATGTTCTCCGAGGCGTACTGCATGATCAGCCGCCCGGTCGTGGTCTCCCCGGTGAACGCCACCTTCGCCACCCGCGGGCTGGAGGCCAGCGGCTTGCCCGCCTCCACACCGAAGCCGTTGACGATGTTGACCACGCCCGGCGGCAGCAGGTCGGCGACCAGGCTCATCCAGTAGTGGATGGACGCCGGGGTCTGCTCGGCGGGCTTGAGGACGACCGCGTTGCCCGCGGCGATCGCCGGCGCGAGCTTCCAGGCGGCCATCAGGATCGGGAAGTTCCACGGGATGATCTGCGCGACCACGCCGAGCGGCTCGTGGAAGTGGTACGCCACCGTGTCGTCGTCGACCTCGCCGAGCGAGCCCTCCTGTGCGCGGATGGCGCCCGCGAAGTAGCGGAAGTGGTCGATGGCGAGCGGGATGTCGGCCGCCAGCGTCTCGCGCACCGGCTTGCCGTTCTCCCAGCTCTCGGCCACCGCGAGGGGTTCGAGGTGGGCCTCCATGCGGTCGGCGATCTTCAGCAGGATGTCGGAACGCTCCGTCACCGAGGTACGACCCCACCCGGGCGCGGCCTCGTGCGCCGCGTCCAGCGCCCGCTCCACGTCCTCCGCGGTACCGCGCGCGATCTCGGTGAACGGCTGTCCGTTGACCGGCGACGGATTCTCGAAGTACTGACCGCGCAACGGCGGCACGTACGCTCCGCCGATGAAGTGGTCGTAGCGCGCCTGGTAGGAGACGATCGCGCCCTCGGTGCCGGGCGCCGCGTAACGGGTCATGCTGGTCTGCCTCCCGGTGAACCGCTGCCCGCCGTTGGGCAGCTCGCGGCGCGAGGCTAGAGGGGCGGACGTTGCAAGTACGTTGCGCCGCCGGTCGGCGCCGGTGTCTGGTGAGCCGGTACGGCCAGCTCGGCCTCCAGCGCCGAGAGCCGTGCCCGCACCGGCGCCGACGGCCGCACCGCCGCGAGGGCCCGCCACACCTCCAGGTCGTCCTCACCCCAGGGCGCACGCGCCCAGTCCGCGAGCAGATCGGGGTCGCCGTGGGCGATCAGAGCCGCCCGCAGACCGTCGGCGAGGAGGCGCCGGAGCCGCACCACCGCCGGTGCCTGCGAACCCGGCAGCAGCGGGCCCGCGTACGCCTCCACCGCGGACGTGAGCGCCCCCGCCTCCAGCCGCCGCTCCACCACGGTGGCGTCGGACTCGACCGCCGCCGTCAGCCGGTACGGCCGTGACGCGAGCAGTCCCGTACCCACCAGCCGTCTCAGCCGGGCCAGTTCGGCGCGCAGCGTCACCGGGGTCACCGACTCGTCCGCGTACAGCCCGCACAGCAGTTCGTCGCCGGTCAGCCCCTCGGGATGGCGGGCGAGCAGGACCAGGATCTCGCTGTGCCGTCGGCTGAGCCTGATCCGGCGGCCGTCCAGCCGCAGTTCGGCCTCGTCGCGGCCCAGCACACTCAGCAGGGCGGAGTCCTCGCCGCGCCGGGGCGGGGCGAGCAGCGCGAGCTGGGACTCGGCGGCCCGCGCCACCGCCTGCACGAAGCCCAGACTGTGCGGATGCGCCAGCCCGTCGCCACCGGTGATGTCCACGGCGCCGAGGACCCGGCCGGTGTGCGGATCGTGCACCGGCGCGGCCGCACAGGTCCACGGCTGCACCCGCCGTATGAAGTGCTCCGCCGCGAACACCTGCACCGGCCGGTCCAGGGCGACCGCGGTACCCGGCGCGTTGGTGCCGACCGCCGTCTCCGACCAGCGTGCCCCGGGCACGAAGTTCATCCGGTCCGCCAGCCGCCGGGTCGCCGGATGCCCCTCGACCCACAGCAGCCTGCCGTGCGCGTCGCACACCGCGAGCAGATGCTCCCCGTCGGCGGCGAACGTGCCCATCAGCTCCCGGAACAGCGGCATCACCCGGGCCAGCGGGTGCTCGGCCCGATAGGCGCCGAGGTCGCCGTCGGTCAGCTCCACGCTCGCGGTGCCGTCCGGCCCCACACCGGCTCGCGCGCTGCGCCGCCACGACTCGGCCACCACCTCGCGCACCGGGCGCGACACCGTGCCCGCCGTGGTGAACGCCTCGTGCGCGCGGCGCAGCACCCGGACTCGCTCGGCGGGGTCGGCCCCCGGCTCCAGGGCCACCCACGGATCGGTCAACTCGCCCTCCCCGGACGGTGAAACGGCTGGGACCATCGTCACGCGCCGTGTTCGCGCGGACAACCGTTTCGACGTCCGACTAGGCGAAATTGACCAGTCTGAGGTAGCGGACCCAGTCCCAGTACGGTCCCGGATCGGTGTGGTCGGTGCCCGGCACCTGGTAGTGGCCGATGATGTGCTTCCGGTCCCTGGGGATGTCGTACTTGGCGCAGATGGCCGCCGTCAGCTGTGCGGACTGCTCGTAGAGGGCGTTGGTGAAGTAGGCGGGCCGGTCCACCCAGCCCTCGTGCTCGATGCCGATGCTGCGGGTGTTGTAGTCCCAGTTGCCCGCGTGCCAGGCGATGTCGGCCTCGTGCACGCACTGGGCGACGTGCCCGTCCGCCGAGCGGACCAGATAGTGCGCGGACACTTTCTTCTGCGGGTTCTGGAAGATGGCCAGCGTGTCCGGGTACGTCTCCTGCGTGACATGGATGATCACGCGGTCGATGGTGTAGTCATCGGGGCGGTCGGACGAGGTGTAGTTGCCGGTGGTCGCCGGCTGCCACTCGGCCGCGGGGTAGTCGACGGCTCCCTGCGCACCCGCGCGGGCGTCGGGGAGCAGCGTGTAGGGGACGGCGGCGAGAGCCGCGCCCTTCAGAATCCGTCGCCTGCTGAGCTGGGCTGCACGTCCGGGCCGGTTCGTGTCCATCGTCGGCTGCCTTTCACGAGCGGGTGTGGGGGGCACAAGCTGCGCGACTGATGCGGCGTCAGCGGCCGAGCGCCTGTGCCGTCTCCCGCAGCCGCGCGTGCATGCCGCGGTAGGTGTCCCGCGCGGGCAGCCACTCCTTGCGGAGCTTGGCCACGCACGTGTAGTTGGTGTCGCACACGTTGGCCAACGGCGATTCGACCGCCTGGGTTGCGAACTGATACGCGTCCAGCTCACTGAACCCGTAGTCGCGGACCAGCCACTGCACCAGGTCAAGCTGCGATATCCGGAAGGCGTCCTCCAGCGGGCGCGCCGAGCCGGTCGAGATGAGATGCGTGTCCGATTCCAGCCGGGGCCACGGAGTGGCGACGTCCTTGAGGAGGTCGACGATCACCACGGTGTTCATCGCGCACTCCACGGCGACCCCGAGTTCGGTCACGAAGTCGAACACCGGGATCCCGGCGGCCGTCAGCAGTGCCGGGACGAACGCGGCGATGCCCAGCAGCGGGAAGAGCAGATGCCGTACCGGTTTGAACCCCTCCCGGCCGCCCCGCAGGAAGTAGCCCGCGCAAGCGAGGTTCACGACGATGTAGACGCCGACGACGACCGTGACGATCACCGTGGCGAGGAGCAGGAACGCGGTCACCGGGTCGTAGGCGAGACCGAGCCCCAGGACGGCGCCGACCGCGACGACGGTCTGCACCGCGATGCCCACCACGGGGGAGCGATGCCGGGGATGGAGCGTGGCGAGCAGGCGGGGAAGGACGCGGATACGGGCCAGCGCGAAGGCCGTACGGGTCGAGACGTTGGCGCACGCGTTGGCGTTGGCGATCGTCGAGTTGACCACCGCAAGGAACACCAGCACCCAGAACAGGCCGAACGAGGCCCGGGCCACGCCCTCCCAGGAGGCGGCTCCCGACGCGCCGAACCTCGCGAGGCGGTCCGGGCCGAAGTAGACGGCCATCGCGTACGTCGTGACCACGTAGAACAGACCGATGCCCAGGGCCGCTCCGAGGACCGCGCGGTGCATGGTCCGGCGGGGGTCGCGCGTCTCCTCGGCGAGCGGCGCCGCGGCCTCGAACCCGGCGAACGCGAGGACCGTGTACACGGACCCGGCGAAGACTCCGCTGACCCCGCCGTACCCCTCCGCGGTGTGTGACGTGCCGAAGACCGACAGGGTGTTGGCGTCGCCCGCCTTGCCGATGAGCCAGACCGCGAACACCAGGAAGACGAGGATTTCGAAGATCCCGAGGACGGTGCCGAAGCGGGCCGAGGCGCGGACGCCGAGGTAACCGGCGCCGGCGATCACGACGGCGCCCGCCAGCGACCACGGCCACCACAGGTCCGCGGGATACGAGGACCACTCCTCGTGCAGCGTGCCCGCCGTGGTGAAGCCGAGCTGCAGCAGGAGCAACGGCGGGACCAGCGTCTCCACGAACACGTAACCCCAGCCGACGAGGAAGCCGATGGCAGGGTGGAGCCCCCTTGCCGCGTAGGTGGCCACCGAACCGGCCGCGGGCAGCTCGCGTGCCAGCTCGGCCACGCAGGACGCGGTGAACAGGCAGGCCACCAGGGCGATCAGCACGGCCAGCGGCAGGCTGCCGCCGGCGAAGGCGGCGCCCGCGGGGATCGAGGCGGCCACCGCGGCGGCCGGTGCCATCGCCGTGATGCTCTGGAACAGGACCTCGCGCAGCCCGATGGCGTCCCGCCGCAGCGTCCCGGTCGTCTCCCCGTGCATGTGTCCCCCCGATGTGTGTCAGCCGACTGTCACCCGACGCGTGAGCATCCCTTCGTCGTGCGAGTGCGTCGCCGGGCAGGCCGGGCGGCTGCGCCTCGCGTGAATCACGGTACGGCGCGGGCGAGTTGGGCAGAAGGGCGCGCCGCGGATCCGTGGACAACCGGCGAACTGTGGACAACTCGGCCACCCGATCGAGTGAGACCAGGCTGTCACCAGGCCGTTCGAGCCCACCGCAGCGAGCCGTCAGGGCCGCTCGGCCACCGCTGCCGGATCGTCCAGGACGGCCCGGACGACCGAGTGGGCGGCGCCCAGCAGCGGGCCCTCGGAACCCAGTCCGGACACCCACACCGGGCAGGCCGGTCCCGCCGTACGGCCCGTCAACTCGGCCTCCAGCGACGGCAGCAGCCAGGGGGAGAGGCCGGCGAGGGCCCCACCGAGGACGACCGTCTCGGGATCGAGCAGATTGACCGCTCCGGTCAGGGCGATGCCGAGCGCCGTACCGGCGTCCCGCAGGGCCCGCCGTACGGCCTCGTCGCCCTCCTCGGCCCGTCCCGCGAGCAGGCCGACCATGTCCTCCTGCGGCTGCAGACCGGCCGCGCGCAGCACCGCCTCCTCCCCGGCGAACTGCTCCAGGCACCCACGCCCGCCGCACGGGCAGGCGGGCCCGTCCGGGCGGACCGGCACATGACCCAGCTCGCCCGCGAAACCCCGCGTGCCGCGCAGCAGTTGCCCGTCCACGACGACCGCGGCGCCGATGCCGATCTCGGCCGACACATGCAGGAAGTCGCGCGGGGTGCCGGCACCGAGCCACAGCTCCGCCAAGGCACCGAAGTTGGCCTCGTTGTCCACGGTCAGGGGCAGGCGGCCGGGCAGCAGGGGTCCGAGGTCCGCGTCGTTCCAGTCGAGGTTCGGGGCGCGTACGACCGTCCGGCCGTCCCGTGCCACCAGTCCCGGCACGGCGACCGCGAGACCGGCGGGCCACAGCCCCTCCCGCTCCGCCTCGGCCACCACCCGGCGGACCAGCGCCGTCAGCTCCTCGATCACCGGCCCCGGGGCGCGGCCCCGGTTCGCACCGTGCCGCACGGCCCGGGCGCGGACCGCGCCGCGCAGGTCGACCGCGCAGACCGCGAGATGATCGACGCCGACCTCGGCCCCGATGCCGGCGGGACCGTGCCCGCTCACCGCGAGCGCGGATCCGGGGCGGCCCACTCGGCCCGGCCGTTCCGGACCCAGTTCCTCCAGCAACCCCCAGCGGATCAGCTCGTCCACGAGGGTCGACACGGCCGCCCGCGTGAGGCCGATGTGCGAGGCGACCGCGGCCCGCGACAGCGGGCCTTCCGCGCTGACGGCGTGCATCACCCGGGCGAGGTTGCGCCGGCGCATGCCTTGCTGGGTGTCCGGCAGAGAACGTCCGGTACCGGGCGGGCGGCCCTCGTGCAGCGGTGCGGTCATGCCCTGGTCAATCCTCGGTGTCTGCCGCCGGGCTCAGCTCGAACTGCGGCGGCTGGGCTCAGCGGGATTCCGGCCCCCGCTCCAGCAGCGGGGCCGCGTCGGAGAGTACCCCGCTGATCCGGGCCAGCGTCGCCTCGTCCCGCTCCACGGCGTCCAGCACCGGGCCCGCGGCCGTGTTCCAGCGGCGGGCCACCGCGCCCGGGTCCTCGCCGGTCAGCAGGCCCGCGGCCTGCGCCGCGGCCCCGAGGGCGACCAGCTCCCTGGCCTCCGGGACCTGGACCGGCCGCCCCGACAGCCGCCGTACCGTCTGCTGCCAGGCGGTCCCCCGGGCTCCGCCGCCGATCAGCAGCAGCGGGGTGGTGCGGTCCGCGTCCTGGTCCAGGACCAGGTCGAGCGCGCCGAGCAGCGCGTGCACCGCACCGTCGTAGGCCGCCTGCAGCAGCTGACCCGGGGTGGTGTCGTGCCGCAGCCCGTGCAGCAGGCCGGAGGCGTTCGGCAGGTTCGGAGTGCGCTCGCCGTCCAGGTACGGCAGCAGGGTGACGGAGGTGCCGGGCTCGACGGCCTCTCGGTCCAGGCCCAGCAGGGCCGCGACGCGGTCCACGGCGAGGGTGCAGTTCAGGGTGCAGGCCAGCGGCAGCCAGTCCCCGTGCGCGTCCGCGAAGCCCGCCACCGTGCCCGTCGGATCGGTGGGGCGGTGCTTGGAGACGGCGTACACGGTGCCCGACGTACCGAGACTGAGCACCGGGGTGCCCGGACGCAGGCCGAGCCCCAGCGCCGCGGCCGCGTTGTCACCGGTGCCCGGCGCCACCAGCGTGCCCTTGGAGAACGGCAGGTCGTGGTGCTCGCGCACGGTGCCGGCCACCTCGCCCGGCCGCACCACCCGGGGCAGTATCGCCGGGTCGAGCCCCACGTGGGCCAGCGTCTCCTCGTCGTAGGCCTCCGTCCCCGACGCCCACCAACCCGTGCCGGAGGCGTCGCCGCGGTCCGTGGTGCCCTGACCGGTCAGGCGCTCGGTGAGGTAGTCGTGAGGGAGCCTCACCGCCCTGGTGGCACGGACCGCCTCCGGCTCGTGCTCGGCCAGCCACGCCCACTTCGTGACCGTGAACGACGCTCCGGGCACGCTGCCGGTGCGCTCCGCCCAGCCCTTCGGGCCGCCCAGCTCCTCGACGAGCCGCCGGGCCTGCGGTGCCGAGCGGACGTCGTTCCAGAGCAACGCGGGGCGTACCGGTTCGCCCCGCTCGTCCAGGGTGACCAGGCCGTGCTGCTGGCCGCCGATGGACACCGCGGCCGCCTCGTGCGCGGGCTCACCGCACTGGCGCAGCGCCTCGCACAGGGCGTCCCACCACTGACGCGGATCACTCTCCCGGCCCGCACCGGAGGACACGGTGTGCGGCGCCTGGCCGCTCGCCACGACCTCACCGGTGGCCGCGTCGACGACCAGCGCCTTCGTGGACTGGGTGGATGTGTCCACGCCGACGACGAGCGGACCCTCGGCTGCTGACATCGGGTTCTCCTCTTCCGCGGCTGCGCGGGATGTGCTGTGAACTGGCAAGACTTCTGTCAACGACCTCTGGCGACGACGTCTGTCGACGACACCTTGTGGTCGAAGACACACCTTGTCTCTTCCCAGAGATGCGTTCGCATACTAATTTGTAAACGGCCATGACGAAATAGTCGTACGCAGCAAGGAGTCGCGGCATGAGCTACCAGCCCACCCCCGAGGACAGGTTCACCTTCGGCCTGTGGACCGTCGGCTGGCAGGGAAGGGACCCGTTCGGCGACGCCACCCGCCGCGCCCTCGACCCGGTCGAAACGGTGCAGCGCCTGGCCGATCTCGGCGCCCACGGAGTGACCTTCCACGACGACGACCTGATCCCCTTCGGGGCCACGGACACCGAGCGCGAGTCGCACATCAAGCGCTTCCGCCAGGCCCTGGACGCCACCGGCATGACCGTCCCGATGGCCACCACGAACCTGTTCACGCACCCCGTCTTCAAGGACGGCGCGTTCACCGCCAACGACCGCGACGTCCGCCGCTACGCGCTGCGCAAGACGATCCGGAACGTCGATCTCGCCGTCGAGCTGGGCGCTAAGACGTACGTCGCCTGGGGCGGCCGCGAGGGCGCCGAGTCCGGTGCCGCCAAGGACGTGCGCGCGGCCCTCGACCGGATGAAGGAGGCGTTCGACCTCCTCGGCGAGTACGTCACCTCCCAGGGCTACGACATCCGCTTCGCCATCGAGCCCAAGCCGAACGAGCCGCGCGGCGACATCCTGCTGCCCACCGTCGGTCACGCGCTGGCCTTCATCGAGCGCCTGGAGCGTCCCGAGCTGTACGGCGTCAACCCCGAGGTGGGCCACGAGCAGATGGCCGGGCTCAACTTCCCGCACGGCATCGCGCAGGCCCTGTGGGCCGGCAAGCTCTTCCACATCGACCTCAACGGGCAGTCCGGTATCAAGTACGACCAGGACCTGCGGTTCGGCGCCGGAGACCTGCGCGCCGCCTTCTGGCTCGTCGACCTCCTGGAGAGCGCCGGTTACGACGGGCCCCGCCACTTCGACTTCAAGCCGCCGCGGACCGAGGACCTCGACGGCGTGTGGGCGTCGGCGGCCGGCTGCATGCGCAACTACCTCATCCTGAAGGAGCGTGCGGCCGCCTTCCGCGCCGATCCGGAGGTCCAGGACGCGCTGCGTGCCTCCCGCCTGGACCAGCTGGCCCAGCCGACCGCGGCGGACGGCCTGCAGGCGCTGCTCGCCGACCGTACGGCCTTCGAGGACTACGACGTGGAGGCGGCCGCCGCGCGCGGTATGGCCTTCGAACGGCTCGACCAGCTGGCGATGGACCACCTGCTGGGCGCGCGGGGCTGAGTGCGCACGCGCGCGTGGAGGGCCGTTTCCGAGCGGCCCGCCCGCGCGCGTGCTCGCCGTCTTCGGGGCTTCGGTGGGGCGGGGCGTCGGGCTCCGGTGGGGGCTGACCGCCCGCCGCGTGGGCTGCGGCGGAATCGTGCGGTCCGTGGCATGAGCCGGTATCAGCTTCCGCGCGCGGGTGGTCTCATGGCCGGGTGGTGGCGACTCTGGACGGTATGTCCCTGCCGCCTGTACCCCCTGTGCCGCCCGGACCGCCCGGCGCCACCCCGCCTCCGCCCGGCGGATTCGGACCGCCGCAGGGCGGTTACGGCCCGCCCCCTCCGGGCGAGCCGGACCGGTCATGGCCTCCGGAGCCCGCGCGACGTAAGCGCGGCCCGTTGTTCGCCGTCCTGGCCGTCCTCGTGACCGCCGCTGCCGTTCTCGCCGTGGTGCTGATGGCCTCCGGGAAGCACGGCACGGGGGACGAGAAGGCGCCGAAGGAGAGCGGCACGAGCACGAGCCGCTCTCCCCGGCCCTCCTTCAGTCTTCCCACCGAGCTGCCCAGCCGGCTGCCTTCGCGGCTGCCGACCGAGCTGCCCTCGGGTTTCCCGAGCACACTGCCGAGCGACCTGGAGTCGATCCTGCCCTCTCTCCGGCGAGCTGCCCTGACCGGGCCTCTCACAGGCCTTCGGGCAGCCGGACGTACGTCAGGGTCGTCTTGATCCCGCTGTCGACGAGGCGGCCCTGGGCGTCGAAGGCGCCGGCTCCGTCGGTCATCCCGAAGTCGTTGTCGTTGATGAGGGCGAGCGTGTCGTGGTCCACGCGCGCGATGCCCTCGATCTTCCCCGGCACACCGCCCACCTTGCCCAGGTCGACGACGAGCCGCTTGCTCAGCACCGGCACGCCTGCCGCGGCAGGGTCGTCCAGCTGCTCCAGCGACGGAGAGGTCGTGTCGTCGTCCCAGGGGCCGCCGAGGATGTCGGCCTTCTGCCCCAGCCTGACCAGCTGCAGTCGGGCCGCCTTGTCGGTGCGCTCCTCCACCAGCAGACGGTCACCGCCGACGGCCACGACCGAGGAGATCTTCAGCTCGGAGGTGTCGTCCTCGCTCGGGTCGACGACGTTCACCGGGTCGAAGCGGTAGGCGTACTCCGCGGTGACGGCCTGCTTCCGCGGTGAGAAGCGCAGCAGACGGGTCGTGCGCGAGGCCTCACCGGCGGCCGTGTCGGGCAGCGAGAGCGGGCTCTGCAGGGCCATCACCAGGTCGCCACAGGGAAGCTGCGCCAGCCCCTCGAAGCCGCGGTTGATCTTCCGGTGCAGCAGGACGGACGGCAGCGCCTCCACCACCGGGTAGTCGGTGCCGGTGAGGTTCAGCCCCTTGGGCACGTAGCGAGTGAGCACCTGCCCGCGCGCGGAGACGTGGACGAGCGAGGGGCCGTACTCGTCCACGAGCCAGAACGTCCCGTCCCCGGCCCGCACGATGCCCTCGGTGTCCAGACCGTTCGGGTTGAACGACAGCGGGGTCGTGGCGTCGTACGTGTACGGCGCCTCGTCGCGGCTCTTCTGGTCGGGCAGCCCGGTGACGGCCTTCCCCGAGGACGTGGTGATCGGGATCGCGTCGATCACCTCGATCTCGTCCCCGGAGACCCGGATCTTCACGATCGCGGGGTCGAATCCCGGCACCGGGAACGTCCGGCGCTTCTTGCCGTCCACCTTGATCTGACCGTTGGGGCCGCGGTCGGTCACGGTCCAGTACTCGCCCTTGCGGCCCGCCGGGTAGATGTCGCTGCCTATGCCCCCGAGATCCACCCCGTGGTCGTCGTCCACGCTGCCGGGCAGCAGCGCGTTGCTGAACGCGCCGAGCGGGATCTCCCCGAGGGTCGCCGTGCGGATGACACGGGCGTCCCCGGACGGCGCAGCTGTGGCCGTTCCCGCGGCCACGAGGGCGGCTGCCAGGGCCAGGGGGAGGCCCGTGGCGACGGAACGGTGGACGCGGCGCCGGCTGGTGGCGTGCGGGGACATCGGGCCTCCTGGGGCAACTTCGTTGACTGCGGCCACATTTGGGCCCCAGGAGGAACACCGCACGACCCCGGGGTGAACAAGCGGCGTCCACCGCTCGTCGGGTCGCCCTCACTCAGGGAACTGGCAGTCCGTCAAGTGCCCGCGTACGACTGGTCCTCCGGGCCGAGCCGCGCCGCGGCCAGTGCCGTCGCCGGATCCCGGTCCGCGCCGCCCGCCGGAACCCAGCGCCCGCCTTCCTCGCGGTAGGGCCACCAGCGGCCCTCCCGGCCGAGGCGCAGCTGAACCCCTTCCGCCGCGACGGTCCAGCGGTTGCCGACCGGTCGGAACGACGGCTGCTCGTCCTCCTCCCAGGCCGCCTCCAGGGCCGCACGCGCGCGTGCGAGCGCCACGTCCTCCACCTGCCACTCCTCGTCGAGCACGGCCAGGGCCGCCGCACCACCGACGCGCCAGGCGCGAACGGCCGTCGCCAGCCCCTCGCGGCCCCGCCCCGCCTCTTCGGCGAGCCGGTCGGCGACAGCACCGGGCGCCGCTCCGTCGGCGAGCCTTACGGCGTCCTGAGCGGCCGTCAATTCCGTGTCAGGCTCCCCACTGAGGCTCTGTCTGAGCATGCGGTGGGCCTCGACGGCCGTCCGCGCCGCCAGATACCGCAGCGCCACGGGGTCGATCCCGGGCACCGGAGCCGTCTCGGCGTCGAAGGACGGCGGTTCGCCAGGGATCTCCGGGAGGCCGGGCAGAGCGGGCAGCGGAGGCAGGATGTCCGCGGCCGCCCAGGCCTCAGCCGCGTCCACGCTCTCAGCCGCGTCCACGCCCTCGGCCGCGGCGGACTCGTCCGGGGAGGCGGCGCTTCGCAGATGCAGCTCGTGCAGGAACGCGCTCTGAGCCCGGCCCCTCATGAGCAGCAGCACGAACGGATCCTCGTCCAGCAGACCCGCCACCTGATGGCACAGGGCAGCGGTGTGCCCACAGTGGTCCCATGCGTCACAGTCGCACTCGGGTTCCAGATCGCCCAGGCCCGGCAGGAGTTCGATCCCCCTGATCGCCGCGTCCTCGATCAGATGCGACGGCAGTTCCCCGTCGAGGAGCGCGGCCAGGTGTCCGGCCTGCTCCACGGCCAGGTCCAGAAAACCGACCCACTGCTCTTCGGACAGTTCCGGCACCAGGACGTCGGCCCGGTGCGCCGAGCCTCTCGGATCACGGACGACGGCGGTGACCCGGCCCGGCCGTACCGTCACGGCGCCGACGCCGCCCCCGCGCGCGAGTCGGCGCCCCGCCTTCACAGCCGCGGAATCCAGCGCCGTTTCCTCCAACGCGCCCAGCCAGGCGCGGCCCCACCAGGTCTGCGCGAACCCGCGCCCGCGCGCGGGCGGCAGCGCGGCGAACGTGCGTTCCAGGCCACGGTCGGGCTCATCGGTGAAATCGGTGCAATCGGCGTAGTGGTTCATCGTGCCTCCCCGCGCAGTTCCACCAGTGCGGCCAGGTCCGCGTCCGTCAGCTCCGTCAGTGCCGCCTCGCCCGCGCCGAGCACAGCGTCCGCCAGTTCCCGCTTGCGCCCGAGCATCTCCGCGATGCGGTCCTCGACGGTCCCCTCGGCGATCAGCCGGTGCACCTGCACCGGGCGGGTCTGCCCGATGCGGTACGCGCGGTCGGTGGCCTGCGCCTCGACCGCCGGGTTCCACCAGCGGTCGTAGTGCACGACATGCTCGGCCCGCGTGAGGTTCAGGCCCGTTCCCGCGGCCTTCAGCGAGAGCAGGAACACCGGCACCTCGCCCGCCTGGAAGCGGCGCACCAGCGCCTCCCGCTCGGCGACCGGGGTGCCACCGTGCAGGAGCTGCGAGGGCACCCCACGGGCCGTCAGGTGCCCTTCGAGCAGGCGGGCCATTCGCACGTACTGCGTGAAGACCAGGACACCCGAGCCCTCCGCGAGGATGGTGTCGAGCAGTTCGTCCAGCAGTTCCAGCTTCCCCGACCGTCCTGTGAGCCTCGGTTCGTCCTTCTTGAGGAACTGCGCCGGGTGGTTGCAGATCTGCTTCAGCCCGGTCAGCAGCTTCACGATCAGGCCCCGACGGGCCATGTCGTCGGCGTCCGCGATCCGCTCGAGGGTCTCGCGGACCAGCGCCTCGTACAGGCCCGCCTGTTCCTGCGTCAGTGCCACCGGGTGATCGGTCTCGGTCTTCGGTGGCAGTTCCGGCGCGATTCCGGGGTCGGACTTTCGGCGCCGCAGCAGGAACGGCCGTACGAGCCGGGCGAGACGCTCAGCGGCGGCGGGATCCCGGCCACCCTCGACCGGCTGCGCATACCGCGTGCGGAAGGTGCCGAGGCGGCCGAGCAGTCCTGGTGTGGTCCAGTCGAGGATCGCCCACAGTTCCGTGAGGTTGTTCTCCACCGGTGTGCCCGTGAGCGCCACGCGCGCGCGTGCGCCGATGGACCGCAGCGCACGCGCGGTCGCCGCATACGGGTTCTTCACGTGCTGCGCCTCGTCGGCGACGACCATGCCCCAGGGCACCTCGGCGAGCCGCTCGGCGTCCAGGCGCATGGTGCCGTAGGTCGTGAGGACGAACTCCGCGTCCCCCAAGGAGCCGAGACCGCGCCCGGGCCCGTGGAATCGGCGCACCGGGACACCGGGTGCGAACCGCTCGATCTCGCGCTGCCAGTTGCCGAGCAGGGACGCCGGGCAGACCACGAGCGTGGGCCCGGCAGACGAGGCGTCCGTCTGCCGGTGCAGGTGCAGAGCGATCAGGGTGACCGTCTTGCCGAGCCCCATGTCGTCGGCCAGACAGCAGCCCAGCCCGAGAGCTGTCGTCCGGGCCAGCCAGCCGAGGCCCCGCAGCTGGTAATCCCGCAGGGTGGCGGCAAGGGCCGCGGGCGGGTCGACGGGCTGCCCGGCCTCCGGATCCGCGAGCCGCTCCCGAAGCTGCGCCAGCCATCCCGTGGGCCGTACCTCGACCCGGTGGCCGTCGACCTCTGCCGAGCCCGTCAGAGCGGCGGCCAGCGCCTCGACCGGCGCGATCGAGCGGTCCTGCCGGGTACGGGCGCGGTCCGCCTCCCGCGGGTCGACCAGCACCCATCGGTCGCGCAGCCGCACGAGGGGGCGCTTGGCCTCGGCGAGTCGGTCCAGTTCGTCGCGCGACAGTTCGCGCCCGCCCAGCGCGAACCACCAGCGGAACGTGAGCAGGGCGTCGGCCGAGAGGAACGACGGCAGCGCCGAACCCTCCCCGTCCCGCGGGCCGACGGCCGCGTGCGCGGTCAGCTCTCGTGACAGCTCCTTCGGCCAGTGCACGTCGACTCCCGCGGCGGCCAGTGCCCGGGCGCCCTCGCCAAGGAGTTCGGCGATCTCGTCGTCGGCAAGGTCCACCACGTCGGGCACGGCGGCGGAGAGCAGAGGCGCCAGCGGCGGCCACGCCCCGGCCGCCCGGCGCAGCGCCAGCAGCGTGTCCGCCCGCGCGCGGGGGCCGAACGCGTCGCGCGCGGGTCCGGCGCCGGCCCACAGGTCGGCGGCGTCCGTGACGTCCGCCGCCCCGCTCACGCCGTGCACTTGGAGCACCGCGCGGAACCGCACGGGGATGTCGTCCTCACGTACGGCGTCCTGCAGACCGTGCGCCTCCACGCGCAGCGAAAGGCGTACGCCCGCGTCGTGGCCGGCGGCGATGTCGTCGGCCCACGCGCGCAGGCCCGGCAGATGCTGAGGCTCCGGTGCCGCGTACACCGCACCGCCCGTCACGAGCGGCGCGGCCGGGGAGCGGGGGAGTGTGTCGGCGACCGCGTCCAGGAAGGCGCGCAGCAGCCGCTCGGGGTCGGGCAGCCGAGGGCGCCCGTCGGCGGCGAGCGGCACGGCGTGTGCCTCCGGAGGCATGGCCGCGGCGAGTTCGCGGACCAGCTCCGCATCGCCGGCGGACAGGGACCCCACCCTCCAGGCGTCGTGATCGCCGGAGGAGAGGCCCGGCAGGAGCAGGCCGCGCGCCAGGAAGTGCAGAGCCAGCAAGCCGGCCGTGCCCCAGAACGCGGTGGCCCGATGGATCCCCGACTCCGCACGCGCGCGAGTGAGCACCGGCAGGGCGGTGCGCACCGGCAACAGCAGAGCGGGCATCCGTACCCGTTCGACGGTCCGGTCCGGCGCGGGCACCACCAGGTCCAGCTCCGAGACAGACCCCTGGGCGAGGTCGGGGAGAGGCTCGCCGTCCGGTCGCCAGAAGGCGATCAGGCCGGCGCGGGCGGGGTCGGACGGGACGAACACCGCGCAGCAACGGGCCAGTTCGGACAGGTCGGTGGATGGTGCCGTGGGAATCCTCTGCACAGTTCCGCCGCACTCCTCAAATTTGACTACTTGCTCGGAGGGGCCGACAGTACAGCACGCGGCGAACCCACCTCGAAGGCTTACGCTGTGACCTGGACCACTAAGGGGCGCGTCTCAGGGATGTCTCAGGGTCGAGCTTCGGAACCGCCGGGAGCGCGGGGCCGTTTTCAGAGCAGAGAGCGGCAGTGGCCGCGAAGGAGGCGACGCTCATGTCCAAGAACGCGAAGATCGCCGCAGGGGGTGTGGCGGTCGGTCTCATCCTGCTGATATGGCTGCCGTGGTGGGTGGCGTTCCTCATCGTGGTGGGGGTCCCGACCGCCGCCTACCTGGCGCTGGACCCCTCACAGCGGCGCAGGCTCCGCCGGGTCGGACGCAAGGAGCTCGGCCGCTGAGAGGCCGGCGATCGGACCAGGTCCGATCGCCGGGGCGGCCGCGGGCGCGCCACGGACCGCCGGGGACCGCACCTCCTCGGCGGACGCGGCCCCCACGGGGTCAGCTGGGCCGCACGGCCATCTTGTCGAGCGCCTCCAGAAGACCGGGCAGTTCGGGACCCCGGCCCACCGGCAGGACCTCCCCGGGCTCATCGTCGAGCAGGACGAACGCGATGTCGTCGGTGCGGGCCACCATCGACCATCCGGGGCCGTCGGCGCGCAGCGTACGAGCGTCGCCCGGGGCGAACGACGAGCGCACCCGGCCCAGCGGCGGCGGCGAGTCGATGTAGGCGCGCGCCTCCGCCAGCACCCGCCGGATGCCCTGGTGGCCGCCCTTCGGCGCGCTCTCCGGCTCATCGTCCGCCGAGGCCTTCGCCGTCTCTGCCTGATCACCGGGCGAAGGGAGGTGGTCGTCGCCGATCTGCTCCCGCCAGGCCGCCCACTGCAGCGCGATCTCATCGGCGCCCAGGCGCCGCTGGGCCGGCCCCCAGGAACTGGTGTCCGGCGGAGTCAGGGCAGGCCCCTCCACCACCTCGGGGCCGGGGTCGTGCGGCGCAGGCACACCGGGTGCGGCGACGGCGACCGCCAGCGGCCAGCCCGGCAGCGCCGTCACGACCGTGCGCTCGTCCGGCGACAGTTCGTACTCCATGCCGCAGTCCCAGGACGCGATCGCCACGGCGACCAGCGAGACGTCGTCGATGACGACCGTCCAGCGGGCCCCGTCGCCGTCCTGCCCGAGCACCAGGCCGTACCCGTCGGCCAGCGGCGCCAGGTCCAGCGCCGTGCAGGCCTCCGGGTAGTCGTCGCCCAGCACGCTCGGAAACTGCGCCGGCGTCAGCAGCACCGCCGTGAGCACGTACAGCGCCTCGTCCGCGGCGGCGACGGCCTCATTGTCCGTCCCGGCCATCCCTGCCTCCCCAGTGTTTCGTCCATCGGCGCGCACCCTAGTGCGAGCGGAAGCCGCTTGTCACGACTCCGCACACCACGCGGAGCTGCAGGTTTCCACCTGGACGGGGGCGAAACGACCGCCGTCGGCGGGTGCGTTTTCTCAGGCCGCCGGTAGCCCGAGGAGGTCGCGGGCCACCGCCCCGGGCGACTCGTCGCGCTCCCGGGCGAGCGCGATCACGGCCCGGCACGCCAGCTCGCTCACCCCGAACGACAGCGCCTCCGGAGACACCCATGCCGCCGCCTCGTCGATCCGGTCCTGATCGTCCTCCGCGCAGGCCGCCACATAGACGGCCGCCGCTTCGAACAAGTTGTGCGCACGCCGGTCCCGAGTGTCCGCCGCCTCCGCATGCGAGGAGGTACGGAATCTGGCGGCGTACTTGCGTATCACGTCGAACACGTGCCCCACCTTCCCCCTGAACGGGGTCGTTGCTGATCGTTCATCTTCTCCTGTTCAACGTAGAGTTGGAGCTTCGGCGGCAGAAGGGGGACGGCGCGGTGAAGCGCTTCGAGCGGCTCGAGCAGATCCGTCGGATGGATCCGGTGGCGGACGCTCTCGAAATCTACCGGCTCAGCGTGGCGTTCGAATTCCCCTGGGACTACACACGCGCTTTGGAGCTGGCCCTGTACCGCACCTACGCCGTGCCCAGCATCGGGCGACTGCTGGCGCAGACGGCGGAGCTGACCGAGCGCACACAGAAGCGGTACGACGACACCGTCCTCCTCCTCGACGCCGTCGTGGAGCACGGCTTCAGCGCCGACGAGGGCCGCACCGCGATCCGCCGCATCAACCAGATGCACCGCAGCTACGACATCAGCGACGACGACATGCGCTATGTGCTGTCCACCTTCGTGGTGGTGCCGAGGCGCTGGATCGACACCTACGGCTGGCGTCGTCTGTCCCGGCACGAGATCGTGGCCACCACCGAGTACTACCGCACCCTCGGCCGGCACATGGGCATCCCTGGCATCCCCGAGACCTACGAGGAGTTCGAAGCACTCCTCGACGCCTACGAAGAGGCGCACTTCGGCTGGGACGAGCAGGGCCGACGGGTCTCCGACGCCACCCTCGAACTGATGGCGTCCTGGTATCCGCGCCCGCTGGCACCGCTGCTGCGGACGGCCACGCTCGCCCTCCTCGACGAGCCGCTGCTGCGCGCCTTCCGCTACGAGCCGCCGAACCCGGCCAGTTCCGCGCTCGTGCGCCGCGCGGTCCGGACACGCGGCCGGCTGGTCCGGCTGCTGCCGCCGCGCCGCACAGCGCATTTCGCACGGCAGAACCGGGAGATCAAGGGCTATCCGAACGGCTACCGGCCGGCCGACCTGGGCACCCGCCCGGTCCCGGGAACGGGCGGCTGTCCGGTACGGCACCTGGACGCCTCAGCGGCCGACGGCCTCGAGTGAGGCGAGGGTGTCGCGCAGCCAGGCGAGTTCGGCGCGGCTCGTGGCACGCGCGATCTTGAGTACCCCGCGCCGGAACGGGTCGTCCAGTTCCTCGGCGGCCAACGGCCGGTCGCCGTCGTAGAAGAAGCTCGCCGGTTCCTCGAGGAAGGCCAGCCGGCGCCGTAGCACGGCCGCCTGGGCCGCCGGGTCGTCCAGGTGGCGCAGGAACGCGAGCAGCGTGAACCAGTGGTTCTCGTCGGTGATCTCGCGCTGCCCGGGGTCGGCGAGGCGGCGTCGCAGCTCCTGCCTGCCCTCCTCGGTGAGTGTCAGCACGTGACGCGGCGCGGCCACGGCACCGGGCTCGGTGGCCCGCGCCAGCAGGCCCGCCTTCTCCAGCCGCTTGATCGCCGGGTACAGCGTGCTCTCGGCGACGGGCCGCACATGGCCGGTGAGCGCGGCGATGTGCCGGCGCAGGACGTAGCCGTGCAGCGGGGCGTCGTACAGGAAACCGAGGATGGCGAGTTCCAGCATGCCCGCATTCTCTCGTAGACCCGCTTGTACAACGTAGCCTCGATATTTCGCTACCGTTATACATCGAACCCGAGGTATCTTCGGTGCACGTCATCGCAGGTATCAGGGAGGGGCCCCGTGAAGCAGGCCGAATTCGACAGCAAGGGGAGCCGGATCCGGTGGACGGAGGTGCCCGGTGAGGAGCCCGCGCGCGTGTACCTGCACGGACTCGGATCGGTTTCCGCCGTGTACCACGCGCACATCGCCGCCCGTCCCGAACTCGCGGGCAGGCGCAGCCTGTTCGTGGACCTGCCCGGACACGGCATCAGCGACCGGCCCGCGCACTTCGGCTACACGCTGGAGGAGAACGCCGACGCCGTGGCGGCCGCACTGGACCAGGCCGGCGTCACCGGAGCCGAGTTGATCGCGCACAGCATGGGCGGCGCCGTCGCCATCGTGCTCGCTCACCGGCGGCCCGACCTCGTCTCCCGGCTCGTCCTCACGGAGGCCAATCTGGATGCCTTCCCGCCGCAGACGGCAGCGAGCAGCGGCATCGCCGCCTACGGGGAGGACGAGTTCGTCGAAGAGCAGTACGCGCGCGTGCTCGAGGCCGTGGGACCGCTGTGGGCCGCCACGATGCGGCTGGCCGATCCCCGCGCGCTGCACCGCAGTGCCGTCGGTCTCCGGCGCGGTTCGGACCCCGTGATGCGCACGATTCTGGAAGGTCTGACGATCGACCGCGTCTACCTTCAGGGCGAGCACAGCGGCGAACTCCCGGGCAGGGAGGGCCTGGAAGCCGCCGGGGTCCGCGTGGTGACGGTGCCCGGCGCCGGGCACAACGTCATGTTCGACGACCCCGACGCCTTCGTGGCGACCGTGGCAGGGCGGATCTGATCCGCCCCGGCCGTCAGCCCTCGCGCACCGCCATGGCGAGGAAACGGGCGTCCTCGTCGACGTACGACGTCATGCGCCATCCCGCGCGGGCCAGGAGAGGACCGAGATTGGCCTCGGCCCGCAGGTCGTCAGGCGTGATCTGCCGCCCCTGACGCGCTGCCAGGGCTGCCCGGCCGATGGGATGGAACAGCGCCAGCATGCCGCCCGGGCGCACCACGCGGACCAGTTCCCGCAGGTTCTCGGAGGGCTTGGGCAGGTGTGCGATCAGGCCCGCCGCGAACACGGCGTCCATGGAAGCCGATCGCAGTGGCAGGGCGGCGACGTCCGCGAGCAGCAGTCGCCCCGCCCGGTCCCGCCCGGCCCGTGCGGCGGCCTGGAGCATCGCCGGGGTCAGGTCGATCCCGGCCACCACTCCGGAAGGCCCCACGGCGGCACGCAAGGGCGTAAGGGCGCGTCCGGTGCCGCAGCCCGCGTCGAGCACGCGGTCACCCGGGCGCAGGCCCAGGTTCGCGACGGCGGCCGCGTAGGCGGGGCCGTCGTCGGGGAACCTGCTGTCCCAGTCGGCCGCGCGCGCGGTGAAGAACTCCTGTACGTGTGTGTGGTCGTCGCTCATGCTCCGCATGATCCCTCACCGACACGGGGGACGTTCCTGCGCGCATGTTCGAGCTGGACGCGATCGTTCCATTGCCTGTCTGTGTCATATTCCAACACCTTTCGAAATGCGCCCCCTTCGTGCGCCCCTGCCCCGGCTAGCGTCCCGGGGCCATGGGACACCTGGACCACGCCGCCTTCGGCTGGCTGACCCCCGCGCTGTCGTACGTGATGGCCTGCATAGGCGCCGCACTGGGACTGCGCTGCACCGTGCGCGCGCTCGCCACCACCGGCCGCTCGCGCCGCAACTGGCTCGTCACCGCCGCCTCAGCGATCGGGACGGGCATCTGGACCATGCACTTCGTGGCCATGCTCGGCTTCCGCGTCAGCGGCACCGACATCCGGTACGACGTGCCGCTGACCATCCTGAGTCTCGTCGTCGCCATGGTCGTCGTCTGTGCCGGCGTCTTCGCCGTCGGGTACAGCCGGGACCGCAACCGGGCCCTCCTCCTCGGGGGGCTCACCACCGGGCTGGGCGTCGCGAGCATGCACTACCTGGGCATGGCGGCGGTTCGGCTGCACGGTCACGTGCGCTACGACCCCGTCCTCGTCGGACTCTCGGTCCTGATCGCCGTCGTGGCGGCGACCGCGGCCCTGTGGGCGGGGCTCAACATCAAGTCGCCTCTCGCGGTCACCCTCGCCTCCCTCGTCATGGGGGCGGCCGTCAGCAGCATGCACTACACCGGGATGTTCGCGGTGAGTGTGCGCGTCACCCCCTCCGGCGAGGTCCTGCCCGGGGCCACGGCGATGCAGTTCATCTTCCCCCTCGCCGTCGGCCTCGGGTCCTATCTGTTCCTCACCTCGGCCTTCGTCGCCCTCTCGCCCACGGCCGACGAGCGCGAGGCGTCCGCCTCGGCCCAGCGGCCCGTCCAGAGCGCCGCCCGCTAGCGGAGCCCGGCCCCGGAGCCCCGACCCACGTACCGAGCGAGGAGGCCATGCGCCCACCCCGTAGCACCCCCATAGCCGGCACCCCGGCGCAGTCCCCACCCCCGCCCCGCGGCCGCCGAGCACACGCCGGACCACCGGCCGACGAGGACGCGGGCGGGACCCTCGACACGCTCTCGGAGAACGCGTCCCCGCGCGCGGGCCGTTGGCACATGCGCCCCCGCACGGTGCGTGCCAAGGTGGTCTGCCTGCTGATGGTGCCCGTCATCTCCCTGCTCGCCCTGTGGGCGTACGCCACCGTCAGTACCGTCCAGGACGTCGCCCGGCTGCGTCAGTCCCAGCGGGTCGACGCCGAACTGCGCGCCCCGGTGGCCGCAGCCGTCACCGCGCTGCAGACCGAGCGGGCCGCGGCCGTGCGCTATGCCGCCGACCCGGGCGCAGGACGCGGCGACGACCTCGAAGGCCTCGCCGCCCGTACCGACCGCGCGGTGGCCAGGCTGCGGCTCGGCCACGGCAACACCGTCGCCGACAGCCAGGAACTGCCCGCCGGAGTCGGCGGACGCCTCGAGGACTTCGTCACCGGCGCCGAGCACCTGAGCGCGCTGCGGAGCGCCGTGCTCGACCACAAGGCCGACTGGAGCGAGGTGTACGCGCAGTACACGGACTCCATCGGTACCGCCTTCACGGTGGACGGCGCCCTCACCGGCATCCAGCAGGCCGACGTCGGCACCGACGCGCGCGTGCTGCTCGAATTCTCCCGCGCCGCCGAGGCGCTGGCCCAGGAGGACGCGATCCTCGGCAGCGCGCGCCCGGCCGCGAGCCTGCAGGGCGAACGGCTGCGGCTGTTCGGCGCGGCCGCCGCCACGCGCCGCACCCTCACCGAGGCGGCCGTGAACGACCTGCCCGTCACCCAGCGCGCCGCCTGGCGCGACCTGGCCGGCAGCAGCGCCTATACCGGCCTCACCGCCACCGAGGACAAGATCCTCGCCGCCGGCACCGGCGCCAAGGCGGTGGACACCGCACCGGCGAGCGCCTGGAACACCGCCCACGCGCGCGTGCAGGACGCCATGCGGACCATCGCGACGGACACCGGCCGAGCCGTCGCGGGCCGCGCCGACCCGTTCACACGCGGCTTTCTGAGCCCCGCGGGCGCCGCGGTTGTCTTCGGCCTCGCCGCCGTCGCCGCCTCGCTCGTCATCTCCGTCCGCATCGGACGGGCCCTCGTCGTCGAGCTGGTGAGCCTGCGCAACGACGCCCTGGAGATCGCCCGCCGCAAACTCCCCGCAGCGATGCGGAAACTGCGCACCGGCGAGGAGATCGACATCCAGGCCGAAGCGCCCGCCGGACCGCCCGCCGAGGACGAGACCGGCCAGGTCGCCGAGGCCCTGACCACCGTGCACCGCGCCGCCCTGCACGCAGCGGTGGAGCGCGCCGAACTCGCCAGCGGCATCTCCGGAGTCTTCGTCAACCTGGCCCGACGCAGCCAGGTGCTGGTCCACCGCCAGCTCAGCCTCCTGGACAGCATGGAGCGGCGCTCCGACGACCCCGACGAGCTGAGCGACCTCTTCCGTCTCGACCACCTCACCACCCGGATGCGGCGCCACGCCGAGAGCCTGATCATTCTCTCCGGAGCCGCCCCCGGCCGTGCCTGGCGCATGCCGGTGTCCCTCACGAACGTCGTCCGCGCCGCCGTCTCCGAGATCGAGGACTACGCGCGCGTGGAGGTTCGCCAGCTCCCCGAGGCGTCCGTCAACGGCGCGGCGGTCGCCGACGTCACCCACCTGCTCGCCGAACTCGTCGAGAACGCCGCCCAGTTCTCGCCGCCCCACACGCGTGTGCGCGTCACCGGTGAACCTGTCGGCAACGGCTACGCCCTCGAAGTCGAGGACCGCGGCCTCGGCATGGGCGACGACACCCTCGCGGAGGCCAACCGGCGGATCGAGCAGTCCGAGGCCCTGGACCTGTTCGACAGCGACCGCCTCGGGCTGTTCGTGGTCAGCAGGCTGGCCTCCCGGCACGGCATCAAGGTGCACCTGCGTACCTCCCCCTACGGAGGCACCACCGCGGTCGTCCTGGTGCCCACCGCCCTGCTGCACACCCGCGCCGCCGAACGCCCCGCCCGCGAGGAGACACCGGCACGGCCGGAGCAGCCGCGCGCGTACGTGCCCGTGCCCGACCCGCCCCGGCCCCCCTCCGCGGTGACCGCACCGACCGGCCGACCCGCCCTCGCGGTCAC
>NZ_MCGQ01000024.1 GCF_002242805.1 Streptomyces diastatochromogenes | reverse complement strand
GCGGAAGGGCCCGGCGGCACAGTGCCGCCGGGCCCTTCCGCAACTCGGGCCTAGAGGGTGCCGAAGCCCACCTTGCGGACGGTCGGCTCGCCGATCTCCACGTACGCCAGGCGGTCCGCGGGGACCAGGATCTTGCGGCCCTTCTCGTCCTGAAGGCTCAGCAGCTGCGACTTTCCGGCCAGCGCCTCCGACACCAGGCGCTCGACGTCCTCGACGCTCTGACCGCTCTCCAGAACGATCTCGCGGGGCGCGTGCTGCACGCCGATCTTGACCTCCACGGCTATGTCCCTCCGACGGTCAGTGATGTGCGCGATCTTCCGCGCCGTACGCAGCACACATTAGCCCGGTGAAGGCCGCGTACACGCTGCGGGCCGGAACGCCAACAGCGAACACCGGGCGGGAACAAATGTGCGTCAGTGGTGCTCGGTGCCGTGCAGCGGGAAGCCGGCGATGCCTCGCCAGGCCAGCGAGGTCAGCAGCTGCACCGCTTGGTCGCGCGGCACGCTGCGGTCGCTGTGCAGCCAGGAACGCGCGACCACCTGGGCGAGACCGCCGAGGCCGGAGGCGAGCAGCATCGACTCCGCGCGAGAGAGGCCCGTGTCCTCGGCGATGACTTCGCAGATCGCCTCGGCACAGTCCTTGGTGACCTTGTCGACCCGCTCGCGTACCGCCGGCTCGTTCGTCAGGTCCGACTCGAAGACCAGGCGGAAGGCGCCGCCGTCGTCCTCGACGTACGCGAAGTAGGCGTCCATGGTCGCCCGCACGCGCTGCTTGTTGTCGGTCGTCGAGGCGAGCGCGCCGCGCACGGCCTGGATCAGCGACTCGCAGTGCTGGTCCAGCAGGGCGAGGTAGAGGTCGAGCTTGCCGGGGAAGTGCTGGTAGAGCACCGGCTTGCTGACGCCTGCCCGCTCGGCGATGTCGTCCATCGCGGCCGCGTGATAGCCCTGCGCGACGAAGACCTCCTGGGCGGCGCCCAGCAGCTGGTTCCGTCGGGCTCGGCGTGGCAGACGGGTGCCACGTGGGCGTGCTGCCTCAGTTTGCTCGATGGCTGTCACGCCGCCTCCCAGAGTCGTCCACATGCGGTGTCAGCCGCGCGGCCATCGTACTTTTCGGTAACCGTGGTGTGCGCGGTGCGAGCGCAGAATTTCACGTACCGGACGGCGACGAAAGCCACGAAGCATGGCTTACGGGGCCGGAAGGGTGCCGAGTGGTCCCGCGCGGTCAGCGGTAGTCCTCTTCGTCGAGCGTCACCACGCGCGCCTGTTCGATGAGATCGGCCTCGTTCCCGCGGTCCGGATCCACTCCCGTGAGCGGGTCGTCGCGGTCCGGCGCGATGTCGGCCTGCTGTTCGACGGCGTCGCCCTCAGTGGCCTCGACGTCGATCAACGGGGTGTCGTCGGCCTCCAGGTCCTCGATCACGTCGGGCTCGATGGGGTCATAGGCCATGGTGGGCTCCCTTCCTACGAACGTCCCTGAAGCAGCAGGGGCCACATACGGGTGCCCTCGATACGAGCCTAGGAGACACCTGATCCGGACGCCATGCCATGGACGCCCGTTCGCCGTGCGGCTCGACAGGGCCAACCTGTGACGGCGAACACATGAGCCACAGCGTGATCGTCTCGTAACATTGCCGCATGTCTTCGACCGAATCGCCGTCCGCGCCGGCCGCCAGTGTCCTTCCGAGGGTGGCGCCCGTCCGGGTCGGTGAGGGCGAGCGGCTGAGGTCGGTGGGGCTGCCGGGGGTCACCCTCTCGGTCCGTTCGCGGCCCCCCGCGCGCGAGGGACTGCCGCCCGCGCTGTACGTCCACGGGCTCGGCGGTTCCTCGCAGAACTGGTCCGCGCTGATGAGGGAGCTGGACGGCGTCGTCGACAGTGAGGCGGTCGACCTGCCCGGCTTCGGAGACTCCCCGCCACCGGACGACGGCAACTACTCCGTCACGGGGCACGCGCGCGCGATCATCCGTTATCTGGACGCCGCCGAGCGCGGCCCGGTCCACCTCTTCGGCAACTCCCTCGGCGGAGCGGTCGCCACGCGCGTGTCCGCCGTACGCCCCGACCTCGTCCGCACCCTGACGCTGGTCTCGCCCGCCCTGCCGGAGCTGCGTGTGCAGCGCACCGCTGTGCCCACGGCACTGCTCGGCGTGCCCGGGGTGGCCGCGTTCTTCACCCGGCTCACCAAGGAGTGGACGGCGGAGCAGCGCGTGCGCGGCGTGCTGGGCCTGTGCTACGGCGACCCCGGGCGCGTGTCGCCGGAGGCGTTCCAGCAGGCCGTGGAGGAGCTGGAGCGGCGGCTGCAACTGCCGTACTTCTGGGACGCGATGGCACGCTCCGCGCGCGGGGTGGTCAATGCCTACACGCTCGGCGGCCAGCACGGACTGTGGCGCCAGGCCGAGCGCGTGCTCGCCCCGACCCTCCTGATCTACGGCGGCCGCGACCAGCTGGTCGGCTTCCGCATGGCCGGCAAGGCCGCCCGCTCCTTCCCCGACTCCCGCCTCCTGTCCCTCCCGGAGGCGGGTCACGTGGCGATGATGGAGTACCCGGAGGCGGTGAGCGGAGCGTTCCGGGAACTCCTCGCGGAGATGGGGGAGTTCGGGAGCGCGGGCTCGTCCGGAGGTGTGGGTGAGTCCGGGAGCGCCGGCCCGTCCAGCGGCGTGGGTGATTCCGGGAGTGCGAGTGCCGGGCCGTCCGGGGGCGCCGATGTCGCGGCGCCCGGCGCCGGATCCGCTACGGCCGCCGGGGGCGACGTCGCCGCCACGAGCGCGGGGAGCTGAGGGCCGACGTGGGACGCCACAGCCGCCGCGGACCGGCCCCCAAGGACGACCCCTCCGACATAGCCGCACGGCGCGGGGGACGGGGCTCGGCCTCCGGTACCCCGCGCGAGGCCCGACAGCCCACCCTGCCCGGCCAGCGGCAGGCACCCGAGGGCGCTCCCGCTTCCCAGGGGTACGGCGCACCGCGCACCGCCCAGGGCACGCCCGGCTTCCCGCCGGGGACGCCGCCGGGAGGCGTACCGCGCTTCCCTGACGGCACTCCGGCTCATGGGGTACCGCGCTTTCCGGATGGCACGCCTGCGCAGGGTGTGCCTCGGCTTCCCGACGGCACTCCGGCCCATGGGGTGCCGCGCCTGCCTGATGGCACGCCCGCCCACGGTGTGCCTCGGCTCCCGGACGGTACGCCCGCTCAGGGTTTTCCTCGCTTCCCGGGTGGGCCAGGAGTGCAGGGTGGTCGGCGTGCACCTGAGGGCACTCCGGCGCACGGGACTCCGCGGCTCCCCGATGGCACCCCTGCGCATGGGGTGCCGCGATTCGGTGGTGGTGGTGCGCAGGCCCGGGCCGGGCATCCCGAGCAGCGTGAAGGCGGCGGTGGCTGGGGGGAGTTCGCGGGGGCGGCCGGTGCCGGCGCCGGGGGTGCTCCCGGGGTGCAGCAGGGCACGGGCGGGCCCGGTGTCGCCTTTCCGCGGCAGCGACAGCGGCAGCGGCAGGACGGTGGGCCCCGGCAGGACTACCTGGAGGCCTTCGAGGAGGGCGCCGACGTCTTCGCGCCCCGGTCCGGCCGTACGGAGCCCGCTGAGGCCCAGGAGTCGTACGAGACTGGTGACGAGCCGGCGGCCGCCGGGGGCGGCGCGGCACCGACCGGTGTGCCCGCGCAGCGCGGCGGCGGCAAGGGGCGGGCCTTCACGGGCATCGCTGCCGCGGCCGTGACCACCGTGCTCGCGGTCGTCGTCGCCGGGCAGGTCACCGACCACCGCGACGACGCCGACGTACGGTCGCAGTCCGCCACCGACCAGGCGCGCGGCACCCAAGTCCCCGGGCAGAGCGCCCCGTCCGCCGCGCCGAGTGTGGCGACGCTGACGTACGAGCAGAAGATGGACCGGAAGTACCCGCTCAGCGCCACGCTGAAGGGCTCCGGGAAGTTCGACGCCGTCCCGGGCTTCGACAAGGCGCCCGGCAAGGGGCAGAAGTACACCTACCGCGTCGACATCGAGCAGGGACTCGGTCTGGACGGCGAGCTGTTCGCCGCGGCCGTGCAGAAGACGCTCAACGACAAGCGCAGCTGGGCCCACGGCGGCGCCCGTACCTTCGAGCGCGTCTACTCCGGCAAGCCAGACTTCGTGATCACGCTCGCCAGCCCCGGCACCACCGCCAAGTGGTGCGCCAAGTCCGGCCTGGACACCACGGAGGACAACGTCTCCTGCGACTCGGCGTCCACCGAGCGCGTGATGATCAACGCCTACCGGTGGGCCCAGGGCAGCACGACGTACGGGGACAAGATCCACGCGTACCGGCAGATGCTCATCAATCACGAGGTCGGCCACCGGCTCGGCCACGGCCATGTGACGTGTCAGAAGGACGGCGAGCTGGCCCCGGTCATGCAGCAGCAGACGAAGTTCCTCGACCACGACGGAATCCACTGTCTGCCCAACCCCTGGCCCTATCCCGGGAGTTGACAGGCGCCGCTTATGTCACATTGACATGAGCAGCAAGGTCGTTCATATTTTTGCCCATGTGGTCTAGTCATGCCGTCTCCAACAGCGCCGCCATCGAGCTGGCGCTGATCGGCGTGACCGCGCTCTGCGTGGCCGACATCGACTGTCGCTGACGCCGCCTCCCTGGCGTTCGCGTCGCGACTTTCCTCCTTTTCCGTCCGTGACCGTGTCCGTGTCACGGACTTTTCGACGACCCGACGCCGGGGCCGACGTCTGTCCGCAGCCGTCTCACTCCTCGTCCACATGTCTCACTCTTCGAGAAATCCTCGATCAGCTCCCCGAGAGGTCGTCATTCCGATGCGTCAACCGTCCGTCGTAGCGCGCCGCGTGGCAGCGGCATCCGTCAGCCTGGTCGTGGCAGCGGGCGCCGCCGCCTGCGGCCCGAAGGACAACGATGCCAAGGGCTCCGGTGGCGACTCCGCGCCGCACAAGGGCGGCACGCTGAGCGTTCTGAACTCCGAACCGCAGCAGGACTTCGACCCGGCCCGCCTCTACACCTCCGGCGGCGGCAACGTCCCCTCGCTCGTGTTCCGCACGCTCACCACGCGCAACCGGGAGAACGGCGCGGCCGGTGCCAAGGTCGTCCCGGACCTGGCCACCGACACCGGGCGCCCCAGCAAGGACGCGACCGTGTGGACGTACACCTTGAAGAAGGGCCTCAAGTACGAGGACGGCACCCCGATCACCTCGGCCGACATCAAGTACGGCATCGAGCGCTCCTTCGCCCCCGAACTCTCCGGCGGCGCCCCCTACCTGCGCGACTGGCTGGTCGGCGCGGCCGACTACCAGGGCCCGTACAAGGACAAGACGGGCCTCTCGGCGATCGAGACGCCGGACGCGCGGACCATCGTCTTCCACCTGAACAAGCCCGAGGGCGAGTTCCCGTACCTCGCCACGCAGACGCAGTTCACCCCGGTCCCGAAGAGCAAGGACACGGGCACCAAGTACGAGGAGCACCCGATCTCGTCGGGCCCCTACAAGGTCGTCAAGAACGAGAACGACGGCGAGCACCTCGTCCTGGAGCGCAACACGTACTGGTCCACGGCCGTCGACGCCGAGCGCAAGGCCTACCCGGACACGATCGACGTCCGCTCCGGCCTCGACTCCTCCGTGATCAACCAGCGGCTGTCCGCGTCTCAGGGGGCGGACGCCGCCGCGGTCACCACGGACACCAACCTCGGCCCGGCCGAACTCGCCAAGGTGACCGGCGACAAGGAGCTGGCCGCGCGTGTGGGCACCGGCCACTTCGGCTACACGAACTACATCGCGTTCAACCCGACGGTGAAGCCGTTCGACAACGTCAAGGTGCGGCAGGCGATCTCGTACGCCATCGACCGGTCGTCCGTGATCAACGCGGCCGGTGGTTCCGCGCTCGCCGAGCCCGCGACCACCTACCTGCCCAACCAGAAGTCCTTCGGCTACGAGCCGTACGACCTCTTCCCGGCGGGCAGGACCGGCAACCCGGAGAAGGCCAAGGAGCTGCTGAAGGAGGCCGGTTACAAGAGCGGGCTCACCCTCACGCTCACGCACTCCAACGACAAGAACTTCGAGACCAGTCCGGAGATCGCCACCGCCATCCAGGACGCTCTCAAGAAGGCCGGTATCACGGTCAAGCTCCAGGGCCTGGAGGACAACGACTACCGGGACAAGATCCACAGCGTGAAGACCGAGCCCGGCTTCTTCCTCGCCCACTGGGGTGCCGACTGGCCCTCCGGCGGTCCCTTCCTCGCCCCGATCTTCGACGGCCGGCAGATCGTCAAGGATGGAGCGAACTTCAACACGGGCCTGCTCAACGACAAGTCGGTCAATGACGAGATTGACGCGATCAACAAGTTGACCGACCTTGACGCGGCCGCCAAGCGGTGGGGTGCACTGGACAAGAAGATCGGCGAGCAGGCCCTGACCGTGCCGCTGTTCCACCCCGTCTACAAGCGTCTGTACGGCAAGGACGTCAAGAACATCGTGATCAGTGACTGGACCGGTGTTCTGGACATCTCCCAGGTCGCGGTCAAGTAGCACCGTGAGCGAGGCACTTGTCGCCTCTCAGGCCCCCGGGACGGACACGCCCGTCCCGGGGGCCTCGGGGGCTCGTCAGTTCTGGCGGCGGCTGCGGGTGCAGCGCGCCGCCCTCGTCGCGGCGGTCGTCGTCGCGCTGCTCGTCCTGGTCGCGCTCGCCGCGCCGCTGCTCACCGCCCTGGAGGGCCAGGACCCGACCACGTACCACCCCTCCCTGATCGACTCCGCGCGCGGAGGCGTGCCCATCGGCTCTTTCGGCGGCATCGGCGCCGACCACTGGCTGGGCGTCGAACCGCAGACCGGGCGCGACCTGTTCGCGCGGCTGGTCTACGGGGCGCGGGTGTCGCTGGGGGTCGCGCTGGCGGCGACCGTGGTGCAGGTCGCGATCGGGGTCGCGGTCGGCGTGGCCTCCGCGCTCGGCAGTCGATGGGTTGATCAACTGTTGAGCCGTACCACGGACATCATCGTCGCCATGCCGCTGATGATCATGTCGCTGGCGCTGCTGGCGATCGTGCCGTCGAGCTTTCCGCGGCCCGTCCTCGTCACCCTTGTCATCGGCCTCATCGCCTGGGGCAACATCGCGAAGATCGTGCGCGCCCAGACCCTCACCCTCAAGGGCCTCGACTACGTCTCCGCCGCCCGGCTGAGCGGCTGGAACACCTGGCGGATCGCCCGCCGCGAGCTGCTCCCGGGACTCGCCGCGCCCGTCATCACGTACGCCGCGCTGCTCGTCCCCATGAACATCTCGGTCGAGGCCGCCCTCTCCTTCCTCGGTGTGGGCGTGAAGCCGCCCACGCCGTCCTGGGGGCAGATGCTCACCAGCGCCGACGTCTGGTACCAGGCCGCGCCGCAGTACCTGCTGCTGCCGGCCGGCGCCCTGTTCGTCACCGTCCTGGCCCTGACCGTCCTCGGCGACGGCGTGCGCACCGCACTCGATCCGCGCGCGGCCTCCCGCCTGCGCGTCGGCACCGGCCGCAAGAGCGAGAGCGAGAGCGAGAACGGGACCGGGACCGGGAAGGAGGAGACCGCATGAGCGGCTTCGGTGGATTCGTCCTGCGCCGCGCCCTCGGCATGGTGGTCACCCTGCTCGCCATCTCGGTGATCGTCTACGTCGTCTTCTACGCCACCCCCGGCAACGTCGCCCAGATCACCTGCGGCCCGCGCTGCTCGCCGGAACAGGTGCACCAGGTGGCCGAGCAGCTCAAGCTCGGTGACCCGCTCTACCTGCGCTACTGGCACTTCCTGGAGGGCCTCTTCGTCGGCCAGGACTACTCCACGGGCACCTCCGTGGCGCACTGCTCCGCACCCTGCCTGGGGCTGTCGTACCAGAGCGACCAGCAGGTCATGGACATCATCCTGACCAAGCTGCCGGTCAGCCTGTCGCTCGTCCTCGGCGCGATGGTGCTGTGGCTCCTCCTCGGCATCGGCACCGGCGTGCTCTCCGCCTGGCGGCGCGGCCGGATCTCCGAGCGCCTGCTGACCGCCCTCACCCTCGCGGGCACCGCCACGCCCGTCTTCGTCATCGGCCTCGTGCTGATGATCGTCGTCTGCGGCGAACTCCAGCTGCTGCCCTTCCCGCAGTACGTGAACTTCGGCGACGACCCCGAGCAGTGGGCGTGGAACCTGCTGCTGCCCTGGCTCTCGCTCGCCCTGATCGAGGCGGCCGCGTTCGCCCGGCTCACCCGCGCCTCGATGCTGGAGACCCTCGCCGAGGACCACATCCGCACGTTCCGGGCGTACGGAGTGGGCGAGCGCTCGATCGTTGGCCGGCACGCCCTGCGCGGCGCGCTCGCGCCCGTCATCGCGCTGAACGCCAACAACGTCGGCTCGGCCGTCGGCGGCGCCGTGCTCACCGAGACCCTGTTCGGCCTGCCCGGCATCGGCCAGGAGCTGGTCCACGCGGTGAAGGTCGTCGACCTGCCGGTGGTCGTCGGCATGGTTCTGGTCGTCGGCTTCTTCGTCGTCATCGCCAACGCCGTCGCGGACGTCCTGTACGCGGTGGCCGACCGACGGGTGGTACTCGCATGAGCCTGGTGGAAGTCACCGACCTGACGGTCGGGTTCGGCTCGCTGCGGGCCGTGGACGGGCTCTCCTTCCGACTGGAGGAGGGCACCGCTCTCGCGCTCGTCGGCGAGTCCGGCTCCGGCAAGTCCACGGTCGCCGGGGCCCTGCTGGGCCTGCACCGGGACACCGGGGCGCGGGTCGGCGGCTCGGTGCGGGTCGCCGGCACCGACGTCCAGCAGGCCTCGGACGAGGAACTGCGGCGGCTGCGCGGAGCCCGGGCCGCCATGGTCTTCCAGGACCCGCTGTCCTCGCTCGACCCGTACTACGCGATCGGCGACCAGATCGCCGAGGTGTACCGCGTACACACGCGCGGGTCGCGCCGCGCCGCACGCGCGCGTGCCGTCGAGGTGCTGGAGAGGGTTGGAATTCCGGACGCGCAGCGCCGGTCCCGGTCCCGCCCGCACGAGTTCAGCGGCGGCATGCGCCAGCGCGCCCTCATCGCCATGGCGCTCGCCTGCGAGCCGGACCTGCTGATCGCCGACGAGCCCACGACGGCCCTCGACGTCACCGTCCAGGCCCAGATCCTCGACCTGCTGCACACGCTGCGCGAGGAGACCGGCATGGGCCTGCTGCTCGTCACCCACGACGTGGGCGTCGCCGCCGAGAGCGTCGACGAGGTGCTGGTCATGCGGCACGGGCGAGCCGTCGAACACGGCCCGGTCGGCACGGTCCTCGGGGCGCCCGCGCAGGCGTACACCCGCGAACTCCTCGACGCCGTCCCGCGCGTGGACGCACCGCGCGCCGCCTCCGAGCCGTCCGACGAGGTCGTGCTGGAGGCCACCGGCCTGCGGCGCGAGTTCGGGCGCGGCAAGCGGGCGTTCGCGGCCGTGGACGACGTGTCGCTGACCGTCCGCCGGGGCGAGACCCTGGGCGTCGTGGGGGAGAGCGGCAGCGGCAAGACGACGCTGGGCCGCATGCTGGTGGGGCTGCTCGAGCCGACCGCCGGTGAGATCCACTACGCGGGGCGCCGGCACACCGGTGTGAACCCGGCCGTCCAGATGGTCTTCCAGGACCCCGTCTCCTCCCTCAACCCGCGCCGCAGCGTGGGCGAGTCCATCGCCGACCCGCTCCGCGCGCGCGGGGAACGCGATGAACAGCGCATCCGGGGACGGGTGGTCGAACTGCTGGAGCGCGTGGGACTCGAAGCGGTGCACTACGACCGCTACCCGCACGAGTTCAGCGGTGGACAGCGCCAGCGCGTGGGCATCGCCCGGGCGCTCGCCGCCGACCCGCGCGTCATCGTCTGCGACGAGCCCGTCTCGGCGCTCGACGTCACGACGCAGGCCCAGGTGGTCGACCTGCTCGGCGAGCTGCAGCGGGAACTCGGCCTGGCGCTGGTGTTCATCGCGCACGACCTCGCCGTCGTCCGCCAGGTCAGCGACCGGGTCGCGGTGATGCGCCGCGGACAGGTCGTCGAGTCCGGACCCGTCGACGAGGTGTACGACGCCCCGCGCGAGCCGTACACCAAGCAGCTCCTGGCCGCCGTACCCGCGCTCGACCCGGAGGTGGCGGCCGAGCGGCGTGCGGCCCGGCGGGAGCTGGCCGTGGCGTAACGTTTCGTAGACGAGTGATCACCGTCTGATCTCTTAGCGCGGCGGAACGCGACCCGCACGCGAAAGTTACGACCGTTCACCCCTTTTGGTGGCGCGATGGACAACCGTCCGTCGCGCCACCGTCATGTCCGCATACGTTCGTCCCGCTGCGAGCCGCCAGGACCAAGGCGGCTCCCACTCACGGGAGATCGGGGGTGCACACGTGCGCATCGGACTGCTTACGGAGGGTGGCTATCCGTATGTGAGCGGTGACGCCGGGCTCTGGTGCGACCGGCTCGTGCGCGGGCTCGCACAGCACGAGTTCGACCTCTACGCGCTCAGCCGCAGCCGACAGCAGGAGGACGCGGGCTGGGTCCCGCTCCCCGAGCAGGTCAGCCGGGTGCGTACGGCCCCGCTGTGGACGGCCGAGGACGACGGGATCACCTACGGGCGGCGCGCACGCCGGCGCTTCACCGAGTACTACGGGGAACTGGTCGGGGCGTTGTGCGCCGGATCCGACACCGCTTCCGGTGATACGTCCGCTCATCTGGCGGACCGTTTCGGCAATGCGCTGTACGGCCTCGCCGAACTCGCCCGCGACGAGGGCGGACTGGTCGGCGCGCTCCGCTCCGACACCGCCGTACGCACCCTGGAGCGCGCCTGCCGCGCCCCCGGCGCGCTGCGCACCGCGCGCGAGGCGCGCGTACCCGACCTGCTCACCGTCACCGCGTACCTCGAACGCGCCCTGCGCCCGCTCTCCCTCGACTGGTACGGCGACGACGGCCTCGGCGCGGCCGACCTCTGCCACGCCACCGCCGGCGGCCCGGCCGCCCTGCCCGGACTGCTCGCCCGGCACTTCGCCGACGTACCGCTGCTGGTCACCGAGTACGGCGTGCAACTGCGCTCGCACTACCTGGCCCTCGGCCCCGACGCCGCCGCCCCCGCCGTACGCGCCCTGCTCGCCGCCTTCCACGGCCGACTGGCCACCGAGGTCTACCGGCGGGCCGCCATCCTCACACCCGGCAACGCGCACGCCCGCCGCTGGCAGGAACGGTGCGGCGCCGACCGCACCAGGATCCGCACCGTCCACCCGGGCATGGAGGCCTCCCACTTCGCGGAGGTCGGCGAGTCCCCCGACCGCGCCGACCCGGACACGCTCGTCTGGGTCGGGCGCGTGGAACCCGCCAAGGACCTGGTCTCCCTGCTGCACGCCTTCGCCGAGGTCCGCAGGGAGGAACCGAAGGCCCGCCTGCGGATCATCGGCGCTCCCACAGGCCCCGAAGGCCCGACCTACCTGCGCCACTGCCGGGCCCTCGCCGCGCAGCTCTTCCCGGACGAGGCGGAGGGCGTGCACGCGGTCGGCGACAACCCGGTCTCCTTCGAGGAGATCGGCGGCCCCGAGGCCCCGACGCTGCCCGACGCGTACGCCGCCGGCGCCGTCGTCGTCCTCTCCAGCGTCGTCGAGGGCTTCCCGATCACCCTGGCCGAGGCCATGTTCTGTGGACGCGCCACCGTGTCCACCGACGTCGGCGCGGTGGTGGAGGTCATCGGCGGAACCGGTCTCGTCGTGCCCCCGCGCAATCCGCGCGCGCTCGCCGAGGCGTGCGTGGCGCTGCTGCACGACCCCGAGCGCCGTGAGCGACTCGGCGCCGCCGCACGCGCCCGCGCGCTCGAACTGTTCACCGTCGAGCAGAACATCGCGGCATTTCACGGCATCTACCTGGAGATCGTCTCGCGCTGCCCGGTGCGCCGCGTCGTCCTCGACGAGGCGGGCGCCCCCCTGCCCTTCGCCGCCCCGGCCGAGGCCCACGTCCCCGTCCGCTGGACCGGCCCCACGGCCCGCGTACTGGCCCGGGGTGTTCCGGGCTGGGCGGAGGGCGGCCCGGTCCGCGCGACCCCGCTGGCGGCTCCGGAGGGGGCACGGTGAACGGCTCCGGAGGGGTGGACGACACCTGGGACGACAGGGACGTCCTGCGCCGGACGGGCCACGAGGACCGTCCCGCGACGCCGAGCAGCGCCGATGCCTGGGACGAGCGGTCGGGGGAGTGGCTGGCCGGTACGGGGACGCACGGCGGGGACACTCGTCCGGCGAAGCCCTCGGCGGCGGAGACCTCGCCCGGTGCGGGCCGCCCGTCGATGACCTCGGCGCCCTGGGCCTCGGCGCGGGCCGGAGCGGATCCCGCGCCCGACAGGAGCCGGCGCCCCACCGCCCGGCGCGGTCCCGCCGACCCCGTCAAAGCCCTGCTGCACCGTCACCGGGAGCTGTGCGAGCGGGCCGTGGACCCACTGGAGATCGCCGCCGGGCTGGAGGCGCACGGGGTCACCGACCGCACCGCCGCCCGCTTCCGCCACCGCGACGTCTTCTCGCTCGCCGAGGAGCTGTACGCGCGCGTTCCCCGCGACGGCACACCACACCCCCAGCCCGAGCCCCTGTGCGTACCCCGGGTTCGTGCCGACTGGGTCCTGCTCACCCTCCTGCCCGGAGCGCTCGGCGCGGCCGTCGTGACCGGGCTGCGCCTCACCGAGGGTCGGCCCCGCCTGCTGGTGGCCCTCGGCGGCCTGCTCGCCATCGGCCTCGCCGTCCGCGCGGCCCTGCGCCGCGGCCCCCTCGCCGCCGAGCCCGGCGCACCCCCGTGGCGGACGGCATCCGGCACGCGCGCGTGCACCCTCTGGCTGCTCGGGTACGCCCTGCTCGGCGACGGACTCCTGCAAGCGGTCGTGGCAGGCGGCCCCGACGCCCTGCCCACCGGTACCGCGGACGGCCCCTGGCCGGTCGCCACCGCCCCCGCCCTGGCGCTCACCCTGGCCGCCGCCCCGGCCGCCTGGTGCGCCCACCTCCTCACCGCCGGTGCCCGCCGCAGGCTCGCCGGCAGCCGGGGCCTGGAGGACTTCACGGCCGCCGCCCGGCCCCTGCTGCTCGGCGCGTTCGCCCTGTTCCTGGGCGCTCTCACCGCCCTGCTCGCGCTGTGCGGAGCCGTCCTGCACGAAAGCGCGGCCTACCCGCAGGCCCTCACCCTGGGCGCCCTCCTCCTGCTCGCCCGCCTCCTCACCGTGCACCACCACCGGCACGCCCCCGCCCTGACCCTGGGTGCGGCGGTGGCCGTCGAGGCGGCGGCTCCCGCCCTGCTCCTGGCCGGCCGACTGCCCGGCTGCGCCTTCCTGGCGACGCCCGTCCAGAACCTGGTGGACGCCTGGGGCCCGGCCGCCGTCCCGGCGCTCGCCTGCGGCACCGCGGCCCTCACCCTGCTGGTCCACGCCCTGCGCACCCTCACCCAGGCCTCGGCCCACGCGCCCACGGGAGCACCCGAGTGAACCTTCCGCCACCGGCCCGAACCGAGCCCGCCGCCACCCGCCCCGAGCGCGTGGCAGCACCTGGCCCCGGTCGAGGCCGCGGGCGCCCGGCCCACCGCCGGAGGCAACCGCACCACCCCTTCGAAGGAGAAGACCAGATGACCACCTCCCGACACGGAGCGCCCGGAGCGTCCGGAGCCTTGGGAGCCGCCGGAGCGCACACCCCGGGAGGCGCGCGATGAGGGTCCTGCTGATCGGAGCCAACGGATACATCGGCCGCTTCGTCGCCGACCGCCTGCTCGCCGACCCCGCCGTCCAGCTCACCGCGCTCGGCCGCGGCGACGACGCCGACGTCCGCTTCGACCTCGCCACCGGCAGCCCCGGAGCGCTCACCCGCTTCCTGGACGCGGTCCACCCCGGAGTCGTCGTCAACTGCGCCGGCGCCACCCGCGGCGGCGCCCGCGAACTCACCCGGCACAACACCGTCGCCGTCGCCACCGTCTGCGAAGCCCTGCGCCGCAGTGGCTGCGGCGCCCGACTGGTGCAGGTCGGGTGCGGCTCCGAGTACGGCCCCAGCCAGCCCGGCTCCTCCACGGCCGAGGACGCCGTGCCCCGCCCCGGCGGCCCGTACGGCGTGAGCAAGCTCGCCGCCACCGAACTGGTCCTCGGCTCCGGTCTCGACGCCGTCGTCCTCCGCGTCTTCTCACCCGCCGGACCCGGCACCCCGGCCGGCTCCCCGCTCGGCCGGCTCGCCGAGGCCATGCGCCGCGCGATGCAGTCCGGCGACGGCGAACTCAAACTCGGCGGCCTGGGCGTGCAGCGCGACTTCGTCGACGTCCGTGACGTCGCCCGCGCCGTGCACGCCGCCTCGCTCTCCGCCGCGCAGGGCGTGATCAACATCGGCTCCGGCCGCGCCGTCCGGCTCCGCGACGCCGCCGCCGTCCTCGCCCGGGTCGCCGGATACGGCGGTGCCCTGCACGAACTCGACGCTCCTCCCGGGCCGTTGCGCAGCGCCATCGGCCACCCCCGCGCCGACGCCGACCACGCGTCCCCGGTCGCATACCCGTACCCGGACGGCTGCGGCAGCTGGCAGCAGGCCGATGTGCGCACCGCCCGCGACCGGCTCGGCTGGCGCCCCCGGATCAATCTCGAAGAATCCCTGGCCGACATCTGGATGGAGGCGGCATGCCGCATCTGACCAGCACCACAGCAGGCACCACCAGCACCGGCGTCCGTACCGCCCTCGGCATCCCCGGCTACGCGCATCCGCTCGTCGCCCCGGCCCAGTGGACCGAACTCGCCCGCCCCGGCACCCCCCTGGACTGGGTCGTGCTCAACGTCGCCGCGGGTCCCGGCACCCGCCCCGACCCGCACTGCCTGGAAGCGGCGGGGCGGCTGCGCAACGCGGGCGTCCGCGTCCTCGGCCACCTGGACCTCACCCACGGCACGCGCTCCCTCGCCGACCTGCTCGCGGACGCGCACCGCCACCTCGACTGGTACCGCGTCGACGGCTTCCTGCTGGACCGATGTCCCACGGAGCGCGCCGCGCTCCCCGAGGTCCGCCGCGCGGTCACCACGCTCCGGACGATCAGTGACACCGCCCACATCGTCCTCGGCCACGGCAGCCACCCGTACCCGGGGTACGCGGAGAACGCCGACCAGCTGGTGACCTTCTCCGGCCCCTGGTCCGACTACCGCTTCTCGCAGGTCGCCGAGTGGACCGCCGACTACCCGCCCGACCGCTTCTGCCACTTCGTGCACGGTGTGCCCCTCGGACATCTGGAGGAGGCGCTGCGCATCGCGCGGTGGCAGGGCGCGGCGACGATCTACTTCACGGACCGCACCGACCGCGGTGGCCGCACCGACCCGTGGGAGGCCATGCCCGGCTACTGGGACGAAATCGTCTCGCGGGTCGGAACGGGTGTCTCGGAATGAAGAAGGCCGTGGCAGTGTTACGGGGAGAACAACCGTAGTGATTGACCGACCAACGGAGTCCCCGTGTCGTTGCCACCCCTGGTCGAGCCAGCTGCTGAGCTCACCGTAGACGAGGTCCGCCGGTACTCCCGCCACCTGATCATCCCCGACGTCGGGATGGACGGGCAGAAGCGGCTGAAGAACGCCAAGGTGCTCTGTGTGGGCGCCGGCGGCCTGGGCTCGCCGGCGCTGATGTACCTGGCCGCCGCCGGCGTGGGCACCCTCGGCATCGTGGAGTTCGACGAGGTCGACGAGTCGAACCTGCAGCGCCAGATCATCCACAGCCAGGCCGACATCGGCCGCTCCAAGGCCGAGTCCGCGCGGGACAGCGTCAAGGGCATCAACCCGTACGTGAACGTGATCCTTCACGAAGAGCGGCTCGAGGCCGAGAACGTGATGGACATCTTCAGCCAGTACGACCTGATCGTCGACGGCACGGACAACTTCGCGACCCGCTACCTGGTCAACGACGCCTGCGTGCTGCTGAACAAGCCGTACGTGTGGGGCTCGATCTACCGCTTCGACGGCCAGGCCTCGGTCTTCTGGTCCGAGTACGGCCCCTGCTACCGCTGCCTCTACCCGGAGCCCCCGCCGCCGGGCATGGTCCCCTCCTGCGCCGAGGGCGGCGTGCTGGGCGTGCTGTGCGCGTCCATCGGCTCCATCCAGGTCACCGAGGCGATCAAGGTCCTCACCGGCACCGGTGAGCCGCTGGTCGGCCGCCTGATGATCTACGACGCCCTGGAGATGCAGTACCGCCAGGTCAAGGTCCGCAAGGACCCCGACTGCGCGGTCTGCGGCGAGAACCCGACCGTCACCGAGCTCATCGACTACGAGGCCTTCTGCGGCGTCGTCTCCGAGGAGGCCCAGCAGGCGGCCGCCGGTTCGACGATCACTCCCAAGCAGCTCAAGGAGTGGATCGACGACGGCGAGAACATCGAGATCATCGACGTCCGCGAGCCGAACGAGTACGAGATCGTCTCCATCCCGGGCGCCAAGCTGATCCCGAAGAACGAGTTCCTCCTGGGCACCGCCCTCGAGGGCCTCCCGCAGGACAAGAAGATCGTCCTGCACTGCAAGACGGGTGTCCGCAGTGCGGAAGTCCTCGCCGTCCTGAAGTCCGCGGGCTTCGCCGACGCTGTGCACGTCGGCGGCGGCGTGATCGGCTGGGTCAACCAGATCGAGCCGCAGAAGCCGGTCTACTGATCACCAGTCTCGCTGACCAGCGAGCCTGACGAAGCCCACGGCTCTGACCAGTTCAGACGCCGTGGGCTTCTGTCGTTGTCGGTCGGCGTCGGCTGACGTCGGACGGCCCAGAGACGGCCCGGGTTCGGTCCAGTCCCTGGGCTAGCGTGAGCTGCCCCAGGCACTCACCTGCTCACTTCGGAACCACGAATGGTGTTTTCGGAGTCGTGTCGTGTCGTGGATACAGCCAAGCCGAGATCCAACTCCTGTCTCCCCTGGGCGGGCTCCGCGTTGTTCGGAGCTGCTGTGGGCGGCGTCGCCTGGTCGCTGACCGTCTGGGCGCGCGCGTACTGCGACGCGGGTTACGACGCAGGCGGACGCCTCGAACTCAACTTCTTGCTCCCTCTGGTCGCGGGAGCCGAAGCGCTGGTTGGGCTTGGGGCGCGCGCCATCGGCCGACGCCTGGTGCTTCGCGCGCCAACGGCGGTCCGCGTGACACTGCCGACGCTGCTGGTGATTGTTGGGACGGTGTGGCTGGCATGGTGGCTCTTCGCGACCCGAGGAACACTCGACGGCTATCCAGGCGACTCCGGCCTCTGCCCCGTGAGCAACGTTCCGCCACAGTGGCCTGACTGGATTCCCGTCTGATCAGCCACAACTGATCACCGGCGGCCGGGACCTGCGGCCGCCTAACCGATCAACCCTCTGACCTGCTGCTGAGCTGTCGGCAGCTGTCGACATTGATCGCCATTGAGCGCCCTTCCACGACCCGAAGACGGCCCGGGAGGGCGCTCATGCGTGAGCATCGCCCTGGTTGCAGCGGTGCGGCATCGTTTACCGCCGTTGATGTCAGCTGGTGATGTCAGCCCGACGGTCCGTGTGTTGCGGTCGGGGGCGGGGTTCTGCTTCAGCCCGAGCGCTTCATAGGTGTTGCTTGGTCGAGCCGACGAGTCGGCTGATGTTGTCACGGGTCCGCACCCTTAGCTCGTCCAGCTCGGCCCTGCTGACCGCCTTGGGCAGTTTCGTGATGTCCGCAAGCACGTCTTCCGCGGTCTGACTCAGCCTCCCGTCATCCGTCAGCATCTGCACCCGGAAGAGGGCTTCCTGGGCGTTGGAGCGCAAGTCGTAGGCGCGGATGCGCACCGTGTCGGGATCCTCCGGTGGCGGCTGTTCGTGCTCACAGAACCAGAGGTGGACCAGGCAGCGGCGGTAGTTGACCAACGCGCCGGCATAGGCCGAATAGGCATCAAGTCGCTCCTGCCGAAGCTTCTCGCGGCGGTTGAACTGATGGCTCCTGTCGGTGGTGCGCTGCTGAAATGCCAAAGTGATCCCCGATCCAAGCAGGGTTCCAAGAACGGCTATGGCGCTGGCGATGATGGACTCCACGCTTCAAGCTGATCACGCTTCGCCGCCATCGGTGGGCTACAGGCCCGACTTCTCTGCCACGACGGCGCGCTGGGCAAATCGCTGAGACCGAGGGCATGGCCTTCTGATCCGTAGCTCTATGTGGATCGGTCGGCGAAGGGCATACCGGTCGCGCCACGGCTCTATGAGGACACTGCCGGACGGTGCCGGTTGCTGTCGTTGCTGTACTTGGCTGCTGTACAGCAGCCAGATGCGCGATGTACAACATCGCCATGACGACTCGACCGACGCGGGCGATGTGGTGGGCTGAGATAGCAGTCTGCCTTGCCGTGGCCGCAGTGACCCTCACGGCGATCGCTTTGCTGGGGTCATCGGTAGCCGCGGGCCGCCACGTGACCCTCGACGTCATGCCGTCGACTTTGTTGATCGCGCTGTCCGTCGGCGTCGGTATCTTCGTGAGCGGCCGGTTCAGGGCGTGGGGCTTGCGTCGCAGAGCCGTGTCCCACACGCAGTCTTGAAAACCGTCGTGGCGCGAGTCACCGTGGGTTCAAATCCCACACCCACCGCCAGGCGCAACGGCCCTTGACCACGTACGACGGTCAGGGGCCGTTGGGTTTGAGCACTGTCGACTCGGCACCGTCATTCACCGTGGTATCCCGTGCGATCGGTCACGCCAGGGGCACGTCACTCTCTAGGCGCGGTCGCGCTGCGAACGTATCTGCCGGTAGATCCCGTGGCATGCGAGCAGCATCATGAGTCCGGCACCGAGTGGCCAGAACAGAGATGCGCCCTCCTGGTGCATCTTCACGCCCACCGCCAAGAGGTTCGCAGAGACGATCAGGCTCAGATAGGGCATCGCCTTGTCCGCCGGTCCGCCGTCCCTGAATGGGTTCTCCATGATCGCCCTCTCCGCCTATGGGGAGCGGAACTGTACCGCGCGGGCGGTGGAACGGCTTTGGGCTGGAGTTTCAACGACCCAGTCAAGCGCCACCGCGCTCGGATCCTGGAGCACTAGTTTGGAAGATCGCGTATGTGAGTGTGTGCTGACCTGACGAGACGTTGACCTGCGCGATCTCGGGGTGGTTGCCGACGTTCCCCGCTGTTCCCCGCGGCTTGCCCTCTCATCGGGCAACGCCGGGGGCACGTGGTCACTCGTAGTGCCGTGCGGCGGTGAGGGCGCGGGCGAAGAACGTCCAGTCGCCCTCAGCCGGAAGTACCTGCCCCGCCTAATCGGTGATCTGGTAGAAGTTCGCCGTCATGCCGGTCGCCTCGCCGAGTTGCCGAGCTCTCTCCGCGACGATCGCATCCGCTGCGTCAAAGGGATGGTGCGCCGTCGAGATGCACGTACCAGGTGCCGGCAAGCTCCCATGATGCCGAGACCGTGGTGTTGCCTGCGCGGAAGGTGTGATCGCCATCACCCACGACGGGGTCACATGCGATCGATTGGGGTTGAAGGACGGCTTGGAAGGCATCGCGCGGAATGACAGGCCAGTCGTCACCACTGGCGGTGCTGATCGTGTATTCGGCCACAGCGAGATCATTTCAGGTGGCCGAGGTTGGTGTCGTCTGTCGTGGTTGGCTGCCCTCGGACGGCCCACAGACGGCCCCGGACCGGGTCCCAAGAGCCTCTAACGCTAGCGGTAGGGAGTTCGGGAAGCGCGCTATCTGTCGCAGAGCGGCGAACTCCGACACACTTCCGGAGCATGGGGGATGCCACGCTGTGGGTCGCAATCCTGACGGCTGTCACGGCGGTAGCCGCAAGCTGGGTGACCAGCAGAGGCAACGCACAAGCTGCACGGGTGCAGGCCCTGGCCGCAGCAGAGGCTCAGCGTGCTGCGACCCGGCGTGACGCCATGCGCGCAGCTCACCTTGCGTTCATCGAGGAGATCAATTGCATGGGCGATCTCTATCGAAAATTTACGGACAGCCTACGGCGAGTTTCACCGACAGATAAACGTCATCATGGTCGACGGTAGCTATTCCTCGCGGTCTACCGCCGATGCTGTACACGCTGCATCCACCCATGTCTACAAAACGTTGCTAGCCATAGCGGCAGGTTCGCAAGGGCCCGAGGGCTTCACATCAGCCGTAACTGCGTACTGGCACACGGCATCGGCTTTCCTTCACGCTGCGCGGCAGGGCGACGAACAGTGATAAGCGTTTCACGGCGGCGGGCGCTCGGTAGCCTTCCTAGAATATTTGTTTATTCGTAGCAGTGGGTAGCGCCGAGCTTTTGTAGCATCCTGCGCGCTTCGCGGTAGTACGGTCTGACGGCCCGGGAGGGCTCGGCACCACGCGTGCCGTGCCCCTTTCCGCTGCCCGCTCTACGAGCAGACCTTGCCGTCCCTCGGTACGGTCCCCTGCAGCAGGTAGGCGTTCACGGTCGAGTCGACGCAGTCGCTCCCGTTGCCGTACGCCCCGTGTCCCTCGCCCTTCCAGGTCAGCTCCACGCCGACGCCCTTGCCCAGCTCGTCGGCCATCCTGCGGGCACCCTCGTACGGCGTCGCCGGGTCCCCGGTGTTGCCCACCAGCAGGATCGGTGCCGCACCCGGCGCGCTGACCTCGGGGGTGTCGTACTGGCCCGGCACCGGCCAGTCGTGGCACCAGCCGGCCGTGTCCCAGCCCAGGAAGTCCCCGAAGACCGGCGAGATCCGCTCGAACTCGGGCAGCAGCTTCTTCGTCTGCGCGAGCGTGGGCCGCTGCCTGTCGTCCAGGCACGATATGACCCGTTGGGCGTGGCCCCGCGTGCCGTAGTGCCCCGAGGCGTCCCGCTCGTTGTAGTCGTCGGCGAGCGCCAGCAGCTTCGAACCGTCGCCCTGCTCCGCCGACTTGAGCGCGCTGGTCAGCCGGGGCCACCCGGCCTCGCTGTACAGCGGCACGATGATGCCGGTGACCGCGAGCGTCTGGGTCAGCTTCCGCCCGGACGACGTGGGCAGCGGCTTCGCGTCGATCCGCCGGAGCAGGTCCACGATCTTCCGGGAACCCTGCTTCGGGTCCTGGCCGGTGGACTTCAGGTAGTCGTCGAGGGCCCGTTGGAAGCCGCGTGCCTGGTTCTCGGCGTGGCCCACCGCGTCCGCCGCCGGGTCGACCACCGCGTCGAGGATCAGCCGGCCGACCTGCTTCGGGAACAAGTGGGCGTAGACGCCGCCCAGTTCGGTGCCGTAGGAGATGCCGAAGTAGTGCATCGTCCGGTCGCCGAGCACGTGCCGCATCAGGTCCATGTCGCGCGCGGTGTCGGTCGTCGAGACGTGCGCCATCAGCGGGCCGGCGGCTTTCTGGCAGCCCTTGCCGAAGTCGGTCGCGTCCAGCAGGTACGCCTTCTCCTCGGCCGGGGTGTCCGGGGTGACGTCCACTCCCTCGGCGGCCTCGATGTCCCGGTCGCCGCGGCAGCGGATGCCCTCGCTGGCGCCGACCCCGCGAGGGTCCCAGCTCACCAGGTCGTAGCGCTCGCGCAGCTTGGGGACGGTGGCCCCGTAGTACGGCATGGTCGAGACGCCCGAGCCGCCGGGGCCGCCGAAGTTGAACAGCAGCGAGCCGATCCGGTCGCTTCCGGTCGCCTGTGCGCGGATGAGGGCGAGGTCGATCGTCCTGCCGCTCGGCTTCGACCAGTCCAGCGGCACCTTGAGCGTGGCGCACCGCCAGTCGTCGCTCGGCGCGCCGGAGTCCCCGGTGGCCTTGCAGCGCTGCCAGTCGAGGCGCTGCGAGGTGAGCGAGGCAGGGAGGTCCGCCGTGGACGATGACGCCGGTGCGGGAGCCCGGCCGGTCTCCTCGGCCGAACTGGTCCCCTTGCCCTCGTCATGGCCCCCGTCCGACGAGCCACCGCATCCGGCCACCAGCAGCGCGGCGGCCGCGGCGGCCGTCCACCGCAGGAATCGCGACATGTGTACCCCCCTCGCAAGCCCTCCGCGTCGTGCCGCGGTGGGCGTTCAGGCCATGGTAGGCGGATCGGGATCAGCCTGCGGAAGCCTGTGGATAACCCTCTGACCTGCGACTTTCCAGCGATTCTCGGATGTTTGTCCAGGGATTCCCGGATGCTAGGAGCAGACCGTGCCGGCCTTCGGCACCTTCCCGTCCAGCAGGTAGTCGTTCACCGCGCTCTGCACACACTTGTTCTTGCTGTCGTACGCCCCGTGCCCCTGGCCCTTGTACGTCAGCTCCACGGCGACGCCCTTGCCGAGCGCGTCCACCATCCTCTTCGCGCCCGCGTAGGGGGTGGCGGGGTCGCCGGTGTTGCCGACGACGAGGATGGGCGCCGATCCGGGCGCGCTGACGTCGGGGTGGTCGGCGGCACCGGGCACGGCCCAGTCGGTGCAGCTGACCATGCCCCAGGCCAGGTAGTCGCCGAACACCGGGGAGGCGGCACGGAACTCGGGCAGCTTCTGCTGCACGTAGTCCGCGGTGTACCGCGGCTTCTCGTCGGAGCAGTTGATGGCGATGTTGGCCGCGGTGATGTTGCTGTACTCGCCGTTCTCGCTGCGCCCGTTCATCGAGTCGGACAGCAGCATCAGGATCTTGCCGTCGCCCTCGTACGCCTGCTGGAGCCCCTCGGTGAGGTACTCCCAGAAGTCCTTGGAGTACAGGGACTGCGCGATGCCGTTGGTCGCGGCGGTCTGGGTCAGCTGTCGCGGGAAGATGCCGGGGATCGGCTTCTTCTCCAGGTCCGCCAGCAGTTTGGCGATGCGGTCCTTGACGTCCTGCGGGGTGTCCCCGATCGGGCACTCCTCTTTCTTGGAGGTGCAGTCCTCGGCGAAGTTGTCGAGCGCGAGCTGGAAGCCCTTGGCCTGTCCGAGCGCGCTCTGTTCGGGGTCCTGGGTGGGGTCGACGACCGCGTCGAAGACCGCCCGGCCGACGTTCTTCGGGAACAGGTGGGCGTAGACGCCGCCGAGTTCGGTGCCGTAGGAGATGCCGAAGTAGTGCAGCTTGTCGTCGCCGAGGACCTGGCGCATCAGGTCCATGTCGCGGGCCGCGTCGGTGGTGCGCACCTGCGGCAGGATCTTCTTGGAGTGCTTCTCGCAGGCCGAGTTGAACTGTTTGGTGCGGTCCAGCAGCTGGGTGCGTTCGGCGCTGTCGTCGGGGGTCGCGTCCTGCTGGAAGTACGCGTCGAGCTGGGAGTCGCTCTCGCACTTCACGGGCGCGCTGCGGCCGACCCCGCGCGGGTCGAAGCTCACCAGGTCGTAGCGGGTGTTCAGGGTGGTGTAGTCCGCGCCGAAGGCGGGCAGCGTGGCGACGCCGCTGCCGCCGGGGCCGCCGAAGTTGAAGATGAGCGAGCCGATCCGCCGGCTCGGGTCGCCGGTGGCCTTGGCGCGGATCAGGGCGATGTCGATGGTGTCGCCCTTGGGCTTGCTCCAGTCCAGGGGCGCCTTCATGGTGGCGCACTGCCACTTGGCGCCGTTGGGCAGCGGGGACGGGGAGGTGCCGCCGCCCTCCGCCTCCGACGGGACCGGGCAGTCCTGCCAGTCCAGCTTCTGTGCCGTGAGGTCCCCGTCCTTGGCGCCTTCGCTGCATCCGGCCAGCAGGGCGGCCAGCAGCACGGCGCTGGTGGTCAGAGCGACGGCACGCAGCCGGGAGGGGTTCGCCATGTACCCATCCTGCGCGCGCGCACGCCGCCGCGCGCGGGGCACGGGCCGTACGAGGTACGCCCCTGGCCTGCTGTGGAGGCCCGTTTCGTGCAGGCGCGCCCTACAGGGCGCCCTTGCGCGTGAGCTGGTTGAAGGCGAGCCAGCCGGGCAGCACCGGCAGCCACAGCGTCAGCAGCCGGAACAGCAGGACGGCCGGTGCGGCGACCTCCTTGGGAAGGCCGACGGCGATCAGGCCGAGCGTCAGGCTCGCCTCGACCGCGCCGACGCCGCCCGGGGTGGGCGCCGCGGAGCCGAGCGCGTTTCCGGCGAGGAAGACCACGGCGACACTGGCGATGCTCAGCGAGGTCGAGGTGTCGCCGAACGCCCGGATGGAGGCGTCCAGGCACATCACGAAGCAGAAGGTCAGCAGCAGCATGCCGCCGATGCCGGTGACCAGCTTCTGCGGCCGCTGGAGCACGTCGAGCATGCGCGGCACGACACCGGCGAACAGCGACCTCACGCGCGTGACGACGAATTTCCGCAGGAACGGCACCGAGGTCACCACGAGCACCAGCACCGCCACGGTCAGCAGACCCGCGATGACCGTCCGGGACGGCGACAGCGACGGCGTCTTCTCGGTGCCGGTCAGGTAACCGAAGGACAGCAGCATCAGGATGTGGCAGCCGAGCCCGAACAGCTGCGACGCGCCGACGCTCGCCACCGCGAGCCCCGGGCGCACACCCTGGCGCTGCAGGAAGCGCGTGTTCAGGGCGACACCGCCGACCGCGGCCGGCGCGACGATCTTCACGAAGGACCCGGCGACCTGGGCCGCCGCCGTCCGCAGGAACGGCACCCGCTCCGGCACGAACCCCAGCAGCGCCATCGCGGCGGCCACGTAACTGAGCGCGGAGAACAGCACCGCGGCGATCACCCAGCCCCACTGGGCGTTGGCGATCAGCGGTCCGAACTCGATGTGGGTGAGCTGGGTCAGCAGGAAGTACGCACCGATGGCACCGGCGATGAAGCTGATCAGCGTGCGCGGCCGCACCCGCTCCAGACGGGCCGGCTCCACGGGGGCCTGCGGCCGGATCAGCAGCACCTCGTGGCGGATCTGCGTGAGCAGATCCTCCTCGCGGGCCTCGTCGAGGGCTTCGTCCAGGGCCCGCTTCTCGGCCCGCTGCTCGGCCCGGACCGTCTTCTTGTCGGGTTTTTCGAGCACCGGCCCGGCCGTCTCGGAGGCCTCCGCCAGACGGGCCTGCTTGGCCTGCCGGGACGCCTCCAGCACCGCCTCGCGTTCACGCTGGGCCCGCTCCCGGGCCAGTTTTCGCAGGGTCGCGCGCGTGGAGCGCGTCAGCGCGATGGGCTGCAGCATCGGCAGGCAGTCGGCGACCGCGTCCGGGCCGAGCACCCCGACGGCGGAGGCCACGGCCCGCTCGGCGCCCACCCGCAGACCCAGTGTGGTGACCAGCTGGGCGACGTCCATGCGCAGCAGCAGCTCGCCGGCCGCGATCTCGCCGCCGCGCAGCTCGGAGAGGATCACCCTGCCGGAACGATCCACCAGAATCGCGTCACCGGCCAGCCTGCGGTGCGCGATGCGCCGGGACTGCAGCGCCTGCACCTGGTGCCAGGTGTGGCGCAGCAGTTCGTCGGTGATCTCCTCGTCCGGCAGCGAGTCCAGCGTGCGCCCGCCGGTGTGCTCGTAGACGAGCATCACCGCGTCCGGACCGAGTTCGGAGGTGGCGATCAGCTTGGGCGCGTTGGCGCCCGCCGCGATCGCCGCGTACGCGAGCAGCGCCTCCTGCTCCAGCGCCTGGCGCAGCGACTGGAGGCTGGAGCGGGTGGCGAAGCCGCGCAGGGTCAGGTTGCGCCAGGCGCGGTAGAAGAAGCCCTGGGCCTGCTGCTCCCGGTCGACGACCGTGACGTCCAGCGGCGGGCCGTCCTCCAGGGTGACGAAGTAGCGCCGCCCGCGGTCGCCGTTCTCCGACTCCACGGACTCCTCGCGGGCCGCGCTGACGGGGTGGAAGCCGACGTGCCTGAGGCCCGCCATCAGGGTCCGGCCGGTGGGGCGGACATTGGGCGAGCCGACCGCGTACAGCGTGCCGTAGGCGACGGTCCAGCCGATCAGCACCGTCAGGATGATCGAGAACGGGGTCGTGTAGCCGGTGACCAGCATCGAGAACGCGTCGAGCAGCAGCACGATCCACAGCACCGCGCGCCATCGGGGTCTGCGGGACATGCCGACGGCCGTCATATAGGCGATGACGGGCGCGAGATAGCCGTGCACCGGGTCGGTCAGGGCGTGGATGTCGCCCGGTGAGGGCTGGGTGAGCGCCTCCTGGATGGAGTCCGGGGCGGCTCGAGCGACCCACAGGTCGGTGGCGAGGGTCACACCGTGCGCGAGGACGGCCGCGAGGACGCCGTCGGCGATCCGCAGCCCGTCCCGTTTGATCAGCCGTTCGATCGCGAAGGCGACCGGCACCAGGAGGATCGCGATGCTGGACGCGAGTCCCGCGATCTTGATCAGCAGGTCCGGGGCCTGCCCGGTGCCCTTGTTGATGTCCTGTTCGAGACCCGAGGTGGTGCCGTGCGCGAACGCGGCGATCGCGAGCAGCACGACGATGGCGAGCACGCCCACCAGGAACCGCATGAGGTCGGAGGGACGGTGCACGCGCGCGGGGAGGAGTGGTTCGTCGCCTTCGACCTCCTCCGGGTGAGGATCGTCGGCACAGGCGTCCGGGCGCTCGTCGGCGGGCGGGTTCCCAGGGGCGTCCGCCCCATCGGTGCCGCCGCCGCTGCCGCCGGTGTCGCTGGTGTCGTCCGCGCGCGTACGCGTGCCGTCCTCGTGCGTAACGTCGTCCGCGCGCGCGTCCTTGCGCGTGGCACCGGTGTCGTCCCGGCCCGTAGCACCGCGGTCGGTCTCGTCCGCCGCACCGGTGTCGGTCTGACCGGAGCGGGCGGTGTCGGGACGCGCGGAAGCGTCAGGGATGCCCTCCGCGCCTTCGGGGTGCACGCCCTGCTGCTTCATGGTCTCTTCTTGGTCTCGTATCACCAGTCACCGCCCGCACGATGGTGGCATGCCCCACCGGCACACGCGGGCATCAGGGTGCGGATGGGCGGGCGGACAGTCTGCCGGAAGCGCCGGCCAAGGGCGAGGGGCCCTGGCCCGGACTTCCGCGCCGCGTTGTCGGTGGGGTGCGGCAGGATGGGGCGAATGAGCGAGCAGAGCCCTGCCGAGGACACCCGAGAGGGGTACGCGGACGCGTTGCCGGAGTACGCCGAGCGGGTCCTGGAGGTCGCCGAGCGGATTCCGCCGGGCCGGGTCATGACGTACGGCGATGTCGCCGAGTGGCTCGAAGAGGGCGGACCCCGCCAGGTGGGCCGGGTGATGGCCCTCTACGGCGGCGCCGTCCCCTGGTGGCGCGTGGTGCGCGCGGACGGGGTGCTGCTGCCCGGCCACGAACTGCGTGCCCTCGATCACTACCGCGCGGAGGGCACGCCTCTGAAGCAGGCGGGCAGGACCACCGAGGGCCATCTGCCGCGGCTCGACATGAGACGGGCCCGATGGGACGGCGGCACGGTCGCGGAGGGTCACACCTGACAGCTTCCGCCATCGGATGCCGTCGAGGGGAACCCGTGGCCCGTACGAGGGACAGGGGGGACGTCCGTGGCATGACGTACGTTCGTGTGGTGAGGGACCCACGTGACGCGAGGGCCACGAGGGCCGCGAGGGAAGAAGCGGAAGCCCTGCTTCCGTCCGGGGCGGCGGCGTAGCGTCGGCTGCACGTGTCCCCCTCACCCCGCGGCCACCGCCTCGCACGCGTGACCGCCCGCCCACCAGCACAACCACCAGGACCGGCGAACCACGTGAGCTCCTCTTCCTCCACCAGGCGCCTGCCGCACCCCTCGGTGCGGCAGGGGAACCGTGGCGCTTACCGACTGGTCCGTACCCCGCCCACCGCAGTCGATCCCCCTCTTCTGGACGCCGCACAGCGCGCCGTGGTTGACCACCGGACCGGACCGCTGCTCGTTCTCGCAGGTCCGGGCACCGGCAAGACCACCACCCTGGTGGAGTCCGTGGCCGCGCGAATCGCCCGTGGCGGGGACCCGGAGCGGATCCTGGTGCTGACGTTCAGCCGCAAGGCCGCCGTCGACCTGCGCGACCGCATGGCCCTGCGCATCGGTGCGGCCCGCGCTCCCCGGGCGACCACCTTCCACTCGTACTGCTACGCCCTGGTCCGCGCCCACCAGGACAGCGGCCTGTTCGCGGAGCCGCTGCGCCTGCTCTCCGGCCCCGAGCAGGACGTCACCGTCCGCGAGCTGCTCGCCGGGCAGCCCGAGCTGGAGCGGCTCGGCCTCGACCACGTGCGCTGGCCGGACGAGCTGCGCGCCTGCCTGACCACGCGCGGCTTCGCCGACGAGGTCCGCGCCGTCCTCGCCCGCAGCCGCGAGCTGGGCCTCGGCCCCGGTGCGCTGGACGCCTTCGCCCGCCGCATCGGCCGCCCCGACTGGCGCGCGGCCGCCGCCTTCCTCGCCGAGTACCTGGACGTCCTCGACCTGCAGGGCGTCATCGACTACGCCGAACTGGTCCACCGCGCGGTGCTGCTCGCCCACCGCCCCGAGGTCGCGGCACAGCTCGCCGCCCGGTACGACGCCGTGTACGTCGACGAGTACCAGGACACCGACCCCGCCCAGGTACGGCTCCTGCAGGCCCTGGCCGGCGGCGGACGGACCCTGGTCGCCCTCGGCGACCCCGACCAGTCGATCTACACGTTCCGGGGCGCCGACGTGAACGGCATCCTCGACTTCCCGGCGGCCTTCCCGCGCGCGGGCGGCCGCCCGGCCCCCGTCGAGGTGCTGCGCACCTCCCGCCGCTCCGGCGCCGCCCTGCTGGCCGCGACCCGGCTGATCACCCAGCGCATGCCGCTGCCCCGGCTGCCCGCCGAGAAGGTGCGCGCCCACCGCGAGCCGGCAGCCGTGCGGGACGGCGGCCGCGTCGAGGTCTACACGTACCCGACGGCAGGTACGGAACTGGACAACATCGCCGACATCCTGCGCCGCGCGCACCTGGAGGACGGCGTCCCCTGGAGCGACATGGCCGTCCTCGTACGCGCCGGCTCCCGCACCATCCCGACCCTCCGCCGCACCCTCACCGCCGCCGGCGTCCCCCTGGACATCGACGGCGACGACCTGCCCCTGCGCCACGAGCCGGCGGTCGCCCCCCTGCTCACGGCACTCAGGGCGGTGGCCACGGCGGAGGCGGCCCGGAGTCCCCAGGAGGGTGCGTCCGGCGAAGCGGAGGGGGCATCGACTGCCGGGGCCGGGGCCCAGGTGCATGCCGAGGCCGACACGGACGGCACTGCCGGAGCCGCGGCTCAGGCGTCTGCCAAGGCCGATACGGAGGGGGCTGCGCAAGCCGACGGGCTGGCGTCTGCCAAGGCCGACACGGAGGGGTCAGTCGAACTCGACGGGCTGGCGTCTGCGGGGGCGGACACGGAGGGCTCCACCCCCGCCGGTACCCGTGCGTCTGCCGAGCCCGGCAGGGACGGCACTGCCGAAGCCGTGGCCCAGGCGTCTGCCGAGGCCGACGAGGGGTCTGCTGAGGTCGACGGGCCGGCGTCTGCGGGGGCGGACACGGAGGGCTCTGCCCACGCCGACCCCAGTGAGCCCACCGAGGCCGCCACGCACGGCACCGCCGAAACCGGCACCCATGCGCCCGCCGCCGAGCCAGCCGCCGCCGAGCCGCCCGCCAACACCTTCTGGCTCGACGCCGAAACCGCCCTCACCCTCCTCGCCTCCCCGCTCGCCGGCATGGACACCGCCGACCTGCGCCGCCTCGGGCGTGCCCTGCGCGAGGAGGAGCGGGCCGCCGGGAATCCGTTGCCGCCGCCCTCGGACGAGCTGCTCGCGCGGGCGCTCGCCGAACCCGAGCGCCTGGTCGCGCACGACCCGGCGTACGCGCGGGGGGCGCAGCGCCTGGGCGCGCTGCTTCGTAAGGCCCGCGAGCGCCTCGCGGGTGGCGGCACGGCCGAGGAGGCGCTGTGGGACCTGTGGGAGGGCACGCCCTGGCCCGCGCGCCTGGAGCGGGCCGCCCGGCGCAGTGGTGCGGCCGGCCGTAACGCGGACCGCGACCTGGACGCCGTGTGCGCGTTGTTCGCCACGGCCGCGCGCGCGGAGGAGCGCACCGGAGGCCGCGGCGCCCTGAACTTCCTGGAGGAGATCGATGCCGAGGACATCGCCGCCGACACCCTCACCCGCCGCGCCGTGCGCCCCGACGCCGTCCGCCTGATGACCGCGCACCGCGCCAAGGGCCTGGAATGGCGGCTGGTCGTCGTCGCCGGCGTCCAGGAGGGTCTGTGGCCCGATCTGCGCCGCCGTGGCTCCCTCCTGGAGGCCGACCGCATCGGCCGCGACGGACTCGCCGAACCGCTCACCCCGGGCGCGCTGCTCGCCGAGGAGCGCCGCCTGTTCTACGTGGCCGCCACGCGCGCGCGTGACCGTCTCGTCGTCACCGCCGTGAAGGCACCGGCCGACGACGGCGACCAGCCCTCCCGTTTCCTGACCGAGCTGGGTGTCGAACCCCGGGACGTCACCGGCCGCCCGCGCCGTCCGCTGTCCGTGGCCGCGCTCGTCGCCGAGCTGCGTGCCACCACCGTCGACCCGCGCGCCTCGGCCGCCCTGCGGGAGGCCGCCGCCCGCCGTCTGGCGAGGCTCGCCGCGCTCGCCGACGAGGACGGCCGCCCCTTGGTGCCGTCCGCGCATCCCTACCGCTGGTGGGGCATGTTCGAGCCGACCGAGAGCAAGGTGCCGCTGCGCCACCGCGACCAGCCCGTCGTACTCTCCGGCAGCGCCCTCGACCAGCTCGCCAACACGTGCGCCCTTCAGTGGTTCCTGGGCCGCGAGGTGAAGGCCGACGCGCCCGCCACCGCCGCCCAGGGCTTCGGCAACGTCGTCCACGTCCTCGCCGACGAGGTCGCCTCCGGCCGCACCCCCGCCGACCTCGACGTGCTCATGGAACGCCTGGATTCCGTGTGGAACGCTCTCGCCTTCGACGCGCCCTGGAAGTCCGCGCAGGAGAAGGGCAACGCGCGCGCGGCGCTCGAACGCTTCCTGAACTGGCACGTACTGGACCGCACCGGCCGCACCCCGGTGACGAGCGAGCAGGACTTCGACGTCACCCTCGAAGCGGGCGACTACCAGGTCCGCATCCGCGGCCAGATGGACCGCGTCGAGGCGGACGGCGAGGGCCGCGCCTACGTCGTGGACTTCAAGACCGGCAAGCAGGCCCCCAGCGGCGCCGAGGTGGCCCGCCATCCCCAGCTCGCCGTCTACCAGCTCGCCGTCCGTGAAGGCGCCGTCGACACCGCCTTCGACGGCGTACGACCCGAGCCCGGCGGCGCCGAACTGGTGCACCTCAGGCAGGGCGCGGCCAAGCGGGACGGCGGCGAGACCCTGCCCAAGGTGCAGGCCCAGGAGCCGCTGGCGGGGGAGTGGGTCGGCGACCTGCTGGCCACCGCCGCCGGAAAGGTCCTGGACGAGCGGTTCGCGCCGACGGCCGGACAGCACTGCACGCACTGTGCGTTCCGCGCCTCCTGCAGCGCGCGGCCCGAGGGACGGCACGTGGTCGAGTGACCCGCGCCAGGAGCGAGGGTGACGTACGGCACCCAAGGCGCTGACCTGCGTCTCTTCCTCCCCGGGCAGCTGATCCGTCCGCGGTTGTCAGTGCCCGCCGCTAGCCTCTGACGACATGCCCGCCCGTATCACCGACCCCGAGCAGCTCAAGGAGCTCCTCGGCATCCCGTTCACCCCGGAGCAGACGGCCTGCATCACCGCGCCGCCCGCACCGCAGGTGATCGTGGCCGGAGCCGGTTCGGGCAAGACCACCGTGATGGCGGCCCGAGTGGTCTGGCTGGTCGGCACCGGCCAGGTCGCCCCCGAACAGGTCCTCGGCCTGACCTTCACCAACAAGGCCGCGGGCGAACTCGCCGAACGCGTCCGCAAGGCACTGATCAAGGCCGGTGTCACCGACCCCGACGTCATCGACCCGGACAATCCGCCCGGCGAGCCGGTGATCTCGACGTACCACGCCTTCGCCGGCCGCCTGCTGACCGACCACGGCCTGCGCATCGGCCTCGAGCCGACCTCCCGGCTGCTGGCCGACGCCACCCGCTACCAGCTCGCCGCGCGCGTGCTGCGTGAGGCCCCCGGGCCCTACCCGGCGCTGACCCGCTCCTTCGCCGACCTCGTCAGCGACCTGCTCACCCTCGACTCCGAACTCGCCGAACACCTCGTGGACCCCGGGCGACTGCGCGCCTGGGACGCCGGCCTGCTGCACACCCTGGAGAGCGCCAAGCTCACCAACGCCGACCTGCGCAGGATCCCCGAGACCGCCGCCGCCCGCCGCGAACTCGCCGGCCTCGTCGTGCGCTACCGGGCCGCCAAGCGCGAACGCGATCTGCTCGACTTCGGCGACCAGATCGCCCTGTCCGCCCGCCTCGCCGGCATCCCCGAGGTGGGCCGGCTGCTGCGCGAGGAGTTCCGCGTGGTGCTCCTGGACGAGTACCAGGACACCTCCGTGGCCCAGCGTGTCCTGCTGTCGGGCCTGTTCGGCGGCGGCACGGGCCACCCGGTGACCGCCGTCGGCGACCCCTGCCAGGCCATCTACGGCTGGCGCGGCGCCTCCGTCGCCAACCTGGACGACTTCCCCGAGCACTTCGCCCACGCCGACGGCAGCTCCGCCACCCGGCAGGCGCTCAGCGAGAACCGCCGCAGCGGCGGCCGCCTCCTCGACCTCGCCAACGGCCTCGCCGAACCGCTGCGCGCCATGCACGCGGGCGTGGAAGCCCTCCGCCCGGCCCCCGGCGCCGAACACGACGGCACGGTCCGCTGCGCCCTGCTGCCCACCCACGCGGAGGAGATCGACTGGATCGCCGACTCCATCGCCCACCTCGTGCGCACCGACAAGGCCCCCGGCGAGATCGCCGTACTGTGCCGCACGGCCACCGACTTCGCCGAGATCCAGGGCGCCCTCGTCGCCCGCGACATCCCCGTGGAGGTCGTCGGCCTCTCCGGGCTGCTGCACCTGCCCGAGATCGCCGACCTCGTCGCCGTCTGCGAAGTCCTCCAGGACCCCGGAGCCAACGCCTCCCTGGTCCGCCTGCTGACCGGCCCGCGCTGGCGCATCGGCCCCCGCGACCTCGCCCTCCTCGGCCGCCGCGCCCGGCTGCTGGTCGCCCACACGCGCGCGGGCGACACCGACGACCCCGACCGCAGGCTCGCCGAGGCCGTCGAAGGCGTCGACCCGTCCGAGGTGATATCGCTCGCGGACGCCCTGGACACCTTCCTGGAGGCACCCCTCGACGAGGGCGACGGGGACGACGACGGGCTGCCGTTCTCCCCGGACGCGCGCGTGCGCTTCGCCCGCCTGGCCGCCGAACTGCGCGACCTGCGCCGCTCCCTGTCCGACCCGCTGATGGACGTCCTGCACCGCGTCCTCGCGGTCACCGGCCTGGAGGTGGAGCTGTCGGCGTCCCCGCACGCGCTCGCCGCCCGCCGCCGCGAGACCCTGTCCAACTTCCTCGACGTCGCGGCCTCGTTCGCGGCCGGCGACGGCGAGGCCACACTGCTGGCCTTCCTCGGCTTCCTGCGCACCGCCGCCCAGTACGAGAAGGGCCTCGACAACGCCCTGCCCGGCGGCGAGAACACCGTCAAGGTGCTCACCGCGCACAAGTCGAAGGGCCTGGAGTGGGACGTCGTCGCCGTCCCCGGACTGGTCAACGGCACCTTCCCCAGCGCCCAGGGCCGCGAGAAGTGGACCGCGCAGGCCAAGGTGCTGCCGCACGCCCTGCGCGGCGACACCGACACCCTGCCCGACATCGACTCCTGGGACTCCCGGGGCATGAAGGCCTTCCACGAGGCCATGAAGGAGCACCAGCACACTGAGGAACTCCGCCTCGGCTACGTCACCTTCACCCGCCCCCGCTCCCTCCTCCTCGGCTCCGGCCACTGGTGGGGGCCCAGCCAGAAGAAGCCACGGGGACCCTCCGACTTCCTCCAGGCCCTCCACGACCACTGCGCCGCCGGGTACGGCGAGATCGAGGCATGGGCCGACGAACCCGCCGAGGACGAGGAGAACCCGGCCCTGCACACGGCCACCGCCGACCAGGCGTGGCCCCTGCCCCTGGACGACGCGGCCCTGGCCCGCCGCCGCGCCGCCGCCGAGACCGTCCTCACCCACCTGGACACCCTCGCCGCCCGCCAGGACGGCCACCCGCCCGCCACCCACGACCCCGCCGCCTTCGACGACCCGGACTGGCCCGCCCCGCCGGACGAGGAAGACCCCGACTGGCCCGCCCCGACGGACGACGAGGACCCCTACGGCGAAGAGTTCCCGTACGACCAGGACCCCATCGCCGACGAGGCACCGTACGACGACGGCGCCACCTCCCCGGAGGAGCCCGTCGACTGGGACTCCTGGACCGCCGAGCGGCCGACCGTCCCCCACCAGGCGCCCGCCCCGGCCGAGCCCGCTCGCGCCGGCGCACACACCCACCCCACCGAGCCCGAACACCCCGCGCCCCTCACACCCGAGGAAGCCCGCACCCTCGACTCCTGGGACCGCGACCTCGACGCGCTCACCGGCGAGCTGCTGCGCGCCCGGCAGAGCGTCACGGACGTTCCCCTTCCGGCCACACTGACGGCATCCCAGCTGCTGCGTCTCGCCGAGGACCCGGACGGGCTCGCACAGGAACTCGCACGCCCCCTGCCGCGCCCCCCGCAACCCGCCGCGCGCCGGGGCACCCGCTTCCACGCCTGGGTCGAAGCACGCTTCGAGGAACTGACACTGCCCATGCTGGAGCCGGACGAGCTGCCCGGCAGCGAGGCCGAGATCGCCGACGAACGCGACCTCGAAGCCCTCAAGGACGCCTTCGAACGCACCGAGTACGCCCACCGCACCCCGTACCGGATCGAGGCCCCCTTCCAGCTCACCCTCGCCGGCCGCGTCGTACGCGGCCGCATTGACGCCGTCTACCGCAACGGCGACGGCGACGCCGCGACCTACGAGATCGTCGACTGGAAGACCAGCCGCACCCGCACCGCCGACCCGCTCCAGCTCGCCGTGTACCGGCTGGCCTGGGCCGAGCAGCAGGGCGTGCCGCCCGAGTCGGTCACAGCCGTCTTCCTGTACGTGCGCAGCGGCGAGGTCGTACGCCCCGAGGACCTGCCCGACCGGGCCGCCCTGGAACGGCTGCTCACCGGTGATCCCCCGGGGGACACACAAGGGGCACGTAAAGGATCCCCAGTGTGACGAACCGCCCGCCGAGGATGTCCGTGCGGGCCGATAGGCTCGTGAGCATGAGCCAGACCCCGGACAGCGCCGTCCGTACGTACATCGAGCAGCACCGCGCCGCCTTCCTCGACGACCTCGCCGCATGGCTGCGCATCCCCTCCGTGTCGGCCCAGCCCGACCACGCGCCCGACGTACGCGACAGCGCCGACTGGCTCGCCGCCCAGCTCAAGGAGACCGGCTTCCCGACCGCCGAGGTCTGGCCGACCCCGGGCGCCCCCGCCGTCTTCGCCGAGTGGCCCTCGGGCGACCCCCAGGCGCCCACCGTCCTCGTCTACGGCCACCACGACGTACAGCCCGCCGCCCGCGAGGACGGCTGGGACAGCGAACCCTTCGAGCCCGTCATCCGGGACAACCGCCTCTACGCGCGCGGGGCGGCCGACGACAAGGGCCAGGTGTTCTTCCACACACTCGGCGTCCGCGCCCACCTCGCCGCCACCGGCCGCACCGCCCCCGCGGTCAACCTGAAGCTGCTGATCGAGGGCGAGGAGGAGTCCGGCTCCGAGCACTTCCGGGCCCTCGTCGAGGAACGCGCCGACCGGCTCGCCGCCGACGCCGTGATCGTCTCCGACACCGGCATGTGGTCCGAGGACACCCCGACCGTCTGCACCGGCATGCGCGGCCTCGCCGAGTGCGAGATCCGGCTGTACGGCCCCGACCAGGACATCCACTCCGGCTCCTTCGGCGGCGCCGTCCCCAACCCGGCCACCGCCGCCGCCCGCCTGGTGGCCGCCCTGCACGACGAGCACGCGCGCGTGGCCGTCCCCGGCTTCTACGACGGCATAGCGGAGCTGACCGACCGCGAACGCGAGCTGTTCGCCGAGCTGCCGTTCGACGAGGAGCAGTGGCTGCGCACCGCCAAGTCGTACGCCACCCACGGCGAGGCCGGGCACACCACCCTGGAGCGCATCTGGGCCCGCCCGACCGTCGAGGTCAACGGCATCGGCGGTGGCTACCAGGGCCCCGGCAGCAAGACGATCATCCCCTCCTCGGCCATGGTGAAGCTGTCCTTCCGCCTGGTCGCCGGCCAGGACCCCGACCACATCGAGAAGGCCGTCCGAGACTGGGCGGCACAGCAGATACCCGCCGGGATCCGGCTCGAGATCAGCTTCGGCCCCGCCACGCGCCCCTGCCTGACCCCGCTCGACCACCCCGCGCTGCAGTCCGTGGTCCGCGCCATGGGCCGCGCCTTCCAGAGCCCGGTCCGCTACACCCGCGAGGGCGGCTCCGGACCCGCCGCCGACCTCCAGGAGGTCCTCGGCGCCCCCGTCCTCTTCCTGGGCATCTCCGTCCCCTCCGACGGCTGGCACGCCCCGAACGAGAAGGTCGAACTCGACCTCCTCCTCAAAGGCGTCGAAACCAGCGCCTACCTGTGGGGTGACCTCGCCGAGAACTGGCGTCACGCCCCCTGACCGGCAGACGCCGAACGGGACCGCATCGCGCGCGGGGCACACTGGAAGGACCGCCCGCACGCCCGCCCGAGCCCGGCCCGGTGCCGTCCCGCCCTACGACCCGCCCGAACCGCCCGCCGAAACGAACCGTTCCATTGGGGGAGTTGGAAGCACCTGTGACCACCTGGACCGACCACACCGCCGAACGACCCATCTCGCTCACCGCCCCGAGCGGCATCGACCGAGCCGCCCACCACCGGCTCGACGAGGCCTGGCTCGCAGCGGCATGGAGCCACCCCGCCACCCGCTGCTTCGTGGTCTCCGGCGGCCAGGTACTCATCGACGAGACGCCCGACGGCCGGACCGAACTCGTCATGACCCCCTCCTTCGAGGCACCCCTCACCGAGGCCCACCGCTACTTCCTCGGCATCGACGAGGACGGCGTCAGCTACTTCGCCCTCCAGAAGGACGCACTGCCCGGCCGCATCGACCAGTCCGCCCGCCCGGCAGGCCTGCGCGAAGCCGGACTGCTGCTGTCACCGCGGGACGCGGGCCTCATGGTGCACGCGGTCGGCCTGGAGAACTGGCAGCGCACCCACCGCTTCTGCTCCCGCTGCGGCGAGCGCACGGTCATCGCCGCCGCCGGCCACATCCGCCGCTGCCAGGCCTGCGGCGCCGAGCACTACCCGCGCACCGACCCCGCCGTGATCATGGCCGTCACCGACGAGGACGACCGGATCCTGCTCGGCCGCCAGGTCCACTGGCCCGAGGGCCGCTTCTCCACACTCGCCGGCTTCGTCGAACCCGGCGAGTCCATCGAGCAGTCGGTACGCCGCGAGGTCTTCGAGGAGGCCGGCATCACCGTCGGCCCCGTCGAGTACGTGGCCAGCCAGCCCTGGCCCTTCCCGTCCAGCCTCATGCTGGGCTTCATGGCCCGCGCCACCACCACCGACATCGACGTCGACGGCGACGAGATCCACGAGGCCCGCTGGTTCTCCCGCGAGGAACTGCACGCGGCCTTCGAGGCCGGCGAGGTACTGCCCCCGTACGGCATCTCCATCGCCGCCCGCCTGATCGAGATGTGGTACGGCAAGCCGCTGCCGACGAGGAGCTTCATCTGAGGCCACGGGCACGCCCGTGTGGGACAAGACACAAAAAGGCGGCTCCTGAGGCACCAACAGCCTCAGGAGCCGCCTTTCCCACAAGCCGGAACCGGCCTGTTACGCGGCGAGCTTCTGCTTCACCTGCGCCAGCGACGGGTTCGTCAGCGTGGAGCCGTCACCGAAGAGCACGGTCGGGACCGTCTGGTTTCCGCCATTCGCCTTCTCCACGAAAGCGGCGGACTCCGGGTCCTGCTCGATGTTGATCTCGGTGTAGGCGATGCCCTCGCGGTCCAGCTGCTTCTTCAGCCGCTGGCAGTAGCCACACCAAGTCGTGCTGTACATCGTCACAGTGCCCTGCATGTCTCTCGCGCTCCTCAGGCAGCTCGGGGAAGGTTGTGCAAGCACACAACGTAAGGGACCGGCAGGGCATTCCCGCCTGGGGTATCCGGCCCCCGGCTGTGACACCTGCCGCATTAGTACGACTGCGACGGCCCGCCTGTGGACAACCGGCACAGCAGTCCCGGACGACCTGGCAGCATGGCCATGTGACACCAGCAACGCACTCCACCCTCTTCCCGCAGGGTCCCGGCGGTTCCCCGTACTCGGCTCCGCCGAGTGGGCCCGACGCGGTGCTCGAAGGGCTCGACCCCGAGCAGCGCGAGGTGGCCACCGCCCTGCACGGCCCGGTGTGCGTCCTGGCCGGAGCAGGCACGGGCAAGACCCGGGCGATCACCCACCGCATCGCCTACGGGGTGCGTGCCGGGATCCTCCAGCCGTCCAGCGTGCTCGCCGTCACCTTCACCAACCGAGCCGCAGGCGAGATGCGCGGCCGCCTGCGCCAGCTCGGCGCCCACGGCGTCCAGGCCCGCACCTTCCACTCCGCCGCCCTGCGCCAGCTCCAGTACTTCTGGCCGAAAGCGATCGGTGGCTCCATGCCCCGACTCGTCGACCGCAAGATCCAACTCGTCGCCGACGCGGCCGCCGCCTGCAAGCTCCGCCTCGACCGCGGCGAGCTGCGGGACGCCACCGCCGAGATCGAATGGTCCAAGGTCACCCAGACCGTCCCCGCCGACTACCCGTACGCGGCAGCAAAGGCAGGCCGCGACACCCCACGCGACCCCGCCGAGATCGCCCACCTCTACGCCGCCTACGAAGACCTCAAACGCGACCGCGCCGTCATCGACTTCGAAGACGTCCTGCTGCTCACCGTCGCCGTCCTCCAAGACCGACACGACATCGCCGAACAGGTCCGCACCCAGTACCAGCACTTCGTCGTCGACGAATACCAGGACGTCAGCCCCCTCCAGCAGCGACTCCTGGACCTCTGGCTCGGCAACCGCGACAGCCTGTGCGTCGTCGGCGACGCCAGCCAGACGATCTACTCGTTCACCGGAGCAACACCCGACCACCTCCTCGACTTCCGCGCCCGCCACCCCGGCGCCACCGTCGTCAAACTGGTCCGCGACTACCGCTCCACCCCCCAGGTCGTCCACCTCGCCAACGGACTGCTCGCCCAGGCAAGCGGTCGCGCCGCAGACCACCGGCTGGAACTCGTCTCCCAGCGCCCCGCGGGCCCCGACCCCGTCTACACCGAGTACACCGACGAACCCGCCGAGGCCGAAGGCGCCGCCCGCCGCATCCGCGAACTGATCGACGCCGGCGTCCCAGCCGCCGAGATCGCCATCCTCTTCCGCACCAACTCCCAGTCCGAGACCTACGAACAAGCCCTCGCCGACGCCGGAGTCCCCTACCAGCTCCGCGGCGCCGAACGCTTCTTCGACCGCCCCGAAGTACGCAAAGCAGGCATCGCCCTGCGCGGCGCAGCCCGCTTCGGCGGCAACGACTCCCTGCTCGACGACGCCGTTGACCTGCCCAGCCAGGTGCGCGCCGTGCTCTCCGGAGACGGCTGGACCAGCGAACCCCCCGCCGGCTCCGGCGCCGCCAGAGAACGCTGGGAATCACTCGCCGCCCTCGTCAACCTCGCCCACGACTTCGCCGCCGCCCACCCGAAGGCCACCCTCGGCGACTTCGTGACAGAACTCGACGAGCGGGCCAACGCCCAGCACGCCCCCACCGTCCAAGGCGTCACCCTGGCCTCCCTGCACGCGGCCAAGGGCCTGGAGTGGGACGTCGTCTTCCTGGTCGGCATCGCCGAGGGAATGGTGCCGATCACCTACGCGAAGACGGACGAACAGATCGAAGAAGAGCGCCGCCTCCTCTACGTCGGCGTGACCCGCGCCAGAGAACGGCTCCACCTCTCCTGGTCCCTGTCCCGCTCACCCGGCGGCCGCCCCAACCGCAGGCCCAGCCACTTCCTCGACGGCCTGCGCCCCGGCTCGACCGCCACCGTCGGCCGCACCGGCGCGGGAGCCACCGGAGGCATCGAGCGCGGCACCCTCACAGAGATCCCGGCCATACCCCGGCGCGCCCAGCGCACCCCGGCCCGCTGCCGCGTCTGCGGCCGCACCCTCACCGACGCCGGCGAGATGAAACTGATGCGCTGCGAGGACTGCCCCTCCGACATGGACGAAGGCATCTACGAGCGGCTGCGCACATGGCGAGCGGTCCAGGCCCGGAGCAGCGGCCAACCGGACTTCTGCGTCTTCACGGACCGGACCCTGATGGCCATCGCCGAGGCACGGCCCGACAGCCCGGCCGAACTCTCCCGCATCCCTGGCGTCCTCAGCCGCAAGCTACAGCGCTACGGAACCGAAGTTCTGGCCATCTGCGCAGGTCAAGAGGGCGGGGAAGGTGACGAGGACGACTGATGCGAACTCGTCGAAAAAATAGTTTGCGCATGCCCCAGCAATCCCCATAGGTTCTAGGCACGGAAACAGCGGCCTTCTCGGAGGCGCTGATTCCGTGTTGTACTTGCATATCCGAACGGACTGGCTCACCCCAGTCCCCAAGACGCCGAGAGGAGGCGAGTCCAGTGATCAGCATCAACACCAGCTCCATCAGCACGGCCAAACTGACCGATCGCTCGACCGTCTCCACGTGCATGCTCGGCGCCTCGAACCAGGGCACCGGTCTGTCCGGCATTCGTGCCGCCCGTCCGGCGTCCTCCCTGTCTCTCGCGGGTCTTCCCATCCGTGAGCGCAATGAGCGACCGACCAAGGCACTGGAAGCGGTAGTGGCACGGGCACATGCCTATGCCTTCGCGGCAGCCGGTGCCGGATTCCGGAAGCAGACGACGCAGCACCACCTGATGTGGGCCTTCCGTGGGCCAGAACCCTGGAGTGATCCAGCCTGATCGCCGATCAGGCCGGCGCCTTCAGGGCCGCGGAACCCCATCCGGGATCCGCGGCCCTTCTGTTTGCCCCGAACGGGGACAACAGGGCGAAGGGGCCTCGGGACAAGGAAAGAACCCGGTACCAAGCCGACACCCGGTCAACCGGCCGGAACGACCAGACGAGGAAGACCAACCGTGCAACTCGAAGCGCACGCCCCGTCCGTACCGCCTTCACAAACGATCCCCCCGCCCGGCCTCACGGAGGACTCCACCTTGATCCCCCTCACCGCGCTCACCGCGCTCGACGACGCCATCGAGAACCTCGGCGTACCCGTCCCCTGCCGCTCCTACGACCCCGAGGTCTTCTTCGCGGAGTCGCCGGCGGACGTCGAGTACGCCAAGTCCCTCTGCCGCACTTGCCCGCTGATCGAGGCCTGCCTCGCCGGCGCCAAGGAGCGGCGTGAGCCCTGGGGCGTCTGGGGTGGCGAGCTGTTCGTCCAGGGCGTCGTCGTCGCCCGCAAGCGGCCCCGTGGCCGCCCGCGCAAGAACCCGGTCACGGCATGAACACCGCAGGAACGATCGACCGCCCCCTCACGCACGACCCCAAGAAGCAGGCCCCGATGAAGCCGTCCACCAGCGAGCCCACCGGCTTCGCCACCCCAGACTTCACCATGAACGGCGCGACCGGCTCGCGTCAGAACAGGACCCGAGAGATGCAACTCATCCCAGAAGCCCTGGCCCGTGCGCATATGCACGAGCGCCTGCATGAGGCCGAGCAGGAACGCCGGGCCATGCGCCTGGTGACCGCCCGGCGGATGCAGCGCCGGGCGGAACGCGCCTCGATGCGCGCCCGCCGTGCGCTCGCCATGGCCGTCATGCAGTAACCCAGCACACTCGAAGCGGTGGCCTCCCGGCACAGGGAGGCGAAGCCTTCCCCGCGGGGGCCGGTCCGACCGAACGGACCGGCCTCCGCGGTGCGTTGTGCACGGCGATCCGCCGGTCGGGGAGTTATCGTCGGCGAGTGACGAGTCCTCCCGGAGGAAGTGATCAGGGCGGCTCCACCACGGAGCCCCGCCCCCTCGTGTGCGCCCGCTGCGGCGCCCCTGCCGGCGGCTCCCAGCCGGCCACCTGGACCTGCTCCGTGGAGAACGGCGTCCGCCAGTACTTCTGCGACGTCTGCGCCCGGGAGAACCTACGGGCGATCGAGGGGCGGCTGGACTCGGCCTGGTGGTGAGAACGCTTCTCCGGGGCCCTCCCCCTCCCCCCTCCCTCCCCCCCCCCC
>NZ_MCGQ01000023.1 GCF_002242805.1 Streptomyces diastatochromogenes | reverse complement strand
CCTCCCGCATGGTGCGCCCGATGACGTCCTGGTCCCGGAAGCCCGTCAAGCGTCGCGCGTTCTGCGCGACGAAGCGCAGTTGGGCATCGAACACGTCGATGTGGAAAGGTGACTCGGTGAACAGGCCCCGCAACAGCGCGCGGCCGAGATTCTGCCGTCGTACGGCGTCCGCGCTCTGCGCCAGGACGAGCCATTGCGGTTCACCGGTGGTGGGCACCAGGGGCTGAGCCCGCAGTACGGCCTCGACCTGCCTGCCGTCCCGATGCCTCAGGGATACCCGGCCAAGGGTGGCTGCCTGCCCCGCCCGGCAGCGTTCGGCTAGTCGGGCGGCGTCGCTCTGCTCGTACAGGAGGTCGGTTCCGTGCTGCCCGCGTATCTCGTCCGCCGCGTAGCCGAGCAGCTGCTGGGCGCCGGGACTCCAGCTCGTCACCGCGCCGTCCGCGTCGACGGTGACGTATGCCTCGACCTCCGCTTCGGGGAGATTGTCGAGGGCGTCATGGAACGGGGCGTCGCGCATGTGTCACCCCCACTCCGCGACTCGTGGCACTCTGATGTGCCATGCCCCGGTGGGTTCCGCGGCCGCATCGAGGGAAGCAGCCTGTATCGCTGGTCGAACCATCAACTCGGCTGCAATTCTATCGTCGGGCGAACAGCCCTGCCGGGCGGCAAGCTGCCGCGATGAGGGCGGCGAAAAGTTCCTGTTGAGAGGGGTCGTGCGGCGCGGTGTCCTCAGGGTGCCACTGCACGCCGAGGAACCACCCTGCGGCGCCAGGCCGCTCCACGGCCTCGACCGTGCCGTCGTCGGCGGTGGCGATGACGCTCAGTCCGGCGCCGACGCGGTCCAGGCACTGGTGGTGATAGCAGGAGATCTGGGCCTTCTCCACCCCGAGGACTCCTGCCAGCAGCGAACCGGCTGCGATCGCGATCGGGTGCATACGAGGGCGGTGGTCCGTCTCGGGGCCGCCCATCGTCTGGCGGAGCGTGCCACCGAGGGCAGTGTTGACCACCTGCAGCCCGCGGCAGATCGCGAGCACGGGCAGTCCGGTGTCCAGGGCGTGACGGGCGAGGGCGAGGTCGAAGGCGTCCTGCTCGTCGTCCACGTCGTAGACGGATGCGTGGGCCTCGGCGGCCTCGTAGCGGCTGGGGGCGAGATCGCCGCCCCCGGGCAGCAGGAGCCCGTCGCAGCGCTCCAGGCGGCGGGCGATCTCGTCCGGGTCGGCATGGCCTCCGGGAGCGTGCGGGTGCATGGTCAACGGTTCGCCGCCCGCGCGGTAGACAGCCTCGATCAAGGCGCGGGCGTTGACTTCGGCGGCGTAGCGCAGCGCTGCTGCGGAGGCGGAGAAACGTGCCGGTACGGCGATCAGCGGGCGGCGCGTCACAGCCGGATCCAGGTGGTCTTGAGCTCGGTGAACTTCTCCAGGGCGTGGGCGGACTTGTCACGGCCGTTGCCGGACTGCTTGTAGCCGCCGAAGGGGACGTTGAGGCCGCCCTCCTCGTAGCAGTTGACCCACACGGTGCCGGCCTTCAGCTGCCGGGAGACCTGGTGGGCGGTGCTCAGGTCGCTGGTCCACACCCCGGCTGCCAGCCCGTAGTCGCTGTCGTTGGCGAGTGCAACGGCCTGTTCCGTGGTGTCGAAGGTCATTACGGCCAGGACGGGCCCGAAGACTTCCTCACGGGCGATCCTCATGTCGGGGGTGACCTGGTCGAAGACGGTGGGCTTCAGGTGCAGGCCGCCGGGGTGGGGCAGCGGCGATCCGCCGGTCCGCAGACGGGCGCCGTCCTGCTTCGCGCTGTCGATGTGGGCGAGAACGGTGTCGCGCTGGCGGGCAGTGGCGATCGGCCCCATCTCGGTGTTCGGGTCGAGAGGGTCGCCCACCAGCAGCGTGCCGGCACGTTCGACGATCACGTCGATGACCTGCTCGGCGATGGTGGAATGGACGAGCAGGCGGGAGGGGGCGGTGCACATCTCGCCGGCGTTGAAGAAGATCCCCCACGCGGCGGTGGCTGCGGCCTCGTTCAGGTCGGGTGCGTCGGGGAAGATGATGTTGGGCGACTTGCCACCGAGCTCCAGCCAGACCCGCTTGAGGTTGGAGTCGGCGGCGTAGCGCAGATAGTGGCGGCCGACGGCGGTGGAGCCGGTGAAGGCGAGCACGTCGACGTCGGGGTGCAGGCCGAGGGCCTTTCCGGCGGCTCGGCCCTGGCCCGTGATCACGTTGAGCACACCGTCGGGGACACCGGCCTCGAGGGCGAGACGCCCGAGCCGCAGTGCGGAGAGCGGCGTCTGCTCGGAGGGCTTGAGGACGACGGTGCAGCCCGCCGCGAGCGCGGGAGCGATCTTCCAGGTGCCGAGGGTGAGGGGGAAGTTCCACGGCACGATCGCGGCCACCACGCCGATCGGCTCCCGGGTGACCAGGGCCAGCGCGTCGCTGTGCGTCTGAGGGGCCTCGTCGGACAGCTTGTCGGCGAGTTCCCCGTAGTAACGCAGGGTGTTGATCACGGCCCGCAGCTCGATGCCGTACGCCTCGGTGACGGGCTTGCCCATCTCCAGGCTTACCAGCAGGGCCAGTTCGGCGCGGTGCTCCTCGACCAGGTCGGCGAAGCGCTGCAGTATGCGACCCCGCTCTGTCGGCGACAGGCGAGGCCAGGGGCCGTGGTCGAAGGCGCGACGTGCGGAGGCGACCGCTCGGTCCACGTCGGCGGCGCTCGCGTCGGCGACCTCGGCCAGGACCTGTCCGTCACGGGGCGAGACCACCGGGAAGCTCCCGGCTTCTCCAGGGGCGTCGGTTGCGTCGATCAGGTGGTGAACGGGCGGCGTGAGACGTGCCGCCAAGGTCAGCCATTCTTCATGGGTGGCAGGTGGCATGGAGCCCTCCAGCGATTACGTTTGGACTCAAACGATACACGTCTTGAAGGTATTGACCAGCCCCTTCGGGCCCGGCTAGCTTGTTTGGAGCCAAACGAAATCTGGAGGCTACGACATGTCCCTACGGCGCGACACAGACGCGACCGAGGCGAGAGTCGCCGGCGTCGCCGTCGACACCCGCCACTGGATAGGCGGCGAGCGGGTGGCGTCCGCCGACACCTTCACCACCACCTCACCGATCGACGGTGGCTCACTCGCCGAGATCGCCCGCGGTGGCGCCGCCGAGGCGGCCCAGGCTGTGGCAGCGGCGCGCTCCGCGTTCCCGGCGTGGGCCGCGACCTCACGCGAAGAGCGAGCGCGCATCCTCCACGCCATCGCCGACGGCATCGAGAAGCGCATCGAGGAGCTGGCCGTCGTCGAGACCGCCGACAATGGGGCGCTCCTGCGGTCCCACCGGCGCGGCGTGATGCCCCGGGTGGCGCACAACTTCCGCTTCTTCGCCGACTGGCTTCTCACCCTGGACCACGAGGACTTCGAGACACGCGGCCACACCAACCACGTCTCCTGGGACCCGGCGGGTGTCTGTGCCCTCATCACGCCGTGGAACGCGCCGCTGATGCTCGCCACCTGGAAGGTCGCCCCGGCACTCGCGGCGGGGAACACCGTGGTCCTCAAGCCCGCCGAATGGTCGCCCCTCACGGCGTCGCTGCTCGCCGACATCGCGGCCGAGGCGGGGCTGCCCGCCGGAGTGCTCAACGTCGTCCAGGGCTACGGGGAAGAGGTCGGCGCCGCTCTTGTCTCCGACCCTGGAGTGGCCCGGATCAGCTTCACCGGCTCGGTACCGACGGCCCGCCACATCGCCGCCGCTGCGGCGGCCAATCTGGTCCCGGTCAGCCTGGAGCTCGGCGGCAAATCACCGTTGCTGGTCTTCGCCGACGCCGACCTGGACCTCGCCGTGGACCTCGCGATCGAGCAGTACGACAACGCCGGGCAGGTCTGCCTCGCGGCCACCAGGCTGCTGGTCGAGGAGAGCATCGCCGAGGAGTTCACCGCCCGCTTCCTCACGCGGGCCCGGAAACTCAAGCAGGGCGACCCGCGCGACGAGGCCACGGACATCGGCCCGAACATCCACCGCGACCATGTCGAGCGCATCAACGGCTTCGTCCTGAACGCGATCGACGACGGAGCGACGGTGCTGCTCGGCGGCAGCCCCAACTACCACCTGGGCGGGCTCTACTACCAGCCCACCCTCCTGACGGATGTCGCCCCGGACGCGGAGATCGTCACCGAGGAGGTCTTCGGGCCCGTCCTCACCCTTCAGACCTTCGCCACCGAGGACGAGGCCGTCGAGCTGGCCAACGGCACCCGCTTCGGCCTCGCCGCCACTCTCGCCACGGGCGATACCGAGCGCGCCACGCGCGTCAGCGAGCGGCTCGTTGCAGGAACGGTCTGGGTCAACTGCTTCTTCGTCCGTGACCTCCAGGCCCCCTTCGGCGGGTCCCGCCAGTCCGGCATCGGGCGCGAGGGCGGCACCTGGAGCTTCGACTTCTACTGCGACGTCAAGAACACCGTGACCGCGCCGAAGGGATGGCACACCCATGGGTGAGATCGTCGGCGCCGGCCTGCTCGCACACGTACCCACGATCATGCTCCCCGAGGCCGCTCGCCGGGAGCTCAACCACGGCCAGGACACCACCCTTGTCGGCGGGTTGGAGCAACTGCGCCGCGAGGTCTTCGAATCGGCCGACTACGACACCGTGGTGCTGCTCGACTCCCACTGGGCCACCACTGTCGAGTTCGTCGTCACCGCACACGACCGCCGCGCGGGGCTGTTCACCTCGGAAGAACTGCCGCGGGGGATGTGCCGCATCCCCTACGACTTCCCCGGCGACCCCGCACTCGCCCACGCGATCGCCGCCCAGGCCGACAAACACGGTACCTGGATCACCCCGATCGACGACCAGTACCTCCCGATCTACTACGCCACTGTCAACCTCTGGAAGTACCTGGGCGTCGAGGGTAAACGCTGGGTCTCCATCGGGGTGTGCCAGACCGGAGACACCGAGGACCACCTGCGGCTCGGTCGCGCGCTCGGCGATGCCATCGCCGCCGCCGACCGCAAGGTGCTGCTCATCGCCTCCGGCGCGTTGTCGCACACCTTCTGGCCGCTGCGCGAGATCCGCGACCACGAGGCCAGCGACCCCGAGCACGTCTTCACCCCCGAGGCGCGTGACGCCGACCTCGAACGCATCGAGTGGTTCCAACAGGGCCGCCACGACCGGGTGCTGAAGACCATGCCGGACTTCCTGAAGCACAAGCCCGAGGCCCGCTTCGGCCACTACCTGATGATGGCCGGCGCCCTCGGCGAGGAGCACCTGACGGCTCCGGGCCGCCTGTTCAGCAAGTACGAGAACTCGGTCGGTACCGGACAGGTCCACCTGTGGTTCGACCGGCCCGCGGGCGGCTGGACGGCCCCGCGCTCAACCGGCGCCCTGCGCCACGACATCCACCACCACGTCGACCCCCACCATGACGAGGAGGCACCCCTCCATGCCTGAGTACCGCCGCATACTCCTCGACGGCGCGGTCTTCGAGGTCATCCGTGAAGGCGACGAACTGGTCGCCGCCGACGGACGACGCGTGAAGATCGCCGAGGCACACCACCTTCCGCCGGTTGTCCCTTCCAAGGTCGTCGCCGTCCACCTCAACCATCGCAGCCGGGTCGAGGAGTTCGCCACCTCACTGCCGCCCGCGCCCACCTACTTCCACAAGCCGACCTCCGCGCTCAACGCACACGGCGGCGCGATCGTCCGGCCGGACGGCTGCATGTACCTCAACTACGAGGGCGAAGTGGCCATCGTCATCGGCCGCACCTGCCGCAATGTCTCTCCCGCCGAAGCCGGGGACTACATCGCCGGATACACCATCGCCAACGACTACGGCCTGCACGACTTCCGGGACACCGACGCCGGATCCATGCTCCGCGTCAAGGGCTCGGACACGCTCTGCCCGCTCGGCCCGGGGCTCGTCACCGACTGGGACTTCCGGGGCAAGCGGCTGCGCACCTACGTCAACGGCGAGGTGGTCCAGGACGGCTCCACCGACGAGATGGAGTGGGACATGCACTACCTCGTCGCCGACATCGCCCGCACGATCACCCTGTACCCCGGTGACGTCCTGCTGTCCGGCACCCCCGCCAACTCCCGGCCGGTGCAGCCCGGCGACGTCGTCGAGGTGGAGGTCGAGGGGCTCGGACGCCTTACCAACCACATCGTCACCGGACCGGTGCCCGTACGCGACGACTGCGGTGCCCAGCCCACCGCCTCCGAAGAGGTCCTGTCCACCGCCCTGGGCGGCGACTGGGAGTTCCGGGGCATCCGAGCGCCCCAGCGGACCTGACTCTCCACACTCCGGTGCCGACCCGTCTGACAGGTCGGCACCGGGCTCGCAAATGGACATGCCCCTCCGTCGAACAGTCAGGAGTGAACCCCTGTGGACCTCGGATTCTGGCTCGGCGAGGCTGTGGTCTCGAACGAGGACTGGTCCGCCGGCTTCGGCCCCTGCGCCACGCACCCGGCGCTGGAGGTCGACGACGCCCGGTTCGCTGCGGTATTCCGGGAATTCGCCGAGCGCCTGAAGGACAACTGCCCCTTCTTCCACCCGCGTTACGCCGGCCAGATGCTCAAGCCACCGCACCCGGCCGCGATCGTCGGATACCTCACCGCTGCGCTCATCAACCCCAACAACCACGCCCTGGACGGCGGCCCGGCCACGGCCCGGATGGAACACGAGGTGGTCCAGCAGTTGGCCGACATGTTCGGCTACGACTCGCATCTCGGCCACCTCACCACCAGCGGGACGATTGCCAATCTGGAAGCCCTCTTCGTAGCCCGCGAGACCCACCCCAGGCGCGGCGTCGCGTACAGCGCCGAGGCGCACTACACACACGGCCGGATGTGCGGCGTCCTGGGGATGGAAGGCCATCCGGTCCCGGTCGACGACCACGGCCGGATGGATTTCGACGCCCTGGAGGATCTTCTGGGCGTGGGGAACATCGGCACCGTCGTGCTTACCGCGGGCACCACCGGCCTCGGGGCGGTCGAGCCCATCCACGAGGCCCTCGCCCTGCGCGAGCGCTATGGCGTGCGCATCCACGTGGACGCCGCCTACGGAGGCTTCTTCACCCTGCTGGCCGGCGCGGAAGGTCCCGAGGGACTGCCCGAGGCTCCCTGGCGTGCCATCGCACAGTGCGACTCGATCGTGGTCGACCCGCACAAGCACGGCCTCCAACCCTACGGCTGCGGGGCCATCCTGTTCCGGGACCCGGAGGTGGGCCGGTTCTACCTCCACGACTCGCCCTACACCTACTTCACCTCCGAAGAGCTGCACCTCGGCGAGATAAGCCTCGAGTGCTCGCGGTCCGGCGCGGCAGCCGCCGCGCTCTGGCTCACGTTCCAGATCCTGCCGCCAACCCGAGACGGGCTCGGCGAGGTGCTGGCCGCCGGCCGCAGGGCGGCGGTGCACTGGGCGGGACTGATCGAGGAGTCGGAGCACCTGGAGCTCTACCAGGCCCCGGAGCTCGACATCGTCAGCTACTTCCCCGTGACGGATCCAAAGGCTCTGACCCGGATCGACGAAGCCGGCGCCAGGATCCTGCACGCGGGCATGAATGACACCGAGGACCCGGTGTTCCTCAGCACGCTCCGTGTCTCAGCGGATGCCTTGACCACCCGTCACCCGAAGGTTGCCGCAGATGCGGACGGAGCTCGGAGCCTCCGCAGCGTACTGATGAAGCCCGAGTCCGAGGGGTACGTGGACCACTTGCACGCCCGGCTTGTAGAACTCGCGCGGTCCTGATCACCGGCAGAGCCGACAAGCGATGCAAAGGAGGCCGCCTGTGCGGGCACTGATCATCAAGCACGACCACCTGTCCACACCGGGCTACGTGGGGGAGAGGCTCGCCCAACGAGGCTACGTCCTCGACGAGTTGCTCGTTGTCCCCGAATCGCGCTTCACCGATCCTGGCGTCGGATGCACCTTCCCCGAAGTGGAGGATTTCGATCTGGTCGTCGCCCTGGGGGCGCCCTGGTCGGTGGATCACACAGACCTGATCGGACCGTGGATCGCACCCGAACTGACACTGCTGGAGTCGGCGCACGCCCGTGGGATCCCGGTACTGGGCATCTGCTTCGGCGGCCAAGCGCTGGCGACCGCACTCGGCGGCCGAGTCGAACGATCGCCGCGCTTCGAGCTCGGTTGGACCAGCATCCACACCGACGCGCGCTGGCTCGTACCGGACGGCCCCTGGTTCCAGTTCCATGGTGATCGATGGGTACTTCCGCCCGGGGCGCGCGAGATCGCCCGCAACGACGTGGCTTCCCAGGCGTTCGTGCACGGCCGCAGCATGGGTGTCCAGTTCCACCCCGAGCTCACCCCGGAGACGCTGGCGGCATGGCTCGCCCATGGTGGCGATGCCATGGCGAGCAAGCTCGGCCTGGACCTTGGTGAGCTACTCGCTCACACGCGCGAGGAGGCCCCGGCTGCCCAGCTGCGGGCACACCTGCTGGTCGACGCCTTCCTGGCACTGCCACACTCCGACAGTTCCCCGGCGCGACCGGCACCCACATCTCATCCGGCCGAGATCGAAAGAAACGGGAATGGACATGACGGCACCTGATGGAGCGACCGAAATCTCACGCGGAGAGCATGATCTCCCCGATGTGTCGAGTTTGACCGTCGGTGTTCTCGGCGGAACCGGCGACCTGGGCAGTGGTCTGGCTTACCGGCTGGCCAAAGCGGGGCAGCGGGTGGTGATCGGCTCGCGGAGCGTCGAACGCGCCGAAGCTGTCGCCGCCGAGCTGGGCCTGGGCGTCCGTGGAGCCGACAACGCCGCTGCCGCCGCGGCCGGCGACATCGTGATCATCGCGGTCCCCTGGGACGGCCACCGCGCCATCCTGCAGTCCACCCGTAGGGCGCTTGCAGGCAAGGTAGTCATCGACTGCGTCAATCCGCTTGGCTTCGACAAGCAAGGCGCCCACGCCCTGAAACCCGACGAGGGAAGTGCCGCCCAGGAGGCCGCTGCTCTGCTGCCGGACTCGCACGTCACGGCCGCCTTCCACCACGTTTCCGCGAGGCTGCTGTTGGACGGGGAGGCAGAGCAGATAGACACGGACGTCATGGTGCTCGGGGACTCGCGCGCGGCCACTGACATCGCCCAGGCTCTGGCCTGTCGCATCCCTGGCATGCGGGGAATATTCGCCGGTCGGCTGCGCAATGCCCACCAGGTGGAGTCACTGACCGCGAACCTGATCTCGGTGAACCGCCGCTACCGGGCTCACGCGGGTCTGAGGGTCACGGATGTCTGAGGCATTGGCCCTCGGTCGGCAGGAACACCGCCGTCACGCAGCCTCGTGCGGCTCACTGCTTTCCGGTGCTGGTTTGGTGCTGACCTCGGAGGGGCGATGCCGAGAGAACAGCAGGTCGTAGCTCTGATCGGACGAGTTGTCGTACCACTCGATGGTGGTGCCGATGAGACTGGCGGCGACGATGCGGGGGAGGTTGGGCGGGGCTGGTGGAGCGGTCGCGGGGGAGGACATCGGCACCACTTCCTGGCGTTCGACGGGGACGTTTGCGTGTCGCCACACCGTAGGAACGGGCAGATCGGAGGCGTATGTGGTGGGGCACCATAGTTCTGAGCGTGGGAGTGCGTGCGGCCACCATGGAGGCGGTGTCGGTGCCGTCGTGGGACCTCCACCATGCGGCGTCGTTCGGGCCCCGACGGTCAACGTGCGGGACATGGCGGGCAGACGGACAATATTGCTGGTGGGGTGTTCACCCTGCCCGTCTTCGGCACAGGCGCATACGGATCCGCGTTTCACGCTCCGCAGCCCGCCCGGACGTCGCCCTCGCGCTCGTCTGCGCGCGCCGCGCGCGTGAAAAGGGGTGTTCAACCATGGGCGGTATCAACGGACCGGCTCTTGAGAGTCTGCGTGGGGCGCTGCGGGGACCCGTCCTCGCACCGGGAGACCCCGGCTACGACGAGGCCCGCGGCATCTACAACGCCATGATCGACCGGCGGCCAGCCGCGATTGCCGGGTGCGTCGACGTGGCGGACGTACGGACCGTGCTCTCCTTCGCCCAGGACGCCGGAGTGGAGCTGGCGGTGCGCGGCGGCGGACACAGCGGTCCGGGGCTGTGCCTGGTCGATGACGCGCTCACGCTTGACCTGACGCCGATGCGCTGGGTGGACGTCGACCAGGAGACGAGGACCGCGCGGGTGGGTGGCGGAAGCCAGTTGGGCGACCTCGACCACGCGACCCACACCTTCGGCCTGGCCACTCCGGCCGGGATCGTGTCGACCACGGGAGTCGGCGGTCTCACCCTCGGCGGCGGGCACGGGCATCTGACCCGCAGGTACGGCCTGACCATCGACAATCTGCTGTCCGCCGACGTGGTCCTCGCCGACGGCACGTCCGTCACCGCGTCGGAGAACGACCACCCGGACCTGTTGTGGGCTCTGCGGGGCGGCGGCGGCAACTTCGGCGTGGTCACGTCGTTCACGTTCCGGTTGCACCCCGTGGACACCGTCGGCGTCGCGCTGACCGTCTGGCCCGTCGACCGCACCCGCGAAGTGCTCCAGTGGTACAGGGAGTTCCTGCCCGCCGCGCCCCAGGAGCTCACCGGATTCTTCGCCCTGCTGACGGTTCCGCCCGCGCCGCCCTTCCCCGAGCCGATCCACGGGCGGAAGGTGTGCGGCGTGGTGTGGTGCTACACAGGCGACCTGGAAGGGGACCGCCTGGAGAAGACGCTGACCGTCGTGAACACGCCTGGGCCGCCGGCATTCCACTTCACCACCCCCATGCCCTACCCCGCTCTGCAGAGCATGTTCGACGGGCTGATGCCGAAGGGGCTGCAGTGGTACTGGCGCGGCGACTTCTTCGACGCCATCCCCGACGACGCCATCGCCGTACACGAGCAGTACGGCCAGAACCTCCCCACCGGCCTGTCCACGATGCACCTGTACCCGGTCGACGGGGCCACCCGCCGTGTCGACGCCGGCGACACGGCCTGGGCCTACCGGCATGCCACGTGGTCCGGCGTCATCGCGGGTATCGACCCCGAGCCCGCCAACGCCGACCTGATCCGCCAGTGGTGCGTCGACTACTGGAGCGACCTGCACCCCTATTCCATGGGCGGCGCGTACATCAACTTCCTTGGCGAGGAGGAGAGCGCCGACCGGGTCCGGGGAACGTACCGCGACCACTACGACCGGCTCGCCGCGATCAAGCACACGTACGACCCCGACAACTTCTTCCAGGCCAACCAAAACATCCCACCCGCCACTTCGTGACCGGCCGACCTCGTATGTAAGTGATCTTCTCGTACTGCGTAGGGAGAACTCGTGATAGGTGTCACCGTTACTTTCTCCTACCCCGGCGACTTCGATCGCTCACGGATTATCAACGTCGCCGAGAACGCGCGTGGCATGTTCGAAGGCATGCCAGGCTTGCGGTTCAAGTTCTTCACCTTTGATGAGGAGCGGCGGCAGGCGGTCAACTTCTATGTCTGGGAATCGAAAGAAGAGGCAGCGCGGTTCTTCACTGAGGAATTGCGCGGGCGAGTAACTGACCTGTACGGCGTGGCGCCATCCATAGAGTTCGTGCAGATCGCCGAGATCGTCGACAATTCGGATTGATCGAGTCCCAGGATGCGGTGCCGGTTCGGTGGTGACTGTCCGGGATGAGCCGGCTACTTTCGGCTGCCCTTGACCGGGCCCTCATTCGCATACTGGGATAAGCTGTAACAAGGCGGGAGAAGATCAACTCCAACAGCGCCAGGGGTCGGTTTTCATGGACCTCAACACCATCACCGAAGTAATCCGGCGACCGTCCGAGCGGCCAGGCACGGACTGGCGCGAGGGCGACGCCTGGCTCGCAGGCGGAACGTGGCTCTTTTCCACGGAGCAGCCGGACCTGCGACGGCTGATCGACCTGACGGCGTTGCGTTGGGAGCCCCTTGTTCTGACGGACAAGGGCCTGGAGATCAGCGCCACATGCACCATTCGCGACCTGTACGCCTCCCCGTGGCCGGAGGGCTGGACCGCCGGAATTCTCTTCCGGGAAAGCTGCGAGGCGTTCCTGTCCTCGTTCAAGGTCTGGAACGCGGCGACCGTCGGCGGAAACATCTGCATGTCCCTGCCCGCCGGCCCGATGATCACGTTGACGGTCGCGCTGGAGGCGCAGTACGAACTATGGGCGCCCGATGGCTCCGTGCGCTTCGTCGACGCCCTCGATTTCGTCACGGGCGACCACCGCAACGTTCTCGCGCCCGGGGAACTCCTTCGGCGCATCACCATTCCGGAGCACGCGCTGCGCAAACGCACCGCGCACCGTCGCTTCACGCTGACCCGGCTCGGCCGTTCGACGGTGTTCCTCGTCGGCACGCAACGGCTGGGGGCGAGTGACCTGTTGCTCACCGTCACCGCCGGCACCACGCGGCCGGTCCGCATCGCCTTCGCCTCCTTGCCCGATGTTCGAACCCTGCGGCAGAGCATCGACGCCGTGCCGGCCGACGTCTGGTTCGCCGATCCCAACGGGACCCCTGACCACCGTCGGCATCTGACCCGGCACTTCGCCGAAGAGATCTGCCGCGAACTCATGGCTGGGGACCTGGCATGAGCTACATCGTCAACGGCAAGAGATTCGACCGGGAGCCGGCCCCCGGCCAGTGCCTGCGCACCTTCCTGCGCGAACTCGGCCACTTCGGCGTCAAGAAGGGGTGCGACGCGGGCGACTGCGGCGCCTGCACGGTGTGGCTGGACGGCGTACCGGTACACAGCTGCATCACCCCCGCGTTCCGCGCGGACGGCCGTGAGGTGACCACGATCGAGGGCCTGGGAAAGCCCGGCGCCCTGCATCCCGTGCAGCGGCAGTTCGAGGAGGCGCCGGGGTTCCAGTGCGGTTTCTGCACCGCAGGGATGATCATGACGTCGGCGACCTTCACCGAGGACCAGAAGGCGGATCTGCCACGGGCGTTGAAGGGCAACCTCTGCCGCTGCACCGGATACCGGGCGATCGAGGACGCCGTGAAGGGCGTCAGCGCGGTGGAGACGGCAGCACCGGGCAAGGCCGTCGGGACGAGCGTCGGCGCGCCCGCGGGCCACGACGTGGTGACGGGTCACGCCGAGTTCACCATGGACACGCACATCGACGGCATGCTGCACCTCAAGGTGCTGCACTCCCCCCACGCACACGCCCGGATCCTCTCGATCGACAAGAGCGCCGCCCTCGCGCTGCCCGGCGTGCACCGGGTCTACACCTGGGACGACGTACCCCGCAGACGCTTCACCACGGCGATCCACACCGACCACCTGGTCGACCCGGACGACACCTACATCCTCGACGACACGGTCCGCTTCGCCGGCCAGCGCGTTGCCGCGGTCCTGGCCGACACGGTCGGGGCGGCCGAGGAGGGCTGCCGGCGTCTCGCGGTCGAGTACGAGGTGCTGCCGGCGGTGTTCGACCCCGAGGCGGCGATGGCCGACGGCGCACCCCAGCTGCACGGCTCCGACGATCCGTTCGTCCGCGACCCCGTCCACAACATCCTGCTCGAACTCCACTCGCACATCGGCGACGTCGACGCGGGATTCGCCGCGGCCGACGTGATCCACGAAGGCACGTACTTCTCCCCGCGGGTGCAGCACGCGCATCTGGAGACCCACGGCTCGATCGCATGGATGGAGGACGGCCGGCTGAACGTCCGTACCAGTTCGCAGTCACCGTCGATCGCGAAGGTCAAACTGGAGTACCTGTTCGCGCTGCGCCCGGACCAGGTGAGGGTGTTCTGCAAGCGCGTCGGCGGTGGATTCGGCGGCAAGCAGGAGGTGATCGCGGAGGACCTGGTCGCGCTCGCCACCCTGGACACCGGGCGGCCCACCTGTCTGGAGTACACCCGTGAGGAGGAGTTCACCACGGCCTCGCCGAGGCATCCGATGGCCCTGACGGTCAAGCTCGGCGCGAAGGCCGACGGAACGCTCACCGCCGTCCAGGTACGCAACGTGTCGAACACGGGCGCCTACGGCAACCACGGCGGCGAAACGGTGTACGCGGGCGGAGCCGCCGTCATGATCTACCGCTGCCCCAACAAGAGGTACGACGCGTACTCCGTCTACACGAACACCGTGCCGAGCGGGGCGCTGCGAGGTTACGGGATGACGCAGCCGGCGTTCGCGGTGGAGTCGGCGATGGACGAACTGGCCCGCGCCCTTCACCTCGACCCGCTGGAACTGCGCCGACGCAACATCGTGCGGCCGGGTGAGCCCCTGGTCGCCCTGCACGACGGCCCGGACGACGTGATCTTCACCGAGGACGGACTCGCCAAGTGCATCGACCTGGTGGGCGAGGCCCTGGCCCGTACGGCCGACCGGCCGCCCCCTGGCCCCGCGTGGCTCGTCGGTGCCGGCGTGGCGAGTTCGCTGCACGAGACCGCGCCCCCGACGGAACACCTCTCCGAGGCCTGGGTCACGCTGGGCGACGATCTCCTCTACGAACTGGCTGTCGGGACCGCCGAGTTCGGGGAGGGAACGTCCACGGCCCATGTCCAGATCGCGGCCAACCAGCTGGGCACGACGCCGTCGCGGATCCGTCTGGTGCAGTCCGACACCGACCGCACGGGATTCGACACCGGTGCCTTTGCCAGCGCCGGCCTCTTCGTGGCGGGCAACGCGGTCCTGCGGGCGGCCAACGCCGTGCGCGACCGCATCCTGCACTTCGCCGCGGCGCACACGGGCGTCCATGTCGTGATGTGCACGATGGACGACGACGGTGTCGTCTGCGGGGACCGGCGGGTGTCGCTGGCCGAACTCGTCGCGCTGGCCCGGGCGCGTGGAATCCGTTTCACCGCCGCACGCAAGGCGTACGGCTCGCCCCGGAGCGTGACCTCCAACACGCAGGGGTTCCGGGTCGCCGTGCACCGCGTGACGGGTGAGATACGGATCCTGTACAGCGTGCATGCGGCGGACGCCGGGGTGATCATCAACCCGGCGCAGGTCCGGGGACAGGTGGAGGGCGGTGTCGCCCAGGGCATCGGCTTCGCGCTGACCGAGAACCATCACGTCGACGACAACGGCGTCATGGTCAACCCGAACCTCCGGAACTACCGCATCCCCACCTACGCCGACATCCCCCGTACCGAGGTCCTCCTGGTGGACTCGGCGGATTCGGTGGGGCCGATGCGGGCGAAGGGAATGGCGGAGTGCTGTATCAACCCGGTCGCCCCCGCGCTCGCGAACGCGGTGCATGACGCCACGGGCGTCCGCTACCGTGCGCTGCCGCTGACTCCGGAACGCATTTACGGCCGACTCCCTGCGGAGCAGTCGGTGTCGGCAGGTTGAGCCACCATGAACACCGAAAGGAACATCGCCGCCGCGGCGACGGCGATCATCGGCCAGAAGGTCCTGCCCGGGATGGAGCGGGAATTCGAGTCGTGGCAGGAGGATCTCAACGCCGCTGCCGCCTACTATCCAGGTTTCCTGGGCGCCGAGATCTCCCCGCCGACGTCGCTGCAACCCGACTGGGTCGTCGTGTACCGGTTCGACTCGGTGGCGCATCTGCAGGCGTGGATCAACAGCGGGACCAGGCAGACGTATCTCGACGTCGGCGCCAAGTACTTCGACGGTCCGGCGACCCAGCAGGTGGTCAGCAGCGGCACCCAGTCACTGGATCCGCTGGTCACCGTGGTGGTCACCCACCGTGTCCACCCGAACCAGGTCGACGACTTCCTCCACTGGCAGCACCACATGGTCCAGGAGGAGAGCAAGTTCGAAGGGTTTCGGGGGACCGAGCTCTTCCGCCCCATCGAGGGGCTCCAGGAGGAATGGACCACGCTGTACCGCTACGACACCGCCGAGCACCTCGACGCCTGGCTGACGTCGCCCGAGCGGCAGGAGATCCTGGCCGAGGGCGAGAAGTTCAGCGACTTCAAACTGCGTACGATCGACAACTCGTTCGGCAGCTGGTTCGCCTTCGAGGGCAACGGCAAAGAGGCACCGCCGCCGCCCTCCGAGACCAGGACCTCCCTCGCCATCTGGGTCGGCCTGTACCCGACTGTCGTACTGCTGACGCTCGCTCTGTCCCCACTGCACATGCCGCTCTGGATCGGCCTGCTCGTGGGCAACCTGCTGTCGAGTCTCATCATGAGCTTCCTGACCATGCCCTACTACGTGAACCCGCTGCTCGGGCGATGGCTGCGACCACCGCCGGACGAACCGGCGGCAAGAACCAACCTCCGTGGCCTCGGTGTCGTCGCGGTGGCGATGGCCTTCTGGGCTGTCGTCTTCTACCTCGTCACGGTCCGGTTGTGGACACTGCCCTGACCGGCGACGGCCCGGTCGGTGGGTCAGTGGCCTGTGTCCGTGAAGACGCCTCACCGGACGAGGTGCCTCCATCAAACCGCGCACAGCGCACGCCCGCTGTGGCTACCGTCACGGACCGCGCCGGTCACCTTCGGTAAGAGCGGCCGACGTGGCTCAGCGCTGCTGCCGGATGCGCTGGGCGACCGCACTGTTCTCCGTCTCCCACCACGGACGCACCCGGTCCGCCTCCTCCCCGGCACCTCCCGCCACGGGTGCCGCCGGGACCAGCTCCGCCTCCAGACGGCGGTCCAGTGCGACGGTCTCGGCCCGCTCGGTGCGCGCCCACTGCGCGAGGATCGCCAGCAGGAAGGGGAGTGCCACCAGCTCCGCGATGCTGATCATCGCGCCCCCGCCGAGCTGCTGGTCGCGCTGTACGTCCGGCGCCCAGGGCGGGGCATGGTGCAGATACCAGGCCCCGGCGATCAGCGTGCCGTGGGTCATGACGACGATGCCGGGCACCGCGTCGACGACCCCGTCGAGGAACACCAGCGCCGCCCGCACGGGATGCGTGCACCACTCCGGCAGGGCTTCCTCGCGGGTGAGCACCGGCACCACGAACAGACACCCGGCCACCAGGAGGTGCAGATACATCAACTCGTGCAGCCAGCCGACGCGGAGAGCGGTCTCGAAGTACGGCGTGAAGTACACCGTCAGCTCGGTCGCCAGCACCAGCGCGGTACTGATCAGCGGGAAGGTGAGGAGTCGTACGACCCGCCCGGTCATCGCCCGTTGCACCCGCCCTGCGCCGCGTTCGTGCAGGGCCCGGAGGGCCAGCCCCAGCGGATCGCCGAGCGCCAGGCCCAGCGGTGCGACCAGGTCGAGGAGGATGTTCTGCACCGCGGCCGGCCAGAACAGCACATGGTCGTACACGGCCAGTGCGGACATCGTGGCCACGACCAGCGTGCCCAGCCCCAGCAGCGTGAAGGCCGCGATGCGGACCGGGGGCCAGGATCCACCCCGGCGCCTGAGCCGCAGCACGCCCCAGCCGTACAGGGTGCCCAGCAGGACGACGAGCAGCAGCGCGGGCACGTCCAACTGCCATGAGGAGAACAGCCGTCCGGTGGTCAGTTCCGGCGGACTCCCCATGGCGATCTCCTTCGCGACATAACGGGCATCAGGTCGGACTTGCCGAGGCACTCTACGCCGCACAGGACGTGGCGGTCGGACCCTCACCGGGGCCGCGCCTCGTTCTCCTACCGGCCTCCTACCAAGCTCCTACCAAGCGGAGTGTCGCGGCGCCCCCACCTTTCCCCTGTGCGTCCGGCAGCCACCGGATCCCTCGGCCGGAGCTGCCGTTGCCGGGCCCCTCAGCCCGACCCGACCAGGTTCCTCAGACCTGGTCGTACACGTGGAATCCCCGGCCGGTCCTGCGGCCCAGCAGCCCCGCCTCGACCATCCGCTGGAGCAGCGGGGGAGGGGCGTAGAGGGGTTCCCGGAACTCGTCGTACAGCGACTCGGCGATGGCGGCGACGGTGTCCAGGCCGATCAGGTCCGCCAGTTTCAACGGTCCCATGGGATGGGCACAGCCCAGTTCCATGCCGGTGTCGATGTCGGTGGCGGTGGCGAAGCCGGACTCGGCCATCCGGATCGCTGACAGCAGGTACGGGACGAGCAGCGCGTTGACGACGAAGCCCGCCCGGTCCTGGGAGCGGATCACCGTCTTGCCGAGGGTGCGGCGCGCGAACTCCTCGACCGCGGCGACCGTGTCGGGCGACGTGTGCAGGGAGGCCACGACCTCCACCAGCGGCAGCACCGGAACGGGGTTGAAGAAGTGCAGGCCCACGACCCGGTCGGCGCGCCCTGTCACCATCCCGAGCCGCATGACGGGGAGTGAGGAGGTGTTGGTCGCCAGGACAGCCGCCGGATCCTCGACGATCTTGTCGAGGGCGGTGAAGACTTCGGTCTTGGCGTCCGGGTTCTCCACGACTGCCTCGATGACCAGTTGCCGGTCGGCCAGCTCCTCCAGATCGCCGGTGAAGACGAGCCGGGTGAGTGCTTCCCGGGCGGCAGTCCCGGCCATCTTCCCGCGCCGCACCGCGCGCTCGAGCGACGCCGCCACCCGTTCCCGTGCCGCGCGGGCCGCGACCGCGTCCACCTCGCACACCACGGTGTCCAGACCGGCCAGCGCGCACACCTCGGCGATGCCGGCGCCCATCTGGCCGCCCCCGACCACCCCGACACGCCGGATACGCCCGCTCATGACGCCGGCTCCGCATGCCGCACGAGGTGCCGGGAGTAGGCGTCCGGCGTGAAGAACAGGGGAAGTTCGCCGGACATCGCTGTACGTCGGAACAGCGCCCGCACCTCCTCGACCGGTGCCCACGGATACTCGGCGCCGAGCGCCTCGGTCTCCTCGTCGAGCAGTCGTAGCACCGTCTCGCGGTCGATGACCCGGTGCCGCAGCCACTGCCAGATCTGCACGCGCGCGATCTCGGCGGTGGCCGCGTCCTCCATCAGCCCGTGGAGGGCGACGGCGCCCTGTCCGCGCAGCCATGCGGCGAAGTAGCGCAGGGCGACGGCGATGTTGGTACGCACTCCCTCCGCGGTGGGCGGCCCGCTGACGCGGCGTACCGACAGCAGGTCTGCCGCCGTCACCTCCACGTCGTCCCGCGTGCGGTCGATCTGGTGCGGCCGGTCGCCGAGGACACCGTCGAACACCGCACGGCACACCGGGACCAGGCCCGGGTGAGCCACCCAGGAGCCGTCGAAGCCGTCCTCGGCCTCGCGTTCCTTGTCCAGCCGCACCTTGGCGAGGGCGGCCTCGTTGGCTGCCTGGTCCTTGCTGGGCACGTGGGCGGCCATGCCGCCGATGGCGTGGGCGCCGCGCTGGTGGCAGGTACGGACGAGGAGTTCGGTGTAGGCGCGCATGAAGGGGGCGGTCATGGTGACCTGCGCGCGGTCCGGCAGCAGGAAGTCGGTGCGGTGGCCGAAGGTCTTGATCAGGCTGAACAGGTAGTCCCAGCGGCCCGCGTTGAGTCCGGCGCTGTGCTCGCGCAGCTCGTGGAGGATCTCCTCCATCTCGAAGGCGGCGGTGATCGTCTCGATGAGGACCGTGGCGCGAATCGTGCCCTGGGGGATGCCGAGGAGTTCCTGTGCGGTGACGAAGATGTCGTTCCACAGCCGGGCCTCGTAGCGGTTCTCCAGCTTCGGCAGGTAGAAGTACGGACCGTGCCCGGCGTCGATCTGGCGCTGGGCACAGTGGAAGAAGTACAGGCCGAAGTCGACGAGCGCGGCGGGCACAGGCCGGCCGTCGTATTCCAGGTGCTCCTCGTCCAGGTGCCAGCCGCGTGGTCGTACGACGATGGTGGCGAGCTGTCCGCCGAGCCGGTACTCCTTCCCGTCCTCGGAGGAGAAGTCGATCCTCCGCTCGATGGCGTCCAACAGGTTGAGCTGGCCGCTGATGACGTTCTCCCAGGTGGGAGCGGTTGCGTCTTCGAAATCGGCCATCCATACCCGCGCCCCGGAGTTCAAGGCGCTGACCGTCGTACGGCGTTCCGGCGGGCCGGTGATCTCGACGCGGCGGTCGGTCAGGCCGGGAGCGGGCGGTGCGACGCGCCACGTCGGGTCGGCGCGGACGGCGGAGGTGACCATCGGGAAGTCGAGCGGGGAGCCACTGGCCAGGCGCAGGGCCTGTCGCCTGCGTTCCCTCATCAGGTCCTGGCGGCGCTTGCCGAAGGCCGCGACCAGGTGACCGACGAAGTCCAGGGCGGCGGGCGTGAGGATCTCGTCGTGCCGGTTGCCCAGAGGGGCCAGAACACGGACATGGTGGGTCAGAGCACGGGTGGACATCGCTTCTCCTGCGGGAGGAAGGGGGAGCGGGGGTGGTACGGGCCCCCGCTCGGCCGGGGGTGCCTAGTGGAACTGCTCTTCCTCCGTGGAACCGGCCAGGGCGGTGGTGGAGGAGGCGGGGTTGACGGCGGTGGAGACCAGGTCGAAGTAGCCCGTGCCGACCTCGCGCTGGTGCCTGACGGCGGTGAAGCCGTGTGCCTGGGCGGCGAACTCCCGCTCCTGGAGGTCGACATAGGCGGTCATGCCGTGCTCCGCGTAGCCGCGGGCGAGGTCGAACATGCCGTGGTTGAGGGAGTGGAAGCCGGCCAGCGTGATGAACTGGAACGTGTAGCCCATCGCGCCCAGTTCGCGCTGGAACTTGGCGATCTGGTCGTCGTCCAGGGCGGCCTTCCAGTTGAAGGACGGCGAGCAGTTGTAGGCGAGCATCCGGTCCGGGTACTCGGCGTGGATCGCCTCGGCGAACTCGCGGGCCTGGGCGAGGTCGGGCGTGCCCGTCTCGACCCAGATCAGGTCGGCGTACGGGGCGTAGGCGAGCCCGCGAGCGATCACGGGCGCCATGCCGTTCCGCACCCGGTAGAAGCCTTCCGCCGTGCGCTCGCCGGTGACGAACTCGGCGTCGCGCTCGTCGACGTCGCTGGTGAGCAGATTGGCGGCCAGGGCGTCGGTGCGGGCGATGACGACGGTGGGCACGTCGGCGATGTCGGCCGCGAGGCGGGCCGCGTTCAGGGTGCGGATGTGCTGCGAGGTCGGCACGAGCACCTTGCCGCCCAGGTGGCCGCACTTCTTCTCCGAGGCGAGCTGGTCCTCGTAGTGGATGCCGGCCGCGCCCGCGGCGATCATCGCCTTGGTCAGCTCGAATGCGTTCAGCGGGCCGCCGAAGCCCGCCTCCGCGTCCGCGACGATCGGCGCCAGCCAGTCGGTCGTGTCGCCGGCGTCCTCGGCGGTGGCGATCTGGTCGGCGCGCAGCAGCGCGTTGTTGATCCGACGGACCACCTGCGGCACCGAGTTGGCGGGATACAGGCTCTGGTCGGGGTAGGTGTGGCCGGCCTGGTTCGCGTCGGCGGCGACCTGCCAGCCGGACAGGTAGATCGCCTGTAGACCTGCCTTGACCTGCTGGACGGCCTGGCCGCCGGTCAGGGCACCCAGCGCATGGACGTAGTCCAGGTCGTGCAGCTGCCGCCACAGCCGCTCGGCGCCGCGCCGGGCCAGAGTGTGCTCCTCGCGGACGCTGCCCGAGAGACGGATCACGTCCTCGGCGCCGTAGGTCCGCTCGATGCCCTGCCAGCGGGGGTCGGTGGCCCAGCGCCGCGCCAGTTCCTCGGCCGCCTGCGTCCTCGCATCTGCCATGACTGTCACCGTCTCCTTGAATCTGTACTGGCTGCCAACGCCCCTGTCTGGGGCAGCAGGCTGTGGCACTGTGTGTCGAGAGGCTGAAGTGCGGCCCACCGTTACGCCGAGGGGCGGAGGTGAGCAACGCTGCCGGTCACGACCTCGCCGTCGCTGGGATCTCCGACGTCAGGGCATGAATCGCGCCCCAGCTCCGGGCGGTGGTCGCCGGTGTCCGGCGGGCCGCACTGAGACTCTGACACTGGCACTGGGTGCCAACAACCGTGGATGCCTGCCAACTTCTGCGCATCTTCCGCTCGCCGTTTGCCAAGGTTGCGAAGAGTGCGCGGACGGTCTGATCCCGTACGCTGACGGGGAGTCGGACACGGAGGGCGATCGGGTGGGCAAGACGTATGCGGGGGCGCGTCTGCGACGCCTGCGCGAGGAACGCCGGATGAGCCAGGCCGAACTGGCCCGCGTCCTCGCCATCTCGCCCAGCTACCTCAACCAGATGGAGCACGACTCCCGGCCGCTCACCGTCCCGGTCCTGCTGCGCCTGACTGAAGCCTTCGGCGTCGACCCGGGCTTCTTCTCCGAGCGCGACACGACACGTCTGGTGGCGGACCTTCGTGAGGCGTTGGCGGGGGAACTCGCCGAGGCCCGGGTCTCCGCCGCCGACCTGACGGAACTCGCCGCCCGGATGCCCGCCGTCGCCCAGGTCCTGCTCGACCTCGGCCGCCGCAACCACCGGCTCGCCGAGCGCCTCACCGAAGCGACGGACGGCCGCGGGACCGACTCCGAGCAGCCCCGCTCACCCCACGAGGAAATCCGGGACTTCTTCTACCGCCGCCAGAACTACCTCCACGACACCGACCTCGCGGCCGAGGAACTGGCTCAGGAGATCGGCATCCGGCCCGGCGACGTCACACGGACCCTCACGGCCCGCCTGGCCGATCGCCACGGCGTCCGGCTGACCGCCGAGACCGGCGACCGACTGCACCACTACGACGACTCGACGCGCACCCTGCACCTGTCCACCCGTCTGCGCCCCGGTCAACGCGCCTTCCGCATGGCCACCCAGCTTGCCCTGCTCGAACACGGCGACACGCTCGACCGCGAGGCCGCCGAGGACTTCGAGCCCGGCTCGCCCGCCCATGCCCTGGCCCGCATCGGCATCGCCAACTACTTCGCGGCGGCCCTGATCCTGCCGTACCCCGCCTTCCACGCGGCCGCCGAAGAGGTGCGCTACGACATCGAACGCCTCACCGACCGCTACGGCCTCGGGTACGAGACCGTCTGCCACCGCCTGAGCACCCTCCAGCGCCCGCGCCTGCGCGGTGTGCCCTTCTCCTTCGTCCGGGTCGATCGGGCCGGCAACATGTCCAAGCGCCAGTCCGCCACGGACTTCCACTTCTCCCGGGCCGGCGGCACCTGCCCGCTGTGGAACGTGTACGAGGCGTTCGCCGCCCCCGGACGCATCCACGTCCAGATCGCCGAAATGCCGGACGGGCAGCGCTACTTGTGGACCGCTCGAGCCGTCACCCGGCACCGCGGGGGCTGGGGCGAACCCGGCAAGACCTTCGCCATCGGCCTCGGCTGCGAAGTCCGCCACGCCCACCGCCTCGTCTACTCCGACGGCCTCGACCTCACCAACGCCTCCGCCGCCACCCCCATCGGCATGGGGTGCCGCGTCTGCGAACGCCTCGACTGCCCCCAGCGGGCCGCGCCGCCCGTCGGGCGTCCCCTGCGGATCGACCAGAACGCCAGTACTTTCGTGCCCTACCCCGTCGCTGATCCGACGTCCTGACCGATCGCTGCGCTCGGTCGTCCGACAGACGGCGAGGGTGCCGTGGTGCGGCGTGGGTGTCGGTCGCCGATGGATAGTGCGTGCGGCTCCTATGCCTGCACGAGGAGCAGCCCCGGCCGTTCTCAAGGATCCCCATCAGGGGTGCGCTCCGAAAGACTCGAACGCCGAAGAGGCGCGCGCACAGGGCCACCCGGCTGTTGCCGGTGCGCCCCGGATCGCAGCCTCCGACGCTCCGCCCGGCGCCCCCATCACCATCGACCCCGTCGTGGGCCTGCTGCGTGAAGCCGTCCTCGCCGGTGGCCACCGGCCCGGCGACCGTGTTCGGGAGGCGCCGCTCGCGGTCCGCCTCGGCCTCTCACGCCGGGTCGTCCGCGCGGGGCTGCGGGCGCCGGCGGACGAGGGGATGCTCGAACTGCTCCCCGGTGGCGCGACCGCCGTCCCCGCCGTCACGGCGAAGGACGTCCTCGATCTCTACGCTCTGCGCGCCGGCCTCGGTGCGCTGCTCATCCGCCGTGTCGCCATGCTCGGCCCGGAGAACCTCGCCCCGGCCTCGGCGGCCTTGGCGGAGGTCTGCTCCGCCGCCCGGGACAACGACCACATCCGTATCCGCGAGGACGACCTGCGGTTCCAGGACGCCCTCGCCCGTATCGCGGACCTCCCGCAGGCCGCCGGCACCTTCGAACGCCTCACGGCCCGCCTGCGCATGTTCGTCACGGTCCTGGACATGGACTACAGCCAGGCCTGCGACACCATCGCCGACGAGGACACCGCCGTCCACGACGCGCTGCGCGACGCGGACGGGAACGAGGCGGCGCGTCTGTGGCGGGTCAAGATCGAACGCTGCGTCCGCTACATGATCGCCCAGCTCCCCGAGGACGACGTCGCCCCGCACCTGTGGACCACCTTGGCGGGCAGGCCCCGCCTGCACCCGGGGGAGCCGCGGAGCGCCGCGCACTGACGCGGAGACCGTTCTCAGATGGCGTCGCGAATGGCCCGTTCGAAGCCTTCGACATGGCTGCGGGCGAGCTGTGCCGCCTTGTCGGGTTCACCGGTCACGATCGCCTCGATCAACGGTCCGTGCTCTTCGACGTGGCCTGCCATGTCGGACAGACGGTCGACGAACAGGCACCAGATGCGGGTGGCCAGGTTGTCGTGGCGGACGAGGGTGTCTTCCAGGTACGGGTTGTGCGTGGCGGCGTAGATGGCGCGGTGGACCTGAAGGTCCAGGTGCATGAGCTCGGTGGCGTCGTGCCGACCGGAGTGCGCGCTCGCCAGCTCCCGCAGTAGGGCCTTCAGGGTCGCCCGGTCCGTGGCGGTGGCGCGCCGCGCCGCCTGGGCGGCGGCCAGCGGCTCCAGCTCCTGGCGCACCTCGGAGATATGGGCCAGGTCGGTGATGTTGACGTCGGTGGCGAAGGTGCCGCGCCGCGGGTACGTCGTGATGAGGCGCTCGTACTGGAGCCGCTTGAGCGCCTCGCGCACCGGCGTCCGTCCGACGCCGAGGGACTGCGCCAGCTGCTCCTCGTTGATCGGCGCGCCCGGACGGATCTCGAGCATGACGAGCCGGTCGCGGATGGCCCGGTAGGCATGCTCGGCGAGGGACAGATCCTCGTCCCTGGGCTCGGCCGCCACGTGCTGCATGAGAAGCCCCCTTGACCTGTCCTGCGCGCTCCCATACTTTAGCGCCAAGGCTGATATATCAGTTGTCCATTAGTTGGCTCTCAGGATGGTGCACAGATGGCAACGAACCCGCCGATCGCCCAGGCCACCTCCCCCCTCGTCCTCCCGCTCAGCGAGCTCGACCCGGATGTCGCCGCCGCGGTGGACGCCGAGCTGCACCGTCAGCAGTCCACCCTCGAGATGATCGCCTCGGAGAACTTCGCCCCGGCCGCGGTCATGGAGGCACAGGGCTCGGTACTGACCAACAAGTACGCCGAGGGCTACCCGGGCCGCCGCTACTACGGCGGCTGCGAACACGTCGACGTCATCGAGCAGTTGGCCATCGCCCGGGTGAAGGACCTCTTCGGCGCCGACGCCGCGAACGTGCAGCCGCACTCGGGCGCCCAGGCCAACGCGGCCGCGATGTTCGCACTGCTCCAGCCCGGCGACACGATCCTCGGCCTCGACCTGGCGCACGGCGGTCACCTGACCCACGGCATGCGCATCAACTACTCCGGCAAGCTGTACAACGTCGTGCCCTACCACGTGCGCGAGTCCGACATGCGTATCGACATGGACGAGGTCGAGCAGCTCGCCCTCGCGCACCGGCCGAAGATGATCGTCGCGGGCTGGTCGGCCTACCCCCGGCGGCTGGACTTCGCCGCGTTCCGGCGCATCGCCGACGCGGTGGGCGCGTATCTGATGGTGGACATGGCGCACTTCGCCGGGCTGGTGGCCGCCGGCCTCCACCCCAACCCGGTGCCGTATGCCGACGTCGTGACGACCACCACGCACAAGACCCTCGGTGGCCCGCGCGGCGGTGTGATCCTCAGCCGTGCCGACCTGGCCAAGAAGATCAACTCCGCGGTCTTCCCCGGACAGCAGGGCGGCCCGCTGGAGCACGTCATCGCCGCGAAGGCGGTGGCCTTCAAGGTGGCGGCGAGCGAGGAGTTCAAGCAGCGTCAGCGGCGCACCCTGGAAGGCGCCCGCATCCTCGCCGGACGGCTGCTGGCCGACGACGTGGCCGAGGCCGGGATCACGGTGCTGACCGGCGGCACCGAAGTCCACCTGGTCCTCGTCGACCTGCGGAACTCCGCGCTGGACGGGCGGCAGGCCGAGGACCGGCTGCACAGCGTCGGCATCACCGTCAACCGCAACGCGGTGCCGTTCGACCCCCGCCCGCCGATGGTCTCCTCGGGGCTGCGGATCGGAACGCCGGCCCTGGCCACCCGGGGCTTCGGCGAGGCGGAGTTCCGCGAGGTCGCCGACATCATCGCCGAGGCCCTGAAGGGCGAACGGCCTGATGACGAACTGCGCAGCCGGGTCGAGAAGCTGGCCGCCGCCTTCCCCCTCTATCCCCACCTGAACGGAGCCGCGGCATGACCGCCACACCGCTGCCGGAGCATCCGGACTTCCTGTGGCGCAACCCCGAGCCGCGCTCCTCGTACGACGTCGTCATCGTCGGTGCGGGAGGCCACGGCCTGGCGACCGCCTACTACCTCGCCAAGAACCACGGCATCACGAACGTCGCCGTCCTCGAAAAGGGCTGGCTGGCCGGCGGCAACATGGCACGCAACACCACGATCATCCGCTCGAACTACCTGTGGGACGAGAGCGCGGCGATCTACGAGCACGCGCTCAAGCTCTGGGAGCGGCTCCCGGAGGAACTGGACTACGACTTCCTGTTCAGCCAGCGCGGCGTCCTCAATCTGGCGCACACCCTGCAGGACGTCCGCGAGGGCGTGCGCCGCGTCAACGCCAACCGCCTCAACGGAGTCGACGCCGAGTGGCTCGAACCGGACGAGGTCGCCAAGGTCTGCCCCATTCTCAACGTCTCGTCCCGCACCCGGTATCCGGTCCTTGGCGGCACCTTCCAGCCCCGGGCCGGCATCGCCAAGCACGACCACGTCGCCTGGGCGCTGGCCCGGCGGGCCGACGAGATGGGCGTGGACCTGATCCAGGGGTGCGAGGTCACCGGCTTCCTCAAGGACGGCGACCGGGTCGTGGGCGTCGAGACCAGCCGCGGGCGTATCCTCGCCGGCCGGGTCGGCCTCGCGGCCGCCGGACACAGCAGCGTGCTGGCCGAGCGGGCCGGCGTCCGCCTGCCGGTGCAGTCCCACCCGCTGCAGGCGCTGGTCTCCGAGCTGCACGAGCCGGTGCACCCGACGGTGGTCATGTCGAACCACGTGCACGTCTACGTCTCCCAGGCCCACAAGGGCGAGTTGGTGATGGGCGCCGGCGTCGACTCGTACAACGGCTACGGGCAGCGCGGCTCCTTCCATGTGATCGAGCGTCAGATGGCCGCCGCAGTCGAGCTGTTCCCGGTCTTCGCCCGCGCGCACGTGCTGCGCACCTGGGGCGGCATCGTCGACGTCACTCCGGACGCCTCCCCGATCATCGGCACCACCCCCGCGGAGAACCTCTACGTCAACTGCGGCTGGGGCACCGGCGGGTTCAAGGCCACCCCCGCCGCCGGCTGGACCTTCGCCCACACCATCGCCACGGGCGAACCGCATCCGCTGAACGCGCCCTTCGCCCTCGAACGCTTCACGACGGGCGCGTTGATCGACGAACACGGCGCCGCGGCCGTGGCCCACTGAGGAGGACACCGTGCTGCTGATCAGCTGCCCCTGGTGCGGTCCCCGTGACGAGACCGAGTACCACTACGGGGGACAGGCCCACGTCCCCTACCCCGAGAACCCCGCGAACCTCACCGACGAGCAGTGGGCCGAGTACGTCTTCTACCGCGACAACCCCAAGGGTCCCTTCGCTGAGCGGTGGATGCACAGCACCGGCTGCCGCCGCTGGTTCAACGTCCTGCGCGACACCGCCACCCACGAGGTACTGGCCTCCTACCGGCTCTCCGAGCCCCGCCCCGGAGGGAACCGATGACCGACCAGCAATTCCGGCTCCAGCAGGGTGGCCGTATCGACCGCGGCAGCGTGCTGCGGTTCACCGTCGACGGACGGGAGCTGACCGGGCACCCCGGCGACACCGTCGCCTCGGCGATGCTGGCGAACGGGCTCGCCGAGGTCGCCCCGTCGCTCTACCGCGGCCGCCCGCGCGGGATCGTCGCCGCGGGTGTCGAGGAGCCCAACGCCCTGGTGCAGATCGACGGTTCGTGCTCGGAAGGCATGCTCCCGGCCACGGCCGTGGAACTGTACGACGGCCTGTCCGCCACGACGCTCTCGGGGATGGGCCGGCTCGACCCGACCCCCGACCCCGCCGTCTACGACAAGAAGTACGGACACACCGACGTCCTGGTCGTCGGCGCCGGACCGGCCGGGCTGGCGGCCGCCGCCGCTGCCGCCGGCTCCGGCGCCCGCGTGATCCTCGTCGACGACCAGCCCGAGCCCGGCGGTTCGCTGCTCTCCGGGCGTGCCGAGAGGTTCGGCGCGCAGAGCGCCCTGGAATGGGTCGCCGAGGTCCGCGCGGCACTCGACGCCGCCCCCGAGGTCGTGGTCCTGCGACGCACCACGGTTTTCGGGTCGTACGACGACAACTACGTGCTGGCCCTCCAGCGGCGCACCGACCACCTCGGAGCCGACGCCCCCGAAGGCGTCTCGCGCCAACGGCTGTGGCACATCCGGGCCCGCCAGGTGGTCCTGGCGACCGGTGCGCACGAGCGTCCGCTGGTCTTCGCCGGCAACGACCGACCCGGGGTGATGCTCGCGGCGGCCGTGCGCTCGTACCTCAACCGGTACGCCGTGGCTCCCGGCTCGCGGGCCGTGGTCAGCACGACCAACGACAGCGCCTATGAGACCGTCGCCGATCTCCACGCCGCCGGGATCCACGTCGCCGCCGTCGTGGACGCGCGCCCCGAGCTGTCCCGCCGGGCAGCCGATGTCGCCGTGGCGACCGGGGTGCGGGTGCTGACGGGAAGTGCGGTGGTCGGCACCGCGGGCGAGGGGCGGCTCGCCGGAGTCACCGTCCAGGCCCTCGACGAGAACGGTCGACTCACCGGTGAACCGGAGTCGTTCGACTGCGATCTGCTCGCCGTCTCGGGCGGCTGGAGCCCGGTGGTGCACCTGCACAGCCAGCGCCAGGGCCGGCTGCGCTGGGACGAGGACCTGGTCGCCTTCGTCCCCGACGGCACCGTACGGGACCAGCAGGTCGTGGGTGCGGCGCGCGGGACGTACGACCTCGACGGCTGTCTGGCCGAGGGGGCGCGGGCCGGTGCGCGGGCCGCGACGGACGCCGGTTTCCCGGTGCCGGTGCCCACGGCTTCGTACCAGGAGGCACGTCCTGAGGTGCGCGCCCTGTGGCTGGTGCCTGCCCCCGACGGCGAACCCGGCAGCTGGGACACCCACTTCGTCGACCTGCAGCGCGACGTCACCGTCGCCGACGTCTGGCGGTCCACCGGCGCCGGCATGCGCGGTGTCGAGCACGTCAAGCGCTACACCTCGCTCGGCACGGCGAACGACCAGGGCAAGACGTCCGGCGTCAACGCGATCGGGGTGATCGCCGAGGCCCTCGGCGCCGGTGCGTCGCCCGGAGAGATCGGCACCACGGCCTACCGGGCGCCCTACACACCGGTGGCTTTCGCCGCCCTGGCCGGGCGTGAGCGCGGCGAGCTGTTCGATCCCGAACGCACCACCTCCATCCACCACTGGCACGTCGCCCACGGCGCGGAGTTCGAGGACGTCGGGCAGTGGAAGCGCCCCTGGTACTACCCCCGGCCCGGTGAGGACATGGACACGGCCGTGGCCCGCGAGGGCCGAGCGGCCCGCGAGGGCGTGGCGTTCATGGATGCCTCCACCCTCGGCAAGATCGAGATCTGGGGCGCGGACGCGGGCGAGTTCCTCAACCGCATCTATACGAACGCCTTCAAGAAGCTCAAGCCCGGCATGGCCCGCTACGGCGTGATGTGCAAGCCCGACGGGATGATCTTCGACGACGGCGTGACGCTGCGCCTCGACGACAACCGCTACTTCATGACCACCACGACCGGCGGCGCCGCCGCGGTCCTGGACTGGCTGGAGGAGTGGCTGCAGACCGAGTGGCCCGAACTCGACGTCCACTGCACCTCGGTGACCGAGCAGTGGTCGACGATCGCTGTCGTCGGCCCGCAGTCGCGCCAGGTCGTCGCCCAACTCGCGCCCGACGTCGACCTGTCCGCCGAGGCGTTCCCCTTCATGGCCTTCCGCGAGACCACCCTGGCCACCGGCATCCCTGCCCGTATCTGCCGGATCTCCTTCTCCGGCGAACTCGCCTACGAGATCAACGTCTCCGCGTGGTACGGCCCGGCCGTCTGGGAGCAGGTGTACGAGGCCGGGCAGCCGTACGGCATCACCCCGTACGGCACCGAGACCATGCACGTCCTGCGCGCCGAGAAGGGCTACATCATCGTCGGCCAGGACACCGACGGCACCGTCACCCCGCAGGACGCGGGCATGTCCTGGGTGGTCTCGAAGCAGAAGGACTTCGTCGGCAAGCGGTCCTACGCCCGCCCCGACACCTCCCGCACCGACCGCAAGCAGCTGGTCGGCCTGCTGCCGGCCGACCGCGCGACCCGGCTGCCCGAGGGCACCCAACTCGTGGCCCCGGATGTGTCGTTGACCCCCGAGGCCGGGCCGGTGCCGATGCTCGGCCACGTCACCTCCAGCTACCACAGCCCGGCCCTCGGCCGCCCCTTCGCCCTCGCCCTCGTCGCCGACGGGCGGGCCAGGATCGGCGAGACCCTCCTCGCCCCGGTGGGCGAGGAGCTGGTGCCCGTCGAGGTGGCCGACTTCGTACTCTACGACCCCGAAGGGACCAAGCGAGATGGCTGAGCCGACCGAGGCCGGACCGGTGCGCCTGCGCCGCAGCCCTCTGGCACATCTGGAAGAGCGGATGCGCGCCGCCACGGTCACGGGCGCCCGCGGTGTCACGCTGACCGAGTGGCCGTTCATCACCATGGTGAACCTGCGCGTCGACCCCGCTTCCGAAGCGGCCGACCGCATCGAGAAGACCCTGGGGGCACCGCTCCCGCGGCAGTGCGGCCACACCACCGCGTCCGGCCCCCACACGGTCGTCTGGCTCGGCCCTGACGAGTGGCTCGTGCTGTCCCAGGCCGAGGGGACCGCAGTGGCCACCGAGTTGAAGGAGGCCCTCGGAGGAGACCCGGGCTCGGTTGTCGACGTCTCGGCGAACCGCACCACGCTGGAGCTGAGCGGCCCGGCCGCCCGGCAGGTGCTGGAGAAGGGCTGCCCGCTGGACCTGCATCCTCGGGCCTTCGGTCCCGGACAGGCGGTGTCGACCACGGTGGGACCGGTCGCGGTGCTGCTCTGGCAGGTCGACGGAGCGCCGACGTACCGGCTCCTCCCGCGGTCCTCGTTCGCCGACTACCTGGCCCGCTGGCTCATCGACGCGATGAGCGAGTACCGCGGCCCGGAGGTCCCCTGATGCGTACGAAGGCTGTGCGTCCGATGGCACTGCGAGGGGCGGGGGTTCGTCCAGGGCAGGCGCACGGTGGTGCTTCGCTGAGTGGACATCGCCTACGGCGGCGCCTTCTACGCCTTGGTCGACGGACGCTGCGGCGGGTCGGGGCCGGACGTGACGGAGCCCGGGAGTCGTATCCAGCTCCCGGGCCCCTGGGGATGCCACCCAATTGCGCACGCCGGCGGCGTTTAAGAGGACGGATCAGTCATCATGCCGTCGTGTTCTTCCTTTGAACTACCGCACCGTGTGAGAGGTGCAGGCGAGAGTCGAACTCGCATCCGACGGCGTTCGTCCGGCCCCGGTCGATCCGGCGATCGGCGGCGATGCTGAGACTGGAGCGAGAGTCTGAGATTGACCGCGGCTGCCTCTGCCATGTTGGGCTACCCCGGCCCGTTGCGGGCGCTGTGCCGGGGGAAGGACTCGAACCTTCACTGTCACCGCTTCTTCAGGCTGAACTTCAGTGTCAGCTTGCGCTCATCGCGCGCACCGGTCCTCAGTCCGGCCCGCGCCTGTCGCGCACCCCCGCGCTCGCACGCGGGGGCGATCATGGATGCTACCCGTGGTCGGCGTCAGCCGAGCAGGTAGCCGAACACCGCCTCGCCGACCCGCTGGTCGGTGACGTCGGCGCCGTTGGCCTCCTCGCGGGCGAACTTCACCGCCTGCTGGAGCTTCTCGACCCGCTCCACCAGCTCGTTCACCCGCCGCGCCGGGAGCGCTCCGGAGAACTTCACGGTCGTCCAGTACCCGATGGGCACGTCCTCGTAGTACACCTCGACCTGCGCCGGGTGCTTGTCGGTCGCCTCCGCCTTGACGTGGTTGCGGGGGACCTTCTTGGTGCGGATCGTGCGGACCGGATCCGTCTTCCACCAGTCCGTCGACGGGTCGGGCGACCAGGACTCTGCGGCGTCGAGGGTGGGAAGCTTCCTGACGAACGTGTGCAGGTCGGTGAGCTGCTTCTCCAGGAAGAGGAGATAGCTGACCGGGACGTCGGTGACGATCGTCCGGCCGTCGACCGTGACGTCCGCGCGGGCCGCGCAGTTCGCCCAGTCCTTGGTGGCGGTCACGTCGAAGAGCCGGGTGAGCGACGCGGACATCTCCCGCAGCACGTCCTCGGCCTGCACCTGTACCCGCGTGGACTCGGGCGGCAGTTGCTCGCCCTCCTCGTCCTTCGGCTGGTACGTACGCGAGATACCTGCCAGCAGTGCCGGCTTCTGCACCTTGTGGTGCGCCGCGGTGATGTCCTGGAGCGACTTGCTCTTGACACCCTTCTCGACAGCGATGATCTGGTTCAGCTTCGCCACTTCGGGTCCCCCTTCGAACAGGCAGGAACGTACCTCACCGGCTCGAACACCCGCACTTCCTTTATCGACTGAGTACGCCTACTCATGCCCAACCGCACCGAGCCGGGGACGATGGGCCGTGCCGGTGTACGAACGGGAGGCGGGGCCATGGTCAGATTTCTGGGGGCGGTGGTGGCCGTCGTCGCGGCGGCCACAGCACTGGTCCTCGCCTACGTGGCGGGGGCACCGCCCGCGGTGGTGTTCGCCGTCGGGGCGGGCGTACTGAGCCTTCTGTGGCTGCTTGTCCTGCTCACACTGCCCTGGAACCTGTACTTCCGCGCGCACGCGGTGCTCGCCGAGATCGCGGTGAGCCGGGAGAAGGGGTTGGAGGTCTCCCAGGCCCGGGATGCCGAGGCCGCGCGCATCGCCCGCACCATGCTCCGGGCGGCGGTCGCGGGTCACGTCCTGACGGCGGCGGTCGTCTTCGCGGTCACCTGGGCGACGGGCGAGTTCACGGGGTACTGGTTCGCCGCGTTCTTCCTGCTGAGCACCTTCTTCCGGCCGGCCGGCGCCTACTTCGGCCAGCTCCGACGGCGCCTGGGCACCCTCCTCAAGGACGTCACGTATCCGCGGGACGACGTCGTCGAGCTGCACGCCCGGCTGAACCGCGCCGAGGCCGGCACGCGCGTCCTGGAGGAGAAGGCGGAGGAACAGTACCGAGCCCTCGCCGAACTGCGCCGCACCGTGGACGCGCTGACCGTGAGCACGTACGAGCGGACCGAGGAGTCGGACCGCAGGATCGTCGCGCTGGGCCGGGAGTTCGAGTCCACGGTGAACCGCCTCACCGACAACCAGGAAATCATCGCGGGCGTGAAGGCGTTCCTGCGCCTGCTGCGCTCCACCGACGCGGCCGACGGCGCCCCGGCCTCCGGGTGAGCGCGGCGGCACCGCTCGATGCGCGGCTCTGAACGGCCCAGTTACCGACCGCGTCGTTGCCTCCCAGAAGTGCCCAACTCTGCCTCGATGCACGCTGTTTTGTGCACCCGGACTTGTCGACGCCTTGACGATCCGTTCCATGGACGTTCAACCGGCTGTCTGTGCCTGCGTTGTGTGCTGTCCCTAAGGTCCCTGAAGGCTTCGAAAGAAGGGACTCATGGACACACGCCTCGCAGTCCGGGCTCGCGGCATCACCAAGTGCTTCGGCGACGTCGTCGCGCTCGACGGTGTCGATCTGGATGTGGCGCGGGGGCAGATCCACGGCTTGGTCGGACCCAATGGCGCCGGCAAGACAACATTGCTCGGACTCCTGCTGGGCCTGGCCGTCGCCGACGGCGGCCGCCTGGAGATCCTGGGTACGCCGGTCCAGCGGGCGCTCACCGCTCCCGACGGTGTCGCCGGCTTCGTGGACGGGCCCGGTCTCTACCCCTCGCTCACCGCCCGGCAGAACCTCACCGCGCTGGTTGCCCTCCGTGGCCGTGACGCGGGGACGGCGGGGGTCGACGACGTGCTCGACCAGGTCGGGCTCACCGATGTCGCCGACGACCAGACCCGCGGCTTCTCCCTCGGCATGCGTCAGCGGCTCGGGCTCGCCGCAGCCCTGATCACCAAGCCCCGGCTGCTCGTGCTGGACGAGCCTGCCAACGGCCTCGACCCGGCCGGCAAGAAGCACGTACACGGTGTCCTCACCCGGCTCGCGGCGGACGGAACCAGCGTCGTGCTCTCCAGCCACCGCATGGACGATCTCCAGGCACTGTGCTCCGAAGTCACCATCCTGGCCACCGGACGGGTCGTCTTCTCCGGCCCGCTGAGCAAGCTGGCCGCCGAGAACCGTGAACTCGACTACCGGCTGCTCACCTCCGACCCGCAGGCCGCCCGGCGGCTGGCCGGCGACGCGGCCGGCATCCGGATCGTCGACGACACCGGGGCACGGCACGACGCCGAGGCGCTCGTCGTGCGCGCGCTGGTGCCCGCCCTGGACGAACTCGTGGTGCAACTCGTGCACGCGGGCATCGCCTTGCGCGAGCTGGCCCCCGTGGTCTCGCCGCTCGAAGCCGCCTTCCTCGCCCTCACCGAGCCGAAGGAGACCGGCCGATGACCGCGACCGTCGCCGAGGACATCGTTGCCACTGCCCGCCCCGTCTCGGTTCCGCGCGCCTACCGCTTCGAGCTGGTCAAGCTCGTCTCCCAATGGCGGATCCGCCTGTTGGTCCTCGCCTGCTGGATCGCGCCGGGGCTCTTCGTCGCCGCTGTGAGCCGGCAGAGCACGCTGCCCGTCGACACCCTCTTCGGCCGCTGGATGCACGCCACGGGATGGGCCGGACCGCTGGTGACGCTCGGCTTCGCGGGCACCTGGGCGCTCCCTCTGCTGACCTCGGTGGTCGCCGGCGACGTGTTCGCCTCCGAGGACCGGCTCGGCACCTGGCGCCACCTGCTCGTGGTGGTCCGGTCGGCCAGGCGGATCTTCGCGGCGAAGGCACTGGCCAGTCTCACCGTCCTCCTGCTGCTCGTGGCGGGGCTGGCCGGTTCCAGTGTGGTCGGTGGTCTCCTGGCGGTCGGAAACCAGCCACTGGTCGGCCTCGACGGCCACCTGCTGACGCCGGGGGACGCGGCAGGGAAGGTCCTGCTCGCCTGGGTCTGCGTACTCGCCCCGACTCTGGCTCTCGCAGCGATCGGACTGCTCGGGTCCGTCACCCTGGGGCGTTCCCCGATGGGACTGCTGCTGCCCGCGGTCGTCGCGCTCGGCATGCAACTGGCCCAGATGCTGCCGCTCCCCGCCGCCGTACGACTCGCCCTGCCCAGCTACGCCTTCATCGCCTGGAACGGCCTGTTCACCAGCCAGGCACAGCTCCGCCCGCTCCTCATCGGCATCGTGGTCAGCCTGGTGTGGACGGTGATCGCGACCGTGCTGGCCTACGCGCTCTTCGTGCGGCGCGACTTCACCAACGCCGGCTACGACGGCTCGGGGCGCCGCGCGGTCACCGCCGGAGCCCTGCCGCTGGCCGGGGTGGTCGCCGTGACCGTCGCGGTCGTCGCCGCGACGACCGGGGCCACGGGCTCCGGCATCGAACAGGACAAAGTGCAGCGCTCGCTCGCCACGGTGTTCGCCCACCTCTATCGCATGCAGACGAAGCAGCTCAACCGCCCCGAGGTCACCGAAGCACAGCTGAAGGCCACGGCGACGTGCGACAAGGGCAGCATCAGGGTCGCCGCCGAGGGACCGGGCAACGACTGGCGCTGCGTCGTCTCCTGGCATCTCCCCGGCGTCGAGGCCGCAGGCACGGCCATCTACCAACTCGACGTCACCCCGGACGGGCGGTTCATGGCCGACGGCGACGGGCCGAAGGAAGTGAACGGCTACTTCCTGGTCCGGACCCCGAACGGCGATGCGCCGAACCCACTTTGGCAGTTCGACGGCAACGTCGAACTTCTCCGCACTTCGAAGGAGTGACTCCATGCAGGTAACACGCCACCGGCGGAGTGTCGGGACGGACTTCCTCGGTAGACGAATGGGCCGCCGGAGCACCCTCACGGCAGCCGCCACCGCGGTCGTCCTCGCCGTCACCGCCGGCATCGGTTACGCCCAGACACGCCAGTTCGGCACCGATCAGGTCGGTGAGACCACCGACCAGGGCCAGGTCATCTCCAGCGACCAGTACATCGCCCCGTACGGCGACCGCCTCGTCATCAACAACGGCAAGATCATGTCGTCCTCAGTCAGCCCGGACGGCACCCACCTCGCGGCCTCGGTCACCGACGGCGGCAGCGCACTGGCCATCGTCGACGTGCAGAACTGGAAGGTGCAGCAGGTCGTCGGCACCGCCGCGTCGTCGGTCCCGCGCATCAGCAGCAACAGCGTGGGACAGGAAGGCCCCACCTACTCGCCCGACGGCAAGCAGCTGTGGCTGGGCCAGACCGACGGCTACACCAGGTTCACGGTGAACCCGGACGGCACGGTCACCGATCCGGTGTCGATCAAGATCCCGGCGGACGGGGCCAAGCACGCCCTGGTCGGCGAGGCGGTCTTCTCGTCCGACGGCTCCACCGTGTACTCCGCGGTCAACGGCCAGAACCGGGTGGTCGCCATCGACGCGGCGACCGGCGCCGTCAAGCAGAGCTGGACCGTGGGCAACGCCCCGCGCGACATGGTCCAGGCCGGCGACAAGCTCTACGTCAGCAACGAGGGCGGTCGCCCGGCGCAGCCCGGCGACACCACCATGAACTCGTACGGCACTCAGGTTCCGGCCGACCCCAAGACCGGTGCCACCACCACCGGCACGGTCAGCGTCATCGACCTGGCGAACCCGGAGGCCGCCCCGTCGAGCATCGACGTCGGTCTGCACCCGACGGCCCTGTACGCCAAGGGGAAGGCGCTGTTCGTCACCAACACCGCCACCAACGACGTGTCGGTCATCGACACCGACAAGGACAAGGTCGTGCAGACCATCGACACCCGGCCGTGGCCGGAGGCGTCGGTGGGCTACGAGCCCAACGGGGTGACGCTCACCGACGACGGCCGTCTGCTGGTGACGCTCGGCCGCGCCAACGCGGTCGCCGTCTACCGGTACAAGAGCCCGCAGGAGCCGGTCGGTTACGTCGGCCTGCTCCCGACGGACTACTTCCCCGCGGAGATCACCACCGTCGGCGACCAGGTGCTGGTCTCCAACACCCGCGGTATCGACGCCCGCCGGCCCACCACCAGCGCCGGACACGGCACCCACGACACCACGTCGAGCGTGCAGCGCTTCACGCTGCCGGACGACAGCGTCATCAGGGCCCAGACGGCCAAGGTCTTCCGGCAGAACGGCTGGACCCCCGGCTCGGTCAAGCTGGCCAGGGGCAGGAGCTACGCCAGGCCGGTCCCGGTCCCGCACCGGCTCGGCGACCCGTCGACGATCAAGCACGTCTTCCTGATCGTCAAGGAGAACCGGACCTACGACCAGGTCTTCGGCGACATCGCGAAGGGCGACGGCGACCCCTCGGTGACGCAGTTCGGCGAGAACGTGACGCCGAACCAGCACGCGCTGGCCGACCAGTTCGGGCTGTACGACAACACCTACGACATCGGCACCAACTCCGCCGAGGGCCACAACTGGCTGATGCAGGCCGACGACCCGGAGTACACCGAGTCCTCGGCCGGTGAGTACGCGCGCAGCTACGACACCGAGAACGACGCTCTCGGCCACCAGAAGTCCGGCTTCCTCTGGACCGGCGCGCAGGCGGCGGGCAAGACCGTGCGGGACTTCGGCGAGTTCCAGTCGATCGAGAGCAAGCCGGCCGGCGCGTCCTGGCAGAACCTGTACTGCGACGCCAAGAACATGGCCGCGACCGGGCAGAACACCGCCTACCCCATACAGACGGGCTCGGCGATCCCGTCGCTCAACGACGTGTCGGTGCCGGGCTTCCCGATGTTCGACACCAGTGTCCCGGACATCTACAAGTACGAGATCTGGAAGCAGGACTTCGAGAAGAACGGTCCGGCGAACCTGAACATGTTCTGGCTCTCCAACGACCACACCGGTGGTCCGGCGAGTCCCGCGGCTCAGGTCGCGGACAACGACCTCGCGGTCGGCAGGATGGTCGACGAGATCTCGCACAGCAAGTACTGGAAGGACTCGGCGATCTTCGTCGTCGAGGACGACTCCCAGGCCGGCCTCGACCACGTCGACGGCCACCGTGCCCCGATCCAGATCATCAGCCCCTGGGCCCAGCACGGCACCGTCGACAGCCACTACTACTCGCAGATCACGATGATCCGCACCATCGAGCAGATCCTCGGGATCCACCCGATGAACCAGAAGGACAGCGCGGCCAGCCCGATGGCCGGGGCGTTCACCAGGAAGCCGGACGACACGGCGTTCACGGCGCTGCCCAACCGGACCTCGCTGACCGATGGTCTGAAGACCCCGCCTTCCTGCGGTGTGGACACCCCCGCGCCGCAGGACCCCAAGGCGGCGGCCGTGCCGTCGTCGAAGGTGCCGGCGGACATGCGGCGACTCGCGGCGAAGTGGGATGACTGGAAGTCCGAGCAGCGGCTGACCGGGCCCCACGCCGTGCCCGACTACGCGAACCCCGCGCAGATGAACCACCTCACGTGGTACCAGACGCACAACTGGGCCAAGCCGTACCCCGGCGAGAGCAGGATCTACGCTCCGAACGACGTGCCGGGCGCGTACATCCCGTCGTCGGAGTCCGACGGCTGACGCAGGCCCATCTCCGCACGGGCCCCTGGCCGGCGTTTCCGCTGGCCAGGGGCCCCTTCTGTCCCCCGTGCGGGTGTCTTGCGGCGTGCCGGACGCCGGCCTGACGAGAGCGGCCGCAGGAGCCTCCTAGCCTCGGCGGCATGCTGGGGCTTCCTGCTCATGTCCGTTCCTGTCTGTTCGACCTCGACGGTGTCCTCACCCAGACCGCCAAGGTGCACGCGGCCGCCTGGAAGGAGATGTTCGACGCCTATCTCCGCGAGCGCGCGACACGTGAGGGGACCGACTTCGTGCCCTTCGACGCGGTGGACGACTACGACGAGTATGTGGACGGGCGGCCCCGCGAGGACGGCGTACGCACGTTCCTCGCCGCACGTGGGGTGCACCTGCCCGAGGGCACGCCGGACGACCCGCCCGAGGCGGAGACGGTGAACGGACTGGGCAACCGCAAGAACAACCTGGTGCTGCGGCGGATCCGCGAGGACGGGGTGGAACCCTACGAGGGCTCGGTCCGCTTCGTGCACGCGGCGCGGGAAGCCGGGCTGCGGTGCGCGGTGGTGTCGTCCAGCGCGAACTGCCGGGACGTCCTGGCAGCGGCCGGCATCGAGGACCTGTTCGACGAACGGATCGACGGAGTGGTGGCGCACGAGCGCCGGCTGCGCGGCAAGCCCGCCCCGGACACCTACCTGGAGGCGGCCCGCAGGCTCGGCACGGATCCGGACGAGGCAGCGGTGTTCGAAGACGCCCTGGCCGGCGTCGAGGCCGGGCGAGCGGGACGCTTCGGCGTGGTCGTGGGCGTCGACAGGGTGGGCCAGACGGATCAGCTCCGTAAGCACGGGGCGGACATCGTGGTCCGTGACCTGGCCGAACTCCTGGAGTCGCGGTGATCACCCACCCCAGCTTCACGGTCGAGCCGTGGTGCCTGCGCGAGACCGAGCTGAACCTGGACGTGCTCGCCCAGAGCGAATCGGTGTTCGCGCTGTCCAACGGGCACATCGGGTGGCGCGGCAACCTCGACGAGGGAGAGCCCCACGGGCTGCCCGGCGCCTACCTCAACGGCGTCCACGAGCGGCATCCACTGCCCTACGCGGAAGCGGGCTACGGATATCCCGAGTCCGGCCAGACGTTGATCAATGTCACCGACGGCAAGGTCATCCGGCTGCTGGTCGACGACCACCCGTGCGATCTGCGCTACGGTCAGCTGCTGGCGCACGAGCGGGTTCTGGACTTCCAGTCCGGTGTGCTCAGCCGCACCGCGCGGTGGACATCGCCCGGCGGCCGCACGGTCCGGATCACCTCACAGCGGCTCGTGTCCTTCGCCCAACGCGCGGTGGCCGCGATCGTGTACGAGGTCGAGCCGATCGACGGACCGACCACGGTGGCCGTGCAGTCCGAGCTGGTGGCCAACGAACAACTGCCCAGCCTCGAGGGCGACCCGCGCGTGGCCGCGGCGATCGAGTCCCCCCTGAAGGCCGAGGAGCACTTCGCACAGGACACCCGCCTGCGGCTCGTACACTGCACCACCCGCAGCACACTGCGGGTGGCAGCGGCGGCCGACCACCTCGTCGAGGGGCCCGAGAGCACGCGCTGGACGGCGCAGAGCGAGCCCGATGTCAGTCGTCTGACGGTGACCGCGGACCTGGTGCCCGGGCAGCCGCTGCGGCTGGTCAAGTTCGTGGCCTACGGCTGGTCGGGGCAGCGCTCGCTGCCTGCCGTGCACGATCAGGTGGACGGCGCGGTGGCGGCCGCGGTCAGCACGGGCTGGGACGGCCTGGTCGCCGCGCAACGGGCGTACCTGGACCGCTTCTGGGCCGGCGCGGACGTCGAGGTCGAGGGCGACGCGCAGATCCAGCAGGCGGTGCGGTTCGCCCTCTTCCACGTGCTCCAGGCCGCGGCCCGCGGCGAGAACCAGGCCATTCCCGCGAAAGGCCTGACCGGAACCGGGTACGACGGGCACTCCTTCTGGGACACCGAGTCCTACGTGCTGCCGGTCCTGACGTTCACCGCGCCGGAGACCGTCGCGTCGGCACTGAGATGGCGGCACCGGATGCTGCCGACGGCGCGGGAACGCGCGGACCAGCTGGGCCTGTCGGGAGCGGCGTTCCCCTGGCGGACCATCGGCGGTGCCGAGAATTCCGCCTACTGGCCGGCCGGCACGGCCGCCTTCCACATCAACGGCGACATCGCCATGGCCGCGGTCCGGTACGTCATGGTGACCGGGGACGAGGACTTCGAACGCCGAGAGGGGCTCGACCTCCTCGTGGACACCGCTCGGCTGTGGCGCTCCCTCGGACACCACGACGCGGAAGGCGTCTTCCACATCGACGGGGTCACCGGACCCGACGAGTACAGCGCCATCGCCCGCGACAACCTGTACACCAACCTGGTGGCCCGGCAGAACCTGCTGGCCGCTGCGGCCGTGGCCGCGCGTCATCCCGACCGCGCCGCCGAACTCGGTGTCGACGACGAGGAGACCGCCGTGTGGCGGGACGCCGCGGCCCGCATGGCGGTGCCGTACAACGAGTCTCTCGGTGTGCACGAACAGTCGGCCGGGTTCACGAGTTTCCAGCGCTGGGACTTCGAGGCGACCCCGCCCGAGAACTACCCGCTGCTGCTGCACTACCCCTACTTCGACCTGTATCGCAAGCAGGTGGTGAAGCAGGCCGATGTGGTGCTGGCGATGATCGAATGCCCGCACATCTTCACCGACGAGGAAAAGGCGCGCAATTTCGCCTACTACGACGCGCTCACCGTCCGCGACTCCTCCCTGTCGGCGTGCTGCCAGGCGGTGCTGGCCGCCGAGACCGGGCACCTGCGGCTGGCCTACGCCTACCTCGCCGAGGCCGCGCTGATGGACCTGGACGATCTGGAGCACAACACCCGTGACGGGCTGCACATCGCCTCCCTCGCCGGGACGTGGATCGCCCTGGTCGCGGGCTTCGGCGGCCTGCGCCGGTACATCGGCGAGGACGGAAAACCGGACCTGCTGTCGTTCGCACCCCGCCTGCCGGAAGCGCTGTCCAGGGTGGCGTTCACCGTGCTGGTACGCGGACGCCGGCTGAAGGTGGACATCGGCCCGTCCCATGCGCGGTACCGGCTGGTCGAAGGTGAACCGCTGGTCGTGCTCCATCACGGGGAACCGGTCACCGTGACCACCGACGCCCCGACGGACCGACCGATGCCCCCCGTGCCCGCCCGCCCCGAGCCACAGCAGCCATCGGGCCGCCGTCCGGTGGGCTTGCTCGCGGGGGAGGAGCAGCAGGCGGAGATCCAGGACTAGGTGTGCTGATCGGCCAGGTTGGTGACGCGGCTGGACAAGCCGACGGACCGACCGGCACGCATCCGCACCGATCGGCCCGCCTGCTGTCGATCTGCCGTCAAGGGCCTTCAGAAGGTCAGCGCCCAGCTGTTGAGCGTGCCCGTGTCCTGCGCGTACATGTCCTGCACCCGCAGCTTCCAGGTGCCGTTCGCGGTCTCGCTGGAGGCGTCCACCGTGTACGTGGTCCTGACGTCGTCGGCGGAGTCCGAGCTGCTGGAGGACTTCAGCCGGTAGGCCGAACCGTCCGGTGCGACCAGGTCGATGACCAGGTCACCGCGGTAGGTGTGAGTGATGTCGACCGCCACCTTCAGGGTCGCGGGGGCGTTGCCCGTCAGCCCGCTGACGCCGATGGGGGACTCGATCGCCGAGCCCGCGTCGGGGACGGCGATGGCCGAGGTGCTGGTGAAGGTGGTGCCACCCGTGCCGCCGGAACCGCTCACCGCCTGCACCGCCTTGGCCGCGTCGGCCAGGCCGGCACCGCAGCCACCCGAGCAACTGCCCGGAAGCGGCCGGGCGTTGGCCTTGATCGCCGACTCGATCTGGGCCGGGGTCAGCGCGGAGTTGGCCGACTTCATCAGCGCGACGAGGCCCGCGATGTGCGGGGTGGCCATGCTGGTGCCCTGGTAGTAGGTGTACGACTCGGTCGACGGGGTCTTGGTGCCGGAGTTGAGCGTGGACAGGATGCCGTTCGCGGTGCCGGTGCTGGTCTGGCCGCCGGGCGCCGAGATGTCCACGAGGGAGCCGTAGTTGGAGTAGGACGCCTTGGCGCCGGAGCGGTTGGTCGCGGCGACCGAGATGACGTTGTTGCAGTTGCCCGGGGAGTGGTTCGCGACGTTGTCGTTCTCGTTGCCCGCGGCCACGACGACCGTCGTGCCCCGGTTCACGGCCGCGTTGATGGCGCTCTGGGTGGCCGAGGTGCAGGCGCCGTCGCCGCCGAGGCTCATGTTGATGACCTTGGCGACATTCGCGTTGGCGGGCACACCGGTGACGGTGCCCCCGGACGCCCAGGTGATGGCGTCGATGATGTCGGAGTCGTAGCCGCCGCACTTGCCCAGCACACGCAGCGGGGAGACCTTCGCACCGTACGCGATGCCGGCAACGCCCTTGCCGTTGTTGGTGGCGGCTGCGATGGTCCCGGCGACGTGCGTGCCGTGCCAGGAGGAGTTGCTGGCCGGGACGCCGGTGCCACAATCGCCCGCGGCGTACCAGTCGCCCGGGTCGGCCGGGTTGCTGTCGCGGCCGTCGCCGTCGACGGAGACAGCGGTGTCGGAGATGAAGTCGTAGCCACCGACGATGTTCGCGGCCAGGTCGGAGTGCGCCACGTACCCGGTGTCGATGACGGCGACGGTGACGCCGGACCCGGTGGACAGGTCCCAGGCGCCCGGCACGCGCATACCGGCGGTGTCCTCGAACAGGTCCCACTGCTTGCCGTACTCGGTGTCGTTCGGCGTGGCCATCGGCTTGTTGAGCCGGTCCGGTACGACGTAGGCGACCTGCGGGTCGGCCCGGTACTCGGCGACGACGTCAGCGACGTCGGCCGTGGTGGCGTTGTCGCCGAGGTCGACGAGGGCGGCGCCGGTGCCGAGGCGGCGCTGGAAGTCGACGTCCTCGCCGGTCTCCTTGGCCTTGGCGACGGCGTCGGCCTCGGCGGCCTTGTTGGAAGTAGCCTCGGAGGCGCCCGACTTGTAACCGACGATGAGACGTTCGGCCGGGGTACCGGGGGCGGCCTCGGTCCGGGCGGCAGGGACCGCGGCCGCACCGGCGGTGCCGTCGTGAGCGACGGCGACGGTGGCCGTGGCGGCGGTGAGCAGGGCCGCGGAGACCGCGGCGACGGATATCAGCTTCCGTCCCGTGGCGGGAACTGTACGCAAGGGTATGCCTTTCGCGACCGACTCCGGGCAGGCCGGAGCGGCGGTGGGGAGGCGCTTCGGCGTCGAAGCGGAGGGGGTGTGAAACCGAAATGCGGTACAGATGGCCGACCGCGCGCGGGTGCCTGCAGACCCGTCCGGGGTTACCTGTGGGTCAGCTGTGCAGGAACGATAGGCAAAGCGAAGGTCAAAGGGTTACAGGGAAAACCCTCGATCTGGCCGGTGATCCACCCTTGATGCCGGGCGGTTGGGGGGTGTTGAGCCCGTCCTCAGCTCTGGTCGGGGGCTGGGGGTTGGTGGACGTGGAAGGTGAGCTCGGTGATTCGGCCTGATTGGATGACAGGACCGTGCTGAACGCCGCCGTTGATGTCGTTGTGCACGGTCGCATGACGCGGCGCTGAGGTAGCCGCGAGCGGCTGCAACGAGGTCGACAGGCGGGTCCTCGCGTTGTCCGGGTCGGCGATTGCGCAGCCGTCCGAGCCGATACGTGCCAAGAACCGTCCGACAACTTCACGGGCGTGCGTCCAGGAGTTCGGCGTGAAGGTCGGCGGCGGATCGAACCGGCGTAGCAGGTCCTCGGCTGTCTCGTAAGCGAATGGTTTGCCGGGCTGCTCGTACTTGCGTTGGTGCTCCCAGACCGCCTTGCCCTTGCGCACGTCGGCGAGTCTGTCCAAGCGCTCCTGGTCCTGCTCCAGAAAGGTGAGACTGATGCTTTCCGCCATGGCCTGGAGATGTCCTGTGGGGTCCGGGCACATACGACTGAGGACACCGCTGAACTCGTGCTGCACGAGTGAGGCTCGGCCCGGCTCCCGTCTCTCGGTGACGGCACGGGCACGGTTCAGGACTGCTTCGACGGCGAGTCCTGCCGGATTGAGGGCGGGGTCGTTTCCGGGCGATTCGATGAGGTACCAGCGTACGGTCGCCGAGAACACGAAGTGGTAGTCGTCCCAGTGGCTGGGCAGTGCCACTGGAGCCGCGACGAGCCGGTCGCTACCGTCTCCGTCCCCCTGAGCGACCACGGCGGCGAATCGCGGGACGGCATCGAGTCCAAGACCGTGGTCACCCGGCAGCTCGGCGACGCCCTGAAGATCATCACAGAGCAGGACCCGGCCCGCATCACCGCTGCTCCCGGCCACTGTCCCGGCGGACCGGGTCGCGCTCGTCGGCCTGCACGAGTGGACCGAGGGCGCCTACCGGCACGTAGGGGAATGGGGCCTGACCGCCTTCGGCCCCGACGGCTTGCGCACCTCCAGTGGGCCGCTGCTCGACTGGCTCGCCTCCACCGGCTGCTCCCGCCTCGCGATCCACTTCGACGTCGACACCGTCGACGCCAAGGAGGCCACGCTGGGCCTCGGCAAGGTCCCCGACGGCCTCACCGGTGCCGAGGTCAACCGGATCGCTAGCGACCTCCAGTGCGCGGCCGACGTCGTGGCCACCACGGTCGCCGAGTTCTTCCCCCGCGACGCCCTCCATGTCCAGCAGGCCCTGCGCGGCTTCCCGCTCATCAGCGGCTGAGCACTCGCCCCGGGCGGCCGGGTGGCCCCAACAGCTCGGTGCCGGGGCCGAAAACTACGTCTGACCTGCAGATTCTCCCGACTCCGGCCACCGTGACAGGGGCGGATCCCGCGCATGTGTCAGCCCGCCCCGCCACTGTGGTCAGATGCCCTCCTGCGGCATTCAGAGGCAGGGCGTCACGTGGTGGAGGCGCGACGGCCGCCTCGGCTGCCGGAACCGCGGCCGCCGGTCCCGGCAGCGCCACCCGTGGCTCCGCCGGCCGCCGTCCGTCGGCCGGATCCGCGGGCAACCTTGCCGGAGGCAGCGCGGGTCGCCGCACCGGCCGCGGACTGTCGGTCGGCACTGCGGCCGCCCGCGCCGACGGCACCGCCCGTGGCCCCGCCGGATCCCGCTCGGCGGGCAGCACCGCGCCCGCCGCTTGCGGAGGTGCTGTCAGACGCTGTCGTCCCGGCCGCGGCCCGGCGGTCGGAGCCCCGGCTCCCCGTACGGGGAGCCGCACCTGTCGCCGTATTGCCCCCGCCGCCGTTTCGGCGGCGTCGGCCGGAGCGCCCGCCGCGCTTGGTGCCGGTCTCCGGGCCGGACGCCGTCGCCGGCTGGGGGACCTCGATGGTGACGGCCACGCCGGAAGGCTCGCGGGCGCCGGTGATGGTGGTCAGTTCCGCGTCGCTCGACGTGATGCGGGCCGTCCGGGGGCGGATGCCCGCGTCCGACATGAGCCGGGTGACGTCCCGCTTCTGGTCGGGCAGGACCAGCGTGACCACGCTGCCGGAGCCGCCGGCGCGGGCCGTGCGGCCGCCCCGGTGGAGGTAGTCCTTGTGGTCGGTCGGGGGATCGACGTTCACGACGAGGTCGAGGTCGTCGACGTGTATGCCCCGGGCCGCGACGTTCGTCGCCACCAGGGCGGTGACCTGGCCGTTCTTGAACTGTTCCAGGGTGCGGTTGCGCTGCGGCTGGGAGCGGCCTCCATGCAGTGCCGCGGCGCGGACACCGACGGCCAGGAGCCGCTTGGCGAGCCGGTCGGCGGACCTCTTGGTGTCGAGGAAGAGGATGACCCGGCCGTCACGGGCCGCGATGCGCGTGGTGACGGCCTTCTTGTCGGTCTCGTCCTGGACGTGGAGCACGTGGTGCTCCATGGTGGTCACCGCTCCCGCGGACGGGTCCACGGAGTGCACCACGGGGTCCGTCAGGAACCGCTGCACCAGGCGGTCGATGTTGCGGTCGAGGGTGGCCGAGAAGAGCATGCGCTGTCCGTCGGGCCGTACGTGCTGGATCAGCTTGGTGATCTGCGGCAGGAAGCCCATGTCGGTCATCTGGTCGGCTTCGTCCAGCACCGTGATGCGCACCTGGTCGAGCACGCAGTCCCCGCGCTCCACGAGGTCGTTGAGCCTGCCCGGTGTCGCCACGACCACCTCGGCGCCGCGCCGGAGCGTACCGGCCTGCTTGGTGATGGACAGCCCGCCGACCACGGTGGCCAGCCGGAGGTTCACCGCCGTCGCGTAGGGGGTCAGCGCGTCCGTCACCTGCTGCGCGAGTTCACGGGTGGGCACCAGCACGAGGGCGAGGGGGGCCTTGGGCTCCGCACGCAGTCCGGCCGTGCGGGCCAGGAGTGCCAACCCGAACGCGAGGGTCTTGCCGGAGCCGGTGCGTCCCCGTCCCAGCAGGTCACGGCCGGCGAGCGAGTTGGGCAGGGTGGCGGCCTGGATGGGGAAGGGAGTGGTCACGCCTTGCGCTGTGAGGGTCTTCAGCAGCGCCGCGGGCATGTCCAGACCGGCGAAGTCCTCGACGGCGGGAAGTGCGGGTGTCGTGTTTTCCGGCAGCCGGAACTCGCGCGGTGACGACGCGGACGCCTGGGGTGACGAGGCTCGCCGGTTCGGCTTCTGGGGCCTGCGGGACATGCGGTGATCTGCCTTCCTGAAAACAGCACAAACCGGGGTCCACACCATGACGGTGCGGACCCCGGTGAGCGGATACGCGTCCGGCGATCAGGCGGGGACGATGTTCTCCGCCTGCGGGCCCTTCTGGCCCTGCGTGACGTCGAAGGAGACCCGCTGGCCCTCCTGCAGCTCACGGAAGCCCTGGGTCGCGATGTTCGAGTAGTGGGCGAAGACGTCGGGGCCGCCGCCGTCCTGCGCGATGAAGCCGAAACCCTTTTCGGCGTTGAACCACTTCACGGTTCCCTGTGCCATGACCTTCTCCTTCTGTAGGCAGAGGCCCCATCCGGAGATGCCGGAAACACAAATAATGCGCCTGAAGGAGAAACATTCCTGTCAGGCGCACATAGGTTCATGGGTACCACAACTGCAACTCGGAAACCCTAGCACAGCTCCTTCGGTGATCGTCACGTCCGCCTTGCGCAGCACGCGGACGCGCACCGGTACGTCCAGGTCGATGACGTGCGGCATGACCGTGGCGCCGACGATCCCCCCGGCCGGCACCACGCTCTCGACTCCCGGCAGGCGCGGCACCAGCCCGTCGCCGGCCGTGGTCAACAGAGCGCCGGAGCCGAGGACTTGACCGAGGAACCGGCCCAGCCGACAGGCCAGGCCCGCTGCCATCAGCGTCGAGGGGATTCGGTAGCCATGGCGGATCCTGCCTCGGCATGCGTGTGGTGAGTGCCCGCGTCACAATGGGACTACATGAACGTTTGCCTGTCCTGTGCGGGGGCTTGTGCTTCACGGAGGCAGCCGGCATGGACTTCTTCGATGCGGTTGTGATCGGGTCAGGATTCGGCGGCTCGGTCACGGCTTCTCGGCTGGCGGAAGCAGGAATGCGCGTCTGCGTGCTGGAACGCGGCAAGGCGTATCCGCCGGGCGAATTTCCGCGCGGGCCGCACGCCACCGCGGCGAACTTCTGGGCTCCGGACCACGGGTTGTACGGCATGTTCGACGTGTGGAGCTTCTCGGACCTCGATGCCGTGGTCTGCAGCGGTCTCGGAGGAGGTTCGCTGATCTACGCCAACGTCCTGCTGCGCAAGCCTCGGAGCTGGTTCCCGCAGGACGACTCCTGTGCCGCGAACGGCGAGTACTGGCCGATCAGCTACGACGAGCTCGTTCCGCACTACGAGCGCGTCGAGACCGCCATGGGTGTGCAGATCTACCCCACCGAACACGAGCCTTACCGCAGCACACCGAAGACCGCGGCGATGCGGGAGGCGGCACACGCCCTGGGCCTGGAATGGCAGCGGCCCCCGCTGGCCGTGACCTTCGGTAACCCGGGGGAGAAACCGGTGCCCGGGGTGCCCATCGTCGACGGCGAGAAGAACGTGCACGAAGTGCCGCGCTACACCTGCCGGCTCGTCGGCGAGTGCGACATCGGGTGCAATTTCGGCAGTAAGAACACCCTGGACCTCACCTACCTCAGCACTGCCGAGCAACAAGGTGCCGAACTCCGCACCGGGTGTGAGGTTCGGTCCTTCGAGCGCACCGTCGACGGATTCACGATCTCGTATCTCGCTCGAAAGCTGGACCGGCCGGAGGGGGCACGTGGCTCCCCCGAACGGCACGTGGTGGGGGCACACCGACTGATCCTCGCCGCCGGGGCGCTCGGCACTCCTTACCTGCTGTTGCGCAACCGAAGTGCCTTCCCGGGAATCAGCCCCACGCTCGGCACCCACTTCTCGGGCAACGGCGACTTTCTGGGATTCGTCTTCAAGGCCCGGGACGGGCACGGTGGTTCCGGAGCACCCCGCCTGATGGACCCCAGTTTCGGTCCGGTCATCACCAGCGCGATGCGCATGCCGGACCTGCTCGACGGCGGGACCGGGCGCGGCTTCTTCATCGAGGACGCGGGTTACCCGGACTTCCTCAACTGGCTGGTGGAGGAGAACGTCCTCACCATGTCGAACCGTGTCCTGCGCTTCCTGCTGCACAGAGGCTGGTCCCATCTGACCAGGAGCCCCCAGAGCGGGGTCGGCCGTGAGCTCTCCGGCGCCCTGAGCAAGGGAATGCTCACCGCGACGTCGCTGCCGCTGCTCGGCATGGGGCGGGACGTGCCGAACGGAAAGATGCGGCTGCGGGACGGATACCTCGACCTGCACTGGGACACAGCCGCCTCCGCGGCCTATTTCGACCGGATGAACCGCACCATGCGCGAGCTGTCCGGGACGCTGGGCGGACGGTACGCCCCCGATCCCCTCTCGTACCTCAACCGGCTGATCACCGTCCACCCTCTGGGTGGGGCTCCGATGGGCCGCAACCGAGAGGAGGGCGTGGTCAATTCCTACGGGGAGGTGTACGGCTGTGAGGGCCTGTCGATCGCCGATGGTTCGATCATGCCTGGCCCGGTGGGTTCCAACCCCTCGCTCACCATCGCTGCGCTCGCGGACCGCGCAGCCGACCACATCATCGACGACTCCTAGAGCGGAAGCGGCCTTTCCAGGGTGGTGACTGACTCATGACGGACGGCCATGGCACCAATGACACCAACCGGGCGTTGATGCTCGCCGGTGGCGGAGTCAAGGTCGCCTTCCAGGCGGGCGTGCTCCAGGTCTGGCTCGACGAGGCGGGCCTGCGGTTCGATCACGCGGACGGCGCGAGCGGCGGTACGTTCAATCTGGCGATGTACTGCCAGGGCATGACCGGGCGTCAGATCGCCGACAACTGGCGGGACATCCGCCCCTTGAAGGGGGTCACTCCGAACTGGCCCCAGTACCTCAAGGGGCCCTACGGCGCTTCGCTGTTCACGCTCGACGGCTACCGGCGGAACGTCTTCCGCGACTGGGGACTCGACTGGGGCAAGATCCGGGCGACCGACCGGCTCGCCACCTTCAACCTCTACGACTTCTCCCGCAACGAGCTGGAGGCGCTGACCGCCGATCAGATGGACGAGGACCGGCTCGCCGCCGCCGTGTCGCTGCCGATGTGGTTCCCCGCGGCCGTCATCGACGGCAGGACCTACATCGACCCCGTCTATGTCACCGACGCGAACATCGGCGAGGCGATCCGCCGGGGCTGCGACGAGCTGTGGATCATCTGGACGGTCAGCCGGCGCCGTCGCTGGCACAACGGCTTCGTCGCGGACTACTTCCAGATCATCGAGACAGCGGCCAACAGCCGGTTGCAGGAGTGGCAGCGGCGGATCGACGCCAGCAACGCTGCCATCCGCGCGGGCGACCGGGGCGAGTTCGACCGTCTGATCACCGTCAGGATGCTGCAGTGCGAGGTCCCGCTCAACTACCTGATCAACTTCAGCCGGGACCGCTTCCGGCAGGCCGTGGAACTCGGGGTGCACAAGGCCCGGGCCTGGTGCGCGGACGAGGGGATACCGCTGTCCGCTCCACTGCCGTGCCCGTCCGCCGACGGCAGCCGGCTGCGGTTCAGCGAACGGATGGCCGGTGCGATCGCCTTCGGTTCCGCAGCGCCCGGCGCGCGTGCCGTACCCGGCGGCCGGCCGGACGGGGAGGATCTGTCGGTGCGTCTGACCATCCGCATCGACGGGCTGGACCGTTTCATCGTCTGCCCCGAGCACCGGGCGGCGGTCACGGGGCAGATCCACTGCGAGGCGCTGGGCGGCCGGCGCGAGGTGGAGTCGGGCAGCTTCAACCTCTTTGTGGAGGAGGGCGACCCGGAGCATCTGCGCATGCGGTACCGCCTGTTCTTCTCCGACCGGGCCGGACACCCGCTCACGCTGAGCGGTTGCAAGACCGTGGACGAGGACTCCGGCCGCGGGCTGTGGGCCGACACCACGACGCTGTACACCCGGATCCTGCGCGGCCATGTGCAGGCCGACGAGGAGAAGGACGCCGAGGTGGTGGCCACCGGGGTCGTACGGCTTCGGGTGCCCGACTTCGTCCGTGAGCTGACGAGCTTCCGGGTGAGTGCGGACTCGGCCCGCGGGCGGCTGGCCGCGCTGGGCAGGTTCGGCCAGTTCTTCGCCGGCCGCCTCTGGGACGTGTACCTCCAAGGTGTCCTCGCCTGGTCCCCGATCTGACGGGCTGTGGGATGCCTTTCGGCGTCCCATCGTGGCCGTCGGCGATGTCGTAACTGGTCAAGCAGGTGACTTACGGAAGGGTTGTCACGGGCAGGATGTTGCATATCCGTGAGTCACTGGTCAGTATGGTTACGTGAACCACGCTTTTCCCTGCGGGACGCTTCCTCTGGACTTCGTCGGCACGCTGCGCGCGCGACGTAACGATGAGCCGATGGAGAAGCTCGCCTCCCCTGAGCTGCTCGACGACTGGTTCCTGGAGTCCGGAATGGTCGATCTCGCGCCCGGGGCGAACGAGGCCGACCTCGCCATCGCCCTGGATCTGCGTGAGGCGATCTACTCCCTGGTCGCGGCCCGGATCGAGCGGCGGCCCCTGCCCGTCGAGGCGGTCGCCGAGGTGAACCTGCAGGCGGCGGGTCTCCCCGTGACCGTGCGGCTCGGTCCCGACGGTGCGACCCGTACCGGCACGGCCGTCCAGGGACTCGCCGCCCTCGCCCGTGAGGTCGTCGAGATCATCGGGGGTGACGAGGCGGCGCTGTTGCGCGAGTGTGCCCGTCCCGAGTGCACCCAGGTCTACCTCGATCGCTCACGAGGCCACCGACGGGAGTGGTGCGCCATGCGAACGTGCGGCAACAGGGTCAAGGCCGCCTCCTACCGGGCACGCCAGCACGGCGCGAAGAGCTGATGTCGCGTAGGTACGATGCGCAGCGTCATCTGGCACTCATTGGGGAGTGAACGGTTGTGACCAGCCGATCAGCCGCCTCGCTCCGGGCGCGGTACGTCGAACAAGCCGTGTCGGATCTGGCGGAGAACCGCCGCAGGCAGCGGGAACTGGCTGAGAAGATCAAGATGTTGGAGCAGGAGGAAACCCTCCTGATGGACATCCTGACGCTGGCCGAACGGTACGAGGAGGCCAACCCTTCTCCCTTGCCCGAGCAGGCGGAGCGTCGACCCGTCGCCGCCCGGGTGAAGGCCGGCGCGACGGAGAAGTCGCGGCAGCCTCTGCTCGGAGATGCCCTGATCGAGCTGCTCGGTACCCACGGTGAGCCGCGGTCGGCCAAGGCCCTGCGCGACGAGCTGATGGAGCGGAACCCGGACCGTTCGCCCACCCCGCAGGTGGTGCGCAACACCCTCGAATCACTCGTTGCGAAGGGGCGGATCCGGCGCCACAAGCGGGAGCGCTCGGTGTCGTACACCCTCGCGGGGCGCGTGACCGGCTGACCTCTGCGAGCAGCCAGGCCCCCGTTGAACAGGGGTTGCGTCAGAGGCGGTCCGCGTCGACGACGGCCTGGGCGAACGCCGTCGGCGCCTCCTGCGGCAGGTTGTGGCCGATGCCGGTCAGCGTCCGGTGCTCGTACGCGCCGGTGAACTTGTCCCGGTACATGGAACCGTCACCGGGCAGTGTGAAGGGATCCTTCTCGGGGTCGAGGGTGATGGTCGGCACCGCGATGGACGGTGCCGTGGCCAGCTTCTCCTCGTAGCGGTCGTAGCGGCGTTCGCCGTCGGCCACGCTGAGCCGCCAGCGGTAGTTGTGGATGACGACCGCGGCGTAGTCGGGGTTGTCGAAGGCGGCCGCGGTGCGCATGAAGGTGGCGTCGTCGAAGTTCCAGGTCGGGGAGACGAGGTCCCAGACGAGCCGGGTCAGCTGGAGGCGGTGGTCGTGGTCCTCCATCGCCTTCTTGCCGCGTTCGGTGGCGAAGTAGAACTGGTACCACCAGGTGTGCTCCGCGGCCGCCGCGAGCGGTTCGAGCTGGGCCTTGCGGTCGGTGACGAGGTAGCCGCTCACCGAGACCAGGGCCTTGACGCGCTCGGGCCACAGGGCCGCGAGGATGTCGCCGGTCCGCGAGCCCCAGTCGAAGCCGGCGATCACCGCCTTGTGGATGTGGAGAGCGTCCATCAGCGCGATGATGTCCAGGGCGATCGCCGACTGCTGCCCGTTGCGGAAGGTGCGGGGGGACAGGAACCGGGTCGTGCCGTGACCGCGGAGATAGGGGACGATCACGCGGTAGCCCTCGGCCGCGAGCAGGGGAGCGACATCGACGTAGCTGTGGATGTCGTAGGGCCAGCCGTGCAGGCAGATGACCACCGGGCCATGAGCGGGGCCCAGCTCGGCGTAACCGACATTCAGCAAACCGGCCTTGACCTGCTTCAGGGAAGGGAAGGAGGTGTGAGTGGCCGGGGTACCCGGAGTGGCCGAGGAGGCCGGGGCGGCGCTCGAAACGCCCTGCAGACCGGCCAGTGGGACGGCGGCCGCTCCCGTACCCAGACCCATCGCCTTGTTGAAGGTACGCCTGTTGATCATGTGAAGCCTCCCGTGTGGTGGGGCAAGTGCCGCACAGCTGCCGCGAGTTTGCGTGCAGGGCGACACTGACACAGTGCGCGTCACTAGTCAAAGAGGTTACGCATCGAGCGTGGTAACCGATTGGACTGGTGATGAGCCTTGCGATCGCCTGCGTCACCTGTCAGAGTGGTTATCTCGACTGGAAGTGGAGTTCGGCCATGGGCAAGGAACCGACGACGGACCCCGCCGCGGCGGCACGGTATGCGCGGTACGGCAAGCTTCCCGAGCGCATCCGCTTCGAGGACATGACCGAAGAAGCGGAAGCCGACCGGAGCGGCGGGGTGACGGCCTCGTACAACCCCGAAGGCACCTGGAACTACTACTCGTGCCTGGCCCTGGACCTGGGGCTGTAGGAGTCGACGCGCCGGCCGATCACACCTCGGGTGCGCTCGTCGTCCAGGAGCAGCAGGTGCGGGGCCGGCTCCGCGCACAGCACGCAGGCCGGGGTGGCGCGCAGCCGCTCGCCGCCGGAGGGCACCCGGACGGGCAGATGGGCGCGGGCACCCCGGAAGAGGGAGCGGGCGAGGGCGTTGCGGACGTTCTCCTCGACGACCTCCTGCTCCGCCCGCACGGCCTCCTCGTACTCGGTGAAGTTGCCCCCATAGAAGCGTAGTTCGCCGTGCCCTGGATGACCGGGGTGATGCCCAGGACCTCGGCGACCGTGAGTTCGCCGGTCAGGGGGAGGCTCTGCGGGAGGTGGTCGAGCGTGGCGGCCATGGCGGCCGAGTCGGTGCCGGGCCGTAGTTCACCGGCGATGAGCTTGAGCAGAGTGCTCTTGCCGGTGCCGTTGGGCGCGACGAGGCCCGTGCGGCCGGGGCCGACGGTGAAGGAGAGGTCCTGGAAGACGGGAGTGTCGTCGGGCCAGGTGAAGGACAGGTTCGAGCAGACGACGGAAGCGTCGGACGGGTATCACCCGGAGATGCATGTCGTCGTCCTGACACCTCTGTGGGCGTACATACGTGTTTCGAAGTGGTCGTGGCGAGCGCCGTAGGGACCTTGAACTGGGCCTTCATTCCGTGAAGTTGGGCGCGTGTGGCGTGCCAACCGCTGCTCTGCTCACTGCTTCTTGACGGGTTGAACCTGCCCATGCAAGCATCGTCACCAGTTAAAGAGGTTACTTACTGCGCCGCCGAGAGCAGGCGCCACCCCCCGACTTCACGACAGGAATGTCAATGAGACGACTTCTGACCCTTCTCGCGGCCGGCGTACCGTTGGCGGCGGCCCTGTGTCTGCCGACCAGCGCTTCCGCGGACAACCGAGGCTCTGCCTCGGCCCCGTTCAACTGCGCGACCGTCTCCGTGAAGGCCCCGGCCGGCACCGAGGTGGAGTCCGTGACGGCGATCCGCCAGGCGGGTGGCACGGTGTACGGGACCGGGATCCTGGGTGGTTCGGTCTCCGATGTACCGGCCTACTGCGAGGTGACGGTCACCCTCACCCATCCCGGCGACGGCGACCACGCCAAGGTGCGGACATGGCTGCCCGCGGAGGGGTGGAACGGCCGTTTCCAGGCGCTCGGCGGCAGCGGCTACGCCGCCGGGGACAACGGCGTGGGCCTGGGTACCGCGGTCAAGAACGGCTACGCCGCCGCCACCACCGACGCGGGCGTGGGCGACGTCCTGGACACCGACTGGGCGCTGAACAGCGAGGGGCAGGTCGACACCGCGCTGCTGAGGAACTTCGCCGACTCCCAGCACGAGATGGCGCTCGTCGGCAAGCAGGTCGTCGACGAGGTCTACGGCAAGGCAGCCTCCTACTCCTACTGGAACGGCTGCTCCACCGGCGGACGCCAGGGCTACATGGAGGCCCAGCGCCACCCCGGCGACTTCGACGGCATCCTCGCCGACGCGCCTGCCGTCAACTGGGACGAGTTCGAGGTCGCGACCCTGTGGCCGCAGGTGGTGATGAACGAGGAGAAGACTCGCCCGAGCACCTGCGAGTTCAACGCCTTCAACCAGGGCGCCCTCAAGGCCTGCGACACGCTCGACGGCGTCAAGGACGGTCTCGTCTCCGACCCCGAGCGGTGCACCTACGACCCCCGCAGGCTGATCGGCACCAAGGTCGTCTGCGCCGGCGAGGAGGAGACCATCACGGCTGCCGACGCGGCCGTGGTGCGCAAGATCTGGGACGGCTCGCGGACCACGTCGGGCAAGAGGCTGTGGTACGGCCTGCCGGTCGGGGCCGACTTCACGAGCCTCGCGGGTGACGCCCCGTTCCCCGTCCCGGCCGCCTGGGTCGCGTCGTGGGTGAAGAAGCAGCCCTCCTTCGACACCTCGACGCTGACGTACGACCGGTTCACGCAGGTGTTCAGGCAGTCCCAGAACGCATACGACGAGATCATCGGCACCGACGACCCGGACCTGTCGGCGTTCCGTGAGTCGGGAGGCAAGCTTCTCACCTACCACGGTCAGGCGGACCAGCTGATCCCCACGCAGGGCACGGTGAACTACCGCGAGCGCGTCGAGCGGAAACTGGGCGGCTCACACCGGGTCGACGACTTCTACCGCCTCTTCCTCGCCCCGGGCACGGCCCACTGCGCACTCAAGGGCAAGGTGGACGGCCTCGCGGCTCTGACCAAGTGGGTCGAGCAGGGCAAGGCACCCGAGACGCTCACCGCCTCCCTCACCGACGCCTCCGGCCAGACCCTCACCCGCGACCTGTGCCGCTACCCCCTGGTCTCCCACTACAAGGGCCAGGGCGACCCGGCCGACGCCGACAGCTTCCGCTGCGTCCCGCCGCACCGCCACTGACCGACATCCCGGCATCCCGGCATCCCGGCATCCAACGTCTCGACCACATCCCGGCACATCCCGATACATTCCGACCCAAGATGGGGGACCCGTCATGGCAGTCAGCTACACAGCCGTCGTCAACGTCACCGGAGAGGGCCGCAACGGCGGCACCGTCCGCTCTCAGGACGGCCTCCTGGATCACAGCCTGTCCATCCCCAAGGAACTCGGCGGCGCAGGTGACGCCACCAACCCGGAACAACTCTTCGCCGCCGGCTGGGCAGCCTGTTTCCTCGGTGCCCTGCGCCGCGCCGCCGCCACCCGCAAGATCAAGCTCACCAGCACCGCCATCACCTCCGAGATCACGCTCACGCACGGCGACGACGGCGAGTTCACCCTTTCCGCCACGCTCAACCCCACCCTCGGCGGCGTCGACGAGCACACCGCGCGGGAACTCGCCGAGGCGGCCCACCACATCTGCCCCTACTCCAAGGCAACGCGCAACAACATCCCCGTCACCATCAACGTCGCCACGACTTCGTCGAAGGACGGCTCGCGGTGAACGCCGCGAAGCGATGGGCGATGACTGCCGCCGCGACGGTCATGGCGGGTGTCGCGGTCGGCACGTTCGCCGTCACGGCGAACGGCGCGTCCCGGCCGGCTGTGGCCGATCGGCAGGCCAGGCCGACCATAGTCCTGGAACACGGCGCCTTCGCCGACGGCTCCAGCTGGAACGGCGTGATCGAAAGGCTGCACGCCGACGGCTACTCGGTCGTCGCGGCAGCCGACCCTCTGCGCGGTCCGCACAGCGACGCCGTCGCTCTGCGCAGGGTCCTCGACCACGTCAAGGGCCCCAAGATCCTCGTCGGCCACTCCTACGGCGGCTCTGTCATCAGCCAGGCCGCTGCCAAGGACCCCCTGGTCAAGGCCCTGGTCTACGTCGCTGCCTTCCTCCCGGCCCCCGGTGAGAGCGCCCTCGGCCTGACGAACAAGTACCCCGGCTCCACTCTCCCCGACGCCCTCGAACCCGTTCCCTACACCGATGCCGACGGCACCACCGGAACCGACCTCTACATCAAGCAGGACAAGTTCCGTCACCAGTTCGCCGCCGACGTTCCCGCGGACCAGGCCGCCCTCATGGCCGCCACCCAGCGGCCCATCGCCGAGGCCGCGCTGGAGGAGAAGGCCACCGGCGCCGCCTGGAGGAACAAGCCCACCTGGGACATCGTCACCACCCAGGACCTCGACATCCCCGCCGCCGTGCAACGCTTCATGGCCCGGCGCGCCCACGCCCACACCATGGAAGTCGCCGCCTCGCACTCCGTGGCCGTCTCACATCCCCGCCTCGTCGCAGATGTCATCGAGAAGGCGGCACGAGCCACGCGGTGAGGCCATCTCCGCCGACGGCGCGGTGTCCGCACGGTCCACACGAACACCCGTCGAGCTCCTTGACCCCCAGTCGGCACTCCACGATGCTGTGTTGCGGCACATGAGATGCGTGCCGTAATGAGCAACGTTTGACAAGTCTGGTACCAGCCGAGGAGTGGCTATGACGCACCAGGTCCGTGCCGTCGTCGCGAGGGGCAAGGGCGCCCCCGTCAGCCTGGAAACGATCATCGTGCCCGACCCGGGCCCGGGTGAGGCGCTGGTGAAGATCCAGGCCTGCGGGGTCTGCCACACCGATCTGCACTATCGCGAGGGCGGCATCAACGACGACTTCCCCTTCCTGCTGGGCCACGAGGCCGCGGGCGTGGTGGAGTCCGTGGGGGAGGGGGTCACCGACGTCGCCCCCGGAGACTTCGTCATCCTCAACTGGCGTGCGGTGTGCGGGCAGTGCCGGGCCTGTCTGCGCGGACGGCCGTGGTACTGCTTCAACACCCACAACGCGAAGCAGAAGATGACCCTGACCGACGGCACCGAGCTGTCCCCGGCGCTGGGTATCGGCGCTTTCGCGGAGAAGACCCTCGTCGCCGCGGGGCAGTGCACTAAGGTCGACCCGGCCGCGTCGGCGGCCGCCGCCGGGCTGCTGGGGTGCGGGGTGATGGCAGGCATCGGCGCGGCCATCAACACCGGGAACGTCGGCCGTGGCGACACGGTCGCCGTCATCGGCTGCGGCGGCGTCGGGGACGCGGCGGTCGCCGGGTCGAACCTGGCGGGCGCGGCGAAGATCATCGCGGTGGACATCGACGACCACAAGCTGGACACCGCCAGGAAGCTGGGCGCGACCCACACCGTCAACGCGAAGAACGCCGACCCGGTCGCGGCGATCCGCGAGCTGACCGGCGGTTTCGGTGCCGATGTCGTCATCGAGGCGGTCGGTCGCCCGGAGACGTACCAGCAGGCGTTCTACGCCCGCGACCTCGCCGGCACGGTCGTCCTCGTCGGGGTGCCGACGCCGGAGATGAAGCTGGAGCTGCCGCTGCTGGACGTCTTCGGCCGTGGTGGCGCGCTGAAGTCCTCCTGGTACGGCGACTGCCTGCCGAGCCGGGACTTCCCGATGCTCATCGACCTGTATCAGCAGGGCCGTCTGGACCTGGACGCCTTCGTGACCGAGACCATCGCCCTCGACGAGGTCGAGAAGGCCTTCGAGCGGATGCACAGCGGCGACGTTCTGCGCTCGGTGGTGGTCCTGTGACAGTCGGAGCCCGCATTGAACGTCTCGTCACCTCGGGGACCTTCTCGCTGGACGGCGGCACCTGGGACGTCGACAACAACGTGTGGATCATCGGCGACGACCGAGAGGTGATCGTCGTCGACGCCGCCCATGACGCCGACGCCATCGCCGAGGCCGTCGGCGGCCGGGCCCTGCGGGCCATCGTGTGCACCCACGCCCACAACGACCACATCGACGCCGCGCCCGAACTCGCAGAGCGCCTCGGCGCACCGGTGCTCCTCCATCCGGACGACCTGCCGCTGTGGAAGCAGACCCACCCCGACCGGGCGCCGGACGCCGAACTGGCCGACGGCCAGATCCTGGCCGTGGCGGGGGTCGAGCTGACCGTGCTGCACACCCCCGGCCACGCCCCGGGCGCGGTCTGCCTGTACGCGCCGAAGCTGACGGCGCTCTTCAGCGGTGACACGCTGTTCGCGGGCGGACCGGGGGCCACGGGACGGTCGTACAGTCACTTCCCGACCATCATCGAGTCGATCCGGGAACGGCTGTTGACCCTGCCCGGCGGCACCGTGGTGCACACCGGTCACGGGGACCCGACCACCATCGGCGCCGAGGCCCCGCATCTGCGGGAATGGATCGCACGCGGTCACTGACCGCCTGACCTGCTCGAAGACACCGATTCCGGTGTCGATCCCTGCCTGGAAAGTGTTGCTCATCGTGCTCTGAGTTGCATGGTGAGCAACGAACGGCAGGGGTCAACCAGGCCTCTGAACGCCTTGACAAGGGTTCGGGGCGACCCCAGACTGATGTTGCGCTTACCGCAATCCGTTTCGCTATACGCACCGAGGTGTCATGATGATTCCCGCGTGCCTTCTTGCGGATCTCCCGCGAGGCGAGGCCCACCGGCTCGACGTCGATCCGCCGGTCTCGGTGTTCCACACCGACGATGGCGAACTCTTCGCCATCGACGACACCTGCACCCACCAGGACGCCTCGCTCGCCGACGGCTGGCTGGAGGGCTGCGAGGTGGAATGCCCGCTGCATGCCTCCAAGTTCGACCTGAGGACCGGCGCCGTCGACGCCCCGCCGGCCAAGCTCCCGGTCCGGACGCACGAGGTCGTCGTCGAGGACGGCATGATCCACGTCCGGCTGTCCACGGACGCGCCCAACCTGCCGCCCTGCATCGCGTCCCGGCTCGCCGGAGGTCCCGCGTGAGGACCGTCGCCGTGGTCGGCGCCTCGCTGGCCGGCCTCTCGGCGGCCCGCTCGCTGCGCAAGCAGGGCTACGACGGGCGGCTGGTCGTCATCGGCGACGAACTCCACCGCCCGTACGACAGGCCCCCGCTGTCCAAGGAGTTCCTGGCCGGCACCCTCGGTGAGACGGAACTCGCGCTGGAGACGGACGGCGAGGACCTGGGGGCGGAGTGGCTGCTCGGTACCCGTGCCGTCGGCCTCGACCGCACCGACCGTACCGTCCGGCTCGCCGACGGGCGGGAGGTGCGGGCGGACGGCGTCGTCATCGCGACCGGTGCCGCGGCGCGCACCCTCCCCGGCTCCGAGGGTCTGGCCGGAGTGCACACCCTGCGCACCCTGGATGACGCCCGCGGCCTGCGGGACGAACTGGCCCGCGGCGGACGCCTGGTGGTGATCGGCGGCGGCTTCATCGGGGCCGAGGTCGCCTCCACCGCGTACGCCCTCGGGCTCGACGTGACCGTCGTGGAGGTGGCCCCGACACCGCTCGCCGGACCGCTCGGCGAGACCATGGGCACCCTCGTCTCCGCCCTCCACGCGGACCATGGCGTACGGCTGTTGTGCGGCGTGGGCGTCAAGGGGCTGAGCGGGGAGACCCGCGTCGAGGCCGTTCTGCTGGAGGACGGCCGCAGCGTCCCCGCCGACATCGTCGTGGTCGGCGTGGGCGCACGCCCGTGCGTCGAGTGGCTGGAGGGCTCCGGCGTCCTGCTCGACAACGGCGTGAAGTGCGGCGCGGACGGCCGGACCAGCTTGGCCGGAGTGGTCGCGGTCGGCGACTGCGCCAACTGGTACGACCCGCGCGCCGGCGCACACCGGCGCGTCGAGCACTGGACCGGTGCACGGGAGCGCCCCGACGCCGCCGTCGCCACGCTGCTGGCGGGGGGTGCCGTGGAACCGGGTGTGCCGCGGCCGCCGTACTTCTGGTCCGACCAGTACGGCGTGAAGATCCAGTTCGTCGGTCACGCGGCCGGCGCCGACAGTGTGACCATCGAGGCGGGCGCCGCGGACGACCGTGACGTCCTGGCCGTCTACCGGCGTGCCGGGGATCCGGTCGCCGTGCTCGGGATGAACCAGCCACGGCTGTTCACCCGCTGGCGCAAGCAGCTCACCGCTGCGACCTCTTGACACCGCCCCTGAGGCATCCCATGCTGCGGTTGCTCATGGCACGCAGTGTTGCTCCATACACAACGCCGTCCGGACTCGTTCTTCCCGGCGCGTGAATGATCTCCCCACGACGTCTCCCGAGGAGTGCACCGTGACCTCGACCAGCCTGCCGGACAGCCTGATCGCCACCCTCCCCGGCTCCTCCTACACGGATCCGGGGATCTTCGCCCAGGAGCAGGAGCGCATATTCGAGACCATGTGGTTCTGCGTCGCGCGCGCCTCCGAACTGGCGAAGCCCGGCGCCTTCCGCACCGTCGACGTGGGTCGCGAGAGCATTCTCGTCACCCGGGCCCGCGACCACTCGATCCGCGCCTACTTCAACGTCTGCCGGCACCGCGGAGCCAAGCTCTGCACGGAGGAGACCGGCGAGGTGAAGCGGGCCTTCCAATGCCCGTACCACGCCTGGACGTACGACCTGAACGGCAAGCTCGTCGCGGCGCCCAACCTCACCAAGATGCCCGACGTCGGCCGCACCGAGTACGGCCTGGTGAGTGTGGCCGTGCGCGAATGGCTCGGCTATGTCTGGGTCTGCCTGGCGGAGAACCCGCCCTCCTTCGAGGAGGACGTCATCGGCGCGGTCGTCGGGCGGCTGGGCGACGTCGAGTCGATCGAGCACTACGACGTCGACAACCTCTCCGTCGGCAAGCGGATCGTCTACGACGTCAAGGCGAACTGGAAGCTCATCATCGAGAACTTCATGGAGTGCTACCACTGCGCCACCATCCACCCCGAACTCACCGAAGTGCTCCCGGAGTTCGCGGACGGCTACGCCGCCCAGTACTACGTCGGCCATGGCGCCGAGTTCGGCGAGGAGGTGCGGGGCTTCACCGTCGACGGTTCCGAGGGCCTGGACCGCATCCCCGGGGTAGCCGAGGGCCAGGACCGCCGCTACTACGCGATCACCGTCAAGCCGCAGGTCTTCATCAACCTCGTCCCCGACCACGTGATCTTCCACCGCATGTATCCGGTGGCTGTGGACCGCACGATCGTCGAGTGCGACTGGCTGTACCTCCCGCACGTCGTCGAGAGCGGCAAGGACGTCAGCCGGTCCGTGGAACTCTTCCACCGGGTCAATCTGCAGGACTTCGACGCCTGCGAGCGCACACAGCCCGGAATGAGCTCCCGGATGTACGCCAAGGGTGGCGTGCTGGTGCCCAGCGAGCACCACATCGGTGCCTTCCACGACTGGGTGAACGAGCGCCTGGGAACGCCCCAGGGGTGACTCAGCCCAGATAGCCCATGCGGTGGCTGATCTCCTCGGCGCCCTTGAGCAGCACCGGGGACAGCTCGTGCAGCCGCTCCTCGGTGAACCGGTACGAGGGCCCGGAGGCGCTCAGCGCCGCGATGACCTCGCCGTCCCGGTCGCGGATGGGAGCCGCCATCGCGTGGAGACCGATCTCCAGCTCCTCCAGGGTCCAGGCGTAGCCGCGCTCCAGAGCCTCGGCGAGGTTCTTCTCCAGCTTCGTCTTCGCGGTGATGGTGCGCGGCGTGACCTTCTTCAGGCCGGCCTCGGACAGCAGCGTGGCGCGCTCCTGGGCGGGCAGGTGGGCCAGCAGGATCTTGCCGCTGGAGGTGGCGTGCAGCGGGGTCAGCTCCCCGACCCAGTTGTGCGCGGCGATGGCTCCCGGGCCGCGCACCTGGTAGAGGTTGATCGCGTAGTGCTCCTGCATGACGGCGATGTTCACGGTCTCGCCGATCTCCTCGGCGAGACGCTCGCAGACCGTGCGCCCCTGCTGTGTGATGTCGAGGCGTCCCGTGACCGCACCGGCCAGGCGTACGATGCCGAAGCCGAGGCGGTACTTGCCGCGCTCGCCCGCCTGCTCCACCAGGCCGCGCGCCTCCAGGGCGCCGAGCAGGCGGAAGGCGGTGGATTTATGGACGTCGATCTCGCCCGCCACCTCGCTGACGCCGGCTTCGCCGCGCTGGGCGAGGATCTCCAGCACACTGATGGCGCGGTCGACCGACTGCACTCCGCCGGCCTGTGACGTGGACGTTTCAGACTCGCTGCTGTAGTTGCTCACAGCGAAACTATACGCGTAGTAAACAACGCCCTCGCAAGTAACGGGACCGAAACGCAGACCTCGGAAGTTGCGTTGTTCGCAACCTGGTGCGCATAGCGCTACTGGGTTTAGCATGCCTCGCGTATCTACGGCGCGAGCGAGACGAGGCACCATGGCTCCCCTGCAATACGACTTCGTCATCGTCGGTGGAGGTTCGGCCGGCAGCGCACTGGCGAACAGGCTCTCCGCGGACCCGGCCAACCGGGTCCTGGTCCTGGAGGCCGGCCGGTCCGACTACCCGTGGGATGTCTTCATCCACATGCCCGCGGCGCTGACCTACCCGATCGGCAGCAGGTTCTACGACTGGAAGTACGAGTCCGAGCCCGAACCCCACATGGGTGGCCGGCGCGTCTACCACGCGCGCGGCAAGGTGCTCGGCGGCTCCAGCAGCATCAACGGCATGATCTTCCAGCGCGGCAACCCCATGGACTACGAGCGCTGGGCGGCCGACCCCGGCATGGAGACCTGGGACTACGCGCACTGTCTGCCGTACTTCCGCCGGATGGAGAACTGTCTCGCGGCCGACCCGGACGACGAGTTCCGCGGCCATGACGGCCCCCTCGTCCTCGAACGCGGCCCGGCGACCAACCCGCTCTTCGGCGCCTTCCTCAAGGCCACCCAGGAAGCGGGCTACGCGCCCACGGACGACGTCAACGGCTACCGGCAGGAAGGCTTCGCCAAGTTCGACCGCAACGTCCACCGCGGCCGCCGCCTGTCGGCCTCCAAGGCGTACCTCAAGCCGGTCAGGAAGCGGCCCAACCTCACCGTCAAGACCCGCTCGCTCGTGACCCGCGTGCTCTTCGAGGGCAAGAAGGCCGTCGGCGTCGAGTACCAGCGCGGCAAGGGCGCCCTCCAGCAGGTCCGTGCCAAGGAAGTCATCCTGTGCGGCGGCGCGATCAACTCCCCGCAGCTCCTGCAGCTCTCCGGCGTCGGCAACGCGGAGGAGCTGAGCGCCCTGGGCATCGACGTCGTCCACGACCTCCCGGGCGTCGGCGAGAACATGCAGGACCACCTGGAGGTCTACGTCCAGTACGCCTGCAAGCAGCCCGTCTCCATGCAGCCGTACATGGCGAAGTGGCGCGCCCCCTTCATCGGGCTGCAGTGGCTCTTCCGGAAGGGCCCGGCAGCCACGAACCACTTCGAGGCCGGCGGGTTCGCCCGCAGCAACGAGGACGTGGACTACCCCAACCTGATGTTCCACTTCCTCCCGGTCGCGGTCCGCTACGACGGCTCCTCGCCCGCCGGTGGCCACGGCTACCAGGTGCATGTGGGTCCCATGTACTCGGACGCCATCGGCTCGGTGAAGATCAAGAGCAAGGACCCGCGGGAACACCCCGCGCTGCGCTTCAACTACCTCTCCACCGAGCAGGACCGCCGCGAGTGGGTCGAGGCGATCCGCGTGGCCCGCAAGCTCCTCAACCAGCCCGGGCTCGCCCCGTACAACGGCGGCGAGGTCTCGCCGGGGCCGCGGGTGGAGACGGACGAGGAGATCCTCGCCTGGGTCGCCAAGGAGGGCGAGACGGCTCTGCACCCGTCCTGCACCTGCAAGATGGGCACCGACGAGATGTCCGTCGTCGACCCCGCCAGCATGCGGGTGCACGGGCTGGAGGGGCTGCGCGTGGTGGACGCCTCCGTCATGCCCTACGTCACCAACGGCAACATCTACGCACCGGTGATGATGATCGCCGAGAAGGCCGCCGACCTGATCCTCGGCAACGAGCCGGCGGCGCCGTCGAAGGCCGCGTACTACCGCCTCCGTGACGCCCGGAAGCAGGTCGGGTAGACCTTGGCCACCGCCGGGCTGAGGGCGCTGCTGGGCAGCGTCCGGTACGAGGTGCTGCCCGCGAAGGCGACCGAGGACAAGGTCCTCGCCCATGTCCCGCGCGACGTCGTCGTCACCGTGACGGCGTCGCCGGTCAAGGGCCTGGAGCCGACCCTCGATCTCGCCACCCGGCTCGCGGCGCACGGCTACCGCGTCGTCCCGCACGTGCCGGCGCGGCTGCTGCGGGACGACGCGCATCTGAAGGACGTGGTCGACCGGCTCCGTGAGGCGGCCGTGGACGACGTCTTCGTCCCGGCAGGCGACGCCGACCCGCCCGCCGGGGTCTACGAGGGGGCGCTGCCGGTGCTGCGCCGGCTGAGCGAACTGGGCAGACCCTTCAGCCACGTCGGTGTCACCGGCTACCCCGAGAGCCATCCCCTGATCCACGACGACATCACCATCCAGGCGATGTGGGACAAGCGGGAGCACGCCACGTACATCGTGAGCAATCTCTGCTTCGACCCGCGGGTGCTGGGGGAGTGGATCGGCCGGATACGGCGCCGGGACGTCGCCCTGCCCGTGTACGTGGGTGTCGCCGGGCCCGTGCAGCGGGCGAAGCTGATGGCGATGGCGACGAAGATCGGGGTGGGGGAGTCGACGCGCTTCCTGACGAAGCACGCCTCCTGGTTCCTGCGGTTCGCGGCGCCCGGCGGGTACTCACCCGTCCGGCTGCTGGCGCGAAGCGAGCAGGCGATGACCGTGCCTTCGGCGGGGGTGGCGGGCCTGCACCTGTTCACCTTCAATCAGATCGCCGAGACGGAACGCTGGCGCCGCGCACTGCTGGACCGGCTGGGCGGCTGAAAGGTCGCCGTATACAGAGAAGGGGCGGGCTGGAGGTCCAGCCCGCCCGCCGTCGTGCCGTATCGCTCAGCGGAAGACCACCGTGCGGTTGCCGTCGATCATCACGCGGCTCTCGCTGTGCCACTTCACGGCGTGCGCGAGCACCTGTGCCTCCACGTCCCGCCCGACCGTGACCAGCTCCCCGGGGTCGAGCGAGTGGTCCACCCTGACCACGTCCTGGTCGATGATCTGGCCCTCGTCCAGGTCCGGCGTCACGTAGTGCGCCGTCGCGCCGACGAGCTTCACTCCGCGGTCGTAGGCCTGCTCGTACGGGCGTGCGCCCTTGAAGCTGGGCAGGAAGGAGTGGTGGATGTTGATGGCCCGGCCCTCCAACTGCTTGCACAGGTCGTCGGAGAGGATCTGCATGTAGCGGGCCAGCACCACCAGGTCGATGTCCAGGTCGTGCACCAGCTCCAGCAGCCGTGCCTCGGCCTCGGACTTGGTCTCCCTGGTCACCGGGATGTGGTGGAAGGGGATGCCGTAGCTCTCCGCGAGTCCCTCGAAGTCCCGGTGGTTGGAGACGATCGCGGGGATCTCGATGTTGAGGGAGCCGGTGTGCCGGCGGAAGAGCAGGTCGTTGAGGCAGTGCCCGAACCTGGACACCATGATCAGCGTCCGGGTCGGGGTCGAGGCGTCCCGCAGGGTCCAGGAGATGCCGTAGGCCTGGGCTACGGGGCCGAACCGGTCACGCAGATGTTCCAGTTCCGTGCTCGGATCGGAAACATCGAAGTGGACCCGCATGAAGAAGCGGTCCTGGAGGCGATCGTCGAACTGCTGGCTCTCCAGGATGTTGCCGGAGTTCCTGACGAGAAAGCCGCTCACGGCGTGGACCAGCCCGGCTCTGTCGGGACAGGAGAGGGTCAGGACGAACTCACGGCCAGGTTGCGGTCGAGTGAACTGAGGGGACACGTCAGCCTCCGCTGGTGCGTAATGCACAACATGGTGAGCGATACGCAACATGGTCGGCTCGGTGCCGCCTGCGGTCAAGGGTGGCCGGTTAAGTGATCACAAGGCGAAATCGTCATCTGCCAACCTCTTGACGTCTGTCTGGACATTCGCCAGGGTGTTCCACCACAAGCAATCGGGTGCACGATGCGCAACGAACTTCAATTGAAAGGCTCGGCGCGTGGCAGACCTGTATGTGGATGGTGAATGGCGGGATCCGGTGGCCGATGGGCACCGGGACATCCGCTGTCCCGCCGACGGCGCGCTCGCGGCGACCGTGTCGGAGGGAACGCGCCCCGACACGGAGGCGGCGATCGCCGCAGCCCGCCGTGCCTTCGACGAGGGGCCCTGGCCGCGCACCCCGGAGCGGGAGCGCGGCGCACTGCTGCTGCGCACCGCCGACCTCATCGAGCGCGACGCCAAGGAATTCGCCCGCGCCGAATCCCTGGACACCGGAAAACGGCTGGTGGAGAGCGAGTACGACATCGCCGACGTCGTCGCCTGCTTCCGATACTACGGCGGCATCGGGGGCACCGACGCCGGCCGCGTGATCGACGCCGGCCGCGACGACGCCGTCAGCCGCGTCGTGTACGAGCCGGTCGGCGTGTGCGGGCTGATCACCCCGTGGAACTACCCGCTGCTCCAGGCGTCCTGGAAGGTGGCACCCGCTCTCCTGGCGGGCAACACGGTCGTCCTCAAGCCCAGTGAACTCACCCCCTCCACCTCGATCCTGCTGATGCGGGCGCTCGAGGAGGCCGGGCTCCCGGCCGGCGCCGCCAATCTCGTCCTGGGCAGCGGGCCCGAGGTGGGCGCACCGCTCTCCGAAGACCCCGCCGTCGACATGGTCTCCTTCACCGGGGGCCTGGAGACCGGCAAGCGCATCATGGCCGCCGCGGCCGCCGGCGTGAAGAAGGTGGCGCTGGAACTCGGCGGCAAGAACCCCAACGTCGTCTTCGCCGACGCCGACTTCGAGACGGCCGTCGACTTCGCCCTCACGGCCGTCTTCCTGCACTCGGGCCAGGTCTGCTCGGCCGGTGCGCGGCTGATCGTCGAGGACTCCCTGCACGATGCCTTCGTCGACGAGATCGTCCGCCGTGCCCGGCAGATCCGCCTCGGCGGCCCCTTCGACCCCGAGGCCGAGACCGGAGCACTGATCTCCGCGCAGCACCGGGAGAAGGTCGAGGCGTACGTCGCGGCCGGCCTCGCCGAGGGCGCCGTACTGCGCTGCGGTGGCGCACGGCCCGACGACCCCGCGCTGGCGAACGGCCACTACTACCCGCCCACCGTGCTCGACGAGTGCCGGCAGGACATGCGTGTGGTGCACGAGGAGTCCTTCGGGCCCGTGCTCACCGTCGAGCGCTTCACCGACGAGGACGACGCCGTACGCATCGCCAACGACACCGAGTACGGACTCGCCGGAGCCGTCTGGACGCAGGACGCCGGCAAGGCTCAGCGGGTCGCCCGGCGGCTGCGCCACGGCACCGTGTGGATCAACGACTACCACCCCTATGTGCCGCAGGCGGAATGGGGTGGGTTCGGGCATTCGGGCGTGGGTCGGGAGCTGGGACCGACCGGCCTGAACGAGTACCGAGAGCCCAAGCACATCTGGCAGAACATCCAACCCCGGCCGCAGCACTGGTTCCGCGGCTGAACGCCGAAAAGAGGTCGAACGTGACCACACAGACCGAGGTGCCGCAGCGGCGCGGCACGCCCCAGGACTCGGGCTCCACCCCGGTCATATCCGTGCGCAGGCTGTGGAAGGTGTTCGGGCCGAAGGCCGACCAGGTACCGGGCTCCGAGGAGCTGTGCGGGCTCACCCGGCGCGAGCTCATGGACCGCACCGGATGCACCGCCGCCGTACGCGACGTCAACTTCGACGTCTCGCCCGGCGAGGTCTTCGTCGTCATGGGCCTGTCCGGCTCGGGCAAGTCCACGCTGGTGCGATGTCTCACCCGGCTGATCGAACCCACCGCCGGTGAGGTCGTCTTCGAGGGCCAGGACATCCGCGAGGCGGACGACAAGCGTCTGCGCGATCTGCGGCGCCGCAAGTTCTCCATGGTCTTCCAGCACTTCGGTCTGCTGCCCCACCGCCGTGTCGTGGACAACGTGGCGTTCGGGCTGGAGATCCGGGGCATGGGCAGGGCCGAACGCACCAGGCGGGCCCAGGAGGTCGTCGAGCTGGTCGGCCTCGCGGGCTACGAGAACTCCTACCCCGACCAGCTCTCCGGCGGTATGCAGCAGCGCGTCGGCCTCGCCCGGGCGCTGGCCGGCGACCCGGACGTGCTCTTCTTCGACGAGCCGTTCTCGGCGCTCGACCCGCTGATCCGCCGCGACATGCAGAACGAGGTCATCCGGCTGCACCACGAGGTCGGCAAGACGATGGTGTTCATCACCCACGACCTCTCCGAGGCCCTCAAGCTGGGCGACCGCATCCTGATCATGCGCGACGGCAAGATGGTCCAGTGCGGCACCGGCGACGAGCTGGTGGGCGCCCCCGCCGACGACTACGTACGCGAGTTCGTCAAGGACGTGCCGCGCGGCGACGTCCTCACCCTGCGCTGGATCATGCGTGCTCCGGAGGACGGCGACGAACTGGACGGTCCCGAGCTGGGCCCGGACGTCGTGGTGAAGGAGGCCACCCGGGCGGTGCTCGCGGCCGACAAGCCGGTCAAGGTCGTCGAGAACGGCAAGCTGCTCGGCATCGTCGGCGACGAGGAGATCCTCGCGGTGGTCGCCGGGCAGGAAGGCGGCGCGTGATGACCGTCGCCATCGAGAAACCCGAGAAAACAGAGGCCGCGGAACCGGCCGCGCCCGCCAAGGGTGCCCGCAAGGTCAGCCGGCCCGTGATGATCGGCGCGATCTTCGTGGTCTGGCTGGTGCTGTTCGCCGTCCTGCGCGGCAAGCAGACCCTGTCCCTGGCGGTGGCCGATCTGACCGACCTGCACCGGTGGATCAACGACTTCAACGACTCCATCGGCGCCAACCGCAACTCCAACCCGCTCTTCCTGTACTTCTTCAACGAGATCCGGCTGGTCATCGACAATCTGGTGACCTTCGTCCAGCACCTGATCTCCCAGCCGTCCGGGTCCCGCCCGGTCCCGGAGATCGGCTGGCTCGGCGTCGTCGGCCTGGCCGGTTACGTCTCCTGGGCCGCGGGCAACTGGCGGGTCGCCCTGCTGGCCGTGGCGGGCTTCACCTTCTTCGGGCTGCAGGGGCTGTGGCAGGAGAGCATGGACACCCTGGCGCTCATCCTGTGCGCGGTGTTCGTGGCCCTGCTGTTCGCGATCCCGCTCGGGGTGTGGGCCGGTCTTTCGGACCGGTTCAACCGGATCATGACGCCCTTCCTGGACTTCATGCAGACGATGCCGACCTTCGTCTACCTGGCGCCGCTGACCCTGTTCTTCCTCATCGGCGGCGCGTCCGCCACCATCGCCACCGTGATCTACGCGGCTCCGCCGACGATCCGCATCACCGCGCACGCCATCCGCAACGTGTCGAAGACGACGGTCGAGGCGGCCGACTCACTGGGTGCCACGCGCCGCCAGTCGCTGCTGAAGGTCCTGCTGCCGATGTCCAAGCGGACCGTGGTGATGGGCGTCAACCAGACCATCATGGCCGCCCTGGCCATGGTGACCATCGCGGCCCTGATCAACGCGCCGGGCCTCGGCGTGAACGTCCTCCAGGCACTGCAGTCGCTCGACGTCGGCACGGCCTTCAACGCGGGCCTCGCCATCGTGGTCATGGCGATCGTGCTGGACCGGGTCACGACCGCGGCCAGCGCGCGCGAGGAGAACGCGCGACGTTCCAAGAACCGCTTCGTGAAGTGGCGGCGGCCGCTGCTGGGCCTCGGTGCCGTGGTCACGGTGGTCCTGATCTATCTGTCGCACACCTACCTGTGGGCGGCCGACTTCCCCGGCGACGGCACCGTCGGCAGCCACATCGCGAGCGCGACGGACACCGCGACCAACTGGGCGCAGGACCATCTGTCGGGCCTGACCAACGCCTTCCGCGACGCCATCACCAACGGCCTGCTCAACCCGTTCCAGACGCTGCTCACCGACTCCCCGTGGTGGCTCGTCGGCGCGGTGCTGATCGCGCTCGCCGTGGTGCTGGGCGGCTGGAAGGCCGGGATCACCGCCGCCGTGTGCGTGGGCCTGCTGGTCGCCACCGGTGTGTGGTCGGACGCCATGACCACGCTGGCCTCGACGATCGTCGCGACGGTGCTCGTGATGATCCTCGGCATCGTCTTCGGCGTGTGGATGGGCCGCAGCATGATGGTCGACCGAATGATCCGGCCCACCCTGGACGCGGCCCAGGTCATGCCGCCGTTCGTCTATCTCGTGCCGTTCCTCGCGCTGTTCGGTGCCACCCGCTTCACGGCCATCGTCGCCGCGATCGTCTACGGGGCACCCGTGGCCATGAAGATCATCGCCGACGGGATCCGGGCCGTCCCCGAGACCACCGTGGAAGCGGCCACCTCCGCCGGGTGCAACACCTGGCAGATCATCACCAAGGTTCAACTGCCGATGTCACGCAGTGCCCTGACACTCGCGACCAACCAGGGCCTGATCTACGTGCTGTCGATGGTTGTTGTGGGCGGCCTGGTAGGCGCGGGCGCCCTCGGCTACGACGTCGTGGCCGGATTCTCGCAGGGAGAGCTGTACGGCAAGGGGCTGGCGGCGGGACTCGCCATCGTACTGCTCGGAGTCATGTTCGACCGGATCACTCAGGCTGCGGCGCGACGCGCGGGCGCTTAAGGAGCACGACACCATGGCAAGACACTGGCGAGCCGGCGCGGCCGGCCTGGCCGTCCTCGGCCTCACCCTCACCGCCTGCGGCGGCGCGAAGGTCGGCGACTCCTCCTCGGGTTCGAACGGCGCGGGCAGCTCGGGCAAGTGCGCCACGTTCAACCTCGCGGTCAACCCTTGGGTGGGTTACGAGGCCGACGCGGCGGTCGTCGCGTACGTCGCCGAGCACAACCTCGGCTGCAAGGTCACCAAGAAGAACCTGAAGGAAGAGATCGCCTGGCAGGGCTTCGGCACCGGCGAGGTCGACGCCGTCCTGGAGAACTGGGGCCACGACGACCTGAAGAAGAAGTACGTCACCCAGCAGAAGACCGCCGTGGAGGCCGGCCAGACCGGCAACAAGGGCATCATCGGCTGGTACGTGCCGCCGTGGCTGGCCAAGGCGCACCCCGACATCCTCGACTGGAAGAACCTCGACAAGTACGCGTCGAACTTCAAGACGTCCGAGTCGGGCGGCAAGGGCCAGCTCCTCGACGGCGACCCCTCCTACGTCACCAACGACGCGGCGCTGGTGAAGAACCTGAAGCTGGACTTCAAGGTGGTGTACGCGGGAAGCGAGACCGCGCTCATCCAGTCCTTCCGGGACGCGGAGAAGAACAAGAAGTGGGTGATCGGCTACTTCTACGAGCCGCAGTGGTTCCTGTCCGAGGTCCCGCTGAAGAAGGTCTCCCTGCCCACGTACACGACGGGCTGTGACGCCGACGCGGCGAAGGTCGCCTGCGACTATCCGGTGTACGACCTCGACAAGATCGTCAGCGCGAAGTTCGCCAAGTCCGGCAGCCCCGCCTACAACCTGGTGAAGAACTTCAACTGGACGAACGAGGACCAGAACACGGTCGCCAAGTACATCGCCCAGGACAAGATGTCCGACGAGGCGGCGGCGAAGAAGTGGGTCGACGCCAACAAGGACAAGGTGGACGCCTGGCTCAAGTGAGCCGAGTCCGCGGGCCGGTCGAACATGCCCGGCGGGCGGTGCGCACCTGTGCGCACCGCCCGCCGGGCATTGCCGTGTTCCGGCCGGTGTTCCGGGCCGTTCTCCGACGTCACGCACCCCTTGACACCCCTGACTCGCGACAGGCACATTGAGTTGCGCAACCTGAATCGAGTTGCGTAAACAGCAACTGACCGGTTTTGATTTCGGAGGTGCGGCGATGGCGGGACCCCGAGTGGTGATCATCGGAGCGGGCGTCGTGGGAGCGGCACTCGCGGACGAGATCTCCGCGCGAGGCTGGACCGAAGTGACCGTGGTCGACCAGGGTCCCCTCCCCGCCACCGGGGGATCCTCGTCGCACGCTCCCGGCCTGGTCTTCCAGACCAACTCCTCCAAGACCATGACCGAGCTGGCCCGCTACACCGTCGAGAAGTTCTGCTCCCTCGACGTCGACGGCAAGCCCTGCTTCCTGCAGGTCGGCGGCCTCGAAGTGGCGACCACCCCCGAGCGCCTCACGGAACTGCGCCGCCGGCACGGCTGGATCAGCGCCTGGGGCATCGAGGGCCGGCTGCTGAGCCCCGACGAGTGCGTCGAGCAGCACCCGCTGGTCAACCGCGACAAGGTCCTCGGCGGCCTCCTGGTACCCACCGACGGCCTCGCCAAGGCCGTCCTCGCCGTCGAGGCGCAGATCCGCCGGGCCACCGAGCGCGGCGTCCGCTTCCTCGCCCGCCATGAAGTGCTCGACGTCCAGCAGGCCGACGGCCGCGTCACCGGCGTCCTCACCGACCAGGGCGAGATCCCCGCCGACATCGTGGTGTGCTGTGCCGGCATCTGGGGCCCGAAGATCGCCCGCATGGTCGGCATGAACCTCCCGCTGACCCCGCTCGCCCACCAGCTCGCCTGGACCGGCCCGGTCCCGGCGCTGGCGGGCCAGACGGAGGAGGCGGTCCGGCCGATCCTGCGCCACCAGGACGCCGACCTCTACTACCGCGACCGCTTCGACGGCATCGGCATCGGCTACTACGGCCACCGCCCGATGCCCATCACCGCGGACGAGATCCTCTCCTTCGACGAGGCCGAGACCATGCCCTCGGTCCTGAAGTTCACCGAGGAGGACTTCGAGCCCGCCTGGACGGAGACCCAGTCCCTCCTCCCCGCCACCAAGGAGGCGAAGGTCGAGGAGGGCATCAACGGCCTCTTCTCCTTCACCACCGACAACTTCCCGCTCCTCGGGGAGTCCCCGGACGTCAAGGGCTTCTGGGTCGCCGAGGCCGTCTGGGTCACCCACTCGGCCGGCGTGGGCCGAGCGGTGGCCGAGTGGCTGGTCGACGGCCACTGCTCGTCCTTCGACCTGCACGAGTGCGACGTCAACCGCTTCGAGCCGCACCAGCTGGCCCCGGAGTACGTCCTGGCCCGCGACTGCCAGAACTTCGTCGAGGTCTACGACATCCTCCACCCCCTCCAGCCGTCCGGGACACCACGCCCGATCCGCACCAGCCCCTTCCACGCCCGCCAGCAGGAGCTGGGCGCCTTCTTCCTGGAGGCGAACGGCTGGGAGCGCCCGCAGTGGTACGAGGCCAACGCGGGCCTGGTCGAAGGCCGCACGATCCCCACCCCCAACGACTGGGCCGCGCAGTACTGGTCGCCCATCGTCGGCGCCGAGGCGCAGGCCACCCGCGAGACCGTCGCGATGTACGACATGACGGCCCTCAAGCGCCTCGAGGTCAGCGGCCCCGGTGCCGCCGCCTTCCTGGAGCGCCTGTGCACCGGCAAGGTCGCCAAGTCGGTCGGCTCGGTGACGTACACCCTGCTCCTCGACCACGACGGCGGCATCCGCAGCGACGTCACCGTCGCCCGCCTCGCCCGCGACCTCTTCCAGGTAGGTGCCAACGGCAACCTGGACCTCGACTGGTTCAGCCGCCACCTCCCCGCCGACGGCACGGTCCAGGTACGCGACATCACCCCCGGCACCTGCTGCATCGGCCTGTGGGGCCCGCTGGCCCGCAAGGTCCTCCAGCCCCTCACCGACGCGGACTTCTCGGGCGACGGCCTGAAGTACTTCCGGGCCAAGCGCGCCTACATCGGCTCGGTGCCCGTCACCGCGATGCGGCTGTCGTACGTCGGTGAACTCGGCTGGGAGCTCTACACCACCGCCGACCAGGGCCTGAAGCTGTGGGACACCCTGTGGCAGGCGGCCGAGCCCCTCGGCGGCGTCATCGCGGGCCGGGGTGCCTTCAACAGTCTCCGCCTGGAGAAGGGCTACCGCTCCTTCGGCACCGACATGACCTACGAGCACGACCCCTACGAGGCCGGCGTCGGCTTCGCCGTCAAGCTCGACAAGGACGACTTCATCGGCAAGGCCGCGCTGGAGCGCCGCAAGGCCGACGTACGGCGCAAGCTGACGTGCCTCACCGTCGACGACCCGCAGTCGGTCGTCATGGGCAAGGAGCCGGTGTACGACGGTGAGCGGGCGGTCGGCTATGTCACTAGCGCCGCCTACGGCTACACGATCGGCAAGGGGATCGCTTACGCGTGGCTGCCGACGGAGCTCAGTGTCCCCGGAACCAGTGTGCAGATCGGCTACTTCGACCAGCGGATCGAGGCGGTCGTGGCCGAGGAGCCGCTGTTCGACCCGACCATGTCCCGCCTCCGTGGCTGACCGAGGGAAGACGATGACCGCGCAGCTGCTCGACGGCAAGGCGACCGCGGCCGCGATACGCCGTGAACTCGCCGAACGCGTAAGCAAACTGACCGCGACGGGCAGCCGCCCGCCCGGCCTCGGCACGGTCCTGGTCGGCGACGACCCCGGCAGCCGTGCCTACGTCGCCGGCAAACACCGCGACTGTGCTCAGGTCGGGATCGCCTCCATCCGCCGGGATCTGCCCGCCGACGCCTCGCAGAGCCAGGTCGAGGACGTCATCGACGAGCTCAACGCCGACCCGGCCTGCACCGGCTACATCGTCCAGCTCCCGCTCCCGCGCCACCTGGACACCAACGCCGTACTGGCACGCATGGACCCGGCCAAGGACGCCGACGGACTGCACCCCGTCAACCTCGGCCGGCTCGTTCTCGGCGTCGAGGCCCCGCTGCCGTGCACACCGCGGGGCATCGTCGAACTGCTGCGGCGGTACGACGTTCCCCTCGCCGGAGCACGGGTGTGCGTGGTCGGCCGCGGCATCACCGTCGGCCGCCCCATCGGACTGCTGCTGACCCGCCGCTCCGAGAACGCCACCGTCACTCTGTGCCACACCGGCACCAAGGGTCTGGCCTGGCACATACGCGAGGCGGACGTCGTCATCGCGGCCGCCGGCTCGCCCGGACTGATCACCAAGGACATGCTGCGCCCCGGCGCGGCGGTCCTGGACGTCGGCATCACCCGCACCGACGGAGGTCTGGTGGGTGATGTGCACCCCGAGGCCGCGACGGTCGCCGGGTGGCTCGCGCCGATGCCCGGAGGCGTGGGCCCCATGACGAGGGCGATGCTGCTCGCCAACGTCGTCGAGGCCGCCGAGAGGAACGCGAACGCCGTATGAACCTGTCCCTCCCAGAGGTCGGAGCCGTCCGATGAGCCCCCGCACCCCCGGAGCCGAACTCCCGGAGCACCCCGACTGGTTGTGGCGTACGCCGGAGCCGAAGCGGTCGTACGACGTGGTGATCGTCGGCGGTGGCGGACACGGCCTCGCCACCGCCCACTACCTGGCGAAGAACCACGGCATCACCAAGGTCGCCGTGCTGGAGAAGGGCTGGCTGGCGGGCGGCAACATGGCCCGCAACACCACGATCATCCGCTCCAACTACCTGTGGGACGAGAGCGCCGGAATCTACGAGCACGCCCTCAAGCTGTGGGAGGGACTGGCGGAGGAACTCGACTATCCGATCCTCTTCTCCCAGCGAGGCGTGCTCAACCTCGCCCACAGCCTGCAGGACGTCCGCGACAGCGTGCGTCGCGTCGAGGCCAACCGTCTCAACGGCGTGGACGCCGAATGGCTCGACGCCGAGCGGGTCAAAGAGGTCTGCCCGATCGTCAACGTCTCACCGGACGTCCGCTACCCGGTCCTGGGCGCCACCTACCAGCCGCGCGCCGGCATCGCCAAGCACGACCACGTCGCCTGGGGCCTGGCCCGCTCCGCCGACGCCGCCGGAATCGACATCATCCAGAACTGCGAGGTCACCGGCCTGGATGTGGTCGGTGGCCGGGTGGTCGGAGTCCGGACCACCCGGGGCCCGATCGCCGCAGGCAAGGTGGCGCTCTGCTCGGCGGGCCACACCTCGGTCCTCGCCGCCATGGCGGGCATCGAACTCCCCCTCCAGAGCCATCCGTTGCAGGCACTCGTGTCGGAGCTGCTGGAGCCGGTGCACCCGACGGTCGTCATGTCCAACGCGGTCCATGTGTACGTCAGCCAGGCGCACAAGGGCGAGCTGGTGATGGGCGCGGGCATCGACGCGTACAACTCCTACACCCAGCGCGGCGCCTTCCACATCATCGAAGAGCAGATGTCCGCGGCCCTGGAGCTGTTCCCGGTCTTCGCCCGTGCCCACGTACTGCGCACCTGGGGCGGCATCGTGGACGTCAGCCCCGACGCCTCGCCGATCATCGGGCTCACTCCCGTCGACAACCTCTACCTCAACTGCGGCTGGGGCACGGGCGGCTTCAAGGCCACCCCGGGCGTCGGCTGGGTCTACGCCCACACCATCGCCCACGACACCCCGCACGCCCTCAACGCCCCCTTCTCGCTCGACCGTTTCACCACCGGCGCGCTCGTCGACGAGCACGGCGCGGCCGCGGTGGCCCACTAGGGATCCTCAAGGGAGCCGAACGACATGCTGCTCATTCCCTGCCCGTGGTGCGGGCCCCGCGACGAGGCCGAGTTCCACTACGGTGGCCAGGCACACGTGCCGTATCCGCAGGCCCCGGCGGCCCTCACCGACGAGGAGTGGGCCCGGTACCTGTTCTTCCGCGACAACCCGAAGGGCCCGTTCGCCGAGCGCTGGAGCCATGCGGCGGGCTGCCGTCGCTGGTTCAACGCGGTGCGGGACACGTCGACGAACGAGATTCTGGCGGTGTACCGGGCGGGGGAGGAGCGTCCGGAGACTCTCGAGCGTCGTGCGGTGCCTGCTCGGCCGCGTCCGGCGTCACCAGCCCGTCCGGCATTTGAGGACGAGGCCCCTTCAGGGCCGATCGGGGCTCCGGGGGCGGAGCCCCCGGCACGGGACACCACCCAGCCCTACCGCCTGTCCACCGGTGGCCGAGTCGACCGAAGCGCCCCCCTGACCTTCACCTTCGACGGCACCGAATACCAGGGTTTCCGCGGCGACACCCTCGCCTCCGCCCTCCTCGCCAACGGTGTCATCCAGGCCGGCACCAGCATCAAGTTCGGCCGCCCGCGCGGCGTTTTCTCGGCCGGCGTGGAAGAGCCCAACGCGGTCGTCCAGATCGAGGCCCCCTTCCCGGAGCCCATGCTCCCCGCGACCACCGTCGAGCTCTACGACGGCCTGGTGGCGAGCAGCCTCCCCGGTCAGGGCCGCCTCGCCACCGAACCGGACCCCGCCCGCTACGACGCCGTACACGCCCACTGCGACCTGCTGGTCGTCGGTGCGGGCCCGGCCGGCCTGGCGGCGGCGGCCGCCGCAGCGAGGAGCGGCGCCCGAGTCATCCTGGCCGACGACCGGCCGGAACTCGGCGGCAGCCTCCTCGGCACCGGCGAACTCCTGGACTGGGTGGACGAGTCGGGTGAGCAGCTCGACGCCGTCCCCGAGGTACGCGTACTGCGCCGCACCACCGTTTTCGGTTACTACGACGACAACCACCTCCTCGCCGTCGAGCGCCGTACGAATCACCTCGGCGCCGAGGCCCCCGAGAAGGTCTCCCGCGAACGTGTCTGGCGCATCCGCGCACGTCGCGTCGTCCTCGCCACGGGCGCCCACGAGCGCTCGCTGGCCTTCGCGGACAACGACCGCCCCGGAGTGATGCTGGCCGCCTCGGCCCGCGCGTACGTCAACCGGCACGGCGTCCTGCCCGGCCGGCACGCCGTCGTGTTCACCACCAACGACAGTGCCTACGCGGCAGCGCTGGACCTCGCCGCGGCAGGCGTGGACGTCACGGCGATCGTCGACACCCGCCCCGAACCGGGGCAGTGGGCGGACCGCGCCCGTGCCGCGGGCATCGAGGTGCTGTCCGGTCACGCCGTCACCGGCACGCAGGGCGACGCGCGGCTCACCACGGTGACCGTCGCCCCGTACGGAGAGGCCATCGCTCAGCGGGAGTTCGCCGCCGACCTGCTGCTGGTCTCCGGCGGCTGGAACCCGGTGGCGCACCTGTTCAGCCAGGCGGGCGGAAAGCTGCGGCACGACGCAGCGCTGGGTTCCTTCGTGCCGGACACCTGCCGCCAGGCGGTCGAGGTCGTGGGCAGTGCGCGCGGCGCCCTCGACCTGGCCGCGACTCTGGCCCAGGGCGCGGCCGCCGGTGCCCGGGCGGTCGAGGCCGAGGGCTACACCGCCGAAGCGCCCCGCCTTCCGGCGGTGGCCGCGCAGCCGCGGCAGACGCCTCCCCTGCACGTGTACGTCGTCCCCGGCGCCTCGGATGCCCCCCGTTTCGTCGACCTCCAACGCGACGTCACCGTCGACGACCTGGCCCGCGCGACCGGCGCCGGTATGCGCTCGGTCGAGCACACCAAGCGCTACACCACGGCCGGCACCGCCAACGACCAGGGCAAGACCTCCGGGGTCCTGGCCAGTGGCATCGTCGCCGAACTGCTCGGGGTGGACATCTCGGCGCTCGGCACGACCACGTTCCGGCCGCCCTACACCCCGGTCTCCTTCGCCACGCTCGCGGGCCGCGACCGAGGCGCACTGCACGACCCCGTCCGGACGACCGCCCTGCACGACTGGCATGTCGCGCACGGCGCCCTGTTCGAGAACGTCGGCCAGTGGAAGCGCCCCTGGTACTACCCGCAGGACGGCGAGGACATGGAGGCCGCCGTGCTGCGCGAGTGCCGGGCGGCCCGCGAGGGCGTGGCCCTCATGGACGCCTCCACCCTCGGCAAGATCGACGTACAGGGCCCGGACGCCGCCGTCCTCCTCGACCGGCTCTACACCAACATGATGAGCACCCTGAAGGTCGGCATGATCCGCTACGGCGTCATGTGCCGCCCGGACGGCATGGTCTTCGACGACGGCACCGTCATCCGCCTCGCCCAGGACCGCTACCTGGTCACCACGACGACGGGCAACGCCGCCGCCGTACTGGACTGGATGGAGGAGTGGCTGCAGACGGAGTGGCCCGAACTCCGGGTCCACTGCACGTCCGTGACCGAGCAGTGGGCCACCGTCGCTCTGGTCGGCCCCCGGTCCCGCGAGGTCCTCGGCGCTCTCGCCCCCCGACTGGCCGTCTCCAACGACGACTTCCCGTTCATGGCATGGCGCGAGAGCACCGTCGCGGGCATCGAGGCCCGGGTGTGCCGGATCAGCTTCTCCGGCGAACTCGCCTACGAGATCAACGTGTCCCCCTGGGCGGCTCGCGCCCTCTGGGAGGCCGTGTACGAGGCCGGCGCCCCGTACGGCATCACCCCGTACGGCACGGAGACCATGCACGTCCTGCGGGCGGAGAAGGGCTACCCGATCATCGGCCAGGACACCGACGGCACCGTCACTCCTCAGGACCTCGGCATGAGCTGGGTGGTGTCGAAGAAGAAGCCCGACTTCATCGGGAAGCGCTCCCACGCCCGTGCCGACACCGCCCGCCCCGACCGCAAGCACCTGGTCGGCCTCCTCCCCGAGGACCCGGGCACCTTCCTCCCGGAGGGCACCCACCTGGTCGCCGACAGCGTGCTGCCCGCCCCGCCCGTCCCGATGCTCGGCCACGTCACCTCCAGCTATCGCAGCGCGACCCTCGGCCGGACGTTCGCGCTCGCCCTGATCAAGGGCGGCCGGGAGCGTATCGGGGAGCGCCTGTACGCCCCCGTGGGCGACCACCTGGTCCCGGTGACCGTCGCAAGCCCTGTCCTCTACGACCCCGAGGGAGCCCGCCGCGATGGCTGAGACCGCCCTGACCGTCCCGCTCCGCAGCCCCCTGTCGCACGTCGCGGATCGCCTGGCCGCCGCGACACGTACGTCCGCGGGGGCGATCCGGCTGGCCGAACTCCCCTTCCTGACCCAGATCAACGTGCGCCTCGACGCCAAGGGGGCGGCGGCGGAAGCCGTCGGGCTCGCGCTGGACCTCCCCCTGCCCCTCCAGCCGAACACCGTGGTACGCGCGGGGGAGTTGACCGCCCTGTGGCTCGGTCCGGACGAATGGCTGCTGGTGGGCTCACCGGGTGGCGGGCGGGACCTGGAGAGCCGGATCCGGGAGGCCGCCGGAGACGAACCCGTCTCCGTCACCGACGTCTCCGCCCAGCGCACCACGCTCCTTGTCACGGGCCCCCGAGCCCGCGACCTGCTGGCCCACGGCTGCCCACTGGACCTGCATCCGCGGGCCTTCGGCGCCGGACGCAGCGCCCAGACGACACTGGGCCGCACACAGATCGTGCTGGTCGCCCGGGACGAACCCCGGGCCGGGTTCTGGGTCCTGGTCCGTTCGTCCTTCGCCGGTTATCTGGCGGACTGGTTGCTCGACGCGGCGACGGAGTACATCTGAACGAGGCTCGGCCCAGGCAGCCCATCGCGTCATACCGGCGGCCTTCGTCGCCCGGTCGAGTCCAACTGGGTCCGAACACAGAGGCGAAAGCCGCTATGATCTCCACGGCAAGGCTGTAGCGCAGAGGTCGTCGCGCCCAAGCATCAAGCTGGAGGACGTCGGTTCGAATCCGACCAGTCTTGCCGCCCTTGTCGTGGAGGAAAGTCGATTGGCGTCGGTTCGTCCTGGGCGGGCGGAGGGCGATGCCGCCCTCGGCGAGCCGGGCACCGGCGATGGACCGGTGGAGTGGTGATGACGCAGCCGACACCCGTACGCTGCCCCGCGATCGAGCACCCGGACATCCCGATCAGCGACCCCGCCGCTCTGGAGCCGTTGCTCGCCCGACTGCGGTCCGCGCAGCCGGTCGAGGCCGACGAGACCTTCCCGCTCGGCACGGTGCGCGCGGACGGTCGTGTCGACCTGTGCAAGCAGGGCCTCGGAGCGGTCGGCGCCGTCCGGTTGATGCCCGTCGCCGCGGCCTCGCCGCACGCCGCGCATGTCCTGCTCGGCACCAACGCCATCAGGAACGAGGGAGCCCGCGCGGTCGCCGACGCGCTGGTCGACGGCCACGGTCTGCACACGCTCTACCTCGGCTGCAACCGCATCGGCCCGGCGGGCGTCACCGCGCTCGCCGACGCGCTGACGACGGACGGAACCGTCCGCGCCCTGTGGCTCAAGCGCAACCCGGTGGGCGACGAAGGCGCCCGCGTGCTCGCCGCGATGCTCCGCCGCAACACCACGCTGCGCACCCTCGACCTGGTCAACACCGGTCTGACCACCGACGGTCTGCGGGCCCTGTTCGACGCCCTCACCGACCGGCCCAGCCCGGTGGAGCGCCTCTTCCTCGGCGGCAACGGCCTGACCGCCGAAGCGGCCCCGCTGCTGGCGGCGCTGATCCGTGAGGCGGGTGTGCGCGAGCTGTACCTCCCCGCCAACCACCTCGGAGACGAAGGCGCCGCGATCCTCGCCGCCGCGACCGACCCCGCACGGCCGGTGCGCCTCGGCCTGGGCGGCAACGGGATCGGCCCCGCCGGTGCCCGGGCCCTCGCCGACTCCCTCGGCGGGATCGAGGCACTCGACCTGGGCCGGCCGCCGTCGGAACGCAGCCTCGGCGCCCCCGCCAACACGTCCGGCGACGAAGGCGCCCACGCGCTGGCCGCCGCCCTGCCGGGCAGCCCGCTGCGCCGACTGGAGTTGTGCCACACCGGCCTGACCGGCCGGGGCGCGAAGACACTGCTGGCGGCGGTGCCCGACAACTCGCCCCTGGAGTACGTCGGTCTGGGGCCCGGCCTGCCCCGCAAGGTGAAGCGGTCCTTCACCCAGCGTCTGCGGCCCGTCGGCAGGGCGCATCCCGACCTGCGCGCGATAGGGAGTGTCTACCGGTGAGCTCTCGTGGCGAACTCCGCTGCCTTCCCCCGGACGAGGCGGCAAGCCGGCGCCGGATCCGCCGGTACGCGGTGCCCCGCTGGATGATCGAGCGCGCGACCGAGTGCCGGCTGGCCGGTGACTGGCAGGGTGCCTGCGCGGCGGCGAACGCCGACGTCACCTTCGACCTGTCCGAGGTCGCCGACCACTGCGGCGACGACGTCGCCGCGGCCCTCGAGGACGACCTCCGCCACTTCGCCCCCGACCTGCTGCGCTGGCACCTGCCGCGCGTGCTCGGCGGACGGACCACGCTCGCCACCGACAGGACGGTCGTCCTCGCCCGCTACCGCCCCAAGGCACCGGACGAGGGCCGCCGGACCACGCCGTACCTGCACCTCACCACTCCCGCGATGATCGACGGACCGCAGCGGATCGCCCTGCGGTTCAGTACGGTCACGGACGAGCAGGCCGCAGGCGTCTTCGGGCCGAACACCGAGGACTGGCGGTCCGCGCGGCACCTGTGGGACGTACGGCACGCCGCCGAGCTGCGCGAACGGTGCGGCGGCGGCACGGACAGGCCACCGTTCCTGCACGCCGACGCCACCCCGCGCGGCACGGACGAACTGCCGACGGCCGAACCCGGCGACGGAGACCCGGCGGCGCGGGCCGAGTGGGCCACGCTGCTGCACCAGAAGGGCGAGACACAGGCCGCCTTCGCCGCCGCCGGCATCGAGGTGGACCTGACACCCCCGCAGAAGTCGGGCTGGTACCAGGCGGACCCGGAGCGGCTCCTCGGCGGGATCGCGCTCAACCACACCCGCCTGGAACCGGAAGTCCGCCGGCAGACGGCCGAGGGCGTCGGCGACCGCTTCCTCATCGCCGCCCACTGGCGGACCTACCTCCTGCTGGAGCCCACGGACGCCGGCGGGCTACTGGTGCGAGCCGTCGACCGGGACGACGTCAAGGGCGAGCCCATCCTCGCCGAGGCCCTGTGGCGCCGACTCCCCGACCTCGACCTGATGCGCGTCGGAGGCGTTGCGGCGGAGCATCTGCATCCGCTCGTCCGCGAGGCGCTGTTGCCCTCCCTCCAGGTCCCGCAAGGCCTGGTCGGCCCGCCGGGGCCGACGGCTCCCGCGCCCGTGCGGGTCAGGTGCCGGGGCGAATGGCACGAGGTGGCCTTCCGGCCCGGCGGCCTGCTGCACATGCCGCACAGCGACGAGGAACAACAACGCGAACGCGCCCTGCGCGCCTTCGGCGGTGCCGTCGCCGGATGCTTCGCCGTGGAGCAGACGTGGACCTCCGGAGAAGGCCGCCTGCCCAAGGCGCTGCGCGCGCAACGACACGAACTGTTCCTGCGCGCCCAGCACGGTGACACTCCCGGCGTGCTGGAACTCCTGGACGCGGGTGTCGATCCCCGGGTGCGGGACGCCGGCGGCCGCACCTTGCTGCACGTACTGAACCTCCTCGACCACGAGACGCTGCTGCCGCGGCTGCTGGCGGAGGGACTGGACGTCGAGGCCCGCGACCGACGGGAGCGCACGCCGCTGTTCGTGGCGGTCAACGACCTCGGTTCGAAGGCGCTGGTGGAGGCGCTCGTCGCCGCCGGGGCGCGGCTCGACGTGATCGACCAGTCCGAGTTGTCGCTCGCCCAGCTCGTCCGTCGGTACAAGCGGCCCGACCTGGCCTTCCTGCGGGAACGCGTGGAGGAGGAGCATCCGGGCGTCGGCGCCGAGTGGTGGGACGAATGGATGGACGAGCAGGACGAGTACTACTCGGACGAAGCGGACGACCCCGACGATGAGGAAGAACCGGCCTCTTGAGCACCGACCGTACCGCCGCCACCGCGCCGTCCGGCCCACTGGCGGCCGCGGACGACCTCAACCGCAGGCTCCGCGCGCGACGGACCGAGCCCGCCGCGAACCCGCAGCTGGAGGCGCTCGCCCTCGCCGTGACGGCCAATCAGCCCGTCCTGCTGTGGGGTGAGCCGGGAATCGGCAAGTCGGCCGCCCTGGAGCAACTCGCCGCCGGACTCGGCCTGCCGCTGGAGACCGTCATCGCCAGCGTGCACGAGCCCTCCGACTTCGCCGGACTGCCCATCGTCGGTGACGACCCGGCCGTGACCGGTGTGCCGATGGCTCCGCCGGACTGGGCGGTCCGTCTCGCCCGGGCCGGACAGGGCCTGCTCTTCTTCGACGAACTGTCCTCCGCACCACCGGCCGTGCAGGCGGCGCTGCTGCGGGTGGTGCTCGAACGACGGGTCGGCAGCCTGGTCCTGCCGGAGGCGGTACGTATCGTCGCCGCCGCCAACCCGCCGTCCAGCGCGGCGGACGGCTGGCATCTCAGCCCGCCGCTCGCCAACCGGTTCGTCCACCTCGAATGGACCCACGACCCCCGGACCGTCGCCCGCGGCATGGCCGGCACCTGGCCGGAGGTGACCGTCCCCGTCGTCGCTGCCGCCAAGGTGCCCGGTGCGGTCGCACGGGCCCGTGGCGCGATCTCCGGCTTCCTCACGGCCCGGCCCGGCCTGGTCCACCACATCCCCGGCGACGCCGAGAGCCGGGGCCGTTCCTGGCCGTCCCCACGCACCTGGGAGATGGCACTCAAGCTGCTCGCCACCGGGTACGCGGCCGGTGCCGGGCGCGAGGCGCTGGCCGCCGCGCTCACCGGGGCTGTCGGGGACGGTGCGGGCATCGAGCTGCTGTCCTACCTCGAACACCTCGATCTGCCCGACCCCGACCGTGTCCTCGCCGACCCCGACGCCTTCGCCCTGCCCGACCGCGGCGACCGGCAGCTGGCGTTCCTCATCGCGGTGGTCGCCGCCATCCAGAGCGACCTCACCCGGCCCCGGTGGGAGGCCGGCTGGGCGGTGCTGGCGAAGGCCGTGGACGCGGGCGTACCGGACGTGGCCGCCCGGGCCGCCACCGACCTCGCGGCGATGCGGCACCTCGACTGGCCCGTACCGCCCGGCATCGACGGCTTCCTGGACCTGCTGCAGATGTCCGGGGCGCTGCCCGGCGCCGGCCGGTGAGGCGGGCGGGATGACGGAGGATTCCCGCCGCACCCTGGACATGACCAAACTGCTCGCCGCCCGCTACCGGGCGGCGAGCGACCGGCCGTATCTGGCGTCGGCGTTGTACGCCCTGACCGTCGTGCCGAGCACAGAGGTTCCGACGATGGGGGTGGACCGGCACTGGCGCTGCTACGTGTCGCCCGCCTTCGTCGACGCGACGCCGGTGCCCGAGCTCGCGGGCGTCTGGGTGCACGAGGCGGCGCACCTGCTGCGCGACCACCACGGCCGGGCGGACCGGCTCCCCGCCGCAGCCCAGCGCGACTGGCACCGCGTCAACGTCGCGCAGGACTGCGAGATCAACGACGACCTGCTCGCCGACGGCCTGCGCCTGCCCGAGGGGCGCATGGAACCCCGCCTCTTCGGCCTCCCCGAGGGCCAGTTGTTCGAGGTGTACGTCGATCAGCTGCCGCCACAGGTGCGGGCGCCGGACTGCGGATCGGGCGCCCACGCCCGGCCCTCGCCCTGGGAACTCCCCGAGTCGGCCGGCCCCGCACGGCTCGGCGAGGTCGAGTCGCAGGCCCTGCGGCGGCAGACCGCCGAGGCGATGCGCGCCCATCAGCGCACCCGTGGCACCCTGCCCGTGGGCTGGCAGCGCTGGGCCGAGGAGGTCCTGGAACCCACGGTGGACTGGCGGCGGGCGCTGTCCGGCGCGGTCCGGGAAGCCGCCGCATGGGCCGCCGGAGCCGTCGACTACACCTACCGCCGCCCCTCGCGCCGCACCCCGGCGCTGCGCGGCGTCGTCCTGCCGAGCCTGCGCCGCCCGCTGCCGCGGGTGGCCGTCGTCATCGACACCTCCGGTTCGATGGGGGACGCCGAACTGGCCGCCGCCCTCGCGGAGGTGACGGGCGTCCTGCGCGAGGTGGGCGTACGGGGTAATCGCGTGACCGTGCTCGCGTGCGACGCCGACGTGCAGGCCGTGTCCCGGGTGGCGGCCACCGAGCAGATCACCCTGGGCGGCGGTGGCGGCACGGACATGCGCGTCGGTATCGCGGCAGCGCTCGCGACGCCGGACCGCCCGAGCATCATCGTCGTCCTCACCGACGGATTCACCCCCTGGCCCGACGAGAACCCACCCTGCCGCATCATCGCGGCTCTGATCGGCTCAGCCGCACCACAGCCCCCGAGCTGGGTGGAGACGGTACGTATTCCCACGTGACGCCGGGAGCCCGGTGCACTCCTGTCACCAGTACAGCAGCCACCGGCCGTCGCACCACACCCCGTGCCCCTGGAGGGTGAGCCGTTCGTCGTCGGGCTCGACGCGCGTGCTGGGGGCGACCTGGTGCAGCGTGTGGCCGGAGTGGATCACCATGCGGCCGACCGTGTAAGGGATGTACCGCATGGCGTGGAAGCGCTTGAGGTCGGCCGCGGACTCGATCCAGCCCTTCTCCAGCGCGTGCCGGAACTGCTGGTGGCTCACGTCCCAGAGGTTCAGGCCGCCGCCCGCCGCGGGCAGCCGGACCGGCAGGGTGAAGGAGATCTGCCGCTTCAGGTCCGTGCCGGGGGGCCAAGAGAAGGCCCGGTACTGCAGATCGAAGTGCATGGGTGCGGTCGGCCTGGTGAACACCGCGGCGGACAGCCAGACATGGAAGCCGGGCAGCGCCAGGTGTTCGGGGTAGTGGACAGGGGCGCCGAGATGCTCGCCGAGGACAGCCGCAAGGCGCGCGTACAGCCAGTCGAAGGAGTTCTCGAGCAGTGGCCGTGAGCCGTCGGCCCGCTTCTGGTAGACGCCGGACTCCGGGTCCGGTGCGAGGTCGAGATAGCTCGGTGCGCCCAGGGTGAAGAAGGCGGCCGGTTCCAGGCCGCGAGGGGTCCAGTGCCGGCGCAGACCGTGCACGGCGTCGCGGAGTGCGGCACTGCCCGGTCCGGTGAGCACGGTCAGCGAGTCGATCAAGGGTGCACCCCCTGGAGCAGTTCGAGGAGCGACGCGCTGATGGCTCCGCCGAGCCGCCGGTCGTACCAGTCGTACGCGGGCATCGGGTTGACCTCCAGGCACCAGTAGGTGTCGTCACCGACGACCTTGAAGTCCCAGCCCGCGAAGGACATGCCCAGGTCGGCGGTGTGCCGGACCATCCGCTCGGCAAGCGGTCCGGGCAGTTCGCAGGGGGCGAACTCCGCGTCCCGGTCGGTCCGGTAGTCCACCGCACCGGAGACGATCTCCTCGGCGTGCACCCGGTCGCCGACGACATGGGCGCGGACGTCCCGGCCCGCGACGTACCGCTGGAGGTGCACCGGGCCCTGCCCGGGTTCAAAACCGGCCAGGTCGGCCGCGCTCACGAGCCTGCTGGTGGCCCGTACGCCGGAGACCGCCTTGACCAGGGTCGGCCCGGCCTCGGCGAAGGCCCGCAGACGCTGCGGCGACGAACCGGTGATGCTCGCGGGCACCCGGAACCCGGCCTGGGACAGCGACAGTTCGTGGAGCGGCTTGGACCCGTTGTCGGAGCGGATCGAGGGCCGGTTGACCACCAGGCCGGGGATGTGGTCCAGCCAGGCCATGAGCGCCGTCGTGAGCCAGCGCCAGCGCTGTGCCGACTCGTGGTCCTGCTGCAGGGCCGCGAGATCGGCGATCCGGCAGTAGTAGGACGCCTCCGGGTCGAGATCATGGTCGCCGAGCCTGGCCGAGCGGTCACCGCCCACGACCAGGCGCCAGTCGCCCGCCTCGACGGCCTGTCGCAGATCGATGGCCCGGACCGGGATGCCACGGGCCTCGGCCGAGGTGGTGAAGTGCGCGAAGGTACTCTCCGAGGCGAGGCCAACCGCGTAGATCATGGGAACAGCACCTTTACGAGTTGGGGTCCGAGCCCGAGCCACACCATGCGCAGTTGCTCCACGTCGGGGAACGGCTCCACCACGACCGGCCATGCCTGGGCGAGGTCGGGCGACAACCGCCAGACCACAGCGGAGAGTTGGAGTCCGAGCCGGGCGACGATCTCCGTGCTGCGCCCCTCCAGGCCGAGGTGGTCCAGATCGGCGGGACTGCTGCGCCAGGCCCGGTCGCCGAGGACGACCACACTCTCGAAGAGGGGTTCGGGGGCCGACCACCTCGCCCGGTAGGGGCCGGAGCTGTCTGCCGAGGGGGCGAGAGCGTCCGGGAGTTCGGGCCAGGGGCGCGTGGTCCAGGCGTCGAGATCCTGGACCCACCACTGGGTCCCCTGGCCGTCCGTGGGTTCGCCGGGCGGCCCGTAGGGCCGGGAGGAGAAGATCTCCGGTGAACCGCCGGGCACGCCTGCTCGCAGTTCGGTGAGTGCGGCGGACGCGGACACGCCGGTGCCCAGACCGCCGGGCTCCGGGCGGTTGATCACGGGCGCGGGGGTCAGGGCGGCGACGGCCCACAGGTGGGCCAGGCACTCGTTGAGCTGGAACTCCGCGTCGAAGCTGATCCGCCGCAGCGGCGGGCCGGGCAGCCGGAGGAACATCGGCAGCGCGGGCTCGACCACGGCGGTGGGGCCGTCGACGGTGACGGAGAACAGCTGAGCGGCGTCGAACACGTCGAGGATCGTCGCCTCGCGGCCGCTGTCCCGTACGAAGTCCCGTACCTCGATCGCCACCGGATCCTCGGGATCGGCGACGACGACAAGTCCGGAGAGAGCGCCGCCGGGTGCCTCAGATGATGACACCACGCCTCCTCAGCAGGCGGTTGATGCGCGAGGCCCGCAGCGCCGCGGCGGCCTCCTCCGGCCCGTCACCGGGCAACTCGGCGGCTGCCGCGAAGCGTTGCATCCCGCCCGAGCCGACGGCCGGCGGCTCCTGCGCCTGCCGTACGACGGCGGCCGGACCGGGTGGGGCCATCGCACCGTCGAAGTTGTCCTTGCCGTCCTTGAAATCCTTAGTGTCCTTGTTGTCTTTGGTGTCCTTCCTGTCCTTGCCGTCCTTCGTGTCCTTGACATCCTTCATCTCCTTCATTTCCTTCACCTCCTTCCCGTCCTTGCCGTCCTTGCCGTCCTTGCGGTCCTTGCCGTCCTTGAAATCCTTGAAGTGCTTCCGGGCCTGCGGCGGGCGGCCCGCGTCGGGCACCTCGGTGTCCTCCGGCCCGGAGAAGGACCGGTCCGGCTGCGGGGCATTCCACAGCAGCGCCGGGACATCGTGCCGCTCGGCGGCCGTGAGGAACGGCCGCACCCGTGACTCGTCGATGGTCCATGTCATGTGTGCACAGCTCCTGTCGACGGACGGGACGCCGCGCGGTACAGCCGCAGTGCTGCGGCCAGTTGCCGTTGGGCGTCCCTGTGATGCGGATTGAGGTTCAGGATCAGGTGGTCCACGCCGAGTGACGCATAGGTCAGAAGGCCCCGCGCAACGTCCTGCGGTGAGCCGGTGAGGACGTCGGACTCGGGTGGTGCCGTTCCGTCAGGGGCGAGCGAAGTGCCGTCCGCCACCTTCACGTTGACGCCGAGCGTGATGCCCAGCGTCGCCGGATCGCGTCCTTCCCGCAGGCAGGTCTTCCCGACCCGGGCCAGGGTCTCCTCGGCTCGTGACGGGGAGCCGAACCAGCAGGCGTTCCACAGGTCGGCGTACCGGGTGGCGAGAGCGGTCATCCGCGGCCCGAGCGCCCCCACCAGGACGGGTGGACCACCGGGGCGCGGACCGCGGGGGCGCAACTCGCCGTCGCGCAGCCGGTGATGGCGTCCGGAGAAGTCGGAACGGCCGGTCCGCAGCAGCGCGAGGATGATCTGCAGCGCCTCCTCGAAGCGGTCGACCCGGTGATCGAAGGAGACACCGAAAGCCTCGAACTCCGGGGCGTGCCATCCACATCCGAGGCCGAGGACGAGTCGACCGCGGCTGACCTCGTCGAGGGTGACGGCCATCTTGGCGAGCACCGCCAGGTTGCGGAAGGCGGTGCACAGCACGAGCGTGCCGAGTTCGACCCGATCAGTTGCCTCGGCCAGGGCCGACAGCACTGTCCAGGACTCCCAGACACCCTCGCTCGGCCCCTCGGCGTCGCGGAACAGCAGGTGGTCGAAGACCCAGACCGAGTCAAAGCCGGAGTCCTCGGCCTGGAGGGCGAGTGCCCTGATCTCCCCGTAGGACGGCTGTCGCCACGGATACTCGGCGAGAGGCAGAACCAGGCCGACCTTCATAGTCCCCCCGGTGGTGAACCCGGACCCCGCAGGGAGGCTACATCGGGGCGACGAGGCGTCACAATGGGTAGACTCGGGGGGAGTTGGGCATATTTGCCCCGCAGTTCCCTCGACACATCGTGGGCATCGCGGGCCTCACGGGGACGGACGTACTGACCCTCGGAAGCGCCGAGGCCTTCGCGGCGCTCCCGGACGGCACCTACTGACCCAAGGAGACGCATGGATCCGCTGCCGGTGGAATCGCTCGTGGTCGATGTCGACGTCGTGGACGAGCAGGGGTGCGCCGAGATCAGCGACCGGCTGGAGGCGCTGCGACCGCACTGGCTGCCCCGGGGCGTCGGCTGCTCCACCTTCGGTCTGGCGACCTACCTCGACGTCCTGGCCTCGGAGGATCCGGAGGAGACGTACTTCGGCCGGCTCGATCGGCACAACCGCATGATGCGTGACCACTTCGGCGATCTCCTCGACCGGGTCGGCGAGGTGCTCGCCGACCTGCTGAAGACACCGACCCGGTACGACGAGAGGGTGGCGCTGCCCGGTTTCCACGTCTTCGAGGGAGAGGGCATCGCCATCGCCCCCAGGCCGAGTCAGCACTTCGACCTTCAATACCGGGCGCTGCGCTGGCCCTTCCCGATCGGTCCGGTCGAGCAGGCCGTTTCGTTCACCCTGCCCCTCGCCCTACCGCGCCGCGGTGGAGCCCTGGACGTCTGGGACATCACCGAGGCGGACATAATCCGGCTGGAGCGCCTCGGTCAGACCTTCGAGACGATCGACAGGACCAGGCCGGCCCGGCGGCACGAATATCAGGTCGGCAGGATGGCCGTACAGCTCACGCCCATCCTGCATCGCATCGCGGCGGTTCCCGAACGGTATCCCGACGATCGGCGCATCACCCTGCAAGGGCACGGGATCCGCGATGCCGACGGCTGGGTCCTCTACTGGTGAGATTCCCCGGACGGCTCCGGCTTCGAACCCGTGTCAGTGTGGGAGAGGGGCAGTGGCAACGTCGAAGGAGAGCCGACCATGAGTACATCCCCCACCGCGCGAGCCGTGCGGACGACCCCGGAAGGCCTTCTGTGGGAACCCAGCGAGCGCTGGGTCCGCGGCCGCAGGGGCGACGTCACGGTCGTCGACAGCCGGCACCCCGTCCTCGTCTGGGAGCCGGGCGTCCCCGTCCCGCTGTACGCCTTTCCCCGCGCGGAGGTCCGCGAGGACCTGCTCCGCCCGGCGAAGAACCCGCCGACCGGCGCCCACGCCGGATCGCGGATCTTCTACGACCTGGAGATCGACGGCGAGCTGCTGGACAACGCCGCCTGGACGTTCCCCGCCGCCGATCTGGCCGACCACATCGCCTTCGAGTGGTTCCGGCGCACCGGCAAGGGCCTCGACCACTGGTACGAGGAGGAGGAAGAGATCTTCATCCACCCCCGAGACCCGCACAAACGCGTCGACGCCATCCCCAGCAGCCGCCACGTCCAGGTCGAGATCGACGGCACCGTCGTCGCCGACACCCGCCGCCCGGTCCTGCTGTTCGAGACCGGGCTGCCCACCCGGTACTACATCCCGCGCGAGGACGTCCGTCTGGACCTGCTCGAACCCACGGACCTCAGCACCGGCTGCCCGTACAAGGGGACGGCGGAGTACTGGTCGTGGCGCGGCGAGGCCGACGTACCCCCCGGCATCGTCTGGAGCTACCCGGATCCGCTGCCCGCGGTGGGCCCGATCAAGGGACTCCTCGCCTTCTACAACGAGGAGGTGGGCATCACCGTCGACGGCGAACGCCTGGAGCGCCCCGTCACCCACTTCAGCAGGACGCTCTCGGGATGATGTCGTCGCTGTGGTGAGGTGGGAATCCATGGTCGCCTCCCGTCGGCCAGCCCGGAGCGCCGGCACCGGAGATCGGGCTCCTGGCCCTGATGTGACGGTCCGCGGAGTCGGTGCAGCCGCGGACCGTCGGGGTCGTGCAGCCGGTTACCTTGGTGCGGAACCACGCTCCTTGAGCATCCCGGCCATCAGCTCCATCTCCGACTGCTGGGCGTCGACCATGCCCTGGGCCAGCTTCCGTTCCTGGGGGACCGTGCACTGGCGGGCGCAGGCGCGCGCCATGTCGACGCCGCCCATGTGGTGGTCGTACATGAGCTGGAGGTAGAGGACCTCCGCCTGGCTGCCGTTGAGTGTGCCGAGTCGGGCGAGTTCGGTGTTGGTGGCCATGCCCGGCATGAGGGAGCCGTCCTTCGGCTGGTGGCCCATGTGCCCGCCCTGCATCCACGTCATGTAGCCGTCGGGGGATGTCACGGGCAGCTTCCACAGGTCGAGCCAGCCGAGCAGCATGCCGCGCTGGTTGGCCTGGGTCTGCGCGATGTCGTACGCGAGGCGCCGTACGTCCTCGTCGGTGGTGCGGTCACGGACGATGTACGCCATCTCGACGGCCTGCTGGTGGTGGACGGCCATGTCGCGGGCGAAACCCGCGTCGGCCGAGTCGGCCGTGGGGACGTCGATCGCCATGTCGTTCCGATCGCTGTCCACGGCCAGGAACGACAGAGCGAGGACGAGCACGACCAGGCCCGCCGCGGCGGCGATCAGCCACCGACCGAATGCGGGCTTGCGGCCCTGTGCGTCGGTGGAGTCCGTCATGACGCGGTGAGCCCGTTCGTGCAGGCGGCGCCCGGCTCGGGGGTCTGCGGCCCCTGGACGTACTTGGTGAGGAACTTCTCGACTCGCGGGTCGGCGGCCGTGTCCACGCTGAGCTGGTGGCCCCAGGCCGACAGCGTGATCGCGCCGGACTGCGTCTTGTCCGGACTCATCAGCGTATACGGCGTCTTGGCGACCCTGTCGGCGAGGGTCTGGATGTCCGCCTTCGTCGCCTTGTCGTTGTACGTGACCCAGACCGCGCCGTGTTCGAGGGAGTGGACGGCGTTCTCGTTGGGGATGGCCTTGGTGTAGACGTTGCCGTTGCAGGTCATCCACGCCTGGTTGTGATTGCCGCCGACGGGCGGGTTCATCGGGTACTTGACGGTGCCCGCCACATGGGTGCGGCCGAGCTTCTTCGCGTCCCAGGTCTTCTCGCCGGATATCGGCTTCTTGGCCGCGGCGGACTTCTGCTCCTGCTTCTCGTTGGCGCTGTTGATGGCGTACACGCCCCAGCCGGCCAACCCGACGACGATGACCGTGCTGAGCGTGATGGTGAGAATGCGGTTGCGACGCTCGCGGGCCTTCTCGGCGCGGCGCATCGCTTCGATACGCGCCTTGCGGTCGGCGGCGGCCTGCTTCTTGCTGGTCTTGCTCATGACTGTGTGTTCCTCGTCCCCGCCGCGTGACGTCGTAGGGCGGCGGTGGGTGCAGGGGTGGATGGACGGATGCCGGTGGACCGACCCGCGCGAGCGATCGGCACGGTGGCGTTCGTCTACGTCCGCTGCACCTGGAGCACATGGAGATCGGGAGCGCCGCGCGTCGGCGTGAGCCCGAGGGAGCAGGCGACGGTGGCCGGGCCCGGGAGACTCGGGACGCGGCGCAGGACAGCAGGCAGGAGGTGTGCTGCCGCGGGGAGCACTGCGCGGACCCCGTGCGAGTCCTGAGCGCAGCACATGTCACCGGAAGGGCACCCGCCCGATTTCGTCACGGTCACCGGGTGGCGTTCGGCCACGGCTGTCACGGTCACCGCACGGTGCTCGGCCGGGCCGTGTGACCAGGTCTGGACGGCCGACATGGCGGTCACGGGCGCGGTGGCCACGTTCCTGGGGGCATGGGGCGCATAGCCGAGGCAGAGCACCAGAGCCATGAGCAGCACGGCCAGGGCAGGACACAGCGCCGCGGTCTGCGTGGTCAGCCACGCGCCGCGGGGTCTGTGCTCCGTCCTGCTGCTCATCACTGTGATGTTAAGCGGTGCCTGTGAACGTTCTTTCGGCCGGGCTTTCGTTCGTCAGTGCTCGTGCTCGTGCCCGTCCTCTTCCGGCTCCGGGTAGACGAAGGTACGGGTGACCAGGTGGTTGGGGGCGGTCAGGGTCTCGTGGAGGATGCGGCCGGTCCCGTCGAGGGTGAGGCCGAGCTGGGTGTGCTCGGCCGGGTAGGCCAGGGCGAGGCGGCGGTGGCCGTTCTCGTCGGGCAGGCGGGTGGTGACCGGGGCCGTGCCGCTGCCGTAGGGCTCGGCGGCGAGGAACTCCTTGCCGGTGACAGGGAGTTGCTTGAGGTCGCCGAGGCCCTGCGCGGTGTTGCTCGTGACCATCTCGTGCAGGGTGAAGTGGGGGACCTGCCGCATCGCGGCTACGGCCTCGCGCAGCAGCGCGGCATCGGGGCGGGCCGGCCAGGTGACGGCCAGGCCCGCGCGGCCGCCGGCCCACTCCTCGCCCGCGGAAGCGGTCAGCGTGAGGTGGCTGGTGCCCTTGCGCCAGGTCAGCGGGGTGTAGAAGCAGCCGGTGCCACAGCCGCGCAGGGTCAGCCGCCGCTTGTTCCCGTGCGGGTCGGCGAGGGTGGCGGACAGGTCGTACGTCTGGTTCGAGGGGTCGCCGGCCTGGGGTGCGGTCAGCTCGATGATGAGCTGGCCGGTACTGGCCCGGGCGCTGATGCCGATCTCCCCGGCGCGGGTGCCGGCGGGCACGACCGGACCGGTGGTCGGGGGCGTGAAGGACAGCGGGCGGTGGGTGTCCGCGGGCGCGCGCAGCACGGTGAGGATGGCCGAGAGAGCGAGCACGATGGCGAGAACGGAGACTTCGACGCGCGCCGGACGGTACGGGAGGCGGTCGGGGGTGCCGTGCAGAGTGCGGCGTGCGCCGTAGGCGAGGGTCGCGGTCACCGCGACGAGTGCGATCTTGGCGACGAGGACCTGGCCGTAGGCCGTGGTGAAGACGTCATCGAGCGGGACCAGGAGCAACGCGGCGATGACGCCGGTCGTGACGACCGCCGCGAACAGCCAGGCGGCCAGCCGTGCGTAGGCCAGCAGCAGGGCGCGAGCGGCGGCGCGTTCGCCGCGCCAGACGGCCATCGTGCGCAGCACCTGCACCAGGGCGCCCACCCACAGCCCCGCAGCCGCGAGATGGACCAGGGTCAACACCGGGCCTGCGACGGCCTGTTCGGCCTGCGGGTGCGCGCGCAGGGCCTCCGCGACCGCGACGGCGGCCAACGGGACCACCGCCCACCTGCGGCGTCGTACGAGAACGGCGACGGCCGCGAAGGCGAAGCCGGCCACCTCGGTCAACGACAGGATGCCGGGGCGGGTGTCGATCACCGAGCGCGGTGAGCCGTCGCTGATCACCAGCGCGGTCAGGCCGAGTGCGGCGGCACAGCCGACGAACGCGGTGAACAGTGCCCAGGTACGGGGCCGCCGGGCGGGCGCGTCAGGGACGCGCGCGGCGAGGCGGTCGAGCGCCGGCTCCCCGACGAGGAGCGCCAGGGCGGTGAAGAGCAGCCAGCGCAGGACCGTCGTCGGGACGGGGTCCTTGGCGGCCGTGCTCTGGCCGGAGGCGAGGGCGACGGGGCGCGGGCCGATGGCGAAGCGGTAGCTGCCGGTCATGACGTCGCCGTCCTGGGCGGTGACCTGCCACTCGACGGTGTGCACGCCCTCGGCGAGCTTGCCGTGTACGGGGAAGGTGACCGTCCGGCCGCCCTGACTCAGGCCGGGCTTGCCGAGCGGGGCGGCGGGCGTGAGCCGTACGGTCGAGTTCCCGGCGCCGACCGGCTGGTCGAAGACGAGGACCAGCGAGGCCGGGGAGTCGGGGACGGTGGCGTCCGCGGCCGGGCCGGTGAACAGCAGCGTGGTGTGGGCGGAGGCCGGGCCGGCGCTGCCCAGCAGTATGGCCAGGACGAGCGACGCCAGGGTGAGGAGCGCGGCTGCGGGGCGCCGGAGGGTTGGTGCGAGGACGGTCACCGGTCGCGGGTCTCCGGTCTGTGGGTCTGGTCGGTCGGTGGGGTCCCGCCACGGAGGCGGCTCAACTCCTCGCGGGCGGCGCGCAATTCCTGCTGCAGACCGGTGTCGGGTGCGCCGTGGCAGGCGCGGTTCCGGGCCATCGGGCGGATGCAGCACCACCAGGTCAGGCCGGCGGCAAGCGCGGTGGCGGTGAGGGGGAGCCAGCTGCCGGTCATGCCGGGTGGTCCTGGCGGGGCCCGTGCTGCGGGGCGCGCAGGGCGTCGATCTCCTTGCGCAGCCGCAGCAGTTCCTGACGGTCGGCGTCGGTGCCGGCCTGGGCCTGTGCGCCCTGCTTGGGGCGCATCATGAGCCACATCATCAGACCCATGCCGACCGGGCAGGCCAGCGTCGGGAGCAGATACAGCAGGTTGTTCATCGGGGCCCTCCTCAGGGCTGTCGGATGCGGTCGAGTTCGCGTCGCAGGGCACGGGCGGACAGCCGCCCGTACGCGATGAGCCGGTCGTCGTGGAGCAGGCCGGGGGCGAACAGCAGACGGTGGCGGGCGGCCAGTGCACGGCCCTCGTCGGTGTCGAGGGACACCTCCGTGATCTCGGCGTCCACCTCCTCCAGCAGCTTCTTGGCGCGGTCGCACCACGCGCAGTCGGCCTGGGTGAGGAGCGTGAGCGCGATCATGACCCGACCCCGTCCCTGAGGTCGGCGAGGAGCTTGTCGACGGCGACGTACATCGTGTAGTCGGGGGCGCCGCCGTAGTCGGCGCGCCAGCGGATGGTGCCGTCCGGGCCGACGAGCAGGAAGCTGTGTCCGTCGCGCGAACTGCCCATCATTCCGTACTCGTTGGCCTCGTACTGCTGGGAGACCTTCAGACCGGGGTCGGAGAGCACGGGCGTGCTCAGGCCCATGTCCTTCGTCTTGCGGGCGATCAGATCGGCGGGGTCGCCGGTGATGGAGACGATGTCGTCGATGCCGGCGGCCTTCACCTTGCCGGCGGACTTCTCCAGGGCCGTGAGCTGGTCCCAGCAGGGTTGGCAGGTCAGGCCCTCCTGGAAGTAGAGCAGGACGTTCTTGCCGCGGTAGTCGCCCAGGCCGACCTGCTTGCCGGTGGAGGCCGTGAGCCGGAACGCGGGGGCGGCCCGGCCGACGCCGGGGCTGCCGACGGCGTACGACGTCCCGCTGCCGGCGGTGTTCTTGGCCGGGGACGTGGAGAAGACCGCGTACAGCACGACCAGCGCCACCACGGCGGCGAGCCCGCTCAGAATCCAGGTCAGGCGTCGCCGCCGGGCCGGCCGCGCGGCGACGCTCGCGTGATCGGGCCGCCGGATCGGGGGCTTTTTGGCGGTGGTGCTCATACGGGGCGGTCCTCTCCTGAGGTGGCGGTGACAGGGGGCTGCGACGGCTCGCAGCAGTCGGCGGGGGAGGCCCCCGCCGCGGCGCCGGGGGAACGCCGGGCGGGGGCGGTCAGGTGGGCGCGCGCCTGCCGGAACAGGAAGGCGGCGAGCGCCGGCAGGAGAACTGCAAGCGCCCAACCGGGCAGCCAGCCCAGTGCCTTGGTGACCTGGGCGGCGGCGTGCTGCAGATCGGCCGCGACCCGTACCCGCCAGCCGCCGGAGGCCATGTCCGGGCCCCGCACCGCCTGGACGAGGGTGAGCGCGCCCATGGCGACGAGCAGGATCCCGGAAGCCGCGCTGCCGAGCGGCATGCTCCGCTTCAGCCGGCCGAGCCGCAGGGTGGCCTGGCGCCCCTGAAGCAGCCGACCGGCGCCCCAGTCGCGGCGGTCCCAGACCAGGGCGAGCAGACACAGCGGCGCGACCATCCCGGCCACGTATGTCAGTGAGACGGCGAGGGCGGCGGGGAAGGAGGCGGCCGCGCCGGAGAGGACGGCGACTCCGGCGAGGACGGGAGCGCAGCAGGAGCCGGCCGCGCCGGAGAAGACGCCGAGCCCGTAGACCGAGCCGAAGCCGTGCCCGGAGGGAGCGCGGCCCGCGATCATCGGCAGCTGCGGCTTCCAGCCGGCCAGCAGGGCGACACCGCCGACCGCCATGGCTCCTCCGCCCAGGGAGAAGACGAGCAGATGGTGGCCGGAGATCAGCGCGACCAGTGCGGTGGCGCCGAGCCCGATGGGCACGATCACCGTGGCCACCCCGGCGGCGAAGACGAGGGTCGCGGCCAGGATTCCCGTGCGTCGGCGGAAGCCGGTGGCCAGGTACGCGGGGAGCATCACGGACACGCAGCAGGGCGCGAGCAGGGCCACCACCCCGCCGAGGAAGGACGCCAGCAGCGTCGTGCCGAACAGCAGCTCACTCACGCCGTGGCCTCCCGGAACTCAGAACCTGAACTCCTAAGGAGATTAGGTAATGGGTGGCGGGCTGTCCACCTCGGGTCTCCGGGGGAGAGCGTCAGCGCATGGTGGTGACCTGAGCGGCGGGTGTGCCGTCCGGGCAGTAGTTCAGCTGCGTAGCGACCGCCGCCGGGCCACCGACGACCAGCAGCGGCAGGGCGAGCACGACGGCAGCGGCCAGCGAACCCGCCGCGATGCGGACGCGGCCGAGCGGCTGGTGGGGCTCGATGAGACGGTGCACCCGGCGGGCCGCCGTGGAGCCGCCGGCCGCCATCGCCGCGGCCGGAGCGCGGCCGCCTGCCACGACGAGCAGGGCCGCCGCGGTGGTCAGCCGTCCGGAGCGGGCGGCGGCCACGTCATCGGCGCGCATCTCCACCAGCCGTGCGATCTCCGTCTCGGCGGTGCGGAACAGCGGCACGCGCGGGAAGGCGCGGGCCAGTGTCTGCGCCCAGGCCAGGACAGCGTCGTGACGTTCGGCCTGGTGGGCGCGCTCGTGGGCGAGCACGGCGTCGAGCCGATCGTCGTCCAGGGTGCGCAGGGCACCCGTGGTGATCACGGTGCGGCGGTGGCGGCCGGGCAGGCAGTAGGCGGCGGGTTCGTCATGATCGAGAACGACCACGCCGCGTACGGGATCGGCGCGGCCGACCATGTCCAGCACCTCGCGGTGCTCCTGCCGCTCGCGCCGGATGCGCAGGACGGCGGCGCCGGCGCACCAGGCGGCACGTCCGAGCACCGCCAGGGCCAGTACGGCCCCGGCCGCGCCCGCCGCCGCCCCGCCGGGGGAGGCGTACTGCGCGGTCAGTGCCATCACACACGCCTGAAGCAGCTGCGCGAGGTCGGCGCTGACCCGGACCGTGGGGACGGTCAGCGCGAGTCCGGCCATCACCGCCGACGCGAGCGCGGAGACGCCGAGTGCCTGCCACGCCACGATGCCGAGGCGCGGTGCGCGTTCGGTCCAGCGGGCTCGGCCCAGCAGCCGGGGCGCCAGGGTGCCCAGCAGCACGGCGTACGCGAACAGTACGGCGGCGACGATCACTGTGGCGTCTCCCGTTGTACGGCCTCGCCCAGCAGCCGGTGCAGCTCCTCGGCCTCGCCGGGCCGCATGGCCTCCACGAAGCGGGCCAGCGTCGCGCTGCGGTCACCCGCCGCCGCGAACGCCTCGCCCATCAGCCCGGCGACGTACTCCTCGCGGCTCTTGGTGGCGTTGTACCTGTAGGCGCGGCCGTCCTTCTCCTTGGCCAGCCAGCCCTTGCGGAACAGGATCTCGGTGACGGTGTGCACGGTGTTGTACGCGGGCTCGGGATCACGGCCCAGGCGGTCGAGGATCTCGCGGACGCGCAGGGGCTTGCCCGCCTGCCACACCGCGTCCATGATCGCGGCCTCCAGCTCGCCGAACTGCGGCACCCCGGCCCTCCCGGTCTCTCTCGCTCGTCTGCGACGTCTCCGACATCCTAAGCGGCCTAGGTGGAAGGCCGGGCGGTCCCGATGATCGACGGTGACCCGGGGTTGGCCCGCCCGTTGATCCGGAAGACGAAGCGGCGGATCTCCTTGACGGTGAAGCCCGCTTCCTGGATGGCCCGTTCGGTGTCGCGGGTGACGTCGCAGCCGCCGCCGAGGGCGTGCCACAGCGGATTGATGATCCGTTGCAGCCGGAAGAAGCGCGGATCGTCGGAACGTACGTGCTCGTAGAACCGGATTTCGCCGCCGGGCGCCAGGACCCGCCGGGCCTCCGCGAGCGCGGCCGGTACGTCCTTGATGGTGCACAGCACCAGCGAGAACACCGCCACGTCGAAGCTGTCGTCGTCGGCCGGCAGCGCCTCCGCCCGACCTGCCCGTACCTCCACCGGGACGGCGGCCTCGATGGCCGCCTCCTCGGCGCGGGCGCGCAGCCTCGGCTCCGGCTCCACCGCGACCACCTGCTGCACGTCGGGTGGGTAGTGCACGAAGTTCGAGCCCAGGCCGGCCCCGATCTCGATGACGCGACCGTGCACGCCGGCCAGCAACTCCTGACGATGCTCCACGCAGCCGTGCGCCTCGGCGAAGGCGTTGATGCGCGGGTAGATGCGCGCGAACAGCGGATGCGAGACGCCTGTGCCGGCCATGGCACCCTCCTCGGCGGCGGTGGGCGGGGGAGCGGCCCCCACACCTTCCCCTAAGAAGCTTAGGAATATTGTCGCGACGGCGTCCAACGTGGCCCCTTCGCCGGCCACGGCGCTGCCCTCGGCCATGCGGGCAACCGACTCCTTCCAGACCGGCTACACCTCTTCTCTCCATCGCGCCCAGGTAGCAGTGTCCAGGCTGTCGTGAGGACCGAGGCGGGAGAGTTCGGCGCCGTCGCGTCCCACGGCCACGATGACGGGACGGGCTCCGCGGTTGATGTGTGGCGGGGACGTCCACACAGCGATGAGGCCGCGCTGTTCGGGAGCCTCGATCCGTCGGGCGCCGATGAGAACGTGCCCCACGTCCCGTCCGACGCGCACCTTGGCGCAACCGATCCACGGGGCAGCGGTGAGGGAGCCCGGCAGGTCAAGGCGTCGGGTGAGGCTGAGGGCGCCCCCGCCGTCGTGAACGTCGAGCACATCCACGTGGACAGGACCGTCTCCGGAGCCGCTGCCGCCCCCCACGTACCGCCACTGCTCCTCGTACCACTCCAGGAGCATGGTGTGCTCACGCATACGCGACGACTTCGGACGCCACACCATCCAGATCGCCCCGACACCGGCATCGACATCGGCCGACACCACGGTCAGCACACACCGCGGCATCCACCACGGCTGCGGCTCGGCTCCCGCGAGCACCCGCCTCACCACGCCCCGCAGAAAAGTGTCCAACCGGGGGCCCGTCCACACGGCCTCGCCCCATGCCCGCATGGGCGTGCGATACCCGGCGCGCGAGGACATCAAGCCCCGCCCGCTCGCCCTGCGCTGCTGACAGGCCGGCCTCATCCGCGCCCTACATCGGGCAACCCTCATCCAACTGGTCGATTGCAGGAGCGACGCAGGGCGCGGTGTTGGCCATCTCACCTTTTCCACCCCGGAGTTCAGCATGTCCGCCAGACGTCGGCCGGTAGCGTTCTGGCATCGGCAGAGGGAAAGCGTCGGAGGTCCAGTGGTGATACGGCGAATGGCGGTGGCCGTCGTGCTGCTGGCCGCGACCGTGCTGCTGCACTTCGCTACGCCGCACCACTCCGGGACCACTCTCACCGGTGGAGCCGTCATGGCCCCGGCCGTGGAACCGGAACCCAGGAAGCTGCTCGGACCGGCGGCCGTGGCGGAACACGCACACTCGGGCTCCGACCACCACGCCGAGGCGCCCGACGCTCCTGCCTGGCTGCCACGCGCGGCGCAGCCCCACAGTGAACCGCCGGTTCTGGACGAGGCACCGGGCGATCCCGACACCTCGTCCGCAGGATCCGGGCCCGCACAGCCGCGCACAGCGAGAGACGCCTGGAACCCCGCCGCCGGAGCGGCACCCACACCAAACACCCTGCAGACGTTCCGCTGCTGATCGGCAGCGTGCGGCACCACCCCTGAACCACACGTACTCCCGGCTCCCTCGCGAGCCACGGGGTCGGTGCCGTACGCCCACTTCGCGCCCTTTCCCGTTTCACGAAGAGCACGAGGCCGATCATGCAGTCACTCATCGACCACGCCCGTACGTTCCCCGCGAAGATCGCCGACCGGCAGGAGGAGTTCGAACGGCTGGCCCGGGGGCAGCAGCCCCAGGCCCTGTTCATCTCCTGCTCGGACTCCCGGGTGATCCCCTCGATGTTCACCGGCGCCCGCCCCGGTGACATCTTCGAGCTGCGCACCGCCGGCAACATCGTCCCTCGCTACCGGCCGCAGGCCGCCTGCGGTGTCGCCGGTTCCCTGGAGTTCGCCCTCCAGGCCCTGCAGGTGCCCGACATCGTCGTGTGCGGGCACTCGCACTGCGGTGCCGTACAGGGGCTGATGCGGGAGCAGAACGTCCGGACCATGCCGCTGCTGCGGCGCTGGCTGTCCTGGGCCGAGTACCGGGCTTCCGGAAACGAGCCGTGGCAGACCCAGGGGCTGGGCGAGGACCCCACCGCCGTCGCCCAGCAGCACGTGCTGACCCAACTGGAGCACCTGCGCAGCTACCCGTACGTCGCCCGCCGCATCACGTCGGGGCGGCTGCGGCTGCACGCCTGGTTCTACACCGTCGAGACCGGCGAGGTCCTGGCCTGCGCGCCGGGCAGCCGCACCTTCAAGCCTCTGTAGGCCGACCGGGCACGGCCCGCATGTCCGCCTCGGTCGCTTTCCACGCGACGTTCCTTCCACCACAGAAAGAACGCCATGAACTCTGCTAGTTCCTTTTCCTTCTCGTCCTTCCGGTCCGCGCTGCGCACCGACTTCACGTCCTCGCTCGTCGTCTTCCTGGTCGCCCTGCCGCTGTGCGTGGGCGTCGCCGTCGCCTCCGGTGTCCCGGCCGAACTCGGTCTGATCACGGGCATCGTGGGCGGCCTGGTCACCGGGCTGCTGCCCGGCAGCAGCCTCCAGGTCAGCGGGCCCGCCGCCGGCCTGACCGTACTGGTCCTCACCGCCGTGACCGAGTACGGGCTGCCCGCCCTCGGCGTCATCGTGCTGGCCACCGGTCTGCTCCAACTCACCCTCGGAGCACTGCGGTTGGGGCGGCTCTTCCGGGCGATTTCGCTGTCCGTGGTGCACGGCATGCTCGCCGGTATCGGCCTGGTGCTGATCGCCGGGCAGCTGTACACGCTCGCAGACGAAAAGGCCCCCGGCAGCGGTACTTCCAACATCGCGGGCCTCCCCGCCCTGGCCGCCGATGTCCTCGGCTCGGGAGCGGCACTGACCGCGGTCGGGATCGGGGGCGGCACCATCGCGGTCATGGCCCTGTGGAAGAAGCTGCCCGGCAAGGCGCAGCTGCTGCCCGGCCCGCTCGTCGCGGTCGCCGCCGCCACGGTGGCGACCCTCGTCCTCGACCTCCCCGTCGCGCGGGTCAAGGTCAGCGGTCTGCTGGAGGCCGTACAGCCCCCCGCTCTCGGTGACTTCGGGAAGCTCGCCGACGTCGGCCTGCTGACCACCATCGTCGCCTTCACGCTCATCGCGTCGGCCGAGTCGCTGTTCAGCGCGGCAGCGGTGGACCGGCTGCACAACGGACCGAAGACCGACTACGACAAGGAGCTGATGGCCCAGGGCGCGGGCAACACCGTGTGCGGGCTGCTCGGCGCGCTGCCGATGACGGCGGTGATCGTGCGCAGCGCGGCCAACGTCCAGGCGGGCGCCCGCACCAAGGCCTCCCGCGTCCTGCACGGCGTCTGGCTGCTGCTGTTCGCCGCCCTGCTGCCCGGCGCCCTCGGCATGATCCCGACCGCCGCGCTGGCCGGTGTTCTCGTCCACGCGGGCTTCAAGCTGCTGCCGGTCAAGGAGCTGGGGCCGCTCTGGCGTGAACATCGGGGCGAGGCCGTCGTGCTGGTGGTCACCGCCGGCGCGATCCTGGTCACCAACATGTTCGAGGGCGTCCTGATCGGCCTGGTGCTCGCGGTCGCCAAGACGGCCTGGGAAGCCTCGCACGTCCACATCGACGTCGACGACAGCCGTGAGGGAGCGGCGCAGGTACGCGTCCGAGGGCATGCGACCTTCCTGCGCCTGCCGCACATCCTCGACACCCTGGAACGCCTGCCGGCCGACCGCGCCGTCGAGCTGAACCTCGCCGGGCTGCGCCACCTCGACCACGCCTGCATGAGCGCCCTGCAGAACTGGGCCGACCAGCACAACGCGCACACCGTCCAGCCCGAGCGCACCCGCGCCCGGGCATGAGTCCGGCCCGTGGGGCGGTGTCCCGGCCGCCCCACGGGCTCTCGGTCAGATACGGCGTGAACAGCCATGAACGTTCACCCGTACCCCTTGTCGTACGCCGGTCCGTCGGCGCGGGCAGAAGAGCGGATACGGAGAGGCACGTGCTTCAGCAGCCATCACGAGGGCGCATCGGTCGCATCCCGCCCACCGCCACCCGCCTCGTGCGAGGTGCCGCCCTGACGGCCATCCTTCCCCTGGCCGCGGCATGCGGAGCGGGCGAGGACGAGGCCGGCCCGCGCGCACGCTCCCGTACGACTGGCCCGGTCCGCTCCGGCACGCCACTCGTGCTCGGTCACGTGATCAGGTGGCACGGTCGCTCATCATTCCCTACCGCCCGGGCCGCCCGCTCAGGGCTGTGCGGCAAGTGCCTCGGCCGGCCGCTCGGGCCTCCGGGTGGAGAGGTTCTGAGAGTTGGCCGGCTGACTGCACGTCAGCACGGCCTCGCGCAGCCAGCGATGAGCGGGATCGTTCGCTCGCCGAATGTGCCACGCCTGCTGGTAGGCAAATCGAGGGAGGTCCAGGGGCGGTGTGAATTTCCGTAGTGCCCTGTGCCGTTGCATGGGCCCCACCGCCCGGCCGGCAACGGTCAGGATGAGATCGGTGCCCGCGAGCAGGTCCACGGCCGCACTCCAGTGGGGCAAAGTCACGGCGAGATGCCGCCGCAGTCCCCGCGCGGCCAGAGCTGTCTCGATCTCGTCGTTCGCATCGGGGCGCATGGCGAGCATGATGTGCGGGCGCTCCAGCCACTCCTCCAGAGACAGCTCGCCCTGTGCGGGCAGTACCGCCTTGTCCGCCAGGCTGATGAACTCTTCCTGGAAGAGAGTCTGAACCTCGATGTCCTCGGGCACGTCGGGAAAGACTCCGAGCGCGATGTCGAGTTCGCCGTCTGTGAGCTGAGCCAGCATCGCCTCCCGGCCGGCCTGGCTGATCGCGAGATCAAGGCCGGGCGCCTCGTGGCGCACATGGCGTACCAGCGGGGGCAGGACGATGCGCGACGCGTAGTCCGACAGGGAGAGCCGAAAGCGCCTGCGGGTGAGCGACGGGTCGAAGTCGGGTGCGCTGAGCAGCCCGTTCAGGCTGGTCAAGGCGTCCTCCAGTGGCTGCGTCAGCGCCTCGGCGCGTGCCGTCAGGACCATGCGGCCGCCATGCCGTACCAGCAGGGGATCACCGAACCGCGTCCGCAGCTGTGCGAGCGCGTGACTGACGGCCGGCTGGCTCTTGTTCAACCGCAACGCGGCACGCGTGACGTGCTTCTCGGCCAGCAAGGCGTGCAGCGTCAGCAGCAGATTGAGGTCGATCCGACGCAGTTCATCCATGCGGCGAATGATACGGATGCACACAAAGCATTTCCATAAATGAACCTGATGGCGGATGGTCGAAGTGTCGCAGCGCCTGCCCTGCTGGGGACGGCGTTGCCGCAGCGGCAGTGCCGCGCTCGATCACGTGAACTCACCTCAGGAAGACCAGAAATGACGAAGCCAGACCAGGGTTTGAAGCTCTCCTACACCGACGGAAGGCCCGCCACGATCGGCGTCGAGGCCGTCAACCAGGTGCTGCGCACCGTCGGTGTCCGCGTCAGCCGGATTCCCGTTCCCGCAGAGGCTCACCCGATCCTGGAGGCTTCCAAGGCCCGGGCGCTTTCGGAAGAGGAATCCGCGGAGCTGATCTCGCTCTTCAGCCTGCACCGGGGCCGGCTGCTGGAGCAGATCGAACTGGCCGGCCGCAAGCCGGAGGCACATCGCGGCGGCTACCTGAACACCTCCGAAGTCGGGGTCCCCCCGTACCCGAAGGTGTACGACATGAAGACGATGGACGCCGACGCACGGCACGCCGTGCAGGAGCGCTTCGGCAAGCTCCACGTCAACAGCTCCGATCACGGCGTCGGCATCGACGAGGTGATGACCGTCGTCTCCGGCGGCCCCTGGACCTGGTTCTACCGACTGACCGACGGCGTGGTCGCCAAGTTGTCCGTAGGCGCCGTGGAGATCGGCGACCCGGCCTGGCGTCTGAGCTACCCCGGCCTCCGGCCCCACGGCGCCTTCCTGGACGCCGAGCACGGCCTGATCGTGGCGTACGCCCATGGCCCCGAGAAGTTCGTCATGCGGTACGAGGAGCCGAGCGTGGACGGGGCGGAAGTCCTGGGCACGAATCCGTGGATCGACTTCGGCGGCGAAGTCCCCCGGCTGCTGAACGGAACGACTCCGAACTGACCTGCGCGTCGGCCCGTCACGCGAGCCCCCAGACATCCGCAGCAGTCCCAGCCACAGGAAGAAGAATGTCCCCCATCTCCAGGGCGGCTGCCACGCGCACCCCCTCCACCGTGAGCGAATCGTCCCGTAGCGTCCCCATCCTCTGGCTGGCGCTGCTCGCCACACCGGTTGCCGCCGCCAACAACGCGGCCGTCCTGATCCTCGGCGACATGAGCCGCTCCCTCGGCATCACCACAGCCACCGGATCGTGGCTGGTCACCGTGTTCGCCCTGGCACTGGCCATCGCGACGCCACTGATCGCGACGCTGCTGCGACGGCGGGGTACGCGCGCCGCGCTGTGGCTCAGCGCCGCCTTCGTCGCCGTCGGCACCCTGCTGGTGGCCGTCTCGCCGTGGCTGCCGCTCACCCTCGTCGGGCGGGCCGGTCAGGCGGCGGGCGGCGCGGGCATGATGGCCATCGCCATGAACCTGGCCGGCACCGCACGCCGCATGGGCGTGATCAGCGCCGGGTCCGGAATGCTCGGAGCGGTGGGGCCGCTGGTCGGCGAGCGCCTCACCGACGCGGTTTCCTGGCGGGCGGCGCTGTCCATCCTGGTGATCACCCTCCTCGCCGTCCCCGCGGTCAGCCGGCACACCACACAGGCACCGCCCGCCGAGGGCCGTTTCGACGCCCGGGGCGCGGTGCTGCTGGCAGTCCTGTCGAGCGGGCTCGTCCTGCTGCCGTCGAACCCGCTGCCCGCCCTGGCCGTGGCAGCCGTCGCCGCGGTCCTGCTGGCCCTGCACATCCGGCGCCGTCCGGACGGGTACGTCCCCGCGGTCGCCCTGCGCTCCCGCCTCCTCCGCGGCTCGGTCCTGGTCGCCTTCGTCCTGTCGGTGTCGTACTTCACCCTGCTCTTCGCGATCCCGCAGCTGATCGCCGACAGGGCCGGCTGGTCGACGGGCTCGGTGGCCGCGGGCCAGATGATCGCCATGATCGCCGGATCCGTGTTCACCCTCGTCTTCGCGGCCGTCTCCGCGCGCCTGGGGCAGACCAACGTGCGGGCGGTCCTGCTCACGGTCGGGGCGGTCGCAGCGGCGGCGGCCGTCTTCGCCCACAGCGCGATCGTGCTGCTCGTGGCGATCGGCCTCGCCGTCTTCAGCGCCACCGGCGCCAACGCCACCCAGTCCATGGCCGCCGCCTCGGCCGTACCCGACCGCCAACGCCCCACCAGCATCGGCCTGTTCCAGCTCGGCTACCTCATGGGCGGAGCCCTCGGCCCGGCCCTGGCGACCCTGCTGGTGCTGCGCTAGCGCGCCGCTGTCGCGCCCGCGCCGGGAGCGTCGTACCCCGGGCGAGGGTGTGGTGGGTCAGGCGGTGCGGGTGGACCGGCGCGGGCCGCCGTACTCGCTGTCGGGGACGTGTTCCAGCCAGTCGACGTCGTCGGTCTCCCACAGGGCGATGTGGGTCATGAAGTGGTCGGGAGCGGCGCCGTGCCAGTGCTCCTCGCCCGGCGGGGTCCAGATCACGTCGCCGGGGTGGGCTTCGAGGATCTCGCCGCCGCGGGACTGGACCAGAGCGATGCCCTCGACGATGTAGAGGGTCTGGCCCAGCCCGTGGGAGTGCCAGGCGGTGCGGGCGCCGGGGGAGAAACGGACCGCGTTCGCACGGACGCGGGAGGGGTCCTCCCCTCGGTAGATGACGTCCGCCCAGGCGTCCCCGGTGAACCACTCGGTCGGCAACTTCATCGTCGGCTGCTTCTTCAACAGTTCCATGGTGTGTGCTCCGTACTCGTGACTCGTCGAGGTCCGGCGGTGTGGCCTGCCAGGTCAGGTGGAGGGGCCTTCGGTCTCTGGCCACTACCGATGAAACCGCTGGTCACGCGGGCGGGGAAGGTAACGCTGTTCCAGGTAATGACAGAACCCCCCACGCCCTGGGGAGCACACCTAGCCTGGAGAACATGGACAGCAGGAGCGAGATCAAGGAGTTCCTGGCCTCGCGCCGGGCGAGGATCACCCCTCAGCAGGCCGGCCTTCCCGCCTACGGCGGCAACCGCCGCGTCCCCGGCCTGCGTCGCGAGGAAGTCGCCATGCTCGCCGGAATGAGCGTCGATTACTACGTCCGCCTGGAGCGCGGCAACCTCACCGGTGTCTCCGAGGCGGTGCTGGACTCCCTCGCCCGGGCCCTGCAGCTCGACGAGGCCGAACGCGACCACCTGCAGGACCTGGCCCGCGCCGCCAACACCGCACCCCACAAGCGGCGCCGTGCGGCCCAGCAGCAGACACAGGTCCCGCCCAGCGTGCAGCGGATCCTCGACTCCATGACCGACGCGCCCGCGTTCGTCCGCAACGGCCGCCTGGACTTCCTGGCCGCCAACCGGCTCGGCTACGCCCTGTACGCGCCCCTGTTCTCCGACGGGCAGAAGCCACCCGTGAACATCGCCCGGTTCAAGTTCCTCGACCCCCACGGCCGCGAGTTCTTCGGCCGCCACTGGGAGGAGTCGATGAACAACACCGTCGCGCTGCTGCGCACCGAGGCCGGCCGCAATCCCCACGACAAGCCCCTGACCGACCTCATCGGCGAACTCGTCACCCGCAGCGAGGACTTCCGTGCGGCTTGGGCCCGGCACCACGTGCGCCTGCACTACAGCGGCGTGAAGTACTTCCACCACCCTGTCGTCGGCGAACTCAGTCTCGCCTTCGACGCCATGCAGATGCCGGCCCAGCCCTCACTGAGCCTGACGGTCATGACTGCCGAACCGGGCACAGCCGACGAGGACGCCCTCAAGCTGCTGGCCAGCTGGGCCGCGACCGACGCGGCACTGCCCACGCCGTCGGGTCCATGACCGGACGGAACACCCCCTTCCGCGTGATCTCAGAGCTTGAAGACGAGTTCGGCCCGGTCGCGCTTGGTGGTGTGCAACTCCCAGTAGAGGGGGGAGATCTGCTCGGGCCGGGCCGTCGGCAGGCCGGGGATGACGGCGGTGCCGATCGACACGTCGATGCCGACGTGGGCGGCCTGGACACCGGTGTCGGCGTCGGCCAGCTCCTTGTGCAGGTTCATCGCCCAGTTGCGCAGGGCCGCCGCGGCGGCGTTGACGTTGGCGACCCGCGGGTCGGGCCAGATCGAGCCGGCACCGGTGGTGTAGAGCAGGGTGCCCGCACCGGCCTCACGCATCGAGGGCAGCACCGCCTTCGTGGCGGCGATGGCCCCGTACAACTGGAAGTTCATCTCGAACTCCACATGGGACGGGTCGGTGGTGGCCGGAGCGGTCAGCGCCGTGACGCCGAACGTCCCCACCGGGGAGTACTCCAGGACGTCGATCCCGCCGAACCGCGCGGCGGCGTCCTTGAGCGCCTGAGTGAGCGCGTCACGGTCGAGCACGTCCGCGGGGAACGCGGCGGCGGTGATGCCCTCGGCGGTGAGTTTGCCGACAAGACCGTCGAGCTTGTCGCGGTTACGGGAGATCAGGGCGACGTCGAAGCCCTGGGAGCCGAAGGTGCGGGCGATGGCCAGGCCCAGCTGGGGGCCGGCTCCGACGATGGCGATGCTGGTCACAGCGATCCTTTCGAGGAACGTCGTCGAGGAGACGAGGAGGCGAGAAGATGTGGATAGCCCTATCTGATTCGGGATCCGGATAGGGCTATCCGGTTCACTGCAGCCACCGTAGCACGAGAAATGGATAGGGCATTCCGGTTGTTAGACTGGCCGGTATGAACCCCGGCGCCCAGCACTCCGACGACACCGCCGCCCAGCCTCTGCGCAGTGACGCCGAGCGCAACCGAGGGAGGATCATCGCCGCCGCGCGCACGGTGTTCGGACGGGACGGCCTGAACGCCTCCATGGCCTCCGTGGCCCGTGAGACCGGCGTGGGGATCGCCACCCTCTTCCGTCACTTCCCGACGAAGGAGGACCTGGTCGCCGCCGTCTTCTCCGACCGCATGGACGCCTACGCCGACGCGGTCGCCGTCGCCCTCGACGACCCCGACCCCTGGCACGGATTCACCGGCTACATCGAGACCGTCTGCGCGATGCAGGCCGCCGACTACGGCTTCGCCGACGTGCTGACCATGACCTTCCCCACCGCCAAGGCCCTGGAGAAGCGCCGCGACGAGGCGTACGAGGCCATGGTGCGGCTCATCAACCGCGCCAAGGCCGCAGGCCGTCTGCGCGAGGACTTCGACCCCTCGGATCTGGTACTGATCCACATGGCGAACGCCGGCGTCGTCAACGCCACCGGCGACGCCGCTCCCGACGCCTGGCGACGCGTCGTCGCCCTGCTGATCCAGTCCTTCGAGGCCCCGGCCCGTGGCCCCCTGCCCCCCTCGCCCGAGCACGACGCCCTCTACAAGGCCATGCTCCGCGCCAGCCCCGCGGGCATCACCGCCGCGAAGCCGGACAAGAGCGGCTGACCTCGGGCCGACACCGATCCCATGGTGTAGCGGCCTACACCATGCATTCGGGAGAGCGCTCCCTCGTGGCACCGAGCGGCTCGCGAAAGGGTGAGATGCGGAAACGGACGCCTCCCCGACCCCGCCCTGACCAGGGCGGACATCCCCCCACACAGAGGCGGTTCCGGCTCCTGCCGACCTTTCTGAACCGCTGATGTGGAGGCTCCCTCGTCATGGCAACTGTCCTCTATCACTTGGGCCGTACGGCCTTCCGGTGGCGATGGTTCGTCGCCCTGCTGTGGGTGGCGGTGCTGGGCGCCGTCGGGTTCGCGGCGTCCAAGGCGCCCGCGGCTGCCGATGAGGGCTTCACGATGCCCGGGATCGAGTCCCAGAAGGCGTTCGACCTGATGGAGAAGCGCTTCCCGGGGACCACGGCCGGCGCGGCGAGCGCACGGATCGTGTTCATCGCCCCCGGCGGTGAGAAGGTCACCGCGGCCGACAACCGGGCCGCGATCGAAAAGCTCGTCGACGAAGCCGCCGACGGCTCGCAGGTGGCCAACGCGGTCGACCCGTTCCAGGCCAAGGCGGTCAGCAAGGACGGTACGACCGCGTACGCGACCGTCTCCTTCAAGGCGAAGGCCGACGACCTCACCGACGTGAGCAAGCACCATCTCGAACGAGCCATCGACCAGGCCCGTGACGCCGGTCTGACCGTCGAGGTCGGCGGCGACGCGCTGGCGACCCGGCCGGCGGCCGGTGGACCGGCCGAGGTCATCGGCATCGCCGTAGCCGCCGTCGTCCTGCTGATCACCTTCGGCTCGCTGGCCGCCGCCGGTCTGCCGCTGCTGGCCGCGATCATCGGTGTGGCCGCCAGCATGACCGGGATCATGGCGCTGTCCGCGACCTTCGGCCTGTCGGAGAACACCGGCACGCTGGCCACGATGCTGGGCCTGGCCTGCGGCATCGACTACGCCCTGTTCGTCGTCTCCCGCTACCGGGAGGAGCGAGCCAGGGGCCACGCGCCGCGGGAGGCCGTGGGTCTCGCCGCCGGCACGGCGGGCTCCGCGGTCGTCTTCGCCGGGCTCACCGTCGTCATCGCGCTCGCCGGACTCAGCGTGGTCGGCATCCCGGTGCTCACCAAGATGGGCCTGGCCGCCGCCGGCGCGGTCCTCGTCTCCGTCCTGATCTGTCTGACCCTGGTCCCGGCGATCCTGGGCTTCTGGCCGAACGCGGTGCTGTCGCGTGGCGCCCGCCGGAACTCCGAGCGCCATCGCAGGAAGCAGAGGAAGACCGAGAACGGCGGCTCTCGCTGGGCCAAGGTGGTCGTGCGTCTTCCGCTGCCCGTGCTTGTGCTCGGTGTGGTGGGCCTCGGCGCGGTCGCCACGCCGGTGATGGACCTTCAGCTCGGCATGCCGGGCGACGAGGCCAAGCCCACCTCCACCACCGAGCGACGCGCCTACGACGCCCTCGCCGAAGGCTTCGGCCCCGGCTTCAACGGGCCGCTGACCATCGTTGTCGACGCGAAGGGATCCGATGACCCGAAGGCGGCCGTGTCCACGATCTCGAAGGACATCGCGGCCACCAAGGGCGTTGTCTCCGTCACGCCGGCCCGCTTCAACCCGGCCGGGAACACCGCCGTGTTCGCCGCCACCCCGTCCACCAGCCCCACCGACGAGAAGACCAAGGACCTGGTCAAGACCATCCGGGACGAACGGCCCGGCATCGAGCAGGACGCGGGAGTGTCCTTCGAGGTCACCGGCAAGACCGCGCTCGACATCGACGTCGCGGACAAGGTGCAGGCCTCGCTGATCCCGTACCTCGCCGTGGTGGTCGGCCTGGCGATCGTGCTCCTGCTGCTGGTCTTCCGGTCCCTGCTCGTGCCGCTCAAGGCCGCCTTCGGCTTCCTGCTCTCGGTTCTCGCGGCGCTCGGCGCGGTCGTCGCGGTCTTCCAGCAGGGGCACGGCGCGAAGCTGCTGGGCGTGGAGTCCACCGGGCCGATCATGAGCATGATGCCGATCTTCCTGGTGGGCATCGTCTTCGGCCTGGCGATGGACTACGAGGTGTTCCTGGTCTCGCGCATGCGGGAGGCGTACGTCCACGGCGACGCGCCCAAGCAGGCGATCATCTCCGGGTTCCGGCACAGCGCCCGGGTCGTCGTGGCCGCCGCACTGATCATGACGGCGGTGTTCTCCGGCTTCATCGGGGCCGATGTGTCGATGATCAAGATGATCGGCTTCGGACTCGCCATCGCGGTGCTCTTCGACGCCTTCGTCGTCCGTATGGCGATCGTGCCGGCCATCCTCTCCCTGCTCGGCCACAAGGCCTGGTACCTGCCCCGCTGGCTGGCCCGGCTGCTGCCGAACATCGATGTCGAGGGCGAGAAGCTGAGCCGCACGGTGCCTGCCCCGACGGCTTCGGCGGCGGCCGACGAGCCGCACTCCGCGGAGCCCGCCGCAGCCCGTTGAGCCCTCGGGAGGGGCCGTCTCGAGCAGGCGGCCCCTCCCGCTCTTCCGCTCTCCCCAGCCCTCCCCCCTTGCGCCGCTCGCCCGGGGAGACAGACACCTCGACGAGGACAGGACATCTCGATGACGACTCACCCGCGAACTCTGGCGGCAGGACTCCTGCTCGCCTGCGGCGTCCTGGCCGTCTCGGTCGGCGTCGCACGGTACGACGACAGCGACCCGGCCGACACGACGACCCCGGCCGCCCCGAGCAAGGGGCCGTACCTGGCACTGGGCGACTCCTACACCGCCGGCCCGATGATCCCTGACCAGACCGGGGACCCGGCCGGCTGCGCCCGCTCCGACCGGAACTACCCGGCGCTGGTGGCACAGGACTTGGGGCTCAAGGGGGCGGACTTCCGCGACGTCAGTTGCACCGGCGCCACCCTCGCCGACCTCACCGCCCGGCAACCCACCCGCGACGGCACCAATCCGCCCCAGCTCATGGCGCTGGACACCGACACCCGGCTGGTCACCATCGGCATCGGTGGCAACGACATCGGATTCGGCTCGATGATCGAGCGATGCGTCGGGGCGGGGCTGCTCCACAAGGCCCTCGGCGGCGACACGTACAGAAAAGCCCTCGGCGGCGACACCGACAAGCCGGCAGACGCCCCTTGCGAGCGGCACTATGTCAACGGGGGCACCGACGAGGTGCGTCAGAGGATCCAGCAGGCGGGCGACCGCCTCGCCCGCACACTGACCGAAGTCAGGCACCGCGCCCCCGAGGCCCGGGTGTACGTCGTCGGATACCCGGCGATCCTGCCGGCCGGCAGTAGGGAGTGCGGTGACGAGATGTCCCTCGCGCCGGGCGACATCGACTACCTCCGGGAGAAGGAGCAGCAGCTCGACGCGATGCTGCGGCAGCGCGCCGAAGGGGCAGGCATGAGTTACGTCGACACCTACACGCCCTCCGAGGGTCACGGCGCTTGCTCGGCGAAGGACACCCGCTGGATCGAACCCCTGATCCCGAACAGCCCTGCGGCCGCCGTCCACCCGAACGAGCGCGGCGAGCGCGGTATGGCTGACGCCGTCCTGCGCGCGGTGCGGACGTCGCCGTAGTCACTCCCGGGGCGCGTGCGCCAGGTACGCCAGGACGGCGAGGACCCGCCGGTGGCCGCTGTCGCTCGGGGGCAGACCCAGTTTGAGGAAGACGTTGCCGATGTGCTTGTGGACGGCGCGTTCGGTGACGACGAGGGTCCTGGCGATGGTCGCGTTGTCGTGGCCCTCCGCCATCAGCTTCAGCACCTCGCGCTCGCGCGGGGTGAGCGAGTCCAGGGGCGAGTCGCGGCGGCGGGTGAGCAACTCGGTGACGACCTCGGGGTCGAGGGCCGTACCGCCGGCCGCGACGCGCTCCAGCGCGTCGAGGAACTCGTCCACCCGGCCGACCCGGTCCTTGAGCAGATAGCCGATCCCGCTGGTCCCGCCGCTCAGCAACTCGGTGGCGTACGACTCCTCGACGTACTGGGAGAGCACCAGCACCGGCAGGCCGGGGATCTGCCGCCGTGCGTCGAGAGCGGCGCGCAGGCCCTCGTCACGGAAGCTCGGCGGCATCCGCACATCGAGGACGGCGGCGTCCGGGCGGTGCTCCAGCAGCGCGGGCATGATCTCGGGCCCACTGCCGGCGACGGCCACGACCTCGTGCCCGGCCGACGTCAGCAGCAGTACGAGCCCTTCCCGCAGCAGGGCGTTGTCCTCGGCGATCACCACACGCATGGCAACTCCACGGGGGTTTCCTTTCGAGGGAGCGATCCCGGCAGGATCTCAGCCTGCGGTGGCCGCGTGGACGAGTGACGAGCGCACCGGGACTCGTGTCGTCCGATGAACGGCCGGCGGCCCGGTGTCGGGCCGTACCTCGTTCCGCACCCTCGCCTACGCCCACCAGGACCTCATCGGCTCCGGCGGCTACACCCCCGACGACGTCCGCACCGTCATGGACATCATGGAAAGCAAGGCCTTCGACATCGAGTCCGTCATCACCCACGAATTCCCTCAGGACCGGATCGTCGAAGCCATCACCACCGCCGGCGACACCCACAACGCGCTCAACGTCGTGATCAAGTACTGACGTCATGTACGTACATCAAGTACGTACATCACGTACTGACATGCTGGACCAACCTGACCACGACTGCCTTGGACGTCGGCGTGTTGCTGATGTCGGCGACGCTGTCCAGCGGCACCAGGACATTGGTCTCCGGGTAGTACGCGGCCGCGGACCCTGGTGGCGTCGGGTAGGAGATCACGCGGAATCCGTCGGCCCTGCGCTCCACGCCATCGCGCCAGACGCTGAACAGGTCGACCACATCGCGGTCGGCCAGCCCCAGCTCCGCCAGATCGGCAGGGTTGACGAGGACGACCCGGCGGCCGCCCTTGATGCCCCGGTAGCGGTCGTCCATGGCGTAGGGGATGGTGTTCCACTGGTCGTGCGAGCGCAGGGTCTGCAGGATGAGGTGTCCCTTGGGCGCGCGGAGCATCGTGAAGTCGTTGCGGGTGAAGACGGCTTTGCCGCTGGCGGTGTTGAACTTCTGCTGGTTGACCGGGTTGGGCAGGCGGAAGCCGCCGGGGTGCCGTATGCGGGTGTTGAAGTCGTCGAAGCCGGGCACGACGCGGGCGATCCGGTCGCGGATGGAGTCGTAGTCGGCCTCGAACTCCTCCCAGGGAAGGGTGGGTTGCTCACCGAGGACGAGGCGGGCCAGCCGGCTGATGATGGACACCTCGGCGAGCAACTGGTCGGAGGCGGGGCCGAGTCGGCCGCGGGTGGCGTGCACCTCGCTCATCGAGTCCTCGACCGTCATGAACTGCTCACCGCTCGCCTGGACGTCACGGTCGCTGCGGCCCAGCGTCGGCAGGATCAGCGCGGTCCGGCCGCAGACGGTGTGCGAGCGATTGAGCTTGGTCGAGATGTGCGCGGTCAACCGGCAGTTGCGCAGGGCGCGTTCGGTGGCGTCGCTGTCGGGGGTGGCCCGTACGAAGTTGCCCGCGACTCCGAGGAAGACCTTCGCGCGGCCGTCCAGCATGGCTCGGATGGAGTCGACGGAGTCCAGGCCGTGCTTCGTGGGCGGGGTGAAGGCGAACTCCCGCTCCAGCGCGTCGAGGAACGACTGGGGCATGCGCTCCCAGATGCCCATGGTGCGGTCGCCCTGGACGTTGCTGTGCCCGCGCACCGGGCACACCCCTGCCCCCGGGCGGCCGATGTTGCCGCGCAGAAGCAGGAAGTTGACGACCTCGCGGATGGTGGGCACGCCGTGCTTGTGCTGGGTCAGGCCCATCGCCCAGCACACGATGATCCTGCGGCTGTCGAGCACGCGCGCGTGGACCTCTTCGATCTCCTCGCGGCTCAGCCCGGTGGCCTCCAGGACGTCGGCCCAGTCGGTCTTGCGGGCGTGCTCGGCGAACTCGTCGAATCCGGTGGTGTGCGAGGCGATGAACCCATGGTCCAGGACGGTCCCCGGCCGCTCGTCCTCGGCCTGGAGCAGCAGCAGGTTGAGCGCCTGGAACAGGGCGAGGTCGCCGCCGGGGCGGATCTGCAGGAACTGGTCCGCGATGGCCGTGCCCCGCCCGATGACGCCGCGTGCCTTCTGCGGGTGCTTGAAGCGCATCAGCCCGGCCTCGGGCAGCGGGTTCACGGCGACGACCCGGCCGCCCCGGCGCTTGGTCTCCTCCAGGGCCGAGAGCATCCGGGGGTGGTTGGTGCCGGGATTCTGTCCTACGACGAAGATCAGGTCGGCGTCGTAGATGTCGTCGAGGCTGACGCTGCCCTTGCCGATCCCCAGGGTCTCGTTCAGGGCCGAACCGCTGGACTCGTGGCACATGTTGGAGCAGTCCGGCAGGTTGTTGGTGCCGAAGGCGCGCGCGAAGAGCTGCAGCAGGAACGCCGGCTCGTTGGCCAGTCGGCCCGAGGTGTAGAAAAGGGCCTCGTCGGGGCTGTCCAGGGCGCGCAGCTCGTCCGCGATCAGGCCGAGGGCCTCGTCCCAGCCGATCGGCTCGTAGTGGTCCGCACCTGGGCGCTTGACCATGGGCTCGGTCAGTCGTCCCTGCTGGTTGAGCCAGTGGTCCGACGCGCGGCCGAGTTCGTCGATCGAGTGCTGCCCGAAGAAGTCGGCGGTGACCCGTCGCGAGGTGGCCTCGTCGCTGATGTGCTTGGCGCCGTTCTCGCAGTACTCGTTGCGGTGGCGCTGCCCCGGCCCGGGCTCCGGCCAGGCGCAGCCCGGGCAGTCGAAGCCCTTCGCCTGGTTGATGTTCAGCAGCGTCAGGGCCGTACGCCGTACCGATGTCTGTCCCAGGGCGTACTGCAGGGCGTGGGCCACGGCCGGGGCTCCGGTCGCCCAGGTCTTGGGAGCCGTGACGGACAGGTTCTCCTCGCCCGGTTCCTCGATGTCGACCATTGAACCGCCCCGCCCTCTTGTTCACCCCGCAGGCCTGGCCCTGCCCTCCGGCACTCTGCTCCGTCGGGTGATCACGGTCAAAGACACGTCTGCGATCACGTGATAGGCGACGCTTATCAGCGGTCCCGTGACGACGTGCCTGGTTGGTGGCCGGGCCGGCAGGAGGTAGACCAGTGGCGTGCTACTTCGTCAACTCGAGTACCTGGTCGCTCTCGCGCGCGTGCGTCACTTCGCCCGGGCGGCCCAGGAGTGCTACGTCTCCCAGCCCGCGCTCTCCGAGGCCATCCGGAAGCTGGAGGAGGAACTGGACGTGCCGCTGGTGCGGCGTGGCCGCAGGTTCGAGGGGCTCACGCCGGAGGGTGAGCGGATCGTGGTGTGGGCGCAGCGCATCCTCGCCGACCGGGATGCGATGAAGGAGGAGGTACGGGCGCTGCGGGGCGGGCTGAGCGGCCGTCTGCGGATCGGCTCGGTGCCGACGGCCTCGACCGCGGTGTCCCTGCTCACCGAACCGTTCTGCACGGAGAATCCGCTGGCCACCGTGCAGGTGATGGCCGATCTCCAGGCCGCGGACATCGTCGAGAAGCTGCAGGCGTACGAGCTGGATGCGGCCGTCACCTACTACAGCCCCGCCGTCGCCCGCCGTCTCAGGTTCATCGCCCTCTACCGGGAGCGGTACGTGCTGCTGACCAAGGCGCCGGCCGACGGCAGGCAGTTGGCCGAGGTGCCCTGGGCGGAGGCGGCCGCCCGGCCCCTGTGCCTGCTGCACCCGATGATGCAGGGGCGCCGGGTACTGGACGCCGTCTTCGAGGAAGTGGGCGCCCCTGCCCGGCCGCGGGTGGAGACCGACTCCATCGCGTCCTTGTTCGCGCACGTCAGGACGGGGCGGTGGGCGAGCGTCGTACCGCATGCCTGGCTGCACGTGTTCGGCGTGCCCGTCGGCATGCAGGCGGTCCCCTTGGTGAACCCGGTCCGCACGGAACGCATCGGACTGCTGATCCCGCGTCGTGAGCCGATCTCCGTGATGGGCCAGGCGCTCGCCGACATCGCGGGCCGGGCGGACATAGCCGCCACGTTGGAGCAGATTCCAGGGCGTTCGTAGGGGGGCCTGGCTCTGTGATGCCCGATGCCCCGGGAGCAGAACCGATAGGCCCCGCCTATGCGGGGCATCGAATTTTGGTCGTGGCCCCCTGACCTGCGGCCCGGTTCACTGTGGCGCAGAGCTGGCGCGGACCGATCGGGCTCGGTGTCGCGCCGCCCGTCACTCCGACACCACGGCCCGAACTGTGGGCGGGCATCGAGGAAGTGGCCGCCATCAGCCGAGGCGATCGCCCCGGCACCCTGGTGTGCGCCCTGCCGACCGGCGGCCTCGACGGCAGCGTCCCCACCCGCAACACCCGCCGCGGCCACATCCCGGGCAGCCACAGCCTTCCGGGCCGTGAACTGCTGGACTCCGCCGGGCGTGTGCTGCCCGGCCCCGACCTCGCCGCCCGGGTCGGCGAGGTCCTCGACACCGCCGGCTCGCCGGTCGTCCTCTACTGCGGCGGCGGCATCTCGGCCGCGGCCGCGGCGCTGGCCCTCACCGTGCTCGGCCGGGACGACATCGCCGTCTACGACGGCTCGTTGGAGGAGTGGTCCAAGGATCCGGCGCTGCCGCTGGAGCTGGGCGGCTGACGTGCCGGGGCTGCGGTCGGTGTGGTCGTACCGGATGCCGCACGCTGATCCCTGACGTGCACGTCAGGGGCAAGGCGGGCTTCGCCGGCCTTGACAGCCCCGGAAACGGGACGGCCGCCGGGCACCCCTGAGGAGGTGCCCGGCGGCCGTCCGTTCGCGATGCCGGCGCGGCCGGTGCTCAGTGCCCCGCCGACTCCTCGGGGCGCGCGTGGCGCGGCAGGAGGAACGCGAGCAGGAAGGTCAGGGCGAGCATGCCGTCGACGATCCACAGCACCGTCTTCATGACGGAGCCGAAACCGCTCCGGAAGGCCGACGACGCGGTGGACTCGAGCGCGGCGGGTATCCGGGCGGCCGCCTGAGGAGAGGTCACGGCGGACCGGGTGTCCTTCTCCAGACGTGCGCAGGACGCCGGGGTCGCGGCAGGGTCCTTGGCGACGGCGCGGTCCGAGGCGCACGTACGCAGGTCCGTCACGACGCGCTCCCGAGCGGCGGGCGCCACGTGTGCGGCGGCCAACTGCCCCCGCAGGCCGTCCGAGTGGTGGTCGACGGCGGTGGCGATCCCGCCGCCCAGCAGACCGAAGAACACGGTGCCGAGGATGGCCACACCGAAAGCGCCGCCGAGCTGCTGCATCGCGGTCATCGTGCCGGACGCCGAGCCCGTCTCGTGCTGCTCGACACTGGCGAGCACGATGTCGAAGAACGGCGCCATGAGCAGGCCCATGCCGATGCCGGTGACCAGCAGGGACGGCAGGAGCTGCCAGGGGCCGACGCCGCCGCCGACCGTGTCGAGGGTCAGCCACACACCGAACACGCCGAGCGCCATGACCAGCGCGCCCGCCTGCAGGACCGTCCGTCCGAACCGTGCGACACCCTGAGCGATCCCGAAGCCGACGATCATGCCGCCTGACCAGGGCACCATCACCAGCCCTGCCTTGAGCGGTGAGTAGCCGAGGCCGATCTGGGTGTAGAGGTTGAAGACCAGCATGAAGCCCTGCATGGTCGAGAAGAAGACCAGCCCGAGGGCCATGCCGCCGCTGAATCCGCGCTTGCGGAAGAGGCTGGGGACGACCAGCGGGTCCAGGCCGGCCTTGCTGCGCCGCGACTCGTACACGGCGAAGGCGACGAAGACGACCACCGAGGCGCCCATCATGACGAACGTCCACACGGGCCAGTCGTACTCACGGCCCTGCACCAGCGGGAAGATGATGAGCAGCGCGGCCAGCGAGACCAGCAGCATGCCGGGTATGTCCAGGCGTGGCCTGCTGCCGGACCGGCCCCTCGGCAGGTAGCGCAGCGCGCCGAGGAAGGCCGCGGCGCCCAGCGGCAGGTTGATCAGGAAGATCATCCGCCAGCCGGTGCCGAAGTAGTCGGCGTCCACGAGCCAGCCCGCCAGGATCGGCCCGCACACCGCGGACAGTCCCATGACCGGGCCGAACATGCCGAAGGCCTTCTGCGACTCCTTCGGCGGGAACATCTCCTTGATCATGCCGAGGCCCTGAGGCAGCATCACCGCGCCGAAGAGTCCCTGTACGGAGCGTGCGGCGATCAGCATCTCGGGGGACACGGACACCGCGCACAGCAGTGAACCTAGGGTGAAGCCGGCGGCCCCCACCAGGAACATCCGGCGGCGCCCGTGAATGTCCCCGAGCCTTCCTCCGGTGACGAGCCCGACGGCCATCGAGAGCGTGTACGCGGCGGCGAGCCACTGCAGAGTGGAGGCGCCGCCGCCGAGGTCGGCCCGCATGGAGGGGCCGGCGATGTTCGTGACCACGGCGTCGAGGAGATCCATCACCTCGGCCGCGAGGATCACGAAGAGCGCAGCCCAGCGCCACCGGTAGGGCGCTGGCGAGTCGGTGGGCGTCTCGGTGGACGCGACACCGGTGGTGGACATCGGAACTCCTAGTGAAAGGGCCGCGCCGCAGGGACGATCCGTAGGCGCGGTGGGACGGATGGATGTGGGCTGACGCACCGGAGAACACTGTTCACCTTAGCAGAACAGTGCTCTCTCGAAGAACGGTGTTCATTAAGATATAGCGCAAACCTTGGCGACGGACAAGATATATCGCGTTCGGATGGGCGAGCGCTGCTCGTCGAAGGTGAACACTGTTCTCCCGGCGCCTAGACTGTGCTCATGAGCGACGCGGCCACCGGCACCTCCGCAACCCCTCCGCCCTCCCCCTGGGAGCGCGAGCGCCCCGCTCGCCCCCGTGTCGCCCCCGCGCGCGCACCGCTGTCGCGCGAACGGGTCGTCGAGGCCGCCTTCACCGTGCTGGACCGTCAGGGGCTGGACGGGCTGTCGATGCGTCAGGTGGCGGCCGAACTGGGGGTCACGGTCTCCGCCCTCTACGCCCACGTCAGCTCCAAGGACGACCTCCTGGAGCTGATGTACACACGGCTCTTCGACGGCTTCACCATGCCCGAACCCGACCCGGAGCGGTGGCAGGAGCAGGTGCGGGACTACGCCCGCTCCGGGCGGCAGCGACTGCTGTCCCACCGGGACATGGCCAGGATCTCCATGGCCCACGTCCCCTTCACCGCCGAACTGCTGCCGCACGTCGAGGCGTTGCTCGCGATCTTCCGTACCGCCGGGCTGCCCGACCGTATCGCGGCGGAGGCCGGCGACCTCATCTCCACCTACATCGACGGGTTCGCCCTGGAGGAGGGCATGTGGCAGGACCGGGCCGGCCGGGCCGGCGGTGACGGTTCCTCCCTGGCCCGCCCCGACTGGCGCGAGATGGCCGACGAGATGCAGAACTACTTCGCGTCCCTGCCCGCAGCGGACTTTCCCCACCTGCGCGCCCTGGCTGGGCTGATGGTGTCGGACTCCTCCGACGAGAGGTTCGACATCGGACTGGAGATCATCCTGCGCGGCCTGGCCAGCTACCTGCCGGACCCGGCGGCAGGCGCGGATCCGGACGCGGGCCAGGACGCCGGCCGGGCTCCGGACCCCGCCTGATCCGCAACCCCCGTCAGCCCACCACTCGCACTGTCGCCAGCACGAACACCGCGGTCACCCACGTCCACAGCACGGAGAGCCCGATGTGGCCCGCCGTCCGCAGCCGGTGCCCCCGCCACAGCCGCGGTGAGAAGTAGGCGAACTCCATGGCCCAGCGCAGCCCCCAGAACAGCGTCTGTCCGCACAGCAGGGCCGTCGGCAGCGGCGCGCCGCTGAGCAGTTCACCGGCGAACGCCAGCGGCAGCGCGCCGAGCAGCACGCAGGTGAGGCCGATGAAGAACAGGTGCGCGTAGGAGACCTGACGGGTGAGCAGGCTGCTGCCGCCGAGGTCGCCCGGCCAGTCCAGGACGCGCGGCAGGACCACATGCAGCAGCCCCATGCCGACGAGGGCCAGACCGACCAGGCGCAACTGCGAGGTGAGCGTGAGCAGGTGGGTCACTCCCACCCCTTGGTGAAGGCGAACGCCGTGACCAGGCCCGCGATGCGGCGCTCGGCCGCCGGACGCAGCCCGGCATGCGCGGCCAGCCGCAGCCACTCTCCCCGGGGGAGGAAATGCCAGGCACCCGGACCGAAGACGGCCGTGTTCGCGCCGTCCCGCAGGTGTTCCACCAGGACCAGGCGTCCGCCCGGACGCAGCGCCCGAGCGCACTCGACGAACAGCCGCTCCCTGTCCCGCGCCTGCCGCAGCTCGTGGGCGGCGAATATCAGGAAGACGGCATCCGCCAGGCCCGGGCGCACCGGCAGCGCATCCGGCCGGCCGGGCACGGCGTGCGGCGGCGGAGGCACCCTGCGCCGGGCGCGGCGCACCGAACCCTCGGTCATCACAGCCGGGTCGTAGAGGTCGACGGCGATCTGCCGGGAGGCCGGCCAGCGGGCGGCCAGCGGGACACTCGCCTCGTCGAGGCCGGTGCCCACCACCACGTGCGCGGACGGCGCCTGCGGCAGCAGCGCGTCCAGCCAGTCGTAGTCGTACAGTTCCGAGCGGTCGTACACGAGCCAGCTCGCGACCGTGGCGGAAGCGAGCAGACCGATCGCGGCGGCGGAGCCGGCCCGGGCCATGGTGCGCAGTCGCCGTGGCAGCCGGTCGGCGAGTGCGGCCGAGGCCGCCGCGGCGGCCAGACCGGCCGTGTACCGCGGCCAGTTGTAGGCGATCACGTCCCGGACGCCGGAGCGGCGGATCATCGCTCACCACCGGTTTCGGTCCGGCGCAGGCCTCGTTCCCAGCCGTACTCCACGTCGGCGACGTGGAAGGCGTTGGCGAGGATCGGCCGCGTGCCGGCGAACGGGGCGTGGTCGAAGAAGGTCAGACGGCGCACGTCCACCGAAACCGGCTGCGGGTCCCAGTGGGTGCGGAACGCCTTGATCACGATCATCGAGCGGGTCTGCGGTTCGTACTCGAAGGTGTACGGCAGCGGGCCCGCGAAGCGCCGGGCGGCGCGCGCGTCCGCGAAGGGGCTGCCTTCGGGCAGCGGCGCCGGCGCGCTGCCGAGATCGGCACACACGTGCAGATCCGCCCGGCCGTCGGCGCTGTCCACCCGGAACTCCAGTGTGTCGGTCTCGACTTGGCTGCTGATCCGGGCCAACCGGTAGTTGTAGCGGGTCATCAGGTTGCCGCCGAGCACCATCAGCCTGCTGTCGGTGTCGCTGCGCAGGATGCGCAGTCCGCGCATGACACGGCCGCCCGGGGTGCGGAAACGGGTGAAGACGCGGTAGCCGGTGAGCATGTAGTCCGCCCCGAGACGGGCGGGCAGAGCCGCCGGTCGCAGGGCACGGGTGTCGACCAGCGCGGCCGCCACGAACCCGTACTCCCCGTATGTGTCCAGCTCCAGACCCGGTGGCACCAGCGGGCGCAGCACCTCGGCCGGCAGTGCGTACGTCAACACCAGCGAGTGCGCGAAGCGCGTGCGGATGGCCACGGGATGACGCTGCAGCAGATACCTCACGGGTCGATCCTCCGATCCGCGGCATCGCCCCCGAGCCGCACCACACGCACCACACCCCACAACGCCGAGCGGTCCTCCGCCGCCCAGCCCGGTCCGCCCGGGCCCGGCTCCCGGGCGCTGCGCAGCACCACCACTCCGCCCGGCCGCACCGCGTGGCGCACGGCGGCCCGCAGCCGACGGGCGAAGTCGGGGCCGGGCCCGTCCAGGACGTTGGAGAGCGTCACCGCCTCGTAGGAACCGCACGGCGCCTGCTCCAACGCGTGCACCACGTCGTCGTGGACCAGCCGGACGCCCGGAGCCCGGGGCGGCGGGGTGCCCGGCGGCTCGGCCCCTGCCAACAGGCGCCACAGCCACGGATTGTGCGCGTTGGGATGCCTGCCCACGGTCCGTTCGAGGCGTCGGCGCAGCACCTCGTCGAAACGCGGGGGGACGACGCCGGCGAACGACGGGCGCAGGGCCACCGCCAGGGCTCCGCCGGGCCGCAGTGCGACCCGCATCAACCGGCGCAGCCCCGGAGTGTCCAACTCCGCCCGCCAGCGGCGGAGCTGCTCCACCGGATCGTCGAGCGCCAGGAAGTCATGCAGCTCCGCCCGTCGCCAGGCGGGCAGCAGCCGGGCCGCGGTGCCCCGGCCCAGGCGCATGACCGCCTCGGCCGTTCCCTCCCGGGTCGCAGCACCGGCCAGCCGCTCGCGCGCGTACGTGAGCTGCACCGGATTGACGTCCACGGCCGTCACCTCGTACCCCGCCGCGGCCAGGGCTGCCGCCGTGTCACCCGCCGAGGCGATACACAGCACCCGGGCGCCCGGCGGCGGGAAGACCGCCAGCTCGACACCCCAGTCCTCGTACATCCGCCCGAAGAGCAGGCCCGGGCCGCCGAATCCGCCGAGCAACCGGCCGCGCGCCCACGGTGTCCCGGTCACTCGTCCACCGCCCACGTCACCATCCAGATCAGCGCCAGGAAGGCCAGGTCCTGCGTCACCAGCCGCCCCGGCTCGTCGATCCGGTCGGCGCCGAAGAGCAGACCGCCCAGGTTGAACCCCACCACCAGCGCGGTCTGCACGATCGCGGCCGCCCGCGCCCGCCGCCCGCTCAGCACCCACAGGCCGATCGCGACCTCCGCCAGGCCGATCCCGAGGAGTGCCCCCGTCACCGCCCATTCCGGCAGGAACGGTACGTCGCCCACGATCGCCCGCTGATCAGCCCGCCCCGGCCAGATCTTGCACCAGAACCCCTCGTAGAACCACACCAGGGCGATCGCCCACCGCGCCGCCCGGCCCCGCCATGTCTTGGTCACGTGGTGATCATGCCTGCTGCCCCACCGCGCGCCTTCTCCACCCCCCCACCAGGGACTTGCGGTCGGATCGCGGTCGCACGGGCAGCCGGACCCGCCCTCAGGATCCAGCGAAACGGCGCTGGATGTCGGGCCGTGCCTTGAGGCGCTCCGGATAGCCGGGGCCCAGCCGGATGGACGTGTCCGCGGAGCGCATCTGCTCGCCGCACGCGGAGCAGACCACCTCGGCGTGGGCGTCGTGGTCGCACACATCGTGATGGAGGGTGACGGGTGCGCCCTCCTCACCCGCGAGCCACCGGTCGCCCCAGCGGGTGATGGCGGCGAGGACCGGGAAGAAGTCGTGTCCCTTCTCGGTCAGGTGGTACTCGTGGCGCGGCGGCTCGCTCTCGTAGAGCCACTTCTCCATGAGTCCCTCGTCGACGAGGCGGCGCAGCCGGTCGGTCAGCGTGTTGCGGGCGATGCCCAACTGCTGCTGGAACTCGTCGAACCGGCGACTGCCGTAGAACGCCTCCCGCAGGATCAGAGAGGTCCAGGCGTCACCGATGATGTCCACCGTGCGGGCCACGGAGCACGGCCAGTTCGCGAAGGACGGGCGAGCCGGGCTCACGGGGCACCTCCGACTTCGCGGACCAGTTCGATCGCCCGGCCCAGTGTGGCAAGCCGAGCGTCCAGGCTGTCACCGGCCGGGTAGAGACGGACTGTGTCCACACCGGCGTCGCGCCACACCCGCAGTCGCTGCCGCACCATGTCCTCGGTGCCGATCAGGGTGGTGGCGAGCACCATCTCGTCGGTGACCAGCCGCACCGCGCCGTCCCGGTCACCCGCCTGCCACCGCTCGCGTACGTCCGCGGCCACCTCCGCCCAGCCCTGGCGGCTGTACGCCTGGTTGTAGAAGTTGGTCGAGGCCGAGCCCATCCCGCCCAGGCTGAAGGCCAGTTCCTTCTTGCGGCCGGCGACCATGGCGCTCAGTGCCTCCTCGTCCGGCGCGAACGACACCTCGGCGCCCTGGCAGACATCCACGTCGGCGCGGCTGCGCCCGCTGCGGGCCAGACCTTCGTCGAGAGGGGCGAAGTAGGCCTCCGCCGCGCCCTCCGGTACGAAGCTCGTACCGAGCCAGCCGTCCGCGACCTGCCCCGTCAGCCGGAGCATGGCGGGCGACAGGGCGGCCAGGTAGACCGGGATCCGGTGCTCGGCGCGCAGAGAGAGCCGCATGGGCCTGGCGTCCCCGCCCGGCAGAGGGATGTGGAACTCGCTTCCGGAGTAGGAGATTTTGGCGCCCTCCATCGCCTGGCGCACGATCTCCACGGTCTCGCGGACACGGGCCAGCGGCCGGGCGAAGGGCACCCCGTGCAGCCCTTCCATCACCTGCGGACCGGACGGGCCCAGGCCCAGTACGAAGCGCCCGCCGGAGAGGTTGGACAACGTGATGGCCGTTTGGGCCAGCGCCACCGGGGTGCGCGTGCCGACCTGCATGACCGCCGAGCCGAGCAGCATGTGGTCCGTGCGGGCCGCGTAGAAGCCCAGGGCGGAGGGCGCGTCGGAGCCCCATGCCTCGGCGACCCAGCAGATGTCGAGCCCCAGCTTCTCGGCCTCGACCACGAAGTCCGTCTGCTCCGACCAGGACTCCCCGCCCGCCGCCTCGATCGTCGTCGCGGTCCGCATCAGGCCTCCGCCAGCTTCTTGATGTGTTCCAGGGTGACGGCGATGTTGCGCTCGAACTCACGCATGCGTACGAACACGATCTTCTGTTCCTTCTCCGGCATGGCGTCGATCGCGAAGGACAGGCCCGAACGCCCGGGGCCCATCTGCATCCACTGGGAGAGTTCGGTCCCGCCGTCCTTGGGCGCGAACCGATAGCGCCAGACGGCGCTGGGGTGAGCGGGGTCCTGCACCGCCCAGGCGAACACCCGCGGCGGTTCGTACTCGATGACGTGTGAGGTGGTCTCCCACTCCCCGTACGCCTCGTGCCTGCTTCGCCCCACGAACCGGGCGCCGACAGCGGGTTCGGTGGCCCCGTCGAGCCACGTGACCGACTGCAGCTCCTCGCTCATGGCCGGCATCAGGCTCACATCCGAGACCAGGGTCCACACCCGCTCCAGCGGGGCGTTGATCCAGGTCGCGACCTCGACCGTCGGTTTGTCCGCGTACCGCGCGCCCGTCCACTCCATCGTGAGACCGGCCTCCTCGTCGTCGTCCGTCGTCGACTCCTGAGAGGAGGGTTGCGTAACAAGACTTAGCTCGTCAAGGTGTTTGCGCGGAACGATCGAGTGCGGCCTGTGCGCTAGCGGCGGCCGCCGTGCCGTGCCGCGGCGGCGGACAGGGGACCGGCGGCGGTGTGCCGGCCGGGCGTGATCTGCTGGGCGAAGGCCTGCATGGCCACGTCGCTGTTCGCCGGCAGGACGGCCATCAGTCCGCGTTCCTGCGCCTCCGCGATGGTCGCGGCGGCTTCACTGCCTTCGGGGACGAAGGCCAGGCGGACGTGCCCGTCGCCGGAGCCGCGGCGGTCCACCGGGGCGACGGCGCCGTGGGTGCCGTCCGGCAGGGTCACCCAGAGCTGGAAGTCGTCGAACCGGACGAAGTCCGCGCCCTTCACGGGCCAGGGATAGTGGTGCTCACCGGGCACCTTGGGAAGGATCCCCTGGTGGTTCGCGTGGCTCAGCGGCACACAGGAGTTGAACAGGGAGTCGGTCCAGGCCTCGACCCCGTCGGCGTCCTTGATGGGCGTGCGCAGCAGTTCCTCGGCGCGCTCGTAGCCCAGTTCCGCCAGGGCGGGCAGGGTGAGCGGGAAGGCGTCGATCAGCTCGGCGGCCTCCAGCCGGAGCCGGTCGACCTTCTCGGGGTCGGCGCAGAACTGCATGCTCCACTCGATGCCGACCCGGGCGCGGTACATCAGCCACCGGTTGGGCCCCTTGACCCAGAGGCTGCCGCCGTGGTGCATCTCCCAGTGCTCGGGACGGTTCGGTCCCGCCCCCGGATCGACGGGCCTCGGCCCATAGGGCAGGTCCTGGTCGTCCATGGCGTGCAGGATCGCGTGGGCCGTCTTCTTGGCAGCGACGAAGTGCGATGATTCAAACCGCTTCGGATGTTTGACGAGGCGGATCTTCCAGGGATGGTTCTCCGATTCGATGCCGCCCGGCTGAAGTTCGGTGTGGGTCATGGCTGTTCCTCGGCCGGCCCCACGGCCTGGTCACCGGCTCGCGGGGCGGAGTTCCCCTGAGTCCATCGTGCGCCTCGAACGGGTCGGCCGCGACTCGGGCGGAGGTGCCGAGTCGCACGAACCGGCTTGCTGGGGCGTACTTTTGACGTCAACGAACACCCGCCGGCGCTGCCGTGCCCGACCTCGGCTGCCTCCGGGGCCACCGCTCCCGTCGGCCAGGGCACCGGCCGCGGCATCCGTTGACGGACGGTCCCGTCCGGTCACTGAGTGTGATCGACCCGGCACGCCATGACTCGCGCCCGTAATCACCGTATCCTCGTCAATGCCGGGTTTAGGTGAATTCCAACTGATCCGAGTGCGAGCGAGGCGAAGAGTGGTGCGGTCCGGCGGGGAACCGACGCCCATGGGGCGTGCGACCGGCGGGGCAGGGCCCGCCCGTACCCGTGAACGGTTCCTGCAGGGGGAGGCGGTCGAGGGAGGCGTACGGTCGCCGATCCTGGGTTCCTGGCAGCGCTCCCGCTCCCTGGGTCTCTCGCCGGACCAGGCCGACCTTCCCTTCCGAGGCGACTTCGATCCCGAGAGCAGGCTCGTCCGCGCGGCCGCTCCGGTGCTCGACCGGTTGCAGTACACATTCGCCGGCAGCCGGATGAACATCTCCGTCGCCGACGCGAGCGGGACCGTCCTCCTGCGCCGCTTCGGCGACGCGTCCTTCGCCAGAACCCTCCCCGCGATCCAGCGCGTCCCGGGATTCGTGTTCGCCGAGCGGTACGCCGGAACCAACGGCATCGGTCTCGCGCTGGCGGAACGTCAACTCATCCGGGTCTACGGCGCCGAGCACTTCGCCGAGCGCGCCCAGGGCAACGCCTGCCGTGCCCTTCCCGTCCGCGACCCGCTCAGCGGGCGCATCGAAGGCGTCCTGTGCTTCGGCTATCCGCGCGCCGCCGAGGATCCGGGGCTCGCCACAATGATCCGCAAGGCGGCCGAGGCCGTCGAACGGCGGCTGCTGGGGCAGAGCACCGTGCGGGAGCGGGCGCTGCTGCGGTCGTACCTGGACGCCCGCGCCGATGCCGCCACGGGGCCGCACCACCGCATCGGCCTCGACGAACTGGCCCCCGAGCTGCACCCCGCCGACCGCGCCGTTCTCCTGGACCGGGCCACCGAGCTGATCTCCGGCGCCCAGCGGGCCGCGGTGGACGTGAACCTGTCCGACGGCCGGCGGGTCACGCTCGTGAGCCGGCCGACGACGAGCGCCTCCGGGGTGGAGGGCATCGCCATCGAAGCCGTCCTCACGGGCCCCGCATTCCGGCCGGCCGGCGCCTTCCCGAGCCTGGCGGACGAGACCGCGGGCAGCGCGCTGCTCGCCGCCCTGTCCCTCGTCCGGCCGCCCGGAGACCGTCCGGTCCTCCTGGTGCCCGACCGCCTCTCCGCCGACCTGATGCCCGGTCGCCATGCCGGAGCCGCGCCGGTCGAGGGCGGCGCGATCGGTGAGCGGACCGGCCTTGCGGCCCCCACGGCCCCCACGGCCCCCACGTCCCCCGCCGCCCCCGCCGGGACGCCCGACCTTCCCTCCGACTCCCAGCCGCTGGCGAGCGGGCTCGTCATGGTGGGGGAGCCGTCCGTCGGGGAGTACGCCCTGGCCGCGCGCCGCCGTCTGGAGCTGCTGTCCGAGGCCAGCGCCAGCATCGGCACGACCCTGGACGTGCGCCGCACGGCCGAGGAACTCGCCGAGACGGCGATCCCAGGACTGGCCGATTTCGTCACGATCGACCTGCCCGAGGCCGTACTGCGCGGCGAGGAGTCCACCGACCCCCTCGGTGACCTGCGGCGTGTGGTGATCCGCGGTATCCGCGACGACCTTCCCTTCAGCCCGGTCGGCAAGAAGCCCGACTTCGGCCCGACCACACCGCAGCTGCGGTGCCTGGTCAGTGGGCGGGCGGTGCTGGAGCCTGACCTGAAGGTCGCCGCGGGCTGGCTCGCCCACGAGCCCGAACTGAGCGAACAGCTGCTGACCGCCGTCCACTCCCTCATCACCGTCCCGCTGGTCGCCCGCGGCGTCGTCCTGGGCGTCGCCAGCTTCTACCGCTCGCAGGACCCCGCCCCCTTCGGGGACGACGACCGCTCGCTGGCCCAGGAGCTGGCCGGGCGCGCCGCCCTGTCCATGGACAACGCCCGGCGCTACACCCACGAACGCGCCATGGTCCTGGCCCTGCAGCGCAGCCTGCTCCCGCACGGTCTGCCCGACCTGGACGCCGTCGAGGTCGCCCACCGCTACCTGCCCGCCGAATCCGACGTGGGCGGGGACTGGTACGACGTCATCCCCCTCTCCGGTACGCGCGTCGGCCTCTTCGTCGGTGACGTCGTGGGCCACGGCATGCTCTCCGCCGCCACCATGGGGCGCCTGCGCACCGCCGCACGCAGCTTCGCCGAACTCGACTTCCCCCCGGACGAGGTCCTCACCCATCTCGACAACGTCGTGGGCCGCCTCGACCGGGAGGATCCCGAGCCCGAGGACTTCGGCATCATCGGAGCGACCTGTCTGTACGCCGTCTACGACCCGACCACCCAGCAGTGCGCCATGGCCCGCGCCGGCCACCCCCCGCCCGCCCTCGTCCGCCCCGACGGCACCGTCTCCTTCCCCGACCTGCCCGCCGGACCCCCGCTCGGCCTCGGCGGCCTGCCCTTCGAGATGGCCGAGATCCACCTGCCGGAGGACAGCCAGCTGGTCCTGTACACCGACGGGCTCATCGAGGACCGGAACCGCGATGTCGACGAGGTGCTGGAGCATCTGAGCGGCGCCCTGGCGCACCCCGAGCACACACCCGACGAGACCTGTCAGACCGTGCTGGACCTCGTGGCGCCCGACCACCCCTACGACGACATCGCCCTGCTGGTCGCCCGTACCCACGCCGTGGACCGGAACCGGATCGCCACCTGGGACCTGGCCGCCGACCCGGCCCTGGTCGGCGAGGTCCGCGCGGACGCCCTACGGAAGCTGGCCGACTGGGGACTCGACGAGACCGCGTTCGCCGCCGAACTGATCCTCAGCGAGCTGGTCACCAATGCCGTCCGCCACGGGGCCGGGCCCATCCGGGTACGGCTGCTGCACGCCCACAACCTGATCTGCGAGGTCTCCGACACCAGCAACACCGCCCCGCACCTGCGCCGGGCGGCCAGCACCGACGAGGGAGGCCGTGGTCTGTTCCTCGTGGCGCAGCTGTCGCAGAGCTGGGGCACGCGCTACACCACGCAGGGCAAGGTCATCTGGGCCGAATGCGCGCTGGAGACGGTCTGACGGCCCGCTGACCCGAAATTCTGTAACTTGCCCGTTAATATCCCTTACATACATGGGCTGAACCAACCAGGTCGAACCTCCGGAGATGTCCGTGCACGACGCTCCACCCCTGGTCCGTGTCCGCGGGCTCGGCAAGCGCTTCGGCGGAACCGTCGCGCTGGCCGGGGTCGACCTCGACGTCCAGGCCGGCAGTGTCCTCGCCCTCCTCGGCCCCAACGGCGCCGGAAAGTCCACCCTCATCAAGGTGCTCGCGGGCGTCCATCACGCCGACGCGGGACAGATCACCGTGGCCGGGCACCCGCTCGGCACCCGGGAGGCGTCCCGCAGCATGTCCTTCATCCACCAGGACCTCGGCCTGGTGGAGTGGATGACGGTCGCCGAGAACATCGCGCTGGGCACCGGATACCCCCGCCGCGCCGGACTGATCTCGTGGCGGCAGACCAGGGAGCGCTGCACCGACGCCCTGCGGATCGTCGCGGCACATCTCGACCCGGAAGCGACCGTCGCCCAACTTGCCCCCGCCGAGCGCTCGTTGGTCGCCATCGCCCGAGCCCTCGCGGCCCGGGCGAAGCTCATCGTCCTCGACGAGCCGACCGCCCGTCTCCCCGCGGTGGACTGCGCCCGGCTCTTCGGCGTCCTGCACACCCTGCGCGAGAGGGGACACGGCGTCCTCTACGTCACCCACCGCCTCGACGAGGTGTACGAGGTGGCCGACACCTTCGCCGTCCTGCGCGACGGCCGTCTCGTCAGCCACGGCCCGGTGGCGGGACACAGCCCCGCCCGCCTGGTGCGCGACATCGTCGGTGCGGAACCGGCGGACTTCCACCCCGCCAGAGTCCGTGCCGAGGGCCCGGCCGTCCTGACCCTCGACCGGGTACGCACCCCCGGCGTGGGACCGGTCAGCCTGGAACTCGGGGCCGGCGAAGTCCTGGGCCTGGTCGGACTGACGGGCGCCGGACACCTGGACCTGGGCCGGGCCCTGGCCGGCGCCCGGCCCCTGCTCGACGGGCGGGTGCTGCTGGGCGGCCGGCCCTACCACCCCCGCAGCGTCGTGGACGCCGTGGGCCTCGGTGTCGGCCTCGTGTCCGCCGACCGGCAAGGGGAGGGCTGTGCCGCCGAACTGACGGTACGGGAGAACCTCATGGCCAACCCCCGCGCGGCCGGCCGGCCGGCGCTGAGCTGGATCAGCCCCCGCCTGGAACGCGCCGCCGCCACCGTCCTGATCGACCGTTTCTCGGTGCGTCCCCGCGACAGCGAGGCGCCCATCGCCACCCTGTCCGGCGGCAACCAGCAGAAGGTCATGATCGGCCGGTGGCTGGGCGCGGGCCTGCGGCTGCTGATCCTGGAGGAGCCGACGGCGAGCGTGGACATCGGTGCCCGGACCACGGTCCACCGCCTGCTCGACCAGGCCCTGGCCGCCGGCCTCGGGGCCCTGCTCGTCTCCACCGACTTCGAGGAGGTCACCCATGTGTGCAGACGCGCCCTGGTCTTCGTCCGCGGATCCCTGACGGCCGAGCTGAGCGGTGCGGACCTGACGGTCTCCGGGCTCACCCGGGCCGCCTCCGCCCTGCCCGGCTCCGGAACCACGACCACCTCGTGACCGGCTCGCCCTCCCCGCCCCGACCGCGCCGGCCCCGACCGGGCGGCCACTTCGCCGCCGCCTACGGCCTGCTGGCTCTGACGGCCCTGCTCTTCCTGGTCTTCTCCCTCGCCCTGCCCGGCACCTTCCCCACCCGGGAGACCATCAACGCGATCCTGGCCACCCAGTCGATCCCGGCCATCCTCGCGCTCGCCGCCATGGTCCCCATCGTGACCCGGGCGTTCGACCTCTCCATCGGCTACGGCCTCGGTCTCGCGCACGTCATGGTGCTGAAGCTGATCGTCGACGGACACTGGCCGTGGCCGCTCGCCTGCCTCGCGGTCCTCGTCGGAGCGGGCGTCGTGGGTGTCCTCAACGGCGTCATCGTCGAGTTCGGGCAGATCGACTCCTTCATCGCCACCCTCGGAACCGGCAGCATGCTGTACGCCGTGACCGGATGGGTCACCGGCGGCGCCCGCATCGTCCCGGGCCCCGGAGGACTCCCCACGGGGTTCATCGACGTCTACGACTCCACGTTCCTCGGCCTGCCCGTTCCCGCCTTCTACGTGCTGGCCCTCGTCGCCGTCCTCTGGCTGGTCCTGGAGCGGCTGCCCCTCGGCCGCAGTCTGTACGTCGTCGGATCCAATCCGCGCGCCGCCGACCTGCTCGGCATCCCGACCCGCAAGTACACCGTCTACGCCTTCACCGCATCGGGGCTGATCACCGGCTTCGCCGGGGTGCTGCTCGCGGCGCAGCTGCAGGTCGGCAACCCGAGCGTCGGCCTGGACTACCTGCTGCCCGCCTTCGCCGGCGCCCTGCTCGGCTCCACCGCCGTCAGACCCGGCCGCGCCAACCCCCTGGGCACGCTCGTCGCCGTCACCGTCCTGGCCGTGGGTCTCACCGGCATCGCCCAGCTGGGCGGTGACTTCTGGACGACCCCGCTGTTCTACGGCGGCACCCTGCTCCTCGCCGTCGGCCTGGCGGGCTACTCCGCTCGCCGCCGCCTGCGCGTCGGCACCGCCGCCCGCGACCTGCCCTCCGCGCCGCCCCCACCCCCGTGATCGCGCCGCGTCCTCCCACTCGCCTTCACCTGAGAGGAGTTCCCGTGTACGGCACCCGCAAGGCCGGCCGCGGCCTCGGCAGGGCCCGGTACACCGCCGCAGCCCTGCTGGCAGCGGCGGCAGCCACCCTTGCCGGCTGCCAACACGGCTCCTCTGACGTCCGGGGAGGCTCCACCACCGGCCCGGCCGGCTGCCCCGCGGTCCACGCCGAGGCCCGGGCCGCGGTCGAAACCGCGGAGAAGACGGACATTCCCTGGGGCGGACCGACGACCGGCCCCCGGGCGGTGTCAGGCAAGAACGTCGTCTTCGTCGCCCAGACCATGACCAATCCCGGAGTCGCGGGCGCCGCCAAGGGCGTACGGGAGGCCGCGCGCGTCATCGGCTGGAACGTCCGGGTGATCGACGGCGGAGGCACCCCCGCCGGCATTCAGGCGGCCATGAGCCAGGCCGTGACCCTCAAGCCCTCGGGCATCGTCATCGGCGGCTTCGACCCCAACTCGACCTCGCAGCAGGTGGCCCAGGCCCGCGCGCGGCGCATCCCGCTCGTCGGCTGGCACGCGCTCGCCGCCCCCGGCCCCAGCCGACGGCCCCCGCTCTTCACCAACGTCACGACCCGGGTCGAGGACGTGGCGGCCATCAGCGGACAGTGGATCATCGTGGACTCCGACGGCCGCGCCGGGGTCGTGCTCATCACCGACGCCTCGATCCCGTTCGCCAAGGACAAGTCCGAGCTGATCCGCAAGGAACTCGCCACCTGTCCGAGCGTGCGGTTGCTCGCGTACGAGAACATCCCCATCTCGGACGCGAGCAGCCGTACCCCGCGGGAGGTCTCGTCCCTCCTCTCCCGCTTCCGGAACAGGTGGACCCACTCCGTCGCCATCAACGACCTGTACTTCGCCGATGCCGCCCCGGCGTTCCGCGCCGCCGGCCGGAAGGGCTCCGGCCCGCCCTACAACATCGGTGCCGGTGACGGCGACCCGTCCGCCTTCCAGCGCATCGAGACCCGGCAGTACCAGGCGGCCACGGTTCCCGAGCCGCTGACCCTCCAGGGCTGGCAGATCATCGACGAGTTCAACCGCGCCTTCTCCGGCCGGCCCGCCAGTGGCTATGTCGCCCCCGTCCACCTGGCCACGGCCGCCAACAGCGACGCCACGACGACCTGGGACCCACCGGGCTACCGGGACGCCTACCGAAGGATCTGGGGCCGGTAGCCGGTGCCCCCGCCCGACGGGGCCGTCACTCCGACTCCGTCACCGTCCGGTACGCCTCCTGACGTACATCGGGCTGCGCGTGCCTGCGGAGCAGGCGCAGCAGGGACCGCCACTCCTCCGGCCAGCCGAGGCTGCCGCCCGTTGCGGTGACCAGCGCGAGGGCCAGGAGGCCGGTGGCGGCGCCGCCGTCCCGGGCCAGCCGGCCGGCCGCCGCCAGAACGGCCCCGGTGTCCTGCGACGGCGCGGGGCGTGTCCAGGAAGCCCGCAACCGGGCGGCGGTCTGCGCCGCGACGGTCACTCCGGCGCCTTCCAGGGCGTCCGCCAGGTCCTGCAGGCGTCCGAGGAGCGCGGCCGGTTCCGAGGCGCGGTCGACCATCCGGCCCAGCAGCTCCGCGCGTTCGGCCGTCAGCAGCGGCTCCGGCGCCAGCTGCCCGACGAGCGCCGCGAGCAGCTCGGGCGGCACGGACTCGCGGGACCCCAGCGACACCAGGGTCCGCAGCCGCTGCAGGGCGGGCAGGTCCCGGTGCTCCAACGCGTCGCAGCCGCCCTCGGGTTCGCGCAGGGCGGCCATCAACCCGGCCACCGCACCGTGGAACACGCTGCCCGGTGCCGCACCACCGACGGGATGCGGGAGGTCGGAGACGGCCAGGTCGCGCAGCACCCACGCCGCGTACTGCCAGTGCGTACGGCTGCCGAGATCGCAGACCGTACGGGAGAGCCGGTCGGCCAGGCGGGGGGCGAAACGGGTCCACACGCCCACGGCCTGCAGTGCGCCGTAGCCCGCGAAGCCTTCGGCCGACGCCAGGCAGGCGTCGTACGCCGCGTCGACCAGGACGGCGTACGGGCCGCGGTGTGACTCGCCCAGCTCCCAAGGGGTGACGTGCAGGAGAGCCTCCGGCACGGCGGGGGCGGCGTCCCGCAGGAGGTCCCAGGCCTCGGGCATGCCGAGCAGCGGCGGCAGTGCGCGAACGACGGCGGACCGCACGTCAGGGTGGCGGTCGGGGGCGTGGAAGGCGCGAGCCAGCAACGTCACAGCCTGCTCAGGAGGCAGGAAGCGGGCGGCGAGCCGTACGGCCTCCTTGCGGGAGGTCACCTTCGCGGACCGCTCACCGGTCAGCAACGGGCCGAGCTGCAGGCCGAGTTCGGACGGGGCGGTGAAGCGGGCGGCGCGTTCCGCCGCGTACACCGCGACCCTCGCCCGGTCTCCGCCCGCCTGCTCCAGCAGAACCGGCAGGGCCTGCCGCGGCCGGTCGGTCCAGGGCAGCGCGGCGAGCGCGCCCTCGGCGACGACCGTCTCACCGTCGTCCTTGAACCGCATCGCGAGGGCGCGTCCCAGCATCCGGCGACGACCGGGTCGGGGTCGGCCAGCCGCGCGGCGAGGAAGCCGGCGTCCTGTGCGGCGAGGAAGCCGGCGTCCTGTGCGGCGAAGGCGGCCAGCGCCGCGAGCCGCCGCTCGTACGGCCCGCGCGCGTCCAGGTCGGTGAGCAGCGGGGCGAGTTGCTCGCTGCCCGCCAGCCCGTGCGCGGTTCTCGCGGTCAGGGACAGGCGGGCAGGGAACGGCAGTGGTTCGAGCGCGGAGAGCAGGTGGTCCGCGGTGATGTGCATCCGTGGATTGTGCCCTGGCCGATTCGCTCGTGCGATCGATTATTTCCGCGGGAGCTGCCACCACGCGGCCGACGCGTCGCGCAGGGTGTTGGTGCCGCAGTGCACCTCGCCCATGCCCAGGTGGTACGTGTAGTAGTCGTCGATGTACGACACCTTCAGGCCGGCCTGCCGGTACGTGGCCGTGACCGCCTCCGTGAAGATGTCCTTGCCGCCGATGACGGGCCCCCACTGACGCGGGGCCAGATAGCGGTCGCGGCCGAGGAGTACACCGTTGACCGCTCCGGGGACGTACGCGCTGGTCGTCACCGTCGCGGGAGCCGCCGCACGCGCATTGGGCCCCTTCCCGGCGAGCCACTTCTGCCGGCCGTGTTCCCGGAGCGCGTCCGCGAGGGCGGAGCCGGCGCCCAGGCGCGTCAGGCGGGGTACGGGAACGGGCCGTCCGCGGCCGTTCTGCGCCTCCGACTCGCGCGTGTACAGGGCGGGTACCCGGACGACCTCGTCGTCGGTGATGCCCGTCTCCCGCTTCAGGATCTCCAGGTTGGCCGCGATGCGCCGCGCGGCCATCTCGTTGTCGGCCACCAGGTGCCGGGAGGCGAGCGCCTGGTCGATGGTCTCCTTCGGCGCCGGTTCGCCGTTCAGGCCCGGGACGGAGAACATCTTCGTCCTGCCGTGGCCGTCGCGCCGCGCGTCGCGCAGTAGCCGCAGCCCGGACGTCGGGTCGGCGATGCCGATCCGCCAGCCTCGCGGGGTGCCGGCCGGCAGGAACTGCACGAACTCGTCGACGTGGCCGACGCCCAGCCAGGAGGTGTCGAGCAGCAGCGGGTCCTGCAGGCCCTGTGACCTGAGCAGCGTGCGCATCGCCTTCGACGGGCGCGCCCCGCTGTCCTTGCGGCGGCCCATGATGATGCGTCCGGCCGGGAACGAGCGCCCGCCGTGCGCGTAGGGCGGGATGGTCTCCAGGTTGCCCATGGAGTTGAGCGACCAGTCGTCCGGGCGGGCCCGGTCGGTGACCTGGACGACGCCGATGTTCCGGCCGCGCACCTTCTCGAACAGCTCCCGGCCCGCCTCCCGGTCCAGCTGCGCGGAGCGCAGCAGCACCCGCATCACCTGCCGGTGGCCGCCCGGACCCGTCATGCTGACGTAGGCCGGCTCCACGAAGTCCTGGGCCCAGGGGTCCCCGTACTTGTCGAACGTGACCAGCGGCTTGGTGATGCCGGCCTTCGTCACCTCCTTCCCCAGGTCCTTGACGAACTTCCGCTGCAGGCGCCCGTACGCGCCCCCGCCCCGGACCTTGGTGACCATCACCTGCTGGGTGTCCTGCAGGTGATGCTGCGTCAGAAGCGGTGCGACCCGCAGGGTGACCGAGTCCGAGGTGGATCCGCCGGCGGACCTCACGGTCAGCCGGATCACCGCACGGCCGTCCCACTTCGCGCTGTCCCGGATCACGTCGGTGGCCTCGACGCCGAACTCCACGCCGGAGCGCAGCTCGGCCGCGGTCAGCCGGGTCCGGGGCGTGACCAGGACCCAGGTGCCGGAGTGCTTCAGGAAGACGTGGGTGTGCCCGGCTCCCGTGGTGATCTTCAGGCTGCCCCTGGCGTCCGCCGCGAGATCCGGCATCGGGACGGAGCGGACCCGGGCGAGGTCGGCGGCGTCCGCGGCGCCGTTGACCTTCTTGTCGGCGCCGTCGTCGCAGGCGGCCAGCTCGGCGTCGGACAGCCGTCTGCCGCCGGGACCGGTGACCGGGCACCGCTTGGTGTCGTCGTCGAGGTTGGGCAGATAGACCGCTCCGCGTCCGACGGACCAGGAGTCCTCACCCGTCTCGTCGGTGGTGCCGCTGATGTCCACCTGCCCGTCACGGTTCACGTCCGCGCGCAGGTCGGCGCGGGACGACGGCTCCGGCGGGGAAGCGGTGGCGCTCGGTGCCGCCAGTACGGTTCCGGCGGCGGCGAGGGCGAGGAGGACGGGTCCGGCAGGGTGCAGGCGTATGCGTGCACGTGAACGCACAGCGTGTTCCTCTCCTTTGGGGGGTGTCGCTGTGCAAGAGGAGGAACACGAGCTGTGCGTTCACTGTGAGAGGCGACCGGGATCCGCCGTTACGGTCCCGTTCGGTGGTCCGGGGCCTCGGAGGTGGGCTTGGTCTTGCGGGGCAGGGCGATCATCTGCTCGTCGTCGAGTATGTGGTCGCCGTAGAGGTCCTGCAGCCAGTTGGTCTGGTAGATGGTGTCGAGGTAGCGCTCGCCGAGGTCGGGTGCGATGGCGACCGCGGTGAGGCCGTGTGTGTTGTGCCGGGACAGCCAGTCCGTCGCGCCGCTGACCACCGTCCCCGTGGAGCCGCCGAACAGGAAGCCGCGTCTGGCCATGCGGTGACAGGTACGGATGGTGTCGGCCTCCTCCACCGGGATCACCTCGTCCACGAAGGACTCGTCGAGCAGCGGGGGAACCATGCTCATGCCCAGGCCGGGGATCATCCGGCGGCCCGGTTTGCCGCCGAAGGCCACCGAGCCGACGCTGTCGATGGCGACGATCCGCACCGGCCGGTGCCACTGCCGGAAGTAGCGCGCGCAGCCCATCAGGGTCCCGGCGGTGCCCGCCCCGACGAACAGCACGTCCAGGCGCGGGAAGTGACTGGCGATCTCCGGTGCGGTCGTACGGTAGTGCGCCCGCCAGTTGCCCGCGTTGGTGTACTGGCTGAGCCACACGTACCGGTTGTCGGACGCGACCAGTGCGCGGACGTACTCGATCCGGGTGCCCAGGAAGCCGCCGTTCGCGTCCAGGTCGGCCACGACGTGCACCTGGCTGCCGAGCGCCTCCATCAGCAGTCGGGTCGACAGGTTGCAACGGGAGTCCGTCACACACAGGAACCGGTAGCCCTTGCTCGCGGCGATCATGCTGAGCGCCACGCCCAGGTTCCCGGAGGACGACTCGACGAGGATGGAATCCGGCGTCAGGATTCCGTCGCGCTCGGCGCTCTCCACCATCTCGTTCGCGGCCTTCAGCTTGATCGAGCCGGCGAAGTTGAAGCCTTCGCACTTCAGGTAGAGGGGGCATCCGAAGATCGACCCGAGGTCGACGAAGAGACTGCCTTCGTTGAAGTCATGGGGAGCGGAAATTACGGGCACGTGGTCCTCCTGGTGCCAGAGCTCAGGGCAACGGCCTCAGCCGTATCGGCGCAGGTCGTGGAAGAAGTCGTCGATGAGGCGGAGGTTGCCCGCCCCGGCTGCTTCGTCGTAGACGAACTTGCCGACGGCGAGATCGAGCACGCCGAGTCCGAAGGGGGAGAAGATCACTGGGCGGTCGTGCGGCGGGGCGGCTCGTCCGAGCATCACGTCGTTGAGCGTGCCGTTCAGGAAGTCGCGGTTGCCGGTGCGCTGTTCGACCAGGTGGGGGGACGTGTCGGCCTTCAGGCAGTGGTCGACGTCGTCCACGAAGTTCGCGGAGGCGAGCAGGACCTCGGGGGAGAGGTCGCGCAGGGAGATGTGCAGGACCAGCGGGTTGTGGTCGAACCAGGCCGGCGAGGTGACATGGGGCTCGCCGGCGATGGTGGCGAAGACCACGAGGTCGCTGGAGCGGATGAGGTCCTCGGCGCTGTCGTGGACGACGACCTCGGCGGTGGTGCCGGCCTCCCGCAGGTAGCCGCAGAATCCGGTGGTGCTCTCGACGGACAGGTCGTGCACGCCGATCGTGTCGAACATCCAGTCGGTGCCGGCCAGGAAGGTGTGGATGTAGCGGGCGATCAGCCCGGTCCCGAAGAAGCCGATCCGGGTGGGGCGCGGCCGGTTGCGGCTGAGCCAGTCGGCGGCCAGCGCGGCGGACGCCGCGGTGCGGGTCGCGCTGATGATGGAGCTTTCGAGACAGGCGAACGGATAGCCCGTGTCGTGGTCGTTGAGGATGAGGACCGCGGAGGCCCGGGGCAGCCCGGCACTCACGTTCTCCGGAAAGCTGGAGACCCACTTCAGCCCGTCCACCTGCACCGAACCCCCGATGGAGGCGGGCAGCGCGATGATCCGCGCGGTGGGCCGGTCGGGGAAGCGCAGGAAGTAGGAGGGCGGGTTGACCGAGTCGCCGGCGCCGTGCAGCCTGTAGGTGGCCTCGACCAGGTCCACGATCTGCTTCTCGCGCCCGCTGAGCGCCTGTTGCACCTGTGTACCGGTGATCACCGCGAACGTCGGCACCGCGACCCCGTGAGGGAGGGTCCGCTGGGTGGCGCTGGACAGCAGTTGGGTCATCGCTCGCTCGCCTCCGAGGTCGGCCAGCAGTCGGCCAGGCGGCGGGGCTCGGCCATGCCGACCAGTACCTGCCGCTCTCCGGTGAAGGGCTCTCTGCTGTGGGCGGTGCGCAGGTTGTCGACGAGCATCAGGTCACCGGCCTGCCAGGGCTCGCGTCGGGTGTGCTCTTCGTAGGTGGTGTTGAGCAGCTGGACGACGTCCTCGCCGATCGGGGTGCCGTCTCCGTAGCGGGTGTTGAACGGCAGCCCGTCCGCCCCGTAGACGTCCACCAGGTACTCGCGCACCTCCGGGGCCAGCGTCCACTCGTTGAGGAAGGCGATCTGGTTGAACCAGCAGCGCCTGCCGGTGAGCGGGTGCCGCACGATCGCGCTGCGGCGCTGCTCGGTGCGCAGGGAGCCGTCGGGCTGCCAGGCGAAGTCGATGCCGTGGGCGCGGCAGTACTGCTCGATCTCGGTGTGGTCCTCGGTGCCGAACGACTCCGTCAGGGAGGCCCCGATCTCGTCGTTGTAGGCGCGGGTCAGCAGCCAGCCCTCCTGCTCGAACCGTTCCGTCAGCTTGGTGGGCAGTGCCTGGAGCACCTGTTCCGCGTCGGCCACCGCGGTCGCCCCGCCCTCGCCGGGCGCGGTCAGACACGCGAACAGCATCAGGCCGGGAACCTCCAGCCGGTAGCTCAACTCGTGGTGCATGCACATCGGCTGGTTGGCCGGCCAGGTCGTGGAGGAGTACAGCCCTGGGCCGTACGCCTCACGGGGGGCGAAGGCCTCCCGCTCCGGCATGAGAGCTCCGGCGAGCCCGGCGAAGACGGCACCGGTCCGGGACGCGTCCCGCAGCGCCAGGCCGCGGACGAGGAGGGCCCCGTGCTCGGTGACCTGCGCACGCAGCGACTCGCGGTGCTCGGCCGCCCAACTCGCCGCGTCACCGGGGGAATCGACGTGCAGGATCGCGGGTCTGTCCGGCCGCAGCTCCACGTCGAGCGGTGCTGCCAGAGGTGAGGACGACATCTCGGTTTCCCTTCGGTTGCCCGTCTTGAGGCGCCGCGCGGCTCAGTTGGAGGCCAGCGGGGCCACGACACCCAGGACGGCCTGTGCTGCCTCGGCCGGACGGGTGCGAGTGAAGTAGTGGCCGCCGTCGGCCAGCTCGTGCAGGTCCACGTGCTCGGCCAGGAGCAGCCAGTCCCGGTAGTGGTGGGCGTGGCCGGCCGTGTGCGGATCGTCGGCGGCGACGACCACCGAGACCGGCGCGGACAGCTTCACCGGCGGCGGCCCGTCCAGCGCGGCGCAGAAATAGCGGTGCGCGGACACACAGTCGTGCCGGTAGGCGGCGCCGATGTGCTCGGCGTGCTGCGCGTTCAGTTCCGCGAGTTCCGTGTAGCCGCTGTCCGAGGTGAGCCGCGCGGCGATCTCCGCGTTGCTCCGGCTCGTCAGTTCGCCGACGGCGGCGTGCCGGTCGGCGGCGGTGCCGAGCAGCTGCGCGCCGAGGAACACGCGCGGCACGTCCACACCCTGCTCCTGGAGTCTCCTGGCCGTCTCCAACGCCGGTGCGGTGCCCGACGAGTGGCCCCAGAGCACGACCCGGGTCAGGCCGCGCGCGGTGATCTCGGCGGCGACCCGCTCCGCCACCTGCGCGATCGACGCGAACGGCTCCGGGTGGGACGCCAGGTCGTGACCGGGCAGGTCCACCGCGAGGACCGCCATGCCGTGGCCCGCCAACGCGCTCGCCATCGGCTGGTAGTTGACCGCGTTGCCGCCCGCGTAGGGGAAGCACACCAGCGCGCACCGAGGCGTACCGCCCGCTGCCGACAGGGGCTGGAGCAGCTCCGGGTGGGGCCGGGGCGTGCCGTCGAGGAGGGCGGCCAGGTCGGCGAGTACCGGGTGCCGGGTGATGTCCTTGAGGGACACCGCGCGGTCCAGTGCGATGGTGAGTTTGACCGCCGTCAGGGAGGTGCCCCCGGCGTCGAAGAAGTGGTCCTCGCGGCCGATCCGGTGCTCGGGGACGCCCAGCAGTTCCGCCCAGGCGGTCGCCAGCCTCCGCTCGGTCGGGGTGAGCGGGACGCTCTCGTCCGCGCCGGCCACGGAGGGTTCCGGCTGCGTGGCCAGGGCGGTGAGCGCCTTCCGGTCGATCTTGCCGTTGGCGGTCAGCGGCAGGCCGGCCTGCCAGTGGAAGGCCGAGGGGATCATGTAGCCGGGCAGTACCGCACCCAGCGCCTCGCGCAGCCGGTCCGCGTCCAGGCGCCGGCCCGTGTAGAAGGCGATCAGATGCTTGCTCCGGCCGGCCCGCTCGGCGACGACCACCGCACCGTCCCGCACCCCGGCCACCCGCAGCAGGGCGTTCTCGATCTCGCCGATCTCGATGCGGAAGCCTCGGATCTTGACCTGGTTGTCCCGGCGGCCGAGGAACTCCAGCTTGCCGCCCGGGTGCCAGCGCCCCCAGTCACCCCCGAGGTAGAGCCGCTCACCCGGACGGAACGGGTCCTCGCGATAGGCCTCACGGGTCCGCTCGGGATCGTTGACGTACCCACGGCCCACGCAGACACCGGAGAAGGCGATCAGTCCCGGGGCGCCCAGCGGCACCAGCGACAGATGCTCGTCCACGACATGGACGTTTACGTTGTTGACCGCACGCCCCAGCAGAACCCGCTCCGGGACCGCGTCCATGACCTCGTGGTTGGTGTCGTCCGAGGTCTCGGTCAGCCCATAGGCGTTGACCAGCCTGATCCCCGGCTGGAGCGCGAACCACCGCTGGACCAGCTCCCGTTTCAGTGCCTCACCGGTCACCGACACACAGCGCAGGTCCGGCAACTCGCGCGGGTGCCGCTCCAGATACGAGACCACGACCTCCAGATAGGAGGGCACCACCTGCGCCACACCGGCCCGGCCGCGGACCAGCGTGTCCACGAACCGCTCCACGTCCACGATCACGTCCTGGCCGACCAGCAGCGTCCGCCCGCCCACCAGCAGCGAGGACACCAGCTGCCACAGCGAGATGTCGAAGCACTGCGGGGCGGTCTGTGCCACCACACTGCCCTCGCCGATCCCCAAGTCGTCGATCTTGGCGTGGAGATGGTTGAGCATGCCCGCGTGCTCGCACATCGCCCCCTTCGGCTCGCCGGTGGAGCCGGACGTGAAGTAGATGTAGGCCAGCTGACCGGCGTCGACCCGCACTCCGACGTCACCCTCGGCGTGCCCTTCCGCGTACGCCCCCTCGATCAGCAGCTTCTCGACCCCGGGCAGGGTGGCCAGGGCCTGGTCGAGGGTGTGGGCGCTGCCGGACTCGGTCAGGACCAGCCGGCACCCCGCGCGCGACAGCGTCGCCGCGACACGGTCGGCGGGGAAGTGCGGCTCGATCGGCAGGTAGGCGCCGCCCGCCTTGAACACCGCCAGGGTCGCGGCCATCCAGTCGAGATGGCGTTCGGTGACCACGGCCACCACGTCTTCCCGGCCCAGCCCCCGCGTCAGCAGCGCCCGCGCCAACCGGTTCGCGCGCGCGTTGAGTTCTCCGTACGTCCACTGCTGCTCGCCGCACACGGCCGCCACCGCTTCCGGATGCGCCCGTACCCGCTGTTCGAACAGTTCGTGCGCCCGCGCGTCGGGCAGCACCCGGCGGGGCCCGGCCAGCTCTTCCAGCTGTTCCTGCACTTCGTCGGCGGACAGCAGACTCTGTCGCGCGTGCTCGGCGTCCACGTCGGCCGTCATCAGCCGCAGCGCCGTCAGGTGATAGCCGGCGATCCGGGCCGCACTCGTGGCGTCCAGGACGTCGGTACGGTACCGGAGCCGCAGCCTCAGCCGCCCGTCCCGGTCGGACCAGTGCACATGCAGGACTCCGTCGTCGGCCACCGTGTTCTCGGCCCCGCCCCGGGGACCGAACACGACCTCGTACGACGGCTCCACCACCTCCAGCTCCCGGCGCAGCTCGTCCACCGGGAACTCCCGGTGCGCCAGCAGCTCCGCCTCGGCGTGCTGAGCGGCCGCGACCAGTGCGCGCCAGGACCCGGGGGGAACCGTCAGCCGGCAGGGCAGCGGCTCGCCCCGCACCCCGGCGGCGTACCCCGTCACCACGTCCTGCTCGCCGGAGAGCGCGGCCAGCACCTTGGCGTGCGCGGCCAGCAGCAGCGCGCTGACCGGTACGCCCAGCTGCCGCACCAGCCCACGGGCGGCGTCCGCCACGTCGTCCGGCACCGACACCTCGTGCTCGGCCGCTCCGGGAGCCGGCTCCCGAACCCAGCGTGGCACCGTGGTGGTACCGCCGGCGGTCAGCACGCGGCTCCAGAACTCCCGGTCCGCTTCCAGGTGCGTTTCCATCGAATGGCCTTCCTCAACTCAGGGTCGCCGCGGGGGCGTCGGCCGAAGAGGGTGATGTCGTCCGGTCGCTGCCGCTGAGCTGTTCGGCGGCATCCGGCATGTCCACGGCGGGGTTGCCGCCCCACCGTGCGCGTGCGGGGACCTCCTCGCCCTTCATGAGGAAGGAGTCGGGTGCCAGCACGGCGCCGTCGCCCATCGTCACGCCGTAGTGCACATGGGCGCCGATGCCCAGCGTGCAGCCGGCGCCGAGCGTGGTGCCGTCGGACTTGAAGGTGCCGTCCTCCTGCGAGTGGCACTGGATCTTGCTCCCGGCGTTGAGGGTGCAGTCGTCGCCGATGGTGGTGAGGGACCGCTCCGTCAGGTAGCAGCCGTCGTCCAGCACCCTGCTGCCGATGCGTACGCCCAGCAGCCGCCAGACCAGGCTCTTGAACGGGGTTCCGTTGAAGATGTTGAGGTACTGGTCCGGCACCTTCCACAGGCGCTCGTGCCACCAGAAGTAGGGGTCGTAAATGGAGCACAACTGGGGGCGCAGCGCACGGAATCTGGTGATGCAGCGTTCCAGCAGGACGTAGTAGAGGGTGGAGAACCCGAGCGTGAGTGCCAGATAGGTGGCGATCACCACGTGGCCGAGCACGCCGTAGAGGTCGACGGAAGCAAGTCCGAATGCCGTGAGCACAAAGGTGTGCAGCCATCTCGCGAACAGGTGGAGGACCATCGAGCGGAGGTTGTAATGGTTCTTCGCGGCGAGACGGTCTCGGAACGTGTCTCCGGTCCTGAGGTCGTCGAACCGGGAGTCGCGCTCCACCGACCGGGGAATCTCGAAGCAGGGCGAGCCGAGGAGCCCTACGCCTTCGCGGACCTCACCGTCGAGGGGAATCATCACCTTCGTCGCGAGCAGGCAGTTGTCACCCGTCCTGCCGCCCGTGGGATAGGCGATGTTGTTCCCGAGGAAGTTGTGCGGTCCGATCGATGCCCGGGACACCCGGAACGACGTACTGGAGAAGTCCGCGTTCACGATGGAGAGCCCGTCGGCCACCATCGTGCCGCTGCCGACGGAGACCAGATACGGGGTCTCGTGCTGCACCTCGGTACCGAAGTTCGACCCGGTCTGCTCGACGCGGGACAGGTCGTATCCGAGCGCGTGCAGGTAGTACACGATGTAGGAGCTGTCACCGAAGAGCCACTTGAAGAACTTGATGTTCGTCATGCGCGACGTCGCCTGGTGCAGCGCGTAGTGGAATCCGTAGAGCGGATAGACCCGGTCGGGCTTGACGGCCAGACTCACCAGACGCGGCACGGTGAACAGGGCGGCGAGGCCCAGGACCAGGAAGCCGAGGAACAGGACGAGGGACAGGGACAGCGAGTCGGAGATCAGTTCCGACCAGGAGAGTGAACCCGTGTCCGGGCCGAGTCGCTTGCCGATCGCCGGGACCGCGTTGAACAGCATGTACAGCCCGCCGACGGCCAGCGGTATGTACAGGAAGAACAGCTGGAGCAGGCTGGCGAGGCCGAACCAGGTCCGGCGCAAGGTACCGCACTTCGCCGGCGCGACCCTGACGTAGTCGATCTCCGTGGGCAGGGCCGGGGTCCCGTGCCAGTGCTCACCGTCCGGCACCGCCTGGCCGCGGTACAGGGCGGACGAGTGCCCCAGTTGGGCTCCGTCGCCCATCGACGTGTCGATGTCGAGGACGGTCTTCTCCCCGATGAACACCTCGCGGCCGAGCGTGACCCGGCCGGTCTGGATACGACCGGCGTGGGCTCGGTAGCCGAGGAAGAACGACTCCTTGCGGATCACCGCACCGTCGCCGATCGTGAGCAGGTCGGTGCAGACCGGGACGGAGTGGGAGAGGATCGTGACTCCCTTGCCGATGTGCGCGCCGAGTGCCCGAAGGTAGAGCACATACAGCGGATTGCCGGCGAAGAGAATCATCGGATTGCCGTGGAGCAGCACCTTCACGAACCAGAAGCGCAGATAGGCCAGACTCCAGACAGGGATCTCCGTCGGTTTCCAGCGGCCTATGAGGATCCATTTGGCGAAGACCGGGAACATGCACAGGGCCACGAACCCGATACCCCCGAAGAACAGGGACCGCAGATAGATGTGGACCAGGCCCGAGCCGGCGGCTATCCACTCGTAACCCCGGGCGGTGGCAAAACCGGCGACCAGGGAGTATGCCAGGAAAAACAGCAGCTGGAACGCCCCGCAGAGTACATGGTTCGGTCTGCGTGTCGCCGTCGTTGTCGGCTGTGCCGGCGGTGGCGCCGGTTGCGATGAAGCGGCGGGAGCGGGAGTGGCTTCCGCGAGAGCCGCTGTCAGGCTCCGGATCGTGGGGTGCCGGTAGATGTCCTTCATGGACGCCGACGGCAGATCCGGTATTTTCCTGACCCGCGCACAGAACTGGGCCATCACCAAGGAATTGGCACCGAGATCGGTGAAGAAGTGGCTGTCGAGCGGAACCTGTTCGACGCACGAGACGTCGGCCAGAATGCCCGCGAGCCTTTTCTCGGTATCTGTCCTCGTCGGGCCGGAACCGCTCTGCCTGGCGGCGACTGCTTTGTCCGACCCGGATATATGGACCTCTGAGGACTGCTCCACCATGCGATCTCCCGGAACGTCTGGATCGGGCGGGTGCTTGCTGATCACGAACCGCCGGGTTCAGTTTCGGTCGGCCACCGTGAGGGTGCCACTTCGAATCGACCACCGTTCGAGCGCGGAATGCCCGACGGCCCCGTGTTCCCTGGCTCCCCGCAGCACGGGGGAGCATTACGGATCACCCGAATGGGGGCCGTTCCCGAAGGGCCGGACAAGCTGCCGGCGCCGACTTCCGGACGCGGAAAAAGGGACGGTGCCGGGCGTCCCTTCCCGGCACCGTCCCGGACCGTGTGCCGCTCAGGACACGGTCCGTCTGGGGTGAAGCGTCAGGCGACTTCCGCGCGCTCCTTCTCGGCCTCCACGGCCTTCTCCTGGCGGTGCTTCGCGCCGGACTTACGGCCGGGCAGGACGGCCAGGACGATCATGGTGCCGGCGGTCATGATGATCCCGCCGACGAGGCTGGTCTGGGCGACACCGTGGGCGAAGGACTCGTGCACCGCGTCCACCAGGGCCTGGGCCTGCTGAGGGCCGCCGGACGGGCTCTTCGCGACCTGGCCGGCGACCGCGAGGCCGGCCCCCACGGACTCCTTGGCGCTGTCCAGCGCGGCGGCCGGGAGATGGCCGCCGACCAGGTCGCCCAGCCTGTCCTTGTAGGCGGTGCCCAGCAGCGAGCCCAGGATGGCGATGCCGAGGGAGCCGCCCAGCTCCAGGGAGGTGTCGTTGGCGCCGCCGCCGACACCCAGTTCGGACTCGGGGAAGGAACCCATGATCGTGTCGGTGGCGGGGGAGACGCTCAGCCCGATCGCGAAGCCGAGCAGCAGCAGCGAGGGCAGGAAGTCGGTGTACGCCGAGCCCTGGTCGATCCGGATGAGCAGGAACACGGCCACGGTGCCGATGATCATGCCGGGCACGACCATGGCCTTCACTCCGAGCTTCGGGGTCAGCCTGCCGGTCACCGCGGCGCCGGCGAAGACCGCACCGGCCAGCGGCAGCAGGCGCACACCGGTCTCCAGCGCGTCGTAACCGAGGACGAACTGCAGGAACTGCGTGGAGTAGTAGATCGATCCGAAGGCGCCGAAGAAGAAGAACAGAACGGCGATCATCGAGCCGCTGAAGGGACGCAGCCGGAACTTGCGGACGTCCAGCATCGGGTTCGGGTGCTTCAGCTCCCACACGGTGAAGGCCACGAAGCCCAGACCGGCGACCACGGCCGCGGTGACGGGACCAGTGCCCCAGCCGAAGTGCGGGCCCTCGATGATGGCGTACACCAGGGAGCCGACGGAGACCATCGACAGCAGACCGCCGACGTAGTCGATCCCGCCCATGCCCGCCGCCTTCGACGGCGGCACCAGCACGAGCGCGCCGATGACGGCGACGACGGCGATCGGCACGTTGATCAGGAAGGTCGAGCCCCACGCGTGGTCCCGCAGCAGCCAGCCGGCGACCAGCGGGCCGACGGCGATGGCGAGGCCCGAGGTGGCCGTCCAGGCGGTGATGGCGCGGGCCCGCTCCTGCTTCGGGAAGATCGCCACCAGCAGGGAGAGCGTGGCCGGCATGACCACGGCCGCGCCGACGCCCATGACGGCCCGGGCGGTGATGACCAGGTCGGTCCGGTCGACCTGGCTGCCCATCACCGAGCCGCCCGCGAAGATCAGCAGGCCCGTGACGAGGGCGCCCCGGCGGCTGTACTTGTCGCCGATCGAGCCGAGTACCAGCATCAGCGCGGCGTAGGGGACGGTGTAGCCGTCGATGACCCACTGCAGGTCGCTGCTGCTGAGCCGCAGGTCCTTGGTCATGTCGGGGGCGGCCACGATCAGGGACGTGTTGGCCATGACCACGATCAGCAGACTCAGGCACAGCACGACCAGCGCGAACCAGCGCCGGGGATAGGGCCCGGTCATCTTCTCGACCGGTGTCTGGGCGAAGAGCGGCATCACAAACTCCTAGGGGTGAAGCGGCAGCCTCGGGGTGGGGTGGCAGAAGCGGTGCGGGGTGCGGGGTGCGACCCCGGGCACTGCGGGCACTGCGGGCACTGCGGGGCGGTTAATTGCCCAACGATGTGCAGACTAGTTTGTTGCTCGCCCATGTGCAAGTATTACTTGCCCAACGATGTGCAAGAGGGCGATGCCCCCCGCCGACCGGAGGTCCCGACGTGATCGACCGCCCCGACCTGTCCGGCCACCGGCGCCGGACGCTCACCACGAGAACCCGCATCCTGGAAGCGGCCCGGCAGGAGCTGGGGCGTGACCCCGAGAGCAGCCTGGGCGACATCGCCGAGGCCGCCGGTGTGGCCCGGCGTACCGTCTACGGGCACTTCGGCGGCCGGTCCGCGCTCGTCGAGGGGCTCGTGGAGGACGCGGCGAAGGCGCTGCGGGACGCGCTCGACGGGATCGCGCTGCCGATACCGGACGCGGTCACCGCCCTGGCGCGCTTCGTGCTGACGCTCTGGCCGATCGGCGACCGCTACCGCATGCTGCTGCGTCTCGCCCCGCAGGACCTGGCCCCCGAACACGTGGACTGCGTCCTCAGCCCCGCCCGCGCGACCGCGACCGCGATCATCGCCGCGGGTCAGCGGCAGGGCGTCTTTCACACCGACGTTCCGGAGACCGCGCTCAGCCGCGCCCTGGAGGCCTACGTCCTGGCGCTGCTCGACTGCGTCAACAACGGCACGTGGTCCGACGACGGCACGCACACCGCGGCCGCCGCCCTGATCGCCGTGGGAGTCCACCGTGACCTCGCCGCAGCGCACGTCGACCGGCTCCGTCAGCCCGAGCGCATCGGCGCCTGAGCGCCCCCATCCCCCGGAGGAAACCCGTGTCCCAGTCCTCGTACGACACCGAACCCGCCTATGGCGACGGCTCCGTGTACATCAGCCCCCCGCCCCTCGGGCGCCGCCGCAGGATCGTGATCGTCGCCGTCGCGTCCCTGGCGGCACTGGTCCTGACCGGCGTCACGGCCGACCGGTTCGTCGCGGGCCGCGTGGAGAGTCGTACGGCCAGGGCGTTCCAGGACGGCATGGACACCCCGAACCGCCCCTCGGTGCACGTCAGCGGCTTCCCGGTGCTCACCCAGCTGGCCTCCGGCACCCTGCGGCACGTGGACATCACCGCCCACGACATCCCCGCGCACGGTTCGACGCGGCCCCTGCCGATCACCCGGCTCACCCTCGGCATCGACGACCTGAAGCCCTCCGGTGACGCCGACAAGGCCCACGCGCGCGCCGTCGAGGCGACCGCGTTCCTCTCGTACGAGGACCTGTCCGACGCGCTCGGCCTGCGACTCTCCCAGGACTCCGAGCCGGGCCGGGTCCGGGCGACCGTCGCTCTCCCGCTCGGCGGCCAGGCCACCGTGAGCACGGCCGTCTCGGCGGTCTCCGGCAACCGCATCGCGTTCACGGACTTCCGTGTCGCCGAAGGAGTCCTGCCCGGTCCGGCGAAGGCCCTGCTCGACAGGATCTTCGCGGCCCCGATCCCGCTCCGGAACATCCCCGAGGGTCTCCACCTCAGGTCTCTCACACCGACGGCGAACGGTGTCGCCGCGCGCTTCACCGGTCGCACGGTCACCTTCCGACCGGCCGCCTCGACCGCGTGACCTAGGGGGTGTCTTCTGGATCATGCCGGCGACGCGGGGTCTGGCACGCACATCTGCCGCGTTGTCGTCACTCGCCGACGCTCCGCGTCGACTCCCTCCTCCGCCTTGCAGCTGCACGCACCAGACCCCGCTCAGGTCGGCCACCAACGCACCCGGCGCAATGGCGCCGACCTGATCCAGAAGACACCCCCTAACCCTCGTCGGAGCCCTCGTCGCGTACCTCCGCGGCGACCGCCTCGACCACGTCGACCGCCTGCCGCTCCGGTACGCCCGCCGCGACCAGCGTGGCGACGGCTGACCGGGTGCCGTCGTCCTCCCACGCGCCCGCGTTGACGCTCTCCAGCAGGGACAGGGTCAGGGCCTCAAGGCCGGCGTTCAGCACGGCCGGCGGCAGGTGGTCGTGGAAGACGCCCTGCCGCTGTCCGTGCTCCAGGATGACCGCGGCCTCCTCGCGGGCCGGGGACAGCACCTCGGACACCCGCTCCATGCCCAGGTCCTGGCGGGCCAGCGCCAGCAGCAGGCGGTAGCGGTCGCCCACGGGCCAGATCGCGAGGACGAAGCGGGCCAGCGCGCGCTCGGGCGGCTCCGCCGTGCCGGGCTGCCGTGCGACGGCGGCCTGCAGGGCCTCGGCGGCCTCCTCGGCGAGCGCCTCGACCAGGGCCGCGCGCCCGGGGAAGTGCCCGAACACCGTACGGCGCACCACGCCCGCGGCCCGGGCGATCTCCTCCAGGGTGGCATCGGGGTTCCGGCCCAGTTCCTGCCGGGCGGTGGCCAGGATCCGGGCCCGGTTGGACCGGGCGTTGCTCCGGATCGGGGCGCGGACCACGGGCTTCGATGCCACGACACAACCTCACGACTGACAGCGGTGCACTTACGGCGACTCATCCTGCCATGGCCGAAAGCACCTGCCCGGTCGGGACGGGCAGGTCAGGTACCGAGCCGCGGATCCCTGCCGATGACCGGCTCGGTGTGCTCGACGGCGAAGGCGTGGACGGCCGTCATGACCGTGTGCTGGTCGGCGACCAGGCCGGCGACGGCCGTGGACGCCAGGATGTCGTCCACGGCCGCGCGGTCGGCCAGCGGCCTCCCCGGGGGCCGGTCAGGTTGCCGAGCACCCGGGCGAAGACGTTCTGTTCGTCGAGATAGACCTCCCGCATGTGGACGGGGGCGGTGAGGACGGCGGCCACGCCGGTCATGCGGACTTCGGCGATGCCGTCGCAGCGCCAGGTCGCGGGAACGGCGGTGCCCACCGTGGCGGACGACGGCCAGTAGCCGTGATCCGTGGGCGAGAAGTGGTGCTGGCGGTATTCGACGAGGCCCGGCAGCCGCGACACGATCCGCGCGTGCGGCCCTTTCCAGTACTGGAGAGCGGCTGCCCTCGTCAGGTCCTCGCGGAGCCGGACCGGGAAGATCCCGGACATGGTCGGCTCGGGGGTCATGCGTGCTCCATCGGTCGCGTGTTCCCTGCCCGTTGCCGGCTGTCAGTCGTCGGGGATGCCGGCACCGCTGAGCGCCGGGACGGTGATCTCCGGGCGGGCGAGGGAGCGGGCGCCGAGCCGGAACTGGTCGAGTTTGTCGATGATCGTCTGGCCGACGGGCGTGTGGCCCCAGATGCTGATGCCCTGGTGGGTGGAGGGCTGCCAGGTGTTCTCGTCGATGACGATCGGGTTCCAGCCGACCTCCCACTCGAAGCCCGAGGGCGTGCGGGCGTAGTACGACAGCTCCTTGTCGTTGGTGTGCTGACCCACGGACAGGGCCATGTCGAAGCCGAGTTCGTGCACGCGCTGGTAGCTCTGCGCCAGGTCGTCGAGGGACGCGGCCTGGATGTTGAGATGCTGCACGCGCGTGCGGACCGGGTCGACGGGCAGGCCACGGACGGCGGCGATCGCGATCGAGTGGTGGCGTTCGTTGACGCGCAGGAACCGGATCTTGAGCTTGACGCCGCTGATGGTCTCGTCGATGTAGTCGGTGAGGCGGGCGTCGAAGACCGTGTTGAAGTAGCCGCGCATCAGGGCGGGTCTGGCAGAGCTGATGGCGACGTGGCCCATGCCCGCGTCGCCGGTGACGAACCCGGACGCGAGCATCCGCAGGGGCCGCGCCGACGTCAGCGCGGTGGTGTAGATCTCCTGGGTGATGCCCTTGGGGCCGGGGAAGCGCAGCAGGCGTTCGACACCGCGCAACTCCGCCTCTTCTTGGGTGCCTTCGAGGACGGGGACACCATGGGCACGGATGCGCGCCTCGATCTGCTCGAAGCTGCTGTGGTCGTCGATGTGCCAGCCGGTCGCCACGACGTCCTCGGCAGGGCCGTGCCGTAGCAGGAAGCGGCACTCCTGGTCGTCCAGGCGGAAGCGCACGCATCCGGTGTCGAGGTCGTCGCGGTGCATGCCGATGGCGTCGGTGCCGAAGCGGTGCCAGTCGGCGAAGCGGTTGGTCTCGATGACGATGTAGCCGAGGTGGACGGCGCCGAAGACGGAGGCGGTGTTCATCGGCGGCCCGCCAGGAAGTCGGCGCACAGCCGGTTGAACAGCTCGGCGCGCTCGAACTGCACCCAGTGGCCCGTGTTGGCGGCCATGTACAGATCGCAGTTGGGCAGCCGCTCGGCCAGCATCCGGCCGCCGCTCGGCCGGTTGACCTTGTCCGCCGCGCCCCACAGCACCAGGGTGGGCACGGGCAGCCGGGACAGGCGGTCGTCGCGGGTGAAGTCCATCTTCCACAGGGTGCGCAGGGCGTCCGGGCCGGACGGGCGGCGCAGCGGCGGGGCCGCGACGACCTCCGGGTCGACGCTGTCCCGGTAGCGGGCGTCGATGACGCTGTCCGGCACGTCGGCGGCGTTGAAGACGAGGTAGGTGCGGATGAACTTCTCCAGCTTCGGCCGTGAAGGGCCGTCCCCGGAGTAGTAGTTGAGCAGGCTGTTGAGGCCCGGGGTGGGCAGGGCGCGGGTGGTGCCGATGCCGCCGGGGCCCATCAGCACCATGCGGTCGACCCGGTCGGGGGTGTCCAGCGCGAGGCGCAGGGCGCAGGCCCCGCCGTAGGAGTTGCCGACCAAGTGGGCCTTGTCCAGGCCGAGTTCGTCGAGCAGGCCGCGGATGCCGTCGGCGAGGTAGCCGAACGGGTCGGCGCCGTCCATCCCCTTGGTGCTGCGGCCGTAACCGGGCAGGTCGGGGACGATGACCCGGTACTCCTTCGCCAACGCGGCGATGTTCCGGGCGTAGTTGGAGACACCGGAGGCGCCGGGGCCGCCGCCGTGCAGCAGCAGGAGGGGCGGGCCGTCGCCGGTCTCCGCCACGAAGATCTTCTTGCCCGCGACGTCGATCAGCGACTCCCGCATCGACGGCGGCTGGGTGTGTGTGGTCATGCTGGTCCTCACTGGGCGATCGAGGTGGTCGGGCGCGGGGCGGGGGCGAATCCCGCCGGGGGCGGAGGCAGTTGGACGCCCGCGGGCACCGCGGCGTAGACGTAGGCGTCGGGGCGCAGGGCGAGGGTGGCCACCCGGCGCTCGGCCATCCAGGGCAGCAGCACGCCGTCGCTGTCGACGACTGTGCCCTCGGCCGGGCGCGAGCCGGCCGGCGTGACGGTGAGCGAAGGAACGCCCGGGCGCTCCCACCCGGGCTGGGGCACCGGGAGGCCGCCGTTCAGGAGCAGCCATCGGCCCCCGAGCACGTCGTCGAGGCGGGCGCGGCTGCCGTCGGCGACGGTCACCCAGGGCTGGGGTAGCTGGTGCCCGGATGCCTTGCTGCGCGGCCGGGCCTGCAGGCCGTCGGCGTAGTGGGCGACGGGTATCCAGTGGGAGTCCTGCAGCCAGTTGCCGAAGCCCGGTACGCGGTCGACGGCCCGCAGTGCGGTGTCCCGGATCCGGGTGACCGGCAGCCGCCGTTCGGTGATGATCCGCCCGACGAACACCGCCCGCCGGGTGACCTCTTTGACGTGCGGCTTCCGCTCGGCCTCGTAGCTGTCGAGCGCCGTCTCGGGCAGCTCGCCCCGCAGGACCGCGGCGAGCTTCCAGCACAGGTTGGCCACGTCGCGCACCCCGGCGGCCATGCCCTGCCCGATCCACGGCGGCATGGCGTGGGCGGCGTCACCGGCCAGGAAGACGCGCCCCACCCGGAAGCGGGCGGCGAAGCGGACGTGATGGCTGTAGACGGTGGCGCGCAGGATCTTGATCTGGTCCCGGCCGATCCCGTACCCGGACACCATCGCGTAGATCGCGTCGTGGGTGGTCAGGTGCTTCTCGTCGTCGCCGGGCAGGATCGGGAACTCCCAGCGGTGGTGCCCGAGCGGGGTCGGGCAGTCCACGGCCGGCCGGGCCGGATCGCAGCGGAAGCGCAGCTTGTCGTGGTCCGGCCAGGGCTTCAGCATCTCGGTGTCGATGACCACCCAGCGGTCCTCGTACGTCCGCCCCTCGTAGCCGACGTTCAGCTGGGCCCGGGTGAGGCTGGAGCCGCCGTCGGCCGCGACGACGTAGGCCGCGCGCAGTCGTCGTAGGGAGTCGTCGGCGCCGACCACGGTCAGCTCGACGCCGTCCGCCTCCTGGCGCAGTCGCACGCACTCGTGCCGCAGCAGCACCTCCACGTTCGGGTACCGGTCGACCCCGTCCCGCAGGACCTGCTCCACCGCGGGTTGGTAGATGAACATCTGCGGCGGGTGGCCGTGGCCGCGCGGGGTGGGGCGCGCCCGGATGAACGGCCGGCCGTGCGCGTCGACGAAGTCCAGGGGGCGCTCGGCCAGCATGTCCCGCTTCAGCCGTTCGGCCAGCCCGGTGCGCTGCCAGATCCGCAGCACCTCCTCGTCGGTGGAGATGGCCCGCGCGCGGGCGAACACCTCCGCGTCGCGCTCCACGACCACGACCCGCAGGCCCATGGCCCCCAGCAGGTTGGCCGCGGTCACCCCCGTCGGTCCGTATCCGATCACCGCGACGTCGTACGGGCTGTGCGCACTGTCCTCGGCTCTGTCCCTGGCATCGATCCGGCTCACCAGGCCACCTCACTGTCGTCCCTGTCGGCTCTTGCTGTAGCGATCATTCCAATTGGAGCAGTCGCTACGGTAAGCTGGGCGTCAGAGACGGTCAAGGCCCGGAACGACAGGAGGGCAACCGATGACCAGACCGCAGACCACGCGCAGGAAACGCGCCAACGGCGTGGAGTCGCGGCAGCGGATCCTCGACGCTGCCGTGGAGATCGCCGGCGAGCGTGGCTACGAGGGCACGTCGATCGCGGCGGTCAGTGCCAAGTGCGGGCTGCCCGCCAGCTCGATCTACTGGCACTTCAAGGACAAGGACGACCTGATCGCCGCGGTCATCGAGCGGAGCTTCGAGACCTGGCTCACGGCCCTCGTGCTGCCGGGCGAGGAGACCGGTACGCCGCTGGAGCGGGCCACCGCGATGGCCGCGAACGTGGCGAAGGCGCTGGTCGACGCTCCGGACTTTCTGCGCCTCGGCCTCATGCTCGCCCTGGAGCGGCGCCCCGTCGAACCCAGGGGCCGGACCGTGTTCCTCCAGGTACGGGAGATCTCCCGCAGGAGGATCGGCGAAGTGATCCGGACCCTCGCCCCGGACCTGGACGAGGACGCCGCACACACCCTCGCCGACTACGCCGTCGCCGGCGCCGACGGCCTGTTCATCCACCGGGAGATCGCCGGTGACGCCTTCGACCTCGTGGCGATGTTCGCACTGCACGCACGCCTCGTCTACGAGGCGGCGCTGCGCATGACGGCGAGGAGCGGGGGATGAGCCTGACGGCCCGACAGCGCGCGGAGGCCGCCGCGCTGTTGCGCCACGCCGAGTACCATGCGGCCCCGATCGCACCGCTGTCGGCCCTGCTGCCCGGCCTCGACCCGGCCGACGCCTATGCCGTCCAGCGGGGCAACATCGCCCGCCGCCAGGCTGACGGGGCCACCGTCATCGGCCACAAGGTCGGCCTGACCTCGGCCGCCATGCAGCGGCTCCTCGGTGTCACCGAGCCCGACTTCGGCCATCTGCTCGACGACATGGTCCGCCGGGACGGCACGGCGGTCTTCGCCGGCCGTTACTGCCGGCCGCGTGTCGAACCGGAGATCTGCTTCCTGCTCTCCCGGCCCCTGCGCGGCCCCGGCGTCACCAGCGCGGACGTACTGGCCGCCACCGATGCCGTCGCCCCGGCCCTGGAGATCGTCGACAGCCGCATCCTGGACTGGAACATCACCCTGGTGGACACGGTCGCCGACAACGCCAGCTCCGGCGGGCTGGTCTGCGGCCCCTGGACACCGCTCGGCAAGGCACCCGACCTCGCCTCCGTCACCGTCGACCTCCTCCTCGACGGCGAGCGCCTGGCGTCGGGCAGCGGCCGCGAGGTGCTCGGCCACCCGGCTGCCGCGGTCGCCTGGCTGGCCAACACGCTCGCCGGCTTCGGCACGGCCCTGGAGCCCGGGCAGCTGATCCTGCCCGGCGCCATGACCACCGCCCCCTTCGTCAGCGCGGGCCACACGGTCGAGGCACGCTTCAGCGGCCTAGGTCCGGTGTCGGTGACCTTCGTCTGACGCCTCCCCGAAATCCCCGAGCTCCCCGAGAGCCGCACCCCCGAGAAAGCCAAGAGGTCACCGCATGTCCGCCTCACCTCGCCGGATCGACGTCCACCAGCACCTCGTCCCGCCGTTCTACCGCGACCTGCTGACCAAGGCGGGCATCGCCGAGGCGGGCGGCCGCGTCCTTCCTGAGTGGAGCCCCGAATCCGCGCTGGAACTGATGGACCTGCTGGGCACCGCCACGGCAATCGTCTCCGTCTCCACCCCCGGCACCGGCTTCCTCACCGATCCGGGCGAGGCCGCGGACCTGGCGCGCCGGCTCAACGAATACGGCGCCTCCCTCACGGCCGACCACTCCGGCCGCTTCGGCCACTTCGCCACCCTGCCGATGCCCGATATCGACGCCAGTGCCGCCGAGGCCTGCCGGGCCCTGGACGAGCTGGGTGCCGACGGGGTCACCCTGCTCGCCAACAACCAGGGGACCTACCTGGGCACGGACGGCCAGGACACCCTGTGGCGCACCCTGGACGAGCGCGGCGCCGTCGTCTTCGTCCACCCCGCCGAGCTGCCGGCACCGGCCGTGGACGGCATCCCGCCCTTCGCCGCGGACTTCCTGCTCGACACCACCCGGGCCGCCTACCTCCTCGTACGCAACGGCATCGTCCGGCGGTACCCCCGCATCCGCTTCATCCTCAGCCACGCCGGCGGCTTCGTGCCCTACGCCTCCCACCGCATGGCCGTCTCCATCGCCGCCGACACCGGCCGCAGCCCCCTGGACATCCTGGACGACCTGCGCGGCTTCTACTTCGACACCGCCTTGTCCGCCAGCCCTGCCGCGCTGCCCACCCTGCTCGCCTTCGCCCGGCCCGGCCACATCCTCTTCGGCAGCGACTGGCCCTTCGCCCCCATCGCCGCCGGCCAGTACTTCGCCAACGGCCTCGACTCCGGCGTCGACCCCGCCACCCTCGTGGCCATCAACCACACCCATGCGGAAGCCCTGTTCCCGCGCCTGGCCGGAGCCCCCGCCCCGGCCCCGGCCCGCCCGGCCCAGGTACGACTGCGGCAGGCCGCCCAGCGGGCCGGCGCCCGCGCGCTCTTCAAGCTCGTCCAGCCCGGCACCCGCTGACAGCACGGAGGGTCCGGTACGCCCCCGCGCACCGGACCCGCACCGTCGTCACCGCTTGCTGATCAGGACGTGCTCTCCGCGCGGGCCAGCAGGTCCAGCGCGACGTCCGTGATCATGTCCTCCTGGCCGCCCACCATGCCCCGCCGGCCGACCTCGACCAGGATGGTGCGGGTGTCGAGGCCGTACCGGGCCGCGGCGGTCTCGGCGTGGCGCAGGAAGCTGGAGTACACGCCCGCGTAGCCGAGGCTCAGCGTCTCCCGGTCGACCCGTACCTCACGGTCCTGCAGTGGTCGTACGAGATCGTCGGCGGTGTCCATCAGCGGGAACAGGTCGCAGCCGTGCTCCCAGCCCATCAGATCGGCGACCGCTACGAACGCCTCCAGCGGGCAGTTGCCCGCGCCCGCACCCTGCCCGGCGAGGGAGGCGTCGACGCGTACGGCGCCGCTCTCGACGGCGACGACCGTGTTGGCCACGCCGAGGGCGAGGTTGTGGTGGGCGTGGATGCCCAACTCCGTTGCCGGGTCCAGGACTTCGCGGTAGGCGCGGAAGCGGTCGCGGACGCCGTCCATGGTGAGGCGGCCGCCGGAGTCGGTGACGTAGACGCAGTGGGCGCCGTACGACTCCATCAGCTTGGCCTGGCGGGCCAGTTCGGCCGGCTCGGCCATGTGGGACATCATCAGGAACCCGGCGACGTCCATGCCCAACTCCCTGGCTGCCGCGATGTGCTGGGCGGAGATGTCGGCCTCGGTGCAGTGGGTGGCGATGCGCACCGAGCGGATGCCCAGGGAGTGCGCCTGCTTGAGGTCGTGGACGGTTCCGATGCCGGGCAGCAGCAGAGTCGTGGGTACGGCGTGCCGGGTGGCGTCGCAGACGGCCTCGATCCACTCCCAGTCGGTGTGGGCGCCGACGCCGTAGTTGATGCTGGAGCCGGCCAGGCCGTCCCCGTGGGCGATCTCGACGGCCGCCACACCGGCGGCGTCCAGGGCGGCGGCGATGGCGCGGGCCTGGTCGACGGTGTAGCGGTGCCGGACGGCGTGCATGCCGTCCCGCAGGGTCACGTCCTGCACGTAGAGCGTGGTCACTTGGCGGCCCCCTTGCCGTGCCGGGCGGCCATGCGTTCCGCGGTGCGCAGGGCGGCCGAGGTCATGATGTCGAGGTTTCCGGCGTAGGCCGGGAGGTAGTGGGCGGCGCCCTCGACCTCCAGGAAGACGGACACCTTCAGGGCTTCGCCCGTACCCGGGGCGAGGGTGCGCAGCGGGTCGTCGGCCGCCACGCGCTCGAACTGCACCTTCTGCTTGAGCCGGTAGTCGGGCACGTACGCCTGCACCCGGCCCACCATCTCCTCGACCGACGCGGTGACGTCCTCGGTGGCGCAGTCGGAGACCAGGCAGTGCACGGTGTCCCGCATGATCAGCGGGGGTTCGGCCGGGTTGAGGACGATGATCGCCTTGCCGCGGGCGGCGCCGCCGACCTGCTCCACGGCGGAGGAGGTGGTCTCGGTGAACTCGTCGATGTTCGCCCGGGTGCCGGGGCCGGCGGAGCGGGAGGCGATCGAGGCGACGATCTCGCCGTAGTGGACGGGGGTGACCGCGTTCACCGCGGCGACGATCGGGATGGTGGCCTGACCGCCGCAGGTGACCATGTTGACGTTCGGGGCGTCGAGATGGGCGTCGCCGTTCACCGGCGGGACGACGTAGGGGCCGAGGGCGGCGGGGGTGAGGTCGACGAGGGTACGGCCCAACGGGCGCAGTATCTCGTCGTGGTGGCGGTGGGCCCCGGCCGAGGTCGCGTCGAACACGATCTGCACGTCGGCGAACTCGTCCAGCGCGACGAGTCCTTCGACGCCCTCGTGGGTGGTGGCGACTTTGAGGCGGCGGGCGCGGGCCAAGCCGTCGGAGTCCGGGTCGATCCCGGCCATCGCCACGATGTCCAGGCTCTCCGACAGCCGCAGGACCTTGATCATCAGGTCGGTGCCGATGTTGCCGGAGCCGATGACGGCGACCTTCGTCCTCCCGCTCACTGCTCGTCCCCTTCCTTCGCGAACCCGACGCGCACGGAGCCCAGGCCCGAGACACGTGCCTCGAACACGTCGCCGGGCGCGGCCGGAGCCATCGGACCCAGGGCGCCGGTCAGGACGAGATCGCCGGCCCGCAGCGGGTCCCCGCGCTCCGCGAGCGCCGAGGCCAGCCAGACGGCCGCGTTGAGGGGGCTGCCGAGGCAGTCGGCGCCGGTGCCCGCGGAGACGGCCGTGCCGCCCCGGGTCATGGTCATCGTGACCGTGCGCAGGTCGATCCCGGTGAGCGGTACGGGGGTGCCGCCGAGCACGTACAGGCCGCAGGAGGCGTTGTCGGCGACGGTGTCGACCAGGGAGATGTCCCAGCCGCGCACCCGGCTGTCGACGATCTCCAGCGCGGGCAGGGCGAAGTCGACCGCACGCAGCACGTCGACGACCGTGCACGCGGGGTGCGGCAGGTCGCGGCCGAGCACGAGGGCGACCTCGGCCTCCACCTTGGGCTGCAGCAGCCGCCCCGCGGGCACCGCGCCGCCGTCCGGTACGGCCATGTCCGCGAACAGTGCGCCGAAGTCGGGCTGGTCCACCCCGAGTTGACGCTGCACGGCCGGCGAGGTCAGACCGATCTTCCGGCCGACGAGACGGCGGCCGGCGTCCAGGCCCCGCCGGACGTTCAGCTGCTGCACGGCGTAAGCGGCATCGAGGTCGCCGGCGTCCAGCAGTGTCCGCACCGGCGGACAGGCGGCCCGGGTCCGGGCGGCCTCCGCCAGCAGATCGGCGGCCTTGACCACGGCCGGTGGATGCGCGTCCGGGCGGACGGGGTCGGGCACGGTGGACACGGTTTGCCTCCAGGGGAGCGGTGGGGGAGCGGGCGGACGTACGACCTACGTCCCCCGGTATGCACACCGTTTTAGACAGCACCCCTCGACTGGGCCAAACTTTGTTCCATGACACGGAACAGTGCAGCGGGCAACATGCTGGAAAAGGCCGCACTCATCCTCGAATGCTTCACTCCGAGTGGCGGACCGTACCGTCTGTCGGAACTTTCGGAGCAGACCGGTCTGCCCAAGCCGACGGTGCACCGGCTGGCGGCCGACCTCGTCGGTCTCGGCTGGCTGGAGCGGTCGGGGCAGCAGTACCGGCTCGGCGCGAAGCTGTTCGAGCTGGGCTCCCTCGTGCCGCGCCGACGCGATCTGCGCGAGACGGCCCTGCCGTTCCTGCAGGACCTGTTCGAGGCCACCCGCGAGACCGTCCACCTCGGCGTCCGTGAGGGCATGGACGTGGTCTACCTCGAACGCATCCACGGCCACGAGGCCCTGCGGCTGCCCTCCCGTATCGGCGGCAGCCTCCCGCTGACCTGCACCGGCGTGGGCAAGGCCCTGCTGGCCTTCTCCGGCGTCGCACTGACCGAGGAGGTCCTCTCCGGCCCGCTGCCGAGCCTCACCCCGCACTCGATCACCGACCCGGCCCGCCTGCGTATGGCCCTGGAGAAGATCCAGGTCTCGGGCCTGGCGTACGAGGAGCAGGAGGCCGCACTCGGAGTCAGCTGCATCGCGGCCCCCGTCTTCGCCGGCGACGCGGCGGTGGCCGCCCTCTCGGTGGCCGTGCCCTGCTCACGCTTCCGACCGGCCCAACTGGCGCCGGCGGTGCGCACGGCCGCGCTGGGGTTGTCCCGCCTTTTGCGAGGGGCCGGCTGAAAGAAAAAAGGGGCGGCCCCGGACCTGGGACCGCCCCGGTGCTCGGTCAGCGGGTGGCGAGCAGTTCCAGGGTGTCGATCACCCGGTTCGAGAAGCCCCACTCGTTGTCGTACCAGGCGACCACCTTGATGTGGCGGCCGTCGACGCGGGTGAGGGCCGAGTCGAAGATCGACGAGGCCGGGTTGCCCACGATGTCGGCCGACACCAGCGCGTCGTCCGAGTACTCGAGGACGCCGGCGAGCGGGCCCTCCGCCGCGGCGCGGTACGCCGCCAGCACCTCGTCGCGGCTCACGTCACGGGAGACGGTCGTGTTCAGCTCGACGATGGAGCCGACCGGAACCGGCACGCGGATCGAGTCGCCCGACAGCTTGCCGTCCAGGTTCGGCAGCACGAGGCCGATCGCCTTGGCGGCACCCGTCGTGGTCGGCACGATGTTGACCGCGGCGGCACGGGCGCGGCGCGCGTCGCGGTGCGGACCGTCCTGCAGGTTCTGCTCCTGCGTGTAGGCGTGCACCGTGGTCATGAACCCGTGCTCGATGCCGGCGAGTTCGTCGAGCACCGCGGCCAGCGGCGCGAGCGCGTTGGTGGTGCAGGAGGCGTTCGAGACGATCGTGTGCAGGGCCGGGTCGTACGTGTCGGTGTTGACACCGAACGCGAGCGTGACGTCGGCGCCGTCCGACGGTGCGCTGACGAGTACCTTCTTCGCGCCCGCGTCGAGGTGGGCGCGGGCGGCCTTGGCCGAGGTGAAGCGGCCGGTCGACTCGAGGGCGACGTCGACACCGAGTTCGGCCCACGGCAACTGCCCCGGGTCGCGCTCGGCGAGCACCTTGATCCGACGGCCGTCGACGACGAGGGTGTCCCCGTCGACGGTCACCGGGCGGCCGAGCCGGCCGGCCGTCGTGTCGTAGGCGAGCAGGCGCGCGAGGGTGGCGGGCTCCGTGAGGTCGTTGACGGCGACGACCTCGAGATCGCTGTCGCGCTCCAGCAGCGCGCGCAGCACATTGCGTCCGATGCGGCCGAATCCGTTGATGGCGATGCGAGTCATCAGTCATGTCCCTTCGGTTTCGCCACCAGGTTCTCGGCACGCGGCCGAACGGGACAGCGGCGCGATCGCCATGGTTCGAAAGGATCGCGCCAGGTGATGATCGACTGCTCGCCCCCTCGTCTGCTTGCCCCTTTTGACAGGCGTCCCTTCGGCTACTCGCCCCTGGTGAAGGTGCGCCGGTACTCGCTCGGCGTGGTGCCGAGGATCCGCTGGAAGTGCAGCCGCAGATTCGCGCCGGTGCCGAGACCGACATCGGCGGCGATCTTCTCCACGCTCCGCTCCGAACGCTCCAGCAGCTCACGGGCCAGGTCGATCCGGGCGCGCATGACCCACTGCATGGGCGTGTACCCGGTGTCCTCGGCGAAGCGCCGGGAGAAGGTGCGCGGCGAGACCGCCGCGTGCCGGGCGAGCGCCTCCAGGGTGAGCGGCGAGGCGAGCCGGTGCAGCGCCCACTCGCGGGTGGCCGCGAACCGCTCGCCGAGCGGCTCGGGCACGCTGCGTGGCACGTACTGCGCCTGACCACCGCTGCGGTAGGGGGCCGCGACCAGGCGCCGGGCCGCGTGGTTCGAGGCGGCCACGCCGAGGTCGCCGCGGAGCATGTGCAGGCACAGGTCGATCCCGGAGGCGGCGCCGGCCGACGTCAGCACGCTGCCCTCGTCGACGAACAGCACGTTCTCGTCGACCCGGACGAGCGGATGCTTCGCCGCGAGCGCCCGCGCGTAGTGCCAGTGCGTCGTGGCGCGCTTGCCGTCGAGCAGACCCGTGGCGGCGAGCGCGAAGGCGCCCGTCGAGATGGCGGCGAGCCGCGCGCCGCGCGCGTGGGCCGTGATCAGCCCCTCGACGACGGCCTGCGGCGGGTCCTCGCGGTCCGGGAACCGGTAGCCGGGGATGAACACGATGTCGGCCCACGCGAGCGCGTCGAGGCCGTGGGCGGCGTGGTACGACAGGCCGTCGCCGCCGGTCACGAGACCGGGGGCCGCGCCGCACACCCGCACGTCGTACGGCATGCTCGCGCGGGTCGTGAACACCTGCGCCGGAATGCCGACGTCGAGCGGCTTCGCCCCCTCGAGCACGAGAACGGCGACGCGACGCAGACGGGAAACAGACACGATGACCAGCGTAATCGCAGGCCGAGGGGCCTGACGGCGCGACCCGGTGGCGCGGGAGACCGGTCCCGCACCACCAGGTCCCAGCGGGCAGGAGCCGTCAGGCGTTGGGGTCGAAGGGGATGCCGGACGGCATGGAGTGCGCCAGGGCGTACTGGAAGTCGCCGTCCTTGATCTTGATCGTGGCGGCGCCGAAGTCGGCACTCAGGAGCTTGTCGCGGTAGCCCGCGGGGTAGCCGTTCCAGCCCACCAGGCGGGGGTAGAACCAGCCGCCGGTCACGTTCTCCGGGGGCTCGTCGTTGGTGTTGGCGAAGCGGAAGTCGTGGGTGGACACTCCGTCCTTGTGGTAGACGATCTTCGGGTGTGTGCCGTCGAAGCGGACCGAGGAGCGGGCGGCCACCTGGTAGCTGGTGTGCTGGGACACCGACACGTACTGGACCTCGTTGTTGTTGATCCACACCACGACGTGCTCCCAGTCGTGCGTGTGGCCGATGGCCGCCGGGCCGAGCGTCGCCTGGTCCTTCTCGAAGTAGCTGGCGTACATCACCGCGCACCAGCCGTTGTTGCACTTCTCGCGCGAGTAGGTGTTGGCGTTGGCCAGTTGGGCGTAGTCGTGGCAGTGCCCGTTGACGTCGCCGCCGAGTTTCAGGCCGGGGTTGATGGTGCCGTCGGCTCCGATGGCGGCCGTGGCGTAGCAGCCGTCGCCGTCGTAGTCGTAGGCGGGGGAGAAGGTCTGCTCCAGCCCGTCGGCGTTCTGCGGCAGCAGTTGCAGCACGTTCGCGTGGGCGCTCGCCGGGACGGCGACGACGAGCGCCATCGCGCCCAGCGCGCCGAGGAGGACCTTGGTCAGGGACTTCACGTTGCGCATGACGGCTCCTTGTCGGGCAACTCGCTCAGCAGTACAGGTTGTTGCCCGGGGAGACCCCGAGGATCTGGGTGAAGCGCTGGTAGGCGTCGACGCGGCTCTGCACCTGCGCGGGGTTCTTGCCGTCGCACTCGAGGGAGCCGTTGATGCTGCGGATGGTCTGGCCGAAGCCGGCCCCGTTGACCATCGCGTTGTGCGGGGTCATGCTGCCCGGTCCCGACTGGGTGTTCCAGTACCACAGGCCGGTCTTCCAGGCGACGGAGGCGTTGTTCTCCACCTGCCAGGGGTTGTTGAGGAGATCGATGCCGAGCGCGTCACCGGCGGCCTTGTAGTTGAAGTTCCAGCTGAGCTGGATCGGGCCGCGCCCGTAGTAGGCCGCCTGTCCCGCGGGGCAGCCGTACGGCTGGCCCCAGTCGCAGTAGTGGGGGTAGTTGGCGGTGTTCTGCTCGACGACGTACACCAGGCCGCCGGTCTCGTGGTTGACGTTGGCGAGGAAGGCGGCTGCCTCCTGCTTCCGCACGGTGTCGCTGCCGGTGGTCGTGAAGCCGGGGTAGGCGCTGAGGGCCGCGGTCAGTCCGCTGTAGGTGTAGAACGAGTTCCGGTTCGGGAACATCTGGTTGAACTGCGCCTCGCTCACCACGAATCCGGACGGGGTACCACCCCCGCCGCCGCTCGCCGGCGCGTTCCACTTCTGGTTCGCCCCGCCGGAGCAGCTCCAGATCTGCAGCCGGGTGCCGTTGGCACTGTTGTTGTCCCGTACGTCCAGGCACTTGTTGGCGGCGGGGTTGACGATGTCGTGCGCCGCGGTCACCTGCCACTGCTGGTTGGCGCCGCCCGAACAGTCCCACAGCTGGACGGCGGCGCCGTCCGCGGTGCTGCGGTCGACCACGTCCAGACACTTGCCGAGCGCCCGCAGGGTTCCGTCGCCGGGGTTGGACCAGATCTGGGCGCCGGTTCCGTTGCAGTCGTAGAGCTGTACGGCGGTGCCGTTGGCGCTGCCGGCACCCGCCACGTCGACACACTTTCCGGCGAGTCCGGTGATCGCGCCGTCGGCGGCCTGGGCGGGAGCGGCGGTGAACAGCGCGGCGAGGACGGCGGCGAGAACGAAGCCGATCGTGAAGCGGGACCTTCTGCGACTGGAAGTTGGCATGGGGATGGGCTCCTTGGTTGTGGGGGCGCCCGGGAACCTAAAGGTCTGGACCTCCTTCCGTCAAGAGGTGAAGTAAGTGCTGAGGAAACCGAGTTGGAAAACACTTGCGGTGCCTCGAAGAGCGCATGCGATGATCACGGAGCCACACCGGCCCAGGATCCCCGCGTACGGAAGGAGCCCACCATGGCGACCGAGGCGGCTCAGGTCACGGCCGACCCGGACCACGCGCGCATCCCCGACACCGCGGCCGGGGGTACGGTCATCCTGCTCAACGGCACGTCCAGCTCCGGCAAGTCCAGCATCGCCGGGGCGCTCCTGGACCTGCTCGACGGCACCTGGTTCCACATGCCCGTCGACGCGTTCCACTCGATGCGCTGCGACCAGCCCATCGCCGACGAGGACCTCCAGGCCGAGATCGACCGCACCGCCAAGGGCTTCCACCGGGCCGCCGCCGGAATGGCCGCGGGCGGCAACAACCTGGTCGTGGACCATCCGCTCAGCCGCCGCTGGCGGCTGCTGGACCTGCTCGACCTGCTCGTGCCCGAGGACACCGTCCTGGTCGGGGTCCGCTGCCCGCTGCCCGAGCTGGAACGCCGTGAGCGCGAGCGGGGCGACCGGGAACTCGGCCTGGCCGCCCTGCAGTTCGACAAGGTGCACGCGCACGGGGTCCACGACCTCGACGTGGACACCAGCCTGCTCTCCCCGGAGGAATGCGCCCTGCGCATCCGCGACTTCCTGACGGACCGACCGCGGCCCACCGCCTTCGAACAGCTCCGCACGACCCTGCGGAATCCGGCCGTGGCACCGGCCTGACACGCGCCGGAGCCATGAACGGCTCCGCGGATCCTGCGCAATCCCGCCGTGGCTCCGGCCTGACGCCCGCCCGAGCCACGGCGGGCGTCAGGAGATGGCCCGGAGCCGGCCGTGCGACCGTGCGCGGAGCTGGTCGACGGCCTGGGCCGTCGCCTCGTCCGCCGGGAGGAACACCACCAGTTGCTGGGCGTCCGAGGTCAGGTCGAACGTCTCCCGGAGCAGCCGGAGTTCGCACCCGGAGGGGTGGCGGAGCCGGAGGACTCCCCGTTCCGGAACCACGTGCCGGTTCAGCCGCCGGGTGAAGTCGGGGCCCGCGACGGGCGCGAGTTCCGCGGTGAGCCACTCGGAGGTCTCGACGGTCGGACCGAGCCACAGGTCGAAGGCCTGCTCGTCCGCGACATCGTCCCAGTCGGCGAAGAACGACCGGGCGCGGGAGTCGGTGAAGACGTACCGGGTGAGGTTCGGCGCCTCGGCGTCGAGCAGCCCGCTCGCGCTGGTCACCGCCTCGAACGCGCCGGTGTGGGCGAGGACGTCGCCGAGCCGGTTGGTCACCATCGCGATGCCCGGCTCCAGCAGGCGCAGCGTCCGCAGGACCGCCGGCCGTACTTCCCGACGCGCCGGAGCGGGCCGGGGGTGGGCGGTGCACTCGCCGCCGGTGATCTTCGCGAGGTAACGCAGGTGGGTGCGCTCGGCGGGGTCGAGGCTGAGGGCGTCGGCGAGCGCGTTCACCACCGCCACCGAGGGGTTGCGGTCCCGGCCCTGCTCGATGCGGGTCAGGTACTCGACGCTGATCCCGGCCCGCGTGGCCAGATCCAGTCGGCGCAGCCCCGGTGACCTGCGCCGGCCGTGGTCCGGCAGCCCCAGTGACTCCGGCTGGATGCTGTCGCGCTTGGCCCGTACGAAGTCCCCCAGTGGCGTTCCCATGCCCCGAGGATAGGGCGCGCCTCGCCGCTCAGCGTGGCCCTGTGGGGGCCAGCCTGAGCACGGTCTGGCTGTGGTCGTGACGCCGGGCCGATCGTGGTGGGCATGGAGAACACACACAAGCTCGTGATCATCGTCGGCAGCGTCCGCGACGGACGCTTCGGTCCGGTCGTGGCGTCCTGGGTCGCCGAACAGGCAGGCCTGCACGGGGGTTTCGACGTGAAAGTCGTCGATCTCGCCGAGATCGACATCCCGCTGTCCCTGCCCGCGGTGTCGCCGAAGTACGCCGGCGACGACTACCCCCGTCCGGCCGGGATGGCGCCGCTCACCTCGGCGCTCGCGGACGCCGACGCCTTCCTCGTGGTCACGCCGGAGTACAACCACAGCTACCCCGCCTCGCTGAAGGCGGCCATCGACTGGCACTTCACCCAGTGGACGGCCAAGCCCGTCGCCTTCGTCAGCTACGGCGGCGCGGCGGGCGGCCGGCACGCGGTCCTGCACCTGGAGAACGTCCTGACCGAGCTGCACGCGGTGACGATCCGCGACGGCCTCGCCTTCCCGAACTACTTCACCGCCTGGCAGGACGGCCGACCGCTCGACCCCGAGGCCCCTGGGTACGCCAAGACCCTGCTCGACCAGCTGGCCTGGTGGGCGGGCGCGCTCCGGACGGCGCGCGAGGCGGCTCCCTACCCGGCGTGACGTCTCAACTCGCGGGCTGACCGTCCGTCACTTTCGGCTGTGCTGCGGCACCTTGAGACAGCGCTGCCGTGAGTCGCGACAGGGCGCCGGCGAGGGTTCCGTCGTCGTCGATGGTGGTGAGCAGGCGGGCCTGTTCCGTGGCGACCCGGTGGGCCGCGCGGTCGTGGAGGATACGGCCGCGGGCCGAGAGGTGCAGCAGCACGCGCCGGCGGTCGGTCGGGTCGGGGCGGCGGTGGACGAGGTTGTCCGCGACCATACGGTCCACGAGCTTGGTGAGGCTCGGTGCCGGCATGAGGGCGTGGTCGGCGATCTCCGTCATCGGGTGGCCCCGGCCGTCGGCCGTCAGGGACAGCACGCGCCACTGCTCCAGGGAGCAGCCCTCCTCGGCGAGCAGGGCGGCCAGCCGCCGGGCCAGTCGCCGCTCGGCATGGCTCAGCAGGTGGGCGAGGTCCGGCGACGGTTCCGAAGGCATTGCCGGTGTCCTTCCGGTCGGTCTACTGTGCGGGCAGATTACGGGCCTTAGCGAGGGAGCCGGGGCCGGGGGGCGATGTGCGTCCTCCACCAGCCCCCGTGGAGGTCGGTTTGCTGGGTCCCAGGCCGTCGTGGCGCACCGGGAGCGCGCAGGACACGCTCACCGTGTGCCTCGTCGTACCGCTGCGCGGCCCCGCCGGCATCTTCGGGCCGTCGTGCGAGACGTCGGCGCTGCTGGCGGTGGACGAACTCAACGCGGCGGGCGGCATCCTGGGCCGTGAGGTCAGGCTCCTCGTGGTGGACGGCGGGGCGCCACCGCGGGACGTGGCCGCCGAGGTCGAGGCGCTGGTGTCGCTGGGCGCGGTCGACGCGGTGGTGGGCTGGCACATCTCCGCGGTCCGCCGCGCGCTCGCGCCCCGCATCGCCGACCGCGTCCCGTACGTCTACACCGCGCAGTACGAGGGCGGCGAGCGCACCCCCGGGGTGTTCCTGACGGGCGAGACCGACACCGCTCAACTGCTGCCCGCCATGCGGCTGTTGGCCGAGGCGACGGGTGCGCGGCGCTGGTGCACCGTGGGCAACGACTACGTCTGGCCCAGGGTGACGGCGCGCGCGGCACGCCGATGTGCCCGCGCCGTCGGAGGCCGGGTGCTCGCGGAGGCCTTCGTACCGCTGGGCACGGAGGAGTTCGGGCCGGTGCTGCGCCGGATCGAGCGGAGTGCGGCGGACGCGGTGCTGATGCTGCTGGTCGGAGAGGACGCGGTGCGCTTCAGCCGGGCCTTCACCGCCCACGGACTCCACGGGCGCTGCCAGCGGCTCAGTACCCACCTGGACGAGAACATGCTCCTGGCGGCGGGCGCCGACGCCACCGAGGGGCTGTGGGCGGCGGCCGGCTACTTCGAGACGCTGGCCACCGCGGAGAGCCTGGACTTCGGGCGGCGCTACGCACGGCGGTTCGGGGTGGAGGCGCCGGTGGTCGGCAGCCTCGGCGAGTCGTGCTTCGAGGGGCTGCGGCTGCTCGCCGCCCTGGCGGGACGGGCCCGGTCGCTGGACGTACGGGCGATGCGTGCGGCGGCCGACGAGGTCGCCTACGAGGGGCCCCGGGGTCCCGTGCGGCTGCGCGGCAACCACCTTGAGCAGCGGCTCTACCTGGCCAGGGCGGACGCCTTCGCCTTCGACGTCGTCGCCCAACTCTGACCTCCCGTCACCTGTCCGTCCCTCATGTGTCCGGTCCCTCGCCCGTACGCCGACACTACCCCGGGCAGAAATATTTTCGTCAGGAAGTATCAAGGCTTTTAAAGGACTCGAAACTGACGGGAAACACGTCGGCGCCAACCTTCCCTCGAACTGCCCCTGCAGAAGAACTGCCCCCGCGGAAGAGGGAAGAGCCGTGACGGAGATCGTCGACAACCAGGCACCACCAGCCCCGCCCGGCAGCCGTACCTACAACGGCTGGACGCAGAACGACACGCTGGAGGACTATTCGCTGCGCTACGCGCCCAAGTCCTTCCGCCGCTGGACCCCGTACGTGGTGGCCACGACGGCACTGGGCGGTATCGCCTATCTCGCTGACTTCGCCATCGGTGGCTCCATCGCCATCTCCCACGGCTTCTCCAGCGCCATGGTGGCGATCCTGGCGGCGGCCGTGGTCATCTTCCTCACCGGCATCCCGATCTCGTACTACTCGGCCAAGTACTCCATCGACATGGACCTGCTGACCCGCGGTGCGGGCTTCGGCTATCTCGGCTCGACCCTCACCTCGGTGATCTACGCCAGCTTCACCTTCATCTTCTTCGCCCTCGAAGGGTCGATCATGGCGCAGGCCCTGGAGCTGGGCCTGCACATCCCGCTCGCCGTCGGGTACATCATCTGCTCGCTCATCATCCTGCCGCTGGTCGTCTACGGCATGACCGCGCTGTCCAAGATGCAGGTGTGGACCCAGCCGATCTGGCTCGTGCTGATGGTCGCGCCGTTCGTGTCCATCGCGATCCAGGAGCCCGGCAAGTTCTCGGAGTTCACCCACTTCGCGGGCGACTCGCCCACCGGGTCGAGCATCAGCATGCTCGGGGTCGGGGCGGGCGCCGGTGTCGCGCTGTCGCTGATCGCGCAGATCGGTGAACAGGTCGACTACCTGCGCTTCATGCCGGACAAGACGCCGGAGAACGCGAGGAAGTGGTGGGGCGCGGTGCTGAGCGCCGGTCCCGGCTGGGTGGTTCTCGGCGCGGCCAAGCAGATCGGCGGTGCCTTCCTCGCCTTCTACATCGCCGGCAGTGTGGGCCTGTCGAAGGCCAATGAGCCCATCCAGCAGTACGTGCACGGCTTCAAGACGTTCGCGGCTCCGGTCGCCCTGGGCCTGGCCACGTTCTTCGTGATCCTGTCCCAGATAAAGATCAACTCGACGAACGCGTATTCCGGTTCGCTGTCCTGGTCGAACTTCTTCTCCCGCCTGACCCACCGTCACCCGGGCCGGGTGGTCTACATCTTCCTCAACGTCGGCATCGCGCTGGCCCTGATGGAGGGTGGTGTCTTCGGCTTCCTCAACACGGTGCTCGGCTTCTACTCCAACGTGGCCATCGCCTGGATCGGCGCGGTCGTGGCCGACCTGGTCATCAACAAGCCGCTGAAGCTCAGCCCGTCGTACATCGAGTTCAAGCGGGCCCATCTGTACAACTTCAACCCGGTCGGCTTCGGCTCGATGCTGATCGCCTCGGCCGTCTCGATCGCCGCGTACTTCGAGGCGTTCGGCGACTACGGCAAGGCGTACTCGCCGTTCATCGCGCTGTTCCTGGCGATGGTGCTCTCGCCGTTGTTCGCGGTGCTGACGAAGGGGCGCTACTACATCGCCCGCGTCGACGACCTGGACGAACCGTTGCTGGGCGCCGACGGACTCCCCTCGGGGGCCACGCTGACCTGCTCGGTGTGCACGACCGAGTTCGAGCGGCCGGACATGGCGGGCTGCCCCTTCCACCAGGGCGCGATCTGCTCGCTGTGCTGCAGCCTGGAGAAGGACTGCCACGACTCCTGCAAGAGCGGGGGCGGTTCGGGGCCGGTCGACCTCGCCATGCCCGCCGTGCGCTCGGGCGGCGGTCCGTCTCCTACCTGAGGTCGATGAGACCCCGACGGACCGCCTCCGACACCGCCGCCGCCCTGTTGTCGACGCCGAGCTTCCGGTAGACGCGCACCAGATGCGTCTTGACGGTCGCCTCGCTGAGATACAGGGAGGCGGCGATGGAGCGGTTGCTGTGACCGTCGGCCATCAGCCGGACGACCTCCCGTTCGCGGAGCGTCAACTCCGGTGCGGGGCTGACCACATGGCCGACCAGATCACTGACCACCTCCGGGGCGAGGCCCATCCCGCCGGCCGCGGCACTGCGCACCGCCCGGAAGAGGTCATCGGGCGGGCCCGCCTTGAGGACGTAACCACGTGCACCCGCCTCCAGCGCGCGCACGACGTCGGCGCGTCCTGCGTAACTGGTCAGCATCACCACGGGCAGAGCGGGCGCCCGGGCGATCAGCCGGCGGACCGCCTCGACACCGTCCTGACCGCCGTCCGGCCCCGCGAACCGCAGATCCATCAGAACGACATCCGGCGCCAGCACCAGCGCCAGCCCAACAGCCTCGTCACCGCTACCCGCCTCACCGACCACCTCAAGATCCGGCTCCCCGTCCAGCAGGGCCCGCAATCCGGCCCGGACGACCACATGATCGTCGGCGATCAGCAGACGCAGCGGAGCGGCCGCCGGGGGCGTCATCGGACGACCGCCGAGAGCACGGGCGCGACGGGAACGGACGGCGCGCGGGGTGGTGTCGTCGGGTTGTGGACGGGGTGGTGTGTGCGGGGTCGTGTCATCGGGCTGTGGCCGAGGCCGTGTGGGTGCCTGGGCGGCGTGCGAGGCGGTGTCACGGGACGGCTGCCGGGGCCGTGGGCGCGGGCTGACGGTGAGTGGAGCGGGTTCACGGGGCTGTGCCTGAGGCCGTGAGTGCAGCTTGGCGGTGAGTGGTGCGGGTTCGTCGGCCTGTGCCTGAGGGCGTGTGGGCGCCCGGGCCGCGTGTGAGGCGGTGTCGTGGGACGGCTGCCGGGACTGTGGGCGCGGGCTGACGGTGACTGGAGCGGGTTCGCCGGGCTGTGCCTGAGGCCGTGAGTGCAGGTTGGCGGTGAGTGGTGCGGGTTCATCGGCCTGTGCTCAAGGCTGTGCGAGTGCCCGGGCCGCGTGTAAGGCGGTGTCACGGGACGGCCGTCGAGGCCGTGGGCGCAGCCTGACGGCGACTGGAGCCGGTTCATCGGGGCGTGGCCGAGGCCGTGTGAGTGCCCGGGCGGCGAGTGAGGCGGAGTCATGGGACCGCCGTCGAGGCCATGGGCGCAGCCTGGCGGCGAGTGGTGCGGGGTCACCGGTTTGTGCCCGACGCCAAGGGCGCCGCCGGACCGCGACGGGACCCGCCTCATCGGACCGCCGCCGAACCCACCGGCACCGCCGGACCCGACCGCGCGCGCACCGGCAGCACGGCCCGGACGCGCGTGCCCCGGCCCGGGGTGCTGGCGACGTCGAGTTCGCCGCCGTACGTCCGCAGCCGTGCCCGTGCCGACGGCAGGCCGTAGCCGCGGTCGGGTGCGGACGTCGTACCCGTGAAGCCGACGCCGTCGTCGTGGACCTCCAGTTCGACGCGGTCCGGGTGGTGGTGGAGGGTCACCAGGAGGCGGGTGGCACGGGCGTGTTCGCGGACGTTGGCCAGCAGGCCCCGGGCCACGCGCAGCAGGGTGGTGGCGGACGGTTGGTCCAGGTCAAGGTGGTGCGCTGCGGTCGAGCGGAACCGCACCAGTGCGGCGGTGCCGTCCAGTTCCGCGCGGGCGCACAGCAGTCGCAAGGAGGCTTCCAGGCCGGCCTCGGCGACCGTGGGCGGGGTGAGGTCCCGGATGATCCGGCGGGTCTCGGCGAGGCCCGCGTCCAGGCCGTCGGCCACCGCGCGCACCCGCGTACGGGCCACCTCCGGCCGGTCCTCCCAGTCCCGCTCGGCCGCCTGCAGCAGCATCAGGCTGCCGGACAACTCCTGGGCGAGCGTGTCGTGCAGATCCCCGGCGATGCGCGCCCGTTCCTCCAGCACTCCCGCCCGGCGCTGCTCGCGCGCCAGCACGTCCCGCGTGCCGCGCAACTCCTCCACCAGCCGCTGCCGCTCCGCCGCCTCCCGCTGCTGCCCCCGGTACAGCGCCACCGTGCCCCAGACGGCCGCCACGGGAACCAGCACCGTCTCCGCGTCGAACCCGCCCGCGCCGCCGCTCAGTTGCCCGACGAGCACGACGGTGACCGCGCCCACCGCCACCTTGGCCGCGTGGTGCCCGAGCGCCCGCAGGGCCGCGCACGCGAGCGGCACGGCACACCAGACGTACGCGCCGGTCAGCGGGCGCGGGGCGAGGAGGACCAGCACGGTCCACAGCAGGAGCAGCGCTGCCACCCAGGCGTGCCGGGCGCCCGCGCCCAGCCGGCCCCACTGCGTGAGACCGGCCGCATAGACGCCCGCGAACAGCGCGCTGACGGTCACCATGTCCCAGCACAGCGCGGAGTGCATCCGGAAGAGCCGGACCAGTGCGGCCGCGACGACGATGAAGAAGACGAGGTGCGCGACGGGTTGCAGCGCGACACGGACGCCGAGAGCCGCGGGCCGAACGCGGGCGAGGCCGGGGCCGGACACGGCACACCCCCTGGACGAATGATCCAACAGGGCGTCCGAGTCTATCCCCAGCCTGTATGACCGGTGTGAAGGCCGCCGCCCGGCCGCCCGTTACGCCCCCGGGTGCAGCCCGAGCCAGCCGGGTGTCGGGTCGCCCTTCACCTCGCCGAAGTACAGCGCGAAGGTCTGCTTCCAGCGCTCGACCGCGGCCCGGTCCGCCATGAATCGCGGGAAGCCGTCGAGATCGGCATCGGGGTACTCCCAGACGGGCTTCAGGCTCCCCGCGGGAGTGACGTCGGTACGTACCGACCAGCCGTTGAACGACGCCTGCTGCCGCTCGGCCGACAACTGCCAGTTGAGGTACAGCTTCGCGGCCGTCGGATGCGCGGCCCGCCGGAGGATCGCGGCACGCTGGCCCCAGGCCATGAACGGGTGCCCGTCGGCCACCACGAACCGCACCGGCGACGAGGCCGGCGCGGTCAGCGACCCCGAGCCGCCGACGCCGATCGCCTTCTGCCCGGCGCGCACCGCGTCACCGGGCGAGTTGCTGCCCCGCGCGAACCGCACGTCCTGCGCGGCGAGCCGGGCCACCCAGTCCCAGCCGTAGCGCTGGACGTAGCGGGAGTAGAGGAAGAGGACCGCGTCGTCGTCGTGCGGATACGAGGAGGCGATCCGCCCCTTCCACTTCGGGTCGACGAGATCGAGCGGGCTGCGCGGCGCGTCCGAACCGACCGCCGCGGGGCCGTACATGAAGCTGAAGGCGATCACCGCGACGGCGACCCAGGCGCCCTGCGGATCCCGGAAGGCGTCGTACAGCTTCGAGAACCCGGCCGGCCGGTACGGCAGCAGGCGGCCCTGCTCCTTCCAGCGGACGAAGTCCTGGAGGGTCTGCAGCTGGACGACGTCGGGGACGAGGGTGCCGGTGGCGAGCTGGTTGTCGACGCGGACGTCGTGGTACTTGCTGTAGTCGACGATCAGCGTCAGGTCGATGCCCGGGAAGCGCTCCTTGAACGCCGCCTTGGTGCCGTCCTGCTGGGTCGGCGTGTCACCGCCGGCGTAGATGACGAGCCTGCCGCCCTCGGCGAGGGCGTCCCGGTACAGCTCGTCCAGCGTCCTGTCCTCCTCGGCCACCGCGGTCCGACGGGCTGCCGCGGCCGGGGTCGTGGTGGCGCCGAGGGCACCGATGCCGAGCGCGGCGCCGGCACCGGTGGTGAGGACACGGCGTCTGCTGGGGAAGCGGGGCATGCTGACGAGACCTCTCTCAGGGGGGAGTGTGCGGAGCCCCGGCGCCGTGGGCGGCGTCCAGTCTCGCGCGGTTCCCGAGGGCCGCGCGTCGTGCGGACGGACGGATGAGAGCCACAGGCGGTGTAATCCCCGTTCAACCGAACGGTTGACTCGACCGTCCGGCCCGCCCGCACCTTCCCCCTGCGCCCCGCGACTTCCCTTGCGCCCCCCGACGCACCGACCTAGCCTCGACTGGACACGTCTGGACAGGTGGGGCAGGTAGGTGGGCGATGACGCATCCGCAGGAATCCCTCGACAGCAGATCCACCGGCCGCCAGATCCAGCTGGAGACGCACGGACTCGACGTGATCGGGGACGCGGAGCGCAAGGGCACCCCGCGCACGCTGTTCTGGCCCTGGTTCGGTGCGAACGTCTCGGTGCTCGGCCTCAGTTACGGCGCCTTCGCCCTCGGTTTCGGCATCTCCTTCTGGCAGGCACTCGCTGCCGGCGTGCTCGGCATCGTCGTCTCCTTCCTGCTCTGCGGCTTCATCGCGGTCGCCGGCAAGCGCGGCTCGGCGCCCACCATGGTGCTCAGCCGGGCCGCCTACGGAGTGCGCGGCAACCGGCTGCCGTCCGTCATCTCCTGGATGCTCACCGTCGGCTGGGAGACGGTCCTCACCGCCCTCGCCACCATGGCCACCGCCACCGTCTTCGGACGGCTCGGCTGGGGCGGCGGCACGGAGACCAAGGTGGTCGCCCTCATCGTGGTGGCCGCGCTGACCGTGGTCGGCGGGGTCATGGGCTTCGACCTGATCATGCGCCTGCAGACCTGGATCACCGTCATCACGGGCGTGCTCACCGTCGTGTACGTCGGCCTGGTCGCCGACCACATCCACTGGAGCACGGTCAGCGCGATCCCGGCGGGCACCGCCCAGGAGTTCATCGGCGCGCTGGTGTTCATGATGACCGGCTTCGGGCTCGGCTGGGTCAACGCCGCCGCCGACTACTCCCGCTATCTGCCCCGCAGTTCGTCCAGCCGGGGCGTGATCGGCTGGACCACTTTCGGCGCCTCCGTCGCCCCGCTGCTCCTGCTGGTCTTCGGCCTCCTGCTGGCCGGCTCCTCCGAGACGCTGAGCAAGGCGATCGCGGCCGACCCGATCGGCGCGCTGACCACCATCCTGCCGACCTGGTTCCTGGTGCCGTTCGCGGTGGTCGCCGTCCTGGGCCTGGTGGGCGGCGCCGTCCTCGACATCTACTCCTCCGGCCTGGCCCTGCTCTCCGCGGGTCTGCCCGTACCCCGCTATCTGGCCGCCCTCTTCGACGGCGTCCTGATGATCGCTGGCTCCGTCTACATCGTCTTCTTCGCCGACAGCTTCCTAGCCCAGTTCATGGGCTTCCTCACCACGCTCGGCGTGCCCATCGCCGCCTGGTGCGGCATCATGCTCGCCGACCTCGCGCTGCGCCGCCGCGACTACGACGAGGGCGACCTGTACCGCCCGCACGGCCGCTACGGCGACGTACCCCTGCTGCCGCTGCTGCTCACCCTCGGCGCCACCGCCGTCGGCTGGGGCCTGGTCACCAACACCTCCGCGAGCTGGCTGACCTGGCAGGGCTACCTCCTGGAGCCGTTCGGCCTGGGCGGCAAGACGGGTGCCTGGGCGTACGCCAACCTCGGCGTCCTGGTCGCCCTCGCGCTCGCCTTCCTCGGCACCCTGATCCTCGGCCGGGGCCGGGTGCGCGAGCAGGAGGCCCAGGTGCCGAGCCCGTCGCCGAACAAGGGGGTGTACAGCACATGACCTCCGCCACCCCCGGGCTGCTGGCCGTCATCGACATGCAGCGTGTCTTCGCCGACCCCGCCAGCCCCTGGGCCACCCCCCGTTTCGCCGACGCGGCCGCGGGCGTACGACGTCTGCTGCCGGCCTTCGGCGACCGCGTCGCCTTCACCCGCTTCCTGGCCCCCGAGCGGCCCACCGGAGCCTGGCGCGCCTACTACGCCCAGTGGCCGTTCGCGCTCCAGCCGCCAGACTCCGAACTGTGGGAACTGACGGACGAGTTCGCCGACAGCGCCGCCCACGTCGTGGAGGCCACCACCTTCGGCAAGTGGACCCCGGAACTCGCCGAGCGCGTCGGCCCGGACGGCCGCATGGTCCTGGCCGGCGTCAGCACCGACTGCTGCGTGCTGTCCACCGCCCTGGCCGCCGCCGACGCCGGCACGGAGGTCCTGGTGGTCGCGGACGCCTGCGCGGGCGTGGACGACGACTCCCACGTCAAGACCCTGCAGGTGCTGGACCTCTACCGGCCGCTGATCCGGGTCACCACCATCGACGACCTGCTCGCCGAGGCCCGGCCATGACCGGCGTCCCGCTCAAGCACCAGCGGATCAGCCGGATCCTCGCCCGGGAGATCCGCAGCGGCCGCCGCCCGGCGGGGGAGCAACTGCCCGGCGAACACGCCCTCGCCCAGCGGTTCGGCGTCAGCCGTACGACGGTCCGCGCGGCCCTCGCCGAGCTGTCCGAGGAGGGGCTGATCACCACCCGCACCGGCAAGGGCTCCTACGTCCTCTTCGACGGCGGCCCACTGGACGACGGGCTCGGCCGGCCCTGCGCACTGGTTCTCCAGGGCGTCGAGACGCGGGTGCGCACCCTTGCCGTACGCGAGACGCACGACAGCGGCCTCGCCGACGAACTCGCCCTGGAGAAGAACGCGTTCGTGTGTGTGGAGCGGACCCGGGAGCTGGTCGCGGACGGCACCGTGGTGTCGTACGAACGCAGCTACCTGCCACCCCTGTCCGTGATCCGGGAGCTGCCCGCCCAGGGGCTCGGCCAGGACTCGCTCGCCGAGGTGCTGCTGCGGGCCGGGCTACGGCCCGACCACGGAGAGCAGCGGGTCTCCGGGCGGCGGATCGACGCCCACGAGGCGGAGCTGCTGCGGCGGACACCGGGGGACTGGTTCCTCGACACGCGGCGCACCAGCCGGGCGGCCGACGGCTCCTTCGTCGAGCACGTCGTCAGCCTGCTCGACCCCGACCACTTCCAGCTGACCCTCGCCTTCGGCTGACCTGCCACGACAGGTACCCACCCGCCCCGGAATCCGCACGCATGTCCCGGGCCGCACGGGGTACGCGAGCGGAGCGCGCCCGGGCGGCTGCCCGTGCGTGTGGCCGTACGACCGCCGCTACCTGGGGATCTGCCATGGAAACATCCGCACACGACGACCTCCCGACGCCGGCCCAGCGGGCACTGGACGCGCTGGCCGTGAACGCCGAGGACCAGGCCGCCCTGGACACCCTCGCCCACAGCGACGTACTCGTCCCCGTACCGGACGACGCGGTGGACGGGGACGGCACCGACACGATGCTCGCCCTCCCCGTCCTCGAACAGGCCGGGGGTGATCCGGTCGTCCCCGTGTTCACCTCGGAAGGCGAGATGACCGAGCTGCTGCCCTTCGTCTCCCGCTACCACCTGGTACCACTCGCCGCACTGGCCGCCCACTGGCCCGACGAGGACCTCTCCCTGGCCATAGACGGCAGCTCGAAACACGGCCTGACACTCACGTCACATGGAGTACGGACACTGCTGGCAAGGTGAGCTGCAGCCAACCTTCGGGCGCCAAAATACCCCCATGGAATGGATCTCCGGAGTAGCAGGCGCACTGGTACTGGTGCTGGTCCTGACCAGCACCCTCCGCACCCTCGTCGTCCCCCGAGGCCTCTACTCCGTGCTGGTGTTCCGCCTGTGGTGGCTGCTGCGCAGGCTCCTCAGGCTCGCCGCCCCGCGCGGCGACTACCACGCCATCGACCGGGCCCAGACCTGGCTCGCCCCGCTGATGCTGATCGGCATGCTCGTCACCTGGCTCGGCGGGGCCCTGCTCGGCTTCGGCCTGCTGCTGTACGCGGCGTCCCCGCTGTCCTGGACGACCGCCTTCCGCGAGGCGGGATCCAGCCTGTTCACGCTCGGCTTCGCGAGCGGAGCCCGGCTGAAACTCTCCGTGCTCGACTTCATGGCGGCGGCCACCGGGCCCGTTCTGATCGCCCTCCAGATCGCCTACCTGCCCACCCTCTACGCCGCCTACAACCGCCGCGAACTGGAGGTCACCCTGCTCCAGGCACGGGCCGGCGAGCCCGCCTGGGGGCCGGAGATCCTCGCCCGGCAGTGGCTGGTCGACACCGAGACCGCGCTGCCCGAGCTGTACCGGGCCTGGGAGCGCCTGGCCTCGGACATGGGCGAGAGCCACTCCACGTACCCGGTCCTGCTGAGCTTCCGCTCCCCGCGGCCGCACCGCAGCTGGCTGGTCGGGCTCGTCGCCGTCATGGACGCGGCCGCCCTGCAGCTGGCGCTCGACCCGCGCCTCGCCCCGCCGGAGGCCCGCCTGGTGCTGCGCGCCGGGTTCACCGCCCTGCGCGACATCGCGCGCGTGGTGCGCATCCCCTTCGACCCCGATCCCTCGCCGGGCAGTCCGATCCGGCTGACCTTCGAGGAGTTCGACGAGGCCGTGGCCATGCTGGGGGCGGCCGGCTTCCGTGCGGAACGCAGCCCGAAGGAGGCCTGGCCGCACTTCCAGGGCTGGCGGGTCAACTACGAGGAGGTCGCGTACGAGCTGTGCCGCCGCTGCGACGCGGTGCCGGGCCTGTGGACCGGCCCCCGCGACTTCTCGGGCGGGCCCATCCCGCCGCAGCGCCCGGTGGACCGCAGGCCCGGCGCAGGACGGCCGGAACTGCCCCCCGTCCCGGAGTAGTCAGCCCGCCCTCCGACGGGAAGATCCCAGCGGAAGGTCCGGTGCATGCGAAGGAGCCGATGATCGTGAGGATCGTCCTGCTGGGCACCGCCGCCGGAGGCGGCTTCCCGCAGTGGAACTGCGCCTGCGCGCTGTGCGCGGCCGCCCGTAAGGGCACGCTTCCGTCCCGCACCCAGGAGTGCGCGGCCGTCACCGGCAACGGCCGCGACTGGTGGCTGCTCAACGCGTCACCCGATCTGCGCGCCCAGCTCACCGCCACCCCGGCCCTCTGGCCAGGCCCCGGGCCCCGGGACACCCCGCTGCGCGGGGTGCTGCTCACCGACGCGGAGGCGGACCACGTCACCGGTCTGACCGAGCTGCGCGGAGCGGTGGGCCTGAAGGTCTACGCGGCCCCGCCGGTCCGCGCCGTGCTCACGCCCGCCCGCGCCGCCCTGGACCGCTACGCCTCCTGGGAGTGGGCCGACAGCCTGGCCGACGGCGGCTTCGTGCTGTCCGGCGGACTGGTCGTCACGGCCCATCCGGTGGGCACCAAGATCCCGAAGTACGTACCGGCACAGGCGCCCGAGACCGGCGGCCCGTGGGTGACGGCGTACCGCGTCGAGGACCTGGCCAGCGGGGGAGTGCTGGTGTACGCGCCCTGCGTCGGTGCCTGGAGCCCTGTGCTGGACGAACTGTGCGCGTCGGCCGACTGCGTGCTCCTGGACGGCACCTTCTACGCGGCCGACGAGATGGGCAGTGCGGTCCCGACCGGTGCCGGGCAGGCGGCCATGGGACACCTGCCGGTCACGGGCCCGCACGGCTCACTTCAGGCCCTGGCCCGCCACCCCGGCCCGCGCCGCATCTACACCCACCTCAACAACACCAACCCGCTGCTCGACCCCGCCTCACGGGCACGCGCGCGCGTGGCCGGGCTGGGGGTGGAGATCCTGTCGGACGGGGCGGAGCTGACGCTCTGAGCGGGGTCGGCGAAGTCGGCTGTGGTTCCGCAGCGCCGCAAAGGGGCGCTGCGCGACCAGTCACGATGGCGCCGCAGACGGCTGACGGCACATCGCGGCACATCCCGCGGAGCGCTCAGCCGGCCCGTGAGGCCAGCATCCGCTCCAGCACGGCCCGCTGCAGGGGCAGTACCTCGGCGTACAGGGCGCGGCCCTTGTCCGTGAGGGCGACCCACACCCCGCGCCGGTCCTCCGCGCACACCGAGCGCTCGACCAGGCCCTCCTTCTCCAGGCGGCCGATCAGCCGGGACAGCGCGCTCTGGCTGAGATGGACCCGTCCGACCAGGTTCTGCACCCGGCACTGGTCGCCCGCCTCGGGCGCCGCGGTGGCGAGGATGTCCAGCACCTCGAAGTCGCTCGCGCCCAGCCCGTGCGGGTGCAGGGCACGGTCGATCTCGCACATCGTGTGCGCGTGCACGGTGAGGATGTCCCGCCACCGTTCCTCGAGCCGGGCGTCGGCCGTCTTGACTGCCATACCCGCACCGTAGCACCGATTCAGCCAATCGTTGAGTGTGCAACTAGTGCGGGTGCATGCGCTCGTACGAGCCTCAGGCGGACGGGTCCTGGAGGAGCCCGATCAGGTTGCCGTCGGCGTCCTTCACCGAGGCGATCAGCCTGCCGTTGCCGACGTCCCGCACGTCCTGGACGACTTCGGCGCCCGCCGCCAGCAGGGCCGCGAGCCGCTCCCGGAGGTCGGTCACGTGCCAGAACGGCACCGGTCCGGTCAGGCCCTGAGCGTGCCCGTTCGGATCGAGGCCGACATCCTGTCCCTCGGCCTTGAAACCGACGTAGTAGGGCTGGTCGGCGTACGGCTCGACGCCCAGCAGGACGGTGAACAGGGCCTTGGCCCGGTCCTTGTCCTTGACGGGGTAGATGATCGTCTGCAGGCCTGCGGTCATGGGACTCTCCTTATGAGGCTCGTGGCCCGGCGGGGTTCTCCGCCGGTGCACTTCACGCTAGGCCCCGGGAGCCCGCCCCGGCTTCTTCGATCCTGACCGGTTGCGGGCTCTCGGCCGGCCCTACTCGTTGTGCAGCACCTCGGCCACGGTGAGGCGGGCCGCGCGCCGGGCGGGGACGAGCGCCCCCACCACGGCGATCACGAGCCCCGCCAGTGCCAGTCCGGCCAGCCTCGGCGCGTGCCAGACATCCGTCATGTACGACGGCAGGGTGATGTCGATCCCCGCGGCCATCCGTGGGACAACCACCTCGTAGGCGGCGATGCCCAGCGGGACGCCCAACACCGACCCGATCACGCCGAGCACCGCCATCGACGTCACCGTCATCACCGTCACCTGGCGCGGGGTCATCCCGATCGACTTCAGCATGCCGAGATCGCGGCGCCGGTCGTGGGTGTTCAGCACGGCCGTGTTGAACACGCCGAGGGAGGCGACCAGGGCCAGCATCAGGGTGAGGGCGGTCGCGGAGTCGATGATGGTCCGGGCGCCGCTGCTCGGGCCGGTCAGTTGGGTACTGAGCCCCTTGTCGACGGCTCGCGCTGCGCGCGCGTACGCCGTCCCGTCCGCGCCCTTGCGTAGTTTGACGTGATAGGCGAACGCTTTTCCGTCCGGGACCAGCGCAGTGAACGTCGGCCAGGTGCCGGCGACCACCCGGTCGTTGTCCTGCATCAGCTCGCCGACCACGGTGACCTCCTCCTCGCGCCCGCTCTTGCGTAGCCGGAGGTGGTCACCGATGTCCACCCCGTTGCGGCGCAGGAAGGCCGAGCCGACCACCACCTCTCCCGGACGGTGCATCCAGCGGCCCCGGACGAGCACGTCGTCCAGGGGCAGGTCCGGCCCGCGCCGACCCTCGAAGATGACCCTCTGTGCGGAACCCTCGAGCCGCGCGTCCTCGTCCCCACGGGCCGTCACCCGTTCCGCGCCCGGCAACGAGCCCAGCAGCGACTGGAGTTCGGTGTCGCCGTGGACCGGCAGCACCTGCTTGCCATGGGCGTAGTTGCTTGCGTACACCGTGACGTCGTACGCACCCTTGCCGCGGTCTCCGAAGAGGGTCATCGTCGTCGCCAGACCCGTCGCGAACGTCACTGTGGTCACGCCCAGGACCACCGCGGCCAGCGTGAGCGCGCTGCGCGCGGGCCGGGCGAACGGCAGCCCCGCCCCGAGGCTCACCGACCGCGGCAACCGCAGCCCCGCGAGCGTCCGCTGGATGCCGAGCGCCCGCCCCGCACGTGGTGCGCTGCCCGCGCTGATCGCTCGTGCCGCCGACAGCCTCTGGGCCCGCACGGACGGGCCGAGCGCTGCCAGCACGCAGACCAGGGGCATGCCCGACAGGACCAGCCCGTTCACCCAGGGCGCGATGCCGACCCGGTCGTGCAGCATCCCTGAGTCCGGCCCCGTGAACACGAACTGGAAGAACGGCTTAGCCAGCAGGTTGCCGGTGAGCGTGCCGAGCGCGCAACCCAGCACGGCCGGTACGGAGACCATCACCAGATAGACGCCCAGCACCTGCCCCGGAGTGAACCCGAGGGCCTTGAGGATGCCGATGTGCCGGAAGCCCGACACCACCGCGCCGCCGACCACGTTGGCGACGATCAGGACCGCAACCAGGATGCCGAGGATGCCGAATGCCATGAGGTACGGGGCGTACGCGCGCGCGTTGCTGCCGATCCGGTGCTTGAGCGTCAGATAGTTCTGCGATCCCCTCAGCGAGCCCTTGGGCAGCCGCTCGGTCACCCGGGCCAGCCCCGCGCTCAGAGCGCTCTGCGACGACGCGTCCCGGAACCGGTACAACATCTGCGTGGTGTTCGGGTGCAGGGCCGCGATCTGGTCCGGGGCGACCCACACGTCCGCCGTGTCACTCAGATCGAACGCGAATCCGACGATGGTGAGGGTCGGCCCGGACGGCAGATGGAACTTCTTGCCGATGTCGTCACCGGTCCAGTCGGACTGCCGGTTGAGGACCATCTCGCCCGGCCGGGTCGGCCACCGGCCCGCCCACAGGTCCACCCGGTCCACGGCGCCGCCGGGCCCGGAACGGCCCACGACCGTGACCTCGCCGCCGAGACCCAGGTCCGCCATGCTGCGCGGAACGTCCACTGTCGCCTGCCGGAACGGACCGGCCACGGCCTCGACGCCGGACTTCCGCGAGGCATCCCTCAGCTGGGCGTCCGTCACCTTGCCCGGATCGATCCCGGCGACCACATGAGGCCCGCGCTGCCTGCCGAAGACATGGTCGAACGGCGCCGACGCCGCATCCACCAGCCCCAGCGCGACCACCATCGACCCCGTCGACACCAGCGTGACCAGCCAGATCACCAGCGTCTGCAGCCGCCGCCTGCGTACGGCCGCCCGCGCGGCCTTCCACACCGCCCTCATGCGGACGGCTCCAGGGTGTGCTCACCGGTCACCCGGCCGTCGGCGACCTCCACCAGCCGGCTCGCGCAGCGCCGCGCGAGATGCTGGTCGTGCGTCACGATGATCAGGGTCTGACCGATCTGGTTCAGGTCAAGCAGCAGATCCATCACCTGCTCCCCGGCCCTGCTGTCCAGGGCGCCGGTCGGCTCGTCGGCCAGCAGCAGCGCCGGACGGTTCATCAACGCCCGGGCCACGGCGACCCGTTGCCGCTCACCGCCGCTGAGGACCGCCGGGTAGGCGTTGCGGCGGTCCGCGATGCCCAGCTCCTCGAACAGCTCCAGAGCCCGCCGCCGGGCCTGCCGTGCCGGTGTCCCGGTCAACTGGGCGGCCAGGGCCACGTTGTCCAGGGCCGACAGGTCGTCGATGAGGTTGAAGAACTGGAAGATCATGCCGATCCGGCGCCGCCGGTACAGCGCGAGCCCCTTCTCGCTCAACTCCCCGACGTTCTCGCCGTGCACGACGACCGTGCCGGCCGACGGCCGGTCGAGACCGGCGATCATGTTGAGCAGCGTGGACTTGCCGCATCCCGAGGGCCCCATCACCGCGACCGCCTCCCCGGCCCGGATGTCCAGCGACACCCCGTCGAGGGCGACCGTCTCGCCGTACTCCTTGCGCACCCCGTCGAGCCGTACGACGGTGTCTCCCGTTCTCACCTCAGTGACCATGGACAGGACGCTAGAGGGCGCACCGGGACCCGGGCATCCCTCCCCGGATGGCACCCGGCGGCGGGACTCATCCCACGGATGCAGGGCGCTGAATCCACAGGTCGATGCGGATGTCAGTGCCGTCTGGGAGAGTGAGGCCATGGGGGGACACGACGTGGTGGCGGCCGCGCTCGCGGTGGCGTGTACGGCCGTCGTGGCGCTGACGGTGGCGCTGGTGCGCACCCGGCGCCGGTGGCAGGCGGCCGTGGGGGAGCGGGGCTGGCTGCTGGAGCGGGAGCGGGAGAGCGCCGCCGAGGCCGCGATCGTGGCCGAACGCGACCGGATCGCCCGCGAGTTGCATGACATCGTCAGCCACAACGTCAGCCTCATGGTCGTCCAGGCGAGCGCCGCCCGCGAGGTCCTCGGCACCATGCCCGACGAGGCCGCGACCGCCCTGCGCGCCGTCGAGGACGCCGGGCGGGGCGCGATGACCGACCTCAGACACCTGCTGGGGCTGCTGGCGCCCGCGCAGAACGGCGAGGACACCGACCCGGGCCCGGCCCGCGCCGACGACCCCGGCACGCCGCTCGCCCCGCAGCCCGGCCTCGACCGGCTCGGCCACCTGGTGGACCGGATATCGTTCGCCGGCCTGCCGGTCGAGGTCCGCGTCTCGGGCGAGCCGCGCCCGCTGCCCCAGGGAGTCGACGTGACCGCCTACCGCATCATCCAGGAGGCCCTGACCAATGCGCTCCGGCACGGCGACGGCGGCAAGGCGGACGTGACCGTGCGCTACGCCGACCACGCCCTGCGCGTCGAGGTGCTCAACACCGGCCCCAGCGTGCTGACCGGCACCGCACCGGCCGCACCGAAACCGCACAGCGCGGGCACCGGGCGCGGTCTGCTCGGCCTGCGCGAGCGGGTCGCCGTCTACGGCGGTGACCTGGACGCCCGGCGCAGACTCGGCGGCGGCTATCGCGTCCGCGCCCGCATACCCCTGGACCGCCCGTGACGGCTCAGGCGCCCGAGCCGGCGCCCCGCGTCCTGATCGCCGACGACCAGACGCTCATCCGGACCGGCTTCCGGCTGATCCTCACCGCCCGGGGCATCGACGTGGTGGGCGAGGCCGCCGACGGTGCCGAGGCGGTCGCCGCCGCCCGTGAACTCCTGCCGGACGTCGTGCTGATGGACATCCGGATGCCGACCATGGACGGCCTGGAGGCCACCCGGCGCATCCTGGAGCAGACCCCCGGCTGCCGGGTGCTGATGCTGACCACCTTCGACCTGGACCGGTACGTGTACACGGCCCTGTCGCTCGGGGCCAGCGGCTTCCTGCTGAAGGACGTCACGCCGGAGCACCTGGCGGCGGCCGTACGACTTGTCGGCACCGGCGACGCCCTGCTGGCGCCGCAGATCACCCGGCGCCTGGTGGAGCGGTACGCGGCCGAGGCCGAGCGGACGGCCGAGGCCGTCCCCGCCGACCTGGCCGCCCTCACACCCCGCGAGCGTGAGGTGCTGACCCTGATGGGACGCGGCCTGTCCAACACCGAACTGGCCGCCGAGCTGACCCTCAGCGAGGCCACGGTCAAGTCCCATGTGGCCCGGATCTTCGCCAAGCTGGGTCTGCGCGACCGCGCCCAGGCGGTCGTCCTCGCCTATGAGACGGGGCTGGTCAGAGCGGGGTCGCGCTGACCAGCCCGGGCGTCCTCAGGTCGACTCGCGGCGTACGAACTCCGTCGGGAGGATCACCGCGGCCGGGTCCTCGCCGCCTATCTGGGCGAGCAGCACCCGCACCATCTCGGTGCTGATCCGGTCCCACGGCTGACGGATGGTGGTCAGCGCCGGGGTGACCGCGGTCGCCGCGGGGGAGTCGTCGAAACCGCCGACAGCGATGTCCTCCGGCACCCGCTTGCCCGCCCGCTGCAGCACCGCCAGCACGCCCTGCGCCATCAGGTCGGAGGCGACGAACACGGCGTCCATGTCCGGGGCCTGCGCCAGCAGCCGCTCCGCGCCCGCCTCGCCGCTGGCCCGGCTGTAGTCGCCGGAGACGATCAGCCGCTCGTCCACCTCGACGCCCGCCTCGGCGAGCACCTCCTTGTAGCCGGCGAGCCGCTCCACACCACCCGGGGTGTCCAGCGGACCGGTGACCACACCGATCCGGCGCCGGCCCAGCGACACCAGGTGCCGGACCATGTCCCGGGCGCCGTCACGGTCGTCGGCGGCCACGTAACTCACCTTCGAACCGAGGCCGATCGGCTTGCCGCAGGCGACCAGCGGCACGCCCGCCTCCCGCAGCTCCTCGGCGACCGGATCGCCGGAGTGGCTGGAGACCAGCAGCACCCCGTCGACGTGCCCGGCCGTGATGTACCGCGTTATGCGCCGCCGTTCGTCCTTCGTCCCCGCCAGCATCAGCAGCAGCGGGATGTCGTGCGCGGCCAGCGCCTGGGTGCAACCGCTCAGCAGCACATTGAAGTTGGGATCCTCGAAGAACCGCTCCTGCGGCTCGGTCAGCAGGAAGCCGACCGAGTCGGAGCGTCCGGTGATCAACGAGCGGGCGTGCCGGTTCACGACGTACCCGGTCCTGCGGATGGCGGCGTCGACCGCCTCCTGCGCGGCGGGGCTGACGTAGTGCCCGCCGTTGAGCACGCGCGAGACGGTGCCTCGTGAGACCCCTGCCTCGCGCGCCACGTCGTGGATCGTCGGCGGTTTGCGCCGGCCCCCCGAATTGCTGCTCATGGTCATGACTTTACGGCCCCGGAGAGGAGATCCAGGCTCCAGAACCGCTGGATGACCAGGAACAGCAGGATCAGCGGGAGGACCGCGAGGAACGCGCCCGTGATCACCAGCGTGTACAGCGCCGGAGTGTTGGAACCCTGCTCCAGCAGCGTGTACAGACCCAGGGTGAGCGGGAACCGCTCGTCGTCGCTGAGCATGATGTACGGCAGCAGGAAGTTGTTCCACACGGCCACGAACTGGAACAGGAACACCGTGACCATGCCGGGGATCATCATCGGCAGTGCGATCCGGGTGAAGATCCGCCACTCGCTCGCCCCGTCCATCCGCCCGGCCTCCACCACGTCGGCGGGGACGGCGGCGGCCGTGTAGATCCGCGACAGGTAGACGCCGTACGGGGAGAGGATCTGCGGCAGCAGCACGGACAGGTAGGAGTCCGTGAGGTTCGCCTTCGCCATCAGCAGGTACTGCGGGATGGCGAGGATCACCGGCGGCATCAGGACGCCCGCGAGCAGGACGTTGAACAGCGTCTCGCTGCCCCGGAAGCGGTAGGTCGCGAGCGCGTAGCCGCTGAACGCCGAGACGGCGGTCGACAGCAGGGCGCCGAGACCGGCGTACAGGGCGGAGTTGGCCATCCACTGCCAGTAGATGCCGTCGCGGTAGGCGTTGAGGTCCTTGATGTTGCCGGTGAAACCGGTGCCGGGCAGGAAGGTGAAGGTGGAGAACAGCTCGTGCCCGGACTTGGTGGACGCGATCACCACCCAGGCCACCGGCAGCAGGGTGTAGATCGCGCCGAGCAGCAGTGTGGCGGTCGGGATCAGCGCGATCCGGCGGCGCAGCGGCGGTCGCTGGGCGGTACCGGGCGTGGTGCCCGCCGCCGGCTCCGCCGTGCCGAGGGCAAGAGAACTCATCGTGCTTCCTCCTGCTTGTTACGACTGTTCGCGGCCCGCAGGAAGGCGAAGGACAGCACCAGGGTGGCCAGTGCGATCAGGGTCGCCTCGGCGGCTGCCGAGTAGATGTCGCCCCGGTGGAAGGCGTCCTGGTACACCTTCATCAGCGGGCTCCAGCTCGTGTTGAGGGAGTTGGTCAGCGGCTTGAGGGTGGTCGGCTCGTTGAACACCTGGAGCGTCGCGATGATCGAGAAGAAGAAGGTCAGCACCAGCGAGGGCGCCACCATCGGGATCTTGATCTTCAGCGCGATCTGCAGCGGGGTGGCGCCGTCCAGCTTCGCCGCCTCGTACACCTCGGCCGGGATGGACCGGAGCGAGGTGTAGATGACGATCATGTTGAAGCCGGTGCCGCCCCAGACCGCGATGTTCGATATGGCGAGGTACAGCGGACCGCCGTCCAGCAGGTTCGGCTGCGGCAGGTTCAGCTTGTCCAGCACGTAGTAGAACGGGCTGACGTCCGGCAGGTACAGGAAGCCCCACATCAGCGCGGCCACCACGCCGGGGATGGCGTACGGCAGGAAGATCGCGAGCCGGGTGAAGGGGGCCAGGCGCACCCTCTCGGTGTCGAGCATCAGCGCGAACAGCAGCGCGAGGCCGAGCATCACCGGGACGACGATGCAGCCGTAGCCGAGCACGCGCAGGGCGCCATGGAGCAGTTCGCTGTCGTGGAAGGCCTCGGTGTAGTTGCCGAAGCCGGCCCAGACCTCCTTGCGGGCGCCCGCGCCCAGGCCGAGCCCGGAGACGTGCGCCTTGCGGAAGCTGAGCCAGACCGCGTAGCCGATGGGCAGCGCGAAGAACAGGAGGAACAGGACGGACGCGGGGAGGAGGAAAATATAGGGCGCGCTTCGCGCTCGTTTGAGGGTGGTGGTGGGAGACGGGTGGGCGTACGGGGCCCCCTTGACCCCGTACGACTTCCGGCTTGCGGTGCTGGTCACTGAGAAACCCCGAAGCCCTGCTTCTTCATGTCGGCGACCGTGGCGTCCTGCATCTTGTCCAGGGCGGCGCCGAAGTCCGACTTGCTCTTGGCGGCGGCGCCGAACGCGTCGTTGAAGGTCGCGTAGGCGACGTTCACGTTCGGGCCCCATGCGGACGGCGCGGTGGTCTTCGCGATGTCGGCGGCCTTGGTGTAGAAGTCCGGCTGGTTGGAGAAGTACGCCGGCGGGTTGGAGAAGGCGCCGCTGAGCTGGGCGGAGGTGGAGGCCGGGTAGATGCCGCCCTCCTTCGCCAGCGCGTTCAGGGCGTCACCGTCGGTGTTCAGCCAGGCCGCGAACTTGGCGGCGGCGGCCTGGTGCGGGGAGTCGGTGGTGACGGCGGTGGAGGAGCCGCCCCAGCTGCCGGTGACGTCCTGGTCGAGCGACCACTGGGGGAGCGGGGCCATGGCCCACTTGCCCTTGGTGTCCGGCGCGGCCGTGGTCAGCGTGCCCGGTGCCCACACGGCGCTGACCCAGGCGATCTCCTTGCCCGTGTTGAGCGCCTTGTTCCAGGCCGGCTGGTACATCGGCTGGTTGTCGATGACACCTTCCTTGACCAGCCCGCCCCAGAACTTGGCAACCTTCTGGGTGGCCGCGTCGTTGATGGCGACCTTCCACTTGTCGCCGGAGGTGGTCCACCACTTGGCGCCGGCCTGCTGGGCGAGACCGGCGAAGAGGCCGGAGTCGTTGGCGGAGAAGGTGGTCAGGGCCTTGTCCGGCGCCTTCTTCTTCAGCGCGCGGGCGGTCTCGGCGAACTGCTCCCAGGTGGTGGGGACCTTCAGGCCGTACTTCTTGAACAGGTCCTCGCGGTAGTAGAACATCATCGGGCCGATGTCCTGCGGCACCGCGTAGACCGCGTCCGTGCCCAGCGTGGTCTGCTGCCAGACGCCGTCGGCGAACTTGCTCTTCGAGTCGCCGACCTCCTTGGATATGTCGGCCAGCGCGTCGTTGCTGACCAGCGTCGGCAGCGCCTGGTACTCGGCCTGCACCAGGTCGGGCGCCTTCTTCGCCTTGTGCGCGGTGAGGATCTTGGTGACCAGCGTGTCGCCGGACGCCTGCTTCTTCACCGTGACGGTGATCTTGTCCTTCTTGCCCGGCCCCTTGTTCCACAGGTCGACGACCTTGTCCATGCCGGGTGTCCAGGTCCAGTACGTCAGTGAAACCGGGCCGGATTCGGCCTTGCTGTCGTCCCCGGAGCCGCAGGCGGTGAGGGCGGTGGCGCCGAGCGCGACGGCGACGGCGGATGTCACGAGGCGGCGGCGCTTCGTGTGCGGCATGGATCTCTCCCCTGACCTGGGTCCCCGCCCGCTGCGGGGACCTGCCATGCAGATGTGTGCACGTTCACATGACCCGGGTGCTCGCTCGCGGAGAGCCCCTGCCATGCTTCTGTGAGCGTTCACAGTAGAGAAACATCCCGGACACTTGTCAATGGTTGTTGCTGTGCGGTTATGTTGGGCTCGCACCGCCGATCCTGTGTGTGCACGTTCCCAAATGATCGATTTCACGGGAGAGATCCATGCCGGAGACCAGCCCCAGGGGCCTCACCAGGCTCGCCTTCGGTGGGGATTACAACCCCGAGCAGTGGCCGGAAAACGTCTGGCAGGAGGACGTGCGGCTGATGCGCGAGGCCGGCGTCACGATGGTGAGCGTCGGGATCTTCTCCTGGGCCCTGCTGGAGCCCTCACCCGGGGTGTACGACTTCGGCTGGCTGGACCGGGTCATCGGCCTGCTGCACGACAACGGCATCCGCGTCGACCTCGGCACCCCCACCGTGGTGCCGCCCGCCTGGTTCTACCGGGAGCACCCCGAGGCGCTGCCGGTGACCGCGGAGGGCGTGCGCTACGAGTTCGGCTCGCGGGGCGCGATCTGCCACAGCAACGCCGATTACCGCGCCGCCGCGGCGAACATCACCACGAAGCTCGCCGAGCGCTACGGCGACCACCCCGGGCTCGCGCTGTGGCACGTGCACAACGAGTACGGCGTCCCCGTCTCGGCCTGCTACTGCGACTCCTGCGCCGCCCACTTCCGCCGCTGGCTGGCGGACACCTACGGGACCGTCGAGGGCGTCAACGAGGCCTGGGGCACCGCCTTCTGGGGCCAGCGCTACTCGGGCTTCGAGCAGATCAACCCGCCGCGCGCCACGCCGACCGTCGGCAACCCGGGCCAGGCGCTGGACTACAAGCGGTTCGCCGACGCCACCATCCGCGAGAACTTCCGCGCCGAGCGGGACATCCTGCACCGGCTCTCGCCGGGCGTCCCGGTGACGACCAACTTCATGACCGCGCTCAGCCAGTGCGACTCCATGGACTACTGGGCCTGGGGCCGCGAGGTCGACCTCGTCACCAACGACCACTACCTGATCACCGACGGCCGCCGCACCCACGTCAACCTCGCCATGGCGGCGGACATCACCCGCTCCGTGGCCGGCGGCACCCCCTGGCTGCTGCTCGAACACTCCACCTCGGGCGTCAACTGGCAGCCCCGCAACCCCGCCAAGGCCCCCGGTGAGATGGCCCGCAACTCCCTCGCTCATGTGGCCCGCGGCTCCGACGGCGCGATGTTCTTCCAGTGGCGCCAGTCCCGGCGCGGCGCCGAGAAGTTCCACTCGGCGATGCTCCCGCACGGCGGCACCGACACGCGCGTGTGGCGCGAGGTGGTCGAACTCGGCGCGTCCATCGACTCGTTGAGCACCGTCCGGGGCACCCGCACCCAGGCCGACGTGGCCATGCTGTGGGACTGGCAGTCCTGGTGGGCGCAGAACCTGGCCTGGCGGCCCAGCGAGGACCACGACCCGCGCGAGCGTGCCGACTCCTTCTACGAGGCCCTCTACGACCGCCACCTCACCGTCGACTTCGCGCACCCGGAAGCCGACTTGTCGAGGTATCCCCTTGTCGTCGTACCGGCTCTGTACCTGATGACGGAGGCGGCCGGGAACAACGTCCGGGAGTACGTCGAGAACGGCGGCACGCTCGTGGTGTCGTACTTCTCCGGCATCGTCGACGAGCACGACGCCGTGCACGAGGGCGCCTACCCGGGCGCGCTGCGCGACGTCCTCGGCCTGAGTGTGGAGGAGTTCTCGCCGCTGCTGCGGGACGAGCGGGTGCGCCTGACCGGTCCCGACGGCTCCGAGCTGACCGGGGACGTGTGGACGGAGTTCGTGGTGCCGCGCGGCGCCGACACCGTGTGGACGTACGCCGACGGGCTCGCCGCCGGCCGCCCGGGGGTCACCCGGCACCGGCTCGGCGAGGGCACCGCCTGGTACGTCTCCACCCGCCTCGACGCCCACGGCCTGGACGCGCTGATCGGCTGGGCCGCCGACGACGCGCGGATCGCCCCGCGCGCCGACCTGCCCCGCGACGTCGAGGTCGTGCGCCGCGGCGGTGAGTCGGGGACCTATCTCTTCGCGATCAACCACACCACCGGCGACGCCAAGGTGCCGCTGGACACGCCCGGCACCGAGTTGCTGACGGGCGAGCGCGCCGCGGGCCGCCTGGCGGTCCCGGCGGGGGCCGTGCGGGTCGTACGACTCGACGGCTGAGCAGGCTCCCCTCCGTCCGTGTGTGCCACGAGAGCCGCGGGCGGAGGGGTTCTCCTCCGGCTCCCACCGGAGGACACCCCCAACCCAGTTACGTCGAAGGGACGACGGACGATGATGTTCCATCCCAGACGCACCATCAGGGCCCTGTTGCTGCCGCTCGCGGCCGGGCTCGCTCTCACCGCCCTGCCCGCCCAGAGTGCCCAGGCCGCGAGCACCCTGACCAACGGCGGCTTCGAGTCCGACGGCACCGGCACCGCGACCCCGGCCGGCTGGTCGACGTACTCGGCGGCCGGCCAGAACTCCGCCTCCTTCACCGAGGCCGGGGGCCACGGCGGCAGCTACCGCCTGACCCACTACTCGTCCTCCGCCTACAAGGTGGAGACGTACCAGTACCTGTCGGGGCTGACCAACGGCAACTACACGCTGACCGCGTGGGTCCGCTCCAGCGGTGGACAGAACTCGGCCTACATAGCGCTCAAGAACTGCGGGAGCACCGAGCAGCGCACGGATCTGCCGATCTCGTCGAGTGGGTGGATCCGTATCGTCACGCCGATCAACGTGACCAACAGTCAGTGCACCATCAGCATCAACAGTGACGCGAACGCGGGCAACTGGATCAATGTTGACGACCTGACCTTCACGTCCGGCACCACCGGTACATCCATCCATGGTGCCGACATCTCCTCCCTCGCCAAGAGCGAGGCCAAGGGCGGGGTGTACAAGACCAGCTCCGGCACCACCGGTGACGCCGTCACCATCCTGAAGAACGCCGGCATGAACTACGCGCGGCTGAAGGTCTGGGTGAACCCGGCCGACGGCTTCAACGACAAGGCCCACGTCCTGGCCGTGGCCAAGCGCGTCAAGGCGGCCGGCATGAAGCTGCTGGTCGACTTCCACTACTCCGACACCTGGGCCGACCCGGGAGCCCAGAGCAAGCCGGCCGCCTGGGCGGGCCACTCGTACAGCCAGCTCAAGACGGACGTGTACAACCACACGTACGACGTGTTGAACGCGTTGAAGGCCCAGGGCACGACCGCCGACATGGTCCAGGTGGGCAACGAGATCAACGGCGGCATGCTGTGGAACGAGGGATCGACGAGCAACTGGTCTCAGCTCGCGGGGTTGCTCAACTCGGGCTACGACGCCGTCAAGGCGGTCAACTCGTCCACGGTCGTGGCGCTGCACCTGGCCAAGGGCGGTGACAAGGCCGGAACCGAGTCGTGGTTCGACAACGCGGTCGCCAACGGTGTGAAGTTCGACGCGATCGGCCTGTCGTACTACGGCTACTGGCACGGCCCGCTCTCCGACTTCCAGACCACTCTGGACGACGCGGCCTCCCGCTACGGCAAGCCGGTGTTCGTCGCCGAGACGGCCTACCCCTTCCGGCTGGACAGCGACGACTCGCTGGTCAACCAGATCGACACCACCGGCGAGCTGGTCTCCGGCTACCCGGCGACCGTGGCCGGACAGACCAAGTGGATGAACGACGTGGCGAGCATCGTGGAGGCCGTCCCGAACGGCCGTGGCCTCGGCGTCTTCTACTGGGAGGCGACCTGGACCGCGGTCACCGGCAACGGCTGGGACCCGACCGACGCCACCTCCGGCAACGGCTGGGAGAACCAGGCCCTGTTCGGCTTCGACGACAAGGCGCTGTCCTCCATGTCGTGGTTCAGCCACCGCTGAACCACCCCTGACGGGGGCCCGGCCGTAAGGGGACGGCCGGGCCCCTTCTCGTTTCCCTGAACGGGTCCGGCGGGAACGGCCGTTCGATACCGGACAACGGCGGCGGAGTCCCGTACGGGACGGCTTCGGCTGCGCAAGAGTGGGAACACAGCGCACGAGGAGGCCGGGACGGAGGCGAGACGGATGATGAGGAACCCCTCGGGCGGCATGCGGCAGGACATACTGGAGTGGCTCAAGGATCCGGCGGCCCACTTCCCGGCAGAGCGCCACCACGGGGACCTCGCCGAGACCGGTGTCACCGCGCGGGCGGTGGCCGCCAAGCTCGGCGTCCCCCGGCGGACCGCCGCCGCCCACCTCGACCTCCTCAGCCGCCTCGGCCTGCTGCGCACCCGCCGGATCCGCTGCCGCACCCGCTACCGGCGCGACGAGATCCGCATCGCCGAGGTGGCCAGGCTGTTCGAGAAGGGCTGGTGAGACCGCGCTCCGTCGGCCGTGTGCCACGGCGGTACCCTGGTGCCCGGCCGTGATCACCCATCGGGGCGGGCCCGAACAGGAGACGTACGAGCATGACAGCCCCGGAAACCGAGAGTCTGCGGGCCCGCCCCGCGCCCGCGCGGCGGTCCGAGTGGCGCACCCAGGCGCCCCTTGTGGCGGTAGTGGCAGTCGGCGGCGCCCTCGGGGCGACGGCCCGCTACGCGCTCACGCTGGCCTGGCCCACGCCCCCGGGCGGCTTCCCCTGGGCGACCTTCTGGACCAATGTCATCGGCTGCGCCGTGATCGGCGTGTTCATGGTGCTGATCACCGACGTGTGGGCCGCCCACCGCCTCGTGCGCCCCTTCTTCGGCACCGGCGTGCTCGGCGGATTCACCACGTTCTCCACCTACGCCGTCGACATCCGCAGACTGGTCGACACCGGCCACCCCCGCACCGGGCTGGCCTATCTCGCCGCGACCCTGGTCGCGGCCCTCGCGGCGGTGTGGCTGGCCTCGGTCGCCGCCCGCCTGGTGCTCACCCGGAGGCAGCCATGACCTCACTCACCGGCCGGGCCCTCAAGCTGACCGTCTACATCGGCGAGGACGACACCTGGCACCACAAGCCCCTCTACTCCGAGATCGTGCACCGCGCCCACGCCGTCGGGCTGGCCGGCGCCAGCGTCTTCCGGGGCATCGAGGGGTTCGGCGCCTCCTCCCGTATCCACACCACCCGGCTGCTGTCCCTGAGCGAGGACCTGCCCGTGGCGATCGTCGTGGTGGACACCGAGGAGCGGGTGCGGGCCTTCCTGCCGCAGCTGGACGAGCTGGTCGCCGAAGGTCTCGTGACCCTGGAGGAGTGCGAGGTCATCCGGTACGTGGGGCGTGGGTCAGGTCCTGACGGAGCGGAACCGAAGGGTAAGAAGTCGTTGTGAACTGGCTGCTGGTCGTCGTGGGGGCCATGGTCGGCGCACCCCTGCGCTATCTCACCGACCGGGCCGTCCAGGCCAGGCACGACTCGCTCTTCCCCTGGGGCACCTTCGTGGTGAACGTCACCGGCAGCCTGATCCTGGGCCTGCTCACCGGCGCCGTGTCCGCCGGAGCCGCAGGTCCGCACCTGCAGCTGCTGATCGGCACCGGTCTGTGCGGGGCCCTGACGACCTACTCGACCTTCTCCTACGAGACCCTGCGGCTGACCGAGGCCGGTGCGGGGCTCTACGCTGCCGCCAATGCCGTCGCCAGCGTGGCGGCGGGTCTTGCGGCCGCCTTCGCCGGGGTGTCCCTCGCGGACGCCCTGTGGGCCTAGGCACTTGGCGTACCGTCGGGCACAGTCGGTACTGTCTACAGCACTGTCGACCAACTATCCTCAGAACTGGATCCCATGAGCGCCATCTCCGTCGGTCAGGCCGTCGTCCTCGGAGTAGTCGAGGGGGTGACCGAGTTCCTCCCCGTGTCCTCCACCGGCCACCTCAAGATCACCGAGGGGCTCATGAACATCCCCGTCGACGACAAGTCCGTCGTCGGTTTCTCCGCCGTCATCCAGGTCGGCGCCATCGCCGCCGTGCTCGTGTACTTCTTCAAGGACATCAAGCGGATCGTCTCCGCCTGGTTCCGGGGTCTGACCAAACCCGAGGAGCGTTACCACCACGACTACAAGTTCGCCTGGTGGGTGATCGCCGCGACCATCCCGATCGTCCTGGTGGGCCTGGCCGCCAAGCCGCTGATCGAAGGCCCGCTCGCCTCGCTCTGGGTGGTCGCCGGCTCGCTGATCGGCGGCTCCGTCGTGATGTGGTGCGCGGACCAGATGGGGCGGCACAAGCGCGGTGAGGACGACACCTCCTTCAAGGACGCGATGCTGGTCGGCTGCTCCCAGATCCTCGCCCTGCTCTTCCCCGGCTTCTCCCGCTCCGGCGCCACCATGTCCACCGCGCTCATCCTCGACCTGGACCGCGTGGCCGCCACCCGCCTCTCCTTCTTCCTCGGCATCCCGGCCCTGACCGGCGCCGGCATCTACGAGCTGAAGGACGCCCTCGGCGCGGGCGTCGGCGCCGCCCCGCTGGCCGTCGGCACGATCGTGTCCTTCGTGGTCGCCTACGCCTCCATCGCCTGGCTGCTGAAGTTCGTCGCCAAGCACTCCTTCAACGCCTTCGTGATCTACCGCATCGTCATCGGCGCCGGGCTCATCGGCCTGCTCGCCAGCGGCACGATCAGCAGCTGAGCGATCCTCCCACCACCCACGGGGTGCGGATGCCTGCATTCAGGCGCCGCACCCCGTGAATGTTTCCTTACGCGATGCCTTGACAGTTCCCTTCGGCAACCCGCAGGATCGCTCTCGTGAACCTGTCAGACAGCCAGACAGGTGGCCCGGTCCCGCGGCGCGTCAGCGCCATGGAAGCCGTCCTCGGCCACCTCCGCGGCGCCATCGAACGCGGCGAGTACGCCATCGGCGACAAGCTCCCCTCCGAGGCCGAGCTGTGCCGCACCCTCGAGGTGTCCCGGCCCGTGCTCCGCGAGGCGCTGCGCGCCCTGCAGACGATGGGCCTGACGGTCTCCCGGACCGGCAAGGGCACCTTCGTCGTCGCGAACGCCGTCGAGGACCCCACGTTCGGCGACTACGCGGCCAGCGACCTGCTCGAGGTGCGCCGCCACATCGAGATCCCGGTCGCCGGGTACGCGGCCCTGCGCCGCACCCCGGAGAACCTGGACCACATGGCCCATCTCCTGGACCGCATGGAGCGGGAGACGGACACCACCGCGTGGGTCGCGATGGACAGCCTCTTCCACCTCGCCGTGGCCGAGGCCGCCCAGAACCCGGTGTTCCGCCGGGTCATCGAGGAGATCCGTGACGCACTGGCGCGTCAGTCGGCCTTCCTCAACGAGCTGGGCGGGCGCCGCGAGCAGTCCAACCGCGAGCACCGGGCGATCGTCGAGGCGCTGATCGACGGTTCCGAGCACGACGCCGTCGAGGCCATGAGCCATCACCTCGACCGCGTCGAGACGACCCTCACCGACATCGTGCGCCCCGGGCGCACGGACCTCCCCACGGAAGGCGGACCCGAGGCGTGAGCGAGCAGCACCTCAAAGACGAGACGCGCCCCTCGTCCACCCATGTAGACGCCGGAGACGCGGGCTACAGCAAGAGCCTGAAGCACCGGCACGTCAACATGATCGCGATCGGCGGTGCCATCGGCACCGGCCTCTTCCTCGGCGCGGGCGGCCGGCTCGCCGACGCCGGACCCTCCCTTTTCGTCGCGTACGCCGTCTGCGGCGTCTTCGCCTTCCTCGTCGTGCGCGCGCTCGGCGAACTCGTGCTGTACCGCCCGTCCTCCGGCGCCTTCGTGTCGTACGCCCGGGAGTTCCTGGGCGAGAAGGGCGCCTACACCGCGGGCTGGATGTACTTCCTCAACTGGGCGACCACCGGTATCGCCGACATCACGGCGGTGGCCACCTACACCCACTACTGGGGCATGTTCTCCGACATCCCGCAGTGGGTGATCGCGCTCATAGCCCTGGCCGTGGTCCTCACCGTGAACCTGATCTCGGTGAAGATCTTCGGCGAACTGGAGTTCTGGTTCGCGATCGTGAAGGTCAGCGCGCTGGTGGTCTTCATGTGCATCGGCATCTTCCTGCTGGTCACCCAGCACCCCGTGGACGGCGGCACCCCCGGCCCGTCCCTGATCACCGACAACGGCGGCGTCTTCCCGAACGGCCTGCTGCCCATGCTGCTGATCATCCAGGGCGTCGTCTTCGCCTACGCCTCCGTCGAACTGGTCGGCGTCGCCGCCGGTGAGACCGAGAACCCCGAGAAGATCATGCCGAAGGCGATCAACTCGATCATGTGGCGCGTGGGCCTGTTCTACGTCGGCTCGGTCGTCCTGCTCTCGATGCTCCTGCCCTGGAACAAGTACACCGCCGGCGAGAGCCCCTTCGTGACCGTCCTGTCCCACATCGGTGTCCCGGCGGCGGGCGACGTGATGAACCTGGTCGTGCTCACCGCGGCCATGTCCTCGCTCAACTCCGGCCTGTACTCCACCGGCCGCATCCTGCGCTCCATGGCGGTGAGCGGCTCGGCCCCGAAGTTCACCGCGAAGATGAGCCGCAGCCAGGTCCCGTACGGCGGAATCCTGCTCACCAGCGGTATCTGTGTCCTCGGCGTCGGCCTGAACTACGTCGTCCCGGCGGATGCCTTCGAGATCGTCCTGAACTTCGCGGCGATCGGCATCCTCGCCACCTGGGGCATGATCATGCTCTGTCACCTGCTCTTCTGGCAGAAGACCCAGAAGGGCGAACTGGCCCGGCCCTCCTACCGGCTGCCGGGTTCCCCCTGGACCGAACTCGTGACGCTGGCGTTCCTCGCCTCCGTGCTGGTCCTCATGTACGCCGACGGCGGCGCCGGACGCACCACAGTGCTGTGCCTGCCGCTGATCGTCGCAGCGCTGGTCGCGGGCTGGTACGCCATCCGCGGTCGCACAGCGCGCAAGTCCACCACCGGAGCCGATGCGTGACCCACGCGGCGCTCCCTGACAAGCAGGTAGTGATGTACAGCAGTTCCCCTGCGGACCCACCCCTCGTCCGCGAACCCCTCCACGCCCCCGTCGCCCACCTCATCCGCGGCGGGGTCGTCGAGGGCATCCACTACGGCTCCGTCGTCGTCCTCGGCTCCGACGGCCAGGTCCAGTTCCAGCTCGGCGACATCGAGGCCGCGTTCTACCCGCGCTCGGCCCTCAAGCCCGTCCAGGCCGTGGCCATGCTGCGGGCCGGGCTGCCGCTCGACGGCGACCTGCTCTCGCTGGCCGCCGCGAGCCACTCCGGCGAGGAGCGCCACCTCGCCGGCACCCGGCGGATCCTCGAACTCGCCGGCCTCGCCGAGGACGACCTGCGCAACGTGCCCGACATGCCGTACGACCCGGCCGTCCGGGACACCTGGGTCCGCGAGGGCCGGCTGCCCTCCCGCCTCGCCCAGAACTGCTCCGGCAAGCACGCGGCGATGCTGTGGACCGCCAAGCTCAACGGGTGGTCCCTGGAGGACTACCTGGACCCGGCGCACCCGCTCCAGCAGGCCATCGCCGAGATCGTCGAGGACCTGACCGGGCAGCGGGTGGCCCAGGTGACGGTGGACGGCTGCGGCGCGCCGCTGTTCTCCGTCTCCCTGCACGGCCTCGCCCGCGCCGTCGCCCGCATCACCACCGCGGCTCCGGGCACGCCCGAGGCCCGAGTGGCCGACGCGATGCGCTCGCACGCCGAGATGGCCTCCGGCCGGGGGCGTGATGTGGCCGCGTTGATGCGGGCCGTGCCTGGGCTGCTCGCCAAGGATGGCTTCGAGGGCGTTCAGGTGGCGGCGCTGCCTGATGGCCGAGCCGTCGCAGTGAAGATCGCCGACGGGGCGAATCGGGCGCGGATCCCTGTTGCCGCGGCGGCGCTCGCGCGCGCGGGCGTCGACCCCGGGCTGCTGACCGAATTCGCCGGAGAGGCACTGCTGGGCGGCGGGGAGCCGGTGGGCTGCGTGCGACCGGTACGTGCGCTGGACCCGGTGCCGTTCACCGCCTGCGCGTAGCGCTTCGCCCGATGCCGTTGGGGGACTGCCGGTCGTCGCCGGTCTGCGGGCCGTTCGTGGTTGATCGCGCAGTTCCCCGCGCCCCTATCGGGGCGCTGTCACCTCCGTACCTCAGAAAGAGGACCCCAACCCTCATGACCGCCGCCACCCGAAGCGAACACGATCTGCTCGGCGACCGCGACGTCCCCGCCGACGCGTACTGGGGTGTTCACACCCTGCGCGCGACGGAGAACTTCCCCATCACCGGCACTCCGATCTCCGCCTACCCGCACCTGATCGACGCCCTCGCCGCCGTCAAGGAGGCCGCCGCCCTCGCCAACGAGGAGCTGGGTCTGCTGGCGCCCGAGAAGGCGGCCGCGATCGTCGCCGCCTGCCGGGAGATACGCGACGGCAAGCTGCACGACCAGTTCGTCGTGGACGTCATTCAGGGCGGGGCGGGCACGTCCACGAACATGAACGCCAACGAGGTCGTGGCGAACCGCGCGCTGGAACTGCTGGGGCACGCGAAGGGGCAGTACCAGTACCTGCACCCCAACGAGGACGTCAACCTCGGGCAGTCGACGAACGACGTCTACCCGACGGCCGTGAAGATCGCGACCGTCTTCGCCGTGCGCGGGCTGCTCAAGGCGATGGCCGTGCTCCAGGACGCGTTCGGCCGCAAGGCCGTCGAGTTCCGTGACGTGCTGAAGATGGGGCGCACCCAGCTGCAGGACGCGGTGCCGATGACCCTCGGCCAGGAGTTCTCGACGTTCGCCGTGATGCTGGACGAGGACCGCAGCCGTCTCGCCGAGGCCGTCGAGTTGATCCATGAGATCAACCTGGGCGCCACGGCCATCGGCACCGGTCTCAACGCTCCCGCCGGATACGCCGAGGCCGCCCGCCGGCACCTCGCCGACATCACCCGGCTGCCCCTGGTCACCGCGGCCAACCTGGTCGAGGCCACCCAGGACTGCGGCGCCTTCGTCCAGATGTCCGGTGTGCTCAAGCGGATCGCGGTCAAGCTCTCCAAGAGCTGCAACGACCTGCGCCTGCTCTCCTCCGGTCCGCGCGCGGGCCTGGGCGAGATCAACCTGCCGCCCGTGCAGGCCGGTTCGTCGATCATGCCGGGCAAGGTCAACCCGGTGATCCCCGAGGTCGTCAACCAGGTCGCCTTCGAGGTGATCGGCAACGACGTCGCCATCACCATGGCGGCGGAGGCCGGACAGCTCCAGCTCAACGCCTTCGAGCCGATCATCCTGCACTCCCTGTCGGAGAGCATCACGCACCTGCAGCGCGCCTGCCTCACCCTGGCCGAGCGCTGCGTGGACGGCATCACCGCCAACACCGAGGTGCTGCGCGCGACGGTCGAGAACTCCATCGGCCTGGTCACCGCGCTCAACCCGCACATCGGGTACACCGCCGCCACCGACATCGCCAAGGAGGCCCTCGCCACCGGCCGGGGTGTGGCCGAACTCGTGCTGGAGAAGGGCCTGTTGCCGGCCGAGCGGCTGGCCGACCTGCTGCGCCCCGAGATCGTCGCGGGCAGCGGGGCACCTGCCGCCTGACCTGCGGTGACGTCCTCGCGACTACGCACCTGGACCGGCCGGGAGGCACAATGGTGATCATGACAACGACGTCGTCCCTCACCTTCCTGCCGGTCCTGGAGCGCATCGCCGAGGAGATAGGGCGCACGCCCGGCCGCGGGCGTCCCGCCGACTACATCCCGGCCCTCGCGGCCCGCGATCCGCGCAGCTTCGGCATGGCGGTCGCCGAGCTGGACGGCACGGTGTACGGGGTGGGGGAGTGGCGGCAGCCGTTCTCCACGCAGTCCATCACCAAGGTCTTCACGCTCGCCCTGGAACTGGCCCGCGAGGGCGACGAACTCTGGGAGCACGTGGGCCGCGAGCCCTCCGGCAACCCGTTCAACTCCCTGGTGCAGCTGGAGTACGAGAACGGCATTCCGCGGAATCCTTTCATCAACGCGGGCGCGCTCGTCGTCACCGACCGCCTCCAGACCCGTACCGGAGACGCGGCCGACACCCTGCTCGCCTTCCTACGCGCCGAGAGCGGCAACCCGGATCTGGACTTCGACCGGCAGATCGCCGCCTCCGAGACCGCGCACGGCGACCGGAACGCGGCGCTGGCGCACTTCATGAAGTCGTACGGCAACATCGAGAACGCCGTGCCGACCCTGCTCTTCGAGTACTTCCGCCAGTGCTCGATCGCCGCCTCCTGCGCGGATCTGGCCCTCGCCACCACCTTCCTGGCCCGCCACGGCATCTGCGCCGACGGCACCCGGCTCCTCACCCGCAGCCAGGCCAAGCAGATCAACGCGATCATGCTGACCTGCGGGACGTACGACGCGGCCGGGGACTTCGCCTACCGCGTCGGCCTGCCCGGCAAGAGCGGCGTCGGCGGCGGCATCATCGCGGTCGTCCCGGGCCGCTGCACGCTGTGTGTGTGGAGCCCGGGCCTGGACGAGCGCGGCAACTCGGTGGCGGGCGTGGCGGCCCTCGACCGGTTCACGACGCTGACCGGACTGTCCGTGTTCTGAGGGTTCGGCCGCCCCCAGCGCACCGTACTGAGCAGCACTTCTCACGCTCCCGTCACATGCAGGCCGCCCGTTGGTGAGTGGAGCGTCTCCTTCCGGCCACCCCGCGTTGACACGCTGAACCAGTGTTGGCCATGGCTTTCCCCTTCGATCTCCGCCGCTGCCAGGTGCTGGGCCTGGCCGGTACCGCCATCCTCGCGTTGGGCGGTGAGACGGCCGGTGCCCTGCCCGTTCAGGACCTCTTCGCCCCGGCCTCCGCGCAGGCCGCGCTCGGGCTGGTCGGGGTCTACTTCGGCGTCGTCCTGCTGATAGCGGCCTGGGTGCTCCTCGGCCGGCTGGTGCGCGGTCCGCAGCCGCCCACCCAGCGGGCCCTGCTGGTGGTCCTGGCCGTCTGGGCGGCCCCGCTGCTGCTGGCGCCCCCGCTGTTCAGCCGGGACGTCTACAGCTACCTCGCCCAGGGCGCCATGGTCGACGCCCACATGGACGTGTACGCCCAGGGCCCCGCCCAGCTCGGCGGGCCGCTGGCCGACGAGGTTGCCCCGGTGTGGCAGCACACGGCCGCCCCGTACGGCCCCGCCTTCCTGTGGCTGGCCTCCGCGCTGTCCAGCCTGACCCGCGGCGAACTGCCCGCGGGCCTGCTCGGCATGCGCCTGGTCGCCCTGCTCGGCGTCGCCCTCATGGCGGCGGCGCTGCCCCGGCTGGCCCGGCACAGCGGCGCCGACCCGGCCGCCGCGCTGTGGCTCGGCGCCCTCAACCCGCTGGTCCTGCTGCACCTGGTCGCGGGCGCCCACAACGACGCGCTCATGCTCGGGCTGCTGGGGCTCGGCCTGGTCGCCGCCCGCGGCCGGTGGCCCGTCCTCGGGGCGGTGCTCGTCACGCTGGCCGCCCTGGTCAAGGCGCCCGCCGCGCTGGGCCTGCTCGCGGTGGTGGTCCTGCAGATCCGCACCCGCCGCACCCCGCTGTGGGCCGCCGTGACGACGGCGGCCGCGGCGGCGGCGACCACGGTCGCCGCGACCGCCGTGGCCGGCACGGGATACGGCTGGATCCGCGCCCTGGACACGCCCGTCTCGCCGCACAACTGGGCGCTCACCAGCCTGCTGGGCCGCGCCACCGGAGCCCTGCTCGACCGCCTCGGCAGCGACCTGGCCCCGCTCGCCGTGCCGGTCTGGCATCTGCTCGGCCTCGCGGCCACCGCCGGAGCCATAGTGCTGATATGGCTCCGGCTGCGCCTGCGACCGGTGTACGCCCTCGGCCTGAGCCTGCTCGCGGTGGCCGTCTTCGGCCCGGCGATCCGCCCCTGGTACGTGCTGTGGGGCCTGTTCCTCATCGCGGCCGCCGCGCCCAGCACCTCGGTACGGCACCGGGTGGCCGCCCTGGCCGGTGTTCTGGCCCTCGCCGTGCTGCCCAGCGGCGGCCCGGCGGACCTCGGCCAGCTGGTCCTCGCCGTCTCGGGCGGGCTGCTCGGCGTGGTCGTCCTGTGGCAGGCACACCAGGCGGCCCAGGCTCCGGTGACGGGACATACGGCATGACGGCGCCGACGCTGCCGCGCACGGACCGGGGCCGTGCGCTGCTCGTGCTGGTCCTGGCCGCCGCGGTGACCGTGTTCACGGCGACCGTGCCGCTGCTGCGGGACTTCTTCGACCTGCGGGTCTACTACGGCGCGGTGCACACCTGGGTGCACCACGGCGGCCGGATCTACGACTACCGGGTGCCGGGGACGGCGTACGGCTTCACGTATCCGCCGTTCGCCGCGCTCGTCATGCTGCCGCTGGCCCCGATGGGACGGCACACCGCGATCGTGGCCTCCCTGCTGGTGAACCTGGCCGCGCTGGCGGTGGTCCTGCGGATCCTGGCCGGGCCCGGCTGGCGGCGGCACGGCTGGTACCGCTGGTCGCTGGCCCTGTGTGCGCTCGCCCTGTTCGAGCCGCTGCGGGACACCTTCAGCTTCGGCCAGGTGAACCTGGTCCTGCTGGCCCTGGTCCTGGGCGACTCCTGGCTGCTGTCGACCGGACGGGGCCGCTGGGCGGGCGTCGGGATCGGGCTCGCCGCCGCCGTGAAGCTCACGCCCGCCCTGTTCATCGGCCTGCTGCTGCTCGCCCGGCGGTGGCGGGCGGCCGGGGTGGCCACGGCCGTGGCCCTCGCGGCGACCGGGCTGGCCGCCTGGGCGGACCCCCGTGCGTCCCGTTTCTACTGGACCGAGGCGCTGTGGGACACCGGCCGGGTCGGCCGCCTCGACTACGTCTCCAACCAGTCGCTGCAGGGCGTCCTGGCCCGGCTCGGCGAGCCGGACCGCGCGCTCTGGGCCGCGGTGGTCCTGCTGGTGCTGTGCGGATGGGCGTGGCGGGCCGGCCGGGCGGTGGCGGCCGGCGACTGGACGGCGGCCTTCGCCCTCACCGGTGCCGCGGCCTGCCTGGTCAGCCCGATCACCTGGGTGCACCACCTGGTATGGCTGCTGCCGTCGTTCGCGGTGCTGGCGCGCGCGGGGCACCCGCGGCCGGCGGGCGCCCTGTACGCGGTCCTGTGCACCAGCGTGGTGTGGCTCTGGTTCGACGACTCCTCCGGCATCGACGGCTTCCTCGGCAGCAACATCTACACCTGGATCACGCTCGGCCTGCTGCTCGCCCTGCCCACCGGTCAGCCGCGGTCGGACCGGCCGCCCTTGGCCCGCAGCCCCAGCCACACCGCCCCCGCGCCGAGCCCGGCGAGACCCGCGACGGCGGCGGGTGACCAGTCCGAGTCGTCGTCCGGCACCGGCGAGGTGGCCGCCGCGACCGGGGTCGCCGCCGATCTCGACCCGGTGCGCAGCCCGTCCAGCGAGCCCACCGGATCCACCTGACCGGCCGCCGCGAACCCCCAGTCGAGCAGGGCGCGGGCCTCCTCGTACACGGCGAGGCCACCGCCCTCCTGAGGGTTCATCACCGTCACCACGAGGGTGTGCCCGCCCCGGCGGGCCGCGGCGACGAGGGTGTTGCCCGCGTTGCTGGTGTAGCCGTTCTTGATGCCGATCAGCCCCGGGTAGCGCGCCACCCCGTCCTCGCCGGTCAGCAGGCGGTTGGTGTTCTCGATCGCGTACGGAACTCCCTCGCCGGGGAACAGAGCTTCGGCGGTGGAGCAGTACCGGGCGAAGTCGGGGTTGCGCAGCCCCTCCCGGCCGAAGACCGCCAGGTCGAACGCCGAGGAGACCTGGCCGGGGGTGTCGTAGCCGTCGGGGGAGACGACATGGGTGTCCAGGGCGCCGAGGGTGCGGGCCTTGGCCTGCATCCGGGTGGCCGTGGCACGCCAGCCGCCGCCCAGGGAGGCGAGCACGTGCACGGCGTCGTTGCCCGAGCTGAGGAAGACCCCGCGCCACAGGTCGGACACCCGGTAGCTGTGCCCCTCCTCGACACCGACCAGGCTGCTGCCCTCGCCGACGTCCGCCAGCTCCTCGTACCGGACGGTGTGCTGCATCGTGGCGGGCAGTCTCGGCAGCACGGTGAGGGCGAACAGGGTCTTCAGGGTGCTGGCGGGCGGCAGCCTGCGGTGTGCGTCGCCCGCGGCCAGCACCTCGCCGCTGCCCGCGTCGGCGACCAGCCAGGACAGCGCGGAGACGTCCGGCAGCTCGGGCGCGCCGCGGTGCGGTCTGACCTGGGTGCCGGAGCGGTGGAGCAGGGACGGTTTCGGCACCGCGGCGCGCGGCCCGGGCGGTGCGGGATCCCCCGCACGGTGTGCGGTGGCGGCGGCGGCCGGCGCGAGGGCCAGCACGCCCGCGACGCACAGGGCGCAGGCCGACGACACCGCCCGACAAGAGAATCCGGTGATCATATGATCAACGTAGGAAGTGGAGGGAAATCGGGCGCGCTGCCAGGGCCGGACGGTCCACGGGAGCACCCGGATGCCGCACTCCGGGACCACCCGGCGGCGCTCAGCCCGTCGGCAGGGTCGGCTGGACGCGGCGCAGGAACGTGGCGTTGTCGGGGGTGTCCCGCATCCGCTCCAGCAGGGTCTCCAGGGTGGCCGGTCCGCCCTCCCGGGAGCGCAGGGCCCGGCGCAGGCCCCGAGTGGCCGTCAACTCGGCCGGGGTGAGCAGGAGTTCCTCGCGGCGGGTGCCCGTGGGGTCGATGTCCACGGCCGGGAAGAGACGGCGGGCGGCGGCTTCCCGGTCGAGCCGCAGCTCCATGTTGCCCGTGCTCTTCAGCTCCTCGAAGAAGTAGCCGTCGGCACGGGAGCCGGTGTCCACCAGGACCGTGGCGAGGATGGTGAGCGAACCGCCCTCCTCGGCCTGGCGGGCGGCGCCGAAGAACCGCTTGGGGCCGAGCAGCGCGCCCGCGTCGACACCGCCGCTCAGGGTGCGTCCGCCGGCGGCGGAGGCGTTGTTGTGGGCCCGGCACAGCCGGGTCAGGGAGTCCAGCAGGATGACGACGTCCTCGCCGTCCTCGACGAGCCGCTTGGCCCGCTCGACGACCAGCTCCGCGAGGGCGATGTGCTCCTTGGGCGTCCGGTCGAAGGTGGAGGCGTACACCTCGCCGCGCACCGAGCGGCGCATCTCGGTGACCTCCTCGGGACGCTCGTCCAGCAGGAGGACCATCAGCCGGCACTCGGGATGGTTGCCGGCGACGGCGGCGGCCAGCTGCTGCAGCAGCACGGTCTTGCCGCTCTTGGGCGGGGCCACGATCAGCCCGCGCTGGCCCTTGCCGACCGGTGCGAACAGGTCGGTGACCCGTCCGGCGAGACCGGCCGCCGGGTGTTCCAGACGGATCCGCTCGTGGGGGTGGAGCGGGGTGAGGTCCCGGAAGTGGCGGCGGCCCCGGAGTTCGCCCGGGGCGCGCCCGTTGACCTGGGTGACCTCGGTGAGCGCGCGCTGCGCCCCGCGGACGCCCTCGACGAGGTCGCCCTTGCGCAGGCCGTGCCTGCGGATCAGCGCGGCGGGGACCTGCGGATCGGCGGGGGAGGGCAGGCAGTGCACGGCCCGCAGCTGCCCCTTCCCGTGCGCGTCGACGTCGAGGACACCGGTGACGAGCCGGGCGGCCGGGGCCTGCTGCTCTACGTGAGGGGGTTCGAGTGTGGTGGTCATGGGTGGTCCTTTCACGGACGGAAGACATGAGGAAGGGGGAGAGGGCCGCGAGACGGGAGGGCGTACGTGCCTCCGGGCGGCGGAAACGACACCTCGGCCGAGGTGGTGCTGGGGCTCCGAGGTGGTGCTGAGAAGCTGACGCGCCCGAGTCGGAGAACGAGGGTCGGATCAGCGCGGAGAGAAGAAACTGGCACCGGCGCCCACAAGGGGGCGTACACAAGTGCTGAGTGCACGGTACCACTCGATGGCGCGGTACCGCTGCGATGTGCTCAACACGTCGATGGCGTGAGCTATTCCCGCCGGTGCGGGCCCCGGCAACGCCCGGCTGCAGGCGCGCGGTGCCCCTCCCTACGCTGCCACCACCGCACTCGGGCGGTAAGGGGCAAGGGACTTGGCAACCATGGGTCGACTGGCCGGGAAAATCGCCTTCCTCAGCGGGGCGGGAGCGGGAACAGGCCGCGCCGTCGCCGCGCTGCCCGTCACCACCACCTCCCTCACGGCCTTCCTCGGTCCGGTGCTGCTGCTCGGCATCGGCTTCATCTGCGTGGTCTCCTCGCTGACCTCGGCCGCCGTGAACGCCGTACCGATCGAGATGACCGGCATGGCCAGCGGTGCCACCAGCCTGGTCCGCGAGTTCGGGCAGGGCCTCGGGCCCGCCGTGATCAGCATCATCGCGATGAGCGCCGCCTCCTCCGCGCCGGCGGGCAGACTGAGCGGCGCCGACAAGGGCATGGAGGCCGCGGCCGGACCCCTCGCCGTGGTCAACGCCGGCAGCGACGGGGCCCGGGCGGCCGCACAGTCCGCACTCGGCCCCGGCAGGCCCTGGGCGTGATGAGCTGCGGCTGCGCCTCGCTGCTCGGCGCGCTGGTCACCCTGCTGCTGGTCCGCAAGAACACCGCCCGGACGGCGGTGAACGCCGCGGTGCGGACGGCGTCCGTCTGGCCGACGGAAGACGGCCGGGGCTCCTGGGTCCCGGCCCTCCTGTGCGACGCGGGAGTCCGGTCCGTACCCGTGTGTCACCGGCTCGCACCAGATGTCCCCAGACCATAACGATCCCGGACGTCAGGGGACTTGACCGGCCACTGTGCACTATCTTCACGACATGTCCACGCCACCGCAGCCCCCACAGTCGGCCGACCAGCCCGCGCCGCAGCCCGGACAACCCGCGCCACAGCAGGGGGTCCCGCCGCAGCCGACGGCCTACCCTTACCCGAACCCGCAGTCTCCCCCGCCGGGGAACTTCTATGCGCAGCCCACGCTGGTCGGACAGCCGGCCCCGCCCCAGGCAGGGGTGCCGGGGAACCCTTACGCACAGCCGCCCCAGTACGGCCCGGTACCCGCACCGGCGTCCGGTGGCGGCGGTGGTGCCGGGCGGGCCGTGCTGTGGCTCGCCGTCGGCGCGGTCATCGCCTCCGCCGCGTGGGCGGCCGGGGTGTTCCTGATCGGCGGCGCGGGGGACAGCGCGGACCTGCGTGGCTACTCGGCACCCTCCAACATGTGCTCGGGCGCGGACTACTCGTCCTTCAAGGACGAGTACCCCGAGAACGACTCCTCCGCGACGCACAACTCCCTCAAGGACAAGGCGCTGGACGAGAGTTACTGCAGCCTGAGCCTGAAGAAGACCGGCTCCAGCTACGCGGACGCCTACCTCTCCATGCAGGTGGACCTGCACCGCAAGACCGATCCCGGGCCGGAGTTCACCGCCACTTGGAAGAACTACGGGGACAGCCACACCGGTTACGACGTCAGCCCCGTCAAGGGTATCGGCGACGAGGCCTACCTGGTCAGCCAGGACACCACCAGCGGCTCCACGAGCGGCTCCCGCTACGCGACTCTCGCCGTACGCGACGGCTGGGTGACGTACACGATGAGCTACAGCGCCTACCTCAGCTCGTACGACCAGGACAAGAACCCGCCCGCGCTCGCCGACGTGTCCGACTGGCTGAAGACGGACACCAGGTCCACGCTGGAGCAGCTCAAGGACTGACCCTGACACCGCGTCCAGCGCGTCGGTGATCGCCTTGACGCCGCCGTGCGCCGCGTACCCGCCGTCGACCGTGCCCGCGCGGCCCACGCCGAGTTGAGCGCCGTTCCGGTGCGGAGCACGGTGGTGAACTCCGGGCACTTCGGCTGCATGTTCTTCGGCGCCGGCACGCTCACCCTGGACGGCGGCACGGTGATCAACTCCGAACGGGCCACCTTCCTCATGATGAACACCGGCGTCTACACCGAGCCGACCGACGACCCGGTGAAGGACGCGAGGTTCGACGTCACCGCCGTCCACGACACCGACGGCGCCGCCACCTTCGGCTCGATCGCGCTGAAGGGCGACTTCTACAACGGCGTGCGCAAGGGCAGGAACATGGTCCTCACCTTCGAGGACGCCACCGTCGAGGGAGTCATCTCGGCGACGCGGGCCAGGCACCGGGTGTCCAGCATCGACGCGTCCACCTTCTACGAGCTGGGCATCGTGACCAACACCGCGCAGGCCGCCGTGAACAACGGCGCGATCGTACGGCTGGACAGTGGCTCGACGTGGACGGTCACCGGCACCTCCCACCTGACCCGGCTCGCCCTCGCCGCCGACGCGACGGTACGGGCCCCGCGCGGCAGGTCCGTGACGATGGCCGTCGACGGCGCGCCGACGGCCATCACGCCCGGCGCGACCTACACCGGAGCCGTCACGCTGACGGTGGCCTGAACCGTCCGGGGCGGTGCCGCACCGGTCAGGCGGACCGCGCCTCCGCCTCCTTCGCGATCTGGTCGAACCGTGCGCCCATGGCCTCGGCGAGGGCCTGGGCGCCCGACAGCGGACGGACCATGACCATGAAGTCGTCGATCAGCCCGTCCTCGTTCACATGCAGGAAGTCGCAGCCGGTCAGCTGTCGGTCGCCCACCCGCGCCGTGAAGACCAGTGCGTGGTCGGAGGCGTCCGGAGCGCCGATCTCACGGACGTACCGGAAGTCCTCGAACACCTGGAAGACCCCGCGCAGGATCGCCGCGGTGATTGCCTTGCCCGGGTACGGCTTGAAGACGACCGGGCTGGTGAAGACCACGTCGTCGGCCAGCAGTGCCTCGACGGCGTCCAGGTCTCCCGCCTCCACCGCCGCACGGAACGCGCGCATCGGATCACCTCGCATAGTCAATTAACTGAATAGATGCGGAGGAGAGTAGTCAGCGGCGGTAATCGTGTCCACAGCCGCGCCAGCACCTAGGCTGACGGGATGTTCAGCCCCGAAGGCCCCACGCTCCGTGAACTCGCCGTACAGGCGCTGTCGTCCGTCGAGCACGGCTACGATCTGCTGGCCCCGAAGTTCGACCACACCCCCTTCCGCACACCCGACGCGGTGCTGGACTCGGTGGCGAAGGCGCTGGACCCGATCGGCCCGTTCGAGGACGGCCTCGACCTGTGCTGCGGCACCGGCGCCGGGCTGGACGTCCTGGCCGGGCTGTGCCGGCGCAGTGTCACCGGCGTCGACTTCAGCGCCGGCATGCTCGACGTCGCCCGGCGCCGGGCCGCGAGCGCGGGGCTTGCGGCGGGGGCCGAGGGGCCGGGCGTCGCCTGGGTGCGCGCCGACGCCCGAGCCCTGCCGTTCACCGCCGCCTTCGACCTGGTGGTCAGTTTCGGGGCGTTCGGCCACTTCCTGCCCCGGGAGCTGCCCGGGCTGTTCACCCAGGTCCACTCGGTGCTGCGGCCGGGCGGCCGGTTCGCCTTCCCGGTCCTCGCCCCGCCCCGCCCGTCCAGCCCCGCGTTCTGGATGCTGCTCGGCTTCGACGCGGTGATGCGGGTGCGCAACGCCCTGTGGAGGCCTCCGTTCGTCATGTACTACCGGGCCTTCCGGCTGGGTGAGGTACTGGAGGAGCTGACGCGCGCGGGGTTCACGGTCGACCTGCACGCGCTGCCCGAGTTCGGGCAGCGCGGCGACGGCAGCCCCCGCGTCCGGCTGGTGTCGGCGCGCAGGGGTGACGGTGTCACCCCGCCGCCGGCAGCGTGAACTCGTAGACCAGCGCGTCCTGTTCGGCGTTCACCACCAGGTCGGTGATCTCCAGCGGGCGCGCGTACTGGTCGTGCACCCGCCGGGTCACCCGCACCGAGGCGGCGTCGCCGACCTGGGTGATGGCGTCCCGGTGGTGCAGCGTCAGACCGGCCTTGCGCATCCAGTCGTAGGCCCGGCGCAGCTGCGCGGGAGTGGCCCCGTCGGCCCGGTCGCGGTAGCGGCCCAGCTCCGCGACCTCGGCCAGCGCCACGGCCGAGAACGACGTCACCGCCGTACGCAGCGACCGGCCGTCGGGCGTGGCCGACCGGTAGCGGTGCACCAGCGTCGGCCGGTGCGGGGCCAGGCGCAGCGCCTGGGCGTGCTCCGGCGGCGGCGCCTCCCAGGTCACCGTCGCCCGGTCCACCGCGCCCAGGTCGGCGGGGCGGGCACCGACCGGGAAGGTGAGCGAGACCGGGTCCTCGACCGGGCGGCCGGGCAGCGTGGCATGGCTGCCCCGCCGGTCCGTGGCGACCAGACCGCCGCGGCGCAGCACCTCGAGTGCCTGCCGGACGGTCTCCCGGCTGACCCCGAAGTGCTGGGCCAGATGCCGCTCGCCGGGCAACCGCTCGCCGGGCGGAATGGTGCCGTCGTGCAGTTCGTCGAGCAGCAGCGACGCGATCCGCCAGTACAGGGGTCCGGCGTCGGTCTGCGGGGGATCGTGCGGGGTGGTGCGGGCCATGCCGCGCCTCCTGTTGGTGACAAGACGTAGCCGTGCGGGCTCATTGCGCGACCAGATCTAGCATTGGTCTAAACCACAAGGGAAGAGCGTCCTGCCGGTTAGGCCGAAACCCACCCGCGTGATCCCGGTGCCAGGGGGATCACGGCGAGCGGCAACTGGCTGAAAAGGGCGAGGAGCAGGCGAGGCTCGGGCGAGTATCGCGAGTGTCAGAGGAGGAACAGCCGGCCCGCCGGCTCCTGGTGCCCCTCGGTCGTGTGCCAGTAGTCGCGGGTCTCCACGGCCCGCCCCTCCTCGTCGAACCGTACGAACACGCAGCCCGCCAGGGCGGCGGGGGAACCGCCCTCCTCGCTCAGCACCCGGAACTCCGCCACCGCGATCCCGCCCGGACCCACCAGGGGCGCGGAGAACCGTACGTCGGTCACCTGCTCCTCGGCGAACGACCAGCGCAGATACGCGGCCAGCTCGTCCCGCCCCCGGTGCGGCTCGCGGAACGGCATCGACCGGTGCACACAGTCCTCCGCGTACAACTCGATCAGCGCGTCCACGTCATGTGCGGCCCAGGCCCGCTCCCAGACCCGGACGAACCGCTCGGCGGCCACCCGTGTGTCCATGCCCCCGCTCCTTCTGTCCGTGCTCTCAGGCGTACGACCGCAGCCAGCTCAGCTTCCGCTCCTCCTGGAACGGCCCGCCGCCCTCGTGGTCGTTGAAGTCGTACAGCTCGATCGCCTTGTCCTCGTGCGCCCAGGCGTTGAACGCGGCGAACACGGTCGACGGCGGGCACGTCTGGTCCTCCAGGGCCGCCGAGAAGAGAGCCGGGGCCCGGCCGCGGGCCGCGAAGTGCACGCCGTCGAAGTAGGAGAGGGTGTGCAGCACATCGGCCGCGCGGCCGCGGTGCGTCTTGAGGAACAGGCCTATCTCCCGGTACGGGTGACGCTCCGTCAGTATGGTCGCGCGCGGGAAGTCGCACAGGAACGGCACGTCCGGGGCGACGGCGACCAGATCGGGCAGCAGCCCGCCGACGGCGAGGGCGATGCCGCCGCCCTGGCTCTCCCCGATCACCACGGTCCGCGCCGCGTCGGTCAGCGGATGCGAACGGGCGGCCTCCACCGCGCGCACGGCGTCCGTGAACACGCGCCGGTAGTAGTAGTTCTCGGGGGCGTCGACGCCCCGCGTCATGAACCCGGGATAGGCGGGCGCGGCGCCGACCGGGTCCGCCGTGCCACCCCCGCCGCCCCACGCGCTGCCCTGCCCGCGCGTGTCCATCACGAAGTGCGCCCGGCCCGTCGACGCCCACAGCAGCTTCTCGTGCGCCAGACCGCGTCCGCCGCCGTAGCCGATGAACTCCACCACCAGCGGCAGCGGTTCGGTGGCGCCGGCCGGCAGCCGCAGCCAGCCCTTGACCGGGTGACCGCCGAACCCGGCGAACGTCACGTCGTACACCTGCACCGTGGACAGCCCGGTGTCCACCGGCTCGAAGCGGGCGTCCAGGGTGTGCTCGCGCGCCTCCTGGAGCGTCTTGCCCCAGAAGGCGTCGAAGTCCTCCGGTGCCTCGGACTCGCTGCGGTACGCGCGGAGTTCGTCGATCGAGAGGTCGAACAGGGCCATCGGCGACCGCCTTTGCGGAGGGAGCGTGAACGGGGACTGCGCGCTCTCACCGTACGTGGGTGATCGGATGACTCGCCAGGGCTGTGTCGGGTACGGACAGGGTTTGTCGCCCCGCGCTCGCGGTCGAGGTGCTGGCCAGGGCGGCGAAACCGCTTGCTGCGGGAGCCGAGCGGGGTGACCGTCGGGGGTCTGGTGGTCGGGTCACCTGCTGGTGCTGCTGCTGGTGCCGGCGCCGATGCGGGTGCCGGTCAGGCCCTCGGCTGTGTCCACTTCGGTCCCGTGCGCGCCCATTCCCGCTCCCACTCGGCCAGCCGGTGGCGCAGCGCGATCCGGCGCTCCAGGGCGTGCCCGAGGAGGACCACGGCCGCCGCACCGCCGGTCGCGCACACGCCGACGGTGACCGTGTGCTGCCAGACCGCGAACTCGTCCGGCGGCGGGGCGACACTGCGGCCCCGGGCGTCGAACCACACGATCACCAGGTCACCGGCCCGGGTCCCCGCCGGGACGCGGGCCGGCGCGGTACGCGTCCCCTTGCCCGGCTCGGTCCAGCGGACCTGGGCACGGTAGGGGTGATCACGGTCGCCCTGCTCCGTGGGCAGCCGCTCGGGGGTGTTGCCGGTCACCACTGCCTGCACCTGATGCCGCTCGGCCCGCTGCGACACCGCGAGCGCACGCGCCTGCTCATGGGCGCGCAGGCCCGCCGCGACCCCGGCCAGCGGTGTGACGACGAACAGCAGGACGGAGACGACCAGCACGGTCCACGCCTCGATGACGTCCGAGCGGCGCCGCAGCGGATTGCGCCGCCAGCGCCAGCCACGCACCTGGGTACGCATGTCCACCTCCCTGCCGGAGCCGGAGGGCCGGACGAGCCGGGTCACCGGTCGTCCGCTCCCGCCGCCGCACACGAGCGTCCACACCGGTCTCGTACCCCGTACGGCGCACCTCGCTCACCCCGCCTACCGCGACTTCAAGCCCTCATGGAGCACGGCACGCGGCACGCGCCCCAGGGCCTGCGCGAGCGGCCGCGCACGGGACCCGCGCGCCCTGGAGCGTGTCCGGCGGACAGGCCCTGACCGAAGCGGTCGATCCCTAGCCGAAGCGTTCGATGCGGATGCGCTCGACCGGCTGGCCCGCCGCGACCAGCAGGCGGGAGGCGTGCTCGGCGAAGCCGTTGGAGCCGCACACATAGGCCTCCCACCCACCCGGAGGCTGCTCGGCCAGGAGCGGCGCCACATGTGCGGCCGCCATACGACCCACCGGCAGGCCCGTGGGGGCGCTGCGCGTGAACACGGCCGTCGTCTCGCCGCCCAGCTCCCCGGCGTAGATCAGCTCCTCGGGGCTGCGCGCCGACACGAGCATCCGCAGCGGCACGGCGAGGCCCCGCGCCCGGTGGTGCCGCACCATCGACATCAGCGGTACGACCCCGGAACCGGCCCCGAGCAGCAGGGCGGGGCGGTCGCCCGGCCAGGCGAAGAAGCCGCTCAGCGGGCCGCGCACCTCGACCGTGTCACCGGGCCGGGCCACCGTGTGGAACCAGCCCGAGACCTCACCGCCCGGCACCTGGTCCAGGGTCAGCTCGATGTGGCCGGAGTCGTCCGGTGCGGACGCGATCGAGTAGTGGCGCTGGGCCACATAGCCGTCCTCCGCGGTCAGCCGCAGCATCAGGTGCTGCCCGGGCAGGTGCCCCGCCCAGTCCGGCACCGCGAGCCGGAACGTGGCCGAGTGCGGCGTCTCGCGCCGGATCTCGGTCAGGGTGGCCGTCTGCCACACCGACGCCGCCCGATTGCTCACGGCGATGCGGCCGGGCACGGCGAAGCGGGTCGCGGGAGTGAAGTCCGTGGTCACCGTCGTCTCAGTCACCGGAGTACCGCTGCTCCTCCCACGGGTTGCCCCGCGCGTGGTAGCCGTTGCGCTCCCAGAAACCCGGCTCGTCGTGGTCGAGGAGCGTGATGCCGGCGATCCACTTGGCGCTCTTCCAGAAGTACAGGTGCGGCACCAGCAGCCGCGCCGGGCCGCCGTGTTCGGGCGCGAGCGGCTCGCCGTCGTACTCCCAGGCGATCCAGGCGCGCCCGCCGGTGAGGTCGGCGAGCGGGAGGTTCGTGGTGTAGCCCGAGTGCGAGTAGGCGAGCGCATGGGTGGCGGACCCATGGGGCCGGACCACATCGAAGAACGTGTCCAGCGAGACGCCGCCGAACCGCACCCCGAACTTCGACCAGCTGGTCACACAGTGGATGTCACCCGCGTACGAGGAGCCGGGCAGGGCATGCGCCTGCTCCCAGTCCCAGGCGTGCGGTCGCTCCACCAGTCCGTCGATGCGGAAGGACCAGTCGGCGGGCGTGAGGTCGGGGGTGACCTCGGCGGACAGGACGGGCCAGTCGTCCCCGGCGTCGTACTGCCCCGGTGGCAGCCCTGGATTGGCGACGCGCGGGCGACCCGTGAAGCCTCGGGTGACGTTCATGGTTCAACCGTACGCTGTCGGCGTGGGTGCTCCGTCCCAGGTCAGTGCCCCGACCATTGCGGCCGTATGAACTCTGCGCAGGCCCGGGAATAGCCGCCCCGCGCTCCTCCTTGGCGCTGAGTACCGGCCGGTGCGCCGGTGACAGCACGAGGGAAGCGAGGAAAGACGATGCCCAAGGCGTACGTCTTCACGCGGTACGGCGGCCCGGAGACAGAGGCGCTGACCGACGTGGAACGGCCGGCCCCCGGCCCGGGCCAGTTGCTGGTCGCCGTCCGGGCGGCGGGAGTGAACCCCGTCGACTGGAAGCTGCGGGGCGGCTTCCGTCGCCCCGGCGAGAGCGCCGAGCGCGTCTTTCCCGCGGTCTTCGGCAGCGAGGCCGCCGGTGTCGTCGAGGAGGTCGGCGCGGGCGTGACCGGGTTCGCCGTCGGCGACGCGGTGTTCGGCAACACCGTCGACGGCGGATACGCCGAGTACGCCCTGCTGCGCGCCGACCAGGCCGCGCACAAGCCCGCCGGGCTGTCCTTCACCGACGCCGCCACCCTGCCGGTCGCCGCCGCCACCGCCTACGACGGCGTCCGCCAGCTCGATCTGCCCGAGGGCGCGACCCTGCTGGTGACGGGCGCGGGCGGCGGGGTCGGCAGCGCGGCCGTCCAGATCGCCCGCGCCTTCGGAGCGAAGGTCGTGGGTGTGGCGAGCGAGAGCAAGAAGGACTTCGTGGAGTCGCTGGGCGCCGTGCACGTGCCCGGCGGACCGGGCCTCGCCGAGCGCGTGCGTGCCGCCGTACCCGAGGGCGTCGACGCGGTGTACGACCTGGTGGGCGAGGAGACGCTCGCCGAGGCGGCCACCCTGCTCGCCGACCGGACCAGGCTGATCACCGCGGGGGCACCGCCCGAGACCGTCGCCGAGCTGGGCGGCTCCCGGGTGGCCCGCGCCCGCACCGCCGCCGTCCTGGACGCCGTGGCCGACCTCGTTCTGCGCGGGGCCCTGAACCCGCACGTCACCCGTACCTTCCCGCTCGACCGGGCCGAGGAGGCCCTGCGCGCCGTCGAGGACGGGCACGCCCGAGGCAAGATCGTGATCGAGGTGTCCGCATGAGCGACCTGACCGGCGCCGGCGTCGGCTCCGGCGAGGCGACGGCGGCCCCGCACGTCCTCGACAACCCCGCCCGCGCCTCCCTGACCGGCCCGCACGCCCACTTCGCCGAGCGGCTCGGCCGCGTGCTGCGCTACCCGGTGGACGTCTCCCCGTGGCTGGCCCTGTCCGACGAGCCCGACGCGGACGACTGGGCCGACCTCGCCGCGCTGGCCGGCCCCGGCACCGAGGTGCCGCTGGCCGGCTACAGCGGAGAGGTGCCGGACGGCTGGGAGGTGACCTTCCGGGTCGAGGGCGTGCAGTTCGTGGACGACGGCCTCGCCGCCGCACCGGACCCGGAGGCGGTCCGCCTCGGCCCGGCCGACGTACCCGAGATGCTCGATCTCGTGGCGCGCACCCAGCCCGGCCCCTTCCTGCCACGCACCATCGAACTCGGCACCTACCTGGGCATCCGCCGCGAGGGCGCCCTGATCGCGATGGCGGGGGAGCGGCTGCACCCGCCGGGATGGACCGAGATCAGCGCGGTCTGCACCGACCCGGCCTTCCGCGGCGAGGGCCTGGCCACCCGGCTGATCCTCGCGGTCGCGCACGGCATCCGGGAGCGTGGCGAGACCCCGTTCCTGCACACCAGCGCCCGGAACACCCACGCCATCCGGCTGTACGAGTCCCTCGGCTTCCGGCTCCGCCGCCACACGGCGTTCCTCGCGGCCCGCGTTCCCGAGCACCTGCCGGAGGACCGGGCCGCCGTACCGGTGCCGTGACCGGCACTCAGTCCGAGTCGGCGTCGGACGGGCTGGCGTTGTACCGCTCCAGGTAGGCCGCGAAGCGGATCAGGTCCTCCTCCGGCCAGCCGGTGAGCCGCTCCCGGAAGGCGGCCCGCCGGCTCCGGGTGACCTGCGCGAGGATCTCCTCGCCGGCCTCGGTCAGGTGCAGCACCTGGACCCGGTGGTCCTCCGGGTCCAGGCGCCGCTCGATGAGCCCGGCCCGCTCCAGCGCGGCCACCTGGCGGCTGACCGTGGACTTGTCCAGGGCGTAGTGCGCTGCCAGGTCGGTGGCCCGGCAGCCGCCCTTCTCCTCCAGGTGGCCGAGGAGGGTGTAGGACACGAGCGACAGCTCGGGGTGCATGCGTCCCGCCGAGGCCCGGGCCCGGCGGGCGAAGATCGTCATCTCGCGCTGGATGGTCTCGATGGCCGTCTCCGCTGTCACCGGAATACCTCCTCCGTCGTTCTAGTTGTATAGTACAACTTGAAGCGAAAGTTGTATAAGCCAACTATTGGAGGTCGTGCCCGATGAGGTCACCAGCGCTCCGCCATGTGCTCACGCACCTGATCACCCCGCTGCTGATGTGCCTGGGCATGGGGCTCGCGTACATGGGGGCCTTCGTGACCCCGGAGCCGAACCACCTGCCCGTCGCCGTGGTCGGTGCCGGACCGCAGGCGAAGGTGTTCGCCCAGACCGTCAAGGACACGGCGGGGGACAAGCTCGACATCCGCACCGTCGCCACCCGCGCCGCCGCCGTCGACCTGCTGAAGTCCCGGGATGTCACCGGCGCCTATGTGCCGAGCACCAAGGCGCCCGAGCTGCTGGTGGCCACCGCCGCCTCCGACATGGGTGCCACGGCCGTCGAGAAGGTCTTCACGCCGGTCGCCGCGAAGGAGGGCGTCCCGCTGAAGGTCACCGACGTGGCCGCGCCGGTCGCCGACGACCCCACAGGCCAGGGCCTGTTCTTCCTGCTGATCGCGCTGAGCATCGGCTCCTACGCCTCGGTCGCCGCCCTCGGCGCCGCGGGCGCCACGCTCCCGATGCGGATACGGGCGCTGCTCGCGCTCGGTGTCTCCGCGGTGGTCAGCGGCATCGGCGCACTGCTCGCCGGGCCGGTGTTCCACCTCGCCCACCACGGCCTCGCGAGCGTGTGGGGCATGGCGTGGCTCTACTCGGCGGGCATCCTCTTCATCGGCGTCGGACTGCACACCTTCCTCAAGCGGTGGACCACGCTGACCATGATGGTGCTGTTCGTGATGCTCAACTTCACCAGCTCCGGCGGCCTGTTCCGGCCCGAGCTGCAGAACGGCTTCTTCGGCACCCTGCACGCCTTCTGGAACGGCGCCGGCTTCGTCGAGGGCATCCGCAGCCTGCTGTACTTCGGCGACGACGGCCTCGCCCGCAACGTGTGGACGCTCGTGGTCTGGCTGCTCGCCGGCCTCGCGATGACCGCGATCGCGGCCGCGTACGAGCGTGCCCGGGCGCCCAGGCAGGCGGCCGCTCTTCCCGAGCCCGCACCGAGCACGGAGCAGGCCCGGCAGCAGGCCGATGAAGAAGAGGCCGAGGAAGAGGTCGAGGAGACGGTCGGCGTCTGAACGGCCGACGCACGGGGAGAAGGGGCGCCGCCCGGTGACGGACGGCGCCCCTCCGGCTTGCGGCTCACCGACCGGCCGGCCCGATCGTCACCACCCGCGCCCACTCGGGCGGCGTGTCCGGCCGGTACTCGGGGTTCTCCTCGTCCCGGGACCCGCCACCGGACCGTTGCCGGGGAAACAGGCCCACCACCGTCCGGCACGGTGGCCGCGCCTCGGGCCACGGCGTCTGCCCGTCCGTCAGGACCACGACCACGTCGGGGCCCGGCCGGGCCCGCAGCGCCTGGGCGAAGCCCGACCGCAGGTCCGTCCCTCCGCCGCCCACCAGCGGGATTCCCTCGGCCCGGCACAGCGGGTGCACGGTCTGGGCCGCCGCGTCGCACGACACCACGGTGACCAGGTCGCGCCGGCCGCCCACGGCCCGGGAGATCGCGGCGACCTCCAGGAGCGCGCTGCCCAGTTCGGCGTCGCTGACCGACCCGGACGTGTCGACGACCACGCACACCCGGGGTGGCCTGCGCCGCAGACTCGGCAGGACCACGCCGGGCACCCCGGCCGAGCGCCGCGCCGGACGACCGTAGCTGTAGTCGTCGCCCGAGCCCGCGCCGGAGACCGCCGAGCGCATCGCCGCACCCAGCAACTCCCGCCAGGGCTGCGGCGGATGGAACGCCTCCTCGGCCCACCGCTGCCACCCTTGGGGCGCGTCCCCCGGCGCGCCGGTGATGCCCTGCGCCACCCGGAAGCGCACCGCGTCCCGCTGCTGCTCGCTGAGCCCGTGGGCGCCGTCCGGTCCCAGGTCCCACTCCCGCTCCAGGCCGTCGGCGCCGCTCCCGCAGTCCAGCCAGGCCAGCGCCTGCATCCGTGGCCCGAGCCGGAACAGCCGCAGGTAGTCCTCCATCAGCTCGCCCTCGGGCAGCTTCAGTTGCCTGGGGGTGACGGCTCCTCGCGGCCGTACCAGCCCGTCGCCGTACACGTCGTCGTTGATCTCCAGGTCTGCCGCGATGTTCATCCGCAGCCGCTCCCCGGGGCCGTGCAGCCCGCGCTCCCGGGCGACCCGGTCACCGCGTGCGTGGTGGTCGCGCAGCAGGTGCGCCACCTCGTGCACCCACACCCCGGCGAGGTCCTCCACGGGGGTCCGGTCCACGAAGGCCGGGGAGACGTAGCACCGCCAGTGCCGGTCGACGGCCATCGTCGGCACCTGCCGCGACTCGACGGGGTGCAGCGCGAACAGGGCCGTCGCCAGGTAGGGCCGCGCCCGGGCCGCGTGCAGCCGGGCGGCGAAGAGCCTGCCGAGGTCCAGCGCCCCGGGTGCGTCGTCCGTCATCGACGGGCCCCGGTCGCGACCGCGGACCGGCGGGCGGCCTCGTCGGCGCGCCGGGACAGGGAGACCACGCCGGCGAGCCGTTCGATCGCCTCCGGTACGTCCCAGTCCTCCCGCCGCAGGGAAGCCAGCGTGGTCGCCGGGACGACCACCACGTCCGGGGCCCCGGTCTCCAGCGCGCGGACCAGCAGCGCCCACGCCGCGTCCCAGCGGGCCCGTTCCGGCCGCTTGCGGATCGCGTCCACCACGCCGTCCAGCGCGGCCTGCCGCAGATCCCCGCGCTCGGGCAGCACGGCACCGGCGGGGTCGGCCAGCAGCGTCTCGGGGTCCGGCAGGTCCATCCGGTCCAGGCTCGCCAGCACTTCGAGGCCGGGCCCGTCCCCGACGGTGCCCCGGACCAGTAGGGACAGCACCTCGCGGGAGGAGCCTGCGGCGGTCGCGAAGGCGATCAGACGCAGGGTCATCTCCCAGCTGCGGGGCGACGGCCAGGCACCGCCCCGGCGCGTCTCACCGCTGGGCAGCCGGTGCACCAGCGCCGGGCGCGCGGTGAGGAAACCGCAGACCGCGCGCCGCGCGAAGTCCACGGCCTCCGGCAGCTTCTCCGCATCGAGCCGGGGCAGGGTGGCCCGGGGCCAGGTCCCGCCCAGGCCGCGTACGACGACGTCGTGGTCGTGCGTCCACTGGAGGTGCACGAACCGGTTGGCCAGCGGCGGGCTCAGTTCCCAGCCGTCGGCGGCCGAGGAGCGCGGATTGGCGGCGGCCACGATCCGCACGCCGGGCGGCAGCCGCAGCGCGCCGATCCGCCGCTCCAGCACCAGCCGGAGCAGGGCCGCCTGGACGGCGGGCGGCGCGGTGGACAGCTCGTCCAGGAACAGCAGCCCGCGCCCGGCCCGGACCAGCCGTACCGCCCAGTCCGGCGGCGCCATCGGGACCCCCTGTTCCGCGGGGTCGTCTCCTACGACGGGCAGCCCCGAGAAGTCGGACGGCTCGTGGACGCTGGCGATCACGGTGGTCAGCGGCAGGTCCAGGGCGCTCGCGAGCTGGGTCAGGGCCGCCGTCTTGCCGATGCCCGGCTCACCCCACAGCAGCACGGGGAGATCGGCGGCCACGGCCAGGGTCAGCGCCTCCAGCTGGGTGTCGGCGCGGGGTTCGGTGCTCGCGTCCCGCAACAGGGCCAACAGGTCGGCGGCGACGTCGAGTTGAGAGGGGTGGGTGGGAGTGTCGGGCATGGCAAAGGAAGCGTATGCGCACATATGTGGTCACCTAGGGTGTGAAGTCGGCGGGAAGAGAAGGGGGTTCAGCGAAGGAAGGTCGCGTGGCGGGGGTGACGGCGGTGGTGCCGGGTGGTGCGACGGTCCGGACGGGGAGGGGTGCGGCCGGGGCCGACCAGACCGGCCCGGTAGAGCCCGTACGCGATCCTCCGGGCCGCGGCCGCCTCCAGCTCGTCCCGCAGGGAGCCGTCACGCAGCAGCGCGTCGGGACCCAGCAGGCCCTCGACCACGGCCAGCGCGCCCGCGGTGTCGCCGTGGTCCAGACGTTCGCGGACACCCGTGAGGCAGTCCGGACGCCGGTGTGCCTCGTCGATGGCCCGCAGGCAGGGGAGCGGTGGTCCGCCGAGCGCGACCAGCAGTTCCTCGCGCCGGATCTCCTCCGGAGCGTGGTCCAGCGGGGCCAGCACGCCGTCGACCAGGCCGATCCGGTGCCGGGCTCCCCGGCACTCCACGAACCGTGGTGCCCCCGCCGGGTCGGGAGGGCGGGGCGGACCGGACGGTGTGTGATCCGGCACGAGCGCGGACGCGACCAGCGGGTGCAGGTGGTCGGGTGCGAGCAGACCGGCCCGCAGCAGCTCCAGGTCCGGCAGGACCCAGGTCGCCGCGTCGGGCAGGACGGGCAGCGCGGACACGCCGCCCTTGGGCAGCGACGCCGCGACCCGCAGGGTGGCCGGCGCCGCACCGTCGTCGTCCCCGGCCAGGTCCAGCACCAGCCGGCGCCGGCCGCCGAGCCGCACGACGAAGGTGCCGGCGGACCGGTCCCCCGAGCCGAGCGAGCCGAGCAGCACGGCGGCCTCGGCCGCCCACCGGCCGATGGCACAGCCGGATCCCGGCGGTACCAGGTCCGGTGGCTCCAGGTCCGGTGGCTCCCGGTCCGTCACGGGTCCCGGCGGTACCAGGTCCGGCAGCCCCAGGTCCGGTGGCTCCAGACCCCACGGTTCCCGGTCCGTCACCGGCCGGTCGGCCCCGGACCGTACCCGCAGCTCACCGGCCCTGCGCGCATCCCACAGGTGTCGGTGCAGATCGAGCCGGTACCGTCGGCTGGGATGCGGATGCGGATGCCGGGCGGTGCCCGCGCGGGATCCGTCCCACAGCGCGAGACCGATCCGCTGACCGGCGTCCGCCCAGGCGGGCGGAGTCCGGGCCACCAGGTGCACCGGACCGTCCCCGGCACGCCCCAGGCCGTCGTACTGGGCCAGCGTGAGGGTCAGCCCCGGGCGCAGCAGCCCGTCGGGCGCGATCCTCGGCATGTGCCAGCGCAGCAGGTCGGGAGCGAGGTGGCGGAGGTCGGCGCGGACCCGGGCCGCGAGGTCCCGGCCGTGGGTGCCGGCGACGGAACGCAGATCGAGATCGACGTCGACACCGGCGGCGGCACACGCCCCCGCCCAGTCCCCGGCGCGGCGCCGGACGGTCGCGGTCTCGATCATGGACGGCGGCACGGCGAACTCGCGCACGCGCAGCCACAAGGAGAGTCGGGAGTCCCCGTACGCGGTGTGAGTGAGCATCAGCACTCACCTTGCGCGGACGGGACCCCCAATCTGACAGCAGAGTGAGTGGTCATCGCGGCGATCGTAACGGGCCGCACCCGGCCGCGCCAGGCAGTTTCGAACTCGGCGCGGACGACGGCCGATCCGGGCCCTGGGGTATGGTGGCCGTCCGGCCGCGGACGGTACGCGGCCCCAGGCTGCCGAGGAGGTGAGACCCATTACCGCAGTGTCAGTCGGGGTGCTCTCTCCTGGTGACAGCCTTCTGTGACAGCTATCTGTGACAGCTTTCTGTGACAGCGCGGTCCACCGCCACAGGTGACCGCGAGAGCGCCCTTCGCCTCCCGGTTCCCGAAAGGCTCTCGGCGTCCATGCCCGCTCTGCCCTCCCTGCCCCCTCTCTCCCCTTCCGCCGTCGTCTCCGCGCTGCGCGCCGCCGGGTGCGTCTTCGCCGAGGACGAGGCGGAGTTGCTCCTCACCACGGCTCGTACCCCCGAGGAACTGTCCGCGATGGTGGACCGGCGCGCCGCCGGACTCCCGCTCGAACACGTCCTCGGCTGGGCCGAGTTCCACGGTCTGCGCATCGCGGTGGACGAGGGCGTCTTCGTCCCCCGCCGCCGTACCGAGTTCCTGGTCGACCAGGCCCTGGCCCAGGCCCCGGAGGCACGGGTCGTCGTCGACCTGTGCTGCGGCTCCGGTGCGCTCGGCGCAGCCCTGGCCGCCGCACTGGGCGTTGTCGAGGTGCACGCCGCCGACATCGACCCGGCGGCCGTGCGCTGCGCCCGCCGCAACCTCGCTCCCTACGGCGGCCGGGCCCATGCGGGCGACCTGTTCGACGCCCTGCCCGCCGGCCTGCGGGGCCGCGTCGGCATCCTCACGGCCAACGTGCCCTACGTCCCCAGCGCCGACGTGGCACTCCTCCCGGCGGAGGCCCGCGACCACGAGCCGCAGACCGCCCTCGACGGCGGCGCGGACGGCCTCGACATACTGCGCCGGGTGGCCGCCGGGGCACCCGGGTGGCTGGCGCCCGGCGGCTGCCTCCTGACCGAGGCCAGCGAACGCCAGGCACAGGCGGCCGCAGCGGCGTTCACGCGCGCCGGTCTGACGACCCGTCTGGCGGTGTCGGACGAGGCGTACGCCCATGTGGTGATCGGCGTACGGGAGTAGCGGCCTACCGCAGCTCCTGTGCCCGGGCGATGAGCAGGGCCACGTCGTCGTGGTTGTCGGGGTGGTGCAGCGTCCGCAGGAGCAGGTCGCAGGCCTCCTCCAGCGGGCGGCCGGGGTCGTCGAGCAGGGACAGCAGGAAGTCCAGGCGTTCGTCCAGGGAGTGGCAGCGGGTCTCGACCAGCCCGTCGGTGTAGAACACCAGCTCGTCGCCCGGCTCGAAGTCGACCGTCACGGTGGAGAACTCGACCCCGCCCACGCCCAACGGGACCCCGGTGGGCAGGTCGAGCAGCTCCGGCGGGTGGCCGGGACGCACCCGGGCCGGCGGGAGGTGGCCGGCGTTGGCGATCCGGCACTGGCGCAGATGCGGGTCGTGGACGGCGTACACACAGGTGGCGATGGAGTGGTCCCAGGCCGAGGTCGTCTTGTCCAGGTGCTCCAGCAGCACCGCCGGGTCGAGGCCGAGCGCGGCCAGCGTGGTGGTCGCGGTGCGCAGTCGGCCCATGGTGGCGGCGGCGTTGATGCCGCTGCCCATGACGTCGCCGACCACGAGTGCCGTCCGGCCGCCCTCCAGCGGGATGACGTCGAACCAGTCGCCGCCGACCTCGCTGGTGGCGCCCGCCGGCTGATAGCGGGAGGCCACCTCAAGGCCCGTCGTCACCGGCGGCTGGCTGGGCAGCAGGCTGCGCTGCAGGGTGAGCGCGGTGTTGCGGGCGTTCTGGTACCAGCGGGCGTTGTCGATCTGCACGGCCGCCCGGGCCGCCAGTTCCCGGGCCAGCAGGACGTCGTCCGCGTCGAAGGGCGCCGGATTGCGGGTGCGCTTGAGGTCGAGGGCGCCCAGCACCTCGCCGCGCGCGATCAGCGGCACGGCGAGATACGAGTGCAGGCCCGCCCGGCCCAGGAGGGCGGCCGCCTCGGGGGAGCGGGCGATGCGCGGCAGGTCCTCGTCCTTCACCTGCTGCACCAGCACCGCCTCACCCGAACGGACGCACTCGGTGACCAGCCGGTCGGGCCCGTACCGGGCGATCCGGCCGGGCGCGTCGGCCGCCCGGACGGCCTCCGACTCCTGGTCGGCCCGCAGCGCCAGGGCCCGGATCACCGCGTCCTCCGACGGGCCGAGCGTGCTGGGCCGGCCCTCCACGACGGCGTCCAGCAGGTCCACGGCGGCCACGTCGGCCAGCGCGGGCACGGCGACCTCGGCCAGTTCGAACGCCGTGCGCTCCAGCTCCAGCGTCGTACCGATGCGCGTGGAGGCGTCGGCGATGACGGCGAGCCGTCGCCGCGCGGTCTCGGTCTCGATGCGCGCCCGGTGGGCCTCGGTGATGTCCACCACCGAGGCCGCGACGCCGAGCACCGTGCCCACCGAGTCCTCCAGCCGGTAGAGCGACACCGACCAGGCGTGGTCCTCGTCCGGATCGGCCGGGGTCCGGCCGATGGTGGACTGGGCCACGAGGGGCACCCCGGTCTCCAGGACCCGGCGGGCCGCGCCCTCCAGGGCGTCGACGTCCAGCAGCGGCAGCATCTCGCCGACGGTCCGCCCGACGTGCTCCGCGGCGGGGATGCCGTTGATCTTCGCCAGGGCCGGGTTGATCGAGACATACCGCAGGTCCGTGTCGAACACGGCGAATCCGATCGGTGACTGTTTCACCATCCGCTCGGACAGCGCCACGTCCTGTTCGAGGCGGCGCACCGTGGACCGGTCGGCCGCGAGCCCCAGCGCGTACACGTCGCCCTGGTCGTCCAGCAGGCGCATGTTGCGGAACTCCACCAGACGCGTGCCGCCGTCCTTGACCCGGACGGGGAACGCCCCGGCCCAGCTCTGACCGGTCTGCATCACATCGGCGAACAGCTTGCCGACCATCTGGATGTGCTCGTCGTTCACCATCAGCCGGGCGGCGAACTGCCCCAGCGCCTCCGGCGCCGAATAGCCGAACAGCTCCTCCGCCTGGGGGCTCCACAGCACGATGCGGCCCTCGGCGTCCAGCACCACCGACGCGACGCTCAGTACGTCGAGCAGCCCGCTCGGCCGCACCGGCCCGCCGCCCTCGGCCACCGGAGCCTCGGCTGCACTCATGCCATGCACCGCCTTCGCCAGTCCGCACGGCACGTCGTCCCCCGTGCCGACTCCCCTTGTTCTACCGCGCTCACACGCGACTCTCCGACGCCGTCGCCGACTATCTCCACCATCTCTCAACACGGCGGCGGACGTCCGCCGAAGTAACCACCCCCGTGACCGGCAGGCAAGTCCCCGGGGCCGGGAGAGTTCACCCTCATGTTGCTCCATTGGTCTGTACATGACCATCGAGCCCCGTCAGACTGTGCGCCGACCGAGTGCCCCACCCCCCCCGTTCGAGGAGTCGGCCATGCCCGCGTCCCCGTCCGTCCGGCAACGTTGTCACACAGTCCTCGCCGGACTCGTCACCCTGGCCACCGCAGCCGTGGTGTCCCTCGCCGCACCCGCCCCGGCCTCCGCCGCCGACAACTGGACCGAGACCGGCTCCGACCGCGCCGACCCGCTGACCGAGAGCCAGGGTCTGACCTCGGTGGAGGTCCCGGCGAACAGCCCCAACCGGTACACCGGCATCGGCACCATCCCCATCGGTGTCTCCAGCAGAGGCTGGAACCACGTCGGCGACCCCGACGCCTCGTACAACGGCTACTACATCGAGCCCTACCAGCAGGACTCCGGCAACTCGAAGATGTTCCGTGTGCAGGCACCGGGCGGCGCCTGGTCGGAGTACGTCCACGCGCTGAGTCCCGGCGAGGCGCTGAACAACTCCTGGGACGCGATCTCGCCGGACGGCCAGTGGATGCTGGCGGGCGAGTGGGGCACCATGAACCGCCTGCTGGTCTTCCCGACCCCGGGCATCAACCCGAGCACCTCGCCCTCGGCGAACCTCCCGCAGGCCTCCAAGGTCAACCTCGACCACGCCGTCCGCGACGTCCAGGGCTGCGACTTCTCCGGCCCGACGACCCTGCTGTGCTCCTCGGACGACCCGGACGGCTCCCTCTTCGGCATGACCAAGCCGCTGCTCCAGATCGACCTGTCCGCGACCCCGGGCTCGGCGGACGTCTCCGGCCATGTCACGGCCCTGCGCCAGCTGCCGCTGCGCAGCTCCTGCTCGGGCACCTTCGAGACGGAGGGCATCGACTACGACCGCCGGACCGGCGTCCTGCGGGTGATCGTCATGTCGCCGGGGTTCTGCATCCTCACGGACAGCAAGACGTACAAGTTCTCGCGCGGCTGAGAACCCCCGCCGCGTCGCCGCCGCGACAGGTGGTGCGTTTCCGGAAAGTGGTGGTTTTCTGGGGAGGTGGCGCGGTGCGCGGGGAGCCCGCGGTATCGCGCCACCGCCATGAGAGGAGCGATCACGATGGCCCGTGAGCGATCGCACGAGGAAGCCGTGTCCCTCGAGATCAGCGGATGCAGCAAGGAAGACGCCCGGATCGTGTTCGACGCGCTGTGCGAGTGCTTCGAGTCCGACCGGTCCGCCGAGGACGTGCCACAGCAGCTCCACGAGACACGCCCGATGGTGTGGCTCGGCACGTTCGAGGTCACCGACGCCCACGCCTGCCGGCCGCCCGCCCGGCTCTCGGCCGGCGTCGAGGCCGACGCGCAGGGCAGCTACTGGGCGATCAACCGGCTCCACAGGACGCTGGACTCGCTCTTCGCGGTGCGCAACCTCTCCTCGGCCTCGGGGGACCAGGAACGGGAACTGCACCTCCTGCTCGAAAGCCGGTGACGTAACGGCAGCCACAGCCACAGAGTGATCGGGTTCACCTCCGTGCGTTTATGCAACTAGTTGCACAATGGGTTCGGGGTCCTCTACAACAGAGGCGTCCACACCGCGCACGGAGGGCCCGATGAGCCGTTACCCGCACCTGATGTCCCCGCTCGACCTGGGATTCACCACGCTGCCCAACCGCGTCCTCATGGGCTCCATGCACGTCGGTCTGGAGGAGGCCGAGCGCGGCTTCGAGCGGATGGCGGCGTTCTACGCGGCCCGCGCGCGCGGCGGAGTCGGGCTCATCGTCACCGGCGGCATCGCGCCCAACGAGGAGGGGCGGCCGTGGGAGGGCGGCTCCAAGCTCACCACCGAGGCGGAGGCCGAGGAGCACAAGGCCGTCACCGAGGCCGTACACCGCGAGGGCGGCCGGATCGCGATGCAGATCCTGCACTTCGGCCGGTACGCCTACCACCAGGACCTGGTCGCCCCGAGCCCGCTGCAGGCCCCGATCAGCCCCTTCGTGCCGCGCGAACTGAGCGACGCCGACGTCGAGCGCACCATCGACGACTACGCCCGCGCCGCCCGCCTGGCACAGCGGGCCGGTTACGACGGCGTCGAGATCATGGGCTCCGAGGGCTACCTCATCAACGAGTTCATCGCCGCCCAGACCAACCACCGCACCGACCGCTGGGGCGGCTCGTACGAGAACCGGATGCGTTTCCCCGTCGAGATCGTCCAGCGCGTGCGCGAGGCGGTCGGCGAGGACTTCATCATCATCTACCGGCTCTCCATGCTGGACCTGGTCCCGGGCGGCTCCTCCCTGGAGGAGGTCGTCACCCTCGCCAAGGCCGTCGAGGCCGCCGGGGCGACGATCATCAACACCGGCATCGGCTGGCACGAGGCGCGCATCCCCACCATCGCCACCTCGGTCCCGCGCGGCGCCTACACCTGGGTCACCAAGAAGCTCATGGGCGAGGTGTCCCTCCCGCTGGTGACCACCAACCGCATCAACACCCCCGAGCTGGCCGAGGAGTTGCTCGCCGACGGCTACGCGGACATGGTGTCCATGGCCCGCCCGATGCTCGCCGACCCCGACTTCGTCAACAAGGCCGCGGCCGGCACGCCCGAGGCCATCAACACCTGCATCGGCTGCAACCAGGCCTGCCTCGACCACACGTTCAGCGGCAAGATCACCTCCTGCCTGGTCAACCCGCGCGCCTGCCACGAGACGGAACTGGTGCTCTCCCCGACCCGGCTGAAGAAGCGCGTCGCCGTCGTCGGCGCCGGTCCGGCGGGCCTCGCCTGCGCCGTGAGCGCCGCCGAACGCGGCCATGACGTGGTGCTCTTCGACGCCGGGAGCGAGATCGGCGGCCAGCTGAACGTGGCCCGCAAGGTCCCCGGCAAGCAGGAGTTCGACGAGACGCTGCGCTACTTCCGCCACCAGCTCGACGAGCACGGCGTGGACGTACGCCTCGACACCTGGGTCGGCGCCGGGGACCTGGCCGACTACGACGAGGTCGTCGTCGCCACCGGCGTCACCCCGCGCACCCCCGACATCCCCGGCGCCGACCACCCCCGCGTCCTCGGCTACCTCGACGTCCTGCGCGACGGTGCCCCCGTCGGCGACCGCGTCGCCATCCTGGGCGCCGGCGGTATCGGCTTCGACGTCGCCGAGTACCTCACCGACGGCGGCGACAAGGCGAGCGAGGACCCGGAGACGTACTTCCGCAACTGGGGCGTCGACATGGACTACGCGGCACCGGGCGGCCTCGCCGCACCGCGCCGGCCCGCCCCGCCGCGCGCGGTCCACCTCCTCCAGCGCAAGACCACCAAGGTCGGTGCCGGACTCGGCAAGACCACCGGCTGGATCCACCGCACCGAGCTGAAGCACCGCGGCGTGACCATGGTCCCGGGCGTGCGCTACGACCGGATCGACGACGCGGGCCTGCACATCACCGTGGGCGAGGAGAGCACGGTCCTGGAGGTCGACACCGTCGTGCTGTGCACCGGCCAGGAGCCGCGCCGCGACCTGTACGAGGAGCTGGTCGCCGCCGGACGCAGCGTCCACCTGATCGGCGGCGCCGACGTCGCGGCCGAGCTGGACGCCAAGCGGGCCATCAAGCAGGGCACCGAACTGGCGGCGGCCCTGTAGGGGCCGTACGCCCGTCCCTAGGATGAGCCCATGTCACTCCCGCACGCCATCCTCACCGCCCTGCTGGAGAAGCCGTCGTCGGGTCTCGAACTGACCCGCCGGTTCGACAAGTCGATCGGCTACTTCTGGTCCGCGACGCACCAGCAGATCTATCGGGAGCTGGGCAAGCTGGAGGCCGAGGGCCACATCCGCACCCTGCCGGCCGAGCAGCCGGCCCGCGGGCAGAAGAAGAGTTACGAGGTTCTGCCCGCGGGCCGCGCCGAACTGGCCCGCTGGACCGCCGCCTCCCAGGATCCCAAGCCACAGCGGGACGTCCTGCTGCTGCGGCTGCGCGCCGCGGCGGTGGTCGGCACGGCGGGCCTCGAATCCGACCTGCGCCGCCATCTGGAGCTGCACCAGCGGCAGTTGGCCGAGTACGAGGAGATCGAGCGGCGCGACTTCCCGCCGGACCGGACCGGCCCGCAGGACCGCCTGCGCCACCTGGTCCTGCGCGCCGGCATCGACCTGGAGACCTTCTGGACCCAGTGGCTGACCGAGGCCCTGAAGGAGTTCACCGCGCTGCCCGCCGAGGCACCGGAACCGACGGGGGACCCGTCCGGCTGATCTGACGGTGGGGTCTCAGAGGCGGTACGGCTTCGAGCGGCGGCGCAGGAACCAGGCCGTGGCGGCCAGGCCGGCGGTCACCAGGGTCGCGCCGATGCCCAGGGTGAGCGTCCGGTAGTCGCGGGCCGCGCCGCCGAGGCCGCCCATCACACCGCGCGAGGGGGCCGCGGCGGACGTCGACGAGGTCGTGGGGGCGGAGGCGGCGGACACGATCACGGACTGGCTGCCGGCGGTCACGCCGTTGGAGCAGACCACCACGACCGTGTACGTCCCCGGGCTCACCCCCGACCAGGCCGCCGACTGGCTGATGGTCGTGCCCGACAGGGCAACCTGGCGGCCCTGGGAGAAGCTCCCCTGGCCGCTGCTGAGCAGCGAGGCGGTGCCCCAACTGCCGTTGTTCTGGACGCATGCGCTGGTGACGACCGAGACCGTGGACCCGGTGGTGCTCACCGAGATTCCCGAGACCGCCGCCGAGGGCCCGGCGAGTGCGGTCGGGAGCGCGGCGGCGGCCGCCAGGGTCAGGCCGGAGCGGAGGAGGAGTCGGGAGTTTCGCATTGGCTGGCCTCCGGCGGCACGGTTGGCGGTACATCCCATGCGCCGCCGAGGGTCGGGAAACGTCCGTGCTGCCCTCAAGGGCAGCAAACGCGGCCCCGGACCCGGCCGCACGCGGACCGCACCCGGTCAGGTGACGTGACTCCTGCGACCGGTGCAGGACGGAGCCGGCCCGTCGACCGTCAGCCGCCCGCGCCCGTGGTCACCGTCCGCTCCGCCGAGAAGCCGCCCCAGGTGCCGTCGGGCAGTCGCGCCCTCAGCCGCACCCGGTGCTCGGCCCCGGCGTCCCGCCCGACGTAGAAGCTGTAGCGGGCCCGGCCACGCGGTGGGTCGCCGCCCCATACCAGGGAGGTGGCCGTGGTGCCGTCGAGCTGGATCCGGTACTCGGTGATCACCCCGTCCACCCGCGGCGGATCCCAGGCGAGGTCGATGTAGTACGCCCCGGCGGACCGGTGGGTCGTGGCGGTGAAGCCGGTCGGCCGGGTGTCCCGTCCGTCGTCGGTGCCCGGCGTGCCGATCCGGACGGGTGCGCTCGCGGGCGAGAGGTTGTCGGCGGCGTCCCGCGCCCGCAGGGTGAAGACGTACCGGGTGCCGGGACGCAGTCCGGTGACCACGGTCGCGGTCTGGCCGCCACCGACGCTGTGGATCTTCGCACCGCCCTGGTAGACGTCGTACGACACCACGCCCCTGTCGTCGCGGGAGGCGGCCCAGGACAGCTGGACCGCCCGGCTGCCGACCGCCCGGCCGGTCGGCCGTAGCGGGCGGGTCGGGGCCGAGCGGTCCGCCGCCACCACGGCGGGCGTGCGCGCCCGCACCTCACGGCTCGGCGGCCCGAGGCGGCCGTCCGTGTCCCGGGCCCGCACAGTGAACGCATACAGGGTGGACGGCCTGAGCCTGGTGACGTCCACCATGTGCTGCGAGCCCGGTACTTCCGTGACTTTCGTGGCGCCGCGATATACCTCGTAGGTGCGGATCCCGCGCCCGTCCGGCACCGCGTTCCACATCACGTGCACGCTGGTGGCGCTCCCGGCCGCGGCGGTGACGCCCGCCGGAGCGCCGGGCGCCCGTCCGCCGTCGCCGTCGGCCGCACCGCTCCAGCCGCAGGACGTGACCAGCACCAGGGCTGCGCAGGCCAGCACGGGCCGGAGGGGAACGCGTCGCACGGCTCTGCCTCCCCGGGGACGGCATCACGGCAAAGGTCCGGACCAATATGACCCGGCCTGTGCGACCGAAGCAAGGGGGTCGTGTTGGTGACCATGCGCGGGAGTTACGTATGCTGAGGACTCCCTACGGCTGAACTCCCCGAGAACGCAGGGAAGTTCATGCCTGTGGCGCGGACACGCTGTCGTCGCCGAACCCGCGCCGACGCGGGCGGCCGGGGGGCCTGGGCCGGTATCGGCTCAGGCCCCCGGCCCCTGTTGTCTTCTCACAGGGCGTCAGGAGCGTGCTCCATCCGGCCCCATCGGAGTGGTCGTGCTCGCAGGCCGGCACCAGATTCGGCAAGGTGTCCGGAATGTTCTCCAGGAGAGAGTCCCTCAGAGTGCGTCTCCAGTCGCTGACGCTGGCCACGGCCGGCGCCGCCCTGCTCGCCCCGACGACAGTTCCCGCCGCTGCCGTACCGCCCGGGCAGGAGCACGCGGCCCACAGCGAGGGCTCCGTGACCGCCACCGACCTGCTCGACCGGGTGCGCACCTGTACCCAGGTGTCCAAGGGCCGGTACAGAACCGACGGCGGTGGCTCCGCGACCGTCCCCGTCTGCGGCACTCGCAAGGCGGTGTTCTGGAAGGCCGACCTGGACGTCGACTGCGACGGACGGCCCACCACCCGCTGCAACCGCCGTACCGATCCGCTGTTCTCCGCCGCCACCGCCTACCAGCAGTCCGACGGCCGCCACCTGAACGCCGAGTCCCTGCCCTACATCGTGATCCCGGCTCCGAGCGGCATCTGGGACCCCAGCGCGCAGGGAATCAGGGGCGGCGCGGTGGCGGCCGTGATCTACCACGACCGGGTGCGGTACGCGGTCGTCGGCGACACCGGTCCGCGGGACATCATCGGCGAGGCCTCCTACGCCACCGCCCGGGGCCTCGGCATCCACCCCGACCCGCGCAACGGTGGAGTCCCCTCCGGCGTCACGTACATCGTCTTCAAGGACTCGAAGGTCGCCCCGATCGAGGACCACCGGGCGGCGGTGGAGATGGGGGAGCGGCTGGCCCGGGAGTTCGTGGAGGCCCAGAAGTGAGACCGCCTGCACGGCCCACCGAGCCCGGGCGGGCGCCTTTTATGCCTACCGAGTCGAGTGGTGGGTGGGCATAGGCCGGGGGTCCAGGGGGCGGAGCCCCCTGGACCCCACGCGACTCACACCTTCCGGTAGCTGTACGCCTCAGCGGCCGCGGCCTCCACCGCGTCCAGATCCGCTCCCGTGGCCGCCGTGACGACCGCGGCCACCGCGCCCTCCACGAACGGCGCGTCCACCAGCCGCGCCCCGTCCGGCAGTTCATCGCCCTCGGCCAGCAGCGCCTTCACGGTGAGCACCGCACTGCCGAGGTCGGTGAGTACGGCGACCCCGACACCCCGGTCCACGGAGGCGGCCGCCGCGGAGATCAGCTCGGCGCTGGTGCCGAGCCCGCCGCCCTCGGTACCGCCCGCCGCGGCGACGGGCACCGCGGTGGCCCCGCCCGCCAGACCCTTCGCCAGCTCGGCCACGGATGTCGCGACCTCCGCGCTGTGCGACACCAGCACGATCCCGACCCGCTTCTCGTCACTCACCCGATGCTCCCGAAGCCGCTTCTTCCAGTCCGGCGATCAGAAGGGCCGAGGATGTGGCCCCCGGATCCTGGTGCCCGATGCTGCGCTCGCCGAGATAGCTGGCCCGGCCCTTGCGGGCCAGCAGCGGGATGGTGGCCTCCGCGCCCTGCTCGGCGGCCGAGCGTGCCGCGGCGAAGCCCTCGCCGAGCGCGTCCACGGCCGGGACCAGGGAGTCGATCATGGTCTTGTCGCCGGGTGCGGCACCGCCCAGTGCCATCACCCCGTCCACGCCCGCCCTGAGCGCCTCGGCCAGCTGCTTCTCGCTGACCTCGGTGGCGTCCCCGAGCGCCTTGCCGGCCTTGCGCAGCAGGGTGCCGTACAACGGCCCGGCCGCCCCGCCGACCGTCGAGATCAGCCGGCGCCCGGCCAGGACCAGCACGGCGCCCGGGGTGGCCGGCGCCTCCTCCTCCAGGCTGGCCAGGACGGCCGTGAACCCGCGCTGCATGTTGCTGCCGTGGTCGGCGTCCCCGATGGCCGAGTCGAGGGCCGTGAGCCGTTCCGCCTCCCGGTCGACGGATGCGGCGGTCGCCGTCATCCAACGGCGGAAGAAATCGGCGTCGAGCACTGGATCTCCTTGCGTGGTAGGGATGTTGACCGCTTCGTCCGCCGTATCACATCCCCCAGCGCAGTGCCGGGGTCTTCACCGGCGCGTCCCACAGCCGCAGCAGTTCCTCGTCGACCTGGCACAGCGTGACCGAGGCACCCGCCATGTCGAGGGAGGTGACGTAGTTGCCGACGAGGGTGCGGGCCACGGTCACGCCCCGCTCGCCGAGCACCCGCTGCACCTCCGCGTTGAAGCCGTACAGCTCCAGCAGCGGGGTGGCACCCATGCCGTTGACCAGGACCAGCACGGGGTTGCGCGGGGGCATGTCCTCCAGGATGGCGTGCACCGCGAAGTCGGCGATCTCCCCGGAGGTCATCATCGCCCGCCGCTCCCGGCCCGGCTCGCCGTGGATGCCGATGCCCAACTCCAGCTCGCCGGAGGGCAGATCGAAGGTCGGGGAGCCCTTGGCCGGGGTGGTGACGGCGCTCAGCGCGACACCGAAGCTGCGGGCGTTCTCGTTCACCTGGCGCCCGACGGCCTCCACCCGCTCCAGCGGCTGCCCCTCGGCCGCGGCGGCACCCGCGATCTTCTCCACGAACAGGGTCGCGCCGGTGCCGCGCCGGCCGGCCGTGTACAGGCTGTCGGTGACGGCCACGTCATCGTTGACCAGCACCTTGCCGACCTGGATGCCCTCGTCCTCGGCGAGTTCGGCCGCCATGTCGAAGTTGAGCACGTCACCCGTGTAGTTCTTCACGATGAACAGCACGCCGGCCCCGCTGTCGACGGCGGCCGCCGCCCGCGCCATCTGGTCCGGCACCGGCGAGGTGAACACCTCTCCGGGGCAGGCCGCCGAGAGCATGCCCGGACCGACGAATCCCCCGTGCAGCGGCTCGTGCCCCGACCCACCGCCCGAGATCAGCGCGACCTGCCCGGCCACGGGAGCGTCCCGGCGGACGATCACCCGGTTCTCCACGTCCACGGTCAGGTCGGGATGCGCGGCCGCCATACCCCGCAGCCCGTCTGCCACCACGGTCTCCGGGACGTTGATCAGCATCTTCATGCCTATCTCCTAAGAAACTTAGCAGGTGAGTCTCTGACCGGTGTTTTCCCTGTTCAGGGGATCCCCCTGAGGGCGCCTTGGGGCGGGAGCACGGAGCCTTGCTCATCAGTATCGACCTTGTGGCAGCGAAGGTCATGTGCGCCGCAGCTTCCCGTTCGGCCGCCGCCGACTCGGCCCACTCCGGGATCCGACGGCCCCAGCCGTGGTTACGGAGTGTGCGTGGACCTTCTTCATGTCTTCGACCGTGCTTCATGCCTTCGACCGTGACGTACGGGCCAGGAGGACCAGCAGGAGCCCGCAGGCGGCGACCAGGATCCAGCCAGGGCGGGACGCGTGGGCCAGGCCCGCTGGGGTGGTGTTGGCCACCAGGCCGCCGGAGAGGGCGATGCCGAGCGCGGCGCCGACCTGTCGTGCGGTGGAGGTGATCGCTCCGGCCACGCCGGCTCGGGCGGGAGGCAGCCCACTGACCGCGGTGTTGGTGATCGGCGCGTTGGCGAAGCCGAACCCGATGCCGGTGAGCAGGTAGGCGAGCAGGAGCAGGGGCGTGCTGGTGTGACCGTCGAGTCCGACCAGGCAGAGTCCGCCCGCCATGGTGAAGCCGCCGGCCAGGGTCAGCGGCAGCCGGGGTCCGACGCGACCGACGAGACGGCCGGACCAGGGGGCGCAGACGGTGGCGCCGAGGGCCATGGGCAGCGTCGCCGCTCCGGCGGCCAGTGGCGTGAATCCCCGGGTGTGCTGCAGGTAAAGGGTGTTGAGCAGCAGCGTCACGTTCAGAGCGACGAAGACCGCCACGGCCCCCAGGACGGCACCGCTGAACGCGGGGCTGCGGAAGAGCCGTAGATCCATCAGCGGTTGCTGCCGACGGGCCTCGACCCATACGAATCCGACCGTCGCCATCGTCGCGACCCCATAGGCGGCCAGCGCTGCGGGCGACGTCCAGCCGATGTGCGGCCCTTCGATGAGGACGCCGACCCAGACGCCGATGACCACGGTCAGCAGCGCCTGACCCGGCACGTCGAGCCGCTGTGCCCGCGGCGCCCGGGACTCGGGCACGAACACGGCGCTGAGCACCAGAGCGGCCACGATGACCGGGGCGTTGATCCAGAACAGTGCCCGCCAGTCGAGCCCCGCGAGCAGAGCACCCCCGATGACCGGCCCGACGGCCATGCTGAGCCCGAAAACGGACGCCCAGACACCGATCGCCTGCGCTCGCTCTCTCGGGTCGGGCATCGCGTTCACCACGATCGCGAGAGCGACCGGACTGAGCATCGAGGCGCCGACGCCCTGAACGGCGCGGGCCGCGACCAGCGCGCCGACCGAAGGCGCGATCGCGCAGACCAGCGAGGCCGCCCCGAACACGACCAGCCCGCACTGGAACATCCGTCGGCGTCCGAACCGGTCCGCCAGCGCGCCGGAGGAGATCAGCAGCCCGGCCAGGACGATGGTGTACGCGTCAACGGTCCACTCGAGACTGCGCGTCCCGACGCCCAGGCCGCGCCCGATGGCGGGCAGGCCCACGTTGACGATGGTGGTGTCCAGGCCCACCAGGAACATGCTCAGGCAGCAGACGGCCAGCACCGTCCAGCGTCTGCGTGCGCTCAGAGCGGGCGGAACAGGGTGAGTCGTCGTCGCGGTCACGGGTTGCCTCTCACAGCCGGGGAGTAATCGCCCGGTAAGGCTCAGTCAGTCCCCTCGGCACCGACCAGCACTTTTGCGAGAACCGCAAAGAACCGCACACTGAGCCCCGTGGACGCAGAACTGGAGCAGATCCTCGACGACATCGGGCCACGGCTGCGCGCGTTGCGCCGGGACCGGGGACTCACGCTGGAGGCGCTGGCGGCAACGACCGGGATCTCGGTGAGCACACTGTCCCGTCTTGAGTCGGGCAGCCGACGCCCGACCCTGGACCTGCTCATCCCGCTCGCGCGGGCACACCGCGTCGCGCTCGACGAACTGGTGGCCGCACCGGCCACCGGTGACCCCCGGGTGCATCTGAAGCCCTTGCGCAGGGGTGACGGCAGCGTCCTCGTGCCACTGACCCAATACCCGGGCCGGGTACAGGTGTTCAAGCACGTACTGGCTCCCCGCGAACCGAAGCTGGTGACTCACGAAGGCTATGAATGGCTCTACGTCCTGGCCGGCGAACTGCGGCTCGTCCTAGGCGAGCACGAAAGCACGCTCCGCCCCGGCGAAGCGGCCGAGTTCGACACCAGACAGCCGCACTGGTTCGGTCCGGCGAACACGAGCACCGTGGAGATCCTGCATCTGTTCGGCCCCCGAGGCGACCAAGCCGTCGTCCGCGCGAGCCCCTAGCTCCGGGGTGTGGTCAGCTACGGGACCACTTGAAGTAGGTCGCCGTCTCGTCGAACCCGAGGCGGCGGTAGAACTCGCCGGCCCTGCGGGTCGGCACGGTCACCTCCACGTCACCCGCCGCTTCGGCCCTCGCCTGCACGGCCCGGATCAGCGCGGAGCCGATTCCCCCGCCGCGCAGCCCCGCGTCCACGGTGAGTTCCAGCAGCTCCAGCACGGTGCCGCCCGCGAACAGGGTGGGCATCCGCACCGCGAGCACATAGCCGACCGTGGCCGAGTCCCGCTCGGCCACCAGGAACTCCGCTCCGCCCTCCGCCGCGGACTTGAGGACCTGGGGGAACGTGACGTCCTCGAAGACCGCCCGATCGGGCCGGTAGCTGGTCACGAATCCGTTCAGGAGACGCCAGACGGCAGCGGAGTCCGCGGGCGTGGCAGGCCGGACGGTCATGTCGCCCCCGCCCCCGCCGTCGTCGGAATGTCGGCGATCGGCGCCGTCGCGGCCGTCGGAACCGCGGCGATCAGCTCCGCCGCGTCGATCTCGATACTGCTGTCGGGCCGGCCGCTGCCGCAGTGCACGCGGCCCAGCCCGCCCACCGTCTCGTCGAACACCACCACCGCGCCGCCGTCCGCGGACACGGGGCACACCCCGCCGGGCCGCATGCCCGCCCGCGCCAGCCGGCCGGCCCCGGCGGGGGAGAGATCGGTGCGGCGGATCCCAGCGGCCCGGGCGAGCGCGCCGTACCGCAGCCGTGCGTGGCCGGGCAGAGCCGCCAGGACGAGCCGGTCCTCCGGGGTGACGAAGGCAAGGGTCTTGACCGTCCGCTCCAGCGGAACGCCGAGCGCGGCGCACACGTCCAGGACTTCGGCCACGTCGGGATGCTCGTGCAGCCGGAAGGAGGCGCCGAGCGCCGCGAGCACCTCGGGCGGGCCGACCGGTTCGGGATCGCTCACCTCGCCGAGACTAGCCTGCCGGAGAGGGAAGTTGACCGCTGTCGGCAGAACCCACAGGCTGTCGGCCGGTGACCCGGGGCGGCGGTGCGTACCGGGGCCGTCGGAAAGGAACTAGGCTCCGGAGTATGCGGATCTCCGTCTCCTCCGACATGGACGAACCCGTCGCCCGCCTCCTCGTGGAGGAGCTGCGCCGGCGCGGCCACGAGGTGCGTGAGCACGGCGCGCTGCGGTCCGGTGCCGACCCGCAGTGGGCGGTCTGCTCCGAGGCGGCCGCCCGTGACGTCGCCGACGGCACGTCCGATCAGGCGGTCGTGTGCTGCTGGACCGGCACCGGCGCCTCCATCGCCGCGAACAAGGTGCCGGGCGCTCGCGCGGCCCTGTGCACGGACGCAGGCACGGCCGAGGGCGCCCGCCGCTGGAACGACGCCAACGTCCTGGCGCTCAGCCTGCGGCTCACGTCCGCACCGGTGCTGAAGGAGATCCTCGACGCCTGGTTCGCGGCCGAGCCGAGCCAGGACCCGGAGGACGTACAGAACGTGGCCCGCGTCGGCCGCCTCGACGCCGCCAGGAAGGTCTCCTAGAGGCGTACGGCGGCCTGACGCGGGCCGGGCCGGTCGTTCGCTCGATGCCGTGCGTGTCTTCGAGGCCGTGTGTGTCGGTGTCCGGTGCTCGGTGTCCGATGCGGGTGTCCGGTGTTCGGCGGTCGGTCGGATTCAGTGGGCGCCCAGTCCACCGCCGCCGAACGAGCCGCTAGACCCCTTGCTCCAGCGCGGGCGATCCTTCGACGCGCTCGGCCTGGTGTCCATGTTGGTCAGCTCGTACGGGGTGAGCGGGCGACCGCCCTTGGGGATCTGGGGAACCTCCTGGGACTCCCTGTTCTCCCGGACCTCGTGCACCGCGCCGTCCGGTGGCAGGTGCGGCTGCTCCTCGGGGCGCGGCCGAGGGGGCTCGCGGTACTTGACGCGGGAGGTCATCCAGTAGCCGCCGGCGAGGAAGGCCACGACGGCCAGGGCCACCAGGAAGAGCACGAGGCTCATCAGTCCGCTCGCCGCAGCAAGCTGCATCTGTGCGGTACTCATAGGATAGGAATACCCCACCCGGAACAGGACGAACCGGACACCTTGGGTGAGCGCACGTCCACGGACGGCGACGTGACCCCCCGGTCGCGACCATCGCATTGCCCTGGGAAGGGATTTGCTTGCTCCGGTGAAGGGGGTTTGCGATGCTCCCGCCCGGCTACCCGCCCGGTGTGACACCGCCGACTTCACCGCAGCAGCTCTACAGGTTCCTGGAGGACCGTTTCGCGTGTGCCCTGGCGTGTACGGAGTGCGCCAGGGTGTGTGCGGTGCGTGCGAGTCTCCTGGACCCGATCGGCGCCGTGCGCCAGGACCGCGTACGCCGGCTGGGCATCATGTGCGCCGAGGTGTGCGACGCCACCTGCCGGATGCTGACCGAGCAGGACCGTCAGGACGAGGAGGGGATCAGGATCCAGTTGGAGTGGTGCCGCTCGGTCTGTCTCGACTGCGCGGACGCCTTCGCCGGGCAGACCGGCGCCGAATCGGCCGCGGGGGCGTGCCGGGCCTGCGCCCAGGCGTGCACGGACTTCCTGGAGTCCCTGAACTGAGCCCCGGCGTGCCATTCCCTATTTCTGGAACACGTTCTACGGTGTCCGCCGTCAGGACCGCCCTTGGGGACCCTGGAGGCGCCGTGCACCTCGACCACACGCCCGAGCAGCAGCGACTGCGCAGCGAACTGCGCGCCTACTTCGCCGAGCTGGTGCCGGACCACGCCTACGCCCGGTACGCGGATCCGGCCGCGCAGAAGCGGTTCTACCGCGAGACGATCCGGCGGCTCGGCACCGACGGCTGGCTCGGCGTGGGCTGGCCCAAGGAGTACGGCGGGCGCGGGATGACCGCGATGGAGCAGTTCATCTTCTTCGACGAGGCCGCGCAGGCCGGCGTACCGCTGCCGCTGATGGCGCTGAACACGGTCGGCCCGACCATCATGCAGTTCGGCACCGAGGAGCAGAAGGCGTACTTCCTGCCCCGCGTCCTCTCCGGCGAGATCGACTTCGCCATCGGCTACAGCGAGCCCGAGGCCGGCACCGACCTCGCGTCCCTGAAGACGCGCGCCGTACGCGACGGCGACGAGTACGTCGTCAACGGGCAGAAGATCTGGACCACCAACGGCGACACCGCGGACTGGGTGTGGCTGGCCGTACGCACCGACCCGGACGCCCCGCCGCACAAGGGCATCACCATGCTCCTCGTGCCGACGTCGGACCCCGGCTACTCGTGCACCGTCATCAACACCCTCGCCTCGCACGACACCACGGCCAGCTACTACGAGAACATCCGCGTCCCCGTCTCGCGCCGGGTCGGGGAGGAGAACCAGGGCTGGCGGCTGATCACCAACCAGCTCAACCACGAGCGCGTCACCCTCGCCGCCCACGGCACCATGGCGATCCGCGCCCTGCACGACGTGCAGCGCTGGGCGATGGAGACCAAGCTGGCCGACGGCCGCCGGGTGGTCGACCTGCCCTGGGTACGCCGCCTGCTCGCCCGGACCCACACCCGGCTCGACGCGATGAAGCTCCTCAACTGGCAGATGGTGACCGCCGTCCAGGAGGGCACGCTCACCCCGCAGGACGCCTCCGCCGTCAAGGTCTACGGCTCCGAGGCCCGCCGGGACGCCTACGCCTGGCTCATGGAGGTCGTGGCCGCGGCGGGCCCCCTGAAGGAGGGCTCGGCGGGCGCCGTCCTGCACGGCGAACTGGAACGCGGCTACCGCTCGGCGGTCATCTTCACCTTCGGCGGCGGCAACAACGAGATCCAGCGCGAGATCATCTCGTGGATCGGGCTGGGGATGCCTCGGGTACGGCGGTGACGGCCTGTGACGAGGCTTTTTAGTTGGCACAAAAGCGGGAGAGTTGGCACCCTACCGAGGGCGCGGACCGGAGGGTAGCTGAGATTGAGCACGGTAGCTGTCGTAGGCGCACGACATCTGACGTGTGCCGTCACAGTGGGCAGGTAGCGCTTCACCGGAACGCAGACAGGGCGGACGGAGCCGATCCGCTACAACCTGACCTGGAGACGTACGGTCACGGCGTAGGTCGAATGGTTCACCCGCCGCCAACATGCAGAACGAAGCTCGGGCGAATGCCGGCATCCGATGCAGCCGATGGCACCTCCGACCCGCACGGTCAGCAGTTCGCCGAATCAGCGCGCGGGAGCTGGGGGACGGTGCGGTGATGGGTCAAGCCATGAAGGCGCCCGTTGGCGCGAGGCCCGCGGTCGGCGTCTCGACGTGCGCGGTCGTCCATGGACTGCCTCATTCTTGCCACCTCTGCACGGGGACCTCGTCGAGAGGCTCGGCCCCCAGCGGCAGGTTCTCCGCGCGAACGAGCAGCCCGGAGATGGCCACCTCCACCGACTGGCGCACAAGATCGGTGAAGTCCGCCCGCATCGGGGCCAGCGCCGGATCGGCGGCATAAGCGGCCAGCAGCGCCTCAGAAGGTCGGCCGTGCGGCCAGGCTGCGCTTATCGCCAGAGTGGTCAGCCCCACGAGTCGGAACGCATCCTGCGTGCCGAGTTCCGGCAGGTATCGCAGGAACAGCCCTGCGAGGCCTTGGAACGCGCGCAGCGTGGCGCTCTTGTGCTCGACGGCGACCTTGGCAGACACATTGCGCTCGAGCACCGCGGCCTGCGCACTGGTCAGGTCGCATAGCACCGGGCGCTCAGCCAGGGACTCGGCCAGAATCCTGGCCAGTTGGTCTCCGCGCTCACGGGCGGAGCCTTCGACGGGTTCGAGCGAGTGCTCCAGTTCGCCGAGCCAGCCCTGCAGTTCGACGTCCAGGAGCTGCAACAGGATCGCCTCGCGTGATTCGAAGTAGCGCAGCACGTTCGACTTGGCCAGACCGACGCGCCGACTCAGCTCGTTCAGGCTCACGTTCGCGACCGGCATCTCAGTCAGCATCACCGCAGTGGCGTCGAGGATCTGGCGCCGCCTCTGGTTCCGCTGTTCGTTGTTGCGGGCGCGTTGAAATGTCACCCCACCATGTTACATACCGGCAGTACTTTATCAAAGTACTGCCGGTACATTAATGTGCGGACTTGAGGCGTCGCACTCGCTCTCCCTGGTGGCATACCAAGGTCTGGCCGCTGCGGGGGGGCATGGGGCACGGGCCCGCACGGGGCCTCCTCCGTACACGGCCACTCAGGGCTGTGGGTCAGCGAGCTCGGCGCCGCCCGCATCGACTGCCTGCGTCTTTCCGCCGATCACACCAGCGTGACCCTGCCGAGCATCGGCATGTACGGCAACCAGGGCGTCGGCGGATTCGACTCGAACGCCGTCGACGCCGACGGTCACGTCTACCAGTGCGTCATCAACGACGGGAAGGTTGAAGTGTTCAGCCCCCAGGGCGAGTTGATCGCGAACATCGTCGTTCCGCAGACGATGTCGGAGCCGCAACTCCTGACCTCGAATCTCGTCATCAAGCCCGGCACCCGGGAAGGCTATCTGGTCGTCGGCGGAGGCAACGGCGGCTTTGTCTACACGTTCCCGGCGCTGGGACTGGGCGACGCCCAGTCCAATGGCGGGGGCGCCGCCGGGTAGCGGACGGGTATCGACGCCTGCGAGGCGGCTCATGGGCGGCGCTATCCATGGCCGATGGCGTTGTGGCTGAAGGTAGGGCGGGTGCCGGGGCTGGCCGGATGGCCGGTGAGTTCGCTGGAGGGGAAGAACTGCAGGAAGCGTGTGTCGCTCTGAGCGCGATCGACGATCGACTTTTCCAGCACCAGAGAGTTGTACTGGTCGGCGGTTGTCTCGATGGTGTTCGCGTTCAGTACGACCTCGTGGCCCCACTGTCGGACGAACGAGCGCAGCCCCGGCATCTTGGAGTGTTCGGGGGTCAGGCATTCAGCGGCGATGGCGTTCTCACTGGAGGCCCAGATGCCGGTGTCGGTGTTCATGACGAGAGTCTGGTTGCCGAAGACGTGGCCGGGTGTCGGCAGGATAGCGAGCCCGGGACCCAGGAGTGTCGCCCCATCGATGGGAAGGATCGCGCCGGGCCGCAGGTCACGAAACTTGTCGGCCTGATACCAGGGCTTCTGCAGCGGGTGCAGTCGCCTCATCGCACTGAGCTCGTCCCTTTGCACGACGAGCTTGGCGTTGGGGAACAACGGCTCGATCGGCGCGGCGGCACCGAGGTCCGGTTGTGGGGCCGTTGTCCCCACCCACCGACGGATGTCCTGGGTGTGGAGGTGGTCGAACAGCAGATAGTCGACCTCCTCGACGCTGATCCCGAGGCGACGCAGATGTGTTTCCACGGAGTCGTACTCGCGCAGCAGGAGGTGCCGGGCGAAGGAAGGCGTGCGGCGCGCGAGCTCCGCGAAGTACGGGGTGTTGGCGCCGAGTTCGATGTCGGAGGGCTCGAAGAGCAGAGTCCGCCTGCGCCCGTCGCTCTCGTGCCACCGGATGACGAGCATGCGGTTGGTGATGGTGAGGAACGGCGCCGGTGTGCGGGCGGCACGGAAGAGCCCGAACCTGGTCGGGTAGGGCAGAGTCACCAGGTTGCACGTGCGGATCGACGAGGGCATGCCCGTGGTGCGGAACTCCTTGACGAAGTCGGCCGCACGGGCCCGGATCCACTCGAGCTTTGCTCCGGGCCCGCCCGGCAGACCGGCGAGGCCGTCGAAAACGGTGATGGCCGAGCCGAGGTCAACGGCGCTGGTCTTGAGGCTCTCGTAGCCGGTCATGAGGCCACCAGCCCGAGCACTCGGCGGACCAGCGCTTCACGAACCCGGATGGGAAGCATCCGCATCAGGACGACATCCTGCAGGTAGCTGTGGGGGATGTCGTACCGCGGCGCCGGCCGCTCCGCAGTGAGCGCCTTGACCACTTTGTCGACGACCCGTTCGATCGCGATTCCGTGCGCGGCGCTCTGTACGGTCCTGTCCAGGAACCTCCCCAGAGGTGCCGCGTACACGGCCAGCGACGGTACCTTGCGCAGCTCGTCCTGAATGTGACCGGCCATCGGTGTGTTGATCAGGCCGGGTGCGACGACCGAAACGTGGATGCCGAGCGGGGCGAACTCCATCCGCATGGCGGTCGAGAGAGCCTCGACACCGAACTTGCTCGCCGAGTACGCGCCGGTGAACGGCAGCGTGCGGGTACCGCTGGCCGAGCTCATGTTGACGACCTTGCCTCCCTTGGCGATCAGGGGCAGGAAAGCGCGGGTGACGTTGTGGATCCCGATGAGATTCACGGACAGGACCTTGAGGAATGCGTCGGCGGTCAGGTCCACGAGCGGGCCGTTTGTGATGACCCCGGCAATGTTGAGGACGCCGGCGAGCCGTGCCTCGCCGAACGCGTCGCGTGTGACCTTGGCTGCTGCCTGCACGTTGTCCTCGTCGCGGACGTCGAACACGAGCGGGGTCAGACCGGCAGGGAACGCCTGCAGGAGCGCGGCCGCCTCCTGATCGTCGATGGCCCCGCCCAGCACGCGGTAGCCGTCGGAGACCAGCCTCGTCGCAATGGCATGGCCGATACCCGAGCCGGCCCCCGTGACCAGGACGATGGGCCCGCCGGGGGAGGCGGTTGTTTTCATGAGAGGGGCCTTTCGGGCGCGGCGGCAGCGAGAGCGTCGAAGTGGAGCGGATCGTGGGCGGAGACGATCTGGAGGTCGGTGTCTGCGCGTTGGTGGAGTTCGGCCAGGCGGCGGTGGTTGTCCTTGACCCTGGCCCAGTCCATGGCCGCCATCCTTTCCATGCCCGTCAGCAGGGGCGGGATGGGCGTGCCGTCGAGGACGCCACGGTGGTAGAAGGCGTCGCCGCAGTGCAGGAGCCACTTGTCTCCGCGGTCCACTGCGATACAGGCGTGGCCGCGGGTGTGACCGGGCAGCGACACCAGCACAATGCCGGGCGCGATGTCGGTGAGCTCTTTCGCTGCCGCGAACCCACGCCACGGCTCGCCGTCCGGCCTGTGCTCGACGATGTGCGGCCCGTGCGCCCATTGCGCAGGCCGGTAGCGCCTGCGCTCCGCACGTGTGGGAGAGGTGATCGCCCCGAGGACCTCGGCGGACGTGGTGTGGATCCGGGCTTGCGGGAAGTCCGCGATCCCGCCGATGTGGTCGAAGTCGAAGTGTGTGACGACGATATGGCGGACGTCGGTTGCCTTGAACCCGAGTCTCTCGACCTGCCGGAGTGCCGTCTCGTCCTTGCTGAAGGCGGGCTTGATCAGCCAGCGCATGAACCCGACGCGTTCGGCCGGATCGGCGATGTCGTCCATGCCGTAGCCGGCGTCGACCAGGACCAGCCCGTTGTCGGTCTCCAGCAGGAAGACGTGCGTGACCATGGGCGCGGTCGGCATGGCCATGCTGCCGCAGTTGAGGTGGTGGATCTTCATGACCCTCACACCTCGGAGATCGTGTGGACGGCGTCGTTCGGCTTGCCCTTGTTCCCCAGAGAGGACGGAAGGGCGCGCAGGATCCTGAGCATGAGCAGCAGGGTGCTGGGCTTCTTGAAGTCCAGGCCGCCGATCAGCTGCTTCAGGATGGTGAGCGTGTCGAAGTAGATGCGCTCGCATACCAGGCGGTCGTCCTCGAAGACGAAGAACGCGGTGACCCGGACCTTGAACGTGTTGCCCGTCGCCGGAATCGCGCCGAACGGTCCGCGGTGGGTGCCCAGCAGGTAGAACTCGACGACGACCGCGTCGTCGGCATGCCGAAGGCTGATCATCTCGTGGCGCTGGTCGGGGAAGGCCACACGGGTGTCGTGGTAGTAGCCGCGGACCTCGGCGTCACCGTCGTGGACCACGCCCATCGGGATCAGTTCGTAGCGCGGATGCGGGAACGTCGACAGTACGTCGTCCCAGGCGTGCCGGACCTCGTCCTCGAAGTGGTCCCGCACGACCTTCTCTCGCCTCTCGCGCACATCCACGGTCAATCGGCTCATCTCTGCGCTCCGCAATCGTCGAAGTCTTGCCCCTGGGCGTAACCTTATGCCGTAAGGATAAATGCGCAACCTTATCTGATAAGGTTTTTTGCGTTTGACCGGAGAGGAGCTCCCGAGATGCCCCGACCCCGCCGTGACCTGAGCCGGCGCGAAGTGCTGACGGCTGCTCGCCGGCTGGCGGAGCGGGACGGTGTCGGTGCCCTGACGATGACCAAGATCGCGAACGCGGTCGGCGTCGAGTCGATGTCGCTCTACACCCATGTCAAGAACAAGGACGGCATCCTCGACGGCATCGTCGACCTGACTCTTCAGGAACTGGTCATCCCTGCCCCGACGGGGGACTGGAAGGACGACGCGCGCGCTGTGGCGCGATCGTTCCGGCAACTGGCCACGGCCTACCCCAACACCGCCACCCTGGTCCTCACCCGATGGCAGAACTCCGCGGCTTACGTCGAATCTGCCGACGCCGTACTGAACATCCTCCGTACCGCCGGCTTCCGCGTCGACGCCGCAGTCCACGCGCTCCGCGCCCTCATCGCCTACATCGTCGGAACACTGCTCCGAGAGGTGGGGGTGGGGCCCACCCTCAGCACCCCCGATACCGACCAGGCCGCCGCCCAGCGCGTCAGCCTGCTCGCTGCCCAGGGCGTCCCGCGAGTCGTGGAAGCCGCGACAGAGCTGGCATCCATCGACCACGAAGCCGAGTTCGAATTCGGGCTGCGCCTTCTGCTCGATGCGCTTGACGAACTGGTTCACCCTGTGTGATCGAGATCATCGGTCAGGTCGGTCTGACCAGTCCTGTCTCGTAGGCGATCACGACGGCCTGGACGCGGGCGCGGACACCGAATTTGGCGAGGATGCTGCTGACGTGGGTCTTGACCGTGGTCGGGGCGATGGAGAGTCGTGTGGCTATCTCCGTGTTGCTCCAGCCTGAGGCGAGAGCGGTGAGCACTTCGCGTTCCCGCTCGGTGAGGACCGAAAGTCTGCGGGCGTTCCTGGGGGTGTGGGACGGACCCTGTTGACGAAGGGCTTCGATGAGTCTGCGCGTCAGGCGGGGTGGAAGGACCGCGCCTCCTTGGGCGACGATGTGGATGGCTGCCGTCAGCTGGTCCGGGAGAGCGTTCGTGAGGAGGAATCCACCGGCTCCGGCACTCAGGGCGGCGTAGGCGAAGTCGTCGGTGTCGGCGGGGGTCAGTACCAGTACGCGTGGGTGAGCCGTCTTCGCTCGGTGTGCTGCGGGTGGTGCGGTGTGGCCTTCGCGTCTGGCGATGTGGCGTATGGTCCGGATGCCTTCGTCGTCGGGCAGACCCATGTCCATGAGAATGACGTCAGGGTGAAGACGAGCGGCAGTTTGGGAAGCCTGAACTCCAGTGGCGGCTTCACCGACGACGGTGACGCCGGGTTGAGCTTCGAGGAACAGGCGGAGGCCGTGACGCTGCAATGCCTGGTCGTTGAGGATGAGTACCGTGGTCATGGGGGGTCTCTCAGCGGGGCCTTGTCGAGCGCGTATGGCGGGGGCGAATGGTCCGGTGAGGGAGTGTCCTCACGGGCGGAGGTGCGGAGCGGGCGGGCCACTCAAGCGCCGGCCCGGGGCGGGTGGACATGTGGGGGCTGGGGCAGGCGGCTCTGAGGACGGCGAGCGGCATGTGCTCAGTCTTTGAGGGCGTGCAGGACGGCAGTGGCCATGCCCCGCTCTCCGCGTTCATTGGGGTGGACGGCGGCCGCGGGGCTGCTGGGCCTGAGGGGCTCGACCCAGCGTGTGGCCGACGGCGAGCAGGCGTCGTGACCGGTGGAGGGAGCGAAGGTGTCGACGTACGTGGCTTTGGCCGCCTTCGCCCGCTCGGTGAGCATGGCGTTCAGCTGCTGTGTCTTCTGGCGGAGGAATGTCATGTCGCCGGGAGCGAGGGGCAGGTCGTTGCCGCACTCGCCGCCTTTGGCCGGCAGGATCGCCGGGTAGCCGACGATGTAGACACTGGCTTCCGGGGCCCGGCGCCTGATCTCTCCGAGCGTCTGGGCCAGCCGGTCGCCTGTTGCACGGATCTTCTGGGCCACCTGGTCGGCGTCGCCGCTGTTGCTTGAGGAGTACTTCTCCTTGCACGGCGCCTTGTCGGAGATGTCCCTGAAACAGCACACCGGTGGTGACACACTTGGTGATCATCGAGCTGAAACCGATGTCGTTTCCCCCGATGCCGAGGGTGACGAGCCTTGTCGCGGCGGTAACCGCAGTGAGCTGCGCGCGGTTGGTGCCGTTGCCGGTCTGCTGCGGCGTGGTCAGGTCGGTGATGGTGGCGCCACTGCAGCTGACGTCGCGGAAGTCGGCCGGCTTGATACCGAGTTCCTTGGCCACGAGGGCGGGGTAGTTGCGACCGGAGCGGTCGCAGCCGGTGGGCGTACCGGTCTGCGGAGGAATCTTGGGGCCTGAGGTGTATGAGTCACCGAGGGCGACGTACGGGCCCTTGGGCGGTTCCTTGTTGTCGTCGCTGTCAGAGTTCCGGCCGACGGTGACGGCCGTGGCCAGTACCCCGCATGCCAGAGCCACGCCTATTCCGGTGCGTGCCAACGGTCCCATTGCTGTGTCCTGTTCCTGGTCGCGGATGATCGATTGCGGGGACGTGTCGGTGTACGGAGCGGTATCGGTCCCAGCCTCGGGGCGGTCCGGGCGAGCGGGGACGGAGCTGTTCAGACGGGCCGTACGAGTCCTGTGTCGTAGGCGAAGATCACGGCCTGGACCCGGTCACGGGCGCCGATCTTGGTGAGGATGCGGTTGATGTGGGACTTGACGGTGGATTCGGCGAGGTGGAGGCGTTCCGCGATCTCGCTGTTCGTCCAGCCGCTGGCGACTGCGGTGAGGACCTGGCGTTCGCGGTCGGTGAGGTCGGCGAGGCGGCGTTGCTGCTGAGGGGAGTGGCCGGGCAGACGGTCACTGAAGGCGTCGATGAGCTTGCGGGTGAGGCCCGGTGAGATGACGGCGTCGCCGGCGGCCACCGCACGGATGCCCGCGACGACTTCCTCGGGCATGGCGTCCTTGAGGAGGAATCCGCTGGCTCCGGCGCGCAGGGCTTCGTAGGCGTATTCGTCGAGGTTGAAGGTGGTCAGCACGAGGATGCGGGAGCGGCCGCCGGATTCGACGATGCGGCGGGTGGCCTCGATGCCGTCCATGCCGGGCATACGGACGTCCATCAGGACGACGTCGGGCCGCAGCTCCGCGGTCGCGCGGACCGCCTCGGCGCCGTTGGCGGCCTCGCCGACGACCGTCATGTCGGGATGCTGTTCCATGAGCATGCTGAACCCCATGCGGCTCAGGGCCTGGTCGTCGACGATGAGGACGGTGGTCATACGGGCTCTCTCTCGGGGGAGTTGGTGGCGGGCAGACCGGGGAAGAGGAGAGCGCGGACGGTCCAGCCGCCATGGTCGTTCGGTCCGGCGGTGACGCCGCCCTGGTAAAGGGCGGCGCGTTCACGCATGCCGACCAGACCGCGGCCGCCGCCCGCGTGGGCACGACCGGGGTTGGGCGTGCGGGAGGGGCCGGTGTCCTCGACGACGACGCGTACGGTCTCCGGGGCGATGGTGATGGTGATGTTGATCTTCGTGTCGGAGGCCGCGTACTTCACCGTGTTGGTCAGGGCTTCCTGGACGATGCGGTAGACGGAGAGCTGAAGGCCTGGTGCCAGGATGGTGACGTCACCACGGGTGTCCAGGGTGACGGTGGGGCCGGCGCCGCGGATCCGTTCCAGCAGGGCGCCGATGTCGGCAAGGCCGGGCTGGGGGGCGAAGGGGGCGGCCCGCCCTGGGCCAGTGCCGCTGTCGCTGTCGTCGCCGATGACAGTGAGCAGGCGACGCAGCTCGGCCAGGGCGTCGCGGCCGCTCTCGCTGATGATGCGCAGCGTCTGGGCGCCCCGTTCGGGTTTGCTCTCGGTGAGGCCGGCGGCCCCGTTGGCGAGGCCGACGATGACGGCGAGGGTGTGGCCGAGGATGTCGTGCATCTCGCGGGAGACACGGGCACGTTCCTGCGCGGTGGCCAGGGCGGCCTGTTGGTCGCGTTCCCTCTTCAGCACGGAGGTGTAGGCGTAGGTCAGGCGGGCGAGCATGCCGAGGGCGGCGAACGCGCCCATGGCGAACATCGCCAGCAGAGTGATGACCTCCGGGCGCGTGGCGTAGTCGAGTTGGTGACCCCGCCAGAAGAAGTAGGCCCATGCAGCGAGTTGCACGGTGGTGATGCCGATGGCGGCGGCGACCTGGCGCGGGGTGCAGTAGCGGCCGACGTTGAACAGAGCCACGACACGAGCCGATTCCGCGCTGGTCAGCACCCCGAACGGGATGGCTGCCACAGAGGCCGCGGTCGTGAGGGCGAAAACCAGCATGGGACGGCGTTCGCGCCACAGCAGAGGGACAGTGAACAGGAGGATGAGCGGCAGCTTGGCATCGCCGATGTTGTAGGGGTTGAAGTAGGTGTCGAGGCCGGCCACGGTGCACAGGGCCGGGACTCCCCACCGGCGGATGCGGGGGTGGGCGCGGTCGGCTCGTCGCCAGGAGGCCAGCCGTGCGATGACCGAGGCGATCCCTCCCTGCTCGGGATCTCCGGTCAGGGCGTCCAGGAGGCGGCGCTCATCCGGATGGGGCGTGGACGATGGAGACGCGCCCTGCTCAAGCGGTGCCGGATGTTTGGGGGAGGGCGAGCTTGCTTGCCTTGGGGCTCCTTGCGACGCCCGGGTGCCTCCGTGCTGCTGGCCGGCTCGGGGCCCTGACCGGTTGTGTGCCGCTGCTTGATCGAGGACGGACGGACCCTGCCGTGGTGGTGCCGGGGAATCGGCGACGCGACAGGAGCCGTGCCGGCGACATGGGCACCGCTGGAAACGGGCGGGGAGCTGTGGCTGTCCGGGCTCGTGCGGATGCCCGTGCTCACGCCGGCGAGTACCGGTTCGGGCGCGTGGCTCGCCTGCTCGAGGGCCAGCGACTGGCGCAGCTTCTCGCCCTCGACGTCCACGTTCGGCATCACCCGGTCCAACCACTTCGGCAGGGCCCAGGCGCGTCGGCCGAGGAGGGTCATGACCGCGGGGATGATCGTCATACGGACGACGAAGGCGTCGAAGAGCACCGCGGAGGCGAGTCCGAGGCCGATGGACTTGATCAGCGCCGCGTCGTCGAGGAGGAAGCCGGAGAACACGGAGATCATGATGACCGCGGCCGCCGTGACCACCCGGGCGCTGTGCCGGAAGCCCTCCACGATGGCCTTCGTGGGCGACGCTCCATGGACGTACTCCTCACGCATGCGGGTGACGAGGAAGACCTCGTAGTCCATGGCGAGTCCGAAGACGACGCCGATCAGCAGGATGGGCAGCATGCTGACGATGGGGCCGGTCTGGTCGATCCCGAAGACGTCCTTCAGCCAGCCCCACTGGAACACGGCGACCAGCAGGCCGAGGGTGGCGACCACGCTGAGCAGGAAGCCGAGGGCGGCCTTGAGGGGGACCAGGATCGAGCGGAAGACCAGCAGGAGCAGGACCAGGGCCATGCCGACGACGATGGACAGGTAGGGGATGAGGGCCTGGGAGAGCTTGGCGGAGACGTCGATGTTCACGGCGGTGAAGCCGGTGACCATGAGTTCCGCGCCGGTGTCCTTGTGCAGAGTGGCGCTCTGGTCGCGGATGGTGCCGACCAGGTCCTTGGTGGCCTGGCTGCTGGGTGCGCTCTTGGGGATGGCGCCGATGAGGGCCACGTCGCCGGCCTTGTTGAAGGCGGCGTCGCTCATGCCGGCGACGTCGTCCAGCTTGCCCATCAGCGCGGCGGCTTCCTTCGCGGCGGCCTTGGGATCGTCGCTGCCACGGGCGTCGACGACCACGGTCAGGGGGCCGTTGAAGCCCGGCCCGAAGCCCTTGCTGAGGGTCTCGTAGGCGACGCGCTGGGTGCTGCCCGGAGGCTTCATGCTGTCGTCGGGCAGGGCCAGACGGAGAGAGGTTGCAGGCAGGGCCAGCAGGGCGAGACCGGTCACGGAGACCGCGAGCATCTTGAGGGGGTTGCGGGTGACGAAATTCGCCCAGCGCACGCCCATCGCCTCACGGCCGCCCTCGCCTCGCTCCAACGCCTTCATGCGGGGCGTCAGCAGCTTGTTCTTCATGATCCGCATTCCCGCGAAGCCCAGGACGGCGGGCAGCAGGGTCAGCGCGATGATCACGGCGACGGCGACGGCGAAGGCGGAGGCCAGGCCCATGGAGGTGAGGGAGTGGATGCCGATGACGCTCAGGCCGCTGAGCGCGACGATCACGGTCAGGCCGGCGAAGACCACCGCGGAGCCGGCGGTGCCCAGGGCCCGGCCCACGGCCTCCTCCGGTTCGTGTCCCTCGCGGATCTCGTTGCGGTAGCGGGAGACGATGAACAGCGCGTAGTCGATGGCCACGGCCAGGCCCAGCATCAGTGCCAGGGTGGAAGCCTGGGAGGCCAGGTCCCAGAACTGGGTCGCGATGGTGACCGAGAGGACGGCCACGCCGACACCGAGGACGGCGGTGAGCAGGGGCAGTCCGGCAGCTATCAGAGAACCGAAGGCGATGACGAGCACGACTGCGGCGACGGCGAGACCGAGAAGCTCGGCCAGCTTGCTGGAGGCCTTGTCCTCGACGGCGTTTCCGCCCAGGCTCACTGTCAGTCCGGCCTTCTCGCCCTGCGCGACTACCTCGGCCTGTACGTCGTGCGCGGCGGCGCTGACGTCAGCCTGGGCGACCTTGTAGGAGATCTGGGTGTAGACGATGGTGCCGGTCTTGCTGATCTGGCCGTCCGCGAAGGGGTCGGAGACGCTCGAAACCTGCGGCGACTTCTCCAGCTTGGCGATCAGCGACTGGATTTCGGACTTGTTCGCCGCGGACGTCAGCTTCTGCCCGATGGGAGCCTCGAACACGACCCGTGCGGTGGCGCCGTCCGCGGAGGCCTGCGGGAACTCCTTCTGCAGGAGATCGATCGCCTCCTGCGACTGGGTCCCGGGAAGGTTCAAGCCCTCCGACGTGGTGCCGGTGGAGTTCACGGCGCCGACGCCGACTGCCGCCAGCAGGACGATCCACAACATCAACACTAGGCGTCGTCGCCGGAACGCCAGCCGGCCGAGCCGATAGAGGAAGGTGGCCACGGATTACTCCCACCTGGAGAAGAGATCAAGGGATGCGTGGGCCTGTCTGACCCGTGATCTCAAGCTAGGAGCGGATTTCCTCGCCAACTGCCACCTACGGGTCGCAATTCGGCGAGGGGGACTAGAACCGTGGTACGAACGGGTCCTCCACCCCTGGACTCCCTACACCGGGAGTCTGGCCATGTGAACTGCGGCTCTATGGGCGGCAGGCGTCGGCGGGCGAAGGCACCTCGAGAATTGCTGTGCGTCGAGGGAATCCGAAGACGCTGGCTCGGCTTCTGTCTCCGCGCCCAGATCGCGACTCGGTGGGCCACGAACTAGTGGTGCTTCGTCAGGTCTATGCGTCTTCGCTGATCAAGAGCACGTTGGGGATGTGGACACGCATGAAGTGAACGGATTGCGGGCCGCGTTGGGGCTGTTCGTGGAGGATGTGTCGGCACCGGGCAACTGAGGTCCGTCCCGCGGCCGGGCCGATCCAGGTACGAGAAGATGATTCCGCCGGAGAGTAGTCCGGAGATCGCCCATTGGCTGAGGCATACGCCCTCGGCTGGATCGTTCATTACCGCCGGGTCCGGCCTGAGCACCCTGGCAGTGGCGGGGCAGCGCTCACCGGGCCCGGGGCTGCCGGGCCGCGGCGGCCGCGGCGACGATGTCGCGATTTTCCAGGACGTGACGGGGCCAGCCCCGGCGCGTGAGGTGCAGGGCGGCTTGTCCGATCTGCTCTGTGCTGGTCATGAACGCGGGTGCGAATGGCAGCCGGCGCAGTAGCGGGACGATCGGGGCAATGACGATGGAGGCCCACCGATACATCGGTGTCCTGGACCGTTTGCCGTGGGAGGACTGAACGACTCCTGGACGTAGTGCGTAACCGCCGGGGAAGGCTGCGATGACCATGTTCTCGGTACGTCCTTTGACGCGGGCCCAGCGACTGCGGCCCTGCTCGGTGCCGTCGGTGCCGCCGCCGGATACGTAGACGAATGTCATGGCCGGGTTGGCCGTGGCGAGGACGCGGACAGCGGCGACCGTGTAGTCGTAGGTGATGCGTTCGTAGTCCTGCGGGCTCATGCCGACGGCGGAAACTCCGAGGGCCCAGAAGCAGAGGTCGGCACCGGCCAGATCCTCACTGATCGCGGTGAAGTCGAGGAAGTCGCTGTGTACGACCTGGCGCAGCTTCGGGTGCGTCACACTCTGAGGGGACCGGCCGACAGTGACGACTTCGGTGACGTCGGCGGCGTGCAGGCTCTCCTGGATGACGCCGTCGCCGATGAGGCCGCTGCCTCCGAAGACCACTACCTTCACGTTGGTCGCTCCTTGCCTGTTGGTGCCGCCAGCCGGTGACTGACGGCCTGGCTGCATCGGGGTTCGGGATCCGGCGCAAGGCGCCGTCGGCACACCCCGGTGACGGTGCGCCGGTCGTCACGCGCCATGCAATGCCCTGAGCAGTCCATCTCGGCGATCTCATTCCCCGGTGTTCACCGTCGGGTGGTGTACCCGGCAGATGCGCCTCGGCGGGTTTTGCTCGGGTTCATTCCCCGCTGGGCCTGTGCCGGGACCTCGTTCAGGGGCCTGGTCCCGAGCGGTACATCTTCGGCGCGGGCGAGTAGGCCGGAGATGGTTACCTCTATCGACTTGCGTACCAGGTAGACGAAGTCCACCTGCAGGGCGGCCGCACGCAGTGAGGTGCTCTTGTACTCGATGTCGAAGGGGCTGCGGGGCGGGTTCCCGGTCGCAGGGTCGGAGGCTGTCCGGCCCTGCGATTGGGCCCCGGGGGTCGAAACCAGCGGCCGCACCTCTGAAAAACGGTGCTCAGTCGAGGTCAGAGAGATCCAGGACGAACCGGAAGCGGACATCGTTCGCTTCCAGCCGGTCCAGAGCGGTCTTCACCTGCGAAGACGGCACGACCTCGACGTCAGGCGAGATGCCGTGCTTGGCGGCGAAGGCCAGCATCTCGGCGGTAGCTGGAAGACCACCGGCAGCAGACGAGGACAGACTCTTGCGGCCGATCAGCAGCAGCAGGTTGTTGACCGGAGTGGTTGCCGCGAGACCGACGAGGCTGAGCTCGCCGTCCAGGTCGAGCATGAGGATCTCGGCGTCGAGGTTGTGGGGGAACGGGATCGTGTCGACGATGAGGTCGAAACGGTTGTTGTTCTCGGCGTTCTCCTTGCCGATGGACGCGAAATCCTTCGCCTCCAGCGGTGCTGCGCCCTCAGCGTCCTGCGATGCCGTGGTCAGGATGAAGTCCTTCGCGCCAAGAGCGAGCGCGGCCTGCTCCTTGTCAGCGGTGGTGCTGATGACCGTGACCTCGGCTCCGAGCGCGACAGCGAACTTGACCGCGAGGTGTCCGAGGCCGCCGAGGCCAGCGACTGCGACCCGGCTCCCGGGACCGACGTTCGCCTTACGCAGCGGGGCCCAGACCGTGATACCGGCGCACATCAGCGGAGCAGCACTCTCCGGGGCAAGGCCATGGGGCAGCGGGTGAGCGAACCGCGCATTGAGTACGTACTCGCGGCTGTACCCGCCCTGCATGACTGCACCGTCAACGCGGTCGAGGCCACCGTAGGTGGGGGTCCAGTTGTCGAGGCAGTAGATCTCCTCGCCCTTGAGACAGTTGCGGCACGCGCCGCACGAGTCGACGACCGTACCGATCGCCACTCGGTCCCCGACTGCGTGACGGGTCGCAGCGGGGCCGGCCTCGGTGACCGTACCGACGAACTCGTGCCCGGGCACGAGGCCCGGGATGGCCGGGATGGCGTGCAGGTCGGAGTGGCACACGCCGCAGTAGTCGATCTGGACGGCGATGTCGTCGTCACGGAGGTCGCGACGCTCCAGGGGCAGCAGTTCCAGGTCGGTGGTGCCTCGCGTGTTCGTCCATGCAGTGGTGCTGCGCATGGTTTGCTCCTCTTCTTTTGTGGGTGGGTGCCCGTGAGGGCCGCGAAGGGGGTGAGGGCGGGCGGTGCGGAACCACCCCCGGGCCAGGGGGTGCGTAACTCGCAGGCTCACACCGTGATGCTGTGGTCAATGGGTCCGGGCCCCGGGCGGTCAGATGCCGGCCCGGGAGTCCTGCGCCGACCAGGCGTTCGGCCTCGGCTCTCAGCCGGGCGGCGGCTTTCTCGTAGACCGCCTCAGCGGGTCAGGGGCGGATGAAGGCGCCTCCGTCGACGTCGAGGGAGGCGCCGGTGATGTACTTGCCGCCCTCGGTGGCGAGGTAGACGCACAGGCTGCCGACGTTGAGTTCGGCGTCCCCTATGCGTCCCAGCGCGATGCCCTTCATGATCTCGGCGATGACCTCGGGGTGAGCCTTCTCGTAGCGCTCGGACTCCGCGGAGGCGACGTAGGGGTTGATCACGTTGACGGTGATCTTGTCCCTGCCCCACTCCTTGGCCGCGATCCGCGACAGGCCCCGAATGGCTTCCTTGTTGGGGCCGTAGGCGGCGTGGCCGGGAACGGACTGCACGCCCGCGCCGGAGCCCATGTTGATGACGGTGCCCTCGGTGGTCTTCAGATGGGGGAGGGCGGCGGTCATGTACCGCCAGGTCGCGAAGAATCCGGAGTCGAACGTGGCCTGCATGTCGTCCCAGGTGGTGTCCTCGATCGTCTTGCCGGTGCGGAACTCCTGGGCGTTGTTGATCAGGATGTCCAACCGCCCGAACTGGCTGACGGTGTCCGCAACAACCTGCGCGGGCACGTCGTGGTCCTTGTTGTCGGCGACCAGGGTGAGGACTTGCGCGTCGGGCACGAGCTGCTCCAGCTCGGTCTTCGCCGCGTTAAGGGCGTCGGCGTTGCGGCCGGTCAGGACGACGGCGATGCCTTCCTTGATGTAGGCCTTGGCGATGCCGAGGCCGGTGCCCTTGCTGCCGCCGGTGATGATGGCGACCTTGCCGGTGAGAGTTGACATGGTGGTGTTTACCTTTCGGTGCCGGAGCGAAGTTCGGCAAGTGGGAGAGTGCCGGTCGAGCTGCCGCCCCGCCGGCGAGCCTCACGTGGGGGTTCGGCGCGGTTGCGGCCCGACGCGGGGTCTGCGGGCGTGGAGGACGAAGGCGGGGGCGCGTTACGCCAGATGGTCTGGCTGGGCACGACCTCCTCGAAGCGGTCGGTGAGCTGGTCGCGAAACCGTCGGGCGGGCGGCAGCGGCACCGCGTGCAGGTAGGTGAAGGCCGTGAAGGCACCTGATGGGCCCAGTACCGCGGCCGTCGCGTCCATGAGCCGGTCCTGGGTGTCGCTGGGGAACAGGGACCAGGGCAGGGCGCTGATCACGACGTCGGCGCGGTCGATGTCCCGTTCGGCCAGCAGTTGCCGCAGATCTGCGGCGTCGTGCTGGAGCACCTCGGCCGCGGGGTGGCGCCTGCTCAGGTGGTGGGCGAGTTGCGGGTCGATCTCGATGGCCAGGTGGCGGCCGCGGGCCGGCGAGTTGGCGCTGGATCTCCGCGGTGAACGGGCCGGTGCCGGCGCCGAGTTCGACCACGACGGGATCGCCGTGTTCGGGTATGGGGGCACACACCGCCTGGGCCAGGCGCCGAGAGCTGGGGGCGACGGCCTCCATGCGGGCCGGTGCGCGCAGCCACTGCCGCAGGAACAGGGCCCGGTCATTCGGCTCTTTCCGGGTCCTGTAGGAGCGGCTGTGCCGGTCCGGACAGGGTGCGGTGTTGGTGGTCATGTCTGGGTCCCTTGACGGAAGGTGCGGCGAGCAGGCAAGGGCAGAGGGGGGAACCGGGGAGGGGTGAGGCCCGGCCGCGGATCCTGCGACGGAGGGGTCCGGTCGCGGCCGGGCCTCACCGGCACCGGCGCCTGTCCCCACGGGCTGCTGGTGCGCACCGGGGTGTGCTCCGCTCAAGCACACTCCGGGTTCTTGGGGTGCGATGTCTGGGCGGCCGCCAGCCCTACAGCGCGTCGTACGCGGCGTTCAGGAACGCCGCGACCTGCTCGAATCCGGTCAGACCGCCGCCGCCCATCTTGTTCATCGTGTAGCTGAACGTGAGGCGCCGGTCGAGGTCCATAACGACGATGGAGCCGCCCCATCCGCCCCACCAGGCGACCTTCCCGGCTCGCAGGTAGGGCGCCATGTCCACGGGGGTGAGCCCGAAACCCATGCCCCATCGCATCGGGGCACCGTTGACCAGGTCGGGGCCGTCGGTTTGGACGTCGAAGATGCGCTCGATGGTCGCGTCGGAGAGCAGCCTGACGCCGCCTGCGGCGCCGCCGAGGGTGATCGCACGCATCAGGGTGACCAGGCCCCGTGCATTGGTGTGCCCGTTGCCGGCGCCGATCTCTGCGCGTCGCCACGCGGGGGTATTCGCCGCGAGCGCGTCGGGGGCGGGGCCGGTCATGGTCCGAAACGCTGGCGTGGTCGGGTCGAGGGTCGACATGTCGAACTCGACCGGCGGTGGCGGCACGAGGGGGGCGATTCTGTCCCAGTCCTGCTCTCGGGCGCCGATCTGGACGTCGGCGCCCAGGGGCGCGGCGAGTTCCTCGGTGACGAAGTCGGTGAGTGAACGGCCGTCGACGCGGCGGACCAGCTCACCGAGGAGGTGGCCCTGACTGAGTGCGTGGTAGCCGGCAGCGGTGCCCGGGGTCCACCAGGGCTGCTGCGCGGCGAGGCGAGCGGTGGAGGCCGGTAGGTCGTACAGGTCGGTGAGCTGTACGGGCTGCTCCCAGCCGGACACGCCGGAGGTGTGGCCCATCACATGCCGGACAAGGACCTCCTCCTTCCCGTTCGCGGCGAACTCGGGCCAGTAGGCCGCGACGGGCGCGTCCAGGTCGATCAGGCCGCGGTCGGCGAGCACCAGGATCGCCAGTGCCGTGACTGTCTTGGTGCTCGAGAAGACGTTGACGATCGTGTCGCGCGTCCACGGCGTGGTCCGCTCAGGATCGCGGTGACCTCCCCAGAGATCCACCACCAGCTCGCCGTCGATGTCGAGCGCGACGGAGGCACCGAGCTCGTCGGTTGCCAGCGCCTTTTCGAACTCGGAACGGACGGTGCCGAATGCAGTCGTCGCGGTTCCCTGTGCCGCTGTCATGGTTTCCTCCTCGTTGGTTGCCACCCCTGCGGGGTGATCGGCGTTCCGGGGTCGGCGTCGATGGGTACGAAATGCGGCCGCGCCCATCGGCGCCGGCGCGCCGATCACTTCTGGTTGAGCAGCTCCGTCGACAGCTCCCACAGGCGGGTGGCGGCCTCGGGGTCGGCGGCGTGCGGGGCGAGGCCACCGGGGTTGGTCACCGACTTCTCGATGACGTTGGAGTCGGCGAAGTAGCCCCCGGTGACCCCTTCAAGCAGCGGGGAGGCGGCGAGGAGGGTCTGGGTCGCGGCACCCTGCTCAACGGTCTTCCACGGGGTGTTGTCCACGATCTGCTGGAACTCGGGGGTGATCTCTACATGCCGCAGCAGGCCGGTGTCGTAGATCGCGCCGGGCTCGATCGCGTTGACGGTGATGTTGTCGCCGGCCCACCGCTTGGCGGCTTCGACGGCGAACAGGATGTTCGCGGTCTTGGACTGCCCGTAGGCCTGCCACGGGTCGTAGGGACGGCCCTGGTAGTGGATGTCGTCGAACACCACCCCGGACACCTGGTGGGTGCCGGAGCTGACGACGACGACACGGGCGCCGTGGGCGGCGGCGAGGGCGTTGTGCAGGCCGGTGGTCAGGGCGAAGTGGCCGAGATGATTGGTGGCGAAGTGCTGTTCGAAGCCTTCGGGAGTGCGCTTCAGCTCGGGCAGCGCCATGATTCCGGCGTTGTTGACCAGGATGTGCAGCGGGCCGTTCCAGGCGGCTGTGAACGCGTCGATGGAGTCGCGGTCGTCCAGGTCGAGGCGGGCGGCCTGCACGTTCGGGTTGCCGGTCTGGGCAGCGATGTCCTCGGCCACCTTGATGCCGGCCTCAAGGTTGCGCACCGCGAGGGTGACATCGGCGCCGATGGCGGCCAGGGCGCGCGCGGTTTCCGCGCCGAGCCCGGAGGAAGCGCCGGTGACAATGGCGCGCTTGCCGGTCAGGTCCACACCGGCGATCACGTCGGCGGTGGTGCTCTCGCTGGTGAAGGGGATGTTGAGCTGGTCGGTCATGGGGGTGTGTTGCCTTTCATGGGTGGCGTGCGCTCTGGGATCGCAGGGCGCACGGGGCGGCTTGACCGCGGGAGGGGGTGGTGTCAGAGCTGAGCCGGGGCAAAGACGCCGGTGAGGCGTTCGGACTCGGACCACAGGCGTGCGGCGACGTCCCGGTCCAGGCCCTTCTTGTTCGGGCGAGCCGGTCCGGGTGGGCCGACCAGGGACCAGCGGGGGCCGTAGTAACCCCCTTGTACGGCGTCCGGGCTGGTCGCCGCGTACACCATCGGTGCCGCGCCGGCTGCCGCGTCGTGCTGCGGGGTGATCTTCCAGGCGATCCGGAAGAAGAGGCTGGAGTCGCCGCCGAGGTTGGGGCCGGAGGCGGCGATGTTGGTGGCCGCGTTGCCGGGGTGGGCGCCGAGGGACAGCAGCGGCCAGCCGTTCTCGGTGGCGAGCTTGGCCAGGTGCTGGCTCAGCAGCAGATCGGCGAGCTTGGACTGGGCATAGGCGCCGGTCGGGTTGTAGCTGCGCTGCCACTGCAGGTCGTCGAAGTTGATGGTGCCCCGGGCGGCCATGCCGCTGGACATGGTGACCACCCGCGGCGCGGGTGCGGCCAGCAGCAGTGGCAGCAGGCGGGCGGTGAGGGCGAACGGGCCGAGGTAGTTGCTGCCCATCTGCAGCTCGAACCCGTCGACCGTCTCATGCCTGACCGGCGGGAACATCACGCCGGCGTTGTTCAGGAGAAGGTCCAGCGGGCGGCCGTCGGCGATCAGGCCGTCGGCGAACTCCTTGACCGAGGACTGGTCGGCCAGGTCAATGCGGCGGACCTGGATGTCAGCGCCCGGGTGGGCGGCGAGCATCTCCTCGCGCGCCTGCTCACCCTTCGACGGGGTGCGCACCGCGAGGATGACCGTCGCCCCGGCTCCGGCCAGGGCCTTGGCCGCCTCCTTGCCGGTGCCACTGTTCGCCCCGGTCACGACGGCCAGCTTTCCCCCCTGGTCAGGAACCTGGTACATGACGGCCTCCTTTTAAGTACTGCCGGTATCTTGTCTTGCAATCACCATAAAGTACCGGCGGTCACTTCGCAACGGACCGCCGGTCCGTAGGCAACGGACCGCCGGTTTGTAGGATGGGGACGTGGACTTCCAGCGCGCACGCAACGACGAACAGCGCAGCCAGCGGCGGCAGCACATCCTCAAGGTCACGGCCGAGATGCTGACCGAGATGCCGGTGGCGAAGCTGAGCTTGAACGAGCTCAGCCGACGTGTGGGCCTGGCCAAGGCGAACGTGCAGCGCTACTTCGAATCACGCGAGGCGATCTTGCTGCAGCTCCTGGACGCCGAGCTGAAGGAGTGGCTCGACGAACTGGAAGTGCAGCTCGAGCCCGTCGAGGGGACGGTGCGTGAGCGTGGCGACCGGCTGGCGAAGGTCCTGGCCGAGACTCTCGCCCAGCGCCCCGTGCTCTGCGACCTGATCAGCGCCCAGGCCGCGGTACTCGAGCGCAACGTGTCCCCCGAGGTCTCCCGCCGGCACAAGTACGCCACCTTGAGCACCTTCCAGTCCCTGGCGCAGCTGGCCCGCCGCTGCCTGCCCGAACTCGGCGCAGAGGACGCCCTGCGTCTGACGGGCTTCATCGCACTGGTGGCCACCGCGGCCTGGCCGTACATCGAGCCGTCACAAGCAGTCGTGGCGCAGTACCCCGATGACCCGGTCGTGACCGCCATGCACGTCGACTTCGCCGACGTGGTCCGCCAGTCGCTGGAGGTGAGCATCACCGGGCTGCTCACCCGGCACGAAGACGTGCCCCTGGGAATGGCGCCGCTCGCCGCAATGCCGGCGCACCGCACCCCTCACGAATAGGCGGCACGGCGGCACCTGCAATTGCCACCTGGGACGCACGTCGATCAGCCAGGTCCCCACCCTCGTGACGGCGAAGAAGTCCCGCGTGTCCTTGCGCCACTTCGCCGCCGTACGGAAGCGTCCGGCGCCACCTCGATGCCACTTGGTTGGCGTGGATCAACAAGCACCCCGACAACCCAGAAATGGCGGCGTCCTGAGGCGATGTCAAGCTCGTGGGGCGGGAAGCCAGCCGCGCATCACCAGTCGCCGGCCGCAGTCCTCATGGGCGTTGACATCCAGGCGGCGCGACGCAAGTAGACGCTGAGCGCACGGTCTGCATCGCGAAGTCTGTGAACGAGCGGGGCCATCAGCTCTCGCGCTTCGTAGGGATCCGCGGCTCGGAGCAACCGCGTCGCGATATGCAGAACCGCACCCGCGGCCAGGGAGTCGGTCGGCGGCGCGGTGTAGGGCTTGGAGGCCTTCCTCTTCCCTGCGGTGTTGAGCATGGGCTGGGCCTGCGCGGCGCGGGAAGCATGCTCGGTGTCGAGCGCGGCGGCCAGAAACGATGTACCTGCGTACGGGCGGGCTTCTGGCCAGGTCCGGAAGATCATGGCGACCACCGCGCACAGATCGGCGAAGTAGTGGGCAACGGGGACCGGCGTCCCCGCACTCGTCGTGCTCTCGGGACCTCCCGCGGCAAGCAAGCCCGCCGCGCGGTGGGCCCCACCGATTCGGTGAAGAAGCGGTCCGTTGGCCCGCCCGCGTCGACACTAACCCTTCATAAGCATGTCATTCTCTAGTTTCTCTTGATGCCTCTCTGACCATCCTCTACGTCCCATGCGAGCAGACAATGGAACTTGGCCTGTTCAGAGCGTTGCGTTGCTGAAAATGGGGGCTCGACCGCCGGACGGCCTCCGCACCCAGACCTGTTCAGCCACCGGGTCGTGGGGTGCTTCCGATAGTTGCGGCATGGACCAGGAGTTGGAGCGCGCCGCCCTCGTCGCAGCCGAGGGGGCTAGTTGGATTGGATGCCCAAGTGCGGCGGCACCCCTTGTGACCTGCGCTGTACCAAAGTGCCAACTATCTCTCTGATTCCGGGCCTCCGGTTGCTGAAGCTAGTTGGCATCAGCGCAGGTTGCGAACGTTGCCTAGTGTCAACTACCGATCCTGGTCACAGGCGTGTGACGAAGCTTTTTGGTTGGCACAAAAGCGGGATAGTCGGCACCCTGCGTCAGACCTGTCGTCCGACGGTCCGGCGGCAGCGAGCCGTCGCTCGCCTGGTGGCACTGTAGGTTGCCGCGCATACCGCGCATGACATCGAGCGAGGACGAGGACCGCCGCCGGGCGGAGAAGGCCCGGCAGGTCGGTCTGTTCCGCTATTCCCTGATCCAGGACCTGCTGGACAGCACCCTGACCACCCGCGAACGAGGCCGTCTGGCATGCGAGTTGGCAGCGAAGGAACACACGGATCCGTTCGGCCGGCAGGTGAAGGTGTCCTGGGGCACGATCGACCGGTGGACCCGCGCCTACCGCAGTCGCGGATTCGCCGCGCTGGTCCCCGAGCCGCGCAAGGCGGTCCCCAGGACACCGCCGGAAGTGCTGGAACTGGTACGCGCGCCAAGTGACGCTTGGCTGACTGTCGTCGCTACGCGTCGGCCGGCACGACACCTGTCCCTCGCGCCCGGGTGGCCACGATGGGTTCGGCCAGTACCTCGGCTCGGCCGGTCTCGTCCAAGGATCGGCAGATGATGCGCAGCTCGAAGTCGATGGTCCGGCTCCGGGTCCCCTTCGAAGCAAGGCGCGCTTCGACCTCGATGACGTCGCCGCCGCGGACCGAAGCGAGGAACTCGACCGAGGAGTACCCGGCAAACAGACTTTCGTGGCCGTCGACGGTGATCGCCAAGTGTGTTCCGGCATCACCGAACAACTTCAGGCTGAACGCACCGTCGACGAGGTTGCCGGCGTAGTGGGCGTCGGAGTAGGCGACGTACCGCTGGTGGACGACCTTCACGCGATCTCCTCATCGATGCGGCCGATCCCGGGGGCAACAGCCTGTCCGCCGATCCTGACGCCGGGGTAGTCGCGCTTGGCGATCTCGGCGCACATGCGGCGGTACTTGCCGACGCCGCCGACGTAGCCGAGGAAGGTGCTTGGCTTGCCGGTCACGTTGGAGCCGCGGTACCAGGAGTCGGTGGTCGCGTACAGCGTCTGGTTGACCGTGGCCTCGGTGATGCTCACCCAGTCGTCCTGTGCCTCGGTGGCGGGTTCTATGACATCGCAGCCTTCGGCCTTGGCATGGGTGATCAGATCGGTGATCCAGTCGACCGCCTGCTCGATCGTCACGACGACGTTGCTCGCGAGCGCGGGGCTCTGGGGGCCGCCGATCATGAAGAAGTTGGGGAATCCGGCGGTCATGATGCCCAGGTAGGTGCGCACGCCGTCGCTCCATGCATCCCGGAGCGTGCCCGCCTCCGGCGTCGTGACGTTGAGCGCGAACAGTGGTCCGGTGAAGGCGTCGAAACCGATCGCCAGTACCACGGCATCAACGTCGTAGGAGCCGCGCTCGGTGACGATGCTGTCGGAGGTCAGGGTCGCGATCGGCTCATCACGCAGTGAAACGAGCGAGACGTTCGGACGATTGAACGTCTCGTAGAAGTCGGTTCCGAAGCAGCTCCGCTTGGCACCCAGCGGGTGGAACCGGGGCTCGAGCAGGGACGCGGTCCGCGGATCACGGACGATCTGACGGATCTTCTGACGCGCGAACTCTGCCGCGGTCTCGTTGGCCTCCGGATTGGTGAGGAGGTCGGCGAACTCCGCGCCGACGCCGAGGAACCCGCTGCGCTCGTAGGCCCGCTCGTAGCGCTCCTGACGCTCCTCGTCGGAGACATCGAAGGCGCAGTCGGTCACGGGGCGGTCCGGGATTCCGCCGAGGGACTGGCGGCAAACCTCGCGGATGGCGGGGTAGTTGCTCTTGATCTCAGCGACTGTCTGTGCGGGCAGTCGAGCGTTGCGCGCGGGGAAGACGTAGTTGGGGGTCCGCTGGAATACGGTCAGGTGGTCGGCCACCTCGGCGATGAGCGGGATGCACTGCACGCCCGACGATCCCGTGCCTATGACGGCGACCCGCTTGCCGGCGAGGTCGTCGAGCGAAATCGTCCAGCGGCTCGTCGACACCGTCAACCCGGTGAAGTTCTCCAGGCCGGGCACGTCGAAGTCCTTCGGCGTCGACAGTCCGCCCGAGCCGGCCAGGAGGTAGCGACCACGGCGGGTGTCGCCGGAGTCGAGGGTCAGCTCCCAGAGGTGCTCGTCCGGAAGCCAGTTCGCCGCGATTACTTTGGTGTTGAACCGGAAGTGCCGACGAAGGTCGAAGCGGCCGGCGACGTGGTTGATATAGCTCAGAATCTCTGCCTGCGGAGCGAAGCGCTCGCTCCAGGTCCACTCCTGCTGGAGCTCCTCGCTGAACGAGTACGAGTAGTAGACGCTCTCGACGTCACATCGGGCGCCGGGATACGTGTTCCAGAACCAGGTGCCGCCGACGTCGGGGGCGGTCTCGTACCCAGCGAACGTCCAGCCCTGCGCGGCCGCCTTGTAGGCGGCGTACAAACCGGAGAACCCGGCGCCTACGCACAGAACGTCGACGATCGGGGCCGTGGAGGAGGTGTCAGTCATGGTCTCTGCCTTCTCGTCGTCCAGGGGCTGACGGACAGCACGGAGGTAGTCATTTGTCTAGGTCGAATGACTAAGAATGTAGCTACGGACGGTGACCTCGTCAATGCCCGGCGGCCGTCAAGAAGTCGATGCGGCGCGGGCGGCGGTGATGTCGCGCAGATGCCGGGCCACATCGTCAATCGCTGTGTCGGTCTTGGCGAAGACGCCGACCTCGGTGAAGAAGCCGTGGAACACGCCCGAGTGGCGAATGGCGGTAGTGGGTACGCCGTCGTGTCGCAGTCGTTCGGCGTACGCCTCGGCGTCGTCACGCAACGGGTCGACCTCGGCGGTGAGGACTAGGGTCGGCGGCAGCGCACGCAGAGACGCAGCCTTCATGGGGGCGGCGTACTGATCGACGCCGCCCTGGCGGCCGGGGCCGATGTACTGCTTCCAGAGCCAGCGGGCATCGGCTGTGGTCAGCAGGGGCGCGTCGGCGAACTGGGTCCAGGACGGCGTGGAGAACCGGTCGTCAACTGCCGGATAGACGAGGACCTGCGCCACGGGGAGCGGGTGTTCGCGGTCCCGGAGGTGGAGGCAGAGCGCAGCGGCGAGGTTGCCGCCTGCGGAGTCGCCACCGACGGCGATCATGTCCGGATCGATGCCCCAATCCAGGGCTGACTTGCGCAGCCAGGCCAGCGTGTCGAGCGAGTCCTCGAAGGCCGCCGGGTAGGGGTGCTCCGGGGCGAGCCGGTACTCCAGGGAGAGCACCGCCCACCCGGACCGAGCGGCGATGGCGCGGCACACCTCGTCCACTCCGTCGAGGGTTCCGAGCACGAATCCGCCGCCGTGCAGATACAGCAGCGCCGGCCGCGGGTCCTTGGCCGGCGAGCCGGTTGGGTGGTACAGGCGCGCGCGCAGTGGTCCGGAACGGGTCGGGACGGTCACCGCCTCGACCCGGTCGAGGGGCGTCAGCGGACGGTCGGACGGCGTGCTCGCGAGCAGCTCGCGCGCCGCCTGGGCTCCGAGCTCACGGACGGGTGTGGTCAGCGTCTCGGCGATCGCCTGGGCGACGAGCAGCGCGTCGGCGTCGAGGGGCTCCCAGCTCGGTGGGACTGGCTTGGTCATGCGCGGGGGCCTTTCCGGCGAGGTGGCAAGGAAGGTGTTGACACGTTGTGAACCGTGCCCCAACATCCTAGTCACGCGATTGAGTCACATGACTAAGAAATCGCGGATTGCCAGAGACCATGCGCCGCCCATACAGGTCGCGTGGCTCGTGAAGTCGAAAGGACCGAAGGATGGCCGAAACCATGACGGCCCCCACGTCGACCTCTGCGGATGCCGCGGAAGTCGACGTCAGGATCGAGGACGATGCCAGTCCCCTCGTGCGATTGATCGGCCGCACGCTGCGCGACTCCGCCCGGACCGGGCATGCCCTCGACACCCTGAACAGGTCGACCGGCACCGTTGCGATTCGATCCCACGACACGCCTCAGGCCGCGACGATCACCTTCGGTGACAACGGAATCGACGTCTCCAGCGGCGTGCTGGTCGAGCCGGACGCCGCCGTCACCGTCGACCTCAACGCGCGCTTCGCGCCGACGGCGGACCCCTCCGGTGACACCGACCTGGCCGGGGGCGTCCTGCAGGCGCTCACGCCTCCGCTGCCCGGGTGGCGTGATGCCGCTCAGCGGTTCTGGGACGCGACACGTTCGCTGCCGGGCATTCCCGACGTGCTGATCGCGGTCACCGAAGGGCCCGAGGGTCTGGAGCAGGCCGTGCTCGGCGACGGCCCCACGCAGTACCTGGTCGCCGGAGCTCCCGAGACGCTCGCCGGCGTGTTCTCCGGTGCCGACGACCTCGTCGCTGTCCTGTCCTCGGGTGCCCTGGGGATCCAGGGCACCATGTCCCAGCTGTCCGTGATGGCCGGCGCCTCCTGGAAGGTTCGTTACGATGTCTGAACTCGCCACCACGGCCACGAGCGCGCCGCTCCGCGACTCCGGCGCGCGAGCCGTCCGGCTCGAGGCGACGAACCACGATGGATGTTTCCTCGGCAAGAACGTCTCGCCCAAGAAGTTCGCCGCGGGCAAGGACGCGGGTTTCGCCTTCGCGGATCTTCTGTTCGGCCTTGACCTCGGCAACGCTCCCGTCTTCGGTTCCGCCTTCCCCGCCTGGCGTGGCCACCTCGACGACGTCTACCTCCGTCCCGACATGTCGACCCTGGTCGAGTGGAAGCCGGGCCTGGACTCGGTGATCGGCGACTACTGGCTCAAGGACGGGACGCCGGTCCCGATCTGTCCGCGCAACCTCGTGCGGAAGATGGTCGAGCGTCTGGCTGGGCTCGGATTCACCGCGACCGTCGCGGTCGAGATCGAGGCGACCGTCTTCGAGGAGTCGATCCACGAGGCGCGCGCCCGCGGGTACCGTGACCTGAGCCCCTTGGGCGGCAGCGCGGGTACGGCGTACCACCTCGCCAAGTCGCAGGACTGGATCGACTACATGAACGCCGTGGCCGACCGCCTCGACGAGGTCGGCATCGAATGGGAGGCCTGGAACGACGAGGACGCCGCCGGTCAGATCGAGCTCAACATCGCACCGGGCGACCCGATCAAGGTCGGCGACGCCTGGGCGCGGACCCGCCAGATCATGCGCGAGGTCGCGTTCGAGCGCGGGCACAGCGTGACCTTCATGGCCAAGCCCACCGCCGGTTACGGCCAGGCATCCCACATCAACCTCTCCCTGCAGCGCGACGGCGCCAATGCGTTCTACGCCGAGAACGGACCGTCGGACACGATGCTGCACGCCATCGGTGGGCTGCTGGCGACGATTGAGGGCAACACATCGATCGTGCTGCCGCAGATCACGTCGTACCGGCGGCTGGTCGACCTCAGTGGGCCGCCGGTCACGATCAGCTGGGGGATCAGCAACAAGACCGCCGCGGTGCGCGCCGTCTGCGGACACCCCAAGTACTCCCGCCTCGAGTACCGCCTCCCGGGCGCGGACGCGAACCTCTACCTCGCGCTCGCAGGCGTGCTGGCCGGCGTCATCGCCGGTGTCGAGCGGAAGATCGCCCCGCCCGAGCAGGTCACCGACATGGCGTGGTGCCTGCCGCCGGGCCTGGGCATCGACCGGATCCCGGACACCATCACGAAGGCCGCAGCGGCCCTGGACGCCGACCCGATCCTGCGCGAGCTCCTCGGCGACGAGTTCGTCGACTTCTGGATCGCGTCGCGCAAGTGGGAGTGGATGCAGTTCCACACCGCCGGCGGTGACCCGTTCTCCGAGCTCTCGGAGTGGGAGTCGGCTCGCTACTTCGAACTGCCGTGAGCGCGCGTGAGGAGGCCGTGACGGTCCGTCCGGTGATCGGCATCACCGGACGGCGGTACCGGCTGGAACTGATCAAGGGAGCCGACGAGCGGTGCGGCGACCGTTGCGCCGACAGCTACATGTCGGACTTCGCGAGCCGGATCGCGCAGGCAGGTGCGCTTCCGGTGCACCTGTCGTACGACACCGACGCGAAGGAAATCTGTCAGTGGCTGTCCGGTGTGGTGATCACCGGCGGACAGGACGTCCATCCGTCGTACTGGGGCGGCGACACGGCAGTGGTCCGCGACATCGATCCACGGATGAATCCGATGGTCCACGACGCGGCTCGGGACGAGTACGAGATCGAGCTCGTCCGAGCCGCGCTGGAGCGGGGGATTCCCGTGCTGGGTGTGTGCCGCGGCATGCAGGTGCTCAACGTCGCCCTCGGCGGCACGCTCATCGCCGATCTTCCGCCCAGCTCCGTGAGCCACCTGTCGGCAGAGGCTGCGCCGACCGACGGCACTGTTGATCATCTCGTGACCTTCGAGAAGGGATCGATCGCCGCCGACCTGTTCGGCGAAAACGCGCTGACCAACTCCTGGCACCACCAGGCCGTCGACCGCTGCGGCGCCGGGCTGGTGGTGACCGGGCGGACGAGCGACGGCGTGACCGAGTCGGTCGAGCTCCCCGGTGCTCCAGTGCTTGGAGTCCAGTGGCACCCGGAGTGGATGAAGAGCGCAGACCCGACGATGACGTGGATCGTCCAGGCCGCGGCGGAGCTGCTTGCGGCCCACTGCGGTGAACAGATGCACAGGAGCTTGCGATGACTGAGAACGTGGCAGCCGAGCAGGCCGGTCGCACCAACTCGCATCCGCTGCCGGTCGTGAAGCCCGGACAGATCGGTGAGGACCCCGCCATCCCGACCCTGACCGAGCTGCTGGCGCGGCGCGCACAGGATTCACCGGAAGGGGAGTTCCTGCGCTTCGGCGAACAGCCATGGAGCTTTGCCGCCATCGACGAATGGACCTCCCGGCTGGCACACCGGCTGATCGAGCTCGACGGCATACAGCCGGGCGACCGTGTCGCGATCATGCTCCCGAACGTCGTGCACTGGCCGGTCATTTGGCTCGCTGCACTCAAGGCCGGAGCGGTCGCCGTGCCGATCAACTCCTCCTACCAGCGGGGCGACCTCGCCTTCGTCCTCCGGGACTCGGGTGCACGCGTCGCGTTCACCGACTCCGAACGGGCCGGGCTGATCGCCGACGTCATGGCAACCGAGGACGGGCTCGCCGGCCTTCGTGTCGTCGACGTCGCCGACGACGGGTCAGAGCCCTTTCCGCGGAGGGCGCCGGCGGTGCCGGTCGAGGCCGGGACGCTGGCGAACCTGCAGTACACCTCCGGTACGACCGGTTTCCCCAAGGCGTGCATGCTCACCCACGACTACTGGGTCCGGTTGGGCTGGATCTGTGCGGCGGCGACCGGACTCGGCACCGAGGACGTGCTCCTGACGGCGCAGCCGTTCTCCTACATGGACCCGCAGTGGAACACGGCGCTCGCTCTCACGATCGGGGCCCCGCTGGTCGTGCTGTCCCGGTTCTCCGCGTCGACCTTCATGGCGGACGTCCGCCAACACCGCGCGACGTTCTTCTACGTCCTCGGGTCTATGCCCACGCTGTTGTTCAAGCAGCCGCCCACGCCCGAGGACCGCGACAACGCCGTGCGTCAAGTGCTCTGTTCGGGCATTCCCGTCTCCCTGCACGCGCAGCTGGAGGAGCGATGGGGCGCGCCGTGGCGGGAGATCTACGGGATGACCGAGTCCGGTGTCGACCTGTTCAGCCCGTTCGCCGATGCCGGCGCCGTCGGGAGCGGGAGCCTGGGGCGGCCGGTGCCGACCAAGCAGGTCCGTGTCGTCAACCTCGACGGTACCGAGGTGCCGGCCGGCGATCCCGGTGAGCTGGTCATCTCGGGCAAGCCCATGATGAGCGGGTACTGGAACCGCCCGGAGGACACGGCCCGGGTGTTGCGCGACGGCTGGCTCCACACCGGTGACGTCGTCGTCCGCCGGCCCGACCAGGGCATCCAGCTGGTGGGCAGGATCAAGGACATGGTGCGCCGCGGCGGCGAGAACGTCGCGAGCGTCGAGGTCGAGGCCGCCCTCGAGCGCGACGACGTGGTCGTCGCGGCCGCGGTCGTCGCCGAACCCGACGAGACCCTCGGTGAGGAGGTCAAGGCCTTCGTCCAGCTGGCGGCCGACGTGCCGCGGAATCGTGCGACGGCCGAGGAGATCGTCGAGCGCGTCGGCAAGGAGCTCGCTCGCTTCAAGGTGCCGCGCTACGTGGAGTTCGTCGCCGACTTCCCCCGGACGCCGTCCGAACGCATCTCCAAGGCGGCCCTCAAGGCCCGCGCCGTAGACGATCCCGGCGTGACCTACGACCTCGGTGCACGACGGAACAAGACGGTGGCACGTGCCTCAACCGGCGGAGAATTCCTCGACGTCGACCTCATGCGGCGCGTCGCGGTGCTGACGCTCCGGCGTCCGGAGAAGCTCAACGCCATGGACGTCGCCACCCGGCTGCGGCTGGCAACCGTCATCCGCGAGTTCGGGACCGGCGAGAGCGTGCGCGGGATCGTCCTCACCGGCGAGGGGCGGGCCTTCTCCGCGGGTGAGGACCTGCAGAGCGCGCCGACCACGGACGCTGAGGTCCGTGAGGCGTTCGAGAGCTTCCACGACATCACCCGGGCCATCCTGGAGACACAGGTACCCGTGGTCGCGGCTGTCAACGGACTTGCGGTCGGGGGAGCCTCGGAGATCACCCTGTGTTGCGACGCTCGCATCGGAACCCGGGCGACGGAGTACTACCAGCCGGAGAACGGTCGGGGCATCACGATCTCGAACGCGTCCAGCGTGCTGCTCAGGCGTCTCATCGGGAGCCATGCCATGCGCATGGTGCTCGGATCGCCTCGGATCCGCGCCGAGGAGGCGCTGCGGATCGGACTCCTGGACGAGATCGTCGAGCCCGACGCCCTGATCGGCCGGGCCATCGACACCGTCATCGAGTGGACGCCCGAGGGAAACACGACGGCCCTTCACCTGGCTCTCCTGCGCCCTCAGGCAGAGGAGGTCGAAGCGGCCTTCGTCCGTGAGGACCTCGCTGCGAAGAAGGCGTGGGAGAGCGGAGTCCTCAGTGCGGGGATCAAGGGCTTCTGGTCCGCCAGGGGCACCGGCGCGTAAGCCTCGCCCTGAGCTCGCCATCACCTTCAACAGACCAGTGCCAGAGGAATCGACAGAGGGGACGTCGACATGATCGACACCCAGGCCGCGGTACTCACCGCAGTCAACGAGCCGCTCGAGCTGACCGTCATTCGGGTGGACGACCCGGAGCCGCACGAGGTGCGGGTCGCGGTCACGAACGTGGGGCTGTGCCACAGCGACCTGCACTACATGACGGGGACGGTTCCGAGCGGCCTGCCGGTCGTGGTCGGGCACGAGGTGGCGGGCGTGGTCGAGGCGGTCGGGGCGCAGGTGTCCGGCCTGCGTCCCGGGGATCGCGTGGTCGGCGCGCTGACTCCCTCCTGTGGCCGCTGCACCAACTGTGAGGCAGGACGGTCGACCCAGTGCCGACGTGTCGAGGAGGTACGCCGCCGTCCGCGGCCCGCGTTCCAGACCACGGGCGGTCGGCCGATCGAGCGGCTCGGCGACATCGGGGCGTTCTCCCGGCACGTCCTCATGCGTGAGAACGCTCTGGTGCGGCTCCCTGACGACGTACCGCTGCACGTCGGGTGCCTCTTGTCCTGCTGTGTCGTCACCGGCGTCGGCGCCGTCTTCCGCGGCGCCCAGGTAAGACCGGGCAGCACGGTGGCGGTCATCGGCTGTGGCGGCGTCGGATCGGCGATCATCCAGGGGGCCAGGCTCGCCGGAGCGTCGGCGATCGTCGCGATCGACCTGGACGACGAACGGCTCAAGGCCGCGCGCGGCTACGGGGCGACCCACGTCATCAACGGCGCAGGCGGCGACGTTGTCGCGGAACTGCACCGCCAGTTGGGCGACGGAGTGGACTACTCCTTCGAGGCGGTCGGCTCGGCCCGTACCGCGGCGACGGCCGTGGCCCTCCTGCGCCCGACGGGTACCGCGTGCCTGGTCGGGATCGCGCCCGGAGGTACCGAGCTCAGCATCCCGGCGTCGGACTTCTTCTTCGAGGAGAAGCGACTCATCGGCTCCTACATGGGCTCGGGTCAGGCGCGGCAGGACATCCTCCAGCTCGCGCGCCTGTACCAGCAGGGACGCCTGCTGCTCGACGAGATGGTGACGCGGGTCATCCCGTTCGGCGAGATCAACGAGGGCTTCGAGGCGATGAAGTCGGGTGACGTGACCCGCATCGTCGTCGATCTCCAGTCCTGACCGACGAGTGAATGCAGAGGTGAGCTCCATGGCGAGCAACGAGATCACGATCCCCCAGCCGGTGAACTACATCGCCGACGACTGGAGCGAGTGCCCGACGGTCGATGACGTCTGGAACGTCGACCCCAACACACGCGAGCCCATCCACCGCCTCGTCACGACAGCACCCGACGATCTCGACCGGGCGCTGCAGCACGCGGAACGCGCGTACGACATCGGCCGCTGGGACGAGGACGCCCGGCGTGAGCGCGCCGGCATGCTCGAGCGCGTCGCCGAGACCATCGAGACCCGTGCCGAGGACATCGCACGGACGGACTCGCTGACCAGCGGCACACCCATCAGCATCACGCGCAAGGTCGCGGCCTTCCTGCCCGCGAGGATCCGGGCGTCGGCGTCGGACCTGGTGAACATCCCGCGCGTCACCGCGCTGGCGGCCGGCGGCCGCGACGTCCGCCTCTACAAGGTGCCGTGGGGGCCGGCCGCGATCCTCACGCCGTGGAACGGCCCGAGCTTCATTCCCGCGGCCAAGATCGCCAGCGCGATAGCGGCGGGCTGCCCCGTCATCCTCAAGCCCTCGGAGCACGCGCCCGGCAGCGCGCAGATCATCGTCGAGTGCTTCCTCGAGGCGGGCCTGCCCAGCGGAGCGCTGCAGCTGGTGCACGGCGGCGGCAACGTCGGCGCCAGGCTGACTGCCGACTCGCGCATCAAGATCGTCTCGTTCACCGGCGGACCGGGTGCCGGCCGCGCCATCGCGCGGGCCGGCGCGGAGGACTTCAAGGTCTTGCAGCTGGAGCTCGGCGGCAACAATCCGGTGCTCGTGCTGGACGATGCCGACCTCGACGTCACCGCCGACGGCATCCTCGACGGCATGACCAAGCTCAACGGTCAGTGGTGTGAGGGGCCGGGCAAGATCCTCGCTCACCGCAGCCTGGTCGCCCCTCTTCTCGAGGCATTGACCGAGCGGATCTCCAAGCTCGTCGTCGGTCACTCTCTCGACGAGGACGTCGAGATCGGCCCGATCTCCAATGCGCCGCACTTCCAGACCCTCCAGAGCAGGATCGAGGGGCTGCGTGACCTCGGGGCGAGCATCCGCCGGCCCGCCCAGCTGCCCGGGCTCGACGGCTTCTTCATGTCGCCGACGATCGCCGCCGGCGCCGACCCCGCTCAGGCCACCGCCGAGCTGTTCGGTCCGGTCGTCTCTCTGCACGCCGTGGACTCCGACGAACAGGCGTTGCGCTTCGCCAACGCCAATCCCTCGGGCCTCGATGCCTACGTGTTCGGCGCAGACACGGACCGCGCGATCGACGTCGGCTCCCGCATCGTCTCCGGCGAGGTGCGCGTCAACGGCGCCAAGCTCGCCGACCTCGGTGAGGAGTCGGCTCAGAGCTTCTGGGGCCCGGCCGGCATCGGCGGCCACGGACCGGCAGAGTCGGTGCGCGTCTTCTGCGGCGACCGGGTCGTCGGCGTCGACTCGCCCGACCTGCCGTTGTAACAGCACCACACATGACCGGTGGGCGGCCCGACCCGGGCCGCCCACCGTGCACACTCATGACGAGCGGCTGCACCACGAACACCTGCGGCCCAAGAGGCCGTCGACATCCTTGACTTGAGTTCGCCGGGGCGCGCCGCCCGTACCTGGCAACGCCGACTCGCGCGTAAGAGGCAGTAGTTCGAGCGCAGCGGCGTTCATGGGGCAATCACTGTGCCACGGGCGTGGTTCCGAGCCGAGCCGCGAGCCAGCTCTCGAGTACGGAGACGGCGGTTTCCATCTGCTCCGTTGCGGCGGCCCGATCCCCGTAGGTCAACCAGTTCAGGGCGAAACCGTCGGCCAGGGTGGCGATGACATAGGCGATCTGATCGATCGTTTCCGCTTCGAGCGGGTGCTCTGAGGCGGCGCCGCGAAGCGCGGCGCGCACCGTCTCAAGGGCCTGGTCGTACACCGCGATACCGCGCTCTCCGTGCTGACGCCGTGCCCAGTTGATGAGTTCCAGCGCTGCCGCGGTGAAGCTGGGTGACTCGAGGTACCACTCCATGACACCGCGTAGGAGTTGGCGGGCTGTGTCCACCAGGGTGGAGTGCGGATCACTGCTTTTGACCAGATCGCGGTACCTGCCGGCTACGAACTCGTAGACATCGGCGAAGAGGTCCTCCTTGGAGTCGTAGCAGTAGTGCAGCATCGCCAGGTTCGCCTGAGCCTGCTCGGCAATCCGCCGCGTCGTAGCGCCGTCGATGCCGTGGACCGCGATGACTTCCACGGCGGCGTTGATGAAGTCGCTACGCCGTTGCGCGACGGAGATCCGTGCCACGAATTCCTCCTGGTGCAAGGCGCCCACACAGTTGGACGCTTGATTAAGTCAACCCCCAGCCTAGCTGTTTTACCTGCGGCCGGCGGTCGCTGCGGCCGATCGGGAACTTTCTTAGTCATATGTCTTGAACAGCTGACTAACTTGGCTTTAGCGTACGGGGCGCATCACACGGTCGGCTCGCCGCCGCTCCGGCGCGGCCCAGCCTCAGCGAAAGAACGGACCTGTCATGACGAAAAGCGAACTCGCTCGTCTCACCCCCGACGCCACCGCAGACGCCGCGGTCGAGGTGATCATGCGAGACGGCGGCGTGATCATCGAAGGACTCTTCGACGAGGCCACCATCGAAGGCATCAAGAAGGACCTTGACCCCGTGCTGGACGGGGTCGACACGGGCCACGACGAGGTGTTCGCCGGCGCCAGGACCAAGCGTGCATGCGGCTTGTTCGCGCGGACCGAGCACATGGCGACGATCGCGCTGAACCCGTTGTTCCGAGGCGTCGCCGAGCGCATCCTCAGCAAGCCGATCAACGTCCACATGGGTGAGGAGTCGGTACCCTTTCCGGCCGGTATGCACATCGGCGGGACGATGGCCATCAAGATCGGCCCAGGCCAGGGCGCGCAGCCGCTCCACCGCGACGACTCGGTCTGGCTGTGGCGACACCCCACCTATCAGCGCGAAGCGCGGGTGCAGATCATGGTGGCGGTCAGCGACTTCACCGCCGAGAACGGCGGCACCCTCGTGATTCCGGGCTCGCATCTGTGGGACGACGAGCGCGCGCCGCGACTCGAGGAGGCGGTCCCGACGGTGATGAAGGCCGGCTCGGCGCTCGTCTGGATCGGCTCCACCTACCACGGTGGTGGCCAGAACACCACCTCGGACGAGCACCGCTTCGGCCTGTCGACGGGCTACGACCTCGCCTTCCTGCGCCCCGAGGAGAACCACTTCCTCACCTACACGCTCGAGCAGATCCGGTCGTTCCCGGAGGAGATCCAGCGAGCACTCGACTGGTCCTCGGAGCACTACGTCGGCTGGGTCGAGGTCGGTGGGCAGATGTCCGACCCCAAGGACCTGCTCAGCCGCGACGACTACACCGCCATCGGCGCCGGGCTGCCGGGCCACGTCTGAGAAAGCTGGCCAAGAACATGGACATCCAAGGAACACTCGGCCGGAGCGATGCGGAGGCTCCGGCCCGTGTCGCGGCCAACAAGAGGGCATTGATCGCTGTCGCCGCCCTGCTGGCCACCGTGACGAACGCGGTGGCATTCATGGTGCCGCCGCTCCTGCCCGTGATCACCTCCAGTTACGCGCACAACTCGGTGAGTGCCGCGACCTGGATCTTCAGCGCACTCACGCTGGGCGGCGGCGCAGGATCCGTGCTGATCCCACGGTTGACCGACATGCTGAGTGACCGTGCGATGGCGTTGCTCGCCGGCGGTCTTCTCGTCGGAGGTGCACTGATCCCAGCGATCGCCGACAACTACGGCGCCTTGGTGATCGGATCGGCGCTCCTTGGCTTCGGTAGCGCTGCCCAGTTCGTGCCGCTGAGCTTCCTGCGTCGCTACCTGCCCGGCAACGGCGTGTCGACGGCGGTCATGGTCCTCGTCATGGCCACCGGGAGCGGTGTGGTGCTGGGCATGGTGGGCGGCGGGATCTCCGTGCGGATCTGGCCACTGCCTACCCACCTCAACGCGGACGGCTCGCTGCCGAGCCTGTCGATCGCTCCCTTCTACTACATCCTGGCCGCGCTCTTCGTCATCACCACCGTCGCGCTGCTGGCGGTCGTGCCCAACTCTCCGCCGCAGTCCAAGGGCCGCCTGGGCGTCGTGAACACGATGTTGCTGATCGGCTGGGTGGCGCTCATCCTGTTGGCCCTGAGCGCGCCGCCCGACAGCACCATCGGCAAGAACAGCGCGATGATCCTCCTCGTCGGCGTGGTTGCGGCGGTCGCCTGGGTCTTCGCGGAGCGCCGGTCCGCAAAGCCGGTCTTCGACATCTCGGTACTGCGCACGCCATACGTCACCACGGCCTGCCTGTCGGCCGGGTTTTTCGGCTGCACCGATGCCGCGTTCCTGGTGCTGGCCAACTACTACGTCCAGACCCCGAACGGCCTGCCCGTCTCGACCAACGGTGGGCTGACGGGCTGGTCAACGAAGTTCGCGGAGTACGGCCTGGCCTACGATCCGCTGAAGACGAGCCTGATCCTGCTGCCGTTCGCGCTGACGATGTTCATCAGCGGCAAGTATTCCGAGAAGCTCATCGCTCGCGGTCGCCCCGGCGTCATCCTGATCGGCGGCGCTGCGGTCTGCGCGGTCGGCCTGTTGTTGCTGGCCGTTGCTCATGACCGGCCATGGGAGTACGTCGTCGCGTCGGGCATCATCGGCCTGGGGAGCCGGGCCGGCTACAGCGGCGCCTTCGCCATACCGCAGATCGTCGTCCCGGAGGAGAAGGCCGGTATGGCGGCCGCAATGCCCGGTACGGTCATGGCCATCGGCATCGCGATCGGTGCCGCAGTCGTCACGATCCTGCTGAACGCATCGGGATTCGTGTACCACTCGATGGACGTCGCCAGGATGACGGCAGGCAAGCTGACCCCCTCGATGGTGAACCTCAAGGCTTCGGACTACCTCCTCGAAGGTGCCCACGTGCCGAGCGCTCACGCATACACCACGTCCTACTTTGTCTCGCTCATCTTCCCGGCGCTGGTCATCCTCGCGACGGTGCTGTCACGACTGCGGCACAAGGGTGGCTTCAAGGCCGCGCTTGAGCAGCACATGCTCGGCTGACCGCGGATGCGCGTGGAGGGGCCGCGTCCTGAACCAGCCCCTCGCTGCGACGGCATCCACGTCTGAGGCAACCCAGCGACCGCGGCACGGATTGGCTTCCTGCTCAGCACATCGGGCCCAGACACAAAGGAACAAGAACCATGAAGGAACTGGTCTTCATGCTGGCCGATCTCTGGATGATCTTCGCCGGCTTCTTCTATGGATGGAAGTTCATCCGGCGCTACAACAACTACCTGCTCGGCCTGGAGTGGATGATCGTCGCCACGTCCGGCTCGAACTTCCTCGTCTGGTCCCTCCTCGGAGGCGACCCGGGCAGCTTCCTGTTCGACATCGCGTACTTCTTCGACGCCTTCTCGAGATCGGTGGGCATCACCCTGATTCTGGTCATGGGCCTGATGCACGTCACGCACCGGTACAAGCCGACGTTGGCGGCCGACATCGGCGCGTTTGCACTGGCCATCGCCGCCGGGCTGTATCTCCAGCAGTTCCGCGGCCATGAGCTTCACGTCGGTCCGGCAACGTTCTACGTCATCGTCAACGCGCTCACGACCCTGTTCCTCGCCTACTTCGCGCGGCGGCTCTGGAAGATCCGTGCCAAGGGTCTGGCCATCGGTGCTGCGCTCGCCACCGCTGCGGGGACCGCCATCGCCGTCACATACGACTTCTTCCCGATTTCGGGCGACGACGAGTACCGCACCATCTTCTACACCCTCGCTCTCGCCACTTGGGGAACCCAGCTCTTCGTGTACTTCATGTCGTACCGCGCTCTGCACAACCACAACGTGGCGACGGGTGCGGAGCCGTCTTCGAACGAACAGAGCGTTGCTCGGGCTTGAGCGACGCACCAAGGATCAGAGCACGCTCGGAAGGAACAATCAATGAAGACCGACAACGTGGAGTACACCACCTTCACCGGCTGGGTCGATCCGCCCGCGGACATCCAGCCGGCACTGACCGGCGACCTCACCTGTGACGTCGCGGTTGTCGGCGGCGGCCTCGGAGGCATGTCGACGGCGCTACGACTGGCCGAACGTGGTCAGGACGTGGTGCTCCTGGAGGCCGAGTTCTGCGGACACGGCGCCAGCTCTCGAAACGCAGGGCAACTGGCGGGGGCTCCAGGCGGGGACATCCAGCTTCTCGATCTGCTCTACCGCAAGAAGATGCCCGGCATGATCCGACTCGCCGAGCACGCCGCGCATCACGTGGAAGACCTCATCAAGACGCACGGCATCGACTGCGACTACGAACCGACCGGCAACTGCTTCGCGGCGGTGTCGCGTGGACAGATGGGCCGAGTGCGCCGTGTGACCAAGATTCTTCGGCGCGCCGGCTGCCAAGTGGAGCTGGGCACGAGCGAAGAGCTCGGAATCCCGCGCGGATTCCTCGGCGGGATGCGCGAGGTGGTCGGGGGAATGATGAATCCCGGCAGGTTCACCCTGGGTGTGCGCCGCGCACTGCTCGGCTCGTCCGCGCGAGTCTTCGAGCAGACGAAGGTCACCGACGTCACGCGCGACCGCGACCGCGGTCAGGTAGTCCTCACCACTCCTCAGGGTCAGGTGCGGGCGAACAAAGTGGTCCTGGCGACGAACGCGTACGCGGGAGAGTGGGACATCACCCCTCCACGGCTCTCCGTGCCCATCTACGTCATCGAGGTGGAGACCGAGCCCATCGATCCTGCCCGTTTGGCGGCACTGGGGTGGACCAGCCGGTCAGGACTGGTCACCCAGCACGCCATCATGGAGAACTACCGGCTGACGTCGCGCAACACCATCGTGTTCGGCGTCCGACGGCTCGAGCGCGGCACGACGTATCCACTCCCGCAGAAGAAGCCGGACCCGGCGCTCGTCGAAGAACTCGCAGAAGCCTTCGCGACGCGGTTCCCGGCTCTGTCCGACGTCGCGATCGAGCGTGCGTGGGGAGGATGGATCGCCATCACCTCGTCCTGGCTTCCGCTGGCCGGGCAGATCGAGGACAACGTCTTCTACTCGATCGCCTGCAACGGTCACGGGCTCGCTCAGGCGCCCTACGTCGGGACCCTCATCGCCGATCTCATCGTCGACGGCGAGCGACACGAGGACTTGGAGGGATTGTGGATGAAGAAGCCGAAGTTCCCTCGTCCGATGATGATGGGTCCGCTGGGACTGCGCACCATCTGGGCCGTCGACCGTTTCAACGACCGGGTCAACGGAAGCCGGCGCAATGCCCGGCGAGGCGCGGTGCCTGTGGCCTGACCGTTCTGGCCGGACGGCAGGGGGTGAAGGACACGCTGCGGCCGAGAGGCCGTCAGCGTGTCCGTGCCACGGATCCAACGTTGATCCGACATCCCGTGACAGTCCGGACGCCCCCGACGCCGCCAGGCCTCGCCTGGGTCGCCGCGACCACGTCCTGAACCCCCGCACCCTTACTCACAAGAGAGTTCCGTGCGCTCCTACTCCGCTCCGAAGCCGCCCGATGAGGCGGCGACGGATATCCATCTGCAACGCGGTGAAATCCTCAGCCAAGCCGTGCATCGTGCCCAGCGTGTATTTCTTGCCGTCAACGCGGTGCCCCTCGCCGTCGGCGTCGTGCTGTCCTGCGTCGCCGCCGTCGCCGCGGTCCCTGTCTACGGGCGGCTCACGCTGGGTGTCGTATGGGGAGTCCTGCAACTCGGTGTCTTCGTCGCCACGGCCTGGCGGTACGAGAAGCAGGCGACGCTCCTGTGTGATCCCATCGAGCAGTCCCTGACGTCCGGCATGCCCCAGGCCGGGACGTCGGGTGCTTCTCCGGTCGACGAGTTGTGGCGGTGAAGCGGTGACCCTGCACACCTTGAGCTCGGGCGTACTCGACCCGATCGGTTCGGACGCCAGAGGCCCCGTGCTGGTCGCCTTCTTCGTCTTCATCGGTACGTCTCTGCTGTGGGTCTTCACCCTCGCCACGTACGACGACGACCGCCCGGAAAGCCTCTACATCGCCGACGGGTCCCTCTCGCCGGTCTTCAACGGGTTCGCCATGGCGGGCGAGCAGATCTCGGTGCTCTCACTGTTCGCGACGTCCGGGGGCATCGCCCTGTTCGGCTACGACGGGTTCATCTCCGCCATCGACGCTGCCCTGTCACTCGGTGTACTGCTGCTCCTGGCTCAAAGGATCCGCAACAGCGGCCGTTACACGCTCGGCGACCTCTACGCCCTGCGGGCCCCTGGGCCACAGCCGCGCGTGGCCGCCGCCGTGGTGACGCTGGCCGTCATCATGCCCCTGCTCGTGCTTCAGCTGCGGGCCGGCGGCATCATCGCGGCCCTCCTGATCGGCAATTCGACCGATACGGTCCAGCAGCTATGCACGGTACTCATGGGCGTCCTCGTCGCATGCTTCACCGTGGTGGCGGATCTGCGAGGCACCAGTCGCATGCAGGTCGTCAAGGTGGTCATCACCCTGGTGACGCTTGCGCTGGTCACCGTGCTGGCCCTGAGGATCTTCTCGTGGCACCCCGGACGTCTGATCTCGGCCGCGGTGGACAGGAGCGTGGCGCCGCACGATTACCTGGCCCCGGGGCTCTGGGCACACATCGCCAGCATCGGACCGCTCAACATGCTCAGCGACCACCTTGTCATGATCCTCGGCACGGCCGCGATGCCTCATCTGATCCTGCGCGTCGGCGCGTCCCGCACGGGGCGCTCGGCACGGCGGTCCATGAGCATCGCCGTGGCACTGACCGGTGTCTTCTTCCTCCTCCTGATCACGGCAAGCTTCGCGGCGGCGGCCGTGGTGGGCAGCCGCGAGATCAGTGCGGTCGACGCCAATGGGCAGTCGGCCTCGGTGCTGCTGGCCTCGGGCGTCCTGCAGGGCGGCTCGACAGCGCGCGTCACGCTGATCACCGTCATGGCGTACGTCGCCTTTCTCGTCGTACTCACGACCATGGCGAGCATGACCTTCGCTGCCGCCGTCTCCCTCGCCCACGACGTGTTCGCACGAGCCGAACACCGCCCCCGCACCGCCGGCCAGGAAGTGCGCACCCTGCGGGTGGCTGTCGTCGGGCTGAGCGCCGCGGCCCTCGCACTGTCCGCCACCGCCCATCGCTATTCGGTCGAGTTCCTGGCCACGTTCTCGATCAGCGTCGCCGCGACCTGTGTGGCTCCTGTGCTGGTCTTCTCCTTCTTCTGGCGCGGGTTCAACCGCCGAGGGCTGTTGTGGTCCGTGTACGGGGGGCTGCTGCTCTGCACCGTGCTCACGGTCTTCTCCACCACCGTCTCCGGATCCCCGTACGCGCTGCTGCCAGCGATGGATTTCGTCTGGTATCCGTTCCACACCCCGGGACTAATCTCCGTGCCGGCGGCAATCCTTCTCGGCTGGCTCGGCAGCAAGAACTCGCCCGGAGATTCCGAACTCGCATTCCGGCACATCGAGTACAGACTTCTGACGGGCAAAGACGTCTGACTGACGATCTCGCGCCGGGCGAATCGGTCAGAAGAGAGGTGCCCGCTTCAGCCGGGGGCGGTGCGAGGTGGCGGTGACCTGCGGCTAAGGCGTGCTGGGGTGTCCAGGCGTAGCCTTATTTCAGACATTTCAGTACTGGGCAGGTCGCATGGCCACGATGCGCGCATCACGCGAGACCGGTCATCAGAACCCTTTCGACACGACCACGGCAGCGATGATCGTGGTGGATGCGCAGGGGAGGGTGGCTGGCTGGAGTCCTGGAGCCCACAGCCTCTACGGTGCCGACACCCGGGATGTGCTCGGTCGCCCGGTGAGCGAGGTTCTGCGGGACGTTCGGGCCCGGGCCGAGACGCTGCAAGGGTTCGGGGCAGCGAGGGCACCGGCACCCGGGGGCTCCCGGACCGAGAGCCGTACCGTTCGACGCCCGGACGGGTCGCTGGTGGAGACGGTCTTGCGCATCTTTCCGGTGGAGCGGGTGGAGAAGGACCGGGGAGGGCCCGCCTGGGTCGTGATGGCGGCGGCCGGCGACCGCTATCAGGAGTGGATGACCGACCAGTCGATGCTGTCCGGGCTCTTCACGCAGGCTCCCGTGGGGCTGAGCGTCTACGACCCTGACACCCGCCTCATATGGGTCAACGACGTCGTGCGGGAGGTCATGGGCTGGCAAGCCGGTGAATGGCTGGGCCAGCCCAACAGCGTGCTCTATCCGCACGGCACCATCCTCTCCCCTCCGGGTTACCACGAGATGGAGGAGGTGCTGGAGCAGGTATTGCACACCGGCGAAGCCGTGCTCGACGTCCATTGGCGCGGGCCCACCCCCGCCGCCTCCGAGCCCTACCAGGTCTACTCGTGCTCGTACTTCCGTCTGCAGGACGACGCGGGCCACCCCCTGGGCATCTGCGAGGCGGCCGTCGATATCACCGACCGCTACGAGGCACAGACTCGCCTGGCACTGCTCGGCCGAGCCAGCGGGATCGGTACCACGCTCGACGTCAGGCAAACGGCGGAGGAGCTCGCGGGGCTCGTGGTTCCGGAGTTCGCCGACTCCGTACGCATCGAGGTCGCGGAATCGGTCCTGGCCGGAGAAGAAGCCCCGCCCTCGGCTTCCGCTGCACCGGCGGGGCTACGCCTCATGGCGGAGCGCACCAGGAGTGACAAGTCCATTGCGCAAAGTGACCAGATGCTGGGTGTCATCGGCAGCCGATCGACGACTGCGCACCAACGCCTACTGTCCCTGCCTCTGCTCCTCGGCAGCACTGCTCTCGGCACGGTCACCTTCCTGCGGCAGCCGCCCCGTGCGCCCTTCACCGAGGAGGACCGTGCCCTCGCCGAAGAACTGGCATCGCGCACCGTGGTGTGCGTGGACAACGCTCGCCGCTACATCCGCGAGCACACCACGGCGCTGAAACTCCAGCGCGACCTCCTCCCGCAAGCGCTACCGCAACCGAGCGGAATCGAACTCGCGCACCGCTATATCCCCACCATCGGTCCTCTGGGAGTCGGGGGTGACTGGTACGACGTGATTGCGCTGTCGGGTGCCCGGGTCGGGCTGGTGGTCGGCGACGTGGTGGGGCATGGAGTGGACGCGGCGGCCACCATGGGACGGTTGCGCACCAGCGTGAGGGCACTTGCCGCCCTGGACCTGCCGCCGGACGAACTTCTGACCCGGCTCGACGACTTGGTGGGTCAGGCGCGAGTCGGAATACACCGCGCGCCGGGCGACGAGGGGACGGACAGGGCGCTGGGGGCGACCTGTCTGTACGCCGTGTACGACCCCACCTCCCGCACGTGCGCCATGGCCAGCGCGGGCCACCTCCCGCCGGTTGTCACCGGCCGTGGGAGAGGGGCCCGACAGGCTGAAGCGCTTGACCTGCCGACAGGCCCCCCGCTGGGTATCGGCGGGCTGCCCTTCGAGAGTGTGGAGTTCGAGTTCCCCGAGGGTACTGTGCTCGCCCTGTTCACCGACGGACTCGTCAAGGCGCGGGGCCGGGACGTGGACGAGGGAGTGGCGGACCTGTGCGGCGTGCTGGACGCCTCGACCGGGTCCCTGCAGAAAGCGTGCGACGAGATCGTCTCTCTGCGCGCCCAGGGATCCGCCGACGACGATGCTGCACTGCTGCTGGTGCGCGTCCACGCCTTCCCCGAGGACAGCATGGCGCTCTGGCATGTCGTCTCCGACCCGGCCGAGGTGGCCGGAGCCCGTGCACTCGTCCGAGGCAAGCTGGAGGAGTGGGGGCTGGATGACGCGTCGTTCGTCTCCGAACTGGTCGTGAGCGAGCTCGTCACCAACGCGATCCGATACGGCCGCCCCCCGGTCTCCCTGCGCCTGCTTCGGGATGCCGACCGCACGCTGATCTGCGAGGTTTCGGACGGGGGCCATACCTCTCCGCATCTCCGCCGCGCCGGCAGCGAGGACGAAGGAGGACGGGGCCTCTTCCTCGTGGCGCAGCTCACCGCCATGTGGGGCACTCGCTATGGCCCCCAGGGCAAGACGATCTGGTCCGAGATCGGGCTGGGGCGGGAAGTGCCACTGGACCTGCTTCTGGAGCTGTGAGTCCGACCGTGGCGGTGCTGTCGGCCGCCCTGCGCAGGAATTGACATAACGCCCGTTGCGTCAGTTCTGGCGGTGGGTACGGTTCCCCCACCAACTGGCACTCACGGCGGGAGCTGGTGGCCGACATGTATCGCGTTGCGGTCCCCGCCCGCTGCACGGCGGCACCGGCATAGAGGCCGGACGCCTAGGCCTCCACACGATGGTCCCGCGCTTCGGTGGCGACGACGCGACGTTCCGATCGCCCAGCTCGGTTTCGCCGAGGACACCGTCCGCCTCGCCGCCGCCCTGCGGCCGGCCCTGTCGCCCCGCGGCGTCCCGGAGTCGATCTACGTCGACAACGGGTCCGCGTTCGTGGACACAGCCGTCTCACGGGAGCTCGGCGGGTAGCTCAAGTGGGAGCGGGAGGTGTTGTTGTTCCCTCTGCCATGGACTGACCGACGCATACTGGCGCGAGCGGTACGGCTTGCCGTCCAGCACAGCTTCTCGCCTCGCAGGAACACGGCGATGTGGTTGCCGCGTTCATATCAAGGCTGTCGCCGCCGAAGATCTTTGGCCCAGCTATGGCGACACACGCCTCATGACCTGCGCTGTACCAAAGTGCCAACTATTCAGCTGATTCTGCGGCTCCGGCCGCTGAAGCTACTTGGCATCAGTGCAGGTCGTGAACGTGGCCTGGTGCCAACTAGCGAGCCCGTTCACACCTGAACCAGGGCCACTCGGTAGACGATGGACACGATCTGGCAGGCGGCTGCGGCGAGATCGTGCACAGTCCAGCCCGATGAGGCTGCTACTCCCCACCACTCTTCGGCTCGCTGATCCGCCGAGCCGCCTCGACGACCGCCGCGCGATGCTCCGCCAGCCGTTGCCGTGACCACGACGGGACGCTCTCCGCCGCGTCGGCGCCTTCCGCGGCCCAGAACCATGCCTGGGCCGCGGCGAGCACCATGGTCAGGAGATCGGCGGGCTCCATTTCCCGGGCGAGGCCGCCACGCTGTTGCGCGTCGGCCACTGCGGCGGTCTTGCGCAGGAAGGCGTCCAGTTCGAGCCCGGTGGCGGAAGGGCGTTCCAGGAGCTTCCATAGGCGTAGGCGCATCAGGTCCGGCCGGGCGACGAGGTGGTCGAAGATCGCGCCCGCGTATCCGGGCAGGTCGTCGACGTCGAACGGCACCGCCTCGGCGCCCGCCGCCATGGCCCGTCGCAGCACCTCGTCGAACAACTGCTCCTTGTTGCCGAAGTAGGCGTAGATCAGCCGTTTGTTCGCCCCCGCGGCCTCGGCGATCCGGTCCACCCGGGCACCGGCGATGCCGTAGGCGGCGAATTCGTTGAAGGCGGCGTCGAGCAGCCGGGCTTTGGTGGCGCTGGAGTCCCGTGGCATGTCCACCACCCTAGCAAGTAACTATCTAGTTATTGACATGGGCGGCCCGCCGGTCTACGGTCATGTATCTATCCAGTTAGTTACGGAAAAGGGGAACCACCATGGAACAGCGCGCACTGGGCAGCCAGGGCCTGACCGTCGGAGCACAGGGCCTCGGCTGCATGGGCATGAGCGCCTTCTACGGCACCACCGACGAGGCCGAGTCGCTGGCCACCATCGACCGCGCGCTCGAGCTGGGCGTCACGCTGCTGGACACCGCCGAGAGCTACGGCCCGTTCGTCAACGAGCAGCTCCTCGGCAAGGCGCTGGCCGGGCGCCGGGACGCCGCCGTCCTCGCCACGAAGACCGGCGTCGAGATCACCGACGACGGCCGCGCGCTCGGCCTGAACGGCCGGCCCGAGTACGTACGCCGGGCCCTGGAACGCTCGCTGCGACACCTGGGCACCGACCATGTCGACCTGTACTACCTGCACCGCATCGACCCCAATGTGCCGATCGAGGAGACCGTCGGCGCACTGGCCGAGCTGGTCGCCGAGGGCAAGATCCGCCACATCGGCGTGAGCGAGGCGTCCGCGCGGACGATCCGCCGCGCCCACGCCGTACACCCGCTCACCGCCGTCCAGACCGAGTACTCGCTCTTCGAGCGCGGAATCGAGCACAACGGGGTGCTCGACACCCTGCGGGAACTCGGGATCGGCCTGGTCGCGTACTCCCCGCTGGGGCGCGGCTTCCTGTCCGGCGCCATCACCAGCCCCGACGACTTCGCCGAGGACGACTGGCGCCGTACCGACCCCCGCTTCCAGGGCGAGAACTTCGACCGCAACCTCGACGTCGTCCGCGAGGTCCGCCGGATCGCCGCCGCCAAGGACGTCACGCCTTCCCAGCTGGCGCTCGCCTGGGTCCAGCACCAGGGCGCCATCGCCATCCCGGGCACCAAGCGCCGCCGCTACCTGGAGGAGAACGTCGCCGCGACCGACGTGACCCTCACCGCCGACGACATCGCCGCGATCGAGGCGGTCGCCCCGCACGGCGTGGTCACCGGCGACCGCTACGCACCCGAGTTCATGGGGACGCTCGACGGCTGAGAGCCACCGATGCCTCTCACCCCATCCCCACGCGGGGCCGAAGAGGCCCCGCGCACACCCCCCACCCCCAGCGTCTCGAAAGGACGCCCCCATGCCTCAGCCGGCCGAACGGTCCCGGATCACCATCGGCGCGACGACGATCACCTATCTCCCCGACGGCTTCGGCGCACATACTCCCGACGTCCTGTTCCCCGGCGTGGACTGGACGAGGCGCCCCGGCCATCTCGAGGACGGGCAGCTCCTCCTGTCGTTCGGATCCTTCCTGATACACGCCGGTGACCAGCGGATTCTCGTGGACCTGGCCGTAGGGAAGATCGACGTCGACGTACCCGGCGTCGCTCACCTCAAGGGCGGTGCGCTGCTCCGGAACCTCGCCGAGGAAGGCCTGTCCGCCGACGACATCGACACGGTCGTGTACACCCATCTGCACCTCGATCACGTCGGCTGGACCAGCGACGTCGCGCCGCTCCCGAACGCGCCCGCCGCGCACGCTCCCACCGGCCTCACCTTCGCCCGGGCACGCCATCTCATGGCGGAGGACGAGTGGCAGTACTGGTCTGCGAGGACGGCGGCCATGGGCGGACCCGACGCCGAGGCGGTGCTCAAGCCGCTCGACGGCGTCGTCGAGTTCGTCTTCGGTCGTGTCACCTCGGTGGGAGACGCACACGCGTGGACTCCCGTCGACGGCTCGTCGACCACCCGCTGACCCGGCCGTAAAGGCCGCTCACGTCACTCACGTCAGCCAAGAGTCACTCAAGTCAGTCAAGTCAGGAGACCCCTCTCATGTCCGTGCCTGAGACGCCCTCCCCGTTCGGGGCGAACACCACCGCCGCCGAGGTGATCGACGGCGTGGACCTGCACGGCCGCCGGGCCGTGGTGACCGGAGCCAGTTCCGGAATCGGAGTGGAGACGGCCCGGGCGCTGGCGGCGGCCGGCGCCGACGTCACCCTGGCCGTGCGGAACACCACCGCCGGCGCACGCATGGCAGCCGACATCGAGGCCGAACTGCCGCCAGGCTCAGGCAAGTTGACGGTGACACAGCTCGACCTCGCCGACCGGTCCACCGTCGCGGCGTTCGTGGCCGGCTGGACGGGCCCGTTGCACATCCTGGTCTGCAATGCGGGGGTCATGGCCCTTCCGGAACTCACCCGCACCCCCGACGGCCGGGAAATGCAGTTCGCCGTCAACCACCTCGGGCACTTCGCGCTCGCCGTCGGCCTGCGCCCGGCTCTCGCGGAGGCGAACGGCGCGCGCGTGGTCTCGGTGAGCTCCATCGGCCACCTCTTCTCCCCGGTCGTCTTCGACGACCTGGACTACCGCTTCCGCCCCTACGACCCCTGGACGTCCTACGGGCAGTCGAAAACCGCCAACATCCTGTTCGCCGTCGGCGCCGCCGAGCGATGGGCTGACGACGGCATCACCGCCAACGCCCTCATGCCGGGCAACGTCGGCGACACGTCCCTGGCCCGACACATGGACCCGGACCAACTGGCCGGCTTCATCGAGACGACCGGACTCGCCCTGCCACCCGCGAAGAACGTCGAGCAGGGTGCCGCGACCTCGGTGCTGCTGGCCGCCTCGCCGAGGGTGGAGGGCCTCACCGGCCGCTACTTCGAGGACTGCGCGCAGGCCGAGCCGGTCAGCCAACGGGCTGGTGCCATCGCCGGCGTCGCGCCGTACGCCCTGGACCCGGAGAACGCCGCCCGGCTGTGGGCCGTGTCCGAGGAACTCGTCCGCTGGACCCCGACGCTGCCGGCATGACCTCGCGACACGAGCAGTGGGCCCGGCTGCGTCGCCGGCTGTGGCAGCCCCCGCGCGCCCATGGAGAGCAGCCGCGCGAGCGGGTGGTCGGGCCGCTCGAGCTGTTCTACGACCTGGTGGTGGTCGTTCTGGTCGCCCAGGCCGCCCACCACCTGGCCGCACACCTGACCTGGCACGGGCTCGGCGAGTTCGCCGTGGTGTTCGCACTGGTGTGGATCGCCTGGTTCAACGGCAGCCTCCACCACGAGCTGCACGGGTACGAGGACGCCCGCGGCCGGAGCATGTTCCTGCTGCAGATCCTCGTGCTCGTCCCGCTGGGCGCGTTCATTCCGGAGGCGGGCGGTGCCCGCGGAGTCGCGTTCGCGGTGGACGCCGGGGTGTTGTTCGCGGTGCTGGCGGTGCTGTGGCGGCTCGCCGCGCGCGGTGACAGCCCCGAATTCCGCCGACCCAGCAGGATGTTCGTGACCGGTACGGCCGTCTGCGCGGTCGTCCTGGCCGCGAGCGCCGCCCTGCCCGCGGGTGCGCGCGTCCTGACGTGGGGCCTTCTGGCCGTCGCCTACCTGGCGGGGTTCGCGGTCATGATCGGCACGGCCACCCCGGTGCAGGCGGTCGCGCTCACCGTGACCGACGCGCTCACCGAACGCTTCGGGCTGTTCATCATCATCGTGCTCGGCGAAACCGTGACCGGCGTCGTGGACGGGCTGGCCCACGAACCGACCAACGCGCTCACCCTCGCCGTCGGACTCGTCGCCGTCGTGGTCGGCTTCGGCGCCTGGTGGACGTACTTCGACTTCGCCGGACACCGGCGGCCGAGGCCCACGCGCGCGAGCACCGTTCAGTGGATGCTCACCCACCTGCCCCTCACGGCCGCGGTGGCCGCCATGGGCGCCGCGATGGTCGGTCTCGTCGAGCACGCCCACGCCGGCCGGACCCCCGCCGCCACGGCCTGGGTGCTCTCCGGAGGCGCGGCCGTCGTGCTCTGCACGACGATGGTGCTCGCGGCCTCCCTGTACGTCTGGCGCCTGGAACGCGCCCTCTACCGGCCACTGGCCCGCACCTGCGTGGCCGTGGCCGCCGTGTGCGTGGGCGTCGGCGCCGTACGCCCGGCGCCCCTCGCCCTCGGCATCGCCCTAGTCCTCCTCCTCGGTGTCCCCTGGGGGCTCGCCGTGGCACACCGCCTCTCCCACGAAGAGGAGTCCGCCGCCGAAAACCGACGCTGAGATCGAAGCACCTGGGCCCCTTATAGGGGGCATCGGATTCGCCTATGGCCGATGCGGAATCCGTGGACGAGCCGGGCGCTTGGGAATTCCGTCACCTCACGGACGAGGAGACGGGACGACGGACGCGGCGCGCCCGCATTCCGTCGGCCCACACTTTCCCGATACCAAGGACGGTCCTCATGGGTTCTGTGGATCTGACCGGGCGTGTGGCCCTGCTGACCGGAGCGACCAGCGGAATCGGAGCCGCGACGGCGGCGCTGTTCGCCGAGCGGGGCGCCCATGTGCTGGTCACGGGCCGCGACGTGGATCGCGGCGGGTCGGTGGTCGCCGCCATCCGCTCGCGCGGCGGCAAGGCGGACTTTCTGGCAGCCGACCTGAGGGATGCGGAGTCGGCGCGGCGGCTGGCCCGAGAGGCCGGGGAGCTGGGCGGGGGCCGGGTGGACATCCTCGTCAACAACGCGGGCATCTTTCCCGGCGGCCCGACGGCGCAGACAACGCCCGGCGACGTGGACGCCGTCTACGACCTGAACGTGAAGGCGCCGTTCTACCTGGTGGCCGAACTCGCCCCGGCGATGGCCGAACGCGGGCACGGTGCGATCGTCAACGTGAGCACCATCGCCGCCGAGTACGGCATCGCCGGGTTGGCGCTGTACGGGTCGAGCAAGGCGGCGCTGAACCTGCTGACCAAGGCGTGGGCCGCCGAGTTCGGCCCGCGCGGGGTGCGCGTCAATGCCGTGGAGCCCGGTCCGACCCGTACCGAGGGAACGGCCGGCATGGGCGAGGACCTCGACGCCCTGGCCGCCCAGGCCCCCGCCGGACGACCCGCCGAGGCGCGGGAGATCGCCGAGGCGATCGCCTATCTGGCCAGTGACGCGGCCGGCTTCGTGCAGGGCGCGATCCTGCCCGTGGACGGCGGCCGTACAGCCGTCTGACGCACACCGCCTGCAGGAGGGGGCGCCGGGTCATCTCCCACCCGGCGCCCACGCGGTGCGGGCTCAACCGCCGGCCGACCGGTCGAGAGCGGCGATGAAACGGCCCAGGTCACGGCGGCGCGAGTCGGCCGGCCACACGGCCCAGGTACGCCGCACCAGCGGATGCCCGACCAGCGGCGACCAGGTCACACGGTCCGGCAGCGGCTGCTGCCAACCGGGCGGAGCCAGCGCGAACGCCCGCCCGGACGCCACCGCCGCCAGCTTCACGTCCGCGATCAGCGCCTGCCCCTGCGGAGCCTCCGGACCGAGATCGAGGCCGTGGCCGCGCAGGATCGCGGTCAGCTCGTCGTACCAGGCGGGGCTGCCGGAGCGCGGGAACCCGACCCACTGCAGGGCACCGAGCGCGTCGAGCGCGATACCGTCGGGACCGGTCAACTCGGCCGCCTGGTCCGCGGCCAGCAGTACACCCAGCCTCTCCCGTACGACGAGCAGCGCGTCGAACTCCGGCCCCGACGGACGCTCCCGCAGAAGACCGACGTCCAGCTCACCGGCCCGCAGCGCGTCCAGCTGTTCCGCCGTGGACAGGTGCCGGGCCTGCACCCGCGTGTCCGGGTGCGCCACGGCCAGCTCCGCCAACGCGGGATCGAGCAGCCCGGCGGGCAACTCCAGCGGGATGCCGATCCGCAGCGCCCCGCCACCGGGGCCCGCGTACCCGGCCATCACCCGCAGGGCCTGATCGTGCCGGGCGAGCACCGCGCGCGCCTCGCCCAGCAGCGCCGTCCCCGCCTCGGTGGCGTGCACCCCGGTGCTGCCGCGCACCAGCAGGCTCACCCCCAGCTGCCGCTCAAGGCCGCCGACCGTCTGGGACAGGGCCGGCTGACTCACGTGCAGCCGCCGCGCGGCCGCGGACAGCCCGCCCTCCTCCACCACCGCCACGAACGCCCGCAACTCCCGCAACTCCATGCCCTCATGCCACCACGCCGTCCGGAACGTGTCACGCCGCGACGCCGGTTCGAGTCCGCGCTCGGAGCGGTCGCCGAGGGCGATCTCCGCCGTTGTACGCGGCGTACAGTTGCCCCATGGCCCGGCCTCGACAGTTCGACGAAGAAGAGGCCGTGCGGGCTGCCCGCGACCAGTTCTGGGCCGTGGGGTACCACGGCACCTCCATCGACGACCTGAGCGCCGCGACCGGCCTGGGGCGAGGAAGCCTGTACGCGGCCTTCGGGGGCAAGCGCGCCCTGTTCCTGCGGGCTCTCGACAGCTACGACAGCGACGCACTGGGAGCCTGGCGCACAGCGCTGGGTGGTCCGGGCCCGGCCCTGCCCCTGCTGGAGCGGCATGTACGCGACGTCGCCGAAGACATCACCCGGGACGTGGAGCGGCGCGGCTGCATGATGGCCAGGAGCGCGGCGGAACTGTCGTCCGTCGACGAGGGCGTCGCCGAGCGAACCGCCGCCGTTGTCCGCGGGCTGCACAGCGCGCTGCGGGGCTGCATCGTACGAGCTCAAGCGGAAGGATCGCTGGCCGCCGACGCGGATGCGGACAGCTTGGCCGGCCTCCTGCTCGCCGTGCTGCGGGGGCTGGAGGCCCTGGGCAAGGCGGGAGCCGCTCCGGAGGTCGTCGGCGGCGCCGCGGAGCAGGCCTTGGCGCTCCTTCCGCGCGTTGCGACGGACGACCGCGCTGCGGGAGCCACGTCCTCGACCGGGGCCTGATCATCGGTGTTCCCGGCCGCCCGCTGCTACCAGGGGCGGACGAGGACGGTGCCGACCTTGCCGGGCCGCACCGCGTGCTCGACGGCGGCGCGCAGCTCGTCGAGGCCGTACGTGGCGGCCACGTCGAACTGGTCCTTGAGCGTCAGCGCGATCAGCTTCGCGGCGGCGACGTCGGATGCCCGCCGCTCGGCGGAGGCCTCGGACAGCCACCGGCCGATGTTCTTCCCTCGCAGCGTCAGCGACTTGTGCAGCAGCGTCGACGCGTGCACCGAGATCGGTTCCTCGGCGATCTGCCCGTAACCGACCAGCTTCCCGCCCGGCGCCAACAGGGCGAGAAGGCTCTCCGTCAGCTTCCCACCGATCGGGTCGAGGGCGACGCTCACGGGGCGGCCGTCGGCTGCCGCGCGGACCTCGTCGGTCCAGCCCGGACGCTCTGTCGCCACGACCGGCACGGCCGGGAATCGCCTGCGCAGCTCGGCCGCGCCGGATCCGCTGCGGACGACGTTGACCAGGGCCAGGTTGTGCGCCTGCGACACGCCCGTCAGCAGCCGCCCGACCGATGAGCCCGCGGCGGTCTGCACCAGTACACCGTCGTACCCGAGGGCCAGGTGCTCCTCCGCCTCACGGCGCAGCATCACGGTGGTGAGCGGGTTCACCAGCATCTGCGCGGCGACCTCGTCCGACAGCTCCTCCGGTACGGCCACGACCACGTCGGCGTCCGCCACGATCCACTGGGACCACGCCCCCGGCTGAGGGAAGACTGTTGCCCGGCCGCCGAGCGCGACACCGGGCGCGACGTGTGTTCCCGGGCCGATCGCCTCCACCACGCCGGTGGCCTCCACGCCGACCGGAAGCGGTGTCGCGGCTGTCCCCGGGTAGGCCTCCACAGCCTGGAGATCACCGGGGTGCACCGGGAAGGCCGTGGTGCGGATGAGGACCTGGCCGCGCTCGGGCGGTGCAGGCTCCGGGTCCTGAACGACGGTCAGGGCGTCGGCGGGCGGCCCGCCACGGGTGTGGACGACACGACGGTTCATGATTCTCCTCCGGCGCGCTGGGGTGTGGGGCTCGGCGGCCGGGGCGTCAGCCGACATCCTGCAGCAACAGGTGCTTCGCGCTGAGTGCGCCGTCCAGCTGCATCAGCCGCCCGCCCGCACGAAGACCGCCAAGGTCCAGGGCGGCGAATCCGAACTCGTCCAGCAAGCCGGCCACGGCTGCCTTGGCCTCCGCGTCGTCGCCCGCGTAGAAAGCCACGAGCCGTCCTTCGGCGCGCCGCGGGTCCGCGGCGATGGACGCGGCGAACAGGGTGTTCAGCGCCTTCACGACCCGGGCGCCGGGAAGGTGGCCGGCCACCCACTCGCTGCCCGTGAGGTCACCGACGTCGTACCGGCCCTGGTAGGGGTTGGCCGTCGCGAACTGATTCGTCGTGTCCACGACGATCTTCCCGGACCACGTGGTGAGGCCCGTCAGTCGCGGGACGACGGGAAACGGCACCGAGAGGAAGACGAGTTCCGGCTTCGCCGCCTCCTCGGCCGTCACGGCGCGTGCCTTCGGTCCCAGCCCGCGCACGACGGCTTCGAGCGTCTCGGGGCCACGGCTGTTGCCGATGAGTACCTCATGGCCATGACGGACGGCCTTGTCGGCGATCGCCCGGCCCACCTCTCCGGCGCCGATTACCCCAAGGGTGCGGTGTGTGCTCATGGTGATCTTCCCTGATCGTGTGCAGCCGATTTGTACCGGACGGTAAATAACGCCTACGTTCGGTGAGGGTTGAAGTCCAGGAGGACCTTGCCGTTCTTCCGCAGGTACGCGAGGGCCTCGGCGAAGTCGTCGGCCTTGTAGACGGGGGCCGAGGGCAACGTGAGCCTTCCCTCCGCGACCAGCCGTGCCGACTCCGCACCCAGGGCCGCATGGCGGGGCAGGTACGCGTCCTGGTACATCCAGAACTCCGTCGTGGTGATGTTCTTCGCCTTCAGCACGTTCTGGTCGGGAGTGAAGGGCTCACCGCTCATGTACCCGTAGATCACGAGGAGGGCGCCTTCGGTCAGCACGTCCAGAAGCAGCGAGGTGGCGTGTCCGCTGACGCCGTCCAGCCCCAGCGGCACCGGATCGTCGCCGATGACCGCGCGCACGCGCGTGGCCAGGGTGGGGGACCCGACCAGCACGAGGTCGGCGCCGAGTTCCTCGAGCTCTCCGACGGCCTCCTCGCGGCGGACGATGTTGATCGTGCGAAGCCCGCGCTCTCGGGCGAAGGCGATGACGGACCGGCCGACCCCACTGTTCGCGGCGTTCTGCACCACCCATGAGCCGGCCGGAAGGTCACGCGACTCCACCAGCAGCCCGCCGGTGGTGGGATTGATGCGGAGCATCGCCGCCTGATCGAGGCCGATCGACCGGTCCACGACGGTCAGTTTCGCGGCCTCCGCCAGCACCTGTTCGGCCCAGGCGAAGGTGCCGAAGGGGAGCAGGACCGTGTCGCCGGGACGGACCTGGGTGACGTCCGGTCCGACGGCCAGCACCGTGCCGGCTCCCTCGTTGCCGATGACGCTGGGCAGCTCGGGGCGGACCGGATAGATGCCCTGCGCCAGGAGCAGGTCGTGGTGGTCGAGCGGGGCGTACTCGACCTGGATCAGTGCCTGCCCGGCGGCAGGAGCCGGAGGCTCGGGAACGTCCACGACCTTCAGGCTCTGCTCCGGCTCCCCGAATCGCGTGAGGTGAATGGCGAGCATCGGACTCGGCTCCTTGCGATGAGCTGGACTGCCTTTCCGCCCGTTTTGTACCAATCAGTACATAACTGAACCAGGCGTACCGCAACCCACGGCTACTTGAGCCCGCTGAGCATGACCCCCCGGATGTAGTGCTTCTGCAGCAGCAGGAAGAGGATCAGGACCGGCAGGATGCTCAGGACGAGGCCGGCCATGACGATGGGCATCGTCCGGGTCGGGTCGACGTAGTCCTGCAGGAGCTGGATGCCGACGGGCAGGGTCATCACGTCCGGGTCGGCGGTCGAGACGAGCAGCGCCCAGATGTACTCGTTCCAGGCGTCGACGAAGGTCAGCAGCCCGAGCGTCACCAGGACCGGCTTGGTCTGCGGGACGACGATCCGCCACCACACGGCGAACTCGCCCGCCCCGTCGATGCGCGCGGCCTCCAGGACCTCGTCCGGGATCGCGACCATGAACTGGCGCATCAGGAAGATCCCGAAGCCGTTGACGAGGAACGGCATGGCGAGCGCCACGATGCTGACGGTCAGGCCCGCGCCGCCGCGCCCGAACAGGTCGTTGCCGCCCGCCAGCGGCCAGTGCACCAGGATCAGGAAGTGCGGGATGAAGAAGAGGAACGGCGGGAACATCATCGTCGACAGCACGAGGCGGAAGATGAAGTCCCGGCCGGGGAAGCGGAGTTTGGCGAGCGCGTAGCCGGCGAGGGACGACGTGAGCAGCACCGATCCGGTGATCACGGCGGTGGCGATGACGCTGTTGCGGAACAGGACCGGGAGATCGAGCTGGTGGATCGCCGCCCGGTAGTTGGCCAGGTCGAACGCCTCGGGCAGGAACCGGTACGGCAGCGTGCCCGCCTCGCCGGGCCCCTTGAAGGACGTCATCACCATGTCGAGGAACGGCACCACCGTGAGCACGGCGCCGGTGGCGACCAGCAGATACGAGAACCACGGGAAACGGCGGCGGATCACGCGTCCTCCCCCTTGCGCCGGAAGAACCACAACTGCGCCAGGGTGACCACGAGGACCACCATGAACAGCACGAAGGCGGCGGCGCTCGCGGTGCCCCAGTCGCCGTACGAGAAGGCCTGCCGGTACATCTCCAGCGCGGCCACATTGGTCGCGTCACCCGGCCCGCCCTTGGTCATCACGCTGATCAGCGCGAACGACTGCAGGCCGGTGAGGAACTGGGTGACGCACACGAACAGCAGGGACGGCCGCAGCAGCGGCAGGGTGATCCTGAAGAAGACGGTGACCGGCCCGGCGCCGTCGAGCGCGGCGGCCTCGTAGTACGACTCGGGAACGGACTTCAGCCCGGCGGTGAGGACGAGGATCGCCGAGCCCACCGAGGCCCAGGCCTGTACGACCACGACCGAGGGCAGCGCGGTGTCCGGGTCCGCCAGGAACGCCACCGAGCCGAGACCGAGGGCGTTGAGGACGCCGTTGACCAGGCCGCCCGGCTCGTACATGTACTTCCACACGTTGCCGACGGCGACGACGGTCGTGACGATCGGCAGGAAGTACAGGGTGCGCCACAGCCCCTGGAACCGCAGCTTGTCGATGCAGGTGGCGACGAGCACGGAGCCGGCGAGCGCGAGGGCCACGGTGCCCAGGGCGAACAGCAGCGTGTTGGTGAGGATCGGCGCCAGGAACGTCGATCCGTCCGCGAAGAGGCCGGTGAAGTTGTCCAGGCCGACCGGATCGATGTCGCCGAGGGCGAACCCGGACCAGCGGGACATCGACAGCAGCAGTGCGAAGCCGAGCGGCAGGACCAGGAAGACCGCGAAGAACAGCAGCGTCGGAGCCAGGAAGAGGTAGGCGACGGCCACCTGGCGGCGCCGGTGCCGATCGCGGCCGCGGATGCCGACGGCGGGGTCGTCGTGCGCCGCCCGCTCGGTCGTCTCCGGTGCCAGGGTGGCGTTCACCATGAGTGCGACACCTCCTGGTCGACCTGACGGCGGGTGGTGCGCAGGGCCTCGTCGACCGACTGCTGACCGGTCCACAGCGCCTCGATGTTCTTGCGCAGCAGCGATTTGGCCTGCTGCGCGCCCGGCACGTTCGGTTCCGGTACCGCGTACGCCAGCGCGTCCAGGAACGGGCGCAGGTTCGGATCGCCGCCACGGCCCAGGAGCGTCCGCATGTCGTCGGCGCGGCCGGTCAGGGAGCCGACCGACACCTGCAAGGCGCTCATCCGGGTCGCTGTCGCACCCTTCACGCCCACCCTGTCGGTGTTGAGCCAGCGCAGGAACTCCCAGGCCTCGCGCGGGTGCCGGCACGCTGCGTTGACGCCCAGCATGAAGCCGGTGGAGAGCGTGGCGCGCTTGCCGTGCGCCTCGGGGACGGGCACGGGCGCGACGCCGACATCGCGGTAGGCCTTGCCCATCAGCGTCTTCAGGCTCGTGGTCCACCACCCGGCGCTGACCACCATGGCCACCTGCCCGGACGGGAACGCCTGGTAGACGTTGACGCCGGGGGCGCTCGCACCCTTGGCGACGAGGTGGTGCTCCAGATCGAACACGGCCCGGCCGGCCGGCGAGTCGATGGCGGTGGTCCTGCCGTCCGTGGAGACGAAGGTTCCGCCGGCGGCGTTGAGCAGGGCGAGGGTCTGGCCGACGGTGGTGGAGTCGTCGTACGTCGAAAGACCGAACCCCTGGACCAGCGTGTTGCCGTACTGGTCCCGCCTGGTGGTGCGGTAGGCCGTCTCCTCCAGCTCCCGCCAGGTGCGCGGAGGGCCGTCGACGCCGGCCTCGCGCAGCAGCCGCTTGTTGTAGTAGAGGGCGTACGTCTGTACCTCGGTGGGGTAGCCGTAGACCTTGCCCCCGACCGACGCGGAGCCGACCGCGGCCTTGCCGTAGCCGCGCGTGATCTCCTCGGCGTGCTCGGGCGGAGCGGGCCGCAGGACGCCGGCCCGGACGAGCTGGCCGTTCCACAGGCAGTACGGGTGGACGATGTCGGCGCCCTGGCCCGCGGCCTGTCGGACCATCAACGTGGTCAGCAGGTCCGTGAACTCGACCGCTTTCGTCCGCACCTTTACCAGGTCGTGCGTGGCGTTCCATTCATTGACCGGGCCCTGCAGGGCCTCCTTGAGCTCCCCGCTCGCGTAGTGGGAGAGCAGGGTGAGGACGATCGGATCCCCGGGCCGCCCGATGCCCTGGTGCGGCGCGGCGCATCCGGAGGCGAGCAGCGCCGAGGGGAGCGCGAGCGCGAAGTGACGGCGGCTCAGGCCGGCGGTGCGGCGGGCCGGTGTCATCGGGCGGCCTCACGGCGCATCACACGGAACACCCGGGTCGTGGCGAAACCGTTCTTGCGGTACAGATGGCCCGCCGGGGACTGCTCGCCGGTCCACAGGAACCACGCGGAGTGCGCACGGCGTGCCCGCATCCGCTCCAGGACCAGGTGGAGCAGGACCTTGCCGAGTCCGGTGCCGCGCATCTCCTCCAGCACGCCGAACGGCCCGAACCGCTCGTCCACCGCGTCGAAGGTGCCGTGCATCGCCCAGCCGACCAGACGGCCCGACGGGTCCCGGGCGACGACGATCCGGTCGAGCGGCGTCCCCGCGGCCAGACACTGCCGGATCGTGCACGCCCAGTCCGGGCCGAAGTGGCTCCCGGCGAGCGCGAACAGGTCCACCAGGTCGTCGTCGTACGGGGTGGCGAACCGGTAGCCCTGCGCCGTCAGTTCGTCCAGGCGGCGCGCGACCTCCTCCGGCATGCGATAGCCGACCAGGCCCCGGTCCATCGCCGCCGCCTCGTACAGCGTGCGAAAGCCCAGGGACTCGAGGAGCCCGGCCGCTTCGGGGTACGCCTCGGCGTCCAGGCCGGGGAGGACGTAGTTCGGGGTGTACGAGGAGAAGTCCACCCGGGTGCGGCCGTGGCCGTGCAGCCAGTCGAGGGCGTCGGTCAGCAGCCGGCGGCCGAGGCCGCGCCCGCGGGCGGCCGGGTCGACGAAGAAGAACGGGATCCAGCCCTGCTCCGGCTCCAGATCGGTGCCGGTCATCGGCGTCAGACGGCGCACCGCGTAGGCGGCGCCGACGACACGGTCGCCGTCGACGGCGACCCTGAGCCCCTCCGGATCGAAGTTGGCGTCGAGCAGCACCAGGGAGCGGAAGCGGTCCGGGCTGATGGCGTCGGTCGGCGCACTCCGGCGCCACGTCTCCAGCAACCGCGGGCCGTCGCCCGCGCGAAATCCACGCATCCCGGCCCTCTCGGCCTGGGATTTCATCGTGCGATCGGTCATCGACGGGGTTGTCCTTCCATACGCGGGCCGCGGACGGTGTCGTACGTCGCCCGTGGCGCGGAGCTGCCCGACGGTCTCGGCCCGGTCGGGCAGGAGGTCTCAGGGGTCTCAGGGGTCTCAGGGGTAGAGCAGCACGTCGTCACCGGCCCACCGGGCGGGCGGTGCCGGTGGGTCGCAGAGCGGCAGCGGGTCGTCGCCCGCGTCGACGGCCCGCCGCAGGCGGTCGGACCCCCACAGCAGGTCGATGAAGTGACGGTGGCCGGTCCCCTCCGCCCCGCCGTCCGTGGTGCGCCAGGCGAAGTCGTCCGGGTACAGCCGCCGTAGCGTGGCGAGCATCGCGACGGCGGTCCGTACCGGAGCGAACGCCTCGCGGTCGGTGAGGTGGAGCTGGACCCCGCGCAGCGGTCGTCCGGCATGTTTGTGGAAGGTCGGTACGTACCGCAGATCACGGAAGTGCACTCCGGGCAGGGCGAGTTCGGCGAGCGCGGGCGCGAACCGCGCGTCGATGTAGGGGGCCCCGACGATCTCGAAGGGCTGTGTGGTCCCACGGCCCTCGGAGAGGTTCGTCCCCTCGAACAGGCAGGTGCCGGGGTAGACGGTGGCCGTGGTCGGCGTCGGGACGTTCGGCGAGGGCGCGACCCACGGCAGGCCGGTGGCCTCCGCGTCCATGGCGCGCCGCCAGCCGACCGCTTCGATCACCGTCAAGTCGGCTTTGCTGCCCGCCACTTGGGGAACGACCGAGGCGTTGAGATGCCGGGCGAGTTCGCCGCAGGTGAGGCCGTGCCGGACGGGTATCGGGGCGCGCCCGACGAAGCTGGCCCACGCCGGGTCGAGCAGCGGGCCCTCGCTGACCAGTCCACCGAGGGGGTTCGGCCGGTCGGCGACCACGAACCGTACGCCCGTACGGGCCGCCGAGACCATCAGGTCGAACATGGTCCACACATAGGTGTAGAACCTGGCCCCGATGTCCTGCAGGTCGTAGACCAGGGCGTCGACGCCGCTGTCGAGCAGCAGCTCGTCGAGGCGCTCGCCGCCGCACCGGTAAGTGTCGTGGACCGGCAGGCCGGTGGCGGGGTCCGCCTGAGCCCCCTCGCTCTCTCCGGCCTGGGCGGTCCCGTGCAGCCCGTGCTCGGGACCGAACAGGGCGACCAGCCGCGCGCCTGCGTCGAGCAGTGCGGAAGGGGCCGGGCGCAGGTCGGGGAGGACGCCGGTGTGGTTGGTCACCAGCCCGAGCCGGCCGGGCCCGGCAAGTCCGGGCGACGCGTGCAGCCGTGCGATCCCGGTCGTCACCGCGACGCGGCCGTCCGTGCTCATCCTTTGCCCCCGTCTGCCGGTGACATCTCGAAGCGGTGGACGGAAATTTACTTGTATGTCCTGGAAATTTGCTGGATTTACCAGCAGTCGCGATGCGCTCGGTGTTTCCGCCGCGTCGAACGTCTGCCGAAGCCGCACCGGACGCCGATCGGCGATGGGCCGAGAGCCTGTGACCGGCGGTATCGCTCGCCCCGCGGCCGTGGCATCGTGGTCGCAGGGCGGAGGTGACCCCATGACCGATGCCGACCCGGGGCTGTTCGGCCCCTCCTCGGTGACCTGGCAGATGCACGGCGACCCGATGATGTGGGTCGCGGGCGTCCGCGCGCTGTACCTCCAGGCGCTGCACCCGCGCGCCGTGCGCGGAGTCATGCAGAACTCCGACTTCCGGCGGGACGCCTGGGGCCGGCTGATGCGCACCGCCAACTTCGTCGGCACCACGACCTACGGCACCGGCGAGGCGGCCGAGCGGGCCGGTGCCCGGGTACGGAAGATCCACAGCATGCTCCGGGCGAGCGATCCGGACACCGGGGAGCGGTACGGCGTGGACGAACCCGAACTGCTGCTGTGGGTGCACTGTGCGGAGATCGACTCGTACGTGCACGTTCTGCGCCGCTCCGGTTACCCGCTCACCGACGCCCAGGCCGACCGGTACATCGCCGAACACCGCGTCAGCGCCCGCCTGGTGGGCCTCGACCCGGACGCCGTACCGGCCGACCGGGCCGAGATGGCCGCGTACTTCGAGAAGGTGCGGCCGGAACTGGCCGCGGGACCCGAGGCACGCGAGGTGGACGACTTCCTCCTCCGCCCGCCGACGCATCCCCTCCTCGTCCCGGCGCGCGAGGTGCTGTGGCGGCGCGTGGCGCACCTGGCTTACGCCTCCCTGCCCCCGTACGCCCACGAGTTGTACGGCAGACCGGCTCCCCGACCCGCCGTCATCACCCGCCGGCTGCGGCTCACGGGCGCCCTGCTGCGGTGCGTTCCCGCACGTCTGCGCTGGCAGCTGCCGCCCAAACACATCCTGCGGGCCATGGCGAGGCTCGGCCCGCAGGCCCGACCGGCACCGTACAAACTGGGGCGATAGGCCGCCATACTGGACGAGCAGGGGGTGTGTCATGGTTCGGGCCGCGTTCCACGCGGTCGCGGCGCCGTGGCGATGTCCCCCAGGGGGCGGGCGGACAGCGACGGGGGCGACGGCGCGCAATGGGGGAGAACAGGCTGATCCAGGGCCGTTACCGGCTGCTCGACCTGATCGGGCGGGGCGGGATGGGCGAAGTGTGGCGGGCCCGCGACGAGTCCCTGGGGCGGCAGGTCGCGGTGAAGTGTCTGAAGCCGCTCGGCCCGCAGCACGACCCGCCGCTCACCCGCGTCCTGCGGGAGCGGTTCCGCCGGGAGGCCAGAGTGGCCGCCGCGCTCTCGCACCGCGGCGTGACCGTCGTCCACGACTTCGGCGAGTACGACGGCGTCCTCTACCTCGTCATGGAGCTGCTGGAGGGACGCGACCTGAGCCGGCTCCTGGAGGACAACAAGGGGCATCCGCTGCCCGTGGACGACGTGATCGACATCGCGGAACAGGTCGCCGCCGCCCTCGCCTACACCCACCGGCAGGGCATCGTGCACCGCGACCTGAAGCCCGCCAACATCGTGCGCCTGACCGACGGCACCGTGAAGATCTGCGACTTCGGCATAGCCCGCCTCGGCCATGACATCGGCTTCACCGCCCGGCTCACCGGCACCGGCATCGCGATGGGCACCCCGCACTACATGTCCCCGGAACAGATCGGCGGCACCGAGGTCGACCAGCGCAGCGACCTGTACTCACTGGGCTGCGTCCTGTACGAGATCGCCACCGGGGCACCGCCGTTCGACCTGGACGACGCCTGGGCGATCCTCATCGGCCACCGCGACACCCCGCCCCGCCCGCCCCGCGTCCACCGCCCCGAACTGCCCGCCCCCTTCGAGCGGATCGTCCTCGACCTGCTGGCCAAGCAGCCCGGGGAACGGCCCCACGACGCCCGCGAGTTGGGGCGCCGCCTGGCCGCCGGGCGTACGACACCCTCGTACGTGCCGACGGCCGTGACGGCACGGCCCCGCGCCGGCGAGACGGCCCCGCCCGAGACACGTCTGCCGTCGTGGACCCGGGGCATGACCACCGGCCACAAGGCGGTCGGGGCCGGGCTGCGCAGCGTCCCGCCGGACCCCGGCGCGGCCCTGAGCGGCGCCTGGACCGCCGGGGCCCGGGCAGCCCTCCTCGCCCGGCCGGCGCCGGACGCCGTCGCCGACCTCACCGCACGCCACCACGAAGGCCTCGGCCTGGCCCGGCGCGGCCGCTGGGCCGAGGCACGCGACGTGCACCTGGCCGTCGCCGCCGAACGGGCGGCACTCCTCGGCCCCGACCACCCCGACGCCCTTTCCAGCCGCTACGAGGCCGCCTTCACCCTCAGCCGCACCGGCCGGGCCGCCGACGCGCTGCGCGCCTACACCGACGTCGCCGCGGCCCGGGCGCGCGTCCTCGGCCCCGAGCACCCCGACACGCTCGCCGCCCGCCAGGAAACGGCCTACGTACTGGGCCAGTTGGGCCGCCACTTCGAGGCCCACCAGGGCTACACCTCGGTGCTGGCCGCCCGGATGAGCGTCATGAGCCCCGACCATCCCGACACCCTGCGCTGCCGCCACAACCTCGCCTTCAACCTCAGCCGGCTCGGCCGTCTCGAGGACTCGTACCGCATGGCCCTCGACGTGGCCGCCGCCCGCGCCCGGGTGCTCGGGCCCGAGCACCCCGACACCCTGGTCACCCGGTATGAAGTCGCCTACGCACTCGGCCAGTTGGGCCGCTGGGAGGAGGCGCTGCACACCTACCGCGAGGTCGCCGAGGCCCGCTCCCGCACCCTCGGCCCCGACCACCCGGACACCCTCGCCGCCCGCTACGAGGCCGGCATCAGCCTCGGCCGGCTCGGCCGCAGCGCGGACGCCCTGCGCCTCTACCGCGACCTGATCGAGGACCGCACCCGCGTCCAGGGCGCCACCCACCCCGAGACCCTGCGCGCCCGCCACGGCCTGGGCGTCAACCTCGGCCGCCTCGACCGCTGGGAGGAGGCCCTCGCCGAGGCCCGCGACGTGTGCGCGCTGCGCGAACGCGTCCTCGGCGCCGACCACCCCGACACCCTGGTCAGCCGCCGCGAGGTCGCCGTCGCCCTGGGCTGGCTCGGCCGCTGGACCGACGCGCTCACCGAGTACCGGCGGGTTGCCGCGGCCCGCGAGCACGTCCTCGGCCCCGATCACCCCGACACCCTCGCCAGCCGCAACGACGAGGCCCACTGCCTGGAACAGCTCGGCCGCGGCGCCGAGGCCGTGGAGTTGTACCGGCGGGTCGCCGTACTGAGCCGGCAGCGAGCGTCCGGCGGACACTGACGTCCAGCGGACACCGACCCCCGGCACCGACCCCAGGCACCGACCCGTCCGGCATGCCTCTGGCCGCCGTAGATCATCACGTGTTACGAAGAACCATGCCTGCCAACGAGGGAACCCGGACCTACGACACCGTCATCGTCGGCGGCGGCCACAACGGCCTGGTCGCCGCCGCCTACCTGGCCCGGGCCGGCCGCTCCGTGCTGCTGCTGGAACGGCTCGGCCACACCGGCGGCGCCGCCGTCTCCACCCGCCCGTTCGCCGGGGTGGACGCCCGCCTGTCCCGTTACTCCTACCTGGTCAGCCTGCTGCCGGAGAAGATCGTGCGCGACCTCGGCCTCGACTTCCACGTCCGAGGGCGCACCATCTCCTCGTACACCCCCGTGGACCGCGGCGGCCGGCCCACCGGACTCCTCGTCGGCGGCGGGGAACAGCGCACCCGGGAGGCCTTCGCCCGGCTGACCGGCGGCGAGCGCGAGTACGACGCCTGGCAGCGCTTCTACGGCATGACCGCCCAGGTCGCCCAGCGCGTCTTCCCGACTCTCACCGAGCCCCTGCCCACCCGCGACGAACTCCGGCGCCGCATCGACGACGACACCGCCTGGCGCGCCCTGTTCGAGGAGCCGATCGGTGTCGCCGTCGAGGAGAACTTCAGCGACGACCTGGTCCGGGGCGTCGTCCTCACCGACGCGCTGATCGGCACCTTCGCCGACGCCCACGACACCTCCCTGGCCCAGAACCGCTGCTTCCTCTACCACGTCATCGGCGGCGGCACCGGCGCCTGGGACGTGCCCGTCGGCGGCATGGGCGCCCTCACCGACGCCCTGGCCACCGCCGCGCGGGAGGCCGGCGCGGTCCTCGTGACCGGACACGAGGCGGTCCGCATCGACACCGACGGACACACCGCCGAGGTCACCTACCGCACGGCCGAAGGCGAGGGCGTCGCCGCCGCCCGGCACGTGCTGGTCAACGCCTCCCCGCAGGAACTGGCCGCCCTGACCGGGGACCCAGCGCCCGAGCCCGCCGAGGGAGCCCAGCTCAAGGTCAACATGCTGCTCACGCGGCTCCCCAGGCTCCGCGACTCCTCAGTGGACCCCCGCGAGGCCTTCGCCGGCACCTTCCACATCGCCGAGGGCTACGAGCAACTGGCCACCGCCCACGCCCAGGCCGCCGCCGGTGAACTCCCCGCCACTCCGCCCTCGGAGATCTACTGCCACTCCCTGACCGACCCCACCATCCTCGGCCCCGACCTCGCCGAGCGCGGCTACCAGACCCTGACCCTCTTCGGCCTGCACACCCCCGCCCGGCTCTTCGCCGGGGACAACGACGCCGTACGCGAGGAACTGCTGAAGTCCACCCTCGCCCAGCTCGACGCCCACCTCGCCGAACCCCTCACCGACTGCCTGGCCACGGACGCCGACGGCCGCCCCTGCATCGAGGCGAAGACCCCGCTGGACCTCGAACGCGACCTGCGCCTGCCCGGCGGCAACATCTTCCACCGCGCCCTGTCCTGGCCGTACGCCCAGGAGGACACCGGCCGCTGGGGCGTGGAGACCCGGCACCCCAACGTCCTGCTGTGCGGCGCGGGCGCGGTACGCGGGGGAGGGGTGAGCGGGGTGCCGGGGCACAACGCGGCGATGGCGGTGCTGGAGCGGGGCTGACACGTCGAGTGCCAGCGGTCAGGGGGCCGTGGCGTCGCCGCTCAGCGGAGCGGCGGCTGCGGCCGCCCCGTCCGGCGACCCGGGGCGGTGCCAGGTGAGCGTGACCTTGAAATTGGCCTGACCGGTCGCGCGGGAGATGACCACGTCGGCTTCCGCGGACAAGGAGAGCCCGCCGGCCAGCATCTCGTTCAGGACCGGGACGCCCGCGCCACGACCCTGGCCGGGCCGGGCGACCTGTACCAGTCCCTCGGCCATCTCCTCGATCTCCACCTTGACCGTGTCCAGCGCGTCCGCCTTTCACGACATACGTCACGTGAGCCACGTACCCTACGCGTTCCTCCCTGTGGTCGCCTCTAGTCGGCCGAGGCCGCCCACCCCACCGCCTGGATGCGTGCCGCGTCGGCCGGCCGCGCCTCGTCGAAGACGACCTCGCCGTCGGCCTCGACACGCGACGCGTCCACGTAGGCGCCGCGGCCGACGTACAGCCGGTCCGTGCCGTACCGCCAGCGCACGGTGAGCTGCCGGGCGGCCGGCAGCTCGGCGGTCAGCCGGTGCCAGACGCGGCCGGACCAGCCGGTCACCGAGCCCGCCGGGTGCTCCTGCGGTTCCTCGCCGTGGCGCGTGGTGGTGAACGGCACCGGCTGCCAGGTGGTGCCCCCGTCCGTGGTGGCCTCCAGGACGAGGACGTCCGAGGTGGGCTCGGTGTCCCACCACAGGGCGCAGCGCAGCCGTGCGTCACCGGGCGAGGTGTCGATCGCGGGCAGGGTGAGCGTCGCCGTCGTGGCGCTCGCCGTGCCGGAGAACCAGGCGGTACGGCCGCGCGCCGGGCGGACCGGTACCGCACGGGCCAGATGGGTGCCCGCGGCGACCCGGGGCGCGGACCCCGACCGCCAAGTGCGAACCGGATGAACGGAGTTGCCCAGCACCACGAGGAAGGAGTCGGTCGTCGGATCCAGCACGAGCGAGGTACCGGTGAAGCCGGTGTGGCCCGCGGTGTGCGGGGTGGCCGTCGCGCCCATGTACCAGTGCTGGTACAGCTCGAAGCCGAGACCGTGGTCGTGGCCGGGGAAGGCGGTGTTGAGGTTCGTGAACATCAGGTCCACCGACTCCGGCTCCAGGATGCGCGTACGGCCGTAGGCGCCGCGGTTGAGCAGCGTGCGGCCGAGTACGGCGAGGTCCCAGGCGCAGGAGAACACCCCGCGTGGCCCGCGACCCCGCCGAGGCTGTACGCGTTCTCGTCGTGCACCTCGCCCCACACCAGCCCGCGGTTCAGCCCCGACCAGGGCGGGCGGGCGACCTCGGTGGCGGCGATCCTGGGCTTCCAGGACGCGGGCGGGTTGTAGCGGGTGCGGGCGAGGCCCAGCGGGGCGGTGATCTCCTTGTGCAGCAGGACGTCGAGGGTGCGGCCGGTGACCTTCTCCAGGACGAGCTGGAGGGAGATCAGGTTGAGGTCCGAGTAGAGGTAGGCCGTGCCGGGCGGGTTGAGCGGTGCCTCGTTCCAGATGAGGCGGAGCTTCTCCTCGTACGTCGGCGCGTTGTAGAGGGGGATCCAGGCGCGGAAACCCGAGGTGTGGGTAAGAAGTTGACGGATCGTGATGTCCTGCTTGCCGGCCTGACCGAAGTCCGGGAGGTACGAGGCGACGGTCGCCTCCAGGTCCAGGGCCCCGCGCTCCAGCTGCTGTACGGCCAGCAGTGAGGTGAAGAGCTTGGAGACCGAGGCGAGGTCGAACACGGTGTCCTCGGACATCGGGATCTGCTGGTCGGCCGGGAACTCGATCCCGGTGTCGGTCCTGTCGTCGTATCCCGCATAGCGCACCGCCATGCCGATCGGCTGGTGCAGCGCCACGGTTGCCCCGCGTCCGGCGAGCAGGACGGCGCCCGCGTACCAGGGGTGTTGGGGGGAGGGGCCGAGAAACGTCTCCGCGTCGGTGACGAGTCGGCGCAGATGCGGGGCCAGGAGTCCGGCCTGTTCCGGGGAGCCGTACCGCAGGGTGCGGTGGCCGGAGGCGGGCGTGGCCTCGGCCGGGCCCGCCGGGAAGGGGGCGAGGGCGAGGGCGCCGGCGAAGGTCAGGGCGCCCAGTTGACGGCGGGTGAGTCTGGTGGCCACCTCATCGGTCATCGTGAAACTGTCCTGTCGGGCGCGAGGCGTGTCAATGAGGCGTGCGCGTCCCCCGGGGTGAACAAGAGTGCGGCGGGGCAAAATCTGCCTCGCTATCTGACGGAGCATCAGAAAAGCTCTTCCGTCGTCCGGGCTACTGCGGCATCCTGCGCCCATGCAGACGGAGCTGAGCAGGAAACTCGGAGTCGAGCACGCCGTCTTCGGCTTCACGCCGTTCCCCGCCGTCGCCGCGGCCATCAGTCGGGCCGGCGGTTTCGGCGTGCTCGGCGCGGTCCGCTACACCGCCCCCGGCGACCTCAAACGGGACCTCGACTGGATCGAGGCGCATGTCGAGGGCAGGCCCTACGGGCTGGACGTGGTGATGCCCGCGAAGAAGGTGGAGGGCGTCAGTGAGGCGGACGTCGAGGCGATGATCCCCGAGGGGCACCGGCAGTTCGTGCGGGACACCCTCGCCAAGCACGGGGTGCCGGAGCTGGCCGAGGGCGAGGCGTCCGGGTGGCGCATCACCGGGTGGATGGAGCAGGTCGCCCGCACCCAGCTCGACGTCGCCTTCGACTACCCGATCAGACTGCTCGCCAACGCCCTCGGCTCCCCACCCGCCGACGTCGTCGCCCGCGCCCACGACCGCAGCGTCCTGGTCGCCGCACTCGCGGGCAGCGCCCGGCACGCCCGCAAGCACCAGGAGGCCGGCATCGACATCGTCGTGGCCCAGGGCTACGAGGCCGGCGGCCACACCGGAGAGATCGCCTCCATGGTGCTGACCCCCGAGGTGGTCGAGGCGGTCGATCCGCTGCCCGTGCTGGCCGCAGGGGGCATCGGCAGCGGACAGCAGGTGGCGGCCGCCCTTACCCTCGGCGCCCAGGGTGTGTGGCTGGGCTCCATATGGCTGACCACCACAGAAGCGGACCTCCACTCGACCGCCCTGACCCGCAAGCTTCTCGCCGCCGGATCCGGCGACACCGTCCGCTCCCGCGCCCTGACCGGGAAGCCCGCCCGTCAGCTGCGCACCGAGTGGACCGACGCCTGGGACGACCAGGCCGGGCCCGGCACCCTGCCCATGCCCCTGCAGGGCCTGCTGGTCGCCGAGGCGGTCTCCCGGATCCAGAAGTACGAGGTCGAGCCGCTGCTCGGCACCCCGGTCGGTCAGATCGTCGGCCGGATGACCAGCGAGCGCAGCGTCCAGGCCGTCTTCGACGACCTCACCCGCGGCTTCGAGCAGGCCGTCGACCGCATCAACCGCATCGCCGGAAGGAGCGGCCAGTCGTGAGCACACCCCCCGCCGGTTTCTGGGCCCAGGCGGCCCAGGACCCCGACCGCACGGTCCTGATCGCCCCCGACGGCGAGCAGTGGACCGCCGGACGCCTGCACGCCGCGGCCAACCGGCTCGTCCACGGCCTGCGTGCCGCAGGGCTTCGGCGCGGCGACGCCTTCGCCGTCGTCCTGCCCAACGGTGTCGAGTTCTTCACCGCCCACCTGGCCGCGACCCAGGCCGGGTTCTACCTGGTCCCGGTCAACCACCACCTGGTCGGCCCCGAGATCGCCTGGATCGTCGCCGACTCCGGGGCCAAGGTGCTCATCGCCCACCAGCGCTTCGCCGCACCGGCCCGCCACGCCGCCGACGAGGCCGGCCTGCCGGCCACCCACCGCTACGCGGTCGGCGAGGTCGAGGGCTTCCGGCCCTACGCCGAACTCCTCGCCGGACAGCCCGAGTCGGCGCCCGCCGACCGCACGCTCGGCTGGGTCATGAACTACACCTCCGGTACGACCGGACGCCCCCGAGGCATCCGTCGCCCGCTGCCCGGCAAGCCCCCCGAGGAGGCCTACCTCGGCGGCTTCCTCGGCATCTTCGGCATCAGGCCCTTCGACGACAACGTCCACCTCGTCTGCTCGCCGCTCTACCACACGGCCGTCCTGCAGTTCGCGGGCGCGTCCCTGCACATCGGCCACCGCCTGGTGCTGATGGACAAGTGGACCCCGGAGGAGATGCTTCGCCTCATCGACACCCACCGGTGCACCCACACCCATATGGTCCCCACCCAGTTCCACCGCCTCCTGGCGCTCCCGGACGAGGTGAAGGACCGGTACGACGTCTCGTCCATGCGGCACGCCATCCACGGCGCCGCCCCCTGCCCGGACCATGTGAAGCGAGCCATGATCGACTGGTGGGGCACCTGTGTGGAGGAGTACTACGCGGCCAGCGAGGGCGGCGGAGCCTTCGCCACCGCCGAGGACTGGCTGAAGAAGCCCGGCACGGTCGGCAGGGCCTGGCCCATCAGCGAACTCGCCGTCTTCGACGACGACGGCAACCGGCTCCCACCCGGCCAACTGGGCACCGTCTACATGAAGATGAGCACCGGCGGGTTCTCGTACCACAAGGACGAGGACAAGACCCGCAAGAACCGCATCGGCGACTACTTCACCGTCGGCGACCTCGGCTACCTGGACGAGGACGGCTACCTCTTCCTCCGCGACCGCAAGATCGACATGATCATCTCCGGCGGGGTCAACATCTATCCGGCCGAGATCGAGTCCGCGCTGCTCGCCCATCCGGCCGTCGCCGACGCCGCCGCCTTCGGCATCCCGCACGACGACTGGGGCGAGGAGGTCAAGGCCGTCGTGGAACCCGCCCCCGGCCATGAGCCGGGCCCGGCCCTCGCCGCAGCGCTCCTCGACCACTGCGCGGAGCGGCTCGCCGGCTACAAGCGGCCCAAGAGCGTCGACTTCATCGCCGAGATGCCCCGCGACCCCAACGGCAAGCTCTACAAGCGGCGGCTCAGGGACCCGTACTGGGAAGGCCGCACGCGGTTGGTGTGAGGTTCTTGACCTGCACGTGCGCCGGGCCGAGGATCGGCTGTCATGACGCAGGGACACGGCAGCACGGTCGACGGGGTGCTGCGACGCAGTGCCCGACGCACCCCGGCGCGGGTGGCGTTGGAGTACGGCGAACGCAGCTGGACATACGAGGAACTCGACGCCGCCGTCTCCCGTGCGGCGGGCCTCCTCCGCGCCGAGGGGCTCGCCCCCGGCGACCGGGTGGGCGCCTACGGCCACAACTCCGACGCCTACCTGATCGCCTTCCTCGCCTGCGCCCGCGCGGGCCTGGTCCATGTGCCGGTCAACCAGAACCTGACCGGTGCCGACCTGGAGTACATCGTCGGCCAGTCGGGCAGCACACTGGTGCTCGCCGACCCGGGCCTCGCCGGTCAACTGCCGGAGAACGTACGGGTGTTGCCCCTGCGGAACGCGGACGACTCCTTCCTCGCCCGGCTGGCCGAGGCACCCCCGTACGACGGGCCCGAACCACGCACCGAAGACCTGGTGCAGTTGCTCTACACCTCCGGCACCACCGCGCTGCCCAAGGGCGCGATGATGACCCACCGGGCGCTGGTCCACGAGTACCTGAGCGCGATCACCGCCCTCGACCTGAGCGCCGGCGACCGGCCCGTGCACGCGCTGCCGCTCTACCACTCGGCGCAGATGCACGTGTTCCTGCTGCCGTACCTGGCGGTCGGCGCGACCAGCATCATCCTGGACGCACCCGACGGTGACCGCCTCTTCGACCTGATCGAGGCGGGCCGCGTGGACAGCCTGTTCGCACCTCCCACGGTGTGGATCGGCCTCGCCAACCGGCCCGACTTCGCCACCCGCGACCTCGGCGGCCTGCGCAAGGCCTACTACGGCGCGTCGATCATGCCCGTACCGGTGCTCCAGCGGCTGCGCGAACACCTGCCCGGGCTGGCCTTCTTCAACTGCTTCGGACAGAGCGAGATCGGCCCCCTGGCCACGGTGCTGGGGCCCGACGAGCACGAGGGCCGACTGGACTCCTGCGGCCGGACCGTCCTGTTCGTGGACGCGCGTGTCGTGGACGACAAGGGCGAGGACGTGCCCGACGGCACGCCCGGCGAAATCGTCTACCGCTCGCCGCAGTTGTGCGAGGGCTACTGGGACAAGCCCGAGGAGACCGCCGAGGCCTTCCGGGACGGCTGGTTCCACTCCGGCGACCTCGCGGTACGCGACCCGGACGGCTACTTCACCATCGTCGACCGGGTGAAGGACGTCATCAACTCCGGTGGCGTGCTGGTGGCTTCACGCCAGGTCGAGGACGCCCTCTACACCCACGAGTCCGTCGCCGAGGCCGCCGTGATCGGCCTGCCCGACGAGCGGTGGATCGAAGCCGTCACGGCGATCGTCGTCCCGCGCGCCGAGGTGACGGAGGAGCAACTCATCACCCACGTACGGGAGAAGCTCGCCCCCTTCAAGGCGCCCAAGCGGGTGCTGTTCGTGGACGAACTGCCGCGCAACGCCAGCGGGAAGATCCTCAAGCGGGAGTTGCGGGACCGGTTCAGCGGCTAGGGGCCGTCGGGCACAAGGTTGTTGGCGCTGAGCAGGTTGCCGCCGACCGGAACGCCGATCGACTTCCGCAGTTCTCCGATGCCCGGATCGCGGACGGACACGGTCAGGGTGTAGGCCGGCTGCCCGGTCATGGTGTTCGAGGAGTCGATCGGCGGCTGGAGCCCCTTCCACACCGCGTTGGCGTCGTAGCCGGGGCACAGGGCCCGCGCCGGCAGCGTGATCTCGCCGCCGCCACCGCCGGTCAGGTCGATGTGAGTCTTGTCCTCGCGGCCGGTCTTCCTGGGGGAGTCCCAGGTGACAGGGAGGCCGTGTGCGCCGGCGACCAGTCCGTCCGGGCCCTCGATCTCCACGGCGACTCCCTCCCCGCCCAGAGTCCGGGACACCTTCAGGGATCCCTTCGGGCCTTGAGCGAAGAGCAGCCCGATGTGGAAGGTGCCGCCGTCGCGGCCGGACTGTGAATAGCCGTAGGAGCCGAGGTCGAGCTGCGGGCCGGGGCGTGGGGTGGCCTGGGGTGCGGGTGAGGAGGCGGCTGCGGGGAGCGGGAAGTGGTGGTAGCCCTTGGTTCCGCACCGGTCGCCGTCGGAGGTCCCGCCTCCCGGCAGTGCGACGGCCTTGGCCGGCCCCGACGCAGGCGGCTTGTCCCACGACAACAGGCCCTGCTGGTAGGCGCCTACGAGCACGATGGCCGCCACGGCCGTCCACGGGATCACCGCACCCGCCCTGTCGCGGAACGCACGCCCCTTCGAGCTCCGGCCCTTCCGCTCTGCCTTGAGTACGTTCCGGAACCGCCGGTCCACCATCCTGGCCCGCGCCGACGGCTCCTTCGGCGCGGCGGCGCCATCGCCCTCGGCGGCGTCCCGCAGGAACGCCGCCCACTGCTCGTCGGATATGGAGGACTGCTCCTCCGATCCCCCGTCGGATCCTTCGGGGGGCTGGATGTTGCTCACGGGGCGAACCCTTCACTGGCGTGGGGCCGGGCCCCGGGCGTTTCCGTCATGATGCCGTACGCGTCCGACCGGACCCGGGTGTGGGGCCGGGCAGCAGGGCCTCGGCGAGCAGCCGCCACTGCGGCAGTGCCGAACCGCCCGGCTCGACGCCGATCACCTGCACGGTCACATGGTCGGCGCCCGCCTCGGTGTGGCCCCGCAGCTTCCGTACCACGGTGTCCGGATCGCCCCAGAACACCAGGTCGTCCACGAGGCGGTCGCTGCCGCCGGCGGAGAAGTCGTCGTCCGTGTAGCCGAGCCTGCGGAACTTCGCCAGGTTGTACGGGGTGTTGAGGTAGACGTGCAGGTGTTTACGGGCGAGTGCCCGGGCCCGGCCGGGGTCGCTCTCGAAGAGCACCGCGTGTTCGACGGCCAGGAAGGCGTCCGGGCCGAGGATCTCCCTCGCCTGCGCGGTGTGGGCCGTGTTCACGTGGTAGGTCTGGGCCCCGTCGGCACGCTCGCGGGCCAGCTCCAGCATCCGGGGGCCGTACGCGGCCAGCAGGCGCCGGATCGGGGCCTTGGGAAGGGGGTTGGGTGTCGCCGTCTCCAGGGTGTCCAGCTCGTCCAGGTACGCGGACATGGCGGCGAGCGGCTTGATCCCCGGCCGCGGCTGACCGCCGAAGCCGAGGCCGAGGACGTACCGGTCCGGGTAGGCGTCCGCGAGCAGCACAGCGGCGCCGTACGTCCATTGCGCCTCGCGTGACCAGATCCGGGCGATGCCGTTGACGACACTCAGCCGCTCGGTGCAGGAGAGCAGATAGCCGGCGTGGCTGAACGCGTCCCGCCCGAGTGCCTCGGGGATCCACAGCGCTCGCCAGCCCAGTTCCTCCAGCTCCTGGACCGAGTCCCGGATCAGTGCGGCCGGTTGGTGCTCGAAGTCGAAGGTGTAGATCCCGAACGTGCCGAGCCCCAGACGCGTGTCGCCGGTCATCGTGCGCTCCCTCATGGATCGGATCACATCGGATCACTCGCTGAATCGAAATATCGCAGAATCTCGATATGAAGTGCAAGGGGAGATCGCGGGTGGGGGGGAGGGGTGGCCGGCTAGAGCGTCTGGCCCAGTTCCGCCACGAGGTGGGCGATGCGCTGCTCGTCCCGCTTGTAGTGGGTCCACTTGCCCACACGGGTCGCCCGCACCAGCCCGGCGCGCTGGAGTTCGGCCATGTAGGCCGACACGGTGGACTGGGCCAGTCCCGCCTTCGCCTGGATGTGGCTCACGCACACACCCACCTCGGCCGGATCGGCGATAGCCGCCTCCATGGGGAAGTGCCGCTCGGGCTCGCGCAGCCACTGCAGCATCTGCAGCCGCATCGGATTGGACAGCGCCCGCAACGCGCTGACCAGCTCCGGATCCGGGGAGGGGGCGGTGTCGGTCATGCATCCGGAGTATAGGTTCGCCGCCGACATTTCGAGGTACGTCGATGTGCAGGTGGATGTCGACGGGGTCTAGGCCGTGGCCTTGCGGCGGAGCGCCTGCTTCTTCGCGCGGTTTCCGCAGGTGTCCATGGAGCACCAGCGGCGGGTGCCGGGGCGTGAGGTGTCCAGGAAGAGGGCGCCGCAGGTGGGGCCGGCGCAGTCGCGTACCCGGTCGAGGGCCGGGGAGGTGATCAGGTCCAGGGCGTCGCGGGCCACGAGGGCGAGGGTGGCGCGGACGGGATCGTCGGCCTGCCACTCCAGCCGGCCCGAAGGGGCGAGGCTGGGCACGGGAACGGCGCGCGCGGCGGCCCGGTTGACCCGCTCGCGGTCCCGGGCGCCGGGGGACCGGTCCGCTCGGGCGGCGCCGATCAGATGGTGGATCGCCTCGCGCAGCTCCTGCGCCGTGCGCACCAGGGCGGCATCGGCGTCACCGGCCTCGGCGGGGCAGGGGCCGCACTGCCGTACCCAGGCGACCAGCGTCCCGGCGTCGGGCAGTTCCTCCACGGCGTCGGCCGTGCCCCGGTGGCGCAGGGTCCGTACGAAGTCCAGGCAGGGGCGGCCGGAGCCCTGACGGAAGCGGAGGGTCGTAGGCACGCCAACCACCCTACGGGAGAACCGGTTTGACTGGTACCTTCGATGAACCACTTAAACCGGTTCCTCTGTGAGGTGTCTGCGTGTCCGCGTCCCCCGCACCGCCGAACCCGCCCCGCTGGGTGATCCTCGTCCTGGCCCTCGCCTGCGGAGTGGGCGTCTCCACCATCTACTTCCCGCAGGCCATCAGCTCCCTGGTGGCCGCCGACCTCGGGGTCCCGGCCGGCTCGGCGGCCCTGGTGGTCACCGCGGCCCAATTCGGTTACGCGGGCGGCATCTTCCTGCTCGTCCCGCTGGGCGACCGGCTGCCCCACCGCCGCCTGCTCGTCACCCTGCTCACCCTGACCGCCCTCGGACTGCTCGCCGCCGGGACCGCCCCCACGCTCCCGGTTCTCGTCGCCGCCAGCGCGGTCACCGGCGTCACCACCGTCGTGCCGCAGATCATCCTGCCCATGGCCGCCGGACTGGTCCCCGCCGAGCGGCGCGGGGCCGTCACCGGCACGGTGGGCAGCGGCCTCATCGGCGGCATCCTGCTGGCCCGCACCTTCGGCGGCACCCTCGGCACCTGGCTGGGCTGGCGGGCCCCCTACCTGGTCGCGGCCGTGGTCGTCCTCGCCCTGGCGGCGGTGCTCTCCCGCGTGGTCCCGGCCGCCACGCCGCCCTCCCGCCGACGCTACCCCGAACTGATAGCCGCCCCGGTGCGCCTGCTGCGCGAGGAGCCCGATCTGCGCCGCTCCTGCCTCTACCAGACCGCCGTCTTCGCCGGCTTCAGCGCCGCCTGGACCGCGCTCACCCTGCTGGTCACGGGACCGGTGTACGGCATGGGCGCCCAGGCGGTGGGCGTGCTGGGGCTGGTCGGCGCCGCGAGCATGTTCAGCACACCGCTCGCCGGCCGGGCGGTGGACCGCAGGGGGCCGGACGCGGTGAGCCTGTGGTGCCTGCTCGGGGTCGCCGGCTCGGCGGGCGTGCTGGCGCTGGGCGGGTGGGGCGGTGCGGCGGGGCTGGTGGCGCTGGCGGGCGGCATGCTGCTGCTCGACGTGGCGGTGCAGTGCGGCCAGGTCGCCAACCAGTCACGCAACTTCGCGCTACGGCCCGAGGCACGGGCGCGGATCAACACCGCGTACATGACCTGCACGTTCATCGGCGGCAGCGTGGGGTCATGGCTCGGGGTGCGGGCCTACGGCCGGCTCGGCTGGCCCGGGGTGACGGGGCTGGTGGCGCTGACGGCGGCCATCGCCCTCGCCCGGCACCTGACCCGGGGCCGTACGACACCCGAGAACACGACCGCCCCCACGGACGCCGTACCGTCCAGGACCGCGCCCTGACCGCCGACGCCGCACCGGTCAGACCGTGCCGTCAGTGCCGACGCCACACCGGTCAGGATCGTGCCGTTGTGGGCGCCGACGCCGTGCCGGCCGCCCCGTGCCGTGACCGCCAGGGCCTGTCCGGCGGATCATGCCGGAGTCGCGGGGCCTGATCCGCCGGACCGGCCCTAGCGCGGCCGCAGGTCCACGATCCGGCGGATCTTGCCCACGGACCGCTCCAGTGACTCCGGCTCCACGATCTCCACGGCCACGGACACGCCGATGCCGTCCTTCACGCCCGCGGCGATGGACAGGGCCGCTGCCTCCCGCGCTTCGGGCGTGGCGCCCGGGCGGGCCTCGGCGCGTACGGTGAGCGCGTCGAGGCGGCCCTCGCGGGTGAGGCGCAGCTGGAAGTGCGGGGCAACGCCGGGGGTGCGCAGCACGATCTCCTCGATCTGGGTCGGGAACAGGTTGACCCCGCGCAGGATCACCATGTCGTCGCTGCGCCCGGTGACCTTCTCCATCCGCCGGAACACCCGGGCGGTGCCGGGCAGCAGCCGGGTCAGGTCCCGGGTCCGGTACCGGACGATCGGCATGGCCTCCTTGGTGAGCGAGGTGAACACCAGCTCGCCCCGCTCGCCCTCCGGCAGCACCTCACCCGTGATCGGGTCGACGATCTCCGGATAGAAGTGGTCCTCCCACACATGGAGACCGTCCTTGGTCTCGACGCACTCCTGGGCGACCCCCGGACCGATCACCTCGGACAGCCCGTAGATGTCGACGGCGTCGATCGCGAACCGCTCCTCGATCTCGCGCCGCATCTGCTCGGTCCAGGGCTCGGCGCCGAAGATGCCCACCCGCAGCGAGGTGCCGCGCGGATCCACGCCCTGCCGCTCGAACTCGTCCAGCAGGGTGAGCATGTACGACGGGGTGACCATGATGATGCCGGGTTCGAGGTCCCGGATCAGCTGGATCTGGCGGGACGTCATGCCGCCGGACGCCGGGACGACCGTACAGCCCAGGCGTTCGGCACCATAGTGGGCGCCCAGGCCACCGGTGAACAGCCCATAGCCGTAGGCCACATGCACGGTGTCACCGGGACGCCCGCCCGCCGCCCGGATCGACCGCGCCACCATGTCGGCCCACATGGAAAGGTCGTTCTCGGTGTAGCCGACCACTGTGGGCAGTCCGGTGGTGCCGCTGGAGGCATGGAGGCGGCGGATCCGTTCGCGGGGCACGGCGAACATGCCGTACGGGTACTGCTCCCGGAGGTCGGCCTTGGTGGTGAAGGGAAAGTGCGCCAGGTCGGCGAGTGAACGGCAGTCCTCCGGACGGACACCGGCCTTGTCGAAGGACTCCCGGTAGAAGGGCACATGCTCGTAGGCGTGCCGCAGCGAGGCCCGCAGCCGCTCCAACTGCAGCGCCCGCAACTCCTCGGGCCCGAGCTTCTCGCCCGCGTCCAGCAGGTCCGTCGCATCCGCCATCGGGACTTCTCCCTCGCCCACCACACATTCCGGACGACCGATCATTCGGTCGATCTTCTCGGGGTCAGTAATTCAGCCCATCCGGCTCCAGGCAAGGGGTCTGCGCGGATTTTCCCGACGGGACCTCGCACAGAATGGGCCAGTGGACCTACGACGCGAACTGCTGCCCCCACCCGTGCCGGCCGAGCGGCTGGTGGAGCTGGGCGAGGAGATCCAGCGGATCGAGAGGCTGCTCCACGAGGACGGGGAGGCCGGGCGCCATGCGGTCGACGCCTTCAACGCGGCGACCGGGCACGCGTACCTGCCGTCGGATTTCCTCGGCTGGTACGAGGCGCGCGATCTGGCGGAGTTCGCCCTCCAGGCGGCCCGGCCCGCATGGCCGCGCGTCCCGGACGTCACCCGCGAGGAACTGACCGAGGTCGTCCGTCGGATCGTGGCGGGATGCGCGTCGGGAGATCCCGACGCCGACTACTACCTGCTGGTGCTGGAAACCAACGTCGCCCACCCCCGGGCCGCAGACCTGCTCTTCCACCCGCCCGCCCACCTGGCGGACGCTTCGCCCGAGCGGATCGTCGACGAGCTGTCGGCCTACCGGCCCATCGCCCTCTGAACGCGCCGCCGCACGGCACCGCGTCTTCGCCCTGCACGCAAAGTCGTTGCGGCCCAGCCGCACCGACCTGGATGATCACTCGCATGCCGACCTTCACCGCAGCCGACGGAACCCGGCTCTCCTACCACCTCAGGGGTGAGGGCGAGCCCCTCGTCGTCCTGCCCGGCGGGGCCATGCGGGCCTCCGTCTACCTCGGTGACCTGGGAGGGCTCACCGCGCACCGCCGCCTGGCCCTGCTCGATCTGCGGGGGACCGGGGAGTCCGCGGAGCCGGCCGACCCGGCGACGTACCGCTGTGACCGGTTGGTGGACGACGTGGAGGTGTGGCGGGAGCACATGGGTCTGGAGCATATGGATCTGCTCGCTCACTCGGCGGCCGGCAGCCTCGCGATGCTCTACGCGGCCCGCTACCCGCACCGGATACGGCGGCTCGTGCTGATCACCCCGAATCCCTCGGCCCTCGGGATGCGGGCGACGCCCGAGCACCGGCTGGCCGCGGCCCGGTTGCGGGCCGACGAGCCGTGGTTCGCGGAGGCGTTTCCCGCGTACGAGGCGTGGCTGGCGGGGGAGGGAGATTTCGACGAGGTCTTCATGCCGTTCTTCTACGGCCGTTGGGACGAGGCCGCCCGCGCCCATGACGCGGCCGCGGACGAGCAGACCAACGACGAGGCGGCCGACCGGTACTTCGGCGAGGGAGCCTTCACCCCGGACGCCACCCGGGCCGCGCTCGCCGCCCTCACCGCCCCGGTCCAGGTCTACGCGGGCCAACTCGACGGCGGTCCCCGCCCCGACCTCGCCCGCCGCACCGCCGAGGCCTTTCCGAACGCCGAGTTCACCGTCCAGCCCGGCGCCGGACACTACCCGTGGCTGGACGACCCGGAGCACTTCGTCCGCCGCACCCTCGCCTTCCTCGACGGGGACACGGTCAGCCCTTCCGTGGGCCGTACGCCCGCATGAACCGGTCGCGGAACTTGTTCATCGGCCAGATGGGCGCGTCCGCCGCCGGCTTCAGGCCCTGAGTCCAGCCCCAGCCGGAGACCCGGTCCAGCACCTTGGGGTCGTGGGCGACGAGGGTGACGGGCACGTCCTTGCGGGGGCTGCCCGCGGTGACGGTCGGCACCGGCTGGTGGTCGCCGAGGAAGACCAGGACCGTGTTCCTGTCGCCGTAGCGCCGCACGAACTCGATCAAGCTGTGCAGTGAGTACTCGATGGCGTTCCGGTACTCGGTGCGCACACTCTCCGGGTTCTTCCAGACCTCCTTCGGGTCCTTGCCCTCCTTCTTGACGCGGTGGAAGACCGAGCCGTCGCCGAGGTCCTTCCAGTCGAGCATGTGGGCGACGGGCGCCCAGGGGTTGTGGCTGGAGGCGAGGATGATCTCCGCCATCAGCGGTCCCCGGTCCTTCCTGCCGAACTCCAGCCGTTCGAAGGCCTCCAGGCTGAACTGGTCCGGCACGGGCGTCCAGCTGAAGTAGGGGCCGTGGTAGCCGAGGTGCGTGGAGTCGTAGATGTGGTCCAGGCCGAAGAACCTGCCCTCCGGCCAGGCGTACCGCACACCCGGCACGACCCCGACCGTGCGCCAGGCGCCGGTCTCGCGGAAGTACCGGGTGAGGGTCGTCCGGTCGCTGGAGGTGACGGTCCGGTACCGCTGCTGGTTCTTGACCCACAGGCCGGACAGGAAGGTCGTGTGGCACAGCCAGCTGCCCGCGCCCGTCACCGGTGACCGGAGCCAGCCGCTGCGGGCCTCGAATCCCGCCGCCTTCAGGGAGGCCGTGCCCTCCTTCAGGACCGTGCCGATCCGGGGCGCCATCGCCGGGTCCTCGATCGCCGTACGGCCGTAGCTCTCGATGAAGGTGAACAGGACGTCCTTGCCGCGCAGGCCGGTCAGCACCTGGTCGCGCGGTGTGTCGGCGAAGGCGTCGACCGCGGTCTCCTCGCGGAAGACCCGGGCATCCTCGAGGCCCGCGCGCACCTGCTCGATCCGGTTGTTCACGATGACGGTGTTGACCCTGGAGGCGATCGGCGCGTCACCGATCTGCAGGTTGAGGGTGACGCAGGTGATCCACGCGGTGCCCAGCACCAGCGTGCTCCGGGTGGCCGCTCGGCGGTACCGGACCATCAGACCGGTCAGCCGGACCAGGGCGAGCGTGGTGAGGAGGGGGACCGCGGCGGCGAGGAGCACGGCGGCGGTGAGGGCGAGCAGCTCGCCGGTCCGGCCGAACGACTCCCGCAGGAAGTCCGCCGCGCCGCCCAGCAGACCCCAGTCCATCACCAGGTTGAACGGCCGGACCAGCACCGAGTAGAAGCCCATGTCGACGCACTTGAGGACGGTCAGCAGTCCGAGCAGCAGGCCCGCGGCCACCGCCGTGATCCGCCGGCCCCGGGGCGGCACCGCCAGGAGCAGACCGGCCAGCAGGATCCCCTCCGCGGGGATGCGCAGGAACGTGGTGAAGGTGAGCCCGTCGAGCCGGTTCGGCAACAGCAGCGCGCCGACCACCAGGACGGCCGCGAGGACGGACGACCCCACGCTCACGCCCCGCGCGACCCGTGGGTGGCGCGGTCGCCGGCCGAACCAGCCGGGGCGGGGGACCGCCGAGGAGTCCCGCCCGGTGTCCTCCCCGCTCCCCGCGTCGTCGGTGTCCGACTCCGTTTCGGGGTCCGGCAGCTGACGGGGCATGAGGTGCGACACCCCTAGGTCCTTCCGTGTGTGGCCCGGTCCCGGCTGCGACGGGCCGGACGCGGGAGGCAGACACCGTCATCACCCGTACGGCCGACCGTCACCGTCCTCACCGTCTGTTCCACCGTGGCGCACACAGTACGCGGCCCGGGCCGCACGGCAGCGGTGGGACACCCCGCCCGCTACCGCTCCGCAGCCACCGCCACCTCCCGCGCCCACCGGTAGTCCGCCTTGCCGCTCGGCGACCGCTGGATGGAGTCCGTGATCACCAGCTGGCGCGGGACCTTGTAGCCGGCCAGCCGGGTGCGGCAGTGGTCCTGGATGTCGGTCAGCGAGGGGCGCCGGGCCCCCTCGCGCAGTTGCACCACGGCCGCCACATGGTTGCCCCAGGTGGCGTCCGGCACCCCGGCGACCAGCGCGTCGTACACGTCCGGGTGGGCCTTGAGGGCCTGCTCGACCTCTTCCGGGTACACCTTCTCGCCCCCGGTGTTGATGCACTGCGAGCCCCGGCCGAGGACGGTGACCACGCCCTCCTCGTCCACCGTCGCCATGTCCCCGAGCAGCACCCAGCGCCGCCCGTCCTTCTCGAAGAACGTCTCGGCGGTTTTGCGTGGGTCGTTGTAGTAGCCGAGCGGCACATGGCCGCACTGCGCGACCCGGCCGATCTCGCCCACGGCGACCGGCTCGTGTGTCGCCGGATCGACCACCTGCGTACGGGAGTTGACCCGGATGCGGAAGCCCCGCTCGGGCCCCGAGTCCTCGGTCGCCGTACCGTTGAAGCCGGACTCGGAGGAGCCGAAGTTGTTCAGCAGCAGGGCGTTCGGCACCAGTTCCCGGAACTGCCGGCGTACGGTCTCCGACATGATCGCGCCCGACGAGGAGACGCTGAACAGCGCCGAGCAGTCCGTACCCTTCATCGGCCCGCCCAGCGCGTCGATCAGCGGCCGGAGCATCGCGTCACCGACCAGCGACATGCTGGTGACCTTCTCCTTCTCGACGGTCCGCAGCACCTCCTCCGGCACGAACTTGCGGTGCAGGACGACCCGTTGGCCGAAGTTGAAGCCGATGAACGCGGTCAGGGTGGAGGTGCCGTGCATCAGCGGGGGAGTGGGGAAGAAGGTGATTCCCGAACCGCCCGCCGCGACCCGCTCGGCCAGCTCCTCCGGGCTCTTCACCGGCTCACCCGTCGGCGCCCCGCCGCCCAGACCCGCGAAGAACAGGTCCTCCTGGCGCCACATCACCCCCTTGGGCATGCCGGTCGTGCCGCCGGTGTAGATGATGAACTGGTCGTCTCCCGACCGGGCGGGAAAGCCCCGCCCGGGCGAACCGGACACCTCGGCGAACGGCACGGCCCCGGGCACCTCCGCGGGAGCGCCCACCCGCACCAGGTGCCGCAGCTTCGGCGCGCGCGGCAGTGCCGCCGCCACCCGGTCACCGAACTCCCCGTCGAAGACCAGCGCGACCAGATCCGCGTCGCGGTAGAGGTAGACCAACTCGTCTTCGACATAGCGGTAGTTGACGTTGACCGGGACGATACGAGCCTTCAGGCAGGCCAGGACCGTCTGCAGGTACTCGACCCCGTTGTACAGGTGGAGACCCAGATGTTCCCCCGGTCGTATCCCGCTGTCGATCAGGTGGTGGGCGACGCGGTTCGCGGCCGCGTCCAGCTCCGCGTATGTCAGGCGGCGTTCCGCGCCGGTGCCGGGATGGTCGAGGTACACGAGAGCCTCGCGGTCCGGGACCACGTCGACGACCGACTCGAACAGATCGGCAAGGTTGTACTCCACCGCTCCTCCTGACCTCGCACGGCCTGGCGATCCACCGGTTCGCCGGTCATCAGAGCAAACGGCGCGGCAACTGTGAAGGGTCCGCGCGAAGAAATCTGACTGTCTGTCAGAAAACCCGCGAAGTTCCCTTGAAGTGCCTCCCCTCCTACTGCAACCTGTTCTCGTTCTTACCGAGGGGAGATGGGCAATGGGTGGGACGGAACACCTCACCGTGCACCGCGAAGGCGCCACACTGGTGCTCACGCTCAACAGGCCCGACGCCAAGAACGCGCTCTCGCTCCCGATGCTCGTCGGCCTGTACGACGGCTGGGTCGAGGCCGACGAGGACGACGCGATCCGCTCGATCGTGCTCACCGGGGCCGGGGGCGCCTTCTGTGCCGGCATGGACCTCAAGGCGCTGGCCGGGGGCAGCATGGCAGGGCAGCACTACCGCGACCGGCTCAAGGCCGATCCCGACCTGCACTGGAAGGCCATGCTGCGCCACCACCGCCCCCGCAAACCGGTGATCGCCGCCGTCGAGGGGTACTGCGTGGCCGGCGGCACCGAGATCCTCCAGGGCACCGACATCCGGGTCGCGGGCGAGTCCGCGACCTTCGGCCTGTTCGAGGTCCGGCGTGGCCTGTTCCCGATCGGCGGCTCGACCGTCCGGCTGCAGCGCCAGATCCCGCGCACCCACGCCCTGGAGATGCTGCTCACCGGGCGGCCGTACAGCGCGACGGAGGCCGCCGCCATCGGGCTGATCGGGCATGTGGTGCCCGACGGCACCGCGCTCGCCAAGGCGCTGGAGATCGCCGATCAGATCAATGCCTGCGGACCGCTCGCCGTAGAGGCCGTCAAGGCGTCGGTGTACGAGACCGCCGAGCTGACCGAGACCGACGGACTCGCCGCCGAACTCGCCCGTGGCTGGCCGGTCTTCGACACCGCCGACGCCAAGGAGGGCGCCCGCGCCTTCGCGGAGAAGCGACCCCCCGTCTACAAGCGAGCCTGACCCGAGGAGCCCCCGATGCCCGAAGTCCTCAAAGCCCCTCTCGTGGTCGAGTTCCCCTTCACCCGGTCCCTCGGCCCGGTCCAGAGCGCCTTCCTCACCGGACTGCGCGAAGGCGTCGTCCTCGGCGTGAAGACCGCCGACGGCCGCACCCTGGTCCCGCCCGTGGAGTACGACCCCGTCACCGCCGAGGAGATCCGCGACCTGGTGGAGGTCGCCCCCACGGGCACGGTCACCACCTGGGCCTGGAACCACGAGCCCCGCCGGGGCCAGCCCCTCGCCACTCCCTTCGCCTGGGCCCTGGTCAGGCTCGACGGCGCCGACACCGCCCTGCTGCACGCCCTGGACGCCCCCGGACCCGACGCCGTGCACACCGGCATGCGGGTACGGATCCGCTGGGCCGGGGAACGCACCGGTGCCATCACCGACATCGCCTGCTTCGAGCCGTACGATGGCGCACCGGACCGAGCGGGCGGCCACACCGGCGAGTTCGAGGACCCGATCACCGGGATCGTGGCCCACGCCCGCCTCGACTACACCTACTCGCCGGGCCGCGCCCAGACCGCCTACATCCACGCCCTTTCCGGACAGCGGACCGTCGGCGAGCGCTGCCCCTCCTGCCGCAAGGTGTACATCCCGCCGAGGGGTGCGTGCCCCACATGTGGCGTGGCCACATTGGAACAGGTCGAGGTGGGTCCCCGCGGCACGGTCACCACCTTCTGCATCGTCAACATCAAGGCCAAGAACCTCGACATCGAAGTGCCGTACGTCTACGCCCACATCGCCCTCGACGGCGCCGACCTCGCCCTGCACGCCCGGATCGGCGGCATTCCCTACGACGAGGTGCGCATGGGCCTGAGGGTCGAGCCAGTGTGGACGCCGGGAGCGCGCTACCCCGACCACTACCGCCCGACCGGCGAACCCGACGCCGACTACGACGCCTACAAGGAGCTGCTGTGACACGGGAGATCGCGGTCGTCGCCTTCGCCCAGACCGACCACCGGCGCTCCACCGAGGAGTCCTCCGAGGTCGAGATGCTCATGCCGGTGCTGCACCAGGTCCTGGCCCGGACCGGGCTGAAGACCGCCGACATCGGCTTCACCTGCTCCGGCTCCAGCGACTACCTCGCCGGCCGCGCCTTCTCCTTCACCCTCGCCCTCGACGGCGTCGGCGCCTGGCCGCCGATCTCCGAGTCGCACGTCGAGATGGACGGCGCCTGGGCGCTGTACGAGGCGTGGACCAAGCTGCTGACAGGCGACGCCGACACCGCCTTGGTGTACTCCTACGGCAAGTCCTCTCCCGGCTCGGTACGAGACGTCCTCACCCGCCAGTTGGACCCGTACTACGTGGCTCCCCTCTGGCCGGACTCGGTCGCGCTCGCCGCCCTCCAGGCTCAGGCGCTCATCGACGCGGGGGACACGGACGAGCCCGCCCTCGCCGCGATCGGGGCCAGGAGCCGAGCATCCGCCACCACCAACTCCCATGCACAGTTGAGGGGTTCGGTCCCGCCCGGCGACTACGTCGTACGCCCCCTGCGCACCGGCGACTGCCCGCCCGTCGGCGACGGCGCCGCGGCCGTGATCCTCGCGGCGGGGGAACGGGCCCGCGAGCTGTGCGAACGGCCCGCCTGGATCCGGGGCATCGACCACCGCATCGAGGCGCACTCCCTGGGCGTGCGCGACCTCACCGACTCGCCCTCCACACGACTGGCCGCCGAGCGGGCGGGTGCCTTCGAACGCCCCGTCGACACCGCCGAGTTGCACGCCCCGTTCACGGCGCAGGAGGTCGTGCTGCGCAAGGCGCTCCGGCTGGACGACGGCGTACGCGTGAACCCCTCCGGGGGCGCCCTCGCCGCCAACCCGGTCATGGCCGCCGGACTCATCCGCATCGGTGAGGCCGCCGCCCGCATCCACCGCGGCGAGTCCGACCGGGCCCTCGCCCACGCCACCTCCGGCCCCTGCCTGCAGCAGAACCTGGTCGCCGTACTCGAAGGGGATCCACGATGAGCAAGGAGCCCGTGGCCGTCGTAGGAATCGGCCAGACCAAGCACGTGGCCGCCCGCCGGGACGTGTCGATCGCCGGGCTCGTCCGGGAGGCCGCCCAACGGGCCCTCATGGATGCCGAGCTGACCTGGGCCGACATCGACGCCGTCGTCATCGGCAAGGCGCCCGACTTCTTCGAGGGCGTCATGATGCCCGAGCTGTACCTCGCCGACGCGCTGGGTGCCGTGGGCAAGCCGATGCTCCGGGTGCACACTGCCGGCTCGGTCGGCGGATCGACCGCCCTCGTCGCCGCCAACCTGGTCGCGGCCCGCGTCCACGGCACCGTGCTCACCCTCGCCTTCGAAAAACAGTCCGAGTCCAACGCCATGTGGGGCCTGTCCCTGCCCATCCCCTTCCAGCAGCCCCTGCTCGCCGGGGCGGGCGGCTTCTTCGCCCCGCACGTGCGCGCCTACATGCGGCGCAGCGGCGCCCCCGACACCGTCGGCTCCCTCGTCGCCTACAAGGACCGGCGCAACGCCCTGAAGAACCCCTACGCCCACCTCCACGAGCACGACATCACCCTGGACAAGGTCCAGGCCTCGCCCATGCTGTGGGACCCGATCCGCTACTCGGAGACCTGCCCGTCCTCCGACGGCGCCTGCGCCATGGTCCTCACCGACCGCGCCGGGGCCGCCCGCGCCCCCCGGCCGCCCGCCTGGATGCTCGGCGGTGCCATGCGCAGCGAGCCGACGCTGTTCGCGGGCAAGGACTTCGTCTCCCCGCAGGCCGGCAAGGACTGCGCCGCCGACGTCTACCGGCAGGCCGGCATCGCCGACCCGCGCCGGGACATCGACGCCGTCGAGATGTACGTGCCGTTCTCCTGGTACGAGCCCATGTGGCTGGAGAACCTGGGCTTCGCCGAGGAGGGCGGCGGCTGGAAGCTCACCGAGTCCGGGGTGACCGAGCTGGACGGGGACCTGCCCGTCAACATGTCGGGCGGTGTGCTCTCCACCAACCCCATCGGCGCCTCCGGCATGATCCGCTTCGCGGAGGCCGCCCTCCAGGTGCGCGGCCGGGCCGGAGAACACCAGGTGGACGGCGCCCGGAAGGTGCTCGGGCACGCCTACGGCGGCGGTTCGCAGTTCTTCTCCATGTGGCTCGTGGGATCCGAGCCCCCCGACTCCTGAAAGGTCCTGCTGACACGGCCTGTCCGCCGTAGGAACCGGTCGCTAGGCTGACCGCGGACGACGAACCGGGAGGAGCACGGACGTGGCCGAGACCACCACCCAGCAGCAGCCGCTCAAGGGTTGGGACAAGCCGGAGCTGGACCTCAGCAGGGCCGAGTGGCAGTCCAGCAGCCGAGGGCTGGGCGATGTCCAGATCGCCTTTGTCGAGGGATTCATCGCGATGCGCAACAGCGGCAGCCCGGAAAGCCCTTCCCTGATCTTCACCCCCGCCGAGTGGGGCGCCTTCGTCTCCGGGGCACGGGAAGGCGAGTTCGACCTGACCTGAGTGACCCCGCGCCGCGAGCCGAACCGGGGAGTGTGCGGCGCGGATTTCCGGACACGCGATCCACAGCGCCCTGCCGGGGGCGACCCCTGAGCGAGGCTGGCCCCGGCAAGGGGAAGGTCGCGTTCCGGAGGTGAGGGAAGATGAGCGGTGCGCCGGTCATCGCCGCGGTGGACGGTTCCGAGGACAGTCTGCGGGCACTGGACTGGGCGGTGGACGCCGCCCGCCGTCGCACGGTACCGCTGCGGGTGCTGCACGTACGGCAGTACGCCGCCTGGGGCCAGGCCGACGTCCTGGTCGCCGGGCCGCCCGACGCACAGGGCGACCCGGTGCTCGACGAGGTCCGCGCACTGCTGCGGGACCGCGCCGACGCGCCGGCCGTCGAGTACGTCGCCCTGGAGGGCGTACCGGGCGCGGTGCTGCCCGAACTCGGCGCGGATGCCGAGCTGGTGGTCCTCGGCTCCCGGGGCCGCGGCGGCTTCGCCAGCCTGCTGCTCGGCTCCAACAGCCTGGCCGCCGCGCGCGACTCCGAGTGCCCGGTGGTCGTCGTACCCCGGCCCGACCGCGAGGTACACGGGGACGGCCCGGCCGAGCCCGGGCCCCGGGTGGTCGTCGGCCTGCACGTCGACAGCCCCGACGACGCCACCCTCGGCCTCGCCTTCACCGAGGCCGCCCTGCGCGGGGCCCGCGTCGAGGTGATCGCCGCGTACCCGTGGCCGGTGCAGACCTGGACCGCGCCGGGCCAGATGCTGCCGCCCCCGCTCGACCAGACCGCCGTCGAGACCGAGACCCGGCTCCTCGCCGAGGGCTTCCTCGCCCCGCACCACGAGCGGCACCCCGAGGTCCGCGCCGACGTCGCGGCCCTGCCCGGCGACGCGGCCGGCCAGCTCGTCGCCGCCTCCCGGGAGGCCGACCTGGTCGTCGTCGCCCGCCACCGGCGACGCCTGCTCGCCCCCGCCCGCATGATGGGCTCGGTCACCCAGGCGGTCCTGCTGCACGCGGCGAGCCCGGTGGCGGTGGTGCCGCCGGCGCCGTCGGCAGAGGACCAGGAATCCGCCCGCTGACCCCCTGTCAAAGCGGCGGGCAGGGGTGTGGTCAGGACCGCAACATCCCCCCGAAGACAGGCAGATTGCGGACGACGGTCCAGACGATGAGCGTGATGATGGCCGCGCGAGCCCGCCAAGCGGGGAGAACCCGTCCACGGGTCCTCCCTGTGACGATGCGCAACCATACGAGGGCGGCACAGGGCAGGAAAGCGACGAGGAGCAGGTTGTGGTCGATCGCGGCCATCAGATGGCCGTGCGTGAGCTGGTGCAGCGCCCGCAGGCTGCCGCAACCCGGACAGTCGAAACCCGTGATGGCCCGGAACGGACAGCGAGGGTATCGACCGGGGCGGGCAGGATCCACGAGCGCCGTGACGATGGCGCCGACGCCGAGGAGCCCGGCTGCGAGCCAGGCGTCGCGGCGAACTCTGCTGTCGGGGCGCGCATGCGTCATCGGGTCAGGGGCGATCGTTTGCATTCACGGCGCCGGCATCTGAGTGGTTGTGGAAGGGGTGGACATGCCGATGGCGATCAGGATCGCCCAGAAGACCAGACCGGCGGCCAGACTCACGACCACGAGGATCCCGGCTTTCCGTGATGCCTGGGCTGCTCCCTCGAAGTCACCCACACTGCTCTTCGACGAGACCTGCGAAGAGAAGACGATGGCGGCGATTCCGGTTGGCAGGAAGCAGAAGAGCGTGACGAGAATGGCAGGCACCAGGTATGTCTGGGGGGTGGGCGTTGGCCTTGGATATGGGTTCTGCCACCCGTGCTGGTTGACCTGCGACTGCCACTGCGGTCGTGGTGGGGGCGGCTGAATCGGAGGGACGGGAGGCGGCTGCCAAGGAGTGGCCGGTCCCCAGTCCTCCTCATCGGGTGGTGGCGGTTGGTGTTTTTCTGACATGACGCCTTCCTCCGGTTCTGGATTTCAGGCGGGGGTCCAGATGGCGCGCCGGGAATCCCAGGTCCACCGTGCGTCGCGGGCGTCCAGACCAACGGCCTGTTCGTACGCCTCCTCCGGCAGACTGTGGGTGAACGTGACCCGACCGCCTGTCGGCAGTTCGAACACGACGCTCTTCGGTGCGGGGGCGTCTTCCGCGGGCTGTCTGATCAGCCGGTCCACGAAGCTCCTCAGCCCCTGGTGGGTCTCCTCGGCGACTCTCCGGAACAATGTGCCGAGAAACGGCTCCAGGACCGCGGACGAGACCAGCACCAGCACGACGTCCACCGCGGCTCTCCGGGGCGGCACAAGCATGCAGCTGCTGTCGATTCCGGCCTGACGCAGTAAATCCTGCGCCTCCGTGGCCGATGTGGTCGGGAGCGACGAGGGCCAGAAGATCTCGATCTCGGGATCCGTCATGACGCGCTTCCTTCCGCGGCCGTCCACTCGGGCAGTGACCAACGTTCGACAACTCCCGCGCGGGTACCGGTCACCAGTCCTCCACGGCAGTCGAGGAAGGCCAGCCCTGCGGGTCGGCCTGCCAGACTTGTGGCTGTGGTCGCGTTCCAGCCGACCAGATCGCGGACGACGACATTCCCGTCGTCGTCAGCGATGGCGAGCAGCGGGAGATCGGCCGAGAAAGCCAGGTGGCTGGCGTGTCGCGCAGGGTCGGTGTGCTGCAGGGGACGGCCTTCCCAGGACCACAGGCGCACTCGGCCGTCCAAGCAGCCCGTGGCAAGGCGATCGGCGGTGAAGGCGAGGGAGCTGACGGGCAGGGGGTGCGGCCATCTTGTGACGACCCTGCCCTGCACGTTCAACTGCCGTACCAGTCCATCGCCGCACGCGACGACGACATGCCGGTCGCCCGGCGCGAATGCGATGGGGCCGAGGGTTCTGGGCTGACCTGGTCGACAGGCCTCCTCCCGGGACCAGACGGGCAGATCCCGCACTCGGGCACCCCGTACGTCATAGACCTGGACGCGGTCCCCGACGGTCAGAGCGAGCCAGCGACCGTCCGAGCTGAACGCGAGACTGTCGTCCTCCCCTCCGGGTCCGAGGACGAGCACAGGCAGCCGGGTCTGGAGGTCCCAGACGATGACCGTGCCGTCCCGATGCCGACTGGCCACATTCCGTCGCCAGGGGCTCCAGGCGACCCGCACGGGTTCCTCTCGCTGGATAGGCATGCACTGGCAGACAAGTCTGCCGTCGGTCCCGTCGAAAACCCGGACGACACCGTCGGCGCACGCCGTGGCCAGCCAGTTGGAGGGGCCGAGCGCCACATGACTGCACGGCCCCACCTCGGCGAGCAGGCGGAGCCTCTTGGCCGGCTGCCGCCCAGGCGACGGGTCGGACTCGCGTGGTCCCGGAACCGGATGACTCGCATCCGAATCCTGCAACGAAAAGATCCGGGTTTGATCGGATGCGAGAATCAATACGGGCGTTGCCCACTCCAGACTGCCGAGAGTCATCTTGACTTCTTCGCGGGCGAGCGTCACTGCTTTGTCGACAGGTGAACCTTCGGCGATCCGCTCGTAGAACGCGGACGAAAAGGTGAAGGCGGCCGTGTCGGTGATCTCGTACTGCATGGCGACAACAGCCGGAACGCCGGCCCGTACGAGGTTGGCGGCCGTACTCGTGAAGATGTCGTCGGACCTGCTCGCCGCTGATTCGCAGGCGTTCAGTACGATGAGACGCAGGCTTGGGCTGTCCGTGGTCAGTCTGTCGAAATCGCTGGCGTAGAGGCGTCGTGCCGCCCCGTCGTCACCGGAGAGCTGAATATATCCAGAATTTCGTTCCTCGTCGAACCCGCCGTGGCAGACGCAGTGAAGTACATGCCAGGACCCGGATCGTAGTTCCTTCGCCAGATCGTGCCAGCGGTCCCCGGACAGCCAATGGACGGACACGTTGTCGGAGTTGTTCTGCCGGAAGGCTCTTTCTATTCTTTCCCTTTCTCGCTCTTCTTCCAGTGGGGGCAGGTCGCTCGGGCGCGCCGAGACGCCGAGGACGCGGAGCGGCAGGGTGAGCGCCAGCGGGGGTGGCGGGTTCATGACGCGCAGGTATCGCACGACCGGAACGCGAAGAGCGAGATAATCGTCTCGGGAGGGATCGACCAGGTATTCCCAGGGGATTCGGTCGACGTGTGGGCCGTTCGTCCGCAGCAGGATGCGCAGTGACTTTCCCTGCGACTTGGCGAGATTCCTGCACCTGTCGAACTGGATGGATATCTCGTCGCGGAGCAGTGTGTGAGCGAGACGTTTCCCGAATTCCCGTACAGGCCTCTCCGTCGAAGCGTCTCCGCGTGTGATGCTCGTGCTGTACGACTTGGTCAGGGAAATCGCCACGTCGGCCAGTGCTGTCTGGAGTTCGCTTTCTGAATAGGGTGCCGGTACCCGGATTATTGCTTCACCGCACTCGGACGAGCACGTAACGATCCACTTGGTGTCGGCTTCAATGATTTCAAGGCGGAATGGTACACCTTTCATCTTCCACCTCCGTCCCCCACATGTAGTTCACACCCAATACTTCGTGGCGTCCAGTTGTTGCCCGGGGGTTATCGGCTCGCCGAAAGCGGGAAATGCGGGGCCTGCGCGACGGCCCGTGTGCCGGGAGGTGGGGACGGACCCGGTCGGGGCCGGCGGCGGCACTGGGCGAGGCGACGCGGGAACAGCGACCCTGGAACGGCTACCCGGGGGCGCCCGCACGTCACCGATCGCGTCCGGGCACGTACCATGGCCGCATGTCGTTCCTCCGCCGCCGCAGCGCCACTCCCGCCGGACCCGACTTCGACGTGCTGGCCATGGACCCGGGCGACTGGCCGGGCAACCTCGGCGCGGGCCTGCTGCCCGCCCCCGACGGCTCCTGCCAGGGCGTCTTCCTGCGTTACGACCTCTTCGGCGGGCGCGGCCCCGCCATGATCATCGGCAATCTCCCCGAGGGCTCCCCGGCCCGGGACGTCACCGAGGGCGAGATCCCCTTCGAGGTGGGACAACTGCTGCTGGCGCTGGAGAACGACGAGGAGGTCACCGTCGTCGGCATCGAGGACACCCCGGTCCTCCAGGGCGACAACCTGCTGATCGTGCGGCGCCTGAAGCTCTCCGAGAGCCGGATCTCCTGCGTCCAGTTCGACCGCAGCGACGGCATCCTCGTGACCATCGCCGCCTGGGACCGTCCCATCACCGACGACCTGTACGCCCTGCTGAAGCCGCTCCCGGCGGAGCTGTTCCAGCAGGGCTGACGCGGCCGGCCCCGGCTAGCCCACGGAGCCCTCCAGACGGACGTCCGCGGCGCGTACGAACGCCACCCGGTGGCCGTACTGGATCTCGTAGTACAGGTCCTTGCCGACCACGACCTGGTGCGAGTCGGTGGTGAAGGTGACCGCGTAGTAGTACTCGCCCGGCACCGCGTCACCGACCACGTACTTCTGCCCGGCCGGCAGCGTGTACGGCAGCGCCACCACCGACTGCGCGGGCACCCCCGCCGGGTAGGCCTCCTTCTCCGGATACGCGCGCCCGTACACCGGGACGCTCGTCAGACCGTCCTTCGGGGTGACGACGAGACCGGACGCCGGCACCGCCGTGGGCCGCTTGCCCGGGTTCTCGAACCAGGCCTTCTGCCCGAGGTACCAGATGGCCGTCCAGTCGCCCCAGCGGTCGGCGACCGCGTACTGCTGGCCGGTGGAGACCCGCGAGGACAGGTCGTTCACCCCGATGGTCGGATCCGTCTTCAGACCGATGTCCTTGATCAGCGGGGCGTTCACGTCGTGGTCGGAGTACAGCCGGACCTCGCCGGAGCCGTGGGCCGCGCAGGGCTCGCCCTTGGTGGTGCAGCCCGTGTACACCGGCTGGTTGGCGGCGTAGTCCGGCCGGATCGTCACCAGACCGGAGTGCTTGCCGCCCGTGGTCCTGAAGGGATGGCCCAGCAGCTGGAAGTAGTGCCGCCAGTCCCAGTACGGGCCCGGGTCCGTGTGCATACCCGGGATGGTGGAGGTGGTCGGGCCGGGCACGTTGTCGTGGCCCAGGATGTGCTGCCGGTCCAGCGGGATGCCGTACTTCCGGGCCAGGTACTTCACCAGGCGTGCCGAGGACCGGTACATCGCCTCCGTGTACCAGGCGTCCGGCGCGGCGAGGAAGCCCTCGTGCTCGATGCCGACCGACTTCGCGTTGATGTACCAGTTGCCGGCGTGCCAGGCCACGTCCTTCGCCTTGACGTGCTGGGCGATCAGACCGTCGGTCGACCGGATGGTGTAGTTCCAGGACACATACGTGGGGTCCTGGACCAGGTTCAGCACCCCGTCCCAGGTGCCCTCCGTGTCATGGATGACGATGTACCTGATGCTCTGCGCGTCCGGACGGTCGCCGAGATCGTGGTTGCCGTAGTCGTCGTTCCCGAACTGGGAGTAGGGCGCCGGAATCCACTCGCAGGACACCGACTTCGGGCACTCGGCGTCGTCCGCCGCGATCGTGCGCAGCCCCGCCCGCCTCAACTGGGTGGTGTCGGCGGCGAGGTGCGGCCGGGCGGCGAGGGCGACCCGCTGGCCGTCGTCCGTGGTGCGCTTCTCGCCCGTCCGGAGTACGTCGTACACGTCGTTCGCGTACGCCGCCGCGGTCGCCGTGTCGTCCGCTCCGGAGAAGCGGGCCACCGCGCCGTACCAGTCGGCCGGGTCGGCGCTCGCCCGCTCGCCCAGCTCCTTCTGCGCGGCGGCGAGCAGGGCGGCGCCCCCCGCGATGTTGGCGGCCGGGTCGGTGCGCAGCTCGGCAGTCGGCAGCCCCGTCAGTTCGGCCGCCTTCGGCAGCGTCTTGAGGCGGGCCGGGAGGGCCGAGTTCTCGGGCACCTTGATGTCGGGGTGCAGGGCGGCGCGGGCGCTGTCGCCGCGGGCGTCCTCGGTGCCCTCGGTGAGGTGCTCGGTGGTGGCGAGTGCGGTGCGGGCGTCGGTGAGGTGCATCGGCCCGTAGCCGCCGGTGACACTGGGCGCCCCGGCGTGCGAGTCCCAGCGGGACTGGAGATAGGAGACGGCCAGCAGGACGCTCTGCGGCACGTGGTACTCGGCGGCTGCGTCGGCGAAGGCGCGCTGGAGCCGGCCGGCCGAGGAGTCCGTCGCGCTCTGGGCCGGGGCCGCGCCGAGCAGGGGCAGCAGTAAGGCGGCCGAGGCGAGCGTACCGACGCTGCGCCTCAGGTGTCTGTGGCCGGGTGTGGGTGTGGGGTCGGTGGCGGATCCTCGCAAGTGCGGCCTCCTGTGACGGGCGGGCGGCGGGGCGTGCGGCTCCGAGCTGGACCAGTGGTACCGGCTTGCCGACGATCCGTCAATGATGCCCTCAGGCACCTGATTTCCCACGTCACAAAGGGGTTCGGCGAGTTTCGCAGCGATGGCGCGCCGGGCCTGCGGGGCGTCAGTGGCGTACACCAGTGGTCACCCACCGCGTGGGGGGCCAGGCCCGTACACACGAAGGTCCGCGGTGCGCCGCCGCTCTGGGCGCACCGCGGAACCGTCGTCCCCGTCAGCGAGTGCCGACCGCCGCGCGCACGGCCCGGCGGGCCAGCTGGCAGTCGTCGTGCAGCCGCCTGAGCAGCAGGCGCTGTTCCTCGCCGGACGGCGCAGCACCCGGGTGGGCCGTGCCCGGTGCCGCCGGGGCCGTATCGTGCATCGAACGCTGCACGGCCGTCTCGTACGTACGGATCTCCCTGGTCAGCAGGAGCATCAGGTTGACCAGGAAGGCGTCCCGGGAAGCCGGACCCGCCGACTGGGCGATCTGGCTGATCTGACGCCTCGCCACCGGCGCGTCCCCGAGCACCAGCCAGAGCGTCGCCAGGTCGTACCCCGGCAGGTACCAGCCCGCGTGCTCCCAGTCCACCAGCACTGGACCGGCCGGTGAGAGCAGGATGTTCGAGAGCAGGGCGTCGCCGTGGCAGAACTGGCCCATCCCCTGGCGGCCCGCCGCGTGCGCGATGCCGTGCAGCAGCTTCTGCAGGTCGCCCAGGTCCCGGTCGGTCAGCAGCCCCAGTTCGTGGTACCGGGAGATGCGGGCCGCGTAGTCCAGGGGGGCGTCGAACGTGCCCGCCGGGGGCCGCCAGGCGTTCAGCCGGCAGATCGCGCCGAGCGCCGCCCGGATGTCCGGCCGGGGCGGGGCCTCCATCGGATGCCGCTGGAGCGCTGCCACCCGGCCTGGCATGCGCTCGATCACCAGCGTGCAGTTGTCCGGATCCGCTGCGATCAGTCTCGGCACGCGCACAGGAGGGCGGTGCCGGACGAACGAGCGGTATGCGGCTATTTCGTGGCGGATCCGCTCCGCCCAGGCGGGCGATTGGTCGAGGAGACACTTGGCCACGGCCGTGCTGCGTCCGGTCGTCCCGACCAGAAGGACCGAGCGTCCGCTGCGGCGCAGTACCTGCACCGGAGCGAACTCCGGACAGATCCGGTGCACCGAGGCGATCGCGGTGCGCAGCTGCGCGCCCTGGGGACCGGACAGGTCCAGTCTCCCGCTGAGCGGTTGGGAGCCGGGCTGTCCCGGGACGCGCCGCGGTCGGCCCGCGCCCAGCACGGGTGCTGCCGGCCGCGCCGCCGGGTCGAGGAACGGCCCGCCGCCCGCCGGGCGGGGACGCAGCGGCCGGGGCGGAGCGGACACGGAGGACGATGCTGCGTACATGGGAGATACAGATCCCTTCGTGTGCCTGCGGTGCCTGCCTGTACATCCATGCTCAAAACCCCTGTGCGAAGTGGATACGCAATGTGGGTGCTTTGAGTTCATACGCCCACCCGGCCCGGTCGCCCGGGTGCACCCTGGGGAATGCACCCGTCACTGAGAGGGCGACCGGGTCGGGGTGGCGCGTTCCTACCTGACACCCGATGACCAGTGGCACACCATCTGGCGCACCCTGGCGAACCGTGGCGAATAGTCGCCCGGCAACCTCCACGGGGCTACTGTCAACTCAGCCGAGAACCTGGGGGCTTACGTGAGCGGACAACCCAACACCCGCCTTTCGGACCTGTTCGGCCTGGCCGGCTGGTCCAAGGGCGAACTCGCGAGGCTGGTCAACAAGCAGGCGGCGGCCATGGGCCACCCCCAACTGTCGACCGACACCTCCCGGGTGCGGCGGTGGATCGACATGGGAGAGATCCCGCGCGATCCCGTGCCGCGGGTGCTGGCGGCCCTGTTCACCGAGCGTCTCGGCCGTGTCGTGACCATCGAGGACCTCGGTCTGGTACGGCACGGGCGTACGGGGAGACGGCAGGGCGACGGGAATGCGGAACATCCCGACGGAGTGCCGTGGGCGCCCGAACGGACCGCCGCGGTCCTCACCGAATTCACGGGAATGGACCTCATGCTCAACCGACGCGGCTTGGTGGGCGCGGGTGCCGCGCTCGCCGCGGGATCCACACTCAGCAGCGCCATGTACGACTGGCTCCACTCCGACCCCACCCTGAAGGCCGACGCCCCTGTCCTCGACGATCCCCTGCATGCCGACCCCGCTGGGTTCGACCGCTATGAGGCCGCCCCCATCGGGTCGCAGGAGATCGAGGAACTGGAGCGTTCGGTGGAGGTGTTCCGGGCCTGGGACGCCGCCCGTGGCGGCGGGCTCCAGCGCAAGGCGGTCGTGGGCCAGCTCAACGAGGTGGGCGGCATGCTCGCCTACCACCACCCACCCCATCTCCAGCGGCGCCTGTGGGGCGTCGCCGCCAACCTCGCCGTTCTCGCGGGCTGGATGTCGCACGACGTCGGCCTGGAGCCCACGGCCCAGAAGTACTTCGTCATCGCCGCCCACGCCGCACGCGAAGGCGGTGACCGGCCGCGCGCCGGGGAGGCCCTGTCCCGGGCGGCCCGGCAGATGGTGCACCTCGGCCGGCCCGACGACGCGCTGGACCTGATGAAGCTCGCCCAGACCGGCTCGGGGGAGCGTCTGCAGCCGCGTACGAAGGCGATGTTCCACACCATCGAGGCCTGGGCACAGGCGTCCATGGGCAAGAGCCAGGCGATGCGCCGCACGCTCGGACGGGCGGAGGACCTCTTCGTCTCCGACCGGGAGGACCTGGAACCGCCGGACTGGATGCAGACCTTCAAGGACGAGGATCTGTACGGCATGCAGGCCCTCGCCTACCGCACCCTCGCGGAGTTCGACCCCGGTGCGGCCGCGCACGCCCAGTACTACGCGGAGAAGGCCCTGGCCCTGCGCGTCGACGGGCGGGAGCGGTCGAAGATCTTCGACCATCTGTCCATGGCCTCGGCCTGCTTCATCGCCGACGACCCGGAACAGGCCGACCGCTACGCACGGCTGGCCCTGATGTCGATGGGCTCGAACTCCTCCCGCCGCACCTGGGACCGGCTGCGGCAGATGTACCGGCTCACCGCCGAGTACTCCGGCTACCCGAGGATCCACGAACTGCGGGAGGAGATCAGGCTCGCCCTGCCGAAGCTGAAGGGCAGGGCCGACAACAGCGCACAGGCGTAAGGGCTGTGCGCTGCTTCTTCCCTCAGAAGGTCAGCTCGGCCGGCTCATGAGGTGACCTTGGCGACGAGCACACAGGCGTCGTCCTCGCGCTCGGCTCCGCCGAACTCCTCCACGACCGTCCGCACACAGTCCTGCGCGCTGCGCGCCGCGCCGAAGCGCGGGGCGAGGTCGAGCAGGCGGTCCACGGCGCCGGTACCGCCGTGCCCGGACACCAGTCCGTCGGTGTGCAGCAGGAGGAGGTCGCCGGGCTCCAGGGCCACTTCGGCCTGCCCGTAGGTGGCGCCCGTGGTGGCACCGAGCAGGACGCCGTCCGGTGCGTTCAGCATGCGCCCCGTCCCGTCGCGGTACAGCAGCGGGGCGGGGTGTCCTGCCTGCGCCCAGACCAGGGTGCGGGTCTCCGGCCGGTACTGGCAGCAGACCGCGCTGCCCAGGGCGGGCTGCACCGTGGCGTCGAGTAACTGGTTGAGCATGGCCAGGAGAGGGCCGGGCTGAGTGCCGGCCATCGCCATGCCGCGCACGGCGCCCAGCAGCATCGCCATGCCGGAGGTGACGGCGACACCGTGCCCGGTGAGATCACCGACGCTGAGCAGGGTCGCGCCGTCGGACAGCTCCAGCGCGTCGTACCAGTCGCCGCCGATCAAAGCGCTCGTGGCGGCCGGCAGATAGTGGGCGGCGAGGTCGAGGCTCCGCGGTCCCTGGTGCGGGAGCCGCAGGGAGCCGCGCCAGGGCGGCAGCACGGCTTCCTGCAGCTCGACCGCGAGCCGCTGCTCGGTCTGCGCCTGCCGTTGGTGGTGCTGGAGCGAGTCACGGGTCTCGCGCACCGTCCGCTGGCTGCGGCGCAGTTCACTGACGTCGCGCAGCACGGCCCACATCGAGGTGGTGCTGCCGTCGCCGCCGAGCACGGGCTCGCCCATCATGTGCACGGTCCGCACGGAGGCGTCGGGCCGTACGACACGGAACTCGCCGTCGATCGGCTTGGCGTCGACCAGGCAGTCCGTCACCATCCGGGTCAGCTTCGGCCGGTCCTCCTCCACGACCAGGGACGGCAGTTCGTCCAGGGTGAGGGCGGGGCCGTCCGGGTCGAGGCCGAGGATCTGGTACAGCTCCCCGGACCAGCTCGCCTCGTCCGTGAGCAGGTTCCACTCCGCGCTGCCGACACGGCTGAGCAGCGAGGCGCGCGGTGCGCCGACGGCCACCGCCGGCCGGACGACCAGGGTCTCGGCGGGCTCGTCGGCGGGGGCGGGCTCCGGGCCGTCCCGCAGCTGTGCCAAATGGGCGTCCAGATCCTTGAGTTGGTGCAGTGCGAGGTCGTACAGCGCCCGCTGCCAGCGTTCCTCCGGGTCCGAACCCTCGTTCTGCGCGTCCCGCCGTACGGCGTCCACGTCGCCCCTGAGCCGCCGCGCCTGCGTGATCAACGCCTCGACCGAGCCGCGCCCGGGCGGCTGGGCGGCTGAGCGGTCCGCGGAAACTGGGGACGGCATGACGCACTCCGAAGGGGGATGGTACGGCCAAGGGGGACGGAGGGACCGTTACGACTGTTGCACAGCCCGCGACGCCCTGTAAGGGATTTGGCAACACACGATACGGTGGTGCTTCTGGCATATGCCAGAGTCTTCCCTGGCTGATCCGAGGGTACGAATGGCGTACGTGCGGGTGGGCTCAAGTCGTAGGCCTCCTACGGGACTTGACTCATACCGTAGGGCTTCGCCGCAGTGCTCAGCCGCCTGTTCGACGCTCAGATGTTCCATGATGCCGCCGACTGCTCGATCCGCACCAACTCTGTCCGGATTTGGCGTCCTGGGAAGGGCTTCCGAAGACTCCTTAATGGCATGGACATCATCGTCGAGCAGCCCGCCCATGCCCGTCTCATCACCGCCGAGGACCGGGAGGTCCCGGTGTCGGCCCTGCTGCGCTACGCGGCGGACGACCCACTGGCCGTCTTCGTGGATTTTCCACCCGAGGCCACCCTGGCGGGCGACGAGGTCACCTGGACCTTCGCGCGCTCCCTGCTGGACCAGGGCCTGCGCGCCCCGGCCGGACACGGGGACGTACAGATATGGCCGTACGGACGCACCCGGACGGTCCTCGAACTCCATTCGCCGTGCGGTCTCGCCCTGCTCCAGTTCCCCACCTCGGCACTGCGTCGCTTCCTGCTGCACACCTACGCGGTGGTACCGGCCGGGCAGGAGGACGTGGAGGCGGTGGTGGAACGGGGTCTGAGCAGCCTGTTCGGCGGGGTGTGAGCCGCCGGCGGGGGCGGTTTCCGGACTTTGACTTTTATTCACTCGAGCCTCACCGCACGGCTGTGGACCTCGACGATCACCGCGGGCACCCTGGCGCGCGGTGTGCCGCAAGGGCACGCCGGTGACGAGGACGAGGCGAATGACACCGATCAGCCGAAGAGGCTTCGTGGGGCTCGGCGCATCCGTGGCGGCGGGGGTGGCGCTGGGCGCCGTCACCCGCAGCGCGGCCGCCGCCACGGCGACCGGCACGATCAAGGACGTGAAGCACGTGGTGATCCTGATGCAGGAGAACCGCAGCTTCGACCACTACTTCGGGCGCCTCAAGGGCGTGCGAGGCTTCGACGACCGCAGCGGCATCACCCTGAGCGGCGGCTACCCGGTCTTCAACCAGCCGAACGGAACGGGCCGCCAGTACCCGTGGAAGCTCAGCGCGACCCCGGCCGCGGGCGGCAAGGACGGCGAGACCCTCGCCCAGTGCAGCGGCGACCTGCCGCACTCCTGGTCCTCGCAGCACTCCGCGTGGAACAAGGGCCGCCTGGACAGCTGGGTCTCGGGTGTCGGCAACGTCCGCTCGCTCGGCTACCTGGACCGCTCCGACATCCCGTTCCACTACGCGCTCGCCGACAACTACACGATCTGCGACGCCTACTTCTGCTCCGCCCTCAGCGCGACCGGACCCAACCGCACCTTCCTGTGGAGCGGCAAGGTCGACTCCACCAGCTACGACGGCGGCGACGAGTCGGGCCTGACCTGGCAGAACTACGCCGAGGCGCTGCAGGCCGCCGGGGTGACCTGGAAGGTCTACCAGAACGCGGCCGACAACTACGGCGACAACGGCTGCGCCTACTTCAAGAACTTCGCGAACGCCAAGGCGGGCGACCCGCTCTACGACCGCGGCATGTCCTCCGTCCCGAAGGCCACCGGCTCCACCCCGGACGACATAGCCGCCGCCATCAAGGCCGACGTCCTCGCGGGCACCCTTCCGCAGGTCTCCTGGATCGTCCCCAACCAGGCCTTCTCCGAGCACCCGTACGCCCCGCCCGGCGACGGCGCCCACTTCGTCAGCCTCGTCTACCAGGCCCTCGCGGCCGACCAGGACGTGTTCGACTCCACCGTCCTGTTCCTCAACTACGACGAGAACGACGGCTACTTCGACCACGTCCCGCCCCCGGTCCCGCCCGCCGGAACCGCGGGTGAGTTCCTCAACGGGGTGCCGTACGGCTTCGGCTTCCGCGTCCCGATGATCGTCATCTCACCCTGGACGCGTGGCGGCTGGGTCTCCTCCGAGGTCTTCGAGCACACCTCGGTGCTGCGGTTCCTGGAGACCTGGACATCGGCCATCGGCAAGCCTGCCAACTGCCCCAACATCAGCGACTGGCGGCGCAAGGTGAGCGGCGACCTGACCGGTGTCTTCGACTTCGCCAACCCGGTCTACGGCTCCGTCTCGCTGCCCGCGACGAGCGTCATCGGCCTGGGCACCTGTGGCCCGCTGCCCAACCCCGTGCCGACGAACAACGCCCTGCCCGCCCAGGAGTCCGGCACCCGCGCGGCCCGGGCGCTGCCGTACCAGCCGGGCGGATACCTGGACCACCTGGAGTTCGGGGCAGCCGGCAAGATCCTCGCCTGGTTCACCATGACCAACCAGGGCGGCCCGGCGGCCAGGGCGGCGCACTTCTCCCTCCACCCCAACGCCTACCGCGACACCACGCCGTACCAGTACACGGTCGACGCGGGCGGCACCGCCTCCGACTACTTCAACATCGGCACGGGCTTCGGGGCCGGCAAGTACGACCTCACCATGGTCGGCCCCAACCGCTTCCTGCGCCGCTTCCAGGGCGATGCCACCAAGGCGGGCAAGTCGGCGGAGGTGAGCACCCGTTACGCGGTGGAACCCGGCACGGGCAAGCTCGCGATCTACTTCAAGATGGCCAACTCGGGTACGTCGTCGGTGAAGTTCACCATCACCTCCAACCACTACCGCACCGACGGTCCCTGGACCTACACCGTCGCCGCGGGAACCTCGACGGAGGACTACTTCAACGCCGTCGCGTACCAGAACGGCTGGTACGACTTCACGGTGACCGTCGACTCCGACGCGACCTGGTCGCGCCGGTTCACCGGGCACCTGGAGACCGGCGCCCCGAGCGTCAGCGGCTGACCCCGGCGTAGAGGTCCGGGCGCGGGGCGAGGTCGACGGCCACCCGGCCGCCGGTCTCCAGCGCCCGGACCCCGGCCTCCGCGACGACGGAGGCCGCGTAGCCGTCCCAGACGCTCGGGCCGGTGACCTCGCCGCGCCGGGTGGCGTCGACCCAGGCCTGCACCTCGCGGTCGTAGGCGTCGGCGAAGCGGACGAGGTAGTCCTGCGCCACCTCCTCGGCGGCACTGCCCCGGCGGGTGACCAGCATGGTGTGCTCGTCGCCGATCCGGGCGCTGCCCGCCTCGCACACGGCCTCGCAGCGCACCTGGTAGCCGAAGCCGCAGTTGACGAAGACCTCCACGTCGACCAGGGCACCGCGCTCGGTCTCGAAGAGCACGAACTGCGGATCGATCAGGCCCTCGGGCGCACCCGCCGAGGACGCCGGGCGCAGCACGGTGACCGCCGTCAGCTCCTGTCCGAGCAGCCAGCGGGCCGCGTCGATCTCGTGCGCGACGGAGCTGTTGATCAGCATGGCGCTGGTGAAGTCGGGCGGCGAGGAGACGTTGCGGTGGGTGCAGTGCAGCATCAGCGGACGGCCCAGGCTTCCCCCGTCCAGCAGGGCCTTCAGCCGCCGGTACTCGGCGTCGTAGCGCCGCATGAAGCCGATCTGGGCCAGCCGGCGGCCGAGCCGCGCCTCGGCCTCCACCACCCGCAGCGCACCTGTGGAGTCCGGCACCATGGGCTTCTCGCACAGCACGGGCAGGCCGCGCTCGAAGGCCGCGAGCAGCGCCTCCTCGTGCGCGGGGCCGGGGGAGGCGATCAGCACGGCCGACACGCCGGGCGCCTCCAGCGCGGCCACCGGGTCCGTGTGCACGGCGACGCCGTCCAGGCCGGCCACCGCCTCCTTCGCGCGCTCGCCCTGGGGGTCGGCCACGGCGGCCACCCTTGCGCCGCTCACTACCTGATCGAGGCGTCGTATGTGGTCGGCTCCCATGTGTCCGGCACCCAGTACGGCCACACCCAGCAGGTCACCCATGTGCGCGCTCCCTCTCGCCGACGATCACGCCGTAGCGTACGCCGCGGGGGGAGCGCTGCCCGGGGTGTGCCTGAGTAGGGCCGCCCGGGGTGTGCCTGAGTAGGGCCGCCCGGGGTGTGCCTGAGGAGGGCCGCCCGGGGTGTTCCTCAGTACCGCAGCACCCCCGCGATGCCGTTCTCGTCGCCCAGCGTCCCGTCGGGGACGAAGCGCACAGCGGCGCCGGTCTCCAGACACTTCTCGACGATCTCGTCCACGATGTCGTCGCGGGAGTCCAGGTCACCGGGCTCGGCCGGGATGAGATGGTCACCTTGATCACGGACGGTCACGCGGTAGTTCTCCTCGACCGCGAGGAGCCGGACGCGGCCGTCCCGGGCGTTCTGCCACAGCTCGTCCACCCCGGCGGCGAAGGCCTTGTGCCCGCGTGCGGAGGTCAGTTCCCTCATGACGGACGTGGTGTCCTTGCGGGCCTCCTCCTCCAGGACCGGCCGCAGCGCCTGCCACACGGCCTCCGGACCGGCGTGGGCGAGGCCGCCGCGCGGGACCTGCACGGCGGACTTCGCGGCGCTGCCGACGTCGACCAGCAGGGACAGGGCCGCCTGCTCGCCGGTGATGTACAGGGGGCGGGGCTCGTCGCGCAGCACCGTGCTCAGGGCGGTGTCCGCCTCGCGCAGGAACTGGCGCGTGCCCTCGTCGACGTAGATGCTCGGGATGTCACCGATCTGCTCCTGGCGCTCCGCGTCGAAGTTCTCGCGGCCGCGGACGAGCGGGAAGCTGCCGGAGTGGTCCTTGACGACCCGGTCGGGGCCGCCGCTCCACAGGGTGACACGGTCCGCGGCGACCGACAGCACCCAGAAGGGCCGCTCGGCGGCCTGCGCGGAGACCAGATTGCGGGTGAGGAAGGTGTCCGAGAACACCACCCGCTCGGGGACGGTGCGGGCCAGCGACCAGACCTGGTGCTCACCCGGGGCGGCGAAGATCACCAGACCGTCCTCGGCGTGCGCCAGATCCACTTCCGCCAGTGCGCGGTCGAGCTGTGCCACGATGTCGGCGCGCCGCTCCCGGGTGACCGCGGGGTCGGATTCCAGCCGCTTCCTGGCCTCGGCCACCACATTGCGCAGCCGGACCGGGTCCTGGCCGTTCTCGGGCTCCCGGCGGTGCGTCGGCGTCAGCACGGACACCGCGGGGTAGGGACGCGGACGCCGCAGTTCGGCGAGGGTTGCGGGACTCAGTGCGTGCTCCATGACAGAACGATAGGGCGGATTCACGTGTCCGGCATTCGGGGCACAAAGGACTCCTGAACGCACTGTGTCGTAGATCGCATGCGCTGCGTGAGCGCTGGTCCAACTCCCTTGGATACGGCCTGTTTACATTTGTTCGGCCGCTCGGCCGAACGGACTTGCTAAGGTGCTACTCGTCGGTAGCCAGTCGCTGCGGGGGGAACACGCGCAGCCGTCCGACCCGTGGCTCCCTGGCCGGGGGGCCGACTCCAACGACCCGGCAAGGACGCCGGGTTGACTCGACCGGCGACCGTCCGTGCGGTCCGGCCGTCGAACACCTTTCCCGCGCCCACCTCTTCAGACAGGTGAGACTCGTCCCATGGCACGTTCCCTGGTCGACTTACTGACCACGCACGCCTCGAACCATCCGGAGCGCACCGCGTACCGCCACCTCGTCACCGGTGACTGCGACGGAGAGACCCAGGAACTCACCTACGGCCGGCTGGCCACCCGCTCCCGGGCCATCGCCGCCCACCTGCAGGAGCGCGGACTGGCCGGATCGCGCGCCATGCTGCTCTACCCGCCCGGCCTGGAGTTCATCTGCGCCTACCTGGGCTGTCTGTCGGCCGGCGTGGTCGCCGTACCGGGCGTGCCCGCGCAGGGCCGCTCCCAGAACCACCGTGCGCTCACCCGGATGAAGCGCCTGGTGGCCGATGCGGACGCCAAGGTCATCCTGGGCGGCCGGGACGTGATCGCCGCGCTCGACGGCATGGCCGCACATCTGCCCGAACTCGACGGGATCGCCCGCCTGACCACCGAGGACATCCCCGACGACGCGGCGGCCGCCTGGCGTGAACCCGACCTCACCGCGGATTCCGTCGCGTTCCTCCAGTACACCTCCGGCTCCACCTCCGCCCCGCGCGGTGTCGTGGTCACCCACGGCAACCTGCTGGACAACGAGCGGGTCATCACCGAGCGCATGGGCCACACGCCCGAGGCGATCGAGGCACACGACCACGAGATGTTCGTCAGCTGGCTGCCGGTCTACCACGACATGGGGCTCATAGGTCCCGTCCTGAACACGGTGTACCTCGGCACCACCGCCACCCTGTTCTCGCCCCTGCACTTCCTCCAGCAGCCGGCCCGCTGGCTCACCGCCGTCAGCCGCTACCGCCCGCACACCAGCGGCGCCCCCAACTTCGGCTACGAGCTGTGCCTGAAGCACGTCGGCCCGGAGCTGCTGGACGGCCTCGACCTCAGCTCGTGGAAGGTCGCCTTCAACGGGGCCGAGCCGGTGCGCCCGGCCACCCTGCGCCGCTTCGCCGACACCTTCGGCCCCGCCGGATTCCGCCGCGAGGCCCTCTACCCCTGCTACGGCCTGGCCGAGGCCACCCTGATGGTCACCGGCGGCACCGTGGACACCCCGCCGACGCTGCTCGCCGCCGCCGACGGCGCCCCGAACGCCGGCGAGGCCGACGCGGCCGCCGTCGGCTGCGGCCGGCCCGGCCCCGGCGTGACCGTGGCGATCGTCGATCCCGAGCGGCAGGAGGAGCTGCCCGAGGGCGGGACCGGCGAGATCTGGGTGGGCGGAGCGAGTGTCGCCAAGGGCTACTGGCGCAACGCCCTTGCCACCCGCGAGACCTTCCGGGCCGGGCTCCAGGGCCACGAAGGGCGGTTCCTGCGCACCGGCGACCTCGGCTTCCTGCGGGACGGTGAACTCTTCGTCACCGGCCGGCTGAAGGACCTCATCGTCATCGACGGCCGCAACCACTACCCGCAGGACCTGGAGCTGACCGCCGAACTGTCCCACCCGGCCCTGCGCCCCGGCTGCACCGCCGCGTTCTCCGTGGACACCGCGGCCGAGGGTGAACAGCCCGTCCTCGTGGCCGAGATCGCCCCGGACGATGCCGGCGAGTCCGAGAAGATCACCGACCTGATCCGCAGCGGGGTCGGCGAGGCCCACGGCCTGTCCCTGCGCGACGTCGTCCTGGTCCAGCCGGGCACCATCCCCAAGACCTCCAGCGGGAAGATCCAGCGCCGCGCCACCCTGACGGCGTATCTCGACGGCACCCTCTCCGTGGTGACCGCACCCGCTGTGGGGTGACAGCCCCGCCTCCCGCGCCCCGTCGGCGCGGGAGGCCCCTGCGGCCGTACGCCGCCTGTTTCGCCGTACCGCACACCCGTCGCCCGGTACGGAATCCAGCCTGAGCCCGAGTTCACGAGGACACCTGCCCAGATGCCTGCGAACGAGTCCCCGAAGCACACTCCCGAGCCGTCCCTGACGACCTCCGAGGGCGTCCGGGCCTGGCTGGCATCGGCCGTCGCCGAGGCCGCCGGGACCGACCCGGCGGACGTCGACCCGAACCGGCCGCTCGCCGAATTCGGCCTCGGATCACGCCAGTTGGTCACCCTGGCCGCCGAACTCGGCACGCTGACCGGCCGCCCCCTGGAACCGTCCCTCGTCTTCAACCACCCCACCATCGACGCCGTCGCGCAGGCCGTCTTCGCCCCGCAGCGGGCCCGAACGCCGGTGCCGAGCACGGTCGTTGAGCGGACCGGCCCCGGCGACGACGTGGCGATCATCTCCCTGGCCTGCCGCTTCCCCGGCGGCGCCGACGACCCCGAGGCCCTGTGGCGGCTGCTGACCACGGGCGAGGACGCCATCTCCGAGGTCCCGGCGGGACGTTGGGACACGAACGGCCTGTACGACCCCGACCCCGAGGCCACCGGCAAGGCCTACACCCTGCGCGGCGGCTTCCTCGACGGCGGCATCGACCGCTTCGACGCGGCCTTCTTCGGCATCTCCCCGCGCGAGGCCGCCGCCATGGACCCCCAGCAGCGGCTGCTCCTGCAGACCGCCTGGGAGGCGATCGAACGCGCCGGTGTCGTCCCGGAGTCCCTGAGCGGCAGCTCCACCGGCGTCTATCTCGGCCTGTACGACAGCGGCTACCTCGCCGCCGCCCCGCTCACCCAGCTCGACGGACATGTCGGCACCGGCTCGGCGGCCAGCGTGGCATCCGGACGCATCGCCTACACCCTCGGCCTGCAGGGGCCGGCGGTGACCGTCGACACCGCCTGCTCGTCCTCGCTGGTCGCCCTGCACCTGGCGGCGCGGGCCCTGGCGAGCGGGGAGTGCGATCTCGCCCTGGCCGGCGGGGCCACGCTGCTCGTCACCCCGCGCGGGCACGTCGAGTTCAGCAGGCTGCGCGGGCTGTCCCCGTCCGGGCGGTGCAGCCCGTTCTCCGCCGACGCGGACGGCGTCGTATGGGCCGAGGGCTGCGGTCTCGTCGTACTCAAGCGGCTCGCGGACGCGCGCCGCGACGGCGACCGGATCCTGGCCGTCGTCAAGGGCTCGGCGATCAACCAGGACGGCCGCAGCCAGGGCCTCAGCGCCCCCAACGGCCCGGCCCAGGAAAGGGTGCTGCGCGCCGCCCTGGACGCGGCCGGGCTCGGCCCGCACGACCTCGACCACGTCGAGGCCCACGGCACCGGCACCCGGCTCGGCGACCCCATCGAACTCCGGGCCCTGGCCGACGTGTTCGGCCCCGACCGCCCGGCCGACCGCCCCCTCGGCATCGGCTCCCTGAAGTCCAACATCGGCCACACCCAGGCGGCTGCGGGCATCGGCGGCGTCATCAAGACCGTCCTCGCGCTCGGCCACGAGCACATGCCGGCCTCCCTGCACGCCGAACGCCTCACCGACCAGATCGACTGGACCGGCAGCGGGCTGCACGTGCAGAGCGCCGGACAGGCCTGGCCGCGCACCGCGGACAGGGTGCGCCGGGCCGGGGTCAGCGCCTTCGGGATCAGCGGGACCAACGCCCACGTGGTCCTGGAGGAAGCGCCCGAGCCCGCTGGGGTAGCGCCTGAAGTCGCCGGGGAAGCGCCGGAATCCGCCGCCGATGCCCCCGCACAGCAGCCGACCCCCACCCTCTTCCCCCTCTCCGCCCGCAGCCTCCCCGCCCTGCACGGCCAGGCCGCCCGGCTGCTCGGCGCCCTCGAATCCCACCCGGAGCTGCCGCTCCCCGCGGTCGCCGCGACCCTCGCCCGTCACCGGACCCACTTCGACCACCGGGCCGTCGTTCGGGCCTCAGACCGAACCCAGCTCCTCGACGTCCTGCGCGCCCTGGCCGACGGAGACCCCACCCCCGAGCACACCACCGGCCCCCAGCGGACCGCCCCCGCCGGAAAGCTGGCCTTCGTCTTCCCCGGACAGGGCAGCCAGTGGGCCGGGATGGCCCGCGACCTGCTGGACCGGGACCGCGTGTTCGCCGACGAGCTGGACCGCTGCGACGCGGCGCTGCGCCCGTTCACCGAGTGGTCCGTGGCGGCCGTGCTGCGCGGCGACGCCGGCGCCCCGTCCCTGGACCGCGTGGACGTCGTCCAGCCCGCCCTGTTCGCCGTGATGGTGTCGCTGGCCGCCGTCTGGCGCGCCCGGGGCATCCGACCGGACGCCGTCATCGGGCACAGCCAGGGCGAGGTCGCCGCGGCCTGCGTCGCGGGCGCGCTCAGCCTCAACGACGCGGCCGCCGTCGTCGCCCTGCGCAGCCAGGCCCTGACCGGCGTGTCCGGCACCGGCACCATGGCCGTGATCGCGCTGCCCCACGGCGAGGTCCGGGCCGAACTCGACGGTTCCGTCTCGGTCGCCGCCGTCAACAGCGGCCGGGCGACCGTGGTCGCGGGCGCCGTCGAAGAGGTCGAAGCGCTGCTCGCCCGCCTCGAAGCACGCCAGGTGTTCGTCCGCCGTCTCGACGTCGACTACGCCTCCCACAGCGACCGGGTCGAACCGGTCCGCGAGCGGATCCTCGACGAACTCGACGGCGTGACCACGTACCCGACGGACATCGCCTGGTACTCCACGGTCACCGCCGAACCGGTCACCGAGGAGCTGGAGGCCGGCTACTGGTACACCAACCTCCGCGAAACCGTCCGCTTCGCGCCCACCGTCGAGCGCATGCTCGCCGACGGCTACCGCCACTTCGTCGAGCTGAGCCCCCACCCGGCCCTGCTCACCGCGCTGCACACCATCGGCGAGGACACCGGCCACGACCTGACCACCGTCGGCTCGCTGGGCCGCGACGAGGACGGCCCCGCCTGCCTGGACCGGGCCGCCGCCGAACTCCACGTCCACGGACGGCGGATCGACTGGCGCCGTCTGGTCCCCGACAGCGACCCGGCCGACCTGCCGACCTACGCCTGGGACGCACAGCGCCACTGGATCGAACCCGAGACCGCCACCGGCGGCCCGGCCCTGTTCGACCACGCCGCGCATCCGCTGCTCGGCATCCAGCTCCAGTCCGCCGACGAGACCCGCTGGACCTTCCGCAACGAGTGGTCCCCGGCCACCGCCGACTGGCTGCCCGACCACACCGTGTTCGGCCGCACCGTGGTCTCCGGCACCACCCTGATGGAGCTGTGCCGCGCCGCGCTCGCCGTGGCCCGCCCGGACGACGCGGCCGACGTCACCGACCTGCTCCTGCTCAGCCCCCTCGTGCTGCCCGGCTCCGGCACGGTCGAGGTCTCCGTCGAGGTCGTCACCGCCGGTCCCGTACCCGAGATCACCGTGCACAGCCGCCCGCGCGGCCAGGACGCCCCCGGCTGGACCCTTCACGCCACCGCCTCCGCCGCCGAATCCTCCCCGCTCAGCGCGGGCCGCCCCCCGCAGTGGCCCGACACCGCCGAACAGGCCTGGACCGCGCAGACGTACGACCGCCTCGCCGACCTCGGCCTCGGCTACGGGCCCGCCTTCCAGGGCGTACGGTCGGCCGTCACGACCGGCGACGGAGAACTCCTCGCCCGTCTCTCCCTACCCTCCACCGCGCGCGACACGGCCGACCCCTACCCGGTGCACCCGGCCCTGCTCGACGCCGCTTTGCACGTCACGGCCGCCTTCGGAGCGGCCGACGGACGCGCCCTGCTCCCCGTCGCCGTGGGACGCTGCGTCCTGCCGTACGGCGGCGCGGGCGATCTGACCGCGCAGGTGCGGCGCACGAGCCAGGCCGGCTCGGACCTCACCCTGGACGTCACGCTGTGGGACGCCGACGGCCTGCCCGCCGGGCGCCTGGAGGCCGTACGTCTGCGCGCCGCCGAGCCGGCCGACCTCGACGCCGGTTCGGAGAACGCCCGGCACCTCTACGAGGTGGCCTGGACGGCCGTCACCGAGGAGCCGCCCGCCGCGCCGGACCTCACGTGGACCGTGGCCGGCGATCCGGCCGACCCGCAGGCCGAGGCCGCGCTGCACGGCCTGGAGCGTCGCGAGACCGGCGCCGACGTCGCCGTACGATTCTGGCCGCGCCCCGACGAACCGCTGTCCGGAGCCCATGAGTTGGCGGCCACCGCCCTCGCCGAACTGCAGCGGATCATCGCGCTCCCCGAGGACCAGGCGCCCGCCCGGACGGTGTGGGTGACCCGTGGCGCGATCGCCGCCGCCGACGGCGACCCGGTGGCCGGGCTCGCCCAGTCGGTCCTGTGGGGGCTGGTCCGCAGCGCCCGTGCCGAGCATCCGGACCTCGGGCTGACGTTGCTGGACCTCGACGACGGCGATCCCGCGTCCGCGCTCAGGGCAGCCGCAGGCCTTGCCGACGAGCCCGAACTGGCCCTCCGTGAAGGGACGTTGTTCGTCCCCCGGCTGGTGCGTGCACGACCCGACCGGGACGAGCGGCGCGGGGCCGGTCATCTCCCCACGGACGGGACCGTCCTGATCACGGGTGGTCTGGGTGCCGTCGGCCGGCACATCGCCCGGCTGTTCGCCCAACGAGGCGTTCCCCGGCTCGTGTTGACGGCTCGCAGGGGCGCCGAGGATCCCCGCGCGGCCGAGACGGTCGCCGAGCTGTCCGCGCTGGGCGCCGCGGCGGAGGTCGTCGCGTGCGAGGTCACCGACCCGGCCGCCGTCGCCGACGTACTCTCCCGTGCCGGCGACGAGTTGCCCCTGCGCGGTGTCGTGCACTGCGCCGGGATCCTCGACGACGGGGTGGTCGCCGAGCTGACGCCCGAGCGGCTGGCGCGGGTGCTGCGCCCCAAGGTCGACGGGGCCCTCCAGCTGCACCGGCTCACCGCCGACACCCCGCTGGACCTGTTCCTGCTGGTGTCCTCGGCCGCCGGTGTCGTGGGCAACGCGGGCCAGGGCAACTACGCGGCCGCCAACGTCTTCCTCGACCAACTCGCCCACCACCGGCGGGCCCTGGGCCTGCCCGGCAGCTCGATCTCCTTCGGCGCCTGGGCCGGTGAGGGCCTCGCCGCGGTCCACGCCGACCTGGACCGCATGGCCCGGCTCGGCCACCGGGCGCTCACCCCGGACCAGGGCCGCGACCTCGTGGCGCTGGCCCTGCGGCGCCCCGCCCCGCACCTGGTGGCCTGGGCCCTCGACCTGCCCCGCCTGCGCTCGTCGGACGCGGCCGGCACCGCCCTGTGGCGCTCGCTGCTGCCCGCGCCGCGCGGCACCGGGGCAGACGCCCTCGCCGACCGGCTGGCCCGGCTGCCCGAGCCCGAGCGGGCCGAGCGCGTCCTGGCCCTGGTCCGCGACGAGGCCTCCCGCACCCTCGGCCTGCGCTCGGCCGAGTCCGTACGCCCCGACCAGCCGCTGCGCGACCTCGGCATGGACTCGGTCACCGCCGTCGAACTGCGCAACAGCATCGGCGCCCGGCTCGGCACCCGCCTGCCCGCCACCCTCCTCTTCGACCACCCCACCGCCGACCGGCTGGCCGAGTACCTGCTGGCCACCGTGCTGGGGCGCCCGTCACGCAAGGACCAGCGGGCTCGTACGACCGTGCCCGTCGGCGACGAACCGATCGCCATCGTCGCCATGGCCTGCCGGCTGCCCGGCGGGGTGAGCGACCCGGACGGACTGTGGCGACTGGTCGCCGAAGGCCGGGACGCGGTCGGCCCCTTCCCGGCCGGACGCTGGGACGTGGACGCGCTGTACGACCCCGACCCGGACGCCCTCGGCAAGTCCTACGCCCGCGAGGGCGGCTTCCTGGACGACATCGAGTCCTTCGACGCGGGCTTCTTCGGCATCACCCCGAAGGAGGCCGCCGCCATGGACCCCCAGCAGCGGCTGCTGCTGGAGACGGCCTGGGAGGCACTGGAACGCGCCGGAATCGTGCCCGCCCGGCTCGCGGGCAGCACCACCGGCGTGTACGTCGGCATGTTCGGCAGCGACTACCTGGCGGGTTCCCGCCTCGACCAGCTCGACGGCTACGTGGGCACCGGCTCGGCGCTCAGCGTCGCCTCCGGCCGGCTGGCGTACGCGCTCGGCCTGCACGGCCCGGCCCTGACCGTGGACACGGCCTGTTCGTCCTCCCTGGTGGCAACGCATCTGGCCGCCCAGGCCCTGCGCGCCGGGGAGTGCGACCTGGCCCTGGCCGGCGGGGTGACGCTGATGGTGACCCCGCAGACCTTCGTGGAGTTCAGCCGCCTGCGGGGACTGTCCCCGACCGGCCGCTGCCGCTCGTTCTCCGACGAAGCCGATGGCGCGATCTGGGCCGAGGGCGCCGGCATGCTCGTCCTCAAGCGGCTGAGCGACGCCGAGCGGGACGGCGACGAGGTGCTGGCGGTGCTGCGCGGTACGGCGGTCAACCAGGACGGCCGCAGCCAGGGTCTGTCGGCGCCCAACGGCCCCGCCCAGGAACAGGTGATCCGCCGTGCGCTGGAGCTGTCCGGGCTGGCGCCCGCCGACATCGACCACATCGAGGCGCACGGCACCGGCACCACCCTCGGCGACCCGATCGAGGCCAACGCCCTGGCCGAGGTCTTCGGCGGCTCCCGCCCGCAGGACCGCCCCCTGCACCTGGGTTCGCTCAAGTCCAACATCGGCCATGCGCAGGCCGCTTCGGGCATCGCCGGGCTGATCAAGGTCGTGCAGTCGCTGCGCCACCAGACCCTGCCCCGCACCCTGCACGCCGGCTCGCCGAGCCGGCACGTCGAGTGGCACGGCAGCGGGCTCCGGTTGCTCCAGGAACCGGTCGCCTGGCCGGCGACGGGGGAGCGGGTGCGGCGGGCCGGGGTCAGCGCCTTCGGCATCAGCGGGACCAACGCCCACGTCATCGTGGAGGAAGCCCCCGCCCGGCCGCGGCAGGAAGAGGAAGCCTCCGCCCGGCCGCGGCAGGACACGGAACTCCCCGACGGAAAACTGCTGTTCCCGCTCTCCGGGCGCGGCGAGGCCGGGCTGCGCGGGCAGGCGACCCGGCTGGCCCGGTACGTCACCGCCGAAACCGCCCTCGCGGACGTCGCCCACACTCTGGCCCGGCACCGCAGCCACCTCGAGTGGCGTACCGCGGTCGTCGCCGGCGACCGGGACGAACTGCTCTCCTCCCTCAAGGCGTTGGGCAGCGGACGCAAGCCCGTGTCCGCGCCCCGCGAGTACCAGACCGGCAAGGTCGCCTTCGTGTTCGCCGGACACGGGGGCCAATGGTCCGGCATGGGCCTGGAGTTGCTGTCCCAGTCCGACGCCTTCCGGGCGGAGCTGACCCGGATCGACGCCGCCGTGGAGCGACAGGCCGGCTGGTCGGTGCTCAACGTGCTGCGGGCGCCGGAGGAGTTCTCCCCGCTCGACCGCACCGAATACCTCCAGCCGGTGCTGTTCGCCGTCAACGCGGCCCTGGCCGCCGCCTGGCGGGAACTCGGCGTCACCCCGGACGCCGTCGTCGGCCACAGCCTGGGCGAGATCGCCGCCGCGTACAGCGCGGGAGCCCTCACCCTGGACGAGGCCGTCACCGCCGTCACCGGGCGGGCCGCCGCGGTGGTCCCGCTCGTCGGGCAGGGCGGCATGCTCGCCGTGGAGCTGCCGCTCGCCGAGGTCGAGGAGCTGCTGGAGCCCTACGCCGGCCGGCTCTTCGTCGGAGCCGTCAACAGCCCCGGCGCCACAGCCGTCTCCGGCGAGGCGGACGCGCTCACCGCACTGCGCCGTCAACTGGAGGAGCGGGGCGTCCCCACGCGCGTCCTGTCGACGCCGTTCGCCTCGCACACCCCGCTCATGGAACCGCTGCGCGCCGAACTCCTCGACCGCTTCGCCGGCATCCGGGGCACCCGCACACCGACCCCGCTCTACTCGTCGGTGCTCGCCGAACCCGTCCCCGGGGACGGCCTGGACGCCGCGTACTGGTTCGACAACCTGCGCCGGCCGGTCCGCTTCACCGAGACCATCCGCCGGATGCTGGACGACGGATACCGCTACTTCGTGGAACTCAGCCCGCACCCCTCGCTCACCTCGGCGATCGAAGCCGTGGCCGCCGAGGCCGGGATCGACGCGACCGGCATCGGCTCGCTGCGGCGCGGCCGGGACGGACACGACGTACTGCTCGGCAGGCTGGGGGAGTTGTACGAGGCCGGACACACGCCCGACTGGACGGCCCTCTTCCCGCGCGGCCGCCGCGCCGACCTGCCCACCTACGCCTTCGCCCGCGAACGCCACTGGCTCGCCCCCGTCCAGGCCACCTCCACCGGCGGCTCACCGCTGCTCGGCACCCACGTCCAGGCCAGCGACGAACCCGGCCGGGACCTCTTCCAGAGCGAGATCGACCTGCGCGACAGCCGCTTCGCCTATCTGACCGACCACCGGGTCACGGGCGAGGTGTGGCTGCCCGGCGCGGCCTTCCTGGACCTGGCGCTGGAGGCCGCGACCACGCTCGCCGACGGCGGCGAGGTGCAGTTGGCCGACGTCCGGTTCGTGCAGCCGCTGCGCCTGGACGCCGACCGGCCCGTACGGCTGCAGATGGTGCTGCGGCCCGCCGAGGACGGCTTCCGGGACTTCTCCATCGCGTCGGCGCCTGCCGGTGAGCGTCGGTGGGAACGGCACGTGACCGGGCGGATCGCCCTCACCGAGGATCCGTCGGTGGACGCGGGGGAACTCGCCGCCCTGCGCGAGCGCTGCGCCGAGCGGGTCGACCTTCCCGCCCTCTACGCGGGCCTCGCCGCGCTCGGCATCGACTACGGCCCCGCCTTCCGGGGCCTGACGGAGGGCCACCGGGACGGCGGCACGACAGCGGTGGCCCGCCTGGCCGCCCGGCCCGCCGCCGGTCACCTCCTGCACCCCGCCACGCTCGACGCCGCCTTCCACACGGCCGCGCTGCCCGCCGCCGCCCCGCAGGGCAGGGCGTTCGTGCCCGCCGGCGCCGGACGCGTACGGTTCACCGGCCTGCGCACCGCACCCGCCTGGGTGAGCTGCGACCTGCGCGCGGTGGACGGCGACACCGCCGTCCTCGACCTGCGCCTGTGGGACGAGAGCGACCAACTCGTCCTGGCGGCCGATGAGTTCCGGCTCGCCGCGCTCTCCCCGCTGGACGGCGCCCTCTTCGAGACCCGCTGGCAGCCCCGCCCCGCGGCACAGGAGCCGCCCGCCGAGGGCAGCTGGCTCATCGTCGCCGACGAGAGCGGCGTCGCCGACGAACTCATCGACCGAATCGGCGACTTGGCGCCGCACGTCGTCGCCCGCCCGGGCACCGCGTACGGCGCCGAGGGCCCCGGCCGCTACGTCCTCGACCCGGCCGACCCGGACCAGTGGGCCCGGCTCCTGGACGAGGCCTTCGCGGACGCGCCGCCCGAGCGGGTGGTCCAGCTGTCCGCGCTCGACGCCCCGCCGGTCTGCGACGACCGCAGCGCCGAGGAGGCCGCCCGGCTCTGCTGCCTGAGCACCCTGCACCTGGTGCGGGCCCTCACCGAGCGCGAGCGGTCCGCGGGCCGGACACCGCGCCTGTTCGTCGTCGTACGCGGCAGCCAGGCCGCCGGTGACAGCACCGCGGTGACGCACCCGCAGCAGGCCCTCGCCTGGGGCTTCGGACTCGCCGTGGCCCAGGAACACCCGGAACTCGCCACCACGCTGGTCGACCTGCCCGCCGACGGCGGCGCCGAGGAGCTGTGGACCCAGCTGTGGCACGCCGACGACGAGCGCCTGGTCGCGCTGCGCGGCACCGGCCGCCTCGTCCCGCGCCTGGCCCGTACCCGCCCCGACGACGGCGGCCACCCCGAACTGCCGGACGGTGTGCACCTGATCACCGGTGGCCTGGGCGGCCTGGGCCGGGTCGTCGCCGAGCGGCTGGTGCGCCGGGGCGCCCGGCGGCTCGCCCTAGTGAGCCGTGGCACGCCCGACCCGGCCGCCACCGCCTGGATCCAGGGCCTCGAACAGCGGGGCGTCACCGTGCACCTCGCCCGCGCCGACGTCGCCGACCGTGCCGGACTCACCGCGGCCCTGGACGCCGTACGCCGCGAGGCCGGCCCGGTCTCCACCGTGGTCCACGCCGCCGGTGTCCTGGACGACGCCACCCTGGCGAACCTCACCGAGGAGCGCGTCCGGCGCGTCCTCGCGCCCAAGGTGCTCGGCACCGCCCTGCTCACCGAACTGGTCCCGGAGGCGGAGAACCTGGTCCTGTTCGCCTCGGCGGCCGGTCTGCTGGGCTCGGCGGGGCAGAGCCCGTACGCGGCGGCGAACGCCTTCCTCGACGCCTGGGCGCACCACCTCTCCCGGACCGGCCGACGGGCGCTGAGCCTGGACTGGGGGGCCTGGGCGGGCGTCGGCATGGTCGCCGAGTCCGGCACCCGGGCCGCCGAGACCAGCCGCTCCGGCCTGGTCGCCTTCTCCCCGCAGGACGGCGGCGAGCTGTTCGAACGGGTGCTGACCACCGCCCGCCGCCAGCTCGCCCCGATCGCCCTCGACTGGGACCTGCTCGCCCTCGACCCGGACGCGGCCCGCAGCCGCCCCCTGCTCGCCGACCTGGTGACCGTCCCGGCCGGCGGCGGCGACACCGACGACCTGGTGAAGAAGGTGTTCGCGGCCGCCACCGGGCCGGAGCGCACCGAGTGGCTCGAGACCTATGTGCGGGCCCGGGTCGGCGAGGTCTCCGGCGGCGCGGTGGACGTGTTCGCCACCACGGCCCTGAAGGAGCTGGGCCTGGACTCGCTGATGCTGGTCCGGCTGCGCAACGCGTTCGCCCGCGACCTGGGCGTCGAACTCCCGGCCGCCGACGTGTTCTCCGCCGCCGACATCCGCGGCCTCGCCCGCGCCCTCGGCGAGGCCCTGCCCGAGCGGGCCGCCCCGGCCCAGCGGGCCGAGACGTCACCCGCGCAGGAGGTGCCCGAGACCGAACTGCGGCCCGCGACCCGGGATGTCGTACGACTCCTGCGCAGCGCGCAGCCGGACATGCCCGACGCGGCCCACGGTGTCGGCCTGGCCGTACGGCTCACCACACCGACCACCCGCGAAGCCCTCACCGGCATCCTGGACCGGCTCGCCGCCCGGCACGCGGCCCTGCGCACGGCCGTCGTGACCGGAGCCGAGGGCGGCCGCCAGCTGCGGGTGGACCGTGAGCCGCCCACGCCGCTGCTGCGGTGGACCGAGGCCACGGAGGTCGACGCTGCCGAGCGGCTGCGGCTGCTCCTGGAGCCGCCGTTCGACCTGGCCGTCCCGCCGCTGTGGCGGTTCGAACTCGCCGACGGCGGCCCGCAGGGCCAGATCCTGGTGTTCGGCGCCCATCACGCGGTCAGCGACCTGCAGTCCCTGCTGCTCGTGGCCGCGGAGATCGACGCAGAACTCTCCGGCACCCCGCTGGACGGCACCGTCACCAACCGGGACATCGACCTCCTGATCGAGGCCCAGCAAGGCGGCGGCGAGGGCCCCGGCGACGACTGGCGCGCGGCTTTCCAGGGCAGCGAACGGCTCGACCTGACCCTCGCCCGGCCGCGCCCGGAAACCCGCTCCTACCGGTCCGGCAGCGTCACCGTGACCGTCCCCGACGGCCTCACGGAACGGATCTCGGCCGCCGCGAGCGCGCTGGCCGTCACCCCCGCCGCGTTCTGCCTCGGCACCCTCACCGTGCTGCTGGCCAGGAAGCGGGAGCGGGAGCGGTTCGCGCTCGCCGTGCCCGTGGACACCCGCGTCCACGCCGACGCGTACGGCGCGGTGGGCTTCTTCGGCGTCCCCGTGCCCTTCCCCGCCCAGGCGGCGGCGGGGGAGCGGGTCGCGGACGTACTGGTCCGCACCGACCAGCGTCTACAGCGGATCCTGGCGAAGGGCGCCATGTTCTCCGACGTCCTCGCCACGCTCGCCCGGCAGGGCCTGCACCGCGCCAACGCACCGCTCGTCGAGGTGTACTTCAACTACGTCCGCTTCTCGGGCCGGTTGACCCACCTCGAGGTGCTGCCCGCCGGGGTCGGCCACACCGACCTCGACCTGATGATCACCATGACCCCGGACACGGGCACCGTCCGCCTCGACCACAACCTCGACATCCTGGACGCCGACACCGCGACCGGACTCGGCGAGGAGTTCCTGCGGTTGCTCGGCGAGACCGCCGAGGACGCGACCGCGGTCGTACGGGTCGCGGCGGTGCATGCCGGGGAGAGCGCAACGGCCGTTCAGCAGGAGCCGGTTCAGCAGGCACCGGTCGAGGGACCGCGTCTCGCTCTCGCCGCCACCTTCGCCCTCGGAAACCTGCCCCTGATGTGCGAGGCCGCGCTGGAGGACGAGCGGACGACCGTCGCCGAGGCGCCGTACCACCAGGTGCTCGCCGCCCTCCAGGACCCCTCCGGCGTCCTCGCCGACCCGGCCACCGCGGTGGGCGTCGTCCTGCTGCGGGCCGCCGACCTGGAGCGGTTCGGGCCGGTGGACGACACGGTCCTCGCCGAACTGCGCGGCGCCTACCCGGCCGCGCTGAAGTCCCTCGCCGAACGCACCCGCAGGCCGCTGGTCGTCGGCATCCTGCCGACCGCCCGGCCCACGGACCGCCTCCTCGCATGGGAGCGGGGGATCGCCGCCGACCTGGCCGGACTGCCCGGCATCGCGGTGCTCGGGCCGGACGAGTGGACCCGGCAGCACACCGTCGAGGACCCCTTCGACGAGCGCACCGAGCGCCTCGCCCACCTGCCCTTCAGCCCGGCCTTCCAGGCAGCCGTGGCGCTGTGCCTGGCCGAGGTGGTTCGGGCCGTACGGCGTCCCGCGCCCAAGGTGATCGCCGTCGACGGCGACGAGACCCTGTGGGGCGGAGTGGCGGGCGAGGCCGGCCCCGAGGCGGTCGACCTCACCGGCCCGCGCGCCCGACTGGCCCGCAGGCTGCTCCAGTGGCGGGAAGCGGGTGCGCTGCTGGCGCTGGTCAGCAACAACGACGAGGCCACGGTCCGGGCCGTCCTCGACCGGCCCGACAGCCTGCTCAAGGCCGAGCACTTCAGCGTGGTCTCCGCCGCCTGGAACCCCAAGCCGGACCGCCTCGCCGAAGCGGCCCGCACCCTCAACCTCGGCCTGGACAGCTTCCTGTTCCTGGACGACAACCCGGCCGAGATCGCCAGGATGCGCTCGGCGCTCCCGCAGGTGCTGTCCGTGACCTGCCCGCCGGCCGCCGAACTCGACGCGTTCCTGGACCGGTTGTGGCCCCTCGTCCCGGCCGCGGCGACCGCCGAGGACGCCCTGCGGGCCCGGTTCTACGCACAGGAACGCGAGCGGGACGCCGTCCGCGACGGTGCCGGGTTCGAGGAGTTCCTCGCCCAGCTGAACCTGGAGGTCGACATCCGCGAGCTGGCGGACGTGGACGTCGAGCGCGGCGAGCAACTGGTGCGCCGCACCAACCAGTTCACCCTGCGGGCCCGGTCCGCCGACGGCGGCGACCTCGCCCGGTGGCGCGAACAGGGCGAGGTGTGGACGGCGGCGGCACGGGACCGGTTCGGCGACTACGGCCAGATCGCCCTGCTCGCGGTCGGTGCCGACGGCAACCAACTCGACGTCCTCGCCTGGCTGATGAGCTGCCGTGCCCTCGGCCGGGGCGTCGAGGAACGGCTGCTCTCCTGGCTCGCCGACCGGGCCGAGCAGCTGGGCTGCGCCAAGGTCCGGCTCAGCGCGGAGCGCACCCCGCGCAACGCCCCCGCCCGCCGGCTGCTCGCCGCGCTCGGCGGCGGCGAGCCGGACGACGAACGGCTGGACGTCGTGACCACCCCCGAACACCTGCGGGCCTTCCGCTCCTGGGAGCAGCAGTGAGGAACAAGACCGTGCACAACGCGAAGGGCTCTCATGCGTGACATGAACGAGGAGCCGGCCCACGCCGGCCGGCGGGCGATCGCCGAGTCGATCGAACGGGGCGGCGGCGGACTCGGCGTGGCCGACCTGCTGGCCAAGGTACGGGCGACGGCCACCGAGCCCGCCCCGGCCCCGNNGGAGGGCGAGCTGGGCATCGAGGTCGACCTCGACGGGGTCTTCGCGGACGCCCGACCGGTGAGCCTGGCCCGGAGGTGGCTACTGCTGCTCGAAGCGACGAGGCCACCGATGCCCTCCGCCGCGCCGGCAGCTCTCGCCGCGGCACCGGGTGTCTCCGCGCCCGTGGCGCCTTCGGCCGACCCGGTGGCTCACGGTGCCTCGGGGGTCTTCGGGGACGCGGGCTCCCCGGCCTCGCCGCCGCCCGTGGCCGCCGCACCGGGGGTCTCTCGGAACACGGCCTCCTCGGCCGGACCAACACCTCTCGCCACGCCGTCGGGCATCTCCGCGCCCGCCACCCCCTCGGCCGCTTTCGCCGCACCCGCGGTCTCCCAGGACGCACCCTTCTCGGCCACTCCCACCCCCCTCGCCTCCCCGGCG